>CAVSNS010000046.1:0-211234 GCA_963729325.1 uncultured Acidobacteriota bacterium
CTGAACTCACAATGACTTAATGATTTACCAGAGTCGATCGAAACGTTCAAAAAAGCACGCAAACTTACGCGGGCAGCGTGTCCCTCGGGGAAAGCCTTTGGTACCACCGCTTGTGCTTGGTTTTAGTCAGATCGATCCCACCCAACAACAAGGAAAGCTCTTCGTGACTCAGGATGACCTTGCCCTGCGCATCGCCGGACTGCGGCCAGGTGAAACGCCCTTTCTCCAACCTCTTGGCACAGACCCAGAGTCCCGTTCCGTCCCAGACGAGAACCTTCAACCGATTGCGCTGGGCATTGCAGAACAAGAACAAGTGCCCACTCAAAGGGTCGCACGACAATCGATCCCGCACGAGACCGTACAGCCCCTCGAACCCCTTGCGCACGTCCGTGACTCCGGCGGCCAAATAGATCCGTGTGGCTGGACCCAGTCCAAACACGGCCTACACCCGCTCCAGCAAACTCACCAGGCGCTCGAACGTATTTGTATCGAAATCAGGATGTACCTCAATGCGGCGCTCACCCGGCAGCACCACGGCCAGCCCACAACTCGGTTCGTGCCGCGTCGGCGATTTCTTGGCGGCCAGCTCCACCGGCACCAACCGGCCAGCCGAAGAAACTGGTCTGCGCCTTCTCTTCCAACGCCGCTTTTTCAGATGGCGATCCAGCGTGCTGAAGCTCAAACCCCGACTCTGGCAAAACTCGCTCCGCCGCATACCGCTGCTCACAAACTCGGTCACCAACTGCTGAACTTCCGCTCGTGTACGTCGCTTGGGCGTTGACAACTCTGTTTTTGCGGTCATCCGAAAACTTCAACACAGACCCCGCCATTCGAACAGGTGTGTTGGTCAGACGCTTACGATGCAGTGTCACTATCCTCCTGTCTGGGCGACCTGTTTCGAGCCACAGCTCACTACCTATGCTGCAAAAATCAACGGGCGTAACATCCACCTGCTGATACCGGTCACCACAGGCAAGCCGAAGTACAACAAGGATGGGACCCTGAAGAAACCAGGCAAGACCGGAACTGAGGAAGTTAAATTCAGCTTTAGATAGAGCACGGGAGGAGGCCCGAGGCAAGCATGATCGCGCTTAAACGTGCCTTGAGTGAGCTAGAAACAGCCATTGAATTACTAAGGCTCGACCCTTTCCTCAGTCGTCACGACGTTGCGATAGAGGCCCGATTAGCGATTGAAAAGGTCACGCAGCGGATTAGGGAGCGAATGAGTAGCAGCTAGTGGCGAAGCCAAAGAGTGCTCCCACCAATCGTAACCTTAACGTCGGCTCCGTCGCGGGTCTGGCCGATGTCAGCACTGGCAATTTCATGGGGCCGACGATTGAGCGCAGGATAGCGTTCTGAAGTTCTGAATAGCTTGCCTTCTGCCGTTCAGGACGGAATCCGGGACTGGCACAAGGGTGGCTGGACGCCGATGGGTCGCTTGGGGACGCCTGCGGATGTGGGGAACGCTGTGGCCCTACTCTGCTCTGAGGAAGCCAATTGGATCACTGGACAGCTAATAGATGTGGACGGGGGTGCTTCGCTCATGGACGCGCACCTTCCACTAGAGATTCAGCAGGCGGTGCCAAAAGCCGCTAAGGCCGCGTGACCCGGCAAGAGAACCTCGTCCGGCGAAAGGAAAGGCCGCTGCTTGGCACCAGAGGACCTAATCGTCGCAACTTAATCCTGCTCTCGGCGACTCTTTTTTCGGGCACGCTTTCGCGCCAAAGCTTGCTTCAGTCGGCGCTTCTCGCCCGGCTTCAGATAGTAGGAGTGACGCTTCACTTCCTTAATTATGTCTTCCGTCTGAACCTTACGCTTGAACCGACGCAGCGCATTCTCCAATGACTCACCCTCTTGCAGTCGAACTTCCGCCAAACTCATCACCCCCAAACGAGCCCTAATCGGACATATTAGAGCTTATCCCATTTGTGTCACGCTCCGTCGAACCAATTGCCAAGTAACACGCTAGTCACAAGGGCTCAGGAAATTAGACTTCACGTATTCATCGACTCGTTCCCGATTGTTACCACTGAGCCTAGTCCAGCTATTTCTTAGCTAAACATCCTTCAGTTGCAGAAGACGACGATGATCTCGTCTTCCGTCTTTACCAGTGGGGAGGTAAGGATACAAATGTAACCATCCAGCTTCCGCCAGGAGCCCAGAGCGCGCAGGATGCCGATCTGATGGAGCACGCGATTGTCGGGCTTCCCATTCAGGCCGGCATGGTCACTGTGCACGCCAAGCCATACGAAATCAAGACCGTAAAAGTCCGTTTTGCTCTCCCCTCATTCCGCAGGTGCGTTACTTCGTAAGCGTCCGGAGTGAACCGTATTGCTAAGTGTCCGCGAATAAGTTAAGTGGACACTTCGGCAGGTGTGGAGCTGATATTCCACGGCAGAAGCTCCTCGATACGGTTGATGGGATGATCGGCGATGCGGGTCAGCACTTCGCGCAGATAGGCTTCGGGATCGAGGCCATTGAGTTTCGCCGAACCGATCAGGCTGTAGATCGCGGCCGCGCGTTCTCCGCCTGTATCCGATCCCGCAAACAAGTAATTCTTCCGGCCCAGGGCCACGCCGCGCAAAGAGCGTTCGGCAGGGTTGTTGTCGATCTCGATGTGTCCATCTTCTATATAGCGCACCAGCGCGTCCCAGCGGGAGAGGGCGTAGCGAATCGCCACCGTGGTCTCCGATTTGCGCGACAGTTTCGACAAGGTCGCCTCGAACCACTGTCGCAAAGAGTCGAGCAGCGGTTTCGACTGCGCCTGGCGCACGGCACGGCGTTCGTCCGGCAGCTGACCGCGAATCATTTCTTCGATCCTGTACAGCGCTCCGATCCGCACCAGCGCTTCTCGCGCCACCGGAGAAGCATGCGCCTGCTCCAGATCGTAGAACTTGCGCCGTACATGCGCCCAGCACGCAGCTTGCTCGATGCGGCCACTTTCGTAGAGCTGATTGAATCCCACGTAGGCATCAGCTTGCAGCGTGCCACGAAACTTTTCCAGATGACGCTCGGGATGTTCCCCTTTGCGATCCGGCGAGTAGCCAAACCACACCGCCGCTGACGCCGTGTCGCCGGCAGGACGATCATCGCGCACGTAAGTCCACAAGCGCCCCGTCTTGGTCTTGCCATTCCCCGGCGCCAACACCGGCACCGGCGTGTCGTCGGCGTGCAGCTTGCTCGCCAACATTACATACCGTCTCAATGCATCGACCAGAGGCGTCAGCAGCCGACTCGTGCTGCCCACCCAGTCGGCCAAGGTCGAGCGTTCCAGTTCCACATCCTGTCGCGCGTACATCTCCGATTGCCGATAGAGCGGCAAGTGATCGCAATACTTCGAGACCAGCACATGCGCCAAGAGCCCCGGCCCCGCTACGCCGCGCTCGATCGGGCGACTCGGCGCTTCCGCCTGCACGATGCAGTCGCACTTGGTGCAGCTCAGCTTCGGGCGCACGTTCCGAATCACCACGAAACTGGCGGGCACATACTCCAGCATCTCGGAAACATCTTCGCCCAGCTTTCGCAGCTCGCCCTGGCATTGCGGACACACCGTTTCCTTCGGCTCGTGCCGGCGCGTTTGTCGCGGAAGATGATCCGGCAGAGCGCGGCGCGTGGGTTTCTCTGCCGCAGGAGTCGAAGAGGCGATGGCCGGAACTGGTTCTGCCGCGTTGCACTCTTTCTCGCTGCGATGCGATTCCAGTTCCTCCAGCCGCAACTCCAACTGCTCGATCTGCCGCTGTAGCTTTTCCGACTTCCGCCCGAACTGCATGCGATGCAGCTTGGCCAAAAGCAGCTGCAGATGCTCGATCTCGCGCTCCCGGGAGATCAGTTGCTCGTGTTGTGCCAGGATCAGCGCTCGTAGCGCATCCGCAGGAAGTGTGTTCAGATCGGGGAGCGCCACCACTGCCATGCGCGGAGTATCGCATGAACTCGCACGTTCTCATCCCGGTGCCCGCGAAAAAAGTTGTGCAAAGAATCTCCCAGGTTACACCGACAACTGCGGGCGCCAGGTGCGCTCCGGCCGCCGCCAATCGATGCCTTCCAGCAACATCGATAACTGGGCTCGCGTCAGCGAAACCGTGCCGCTCGCCGCTTGCGGCCACACGAAGCGTCCGCGCTCTAACCGCTTCGCGAACAAACACAACCCGTCGCCGTCATACCAGAGAACTTTGATCAGATCGCCGCGCCGTCCGCGAAACACGAATACGTGCCCGGAGAATGGCTTCTGCTCCAGCTTGGTCTCGACCAACGCGCTCAGCCCGGTGAAGCCGCGCCGCAAGTCGGTTACCCCTGCCGCGATCCAAATGCGCGTGTTCGCCGGCAACGCCATCATGCTCGCAGGCACTCCAGCAACACCCGCACCAACGCCGGATCGGCGCTGCCTTCGATGCGCACCTGTGCCTGCCGTAGTTCGATGTGAATCGTGCCCGGCTGTGGTTTCGAAAAATCGGCGGAACTGCGCTCCACCGGCAGAGGCGCCGGCGAACTCTCGCTCACGCGAACCGGCAGCAACTTCATCGCCGGCTTACGGTCCCCAAGTCTTCCTGCCAGGTAGAGCCGACGCCAGCCAAATACCTGATTGGCGTTGATCCCATGCGCCCGCGCTACACGCGCTACTGACGCACCATCCACCAACGTCTCTTCGACAATCCGTCGCTTCTCCGCGATGCTGCGCCGCTGCCGCTGGGATGTGCCCAACGACTCACTCTTATTCGTGATCCCATCTGGAATCTGTCGGGAAGTGTCCATCTCCGCTCCAAGTGGACACCACTCCGTAAGTGTCCACTTCGGGAGAATGACTCTCAATTATACGCTTGTCCAGACGGTCACAACCGGACGCTTACGTTACTTCTAACTACTACTCACTTACAGAATTTGCCTAATTGACCAGCCCGTCAGTACGCCGTAGTATTCAGAACCGCTGCGCCATAGGGGCGACGGCCCTTTCATTTCCAGCCATGGAAGCGGAAAGGAGCATTCCATGCGGACACCGGTTGCACCCACGACAACTGCCGGTCAAGTCCTAGAGGGTTACGGCCCCATCGAAAGACGTAGTGGTGGCGAGGCGGAGACCGTCAAATGCCAAAAGTAAACGTGAAACGAAAACTACTCGAGCCTGAAAATGAGATCACTGACAAAGCGGATGAGCCAATATCCGCCGTCCTAAACAGGGTCGTCGAACAGGTATTTGGGCTAACGCGCGCCAATGGTGCTGTTATTGCTCTCCGCGACTCACAGGGTTTGTCGTGCCGAGCCAGTCTAGGCTTGGCACCGCCTGTAGGCTCACGACTGCTATCTGACTCCGGGTTTACCAGAGAATGCTTTGAAACTGGTCAGGTGGTGCTTTGTGAAGACGCCGAAAATGACCCTCGAATTCGGCCGCCGATCGCAAGGACTTTGCACTTGCGTTCCGCGCTGGCTGTTCCGATCCTCGCACAAGGCTCAGTTCTTGGCGTAATTTTGGTGTTCTCTTCCAGCCCTTCCGCCTTTCATACCGCTGATGTTGCTGCCTTGCAACGTATCGCCCATTCGCTCCCTTCCATTTCGGCTCCAGAACTGGCGCAGGATGAGCTACCGGATACAGGTCGGGTCGCAGATGCAGCGCTTGCGTTCTCACCTGATAAAGATCAACAAGCAGCCCGACCGCCTCTTGTCATCGGTCCTCTGGAGCGTCAGATCGTTTCGCCACAGCCCAGTGCAAGGGCTGAAGCCGGAGAGCCCATTTCTTCGCGGGTCACTCTCGGCATTTGTCAGCGACTCGATGCGCGACCATGGCTCGCTGCTGGATCGGTCCTTTCTCTTCTCCTCTTGCTCTTCTTCGGATTGTCCCATCACAGGTCGACGAAGATACCCGCTGGCAACCCACGCGCCGTTGAGACTCGGAACCGCAAGGACTCGGATCTTCCGTCCCGCCTCGCGGCCACCCACCCCGATTCGAAGGCGCTAATCGAAATAGACCTCGTAAGGAAAGTCGCCACCCCGGCTTCCTCAGCGCTTGTCATCGAAGGAGCGCCCACAGGGACGCAGATTTTCGTCGATGATCGCTTGACCGGCGCAATAGGGTTGAGTGGTCAGGCAAAAATATCAGCCGTGGCGCCCGGCCAACACCGCCTGCGTTTGACGCTGAATGGTTATCAAGACTACGAACTGGGCGTCGATCTACATGGCGGACAGACTTCCACGGTCACGGCTAAGCTGAAACCATTCGAGCTGCCGGCTTTGATTGCGCCCGCGAAGGCGCCCATTCTGATGGTCACCCGAGCAATTCCTCCGCCCGTCATATCCATAAGTATTTCCTCATCCGATTTCGTGCTGGCACGCACCCTCAAAGGCCACTCCGGCTGGGTCACTACCATGGCGTTCAGTCCGGATGGGCAGCGACTCGCCACAGGAAGTTGGGACCAAACCGTCAAGTTGTGGGAGGTCTCAACCGGAGAACAACTGAGCACCACGGCGAAAAAGAACAAGGAGATCCAGGCGTTGGCGTTCAGCCGGGACGGACGTTGGCTAGCGACTGAGGATTCCTCGAACACGGTGACTCTGCGGGACGCAAGAACTGGCCAGGAACTGCGTGAGCTGGCAAGCGACAAGCCTCTGGGACCTTTAGGCAGTAACTGGGTTTATTCCATTGCTTTTAGCCCGGATGGCCGATGGCTGGCCACGGGCCTGGACGACAAGACTGTAAGGCTCTGGGACGTTGAAACCGGGCGTAGGGCTCATGACTTTGCCACATCCCGACGACGGGTGACCTACATCGCATTCAGCCCCGACGGCCGCCGGCTGGCTTCCGGAGATGATGACAAGACCATCCGGATATGGAATATCGCTAACGGCGAAGAAGTAAGAAAGCTGAGTGGTCACCGGAAATCGATCTACGCAGTTGCGTTCAGTCCTAACGGGCGTTTGTTGGCGTCGGCGAGCGGGGACAAGACCGTGAGGCTTTGGGACGTTGACAGCGGACGCGAGATCCATACCCTGACGGGTCATGGGAATGTTGTGACTAGCTTGGCTTTCAGTCCTGACGGGCGTTGGCTGGTTTCAGGCAGTTGGGACAAAACCATCAAGATCTGGGAAGTAGAGACAGGACGAGAAGTACGAACCTTGGCCGGGCACGACCAGCCCGTCTATTCCGTCGCTTTCGATTCTCACGGGCGCTGGCTGGCCTCGGGAAGCGAAGACGGCACGATTAAGCTTTGGCGATTAGCTGAATTGACAGGCGAGAGCAGAATGCCCTGAGACAGCCGGCAAATCGCAGGAGAAGATTATGTGGAACCAAGCACATCTCGATAAAGTTGGGTCAGAAGCGGGAAAAATTAGAGGTGCCCTGGCGTCAGTGGTGATGGCCATTGTGGTGGCCGGAGTCGGTGCTAGCACAGCCTGGGCTCAGAGCCTTAATTGGGAAGGGCAAGACGGCGTATTCATTACTCCGCTGGCCTACTCTGTCCCGAGTGGCTCTGTGCCGGTCAGTTTCCCGGTAGTCTCCTATCACTTCCTGGACGCTGGTCCCGTGCTGGGCCGATTCCACCAGGTGTCAATAAGTATGGGAGCCTTCAATCGGCTTGAGTTTGGATACACAGCGAGCCTCCATCAGGACGGTAACACTGCGGGTTTGAGCAGTTTGTGGAGCGGCCGTTTCAACATTGTTCACGGGAAGCTTAATCTCATCAGGGAACGGCGAAGCTTCCTGCCGGCTTTGTCGGTTGGCTTCGTGGCACGCACTGGTGTGCGAAATGTAGGTGGCGTGATTCAGGGCAAGGATACATCCAATCAGGACTTCTACGCCGTCGCCACTAAGACGTTTACCGGCATCCGCAAGCTGCCGCTGGTTTTCAATGCTGGGTTTAAGACCACGAACGCCTCGTTGCTTGGGCTGGCAGGCAACGCTCCTGGTTACTACGGCTGCGGATTCGGTGCGGCTGGCTTTGCGTTTACAGGACCGGGGAGAAGCACCATTCTTCTGGGCTCTGAGGTCATGCAGCAACCGCGAAAGATTGAAGGCTTGCCAGGGGCGGTCATACCGACCACGCTCACCTACGCAGTTCGTATCATACCCTCAGGGGCGCTGCCACTGCGTGGTTGGGGGGTGGAGAATCCGAAACTTACTATCGACTTTGGCGTTGCCCAAGCTGCGGGGAACATTATGCCGGGCGTGGATCTGCAAGCTCGACATCAATTCGCCTTCGGTGTCTCCTACGGCTTTTAGCGGCTGGCAATCTGCATGTCAGTCACGTGATGCCAATGCAGGTCCAATAGCAGTGCTTGGTCGTAGTTGCGAAAATGACCGCCGAGCGGCGACAATCGCTGCTGTGGCAACCTCCGGCCGGCGCGATGGTCTTAATTTACAGCGCCGCGAATCCTCGTTGTGCCCGGCGCTATCGGAGACCTTTAACTTTTTATACTTCCAAAGCGGGCTGGATAGTAGACGGCAGCGTCCTACCTTGCGCTCGTATAAGCGTGCAGGTACGATAGCCACGTTTACAAGTCGTGTTCCTAAGCGAGCCGGATGTCAAGGGATATATAACGGTCGAAGTGCGTTTCAGTTCTTGCTTGTCCTGCCTCATCGCCACACTCTTCCCATCTCCAATGCGCCACACGCGCCGGTTGCGGCAGCAGCTAGTGCAAGCCGTTCACTGCGTGGCACAAGGCAACCTGTGGATCTCATCCAATGTATTGGAGGCTTATGTGCGACACTCCATCACATCACTGAAGACTGACAACGAGTCTCCAACCGGGCAGGGGATTACCCAGCGTGAAAGTCAAGTCATCGAATTGGTGAAGCGTCGGTTCTCAAACAAAGAAATTGGGGCGATGTTGAATGTCCAAGAGAGTACTGTAAAGTTCCATCTCTCGAACATATTCTCGAAGTTGCAGGTTAACCGGCGGAGCGAACTCCAGGACAAAGGTCAAGTCAGTGAAATTTGGAGAAAATTGATAGCTTCTTGATGAGCTGCGTTGACCACCACAACGGGCCAGCTACAACCTGCCAGCTACAACCTGCCAGCTCGTAGTATCCTCTTGCAGTCAGTATTTCTTCCACCGTTTCGGGTGAACCCGACTCCCTCATTTGTCTTGGTATCTGGTGCTCATTCTCCAGCTTGCCTGACTAGGGCGAACCTATCATTTCGTCATGGCCTTCAAGACTCATGGGATGGCGTCATCATTCGGGAAGTACGCAAAGAAGTTAATCCCACTCCAAAACTAACGCTCGGGAAGCCTTCAACGTAATCGCGTGTATCTGCCAGAGAAGAAAATGAAGGGATCGATACGTCGCGCAAGCAGAGGTCGGGGGCGGAACCAAAAAACTGTGGATGCGCCTCAGATCCACGATCTGTGGCGCTCTGATTAACCGCGACCGGCGGGTGGCCGATCTGGAAATCGTTCACGACCCGGTGAATGGAATCTTCAACACGCTCTTTGCCACCGCTACCACGTTGATCAAAACCGTGGACGATGGCAGTGGGTTCCCACCGCTGAAGGAGCCTGAATTGAACCCGTTCCTGGTGAAAAACATCTTCACCAGCCTACCCACACCGGATGGTCCGCTCTGCAATAACCCGCGAATTTTCCCCGTACCCTCCCTTCATCAAGACTTCGTCTCTGCCAGTTCCAAATTCTCCGGCCGCTTCATTGCAACCACGCCGGCCCGCGCTGCGTGCGCGGTGGTCGTACAATGCTGTTGTCATTCGTTGACGCCCGGGTGGCGAAACTGGCAGACGCACGGGACTTAAAATACGATCCCGGCCAGTTGGTAGGGTTTGGCAATTCTTGTAAGGCCTTAGATAATTACGGGGTTCGGGCTCCCTGAATACAAACAGAAACAAGCGCTTCTAGGCCCCTGCTCACTACACTTTTCACTACAGTCTTTCCGCTGTTGATCGTGCTGGATGCGACGATAGATTGAAGCGCGCCGTGCCGACGGACTCTCGTCGACACGGACGCTAACCAGTTCAGTCGGGGCTTATCATTCTCAGTCGGCAGCGAATGTGCAACCGAGTGTGCAACGGGATTAGCTCAAAAGCCATAGTACTTCTCGATCGCGTGGGACAGCAGTTCCCCTGCAGTTGCGATTCCGATGGCCCAAGTACCGTCCGCCGCTTTTTGCATCGTCTTGGCGAACCAGGAAGACACCTTAGGACCAAGTTTGCCCTTGGTGACCGGCTTGGCATCCTCATCAATGGCCCGCCGTAGGTCTTCGACGTCTCCTCCAGATAAGCCAGACTGCTTCAGCACCCGCTCCAAGGAAGCGAAATCGTTGGTAGTTACATTGAAGGTAAGCGATGAGTTGTGCGCAGCTCCCACTAAGCTTGCAGAACCTCCATACACGGTCGTATTGAAAATCTGCGTGACTGTTGACGATTTGACAACAGGGCTCGACTGATTGCCCGGTTCGCCCGCAGTCGGGTACTCCTTCCACAATGCCAAGGCAAAATCTAATGTTCGATTTCGTACTGCGTTGAGAAGTTCGACCAGCGTTCCCGCGCCGAACTCCGCCCAGGCTTGGATGCAGTTCTGACCCTCGTATACATTGGTCCCGAGCACCACGGAGAGATCCCCGGTGCTTACCTGGAAAGTTCCCGGTCCCGCCTTCAGGGTTGCTTCGAGACTTGCGACGCTTTGTCTGCACTCGTAGCGTTCATAATGCTTTCTCATCTTCTCTGGCACGCAGACTAACGGGATCGGAACATTCTGAAGGCCTGAGCCGAAAGGCCGAAAAAGTGACCTTTAAGCTGAAGCGACCAAATACGGTATTCTGGGACTTCCACGTTTTCTGGATAGCCATTTGACTCCCAAAGAAGCCAATTTTCCAGTGGCTCGCTGCCTAGGCGCGCCGCCAGTAATTTGCATTTTCGGAGAAGGCTTCCGAGGTCGCTCGTTCCATCGACCGCTGCGGCTTGGATTTCTTCGAGAATTGACATGAATGGAGATTCATTTTCACCTCACGGTTCCTGTTGTGCAACAAAAAGAAGCACGTCATAATTCACTGTATGGCCGGTCGCTGCAGTATTTGTCAGCGCCCCAACAAGAAGAAATCAACACGGCACTCCTGCGGGACGGATTGCGGCCTGCTGCTAGGCAATTTCAGGTTTCCACGGGTTCCCTCGGGCGTCACAGGCAACATATTCGCGGTCAGTTCGCACTTACTTGATCCGGAAGAGATCGCGCGATTAAAGGTGCTTGCTGAGAGCGGTGGGCTGATGGTTCAGTAGGCGCCCCCTGCGCCCGCAACCTGATTGCTTGTCCATCGAAAGGCGGTTCATGGTGTGCTAATATTACGTAACCGCTCACGTATAATGAAACGCGTGGCACAGAAACGAAAAAACCCTTATGCTGTTGCGCTAGGTCGCAGGGGTGGTCGTAAGGGCGGCCGTGCGCGTGCGGCGAAAATGACCTCGGAACAGCGCAGCGAGAGCGCTAGGAATGCTGTACTTGCACGCTGGGCAAAAGCCAAAGAACGAAAACAATCTAGAGAGGAAGGAAGTCGCTAATGCCCGAAACCAGAAGAAAAGTACAGCTTCCGACTGGAATGGTCGAGGGTGTCGATGTTGCAATCAAGGATTCGCACGAACGATGGTCGGAAGTTGACTTGGCGGATGGTACTACCCTCCGCATTAAACCCAACGTCTTGGCAGTCACCCGCATTGATGGTCAGTACGATCAAGAGGGAAATCCCATGTATGCGCTGACGGCCAATCAGGTTATGACGGTCGTCAATGTGCCAGCTCACCTGCGCAAGCCAGCAGGAGGAACGAAGGCTAATTAGTTATGATTACTCGAACTGTCGATTTAGGCAAGGCTACAGTGATACTGGCGTGTGCGCTAAGCGTCGGGACTGTTGGCGGTTCTGTCGTAGAGGCGCAGACAATCTCTGAAAGTGAGCCTACTGTAAAATCCGTCTGCCAAGAGCGTGAGGCAGAGGTTGTCATTGAACCAAGTGTTTTTGAGCAGCAAAAAGCCGAAAAAGCCGAGCGCCTGTCGCGCAAGTTTCAGCAGCTTGCACAACAATGGCGCGACGAGCGAGGCGCAACATCTTCGGTCGCGCAAATGGCGATGTTGTCTTCTTACCAGCAGATTATTGGGATGGGGCCTGAGGCCATTCCAATGATACTTGCTCAGCTTAAATCCGAAGGAAACTCCCCGAATCATTGGTTTTGGGCATTAGCTTCGATTACCCGTGATAATCCGGTTCCTCAAAATAGTCGCGGAAAATTACAAGAAATGGCTAAAGCGTGGCTTGAGTGGGGCAAAAAAGAAGGGTATGTCTAAGTGGTCGGCATGGCCTCCAGACTTTACGTATAGCCAAAAGACACGGTTCCCGCGTGATTTTCCTCGCTTGCAACCACAGGATTGTGAGAACGGCATCAGTCCCGCGACTGATTCATACAACTGCATCGCATGGGCCGCTTTAGATGACACCCAATGGTGGGAGCCTGACACGTCATTGCAATACTACTGGCCTGATAATCTGGCGAGAGGAGACTATTCCCGAGATGCTTATATCGCCGCATTTCGCGCTCATGGCTTTGAGGTTTGCGGTGATGGTTCCCGCGAGAGCGGTTTTGAAAAGATTGTTATTTACACCTTGCAGAATGAGCCTACCCACGCGGCTAGGCAAACAAATGATAGCTGGACAAGTAAGTTAGGGCCTTACGAGGATATTCAGCACGCCAATCTCGATTGTCTAAAGGGGCCGTTGTATGGTGCGCCAGATGTCTACATGAAAAGAAAAGTATCCGGACCCGGCCCTTTGGCTGTGTGACTGTCACGATCCGCGATTTATTCGTGTAGCGCACAGTTTCCAGTTAGGACTCAGCGTGCAACACCCGAATGGGACCCCCGCTAAGAGATCGTACCCTTTCGCAATGCCCTGGCGACCAGCGCCACGCGATTCGGCGCCGCGTTCGCTCGGCATAGTTTCTGGACGATGTTTTTAATCACCTGCTCCGTGGTCCCAACGTTCTTGGCAATTGTCCGGTAGTTGTGGCCGTCAGCAATCTGTCGGAGGATCTCAACTTTTTCTGGCGACACCGATAGGACCCTCCCGAAGGGAATGAAGTTCGACTCGGCAAGTGTGCCACACCCAGGTCGCGGACGGTGAGTGAAAAAACCATGGGGCGCCTAACCCGCACGGGTCCAGCGGGAAACCCCCTTACCAAAAGCACCCCATGGAACGGCGCGCGGTGATTGAGCCGCGTAAAGTTGGAATGGTGAGAAGCAACTGGGCCACCGAAACTCTCAGCCGACTGCGTAGCCGCAGAGTTTTGAGGGGGCCCAAGTCGAGTTATTGTTGCGTTATGCGAGTCCCTTGCGAAGCCGCCGCCTGCCAGCGCCCCTGGCGCTTCACATAGACATCAGTCCAGGTGTAATGCCCGCTGGTGTCGTGGCCTTTGTAGGAGCTCTTTTCGTCGTCACTACCGGTCACTACGGCCGTATCTCCGAAGACGCGCACCTTCATGTCAGCAAGTGTTTGCGATTCAAGCTTGTAGTCCCCCGATTTAAGATCTGCGAGAGTTTCAGCCTTCGTTGAGACACCAGCTATCCTGCGCGTGGATGGGAGAAGACAAAGGCCCGCCGCGAAGCGGGCCTTCTAAGTTGAAGCGTTTGCGAGCGCGACGCCAGATTCTCCGCGTGTTACGGACTAGGAGCGCAAGCGTGGTACGTGTTGGAGTACTCCAATTGCAGCTCGTACTTATGACCGTTCAACGAAAGAACAGGATACAGGAACTGGCGGGCTTTGTTGCCGAGAGGCTGGCACAGGTCGCCGATTTCGAATCCGGCCGTGTCGAGCGAGCTGAACGACACCCACCCCGTGGGGGTCTGGATCGGTGATGCTTTCGATTAGCTCGTGCGAGAGAATGGCGTTGGTGGAATCTGCGAGGATACCATTCGGGTCGGGGGGTGCGCCCTGACATCCGGGCACGTTTTGATACGGCTCGACGCTCAAGATCACGTGACCGATGTCGCTGAAGGTGACGCTCCCGTGATAGGCGCAGAAGACGAATGAAGAGGGTACATCCGGTGAGTAGCACACGTTGGCAAAGTCGAAGCAAGTGTCCACACCTTTTGGAAGGAAGATGTGATAGATGTGCCCATACCCATTGTGAGTGGATGCGCCTAGCTTAACGACTGCGGCATGCACAATGGCCAGCAGCGCGTTCTGGCTGATGACATTGTCGCCGGCAAAGAAGCTATAACTGGCAAACACCGAGGCGCCTGTGCTGTAGCGCCCGTTAGCCGTAGAAGCTACGTACTGGTCGACCACGTGAATAAAGCTGCTTTGACCCAGATCGAACAGGAACCGGGAAGGGTTGCCCCAGCAACGGAGACGTCGGTGCAGTTAACGTAAACGTCATGCGACACCGTCGACGTCAGCACTGCTCCGCCGAAATACTTCAAGTCGGAAGGGTAAAAACCTGGAGCTGGCACAGCGGGAATGGTGGCAGCCGTTGCGCGCGGAGCCGAAGCGATCGGCGTACCAAAACCGTTGGTTGCAACGGCCATTCGTCCCGCCTGAGTATTCGCCTGGAGTATGTGGTAACGAAAATTGGACACCGAGAAAGTCCCCGCAGCTAGGTCGGCAGCGCGGACATCTGTGCTGACCGCTTCTTCTTGAGCACTTGCCCTGATGGGCGACAGAAACGGTAGCACCATGGCTATTGTCAGTGCCGCATATGACAGCGGCGCCGAGGCGTGTCTCCATATTCTTGTCATGTGTGTGATCTCCTCTTATACATCTGCCGGACCAATTCATGGAACGCGGCTTGAACGATTATGATGATCTACCGGACCGAAGCGCTTGGAAAAGATCCTCGGCACCGGGATTGAGTGGTAGAGCGGGGACGAAGTTTGTCACCAGCAATAGAGCGCTGTCAAGGCGTATTTGATGAGTGCAAATAATTGTACAAGTTCCAAAGCCAAGCCCAGCAAGGCTTCCCGCCGGTGCTTGAAGCAAATTGCGGTCAAGGTTACTATGAATCGCTTCCAAATTTTCAGCTCGCACGGCCTGGGTTCTGCGGGCCTAACATTCTCGATTCGATGGCCGCCCCTTCCCAGCTCGTCGGCCACACGCTTGGTCACTATCGCATCATTGAGCAAATTGGTGCGGGGGCATGGGTGTTGTCTACCGCGCCCATGATGAACAGCTGGAGCGTGACGTGGCGGTCAAAGTCCTGCCCGTCGGCACATTGGCGGATGAGGCTGCCCGCAAGAGATTCCGCGAGGAAGCTTTAGCACTGGCCAAGCTAAACGATCCCAACATTGCCACCGTGCATGAATTCGGTCGCCAGGATGGCACCGATTTTCTCGTCACGGAATACATCTCCGGCGTCACTCTCGACGAGAAGGTCGCCAACGGCGCCCTGCCCTGGAGGGAATGTGTATGCCTAGGGATACAGTTAGCGAAAGGATTAAGCGCCGCCCACGAGCACGGCATCGTGCATCGCGACCTGAAGCCTGCGAACCTGCGGATGACTTCCGATGAGCGGTTGAAGATCCTCGACTTCGGATTGGCACAACTGATGCCGCATCCCAGCAGTCTTGGTGTCACGGCGACAATGACGAAGTCGCAGGAGGTCAGCGGCACGCTGCCCTACATGGCACCAGAGCAGTTGCGCGGAGGAACGGCCGATGCCCGCAGTGACATCTGGGCTGCCGGAGCGGTGCTGTATGAGATGGTGACCGGTCACCGGCCGTTTGAAGAGAAAATCCCGACCGCCCTGGCAGCCGTCATCATCCATAGCGCCCCTCCACCACCTCGGCGGTTGAGATCGGAGCTATCTCCTAAGCTGGAAGCTGTCATCCTGAAGTGCCTGGAGAAAGAACCAGCCAATCGCTACCAGTCCGCACGGGACCTGCAAAGCGACCTGGAGCGCCTGATTACGGGCGTTACTCCGGTCGTAGCTCGACGACGCCTCTGGCCGGTCATCGCAACCACCGGAATTATAGTCGCGGTACTTGCCATAGGTGGGTTCTTCTACTTCCGTCGCGGTCCGAAGCTGACTGAGAGAGACACCGTCGTGCTGGCCGACTTCAATAATACGACGGGGGACCCTGTGTTCGACGGCACGCCGCGGCAGGGGCTTTCTGCGCAACTGGAGCAGTCGCCGTTTCTGAACCTGCTCTCCGACGAGCGCATCGCACAGACACTGTCTCTGATGGCCAAGCCTAAAGACATGCGGCTGACTC
The DNA here is from genome assembly GCA_963729325.1 of uncultured Acidobacteriota bacterium. Taxonomy (GTDB): domain Bacteria; phylum Acidobacteriota; class Terriglobia; order Terriglobales; family Acidobacteriaceae; genus JABCYV01. The sequence continues at coordinate 16,183 of CAVSNS010000046.1, forward strand.
ATGAGTTGGCCCGCGAGGTCTGCCAGCGCACGGCCAGCGCGGCCGTTCTGGATGGTTCGATTGCGCAGGTTGGTATGCACTACCTCCTGACCCGGAAGGCGGTCAACTGCTCAAACGGGGAATCGCTGGCGACCACTGAGGCACAGGCCAACGACAAGAACCATGTTCTCGACGCCTTAGGAGAGGTGGCTTCGGAAATCCGCAGCAAGCTAGGCGAATCGCTGGCGTCGGTGCGGAAATATGACGCGCCACCAGAAAGCGTGACTACGCCGTCACTGGAGGCCCTGAAATCCTACAGCCTCGGCTGTCAGGCGATGATCGTAAAGGACGATTCCGCCGCCGCAATCCCATTTTTTCAACGGGCGATCAGCCTAGACCCGAATTTCGCCATGGCCTACGCACGGCTGGGAACAAATTATTTCGACCTGAACCAGACAGTCCGGGCAGCCGAGAGTACCCGCAAGGCATATGAACTGCGGGAGCGGGTGAGTGAACGGGAGAAGCTCTACATCGTCTCTCACTATGAGAACCTGTGACCGGGAATCTGGAGGCAGCCCGCAAGACTTATAAATCGTGGTCGCAGGTGTACCCACGAGACAAGCTCCGCCTGCCAATCTGGGGCTCCTATGCGCAGTCTGGGCGACTACAACAAAGCCCTCTGCCCAGCAAGAAGTCTAAAACTGGATCCCGAAATGGGATCAGCTACACAAATCTGGTCGCCGCATATCTGGTCGCTCAACCTCTGGACGAAGCCAAGGCCACGGCGCAGAAGGCGCAAGATCACAATCTAGACTCTCTATCGATTCAGTTCTCCCTCTACAGGGGTTAATTTCCTCCAGCATGATGCGGCGGGGATGCAGCGACAAGCGGCTGCCTGATGGGTAAGCCGGGGCACGAAGACATGATGCTCTTACTTCGAATCGGACACCGCTGCCTATGGCGGGCAGTTTGTCAAGGCGCGGGAGCTGACACGGCGTGCAGCTGATTCCGCACAGCGTGTCGATGAAAAAGAGACGGCGGCAGACTACGAGGCCGAAGCTGCAGTGCGCGAGGCGCTGGTGGGCAACACGACGGTGTCGAAACAGCAGGCGAAGATCGCGCTCGCGTATTCAAACGGCCGAGATGCAGAGGCTATGTCGGCCATTGCGCTGGGGCTGGCGGGCAATTCCGCGCAAGCCATGCGGCTGACCAATGATCTGCGCAAACGTTTCCCGGAAGACACAATGGCGCAATTCAACTACTCTGCCGACGATCCATGCAGCCGCTGCGGTCCGGGGCGGTAATGCTGGCAAGGCCCTAGAAGCGCTCGCTGCGGCTTCGCCCAACGAGCTTGGAGGTACCGCTGAGTCCGTGAATTTCAGTCTTTACCCGGTTTACCTGCGTGGCGAGGCGTATTTGGAAGCAAAGCAAGCCGCTGCCGCTGCCGCTGAGTTCGAAAAGATCCTCGACCATCCCGGCGTCGTCGTGAACGAACCAATCGGCGCACTGGCGCGCCTTGAACTCGGCCGAGCCTATGCGATGAGCGGCAACATGGGCAAGGCGAAGAGTACTTACAAAGACTTCCTCACCCTCTGGAAAGACGGCGATCCCGACATTCCCATCCTGAAGCAAGCAAAGGCGGGGTACGCGAAGCTGTAGTAGCGGCGTAGATCACTCCTCCCACTGACCATCGCCCAGTTCGTCTGCTGACTAATTCTCAATTGTTGTTAACCATGATTACGCCAACTGAGAATTACTGGCGTAAAGGCGATATTCAAAAACAAGGCGATTTGGCAGCCGTCCCTACAAAAACGAAAACGCCCCAGACTCATTGAGTCATGGGACGCTCGTTCGAACAGCCCTCCCCCGAAGTCTGCTCACCACCACCATACGATCTTGCTGGCTCTGGCGGAATGGCCCGAATGGGCTACCCCGAGGAAGTGAAACCTCCAGGCCTGCTTCCAAAACGTAACGATTACACTCAACTGAGCCCTCAGCTTCCGACCACTCCCGGCTCCGCACTCGACCAGGCACCCCGGGCAGGGCTGGTGATCAGCCGCCGATTCCCACGTAATACGGCAGCGGCGCACGGTACAGGCCACCGGCTGGGCATTCGCGGTACTCGTCGCCGTGGCGAACGAAGATCCTGTCCGCCATCGCGACAAACTTGGGCAACCCACTCAGCTCACCCAGCGGAATGTCAATCTCTTCCCACAGGTTGCCCTGGCGGTCGAAGAGCTTCACTCTCCGCTTGGTTGTGAACACCTTCGTTGCAGTCTTCATCAAATTCTCGTCTGACTTTTTGGTTACGAATGGCACTAAAGGGCTTTGATCGGATCGTCGCCGGACCCGACCGCATGCATGATCGCTGAGTCAGCCTGAACTATCATTTCGTAGCCGAGCTGCATGTTGGCCGTAAATAATTCGTCATATCTCCTGACGAGGGCCTCGGTCGGCACGTGGCGAATCAGGAAGGCCGGAATCAAAATGCGCGCGGGCGCGAGCAGTAGCCCCAGGCCCCACACACAAGATCTCGGCACCGCGAACAGGAGTAAACTGGGATCAGATTCCAGGGACGGGAAGGCTATGGCCAATCGACTTGCCTTCCTTGTGCGGCCAAAGCGCATAATTCTGATTTTGCTGGGCGTAATGTGCCTGCTCGTACCAGTAGAGGCGCAGCACGGCGGCGGGGGTGGCCACTCCGCAGGCGGACATTCTGGGAGCGGGCACTCTTCCGGTAGGCACACGGGCGGGGGCCGCACGGGAGGCCGGCATCTCGGCTGGTTGCACTTTGGTTTCGGAAATCGATCGGCGCGGCGTGCGGGGGGACTTGGAGCGGTCGCTGCTCCGGATGCCTCGCGCCAACCGCCCGAACTGGTGAGGAGGACAACGCCGGTCCGCGCCGTGCCATCGGCGTCCATTCAGCGGGTTCCGCCGAGGCCTTTGCCGGTTTTGTTCCCAGCTCGCTTTGCCGGCAACAGCTTTTTCTTTTCTTCTCAGTTTCGTCATCACCCCAGGTTTTTCTTCGGCTGTTTTCGGCGTTTTCCGACATCCGGTTGCTTCTTCAACGGCTTGACCCAGATGTGTTTCTTTGAGCCGGCTTTGTCGCTGGTCTCCTTCTCAGCTGCCTTTGATTCTTTCCCTCCGGGATTTGGCTTCGGCGGGAACTCTCTTGGTATCGCTGACGACCTCAATTCCCTAGCGTCAATGGAGCCGGGAATTGCCAGGAGCCTACCGACGGCAAGTCCGCTGGATACGGACATATCTCCACCGGCGGACGACTATTCGCCGACCGACGCGGTGGGGAAGGGATTCTTCCTGCTGGTGCTGAAGAATGGGAGCAGCCATGCTGTAACCGATTACTGGCTCGCAGACGGATATCTCGAATATGTCAGCCTCGATAGCACGCGCAGCCACGTTCCGCTTGAAGCACTCGACTTGCAAAAAACGGTACTCGCAAACTCCCACCGTGGCCTTCCGTTTGTGCTTCGGTCCGCACCTGCGGATGAGCGTTAGGAACACGGTTTTCAAACCTCTGGAACGTCCTGGCTGAGAGATTCACTTCAGGTGTGACTCCGTCAGCTTCCAAGAAGCACAGCCCGTCTGTGCCTGTGAAGTGATAACCCAATCGGAACCCGAAGTCCGCCAGTAGTCGCAAGCAGCCGCATCAAGGCGCGGCAGCGGTTCATCAGCTTTCTGCCACAAGTGCCCAGAACCGCATGACGATGAGCTTATGAGCAGGGAAATTAAAATCGGACTGTCCATTTCTCTTTCAGGCAGGTTCCAACTCCAAGGCCAACAGGCGCTCCAAGGTATTCGCCTCTGGCAGTCGTACATCAACGCTCAAGGCGGCATTGCCGTTCGGAACGGGGAGGAAAGGTTTGTCCGGCTGACTTGGTATGACGATCACAGTCAGATCAGCTTTGCCCGGAAGAACGTATTCCAGCTCTTGCGAGAGGATAAGATTGACGTTCTCTTGGGGCCGTATTCCAGCAACTTGACGATGGCCGTGGCTGAGATTGCGGAAGAATATAAGAAGGTGCTATGGAACTATGGCGGCTGCTCCGATGAGATCTTCAACCATGTTCGGCGCTATTTGGTGGGCATCGCGAGTCCGGCAAGTGACTATCTGAGAGGGCTTCCGCCATGGCTAGCTAAAGAGTGTCCCACGCTCGCTCGAATTTGTGTCTTGTATTCAGGCAGAGGAACTTTCGGATGGCGGGTTGCCCGTGGAATTCTGGAATCCGCCCTTGATGTGGCCCGCGAATCGGTGCATCTCGTCCCAATCAACGTTCCCTGGGACAATCACGATACCATCCTTGGTGTCCTGTTCAACATCGGTCCGGAGAGTGTCGTGCTAGCAGGGAGTTTTCAACAGGAGCTGGCTCTCATGCGAACACGCCATCGTTGGCCCAGCACGGTACGTGCGGTGGCAGCCGTCGCCGCCGGCGTCGGTGCTGAACTTGGGCAGATAGCAGATGGAGTCCTAGGGGCCGAGCCAGTGGGAACCCGGAATGACTTTCCCAAACATCGCAGGACCAACGTCGGATTGGTTTCTGGATAGTTTTCAAAGGCAGTTCGGCCGGCCACCCGACTACATTGCCGCCGGAAGTTTCGCTACCGGATTGGTTTTGACAGAATGCATTCGGCAGGCGGTTTCCTTGGACGATCAGAAGCTACGAGACGCCGCGTCTAATTTGGACTGCAATACGTTTTATGGGCGATTTCGCATCGACTCCCGAACCGGAATGCAAACGGGACATCGCGTGTTGCTCATCCGTTGGCAAGGAGACCATAAGGTAGTACTGGCTTCGTGATCTAGGTAAACCCTCCTGACAATGCGGTTTGACTATGTGGCAGGAGTGGTTGCTAAAGGGTTTCTCTAATTTGTGTTGTTCCCTGGAGTCGAATTTTTATGGCTCAGCTGCCCTAACCGCGGTGTGCACCAAACCAACGTTATGCGAATACCTTCGCTTCTACCGGACCAGGATGAGTTCATGCAGTTTTTGAAAGACTGCTAGATGGGACGCGCAAACGACAGCTCATGCCCATCCGGATCGGGCATGTGGAAATAGCGCTCACCCCATGTCGCGTCTTGCGGCCTTTCCGGCTTAAATCCTTTTTCGCGAAGGTAGGCCCAAAACGCATCCACATCCGCGACATGGAAAATGAGCCGACCCCAGCCACTCACCGAACGACCTTGCTCCAAGTTTAGAATGGCAGATTGTGTATTTTTGGCACAAAGCGACGAGAAGCCCACCCCTTCTCCGCCGTAGACAACCTCCATGCCCAAGACATCACAGTAAAACTGCACCGAAGCCTTCATGCTCAAAACTCGAAACGTCACCGCCGAAATCTTTTCAATCCTCACCCGTTCCTCCAAGTAAAACTTGCGGAACCTCACGACTCGTCCGCCAGATGCGAAAGCCTATACGCGCCGTCGCACACGCCCAAAAGAAGTCAGAGAGTGCAACTGGGAACGCGTCTTGCTCATGATGTCCTCGACGCGGATTCCGAGCACAGTAAGCGCATCCGCAATGAGTGAACGGTGGCAACGCCACGTACCGCTTCCGCGCACATCAATGCGGTCCGTTTTTGCCGAGCCAACTTGATCAGCCTCTGTAACCCCGCGTCGAATTCCGATGTCTGCATGGTAGTCGGCAAATCCACGAAACGAGCTATTACGCCACCCCATGTTCGAAGAATCTCGTCGCGCGTGGCGCAAGCCTCCGAGCTTTCGCAAATGCACGTAGCCGATCTTCGCGGCCCGCAGCTTTGTGCGCAGGGCTCCTGGTTGAACTGCGGGTTGTGTCGTGAACGCGGGATGCTGCGCACGTCTATTACCCGCTCTCCTCGGTGCACTCGCAGAAGATTCGAGAAAGCTTTCCATGTGCGTATGGAATGTCCAATCGTCAGGACAGTGGACGTACAGACGTTTTGAATCAGATCCCCGCCTCCTGGCTGAAATACTGGTAATCTTCTCGCCAGCCGCCTTGGCCCTGGCCAATGGTTGTGTAGTCCTCGATAAACTCGATCACGCGGATGTACTTCACCATGGTGAATCCAAGCTGCGTTTCAACGCGAAGTCGGAGCGGTGCCCCGTGCAAAATCGCCAGCGGCTGGCCGTTCATTTCGTAGGCAAGAATCGTCTGCGGATCTTCCGCCAGCTCCAAGCGAATCGTGCCATAGAAGTACCCCGGTCCTTGGGCGTGTGGCTCCGATGTGGATTTGTTGTCGAACGCGTAGAAAACGATGTAGCGGGCGGTGGGAAGCGGATGGCAAAGTCCGACGATGTGATGCACGGATACACCGCCCCACTCCGCAATGCCTGACCAGCCTTGGATGCAGCAATGCTTTGTAATTTGAACTTGTTTCGGCATTGTGCGGAGGTCAGCCAGCGTCAGGCATAGGGGCCTATCAACCAATCCGCTGACTTTCAGGTTGTAGTTTGCGAATTGGTCGCGCGCCATTGCCAAATAACTTTCCTCTTTTGGCGGGCGACCGTTCACCCAGAAATAAGGCGAGATGTCCGCAGGTGAGTAGTGCTGCGCGGAGACTTCATGGCCGAAAAGTAGCGTGCGCAGCGGATCGGTGATCGACTGAGTGGCTTTCTGGACAAAGCGCGGGCGGCGACGCGAACACACGGTGGTCACGACGTGGATCGCGGCGATGCCCGTCAACCCAGCTAGCCACACCACGAGAGCCAGCGTCAGGCGTGGATTGTGCGTCTGGCCTAGAACAATCAGTGCCAGCTCTCTGCGAAAACCATGCAGAGCTACGATCGTGACGTGTCCGATGAAGAATACGATGAACGCGCAAAGAGCCAGGAAATGCAGGCTCCGTGCGCCCTGTCTTCCGTGAAAGATTTTGATATACCACGGGAAACGAGCGGCAACGGCGGGGGACATCGCTACTCCCGTCGCAATGCTGAACGGAGAGAGCAAGAATATGACTGCCGCGTAGCTCAACTGCTGTAATGCGTTATATGCTCCCGGTGTTTCCACAACGCGGAGGCTTAGATAGCGAAGCATTGCGTGCCATGCGTCCGGGACAATCTGCCCGGAAGTTGGAATCAACCGTCGCCACTCCGGCGTGACGAAGAGCATCACCACGTATACCAAACCCGTCAGCAGCCACGCGAAATCGGCAAGAAAGTGCCAGTGCCGTCCGAGACCTAGATTTTCGTGGCCCGGCAGGGCGATCGTGGACGGGAATGAACTTTCCTCGTCACTCGCCGTCCAGAGTCGGTCCTTAGGTCGCTGCTTCTTCGTGAACTTGAGCCATTCGCTACCCGGCGTGCAGTGATCGTTCCAGTAAAACCTTGGATGTGCACTCAAGATTTCGAAACCACTGCGGATGAGAAGCGAAAGGAGAAAAAAGTTGAAGAAATGCGCCGCCCGGAGCCATAACGGAAAGTCCAGAATCTTCACTGGCACATGCTCCCGAATCCGGGCCGATAGGTTCTCACGTAGTACCTCTCCCAGAAATGTTGTGCGTTGGCTCAGGCAACTCGCCGCGCACGTTTCTTAGGATGCTCGCGCACGATTCTTTCGACATGAACTTGTAGTTCAGTTGCCATGTTCTTTTTGGCATCTTCGAAACTACTGCCATGGACCGTGACCGACAAGCTTCTACAGAGCCCCTTCCATCCGTCATCTTCCGACCAGAAATCGCAGTCAATCGGTATGCTCGCGGTCACCTGTAGGTTCACCACTTGAGAGGTCATAAATCACTCCGCTCGAATCTTGGTTGTGCAAATCGATCATCGTGAGAAAGCACGGTGTCGGGTTTGGCATATACGCCAAGCGCCGGCAATCTCGGGGGAAGTCTCAACTGAACCTTCTGGGTCACGCGCTGAAAGTGGACCGTCCGCTGTTCCCTTGAGTCTCGCCGCATGTCACGCAATGCGAGCGCTCCGAATTCCGTCCTTTCGGGCTGCCTGACTCTCAAGCAGCACTCTGCGTTTCTCTTTCAACGAAGCCAGCAGCTCGTCCAAAGAATGCGTGAAGGCGGTGATGCCCTCGGCCAGCAGTTTCTCTGTGATTGCCGCCAAGTCGATACCCAGCTTTGCCAAGCGAGCCAGGGCCTGTTCGGCGTCTTGCTCTCCCGCTTCGAGTGTTGGCTGCACCCGGCCGTGATCACGGAATGCATTCAGCGTCGCGGGTGGAATGGTATTGATCGTGTGTGGCCCGATTAACTCCTCCACGTACAAAACATCCGAGAAAGCTGGGTTCTTGGTCCCGGTGCTTGCCCACAATGGTCGCTGCAGTCGTGCCCCTCGACGCCTGAATTCCTCGAAGGGAGTTCCCAGAAAGATTTCGCGGAAGCGCCGATAAACCACCCTGGCATTCGCAATCGCTATCGTTCCTCGTAGTGATAATGCCTCTGGGGTCCCGATCGTCTCCAGCGCGTGGTCCACTTCGGTATCCACGCGGCTGACAAAGAAAGAGGCCACCGACGAGACTTGGTGCGGTTTCGCATTCCGCTTCAGGCCACGCAGGTAGGCCTGAGCCACGGCTTCGTAGTGGGCGAGCGAAAACATCAGCGTGATATTGATGTTGATTCCTTCGGCGATCAGGGCTTCCACCGCCTGAACACCCTGCGGAGTGGAGGGGATCTTCACCATCAGGTTGGGCCGGTTTACCGTCTTCCATAAACGTTGCGCTTCCGCTATGCTTCCCGCGGTGTCATAAGCCAGGCGCGGGGAAACTTCGATACTGACGAAGCCATCGGAACCATTCGTTTGATCGTAAACAGGCCGCAAGATGTCCGCGGCCATCCGGAGATCTCCGATTTCGAGCTTTTCGAAAAGCGTGAGGGCGTCGCGGCCAGGATCTGCCGCCAGCAGCAAGCGTAGTGCATCGTCGTAGGCGGTCCCCGCTGCTATGGCTTTGTCGAAGATGGTGGGATTGCTGGTGACGCCATGCACGCCATCTTCCTCTACCAGACGCTGGAACTCACCGCTCGTGATCAGATCGCGACGAATGTAATCCAGCCAGATGGATTGCCCACAGTCTCGGAGTTGTTTTAGTGAGTTCATAGTTTTTCTCCAGGCGCTAGCGAGACATTCAACAGCCACGCCTTCGGGCAGAGTTACCCGCGACAGCTCGCCGTCCCGGTATCTCAGTAGCCGGCAAACTCTTCTGCCCGAATGTCGTCCTCTTCGACCCCGGCACTCACAAGTGTCTCGCGCATAGCCTTCACCAAGGCGGGAGGTCCGGCAATGTAGTAGATGGTTCCCTGCAGGATGGCCAAATGCCTGGACAGCATCTCCTTGTCTATCAGAGCCGTCTCGCCTTTCCATTCTTTCTTGGATTTCGGCATTTCTGTCATGGTGCAGGTCAAGCGGAAATTGGGATTCGTCGCCTCCAAGGTCTGCAGAGTGTCCAGGAAGGCTGCGTCTTCGGGCCGCCGATTGGAATAGAAAAGATACAACTTGTGCGGGAGGCGGTCGTGATCGGCTTGCCGCACGATGCTGAGAAAAGGCGTGATTCCGATTCCGCCTGCGAGGAACACGGCTGGCTTTGCCGGATTCTTGTGTAAGGTGAAGGAGCCTGCGGCTGAGCCTATCTTCACTTCTGTGTCTAGTGGCACTCTCTTCAGCGAGCGCTTAAAAGCAGTGTCACGCATCCGGGTGGTGAAGACTAGCTCGTTTTCAAACGGAGGACTCGCGATGGAAAAGGTCCGTGTGTTTCCCTCGGCGTCAGTTTGCGGCGGGTTGGTGAGTGTCACATCGGCTGATTGCCCCGCTTTGAAGTTGAATCCGGACGGCTTCTCGAAGTGAAAGGCCATCGTACCTTCCGCAACTTCCTCTCGACGCGTCAGCTTGGACCTTTGACCTGCCATCAGGACCGCTTCGGTAGCCATGGCTACCTCCTTAACAGAGTGTGTAAATGGTGTACGGTTAGAATCACCGGCGCCAACTCTTGCAGCAGGGCTCTCACTGGAGAGTTCAAACAAACATCTAGCTGCCAAGGCCGGCCTTCCTTGCCGCACCGGGCGGGTTCACGGCAACGTCAGGGGCGCCACCTTCATCATCCATTCGCGACACCGCCTCTTCGCCCAAGTGCCGCTGAGTGGATGAAAAGGATTCTGAGACGTCACTCTTCTCTCTTCGCCAAGAGATGGTCAGCACCAAGGCACTCTCTTCCAGAGCTTCCACGTCGTGCAGTACGCCGCAGTCCAGCACCAACAAGTGGCCCGCCGACACATTCACCTTTCGATCGGCCAGATGGACACAGACCTGCCCCTCCAACTGTTGAATGGAGACCCTCCCCTCTGCTCTGTGCTGGCGCATTCGAGTACCGCTCTTCATCAGAATCAGAACGATTCGGAAATCTGGATATTTCGCCAGCGTTTTGGAGCTCCGCCCAGTTTCCCGCTGCCAGGAGTCTTCTTGCCGGAGTTGCTGCAGCTCCCGTTCTAAGTCGATTTGCAACACAGGTTCCGCTAATCCGGGCAATCGATTCAATGCCTCAATGCCATCGCCGGGATGGCAGGTGCTGAGATTTGTAGCCATGGTGGACACCTTCTCCCATGCATCTCCGTCGTGATTACGTGCTAACTGCTGAACTTGAATTAACGTGGCGCAGGCCACGTCTGAAACGTCGGCAAGCCCCAGATGACGATGATCGACGATGTGTTGCGGCAAAACTGGTCAACATTGCACAGTCTCGATAGCTCTAGCTAGCTGAGACGTTTCGTCAAAGCAGCCCGACCCACCCAAGCTGCTGATAGGCCGAAGAGCCGGAAACTTCTGGGTTGGCAAGCTCAGAGCTTATGCCCTTATCTTCTGACTCGGAGATGGGAGATTACGATCACAGGCTACTTTCCTCGACTTTAGGTCTACGCCGACTCTTCGTGTTGCGGCCACCTGCTATTCCTGCACGGTGCGGACTGTCACTGCATGCTTGGCGTGGGAGTTGTCCGTTTTCGAATCGTGCTTCTGAATTCTTTCAAACACATTCTTAACAACTCGATCACACCGCACGGCATGAAAATTGAATGCTTCTTTCCTTTCCATTCCAGCACGCGAGTAAAGACTCTTACGTAACAACGCCCGCGCTCGATGGAGGCGGACTTTGACATTTTCTTCGGTGATTTCGAGGACATCTGCGGCATCGGTCGTGCTCATGTCCTCTACGTCGCGCAGCACGAAAATGGTTCGGTAAGCATCCGGCAGCTTTTCGACCGCTTCTTCCAGCAACCTGCGAATCTCCGAGCTTGACGCTTGCTGTTCTGGATCAGGTGCCAAAGAGGCAAGCCTATCCATGGGGTCTCCCTCCCGTTCTGACATTGGTTCCAACTCCTGATATCGGTTTCCGCGATGCTGTCGTGCTAAAGCTTCGTGCACCGCAATGCGTGTCAGCCAGGTGGAAAACTTCGCTCTCCCGGCAAACTGGTCCAGATGTTCGTACGCGCGAACGTAGGCGTCCTGCATTACGTCCTCAGCTTCGCCATCATTGCGCAGAATAGCCCGAGCCACGCGGTAGAGGCGCTGGTTGTGACGGCGCATGACGATTTCAAACATCCCGGTCTCGCCCGCCAACACTCGGGTCACAACTTCTTCGTCAGTCAAGGGCTCTTGCGAAGTGGCCACTTCCGCTGGGTTGACCATACAAACCCTCCATATGATGGAGTCACGACAGCAATAAAGGTTACAGATCACACCGCTGCGGCTCAGGAAGAGAAATGGACGCGTCGACCTGTAACCGATTCGCTCCTGCCAACTCCATTCTCTGGAAGGGGGCGCACATGAACAAGGGATTTGATTCACGATTGGACCAGGGTTGGTGGGTACTGCGGGTTGGACTTGGAGTCGGACCGTTCCTGGCAGGCCTAGACAAGTACTTCAACCTCTTAACCAATTGGACGGGGTATATCAGTCCGATCGCCCTCAAGATACTTCCGTTCAGCGGACAAACCTTCATGCATATCGTGGGCGTCATCGAGATGATCGTGGGGCTGGCGATTCTGACCAAGTGGACGAGGGTGGGCGCATATGTTGCTTCCGCGTGGCTGGTCGCGATCGCCATCAACCTCGTAGCGACGGGAATGTTCTTTGACATCGCAGTGCGAGATGTGGAGATGGCCTTGGCGGCTTTTGTGCTGGCGCGCACGACTGAGGTTCGCAGCGACGCTCTCCACAGTGAGGCACCAAACGAACGGACTGCAAAAACGATTGCTGCTGTTTGATGCGAACGCGCGCACATCAGGAATTGTGACCCGGCAAAGCAGACAATAATTTCAAAAGGCGCGTTTTGGATTGTGAGAAGAGATGCAAACAATACTTGAAACCCAGTCGTTAGCCAATGCCACCCTGCAGGCACTGATGAGAGAAATGTTGGTGCGTCTCGGCGAGGACCCGGAGCGGGATGGCCTGCACGAAACTCCCGAACGCATAGAGCGTTCGCTCCACTATCTGACCAAAGGCAACCAGGAGAACCCAGAGGAAGTTCTGCTGGGCGCGATGTTCGATGTGGCTTACGACGAGATGGTGATCGTCAAGGATATTGAGATGTTTAGTCTCTGTGAACACCACCTTCTGCCATTTTTCGGCAAGGTCCACGTCGCTTATATTCCGCGCGGGAAAGTGATTGGGCTCAGTAAAGTGCCTCGCCTGGTGGACGTATTTGCGCGTCGATTGCAGGTGCAGGAGCGTCTCACAACACAGATTGCTGAAACGATTGAGGGTGCGATCAAACCGCTAGGTGTGGGGGTGGTCATTGAAGCGAGACATCTGTGCATGATGATGCGCGGAGTCGAAAAGCAGCACTCTTCCACGATAACGTCGTCCATGCTGGGTGCGTTCCGTGAAAAAGAGACACGGGACGAATTTCTCGCGCTTATTCACACAAGACACAGTACGTTCTAGCTTGGAAATTAGCAACTTGGTTACCGGACTCGGTACGAGCCTAGCTTGAGTGGATCATCCATACGTTTTGTTATTCGCATTCAGAAGATTGGGCTTCACGAACCTTATGGAGTTCGAACCAAATGCATTCAACCGCTGACTCGGGAACACATAACGGGCCTCTCTCCTCAGCAAGTCACCTTGCGGAATGGCAGCGTGATGACATTCGAAAAAGATCAGGTAATTTATGACGTGGGGGACCAAAACTGTGCTTTCTGCAACGGGGGTTTCTCACCACGCTCTCCAGAGCGCAGTATTTCGAAAACAGCTTGCTGGTCTGTCCGGATTCGCGCAACGAGAACGTTCCCCTCATTCTCGGGAGTGTGGATCTCCTGCGCCACGGACAAAGCACGAGTGTACAGCGCATGGGCCACGACGTAATTGTGATTTTCGCCATGCTGATTCGCTAACATGCATAAGTTCTCTGCAATTGCTCGAAGTTGCCGGACACGAAGTGGGCCCACGCGACTGGAATTACTCATAAAATACTTCCTTTGAACGCTATGTAGAAGGCCGTGCTCGCATTGTTTGCCTCGACGGAGCGTTGAATAATGGTATGCACGTCATACTGAATACAAGCCCCTGCGGAAGACAGCATGAAGAGAAATGCTAACCACTTCATCTCGTCTAGTCGTGGCCAAAAGTGCCATGGAGGTGCCACCACATAAGCCCTAGATCTGCGTGGAGGAGATCAGACCCGAAACGCTTTCCCCGTCATTTACTGCCGAGGCAACAGGCGAATTGATAGGGACAGTTCTTACCCGCTCCGTACGCACGACAAACCTCTTCTTGCGCTGTCTTGCTGTCCCGCATTGTCATATGCCACGATCCCGTAATACACCGCGCGATCGAAGAATTGATTCAGCATCTGGTGTAACTCGAGCTCTCCATAGAGTTCCACGACATTGCAGGCAAAAGCCTCCCGTTGAAGGAAATGCCACAAATGATCACGGCTGATGATCAAGGCCCACACGAATTGATGCAGGCCGACTCCCTCGGCTGCTCGGCGTGCGGCGATTGCCCCAAATCGGCTCTCGATATCGTGCTCTGTCTTTTGTAGTAACCATTCACCCAAGTTGCGATAAACCTGGGTGGCCGCTAGTTGCAGTTCTGCGAGCGGGATCTTGTGGAAGTCACAGGTACGTTCCGATCTGTGGATCTGTTCAGCCAGTCCCTGTCCCAATTCCTCCGAGTGCTTTTCGATCAGGCGCACGAGCTTTAGCGCCACCATTTGTGATCCTCCTTAACCTCCGTCTAACAGCGGGCAACACGGGAGGAGGATGCTTCTCCCGGTGAAGCCGACTAGTGCACAAATCAAAATATATCATGTTACGATATTAACATAAACCAATAGTGTGAATTGGGGAAGAGTCCGCGCCACGGGGAAAACGCTTTTCTAGAGCGCTCGGACCGAAAGAGCACAAAACCACATATATCGTAACGTGATACACAATGCGCCGGGCAACATTATCTGAGTTTCGACATTCCTACTAGTTGACGGTCTAACAGAAGGAAAGGCTCAATGAATTGCTGGCCCCGCAAAGAACTTTGGGTGGCAGCGAGAAGTGTCACCGTCCGCTACTAGAGTTTCGTACACTGTGATCTCAAAGTGCGCCAATCCGGAGTGCTTCACCGGTTTCCGATATCTGCACGAGGGAAAGATCTTTCAGTTTGAAGTGAGGTTGTTCGACCAGGGTCCCATCGATCCTACGACAGCGAATCACAACGAGAAACCATTGCGGGAGATCAAGCGTTTTTGGCTATGTGACGCATGCGCTTCAACTATGACAATGATTCGCGAACCACGCACCCACAAAATCGTGATTGTGCCTCTCCCGAACGATGTCCGAGGAAGGTGTGCTGCATATGGCGCTTCCGCTGGCGGACCTTCAAGCGAACACCAACACAATGCGAGCATCCGCTGAGTTTGGTGGCCGCGTGGTCTGCAGAGGTCTGGAGGAAGCGAGGACAGGCCTGCGAGAAGATTTCCTTCTGTTATGGCAATATCATGTACAACAACAGACCGGCCCAGATGGCGATGGCTATTGCGAAGATCAAATAGCACGACACCCGCATGGCCTTATCTTCGTCCGGAAAATGTTGGACATTGGCCACGATACCTCCTCACGGACAGCCGACGAGATCTTCTTCTACCGCTACTCATTCGACGCTCCCGCGAAGGCTCAGAGTTGCCTTAGCGATTAACTATCGCGTTACGATACAACGAAATTACGTGCATGGCAAGCTGGTGATAGTGAGGCCCCGCGCCAAGCTGCCTTCTGCGCTTCCGGTAGGGGAGTAAACATCCCGAATTACTGTCGTTGCCCCACAGTGTATATCGCGTTACGATAAACTGCTATTATGGCGACAAAGATTGCGACTGCGGACTACCGTGCGCTGGCCGAGCTGCGCTATCAGATACGTCATTTTTTGTACGAAGGTGATGCCACGGCACGCCAATTGGGGCTCGAACCCCAGCAGTATTTGCTCTTGCTCGCGCTTCGTGGGCTCCCGGAAGGTACTGAAAGGCGACCATCCGGACACTGGCGGAGCGGCTGGCGCTGAAGCATAACAGCGCGGTGGAACTGATCGACCGATGGAGAAGCACGGGTATGTGCGCCGAAGCCAAAGCCGGGAGGACCGGCGATGCGTCCTGGTGTCGCTGCGGCCGCGCGGAGAGAAATTGCTTGAAAAGGTGGCGCGGCAACGGATTACGGAGTTGCGCGCGGCCGGGGCGGCATTGGTGAGTGCAATTGATGCGCTTCTGGGGCGCACATGGCAATCACGAGGAAGAGAAAGAACCGCGAATGTAACTAGGAAAATAGTGGTGAAACAATTGTGAGTGCGCATAGCGAAACAAAATTGCGGAACAACGCGACCGTGTAAACAGACAGCACCGCAATGAAAAATTGGGAGATTTTACGACGACGTGGCAAGTCGTTCCGATCTCCTTGCTGGCCATGGTGATTGGTGTGGTCTGCGCATTTGTCGCGCTTGTGCTGCTCCGTTTGATCGGGTTGTTCACCAATCTGTTCTATTTCGGCCGGTGGAGCACCACGATGGTTTCGCCGGTGGGTAACCATCTTGGGGTATACAGCGTTTTGGTTCCCATTGCTGGTGCACTGATCATCGGTGTCATGGCGAGGTATGGTTCAGAGCGAATCCGAGGTCACGGCATACCCGAAGCGATCGAGTCCATTTTGCTGAACGGTAGCCGAATTGAACCGAAAGTCGCGATTCTCAAACCAATCTCTTCGGCAATATCGATCGGCTCCGGAGGACCGTTCGGCGCGGAGGGCCCCATTATCATGACGGGCGGGGCCGTTGGTTCGATGATCGCTCAGTTGTTTCACCTGACAAGCGCGGAGCGCAAGACCCTCCTCGTGGCGGGCGCCGCAGGCGGGATGTCCGCAACCTTTGCTTCGCCGGTCGCGGCGGTCCTACTCGCCGTCGAACTGCTACTTTTTGAATGGAAGCCGCGGAGCTTGATTCCGGTGGCATTGGCGAGCGCGGTAGCTGCGGTGGTACGACGGTATCTCTTGGGGTTTGGGCCGCTGTTTCCAGTGCCGGTCCACCCGTTGTTCATTGGACCCAAGGGACTGCTCGGGTGCGCCCTCGTTGGTCTTCTGGCTGGAGCGCTATCGGCACTACTGACAATATCGGTGTACGCAGCCGAGGATGCTTTCCAGCGGCTGAAGATCCACTGGATGTGGTGGCCGGCGATAGGCGGGCTGGCCATCGGCTTGGGCGGTCTGGTTTTTCCGCAAGCACTGGGCGTCGGTTACGACACTATCGGCGCATTGCTTCAGGGGAGCGTGACCACACGGGTGATTGTCGGAGTTCTGGTCGTCAAATGGTTCATCTGGGCGGTGTCACTCGGCTCGGGCACATCGGGCGGCGTTCTGGCGCCGCTGTTAATGATGGGTGGCGCACTTGGCGGCCTCGAAGCAATGTTTCTTCCCAACGAAGGCGCCGGTTTCTGGCCACTGATCAGCATGGGTGCCATTCTTGGCGGCACTATGCGTTCTCCGTTCACAAGCATTGTTTTTGCGTTTGAGCTGACGCACGACGCAAACGTGTTTTTGCCATTGCTGGTTGGTAGCGTAATCGCTGACGCTTTCACGGTCTTGACCCTGCGGCGGTCCATCTTGACCGAGAAAGTTGCCCGGCGCGGTTATCACCTGAGCCGCGAGTATGCCGTAGATCCGCTGGAAATTCTTTTTGTACGCGAGGTCATGCGAACCAAAGATCATGGTTCTTTCAGCAGCGAGTACGCTCGGCGAATTATGGCAGTCGTTACGGACGGATCACCGCCAGGAGCAGCGGTTGCTGCCTGTCGTGAATGCGGAAGGGCAGCTTGTAGGCGTGCTGACGCGCGGGGATATAAGCCAGCGGATGCAGCAAGATGGGGATGAGGCACTAGGATGGCCGCTCGGTGATCTGGCGCGAACGAACACGGTTGAAGCCTATCCAGACGAGCCGCTGCGGGTGGTGGTATATCGCATGGCGGAAAAAGGTTTCACGCGAATGCCAGTTGTGGAGCGCACCACGAGAAAATTTCTAGGTTTGGTGTCCCTCAATGATTTACTGAAGGCGCGCACGCGACACTTGGAGGAAGAGCGCCGCCGCGAACGAACGCTCAAATTTAGATTCTTTCATCCTGGAAGACGGGACAGCGAAGGAACGCAATCCCCTGAAGCACGGTAACGGCACATCTTAAAGGAAGGTCTCAAAGTCCACGAATACAAGAACACGTGGGGAATCTGGGCGCGTGCCCGTAGACTCTCCAGATAAGTCCTGTTTTGTCGGCAAACGGCAGATGTGGCCATTCCCGACACCTTGGCGATTGTTCCCAGTGACGTTAGAGCTGTATCGCTGTGACCTGAAAGTTGCTGAGATGATTGTCTGCAGAAAGGATCAATTCATCAGACGTGCTGTCCCATCAGCACTACCCTACGAGGCATGGCGTGAAGGTAACGACTCGTCATGGAACCCTCCGACAACGTATCCCGCGATCGAGAGATCGGCATCGGAACCGCGAGGGGATGGTGCAGCTGCTAGCATCAAGGCGGCCAGGGGCCAGGGTTGATAGCATGGCCAGCATATGCAAATTCCCATAAGCATCGTAACTCTAGCAGGCTGCGGAAAAACTCCGTTGGACGCCTGCTTTTTGCCCCGAGGGCTAGCCGCGATCTGCCCTTGCTCGATTGCTGGTACGAGAGAGGACTTTGGCGGAAGTAACTTGGAGGGCCTCGGACAGGCGGTTTATCCTCTTGGTTAATGGCTGGTTGCGCTGAACTGAAGAGGCTACACGAGGAAAGCATCGCCTTGCAGCCTGAGTACTACGCTGCGCGGGATGCATTGGCTATGACTTCCAAAAAGGATTCCGCTGCGTACAATGCTGCGAAGCTGAAACTCGAAGATGCTCGCCGGAAACTTCGGCATGCGCACAAGCAGTGGGAGATGCATCTGCGTGAACATGGCTGTGCGTAACCACTAAGCCTTTCTCCAGCGGTACCCAAAGCCTATCTTGTTTCCACAGCAGAATCTGATAAAGAAGAGGGCATGCGAGGAAAAGACGAACAGCAGTTGGACGTGTTCAGCTACATCAGCCCCGAGCAGCGAGTTCCACACGATCACCCCTTGCGCCCTCTTCGTATCATGACCGATGAGGCATTAAGGGAACTGCAGCCACGGTTCAACAAGCTGTACGCCAAGACCGGGCGACCGTCGATCGCACCGGAGAAGTTGTTGCGGGCGCTCCTGTTGCAAGCCCTGTACTCGGTGCGCAGCGAGCGAATGTTGATGGAACAACTCAACTACAACCTGCTGTTCCGTTGGTTCGTGGGCTTGAACATGGATGACTCGGTCTGGGACGTGACCGTATTCACCAAGAACCGCGAGCGATTGCTCGATGGGGACATTGCCGAAGCCTTCTTCCAAGCCGTGCTCCAGCAGGCACGGGAGCGGAGCCTGCTCTCGGACGAACACTTCACGGTGGATGGAACGCTACTGGAAGCGTGGGCGAGTGTGAAGAGTTATCAACGCAAGGATGCGAAGAACGACGTTCCGCCGGACGATCCCGGCAATGCGACGGTGGACTTCCATGGGGAGAAGCGGTCGAACCAGACGCACGCATCGAAAACGGACCCGGATGCGAAGATGGCCCGCAAAGGCAAGGGCAAGGAAGCCAAGCTGAGTTACAACGGGAATCTGCTGGTGGAGAACCGCCACGGGCTGATCGTGAACAGCGAGGTGTTCGAGGCCAACGGAACGGCGGAGCGCGATGCCGCGCTGGTGATGCTGGAACAGATTCCGGGCACGAAACAAGTAACGGTGGGCGGCGACAAGGGATATGACACGGCGGATTTCGTGGCCGAGTGCAGAAACTTAAAGGTCACGCCGCACGTGGCCCAGAACCTGGAGCGGCCTGGTGGGAGTGCCATTGATGCTCGTACGACGCACCACGCCGGATATGCCATCAGTCAGAGGAAAAGGAAACGCGTTGAAGAGTGCTTCGGCTGGCTGAAGACGATCGCGCTGTTGCGGAAGGTTCGGCATCGTGGAGTCTTCAAGGTGGGATGGGTCTTCACCTTCGCGGCCGCGGCCTACAACTTAGTCCGTATGAGGAATCTGGCGATTCAATCGACGTAAGCCGAGGTCGCAGTGTGTTCGCAGGCCCGAACATGAATCCGCGGGACACCAGCGGATGCAGCCTGAACCCTTCCCCGAGTCACAAAATCACTGAGACTGGAGAGAATCTAGGTCGCGGAGTCCATTTTTCCGCAGCCTGCTAGGGGAGCGGAAGATGCTATGCGCTCTTTTTGCAGTGGGTACCCTGGCTCGATAGTCCTCGGTCATGGGCACATCACGCTGCCGGCGTACAGGGAAGGCCTAACCTATCGTGTCTTCTCAGCGGAACAGGGTAAGTCCGTATCGCTCCCCTATGGGGTAGTGAAGCCGTAAGGCGGATCGATGGCGATGCGGATAGCGGAACTGAGAAAAAGCGAATGCTGCCCTGTAATCGGGCAGATAGAGATTGCGTTGCCTTTTTGGGACAACATTACTTCGCCGGAAACGGAGCAGACTTCCCGGTGGTGCTCAAACTCGAGAACGTTTGCAGAACCAATAAATGAAGCACAGCAAATGACGACGGCGCAAGCTGTTGGTGCAGCTTCACACACGCCTGGTGGATTTATCCATCGCCGTGCGAGTTGGCCGCAAACCCGTATCGAGTAGGTCTTATTTTGTAATGGAATGAGGCTGCGTCCTCGGATCTTTTTAGGGGGCGTTATTGAGTGCTCGAGCCGGATGAAGGGAAACTTTCAAGTCCGGTTCTTAGGGGACTGAGCGGTCGCAAGGCCGCTCGGTTACCCGGCGAAACGAACCTCGCGACAGCTTCGGTTGGCTGACCTCAAGATTCGCTTTCGATACAGCCGTTTGAAGGAAGCCGCTTTGTTCGCGGCGGGCGGTATGGAATTTCAATCGAGTTTGGTTTGGAAGTTGTTGAAAGAGAGAGCACTTGTGGGACGATCGCCAAGTCGAAGTTCATCGATCTAACCAAGCGCAGGCTCACGATCGCCTCATCTGTTCTAGCTGGAACTTGATCTGACAAAGACCTATGTTAGGCGGCAGTTTCTTGCGCTCCGCCTCCGCTTCGCTGCGCAGGGCTACGCTCCGGCTCCGCGTGCTGTCCCTCGACGTCGGACGAAACTGCAACTGTCAGAGAGTCGAGCATTTTCGCCTGCGCTAACTGTTTGGAATCCAGGAAAGTCTGCCAGGGTGTTTTCCCGTAGCAGTACTTGCCGGAGTGTTCGCGTTTTTCATTGTACTCACCCAGCCAAACATCCAGATCCGACTGCAGCTCGTCCAAGCTGCGATAGAGCTTTTTGCGAAACGCAACGCTATAGAACTCTTCTTGCAAGGTGCGATGGAAGCGCTCGCAGATGCCATTGGTCTGCGGCGACTTGGCTTTGGTGCGGGAATGGTCGATGTTCTCCACGGCCAGGTAGAGCTGATACTCGTGGCATTCCCGGTTGCCGCAGTACTCCGTACCACGGTCGGTCAGCACGCGCAGCAGCGGCACGTTCTGTTCCTCCAAGAACGGCAGCACCCGATCATTCAGCAGATCCGCCGCCACCAGCGCATTCTTGCGGTCGTAGAGCTTCACGAACGCCAGCTTCGAATAGGTGTCCAGGAAGGTTTGCTGGTAGATGCGGCCGATGCTCTTGATCGTTCCCACGTAGTAAGTATCCTGGGCGCCGAGATAGCCTGGGTGTTCGGTCTCGATCTCCCCGTGGGCTTGTTTCTCTTCCCGCGCTCGCTCCAGGGTCCGCACCTGATCTTCGGTAAGGATCAGATTTTCCTGGGCGGCTTTGGCTTCCAGCGCTTTGAGCCGTTTGCGAAAGGTTTCTAGATCATGGCGCAGCCAAACGCAGCGCACCCCGGCGGGCGAAATCAGCATCCCGCGCTTGGCCAGATCGTTGGCCGCTCTCACCTGTCCGTAGGCTGGCTTCTCCACCGCCAGCTCCACGACCGCTTTCTCGATGTGCTCTTCGATGCGGTTCTTCACACAGGGCTTGCGGCGGCTGATTTCCTGCAGCGCCAGTTCGCCGCCTTTGTCGTAAAGCTCCTTGAAACGATAGAAACTATCCCGTGAGTAGCCCATCATCTTGCAGGCCTGTGAAACGCTGCCCAACATCTCAGCCAGCTTCAACAACCCCACCTTGTTCTTGATGATTTTCTGATCGGTGCTCATTCTGACATCTCCTCTCTGCGCCAGCCGGCGCATTCTATCGGAAATGTCAGATCAAGTCGTGGCTAGGACACCTCATCGTAGCGCGAGAAAGATCATTCTACAAGCCCAGTCTCGAATCTTCGATGTCGCTTGCTTCGGGCACGCGATAGCGTCCGCCGCAAAGCGGCTTCGTTCAAACGCGCTTGTATCCAGCAAATTTCAATCTCCTCGAGCCGGGTAGTGTCGACGACCGTTTTGTTCGTCCGGTTGCATCGTGATTGGCGTAACATACTTGGCAAGTTCGGACCGTGCCCGTGGAACATCGCAAGAAAGCAAATTGGGCAGGGAAATGGGCGTTTCAGGACAAATTGCTGTAATTCCTCGGAACTCTTCCCAAAGCGCGCTCTTCTTGTCGGAGCGAGGTCTCTATTTCTGTTAGCTCTCGCTCGCGGTCGCTAGGGTGTGAAGTGGGGTGGCCGAGTGACCGCATTCGGCCATAACCGCCGTAGGTCGTGTTAGCTGTCACCAAGATCTTTCTTTCGTATCTGAGTGCGTACCTCCTCTCGGCAGAAGTCCACTTGTGCAGAGTCCAGTTTGCTATTTGAACTGGTCAAGAA
Organism: uncultured Acidobacteriota bacterium; assembly: GCA_963729325.1. Classification (GTDB taxonomy): domain Bacteria; phylum Acidobacteriota; class Terriglobia; order Terriglobales; family Acidobacteriaceae; genus JABCYV01. Next base: position 38,429 of record CAVSNS010000046.1, read on the forward strand.
AATACGGACCTCGCCAGATCGTTCAGATTTCTTTCGCACGCCAACTTCACCCAACGGCAAGCTGGCCTCGCTGTTGACATGACGTATTCAACGTAGCCGGATTCGCCAAAGGCTAAATCCTGCTCATAACGCGTCATCTTGTCCGCGATGAACCGGTCACGGTGTGGGAAATCGTAGCGATCTGAACTTGCACACTGGTAGCGGTGGGCAACCCCGATGTAGTCGCATAGCTGGCGTGTGTGCGGCCCGTCATGGTCGAACGAGTTAAACCCATCCTCCGTCAGCGCTTCTTCGATCTCTTCCACAAACTCTGCGGTACTCAGCTTCTTCTTCTTTGCCAGTCCAAGATCGTGGCGAGCACGGAAGTCCGCCAGCAGATCCGCAGCTGCTCCGGACTTAGTTTGTGCTGGACCATGATTCCGGAGAATGCTGCATAAGCAGCCAGGTTCCAATGCTCAGGCTTGTCCGGCTCGCCGTGTCCGTTCCCCGTCTCGTGAAAGTCCGCGTGGCGGATGGCTTCATACAGCACTTCGGTTGATTTGAGCTTGTAGCGGCTGCACAGGCGCCGTTCCCAGGCCTGAAGCAGCGCCAAACGCCCCGCAGCATCAATAATTCGGGCTGCAGCACCCAGTTTCACGTCCGATCGGTTCTTCTTAAGCCATGGAACGAGGCTTTCGAGCGGATAGACGGGTTCCATTCTCGACGACCCGCTTGGGACCGGTTCCGCCTTCCTCCCAGCGTCGTAATGTCCGCTCCGTAATGCCGAGCAAAGATGCGAGATCAGGTGCGGAAAGACTGTCTTTCATGACGAAATACCCCCTGAATTGTGCTCAATGTCCATGTCCGCGCGCATGAGAAAAGGCGCCGGCGGTCGATTGGTTCGCGGCTTTTTCACACTTGACCCCCCTATCCCCTCGCGACTGGTTCATCAGGCTGTAATCACGAGTGCGACCAGCATCTCGAGCTCCTGATCGATCAAGTCGCCTTCTGGAGCCACCATCAGATACCTAACATTCAGATTCCTGATCCGGCTCGACATCCGTCGCATCGCTGGTGGCCTGCACGTTCCCCATGTCCCCGCATGTAGCAGACATAGCCTTCGAAGGTCTGAGTAGCTTCGGCAACGACCTGGTGTCTCTGCCTGTTAGGTTCAGGGGCTTTGTTCTCCGTCATCAGTTCACGAACGCTTTCTCGCTGCTGCACGTCTCGCAGGTGAAAGTCCCATCCTTCTCGCGGTACAAGGCAAAGCTGCCGCACGCCGGGCAAGATGGCAGAGTCTTCGCCTTCGCTACGGCTGCTGGATGCGGTGGTTCTGTGGTTTCCCCCTTAAGGGGGGAAAACCACGAGACCACACACCCATTTCCAAGTGGTTCTGTGGTTTTCTTGGTGGTTTCATGAGCAGGAAACCACCCTAAGTTGTTGATTTCTTTTGAAGCGGATTTTTGATCTGCGTCCCCGCAGGTGGTTTTCTTCGACAATCGAGTAGAAGATCCCGCGGGGTAGTAACGCAGCGACCTATTCTTCCCTTGGTCGCTAGTCCACAGGCAACCCATGCCCTCTTTTAGAAGCTTCATCGCCCGCTGTTTTGTCATGCCTGATCGTTCGCATATCGCGTTCTGGGAGAGGCCTGGCTCTTCCGTGATCGCCTTGTGCAACCTGTCGAGTTCGGCCGATCGCTTTGTGAATTGCGGGGAGTCGATCACTTCGAAGGAGTACTGCTCCCAATCAGGCCGTATGGTCGTGACAGATCTCTCGCCGAACCGGTTCTTCATGCACCGTATTGTTACCAAGTCGGTCTCGTCCGATCTTTCCTGAAGGAAGGCGACGTCCACTGCGCCGCGAATGGCGGTAGACCCGCGGCCAGTAGATCCTTCGGTTTTGGCAGGATGGTGCAGAATGAGGACCGCTGCGCCTGCGGTTGCGTCGTCGCGCAAGCACTGCATGATCCTCATCATCGCCGTGCTGTCATTCTCCTCCTCTAAATGGGCATATCGAAATGGATCGAACACCAGCAGCGGGCGAACCTGTTTCGCGATTTCGAGAAGAAGTTCACTCCCGATTTGCGGTGGCTGCTGTTCCAGCCAGGTTCCCCACACCTTGAAGTCTGGAACGGGACCGCCTGCCATTATTTCCAGCCGTCTTCGAACTTCGAAATCGGGGTTCTCGTAATCCAAGAAGAGGACCGGGGCTTTTTGGCATCTGCGACCTACAAACTGGCCTCCGGTCGCGACTGCAATTCCCATTCTGAGCACATGGAGAGTCTTGGCAGTTCCGTCCACGCCAGCCCAGAGCGTGAGACTCTTGCGAGCGATCAGGCCGTCCACCAGGTAATCCGCAGGAGTGATTGTCATCTGCATAATGTCCGGGATGTCCGAGAATGCCCTGATCTTGCCAACACTCTGCGCCGTTGGGTTCCGATCGAACTCCAGATGGACTGCGGCTCCATTGCTCATGGCAATGAGACCTCCATCACATGGCCCGAATCATCAGAAACGAAGCCATGGTCTAGAACGCCTCGGATTGCGTGATCGCGCCATTCTGGGTTCTCAATGAACTCCTGGCGCTCTGCGCATGTTCCGAAGGAGAGTAGGTAATAGGTCGCCAAACACTCCCGCAGCTCGTCCTGGATCAGTGCCAGCAACTTCCAACAGTTCTCCCGGTCTGCGGCTGACTTTTCGGGGTTGCCAAGTTGGCCAGTGGCATCACGCCGCGCCGCTTCAAGCGCATGGATTTCTGACCGATAGCGCATCCGCAGCTCGTGCTCGGCACGTACTGAATCGATGGCCGCTTGCTTGGCGCGGTTTCGCTCTCGTCTCTGCTCGGCCAAGAGCGACCGCTCGCTTTCGGTCAAGTCTCGCCAGGCGCCGAGCCGTTTCGCTGCTGTCATGAAATCGACTCGGTCTCTTAACATCAGGAAGTCGATGATCGAACCACCTCGGGCTTGGCACGAGAAACAGAGAAAACCACCGCCGGTGAGGTTCACGGACAACGAAGGGCGTTTATCGGGCTGGTGGAAGGGGCATCGAGCCGTGGCCCAGCCGCGCGATGGACGAGAAAGCTTGCCAAGTTCGTTGGCGTAGAAGCTCGCGGCCGATGGCAACCGTTCCCTGCTAAACGCGGATGCTTCGCAACACGTTTTAGAGCGTGCATGCATCGACTATGCTCGCGCCTCAACTGGTTGATCGACGATTAGCTTCCGCAATTCGCTCCGCCGGATAAATGTCCGGCCGCCAATTTTCGTCCTGACCAGCTCACCCTTCGTCAGCTTCGCCCAGATCGTCCACGGACTGACTTGCAGCTCTTCCGCCGCTGCCACGACTGTGTACAACTCCTCGTCCAAAATCGGGCGTCGCTGCGCACTCTGTAGAGTCGGCATTTTCCCTTCCCTCCGTTTGCCCTGCACCTTCTTGCATTTTTCGGTTGTGCGTTGCATCGTTCTGGTTTACAGTGAATCTCCCTAGAGCGCAACTAGAATGTGTAATCGTTATGAAGTCTAGCAGACAACGCAATCGTCAAATTCTAGGAATGATCTCGGCGAATCGAGCTGAGGCTCTCCTCGTCGAGTGGATGAACTCGCCGGATAAGTTCTGGAGACTCGCTCCGAGTGCAGTACTGTCGGGGCCCATACGCAAACTCACTTCTGACTACCCTGAGGTATTTGCAGCCTTTCGCCAAAACCCCACTTTGCTGATTCGCGTCCTGACGACGGGTAGAGATCTTCTGCGGGCGGCGTGGGATGCACCCGATTCTCGCCATCGACTTTGGTGGCTGTACAGAGCACGCGAGCAATATCACAATGCGATGAACGAGACGCTGCCCCCGGAGTTCACAACGACGGACGTGCCTGAACCAACAGCGTTTGAGGCCACCGTATTTCACTTTCAGATGAAACTTGCCGACAAGGCCCGGCACTGTCTGAATCCAATTTGTCCGGCACCATATTTCTTCGCAGTTAAGAAAGGCCAGAAATACTGCTCTCCCGAGTGCGCGTTGCCAGCGCAGCAAGAATCGAAACGCCTATGGTGGCAAAGGAATCGAGCTAAGAATGGAGGATTGAAATGATCTACAAGCGAGGCCGGGTTTACTGGTTCAACTTCGTGTTCAAAGGTGAGCATGTGCAGAAGTCCACCAGACAAGGCAATGCAAATAAAGCTCGTGACATGGAGTCGATAGAACGGGCCAGACGGGTGAACGGCGAAGCTGGGATACGGGACCGCGAAACCGTGCCCAGCCTAGCAGGATTTAAGGAGCGTTTCCTTGATGAGATCCGTGTAAGGCGGGCTGATCATCCGGAGACGATTGACTTTTACGAATCGAAATACTCCGGCCTGCTACGGTTTACTCCGCTGTCTCAGGCGCACCTCAATCACATCGACGAGAAGCTCGTCGCGCAGTTCACTGCGAAGATGGTTCGCGATGGCTACGAAGAGTCAACCATCAACCGCCACCTCGCGACGTTGAAACGAGCGCTTCGCTTGGCGTGGAGGTGGAAGATTATTGCCGGAGTCCCAGCGATCGAGATGCTCACGGACGAGAATCAGCGCGACTTTGTGCTGTCACGCGACCAAGAGAGGGATTATCTGGAAGCTTGCCCAGAATTCCTACGCAATTGGGCCCAGTTCGCTCTCCAGACAGGCATGCGTCGGAAAGAGCTGCGGTCTTTACGGTGGCAGGATATTTATTTTGATCCGGTTGGCAAAGCGCGCCGCGGTTACGTTCACGTGCGGGGTACGAAATCGAAAAACTCAAAACGCAATCTCTCCCTCACGGCGACCGCTCACGCATTTCTTGTTCGACAGCGTCAGATCAGCCAATGCGAATACGTGTTCGTCATGGACACCGATCACACCAAGCCAGCATCAATCTCTGCCGTCAACCACGCTCATGAGCGAGTGCGCGAGATCGTCGGTTTGCCATCGGAGTTCGTTCCGCACAGCTTCAGGCATACCTTTGGAACCAGGTTAGGAGAGGCGGGTGCCGACGCCTTCACGATCATGAGGATCATGGGGCACAGCTCAGTGACGGTATCGCAGCGATATGTTCACCCGACGCCCGAGACAATGGAGAGCGCATTCCTTTCGCTAGAGCGCGCCGCAGAAAACGCTGAACAAAAACCCGGAGAGGCGTTGGATGTCACTACAGTTCTCACTACACTCCCTGAGGCGGTCGCAGGACGGATACAGTAAACTGATGAAAACAAAAATGCCCGGGTGGCGAAACTGGCAGACGCACGGGACTTAAAATCCCGGGCCCCGAAAGGGGCGTGACGGTTCGATTCCGTCCCCGGGCACCATCCAACTGTAGAATTTTCAAACACTTCAATTCACCTTGCCGGCCTCGATGGGAACCCCGTTGTGGTTCGTTTCGCCCGAATCATGGCTGAAATCATGGCTGTCTTGGGCGCGTGATTGCTCGAGCCGCTCGATACCAGTCTTGATGTCGGCATTCGAAACAATCGCGTACCGCCTGAACATTGAGTCCGTTTTCCACCCTCCGATTTCCATCACGACGCTTTCGGGGACGCCCGCTCGCCGTAGCTGCCGCGCTCCGCTTCGGCGCAGGTCGTGAACGATCAAGCCTTCGAGCCCCGCAGCGGCGGTCAGGTTCTTCCAGGCCTTGCGAAAATCTCTGACGCGCTCGCCCCCGTCGCGAGTCAAGAGATAGTCGTCTTTCGCCTTGCCTGCAATGGCCTGCTCAACCAGTGCAGCGATGCGCTGCGTCATGGTCACTTCGCGCCCTTCTCCGTTTTTCGTCGCGCCAGCATCTAGCCGAATGGTGCGCGCGCCCAAGCTGACGTGGCCGGCGCGCAGATTCAGGATTTCGCTCTTGCGCCATGCGAACGAGTTACGGACACGTGCGTAAGCACATCGCGGAACATGTCTCGTATCGTCTCGCGAGCAGGGCTGGGGAGTTAGAACGGCGGCGCGTAGGTCATCGGTGGTCGGACCGCCCGTCGACGCATTGTCACTTGCCAGACAGTCGTTCCGATTATCACTCTCGGAGCCGTGGTTATGACCAGATGCCCGTTCCGGTGCACCCCCCTTTGGCTAGTTGGGTACATCGACCCGCAAGCAAGGCTGGGGAGCAGCGGGATTGACAAGCGGATTATCCTGAAGGCGCTCGGAGAACACCAAGGATGACTCGCACAACGAAACAAGATGAGGCCTTAAATAAATTACTTTCAGCGCTCACCACGGTTCGTAAATTCACAGACGTTAAGTACGAGACTGTAATCACACCGGTCAAATTGCTGGTGAGGTTTCGCCTTCCTGCCAATTCCCCGGAGATTAGCATTGGACGGGGTGGCGGCTTCGACATGCCCGAGATTCGCGGTTACAAGCAGGTTAAGGGCGCAAGCGACAGTTTGACTTATCCCGGCCAGACAGCCTTTGACGCTTGTCTATTTGGTGATAAACACGCATTGCACCAGGGCAGCGGTGCTTACCTGTGGAGGTCGAACTGACCCACTACCGAAATTCTGGCCGTTGGATTGGCGGCGGGTGCAGGGCGAGTACGGCAAGAGTTTACTGCGGCGGCGCGGCGAATTGGTGGAGCGCAGCTTCGCGCACTGCTACGAGACGGGCGGGATGCGGCGCTGCCATCTGCGCGGACAGGAAAACATTCTGAAGCGGCAGTTAGTTCATGTCGGCGCGTTCAATCTAAGCCTGATCCTGCGCCCACTACTGGGCGCGGGCACGCCGCGGGAGTGGAAGAATCGGTTCGGCAGGCTCGTTTTGACCCTTTACTTCCTCTTTACGTGTCGGATAAATCAGAAGCTTCGCAGAAGCCGAATCTCTGTGTCCGTTGCCAAGTGCTTCGTGAGATCGCGTACCCGACTACGTCGCCCGACTTGCAGGAAATCCGCTACTTGCACCCCGGGCTGCTAACGAGCTTAAGGCCTTAGTTCCGGAGGATCGGAAACGGAGGCCGCCGGAACGCCTCAGGTTTAGGGTTTTCAAATGATAACTGTTGAGACCAAATCCCGCGACTGGTCAGTGAGTGTAATCGCGATTTCTCAATAGTAATTGGGGGCAAAGGACTCCAAGAGTTGTCCGCTATGCGGGATTTGTAGCTCAGACGGGCCAGTTCAAAGGTGCAAGCTCCTGCAAGCTCGTGATGAAGAGAATAGAGGCGGGTTGTCCCGCCCCTCTTTGACATGATCTTTCCGTTTACAGCACGGTTCACGAGAAGAAGACACCGTTTTGCTCGCGGCCAAGCACGGAAAACAGGTCCCGCGAGGGATTGGGCGCTTCCGATTGATACTGGAATCCCGGCTGCGCTGCGGACCATCGGATAGTGGCCGGGGTGGAGAGGAACGACCCCTGGAAAGTTTGCGAGCTGTTGTGAATGTCCGCCGTCGCAGTTATGCCATTCCATTCGACGTTGAATGAGACGGTGGCGCGTTTCGGGAAAACACCCGGGATGAGCGGGAAGCCCATGGTGCCGGGGAGTCCCAAGCCGTAGGTGAGCGAGTTCGCCAGATCGTGGTCGTCAAAGACCTCCAAGTCTCTTACCTGAAGGCGAGCTTGCCCATCGTCAAAATCGACTTCAACCGCGTCCTCGTCGACCTGGATCATCCAAAAGACGCCGTTCGTGTCGATATGGACGTTGTAATCATGGATCTGGTCAGGGAGTGTGGCCGATCCAGCCGGATCGGTGTAGACGTCGAGTCAAACAAAGGCGAACGTGCCACTATGCTTGTGTCCGTCCGCTCCCATGAATTTCCCCTGGCTGAAGCCCATGTCTGCCTGGTACGCCAGGGGAGTGGTAGCGCCGGTGGCAGTATTCGTTCCCACGCCGCCACCGCGGATGTGCGTCAAGCCCACGAACCCGTCGAAGTCGTTGATCTGGGACGGGTCGTTGATATTGCCCAAGGGTGTGCCGGGCTTCAATGGGTTATGGTGAATGAAGATCCCGAAGGAAGCCAAGCCCCCGGGAATCGGAGTGATCAGGCCGCCGGCGCGACGGCTTCCGTCATCGTCGTTGCCAGCGAGCGCCGACTTGGAACCTAAGAGGCCAGCCCCCAGCGCCGTGCCAGCGCCGGCCAAGGTTCCAAGGAAAGCGCGCCGTGAGGCGCCTGAACGAGGGATGTCTATCCTGTTCATACTGCCTCCTCACAACCGCATCAATTGTTTGGGATCCGGGAAATCGGAAACGGGAAACCACTCGAATTGTCTGCTCAGCTGTCGTGGCCTGTCAAGCATCAAGTGCGGCAATCAAGTGCGGCAACGCTGTCGGGCCTCGCACCTAATGAAAACAGGCGATAGCACTCAGAACCGGGTAATGAGGGTAATCGCGCTTTTGCAACAGTTGGACGGCCACCGCTGTCATGCGTCATCAGGCTTAGGCAACGGCCCGAATTCTTCTGGGTGTTGGGAAACGTAAGCAAACAGCAAGTTCGTGAGATTGTCAGGATACGAGAAGAATTCCTGGTCTAGTGGCTCCAGTTCCGCAAGCACTCTATCCGGAAAACACGCCGCCGCCGACCGGATCGCTTCTACCGATTGCGGTAGTCCATCGGGGAATGCGGTGTCTATCGCACGCTTGCAGATGTGTGCCGTTTTTGGAGCGCCCAGAATTTCAAGGGCCTCGACAACGAATGAGGCAGATTCAGAAGTGCTGTTGAGGAAGTACTGCGAGAAGCCCCCGTTGTTGACTTCTGACTCAACCTCCGAAAGTGCAGAGAACACCTTCTGTGGCAGGGATTGACTAGCAAAATCTTCCTTCCCAAAACTGGTCTTCTCCGACGCGGATAAAAGGATCAAGATATGGTTCTTGGTAGGGCTCATTTCAGAACACCCTCGCAGGTGTAAAGGTCAGCCTGAACACTCATCGCACCTTCAAACGCCAAGCTTGGCGGTAACCATGCTAATTGATGTAACCAGGCGTTAGCACTCCGTCGAAAATCCTGTCCTAGTCTCTAGACAACAGGCTTGGCTGCAAGTTGGTTTATGGGGGTGATGGTTACCTCATAGCCGAGCTTGCGGAGGGCTCGCGCCAGCATCTGAGCACGTTTTTTCTTTTCTCGGGGACCCACTTCATGGCCTTGCTTGATGAATCGGACCCCTTCATGCAAGATCTTCCAAACTACACGACAGAGCCGATGGGCAACGGCCCAGATGGCGGACTGATAGCCTAGGCGGGGCAGCAGACGGCGGAATACGACCTGAAAGTGACTGCCTTTCTTCGCCACAGCGGCGTGTGCTGCTTGGTTCAGCACGCGGCGCAGGTATTTATTGCCTTTCGCGGAGCGACTGCTATGGTTCTGCTCTGCGCTTTCCTCCTTGCCGGGACAGGTTCCCACCCAAGAGGTCAACTCCGCTGCCGATGGGAACGTACTGGCCTGCGCGCCCACCTCCGCGATGATTTGTTGCGCCGAATCCACTCCCAAACCAGGTACTTCTGCCAGTCGGATCACGGCATCTGGATGGGACTTCATGGCTTGCGCGATCAGGCGGTTGAGCTCGGCCATTTGCTGATCGATCAACTGCAGTCGCTTGTACCTTCATGGTCCGCTCCATCGCGGCCTGCGTGTAAGAGAACATACCTTCCATGCTCTCCTACCCTCGCCGCCTGCAAAGCGGACACATCACTTGCTATCTCAACCGGACATATCATGTGCTAACGACATAAGCCGTGACTGTGCTGTTCTTAGCAAGTTAAAATGTCCGGTTGTTGTAGCAAGTGAAATGTCCGCTTTTGTTAATCTCCCGTAGCCGCCGCCGAGGCGGTGGGAAAGTGGGAATCCCGCGCACTTTTCGGGATTTCCAAGCGCGGCGGGAAAGTCGGTTTTTGGACTTTTCCACGGCGCGTCTTTTCCACGGCCTTGCCCGCCGCCAGTTTCCGGTTGAGAATCGGACCGCCGCGGTCGTCGTAGCGACCGAGACAGTGCGGCCCATAGCTGAGGCTCAAGCTTCCGTCGAGGTGTTGGTGCGCGATCACCGTGCAGCCCGCCAGCGTTCCCCGCCAGCGCACGGGCTCGATCTGCAAAGTCAGGTTCTGAAAGCTGACCGTGTTGTCCCGATTCACCGTGCGCTCGAATTGCAGCGAAAAGATGCGCTCCAGGTCTTTGCCCCGATAGGGCACAAACGCACTGCCCGGTTGCGCCGCTTCGACTTGGAAGCGACGATTGAACTCCCCGATGTATTGCTCGCGCAGAAAGGCATTCGCCGCCACCACCGTCCGGATCCCACGCAAGCGCAGTTCCTGCGGCAGCCGGCCTTGCCAGGTGCCGAAGCTGCGTTCGCTGCGGCCGCGCGCTTGTGGCGAGTACGCCGGAATCATGCGCACCCCCAACTCGCGCAGCGCACGCCCCACCTGCGTGAGACGGTCGTGGTCCACTGCCTCTCCGGCCTTGGCCGTCAGCCAGAAATGACGGGCGCGATCGCTGTACAAAGCGCAAAACACGCCCCGGCATTCGATCACTTCTTTCAGCCCCGTCAGCACCGGAACCGTCGCTTCCTCTTCCACCAATTGCGCGTAATAAATCTCGCTGTTGGCATCGTCCATAATCACCAGCAAGTCGTACCAGCGCTCGTCTTGAAACCAGCGATGCTCGCTGCCGTCGATGTGCAGCAGCATTCCGGGCAGCGGACGCCGCGGGCGCTGCTGGCGATGCACCCCACGTTTGCGCCCCTTGGCCACCATCCCCGCCCCTTGCAGCAACCCCTTCACCCAGCTGTAGCTGATCTCGACCTGGTGCTCTTCCTGCAACTTCTCGGGAAAGTGCCGCACGTTCAGATCGAAATACTTTTCCCGGTACAGCCCCAGGACTTTCTCCACCACCGCCAACGGCACTTTCTTGGGCGACGGTTTCCCCCGCCGCCGGTCAAACAAACCTCGGAACCCGAACTCTTCATACCCTTCATGCCAGCGCCTCATTTGCCGGTCGCTGATCCCGATGATCTCGGCCGCCTGCCACCACGTGATCTTCTTCGCTAGCGCCCGCAAAATCACTTCTTGTACCTTCATGGTCCGCTCCATCGCGGCCTGCGTGTAAGAGAACATACCTTCCATGCTCTCCTACCCTCGCCGCCTGCAAAGCGGACACATCACTTGCTATCTCAACCGGACATATCATGTGCTAACGACATAAGCCGTGACTGTGCTTGACAGGGAATGAGATAAGACCTACGCTGGGCCGCCGATAGCCGGTTGAGACCCACACTCCCTGGAGGCGAATGACCGAAATCCGGCGAGGTGAGTTGTGAACTTGAGAGGTTCCCAAACGGCACCGAACTCAGAACGATAAGCATGTCCCCGGCAACCTCGCGCGGACTCCAAGGAGGCTTCCCAGTGAGCATGATATCCGGTACTCGTCAGGTGGATGGCGTCACGATTGTCGACCTTAGCGGCCGAATCACCCTCGGTGAAGGCAGCGTAACTATAAAGGATACGGTTCACGACTTGCTTTCCAAGGGGCTGAAAAGAATCCTGCTGAACCTCGGCGAGGTGAACTATATCGACAGCTCCGGTATCGGCGCACTCGTAAATGCCCTAACCGCTGCCAAGAACCAGGGCGGCGAACTCAAGCTGCTCAACGTCACCAAGAGAGTACACGACCTGCTGCAGATCACGAAGCTCCACACCCTCTTCGATGTGAAGAACGACGAAGCAGCGGCCGTACTGTCGTTCGGCAAGTAGGGTGCGATGCTTGTAACCGGGAGAACTGTGATAGGCGGTACGGCATCAGATTGAGCGTTTTACGCAGGTCGCTTTGATGCGATCTAATACATATAAGACTACCAGTAGAAATGCGGAACGTTCTCGATAGCTGTCGCAAACAGGGCGTTAGCTCTCAAAACCCATCAATGAACGATTATCGCGATATTTCGCCAACTCCGAACTTGATAAGTTCCTGCTCGAACCGCACTCTGAGTGGATCGCCTATTCCACTGTCTGTTCAGAGTAAGCCCAAGATGTAATGCGCCATTCGGCTTGAGTACGTTTCAGCGCCACCGCAAAGGAAGCGGTCTCCTTAACGGGCTTTCCGTGCTGCTTGTAGGTGTAGGTGAAGGGAGCCACAAAATAGGCTCGATCACCGGTTACTTCAACAGTCCATGGCGTGCCCAGCTGGCCGTGCGTATCCGTAATGCCGCTCTTCTCGTTGTAAGCGTTGTACGCCTTCCACCAATCTGCGCACGCTGTCGGGCCATGCCACTCATGCGGCGGAAATTCGTCCAGAATGGACACATGCGAGTCACACATTGTCTCTGGCTTGTCCAGATTGGCGAGATACTGATGCACTGCGGGTACTACGTCGTCCTTCTCGGCGGCGAAGGCCGATCCTGCACTGGCGGTGAGGGCGAATGTGATGGTCATAGCTGCGGCAGCAAGGCGCTTCAGATCCATAGTTTCCTCCGGTCGAGAATATGCAGATCTCCCTGGAATCGGTGCCGAGTCTACGCCGCTGAGAGGCTAGCAATCAACCTAGACTGTGATAAATGGCAAAAACAGGCGTTCACACTCAGAACCCGGTTATGAGTGTAATCGCGATATTTCACCACTTGAGTCAGAGTAGGTAAAGCGCTAGTGCTAACGTTATACGTCCAAGTTGAAGCGTTTCCTTGATATTACCGGCTGAGGGGAGGACTCATGGACACGAATGCGACAACCGACGATGACGTCAAGGCGATCAAGAGAGTAGGGGAAGAGTTTTTCGCGGGAGTAAACGCTGAGGATCTGGACAGGCGGATGGCAACGATGCATCCCGACGTAGTTATCATGCCCCCCGACCGCCCGTCCATCGTCGGCAAAGAAGAGATCCGTCGTCTCTCCCACGATTACGCCGAGACCTATGAAGAAAAATGCAGCCTGATTTACGATGAGGTTGAGGTGGCAGGGCATTGGGGGTTTGCTCGAGCGACTGTCAACGCCATACGAACATCTAAGTCGGGCGGCGGGGTTGAAAAGATGAGCTTGAAGAACCTTTGGATTTTCAAAAGGCAGGCCGATGGCGAATGGAAGTTCTGGCGCATCATGTTTAACAGCGCAATCTCCCCGCAGACGAGCTAATCAGGGCGGCTTTTCTTTTGCATCAAGCGAAACGTGGGAGCGGTAACTGTCGAAATCAGACGTTAGCACTCAGAACCCTCAATGAGAGTTATCGCGATGTTACGTCAACCAAGTGTAGTCATCTAAAATATCCACCTAGGGTTCAGGTCCTCCAGTCATGGGAATCAGTCGGGAAGTATTCGATCAGCAACGTCTGCCCCGGTTCGGAAACGCCAACCCGGAGCGAATGACACTTGCGTTTTGGGAGTGGATGATCCGAGGTGAAGAGGTGCCTCCGACGGATGCGGAAGGCGGTCTCGAAGAACTCGGCCTTCGGATGCGAGAAGGTATGCTCAAGTCCGCGTACGGTCCTTATCGCGCCCGAGACGTTTTCAACATTCCGTTGAATCGTGAAGACGGACCAATCTGGACGTTCGACCGCATGGGCGCAACTAGAAGTTGCTTGCCTGACGGGAGAGTTATTTGCATTGCGGGCGAGCACGAGGACTCTTACGACCCAGATTTCTACATCTACAACGACGTCGTCGTCTTAGGACCCGATGGTCAAATCGAAATCTACGGCTACCCAAAAGAAATTTTCCCACCAACGGATTTCCATTCAGCCACTGTCGTGGGCGATCGAATAGTGGTCGTCGGAGGCCTCGGCTATAAAAACGACCGCCGCTTCGGCCACACGCCTGTCTATGCGCTCGATCTATCGCAGTATCGCATCTCGGAGATCCCGACATCGGGCGAGATGCCAGGCTGGCTCTCCGAGCACGAGGCTAGCTATGACCCGACCGGCATAATTACAATCAGAGGCGGCCAAGTCATTCAGGAACATGATGCCCAGCAGCGAATTCGTCGGAACTTCGAAGAATACGCTCTCGATATCAAGTCGTGTGCTTGGCAGCGCCTCACAAACCGTAACAACTCCCGCAGATCCCAATGCACCAGAAAACGACTGCATCCATCCAGCACACTGCATAAGTAATAGAACGTGCCCGACAGGTTGATATAGGAAACATCGACATGCCAGTGCTGGTGCGGCTGCAGCGGCTGTTCGAAGCCGGTGCCCTTGCGCGACGGCTTCGCTTTCCAGCGCGACAGCAGTCCCGCTTGCTTCATCACTCGCCATACGCTCGCCGGACTCACGGCTACTACGTCGTGATCTAACATCATGAACGTAAGTCGACGATAACCTTCCAATGGGTTTTTCCCATGAAAATCGATGATGGCTTCCTTTTCCCACGGCTCCAACCAGAAATCTCGGGGTACCCAACCGTTGTGCTCATTCACTCGTCCATAGCGCTGCCGCCAGTTGTAGAACTTGCTCACCGTGACCCCCAGCCAATGAATGAATCGGCCGACGCTGATCTCGGCCTTCTCCGACCAGCGCCGGACGAAATCCACCACCTGATCCCGCACATCGTGCGCTACCCAGGTCTCGGTCAGAGTTCCCCAAGGCTTTTTTTTAAGGCGATGTGCTCTGCCATCAGCTCGGCCAGGACCTCGTCCTTGGTTTGCACCTTTTTCTCCAAGAACTCAATCCGTTTCTGTTTCTCCTCCGCCTGGCGGCGAGGACGTTCCGTCGTTTGGAAGGCGGCCGCTCCGTTCTCGAAGAACTCTTTTTGCCAGCGGTAGAACACCGTCGGCTGCAGGCCCAGCTCTTCACACAGATCGGAAACCGGGACCTTGTCCAAAAGATGGCGTCGTAGGATGGCCACCTTCTCCTCAGCAGTGTAGTGCTTGCGCTCTTTTCTCATACGTTCGCTCCGCTATCTTAACGGATGAACGCTCTCTCCATTTCCAACTGAGGCGGGACAGGTTGATATTGAATTAGCTTCGAACGTGCTGCATCCGCCTGCGCTTGACGACCAGGGTTGTCCAAAGGACGACAGCCGTTAGCGTTGACATTGCACAAACACAGAACGGAATTCTCCCCCACATCCAGCCGGGAAGGACGAAGGTCTTATCTGTGAATGGAACCGCAAAGAGAACGATGCAGTAGTTGCGCGTGGTCAACGCTAGAACAGTGTTTGATAATACGAACAGGGACACGGCAGACACGCAGCTTGCGGCTACGCAAGTCCGAAATAGACATCGCATTCTCGTATCAGGTTTCCCCACATGTCTATTGGAGACCGTCTGCCAAAGTCTAGGCAAGTGACTTGGGTACTTTGCTCTTCCGCGTAGCTGTTGAAACCAGGCGGTTACACTCTTCCTATGAAAGAGGATGAGTGTGAAGGCGATTTTTACGCCAACTAACCCACTGGTTCAGTTGTCGACGTTTGGCCCAAACCCGTGAACCAGCGCCAAGCCAAGTGCATGCGCAGTTCCTTCCACCAGCTTGCGCTCCCTGGTAATGCCGTACAGATAACCCAGGAGCAGAATGCGCAGCAGGAACTCGGGATACCCACGGTACGAGCGTACATGGACGCTCGGTTCTTTACATTCAATCCCGGTAGGCGGAAGATTACGTTCGAAATAATCGCCGGAAGCTGAAGATGTCTATCAAATCGAAATTGCGCGGGCCATTTGCGCGGGTAGCCGCGAACTTAGTTATTGGTGTGGTTGGCCTTGTGATTGTCCGGTTGATCGCCCAAGGTCTGCCCATGTTTCAGGACGCGGGATGGATCGTGGAAGACAAGATGACCGTATTGGCCGGCACGTTGATCGTGATCGATGCGATGCTGCTCTCAGTCCTGGTTCGGTTCGCAATCGAGCTTCGCGCCTACCTGTTGGGTCGTTTTGTAGAGATCCCGGGGTTGGGAACTATGGCGGCCACTCTCGTTCTTCTGGTCACCGCCGCAATCGCGTATATCGATTTCAAGCCTCTAACCACCGCCTGGCCCGCGATAGCGCAGTTCTATCTTTGGGGCTTTTTCGCTCTCGCCGCGATCCTGCTCATCCAGATCGTGATTCTGCTCTACCGGGACAGAGATTCGATATCTGCTCGGGTCTTGGGCCAATCGATGCCTGCTCCATCAGACCAGCCCTCCGTGTAGGCGAATCGACTGCCGGCCTTCGCCAAGCCGATATTACGTAACGCTTCGCAGCGCCCAATGCTCCGGCGACCGGAACTGCTAGAAAGAAATTCTGGCGGTGAACACGAACAAAGGGGAACAGGCCCAAAAGAGAGGCCCCGGACTTAGCAGCCCACTTTATCGCTGACACAGCCCGGTCTGACAGACCTGATTCTGACTATGGTGTTGAAGCTGCCGAGGCCTGCTTGGTCTTGGCCTGTTGGGACTTATCAGTCTTCTGCTCGACAGCGCGGACCTGCACGCCGCCTTTCACGATTGCTCCATCCTCTACGCTGATCCGGTGGGTTATCACATCGCCCGTCAGCGAGCCTTGGCTGCGAATATCCAGGCGGTCCGTGCACTGGATGTTGCCCTGCACCTCGCCGATGATCACAACTTCGCGGGCACTGATGTTGGCGGCGGCGCTACCGTTACTCCCAATGGTGACGCGGTGACCGGCAAAATTAACGGCGCCCTCGATTCGGCCATCGATGTGCAGCGACTCGGTACCGCTGACCTCGCCTTTGATGACCAGTGAGCGCCCGATCGTAGCCTGCTCGACGGGCGCACTAACTGTCTTGACCGGAGTGGCATTCGGGTGCGAGGAAAGCTGCGATTTTTGAGAGTCTGATGGCTGCGGCATCTTCTGGCGCTCCTTAGTTCTCGTGCGGCGTTCACCGTTGGCATTGCCGCAGGGCGGGTCTGCTTAAACAACGGAGGACTGACAAAGTAAGTATTGCATGGAGAAGCTCAATAGAAGAGGTTACTGAAGAACCTGTACGACCCGAAAATACAGCTTCAGAGCCGACGTGGCAGACCGATTGGCAAGGACACCGGCTGCCGCCCGTTTTGTTGGGGTGAACTATGAGCAGCACAGTACCGCGTTGACTTGACTGCTCACCCACCCTAAGATTGCCTCCCGAGGATTGGGAGTCCCGCTCGAATTGATCGGCCAGACCATCTCGCACTACCGCATCGTCGAGAAGCTGGGCGGCGGGGGTATGGGCGTGGTCTACAAGGCCGAGGACACCGAACTTGGTCGTTTTGTCGCCCTCAAGTTCCTGCCGGATGATGTTGCCACCGATCCGCAGGCATTGGAGCGCTTTCGACGGGAAGCCCGTGCCGCATCCGCACTCAACCATCCCAACATCTGCACCATCCACGAGATCGGCAAGAAGAAGGGCAGTCATTCATCGTGATGGAGTATCTGGAGGGCGTGACCCTCAAACACCGCATTGCGGGGCGCCCATAGAGATGGAAACCTTGTTCTCGCTGGCCATCGAGGTTGCTGACGCCCTCGATGCCGCCACACAGCGAAGGGATCGTCCACCGCGACATCAAGCCCGCAAACATTTTCGTCACCAAGCGCGGACACGCCAAGATTCTGGACTTCGGCTGGCCAAAGTCACGCTGCAGACAGTTCTAAGCAGATTGCGGCGGGCAATACTCAGACGGTGACGAGGCGAAGAGCACCTGACAAGTCCCGGCACGATGCTGGGCACGGTCGCTTACATGTCGCCGGAGCAGGTGCGGGCCAAAGAACTGGATGCCCGTACGGATCTGTTTTCGTTCGGTGCCGTGCTCTACGAGATGGCGACTGGCGACTTGCCTTTCCGAGGGGAAAGCTCAGCGAGTCATCTGTGAAGCCATCATGAATCGCGCGCCGGTTCCGGCGGTGCGGCTGAATCCCGAAGTGCCAGCCAAACTGGAAGACATCATCAACCAGGCGCTGGAGAAAGACCGCAACTTGCGCTATCAGCACGCCTCGGATATGCGAGCGGAACTCCAACGTCTGAAGCGGGACACCGAAACTGGCCGAACGGCAGTTGCCAGTTCCGGGGCGGTTGCGGTGGCGCAGGATAGCGGTTCTCATGTAGCAGCCCCACAGGCGCCACCAGGATCGGGCTCTTCTCCTGCTCCTGCTCCAGCCTCTTCATCGCATGCCGCGAAGGCTGCCGAGTTTCCCGTAGCTACTGGCAGGAAATCCTGGAAGATTCTGATTCCCGTCACTGTGGTCGTCGTTGCTGCTCTGATTGCTGGTGGTCTTTACTTCCGCTCACGTCCAGCAACACCGCTGACCGGGAAGGATACTGTCGTGTTGGCCGACTTCACCAACACTACCGGTGATCCCGTATTTGACGACACGCTCAAGCAAGCGCTCACGGTGCAATTGGAGCAGTCGCCTTTTCTGAACATGCTGCCGCAGCAAACCGTGGACGATACGTTAAAGCTGATGGGGCGTTCACCGGGCCAACATCTTACGCGCGAGGTCGCGCGGGAATTATGCCAGCGCGCGGGCAGCAGGGTGATGCTGGCGGGCTCAATTGCCAGCCTGGGCAGTCAATATGTGATCGGGGTGAATGCCGTGAATTGCCAGACCGGCAGCACCCTGGCCCAAGAGCAGGTGACGGCTGACAGCAAAGAGCATGTGCTCAAGGCGCTGGGAGAGACAACGTCAGAGCTACGGAAAAAGCTGGGAGAATCGCTCAGCACCATCCAGAAGTTCGATACTCCCCTTGAACAAGCTACAACGTCTTCGCTGGAGGCGCTTAAAGCCTACACGCTGTCGAGAAAGACCATGAACGAAAAGAGTGAGGTGGCGGCGATTCCGTTGATGAAACATGCTATCGAGCTCGATCCCAATTTTGCGATGGCCTACGCCGGCATGGGGATCATGTACTCCAACATCGGCGAAGCAAGTCTGGCCAGCCAATACTCGCAAAAGGCATACGACCTGCGCGACCGCGTGAGCGAGCGGGAGAGATTCCGGATCACGGGTAACTATTATGGGAATGTGACAGGAGAACTCGAGAAAGCAGTTCAGACGTATGAGTTGTGGGCACAGAATTATCCGCGAGACTTTTTCCCCTCAGGCTATTTGGGACTCCTTCACGCAGTGGTGGGACAATACGAAAAGTCAGCCGCCGAAGAACTCGAAGCAAGCCGCCTCGATCCAAACTCCGCGGTTAATCTGGGGAATCTGATGCTCGCTTATGCTGCCCTGAACCGTTTCGATGAGGCCAAAGCAACCTACCAGGAAGCTATGGGACGCAAGCTCGATCACGAAGGCCTTCACCTTACCGCTATGGACTTGCCATGGTGGAAGGCGATGCAGCTGAGATGGAACGTCAGGTGGCGTGGGGCGCAGGCAAGCTGGGCGTGGAGGACATGTTTCTATCCACCAATCCGACACCGAGGCTTTCTCAGGCCGACTCGCGAAGGCGCGGGAGTTTTCGCGGCGGGCAGTGGAATTGGCTCGCCAGAACCAGCAGAACGGAACCGCGGCCGGGTGGCAGACAAACCAAGCCCTTCGGGAAGCGGAAGTCGGTTATTTCGACCAGTCGCGGAAAGATGCAGCCGCGGCTTCGGCATTGTCCTCAGACCGCTTCACACAAGTTTTTGGAGCGTTAGTCTTGGCTCGCGCTGGTGATTCCGCCGGGGCGCAGAAGATGGCGGACAAAGTGGCCAAGGAGTTTCCTTTGGATACAGGAGTACATAACTATTGGTTGCCTGTTATCCGTGCTTCGCTTGCGACTCAATCGGCATGAACCAGCCAAAGCCATCGAACTGCTCCAGCCCGCAGCTACTTACTAGCTCGGATTTATTAGCCTCAGCTATATGGGGTCTCTGTATCCGGTTTATGTGAGAGGTCAGGCATACTTACTGTTGCACCAGGGCAACGAAGCAGCTGCGGAGTTCCAAAAATTCCTCGATCACCGCGGCATCGTGTTCAACTTTCCGCTCGGTGCGCTGGCCCATCTCGGCCTTGCTCGTGCCTACAGCGCTCTCAGGCGACACCACTAAAGCGAAGACCGCCTACCAGGATTTCTTCGCCCTCTGGAAAGACGCCGACCCCGACATCCCCATCCTGAAGGAAGCCAAGGCGGAGTACGCGAAGCTGCAATGAGATGAGAGGCTGTTCTCGCTTAGACAAACAAACTCGCGCAGCTTATTCGTCGTCGCCAAACAGCTTCTTCCTTACCACTTCGATGTTTAAGGTCACGCTCATGCTGGGAGTGTCATCCCCCAATGCTGGAACAGCTTTGCCTTCTAGCCGGTCAGCAATCTCGCGCGCAGCCTCAGTCTTGCCCTTAATTGCCGCTTTACACTGGCCTTCCGCGATCAGCTGCGCATACGTCCTGCCCTCCGGATCACCAGGGTACTTCTGCTCGGCCATGTCGGCATAGGCCTCGGTGATGGGCTTGCGAGGACGACCTGAGGGATTGCCGCTGATGCCTTTCGGCCAGTGGTACGGCTTAAGCCACCCAGCCTTGCTCTTAGAAATACTGTTTTCGAAACTGTTAGCAGTATCCTCTAGTTTTGTCCCGTTGCCGTCTGCCATCACCCCACCCCCTCTGTTGTAAGCCGATGTATCAGGTTTTGACATGTCGCGCCTTCTCTCTGCACGGTGTTCGTGCTTAGTCGGAATCATGGCTAAGTCATGGCTGCCGGTCTGGTATCGACGGGGAAGAACGGGGAAGGAACGGCGTGGTGAGAATTCGCAAGCTGTTGTAAATACTAGAAACAGCACGACGGAGTTACGCAGCGCGCAGAGCTTAAAATCCCGGGCCCCCCACCTTGGCAGCAAATTCTTTCGACCAGCCAAACACCAAGCCAATTGCGTCTTTGAGCCGGACTAGTTCGATAGGCGTAGCAGCGCTGGGTAATTTGTAAACATTCCGCTACGAGTTAAAGTCCTCGCCACGGTGGCTGATGAACATCCTCCCAAGCCCGAAGGTGGGGAACGTTCAAATCTCTTCTAATTAAGAGGGACTCGTGTTGACCTGGCGTCGAAATCATCTGCTGCGTCTATTTCTGGCTCTGACATGCGCACTGGTTGCCTTGGCCACGTCAGCGTCTGCCGTGGTTTCCGTAAGCGTGTCACCTAGTTCAGTCTCACTCGCGCCTGGCACCCGGCAGCAGCAGTTCACCGCCCAAGTTTCCGGGAGCGCGAACACCACCGTCACCTGGAGAGTATCGGGCGCGGGCTGTGGCGGCAGTTCCTGCGGTGTAATTACAGCGGCCGGGCTATACACCGCGCCGACATCAATCCCGATCCCTAATATCGTAACCGTGACGGCAACGTCGAACGCAGATCCTACCAAGTCCGCTTCTGCCCAAGTGACGTTGATCACAGGCTTAGAAATCTCTATCTCACCCACCAGCAAGCAACTGGTTACAGGTATGCAGCAACAGTTCACGGCGACGGTAACAGGGTCGAACTCCTTTGGAGTCAATTGGAGTATTTCTGGCGATGGCTGCTCTGGATCGGCATGCGGCACGATTGACGGGACTGGGCTCTACACTGCGCCCGCAGCAGTTCCGAATCCGCCCACCGTCACGGTGACCGCAACTGCACAGGCGGATGCGACCAAGTCAGCTTCGGCCACTGTGACCGTATTGTCTCCCGTCGCAGTCTCGGTTTCTCCCAGTTCGGCGAAAGTGAAAACCGGCACTACTCAAGTGTTCACCGCCAAGGTGACAGGCACGGCCAACACAGCGGTGACGTGGAGTGTCTCCGGAGCGGGCTGCAACGGAGCCGCCTGTGGCACAATCACCAGCGCGGGGCTCTATACGGCACCGACATCGGTCCCGAAACCCGCCACTGTTACGGTGACGGCAACTTCGCAAGCGGACGCGACCAAGTCAGCGTCGGCCACCGTGACTATCGTGCTGGCAGTCGCCGTTTCGGTCTCGCCCTCCTCGGTCAACGTGGTATCGGGCGCCCAGCAGCAGTTCACGGCCACCGTGACGGGAACAGCTAACAAGGCAGTCACCTGGACGATCTCTGGACCTGGTTGCGGCGGAGCCACCTGTGGAACCATCAGCAATGCTGGCCTCTACACCGCCCCCGCGACGATACCGAATCCGCCAACAGTGACGGTGACGGTCACCTCGCAGGCTGATATCACGAAGTCGGCGATGGCGACTGTGACAGTCGTCAGCGGAGTAGCGATCTCAGTGTCACCCACTTCGGCAAAGCTGCTGATCGGAGCCCAGAAACAGTTCACTGCAACCGTGACCGGAACAGTCAATTTGACGGTTACCTGGACGATCTCTGGAACTGGTTGTAGTGGGTCGACGTGTGGCACGATTACGAGCGCAGGTCTTTACACTGCGCCAGCCTCAGTCCCGACGCCTCCCACAGTCACGGTAACCGCGACTTCGCAGGCCGATCCCAGCAAATCAGCTTCGGCCACAGTCACGATATTGCTTCCGGTGGCAGTCTCAGTGTCTCCGTCTTCGGCGAAAGTAGTGACCGGTGCTAAGCAGCAATTCACTGCGACCGTGACCGGAACAATCAATACGACCGTTACCTGGACGATTTCTGGAGCTGGTTGCAGTGGGCCGACGTGCGGCACGATCACCGTTGCTGGTCTGTACACCGCCCCAGCCTCGGTTCCGACGCCTCCCACAGTCACGGTAACCGCGACTTCGCAGGCCGATCCCAGCAAATCAGCTTCGGCCACGGTAACGGTATTGCCTCCGGTGGCGGTCTCGGTCTCTCCGTCTTCGGCGAAAGTAGTGATCGGCGCCAAACAGCAGTTCAGCGCTAGTGTGACCGGGACCACGAATACGGCAGTGAAGTGGAGCCTCTCCGGCGCGGGCTGCAGCGGGCCGACTTGCGGGACGATCACCGTTGCGGGTCTTTACACTGCCCCCGCCGCAATTCCGAATCCGCCTACGGTCATCGTGACCGCAACGTCGGAGGCCAATCCCTCCAAGTCAGCGACGGCAACCGTAACGGTGGAGGCTCGAGGTCTCATCGACGTGCTTCCCAGCAGCGCACTGGTGACAGCAAAAGGACAGCTACAGTTCAGCGCGCAGGACGGCGGGACCATAGCGCTGTCAGGTTCTTCGGCACTGGCCGTAACCTGGAAGCTCTCGGGAACGGGCTGCGTCGGCAGCCAGTGCGGCGTCATCACTAGCACAGGGCTTTTCACAGCTCCCGCGGTGCCACCCGTGCCAGCAACAATCCTGGTGACTGCCGTCTCAGGCGCGAAGTCCGGCTCCGCGACTGTCACTATTGTTCCGTCGGACCAAAGCAAACTGCTCGGCCAATACGTATTCCTGTTCCGAGGGTTCGACAGCTCCGGAGTTTATCAGGCCGCCGGAAGCTTTACGGCTGACGGCAGTGGCAACGTTCTCAACGGCGTCGAGGACGTTAACCGTCTCTCGGGTCCGGTCACAAATTTGCCATTTACCGGAACATATACAATCAGCGCGGACAACCGCGGAACCATCACGATAACTACTGCGAGCGGAAGCTCTACCTTTACCTTCGCGTTGAATCCCAGCGGCGACAGGGCGCGATTTATTGAATTCGACAACTCTGGAATTCGAGGTTCGGGGGTGATTAAAGCGCAAACTTTGGCGAAATTCTCGGATTCCTCGTTTAATGGCAGCTACGCGCTGAGTCTGAGCGGCGCGGACTTCGCGGGCGGACGAATCGCGGGCCTGGGTGCGATCTTCGCCGACGGGTCTGGCACCATCGCCGGAAGTACTTTGGACGTAAATGATGCTGGCAGTGCTTTGGCTCCGGTAAACAATTTCCCCGGCGCGTACACCATTGCGGCAAATGGACGCGGCACGGCCAGCCTGAGGGTTCCCCTCTTGGGAGGGGCAACCTTCCACTTCAGCGTTTACGTGGTTTCCTCGCACGAAGCTTTCTGGCTCTCGACCGACCCAGTCGGGGCGAGCAGTCCAATGCTCAGTGGAGACGCCCTGCAGCAATCAAGTTCTCCGTTCAGCGAGTCATCTCTTCAGGGCTCATCTGTCTTCACTCAGAGCGGGCTGGCCAACGGATCTGCTGACGTTGCCATCGGCCAGTTGTCCTTTGATGGAATGGGAGCTATCTCAGGGCAGCTCGACGAAAATAATGGAGGCGTTATCACAACCGCCGCGGTGTTGGCCGGGAGTTATACGACCCAGTCCAATGGCCGGGCGTTACTAAATCTGATCAACGTCAAAACGCAGGCGGTCACCAGCTTTGTGGCATACCTGATCGCGCCAAATTCAGCGTTCCTGTTGAGCATGGAACCTGCGGTGAAAATCGGCGCCCTGCAGCCTCAAGTCGTAGCGCCGCCGTTCAGCAACGGCGTTGCAGCCGGCACCTTCACGTTGGCTCCGGAAGCCGTGGCCAATTCAAGTGCGGGACTGGCCACTGGCGTGATCACATTGGATGGGAAAGGCGGACAAGCCGGATTAGTGGGGACCGAGGATTCGAGCCAGACCTCCGGGCTCAGCCCAGACTTGCATGTGGCTGGAACCTACTCCGTCTCGTCGGTCTCGAACAATGGCAGGGGCGTTGCCAACCTCACCTCGCCCGGGCCACAGATGATTGCGTTTTGGATGGTTTCGTTCTCTGAGTTTGTGGGCGTCGATATAGATGCTGGTTATTCAGAACCAACTGAAGTGATATTTGAGCAGTAGCAGCTAGGCTCAGATTGACACGGGTCGAGCGGGCTCGTTGTTGGTGCCCCGCTGCCGGCGTAGTTCGATCAGGAAGGCCTCCGTGGTAAGTTCGGCCTTTCTGAGGAAAAGATGGAGCAAGGGATCGTCCAGATCTTCGGCTCCCGGAGCGGGCGGCGTCGGCTCCCCCACATCCAGCCCCTCGGGTTCCACCAAAAGATCAGGAAGAATTCCGTTGCTCTCGGTTAGAGCCTGAATGAATTTGCCCACGTGCTCCCGTTGCTGAGTTGTCTTCTGCGTGAATTCCACTCCCATGCCAACTTCGGGGTGCATCACCCGCACCACGCCTTCGGCTTGCACCTGAACGTCCCTGACTCGCATAGAAAGGACGATTCTGGTGCGCAACGGAAAGGGTGTGGTGACCTCCAGATAACAACCTCCCAAACTGAGATCGGTGAGCTTGCAAACCAGCGGCGGGTCATCCAGCTCGGCGTCAGGAGAATGACCGTTGATCCACGCCTTGAGCTGGTCGCGAGCCTCCGGCGCCAGATCCACAAAGCGAATACCCGTTTGCCGCCCGGCGTTCTCCCAAGCCACCTCGCCCCCGCAATGGATGGTGTCTTCAGTCCCAGGTAGAGCGAATTGGATCTGGAGAGCGCCGTGTGTTTTAGGACGCTGGGAGGATTGGACGGCCATGCCTCCTTCGCCCAAGTCCGATGTGAGCGTCCGCTGTTGCCCGGCACCGTCATTCAGTACCAAAATCACCGGCATTTCGATTGGGACGCGAATGTTGCGACGGCGCTCCCGCTTCATCAAGGCGCGAGCCGCCCGGAAACTGGCCTTGGCGCGTTCCGCCGAAAGCGGCTTGTAGAGAACGAAATGGGCGCCCAGATCGAAAGCGCTGCGTAGAGCCTTCTTTCCATCAATAACAGCCACGGCGACGGCGCGCTTGTTACAAGGGGCGGTACGAGCGCTTTTGAGTACTTGGGATGCGGCTTGCTCGTCGGTGCAGTCCACAATGACTGCTTCATATCTCTGACGTGTCAGCTTGCGGATCGCGGAATCGGCATCCGGAGACTGGTCGATCCCGATGTCGAGGTCACTGAGCACGCGCCGCAATACGCGCGCGATCTTTTCATCGGAACAGAGAACTAAGGATTGCAAACTCATATTCCGTCTTCGCAGCCCATAACGTAAGGTGGGAGGGCTCTCAGCCGCGGTTTATCGCTTCCTCGCTGTGTGCCTCATCCAGCAAATGGGCCACGCTGCGCAACTGTTCCGCGGCGCTTTGTAGAGCTTCGATCTGTTTGCCAAGTTGCGCTTGTTCGGCCTGTTTCTTCCGTAGCACTTCGTGGATATCCCTCACAGTAATGGCCTCCTACAACGCACTCTAGGTAGGCAGGCCTCGCCCGTCAATGCATCGCTAACGTATTGAGATTACGGCGGTAACTTAACCGCGTGCTCTTGACCGCGAATCCCGGAACCGGCGCCATTGGGAAAGCCTAAATCAGGGCGCGCAAACGCAACTAAGGCTTTATTTTCTTCGACATGTATCGGCGAAGACGCTAAGCGTGCCGGAAATGATCATTGACAAGAGGGAGGAACACCATTAGAATCATTAGCTTCCAGCTATCGGGAAAGCAGGCACATCGCAGCATGGTTTATGCGCGGGAACCGACTAAGGGGTGAATCCTTGGCGAACACAAAGGAATCTAACTTGGCGGGAAACCCCTAAAGGGTATTTTTATTACGAGCACGAGGCGCAATCTTCATGGCTAAGCGACGCGGAAATCCGAACTGGGGCAAGCCCGAACCGATCGGGCCTATTACCCCCACCATCACCGAGTTTGAGCAGGTTGTGCGCGAATATAAGCTCTCGCCTGATCAGTACTTGCGTTCCACCAGATTGCGGGAGTGGGCGCGACGCAACAAGAATTCCAAATACATTCCCGAGCCTCTGCTCGAGGCCTGGGGATTCGAGATCGAATCGACTCTGTAAGGAAAAGAAAACGTTGAGACTGGGCTAGGGCCGCCGACAAGGCGGCCTTTCTTGTTTTTGTTCAGGAACCCCGTCAACGGTGGGCTGCACGTTCGAAAAATCTTTTGACCGCGAGTTATCCTAAAGTTTTGAACCACCATGAGAATTCCAGCCAGTGAACTGGTTGCAGTACTGGTAGCCACTAGCTTTGCAGCGGGACTGAATGTGTACGCCACGGTTGCTACTCTGGGTTTAATAGCTCGCGCTGGAGTGTTGCCGTTGCCGCCGTCTTTGGCGGTGCTTGCTAACTGGTACGTGATCGGCGTCTGCGCGGTATTGTTCGCGATTGAGTTCTTTGCCGACAAAATCCCTGCTTTCGACCTGATCTGGAATGCGCTGCACACCTTCATTCGTGTGCCAGTCGCTGCCTTGCTTGCCTATCACGCCACTGCGACACTCTCTCCGTGGGAGCAGCTCACGGCCACGCTGGCGGGAGGCTTGATTGCGCTGGCGGCGCATGGCGGAAAAACGGCGGTGCGGGCTGCTGTGACTCCGTCGCCTGAGCCCGTTTCCAATATGGCGTTAAGCTTCGGAGAAGACGTGCTGGCCATCTTTCTGACGTGGCTTGCCGCTCAACATCCCTACGCAGCGGCGGCCATCGTCGCCATTTTTCTAGTCGTCATTGTGGTTTTGTTACGCTGGGTTGTGCGGTCACTGCGAGCTCTTTTCCGGGGCGCGGAGCGAGAACTGGTCGGCTAAGACCGTCGGAGGCCGAATCACCAAGCGGTCCGGATCGATCAGGTGCTGCACCGCTTTTGCTACAATCTGCACATTATCATGACGCTGCATTCGCACTTCGCGGACGTTCCTACCGCCATTGAAGAAATTCGCGCCGGCCGCATGGTGGTCGTTGTCGACGACGAAGACCGCGAGAACGAAGGTGACCTCACGTGGCTGCCGAGAAGGTCACTCCCGAAGCCATCAACTTCATGGCCAAATACGGCCGCGGTTTGGTATGTCTGACCATGACCGAAGAACGCCTGGACCATCTCCGGATCGGTCCGATGACAGCAGAGAACACCTCGAACTATGGCACCGCGTTCTGTGAGGCCATCGACGCCCGCGTCGGCGTGACCACTGGGATCTCGGCTTACGATCGCGCCCACACTGTCAAAGTCGCAATTGATCCTGTCACACGTCCTGTCGATCTGGCACGTCCGGGGCATGTTTTTCCGCTGCGGGCACGCAAAGGCGGCGTCTTGGTCCGCGCGGGCCAGACCGAAGCTTCCGTGGACCTGGCACGGTTGGCAGGCCTGGTGCCAGCCGGCATCATCTGCGAAATAATGCGCGACGACGGGACCATGGCACGCGTTCCCGATCTCGTGCAGTTCTGTGAAACCCATCGCTTGAAGATGCTGACCGTAGCCGAGCTCATCCGCTACCGCATGCAGCACGAGCGCTACGTCCATCGTGTGGGGGAAGCGATGATTGGAACGCGGCACGGAGAGTTTCGCCTGATCGCTTACGAGAGCGAGGTAGACGGTGGCGAATCTCATGTCGCCCTGGTGCGCGGTGATATCGAGCAGGGAAGCGAGCCAGTATTGGTTCGCATGCACGCCCACTGCTTAATGGGCGATGTTTTTGGATCCACGGGCTGCGACTGCCATGCCACGATCGAAGGCTCGATGCAGATGATTGCCCGTGAAGGCCGCGGAGCGCTGATCTATCTCCATCAGACGTCCAAGGGATTTTCTGTCGAACGAGTGGCGGACCGAACGGCGCTTACCTTCCATCGTGACCAGCGTTTGCCGGCGCTGCCGGAAGCCGAGCGCAAGACGCAGCGAGAAATCGGCATTGGCGCTCAGATTCTCTCCGACTTGAATCTGCGACATATTCGGCTGCTCACCAACCATCCCCGCAAAGTAGTCGCGCTGGAGGGATTCGGGATCGAGATCGTGGAACAGATACCGGTGGCGCTCGAGACCGTCAGGTCAGGAAAGAGCTAGCTGAACGAGGACTTTGATTCAGCCGGGATTCGTGCTGCACATCGTCAGGAAGGCTTTCGAATCACAATGTCGCTGTCATTGATGAAGAATTGCGCGGAGCACTGATCTGACCCGCAGATCACAGGCAGCAAACCAGCCAATTGCTTACGCGTGATCAAACCCAAGGTCCCACAGTTGGGGCACGACAAGACTGCCCAGTAGGGGTCTTCCTTCTCTCCGACGTTGCCCGCATTCTCCAACACGAAAATCGTGCCGGGGAGCATTTGCTCCGGGATCCATTCGCTCAGGACGTTCAGTTCAGCAACCATCTTGCCTCCCCCGTGGAGCTAAACTTCCTGCCTACGAAGCCTTTGTCCTTGTCTGCCGGGCGGACGGCGAAACGAACGCGCTACGCTTCTTCCCGCTGCCGATCACTGCACGCACCTGCCTCACCGCGTCGCTGAGACAAATCGCCAGCAGGGGCTGACGTGTGTTCTTCAGGATGTCGATAATCTGTCGTGGCGAAGTTTCGAGGTAAAGAGTTTTACCGTCGGTGAGTAAGTGGTATTCGGAGCCGCTGCTAACCGTTTCTGCCAGCCGTTTGCCGAATTCCTTTTGCAGAAAGCGCATCACCTTGCGCACTCGCTGTAAGGAGAAGCCTCGGTGCCGCAACTCGCCAATGAGGGCGACTTCAGTAAGGTCTCTGATCGAATAAACCCGCCGATGCCCTTCCCGTGCCGGAGCAACAATGCCTCGCTCGTCCAGCCATTGCAGTTGTCGCAGAGTTGTGCCAGTGAGCTTCGCCACTTCGCGGGATGTAAAGAAATCTTGCATTTTCGGCCTAAGAATGTTTCAAACAGTTGAATATAAAAATGTTTGAAACATTTTAGGCTCGGGTTGGATGCTGTCAACCTTAGATTTAATGAGGGAGGGTGACTAGAGGAGTTCCTCGGAGGCCCGGCTTTCGGTTCGTTTAAACGCGGAACCGGCCAACACCCCCACCGACGAAATGCACGATTTCCAGCCGATCACCTTCAGACAAAGCTGTTTCAGCCCAGCGCTCACGCGAGACAATGTTGCGGTTGAGTTCAACTGCCACGCGATCCTGCTTCATGCCCAGTTCCTCGACTAGTCCGGCAAGCGTTCGTGCACTATGGAAGGTCCGCTCTTCCCCGTTGATGATTAGCTTGATGGGAATACTTGGCATCGGGATAAATGACGGAAACACCTGACGCTAGGCTTCTACTTTCCGCAACTGGAACTTACGCGTGGCTGTGCGTCCGGAATAGTTTGCCTGCACCAGAACGGAAGAATCCGGCAAAGACGATTCGTCCGCTTCAATCTTCATTTCTGCATCGCCGGCAGGATCGGTAACCACCTGGGTGTAAAAAGGCGCGGCATCGGGACGAGCGAATCGAACCGTGAGCCTGGCTCCCTGCACGCCGGATCCGCCTTCGGTCACCCGCAGTCGCATGACCAGTTTCCGGTCGGAATGAACTGAACTTGCGTTCAGCCAAAGCACATCAAGTTCTTTGATTGCGGCCAGGACCTCCGGAGCCTCGCGCTTATCGAGAACATCGTCCAGGTGGCCGTCGCGTATCGAATCCAGCACCAGTCGGTGCTGGTCGCGCAAGATCTGCTCTTTCTGCTGATCGGTAAAGCCGCCGCCCGCGAGCTTTTCGGCGTACGACGTCGCTCGCTTCCCGATACAGCGTCCGCGCACGAACACCTGGGTCTGCAGTAGAAGCTCGCCTTCGCGCGCTTCGCTTTGCACGTGGTAAATGGTGTCATCGTGCTTTACATCGGTATTGAAGCCAAAAATCATACCCATCAGTTCGCGAGTTGCGGAAATATTAAACGTCTGTTAATGGGCTTTCAGAAAGGTGCCCTCGTCGCTTGACACTACCACAAGCGAAATCTAATCTAGAACGTTTAAGCAATACTTGGCGCGAATTATATATAGCTCGTTTATGCCGGACAATTATTTCGCCCGCTACCTGCCTTTATTGATTCACCTCCTGCTCGCAGGCGCCTTAGCGGGAATCATCGTCCTGCTCTCGTGGCTCATCGGATACCGTCGTCCCACCAGGGCCAAGCTGTCGCCGTACGAATGCGGCATGACCCCGGTTGGCAACGCCCGGGAACGCTTCTCGGTCAAATTCTATCTCGTGGCGATGCTCTTTATTCTCTTCGACGTGGAGGCCATCTTTCTTTATCCCTGGGCGGTGATCTTGCGCGATCTTAAGATGTTCGGTTTCCTGGAGATGATGGTCTACATTGGCATTGTCCTGGTAGGTCTGTTCTATATCTGGAAAAAGGGTGCACTGGACTGGGGCAAACCGTCGGCACGGCGAGGAGAGATCTGATGCCGTTGACTCCTGCGGTTACCGATCTCCAGCAGCTGAAAACCCACCCTGCCATCGCTAAGCTGCTAGTCTGGAATTCGGCGGCGGTGGAGGGAGCGAAGTTTGACCGCGATGAGACGACCATTTACATCGAGCGGTCCTGGCTGCGCGAGGCCTGTGTTCTCCTTCGTGACGATCCAGGTTGCCCATTCAACTTTCTCTCCGACGTAACTTGCGTGGACTGGTTTCCTTCGGAGCCGCGCTTCGAAGTCGTCTATCAGCTTCTCTCCATTCCGAAGAAGGAAAGGGTGCGGCTAAAAGTTCGGCTGGAGGGTACTGCACCAGCGATCGATACTGTCACCTCGGTTTGGCCTGCCGCTAACTATTTCGAACGCGAGGTGTTTGACCTGTTCGGGATTCGTTTTACCGGGCATCCTTATCTGCGACGGCTTCTGATGCCCGAAGACTGGGAAGGCTATCCCCTGCGCAAGGATTATCCCGTGGAGGGCTACCGCTAGATGACACCATGAGCCATCTCTCCACCATGCCGGAGCTCGAACCCGGTCAGGATCGTACGATGATCCTGAACATGGGGCCGCAGCACCCGTCGACCCATGGTGTGTTGCGCGTGATTCTTGAGATCGACGGCGAAAATGTGGTGCGCATCATGCCCGATATCGGGTATCTGCACACTGGGATCGAGAAGACCTGCGAGGCCAAGTTTTACCAGCAAGTAGTGCCGCTGACCGACCGCATCGACTATCTGTGCCCCTTGACCAACAACCTCTGCTATGTCCTGGCAGTCGAGAAATTGCTGGGGCTGGAGATTCCTCCCAAAGCGCAGTGGATGCGCGTACTCCTCAATGAACTGACCCGAATCAATTCGCATCTCGTGTGGTTGGGAACTCACGCCATGGATATTGGCGCGCTCACCGTGTTCCTCTACTGCTTCCGGGAGCGCGAGGATATCCTGCGCCTGTTCGAGGCGGTCAGCGGCCAGCGCATGATGACGTCGTATTTCCGCATCGGCGGGCTGGCGCTGGAGCCTCCGCTCGACTTCTTCGAGCAGACACGGAAGTTTGCTGATCGCTTTCCGGGGAAAGTTGATGAGTACGAAAATCTGCTGACCGGGAATCCGATCTGGATGATGCGCACCAAGGGAGTGGCCAAAATTACTGCGGAAGATGCCATCGCCTTGGGCGCAAGCGGGCCAACGTTGCGTGGGAGTGGTGTCGACTTCGATCTGCGCCGCGACATCCCCTACTCCGGCTACGAAAATTTTAAGTTCAAGGTGCCTGTTTCTCAGGAGGGCGACGTGTTCGCCCGCTACATGTGCCGGGTGCAGGAACTGCGCGAATCCATCGCGATCGTGCAACAAGCATTAGACGGAATGCCCGAAGGCCCCATCAAGGCGGACGCTCCCAAGGTTGTGCTGCCTGATCGGGAGAAAATGAAGACGCAGATGGAAGCCCTCATCTATCACTTCAAGATTATTACCGAAGGCTTTGCTGTGCCGGAAGGTGAGGTCTACCAGGCTGTCGAATCGCCACGCGGTGAAATGGGCTATTACGTCGTGAGCGATGGCACAGCCAAACCCTATCGCGTGCACATGCGAGCAGCATGTCTGGCGAATATGCAAACCCTGCCAAAGATGTGCGAAGGCAGGTTGCTGGCTGATGTGATCGCAGCTATCGGGAGCATCGATATCGTGCTGGGAGAGATCGACCGGTAGGCGGAAAGCGTGAACCAGGGGGGTGCACGGAAGGGAATCCTCCAGTTCTGGCTTTCCTTCGTGAAACTTCGTGTCCTTAGTGGTGGAAAATTTGCATGAAATTTTCTGACCAATTCGAACAGACGCTTTGCGGAGATGCTGACGCACTATCCCACCAAGCGCTCGGTGTTGGTTCCCACCCTGCTCTATCGCCCAGGATGAGGTTGGATACCTATCAGACGAAGTTATAGAGGAGATCGCGCAACGCCTCGATCTCACCGAGCTAGAAGTACGCAACGTAATCAGCTACTACTCCATGCTGACCACCAGGCCGCGCGGCAAGTACAACGTGCAGGTGTGCACCAACATTGCTTGCCTGCTGCGCGGGGGAGAGGAACTTCTGGAACATTGCGAAACAAAATTGGGCATTGGACACAAGGGAACGACAGCGGACGGTTTATTCTCGCTGGAAGAAGTCGAATGCATCGGCGCTTGCAGTTGGGCGCCAGCCGCACAGGTCAATTACGACTTTCACGAGAATTTGACAGTGGACAAGCTGGACAAAGTTCTGGAGCGAATACTAAAAAGTGGGCGACCAGTAGCAATTTTCGAATTGAGGATTTTTCGAGATGTCGAATTGGAACGTCAGATCGTGAGTGACGATTCTAAGTTCCGATAATCGGTAAATCCGGCAATTCGTAAATTGATCTAATCATGGCTGATTTGGTCTCCCATCCCGATGAAGTTAGAGTCGTGTCCAAGCGCTTCGGCAAAGGCGCGACCAACATCGACCGCTACCTCGAGCTTGACGGCTACAAGGCCGTGCAGAAGGCTCTGGGCATGCAGCCGGACGTAATCGTGAATGAAGTAAAGAACTCAGGTCTGCGGGGACGCGGTGGCGCCGGATTCAATACCGGAATGAAGTGGTCGTTCGTCCCCAAACAATCGGCCAAGCCGAAGTACGTTCTGTGCAATGGCGATGAGAGTGAGCCGGGCACTTGCAAAGATCGGCTCATTTTCGAGCACGATCCTCATTCCGTAATCGAAGGTGTGATAATCGCTGGACTCGCGGTCGGTTCGACTACTGGCTACATCTACATTCGCGGCGAATATCGCTATTTGTTGGAGATCATGCAGAAGGCAATTGCGGATGCCTACGCCCGCGGATTTCTCGGCAAGAACATTTTTGGCAGCGGTCGCGACTTCGATATCTACTGGCATGGCGGCGCTGGGGCATACGAGGTGGGCGAGGAATCGGCCCTGATGGAATCGCTCGAGGGTAAGCGCGGCATCCCTCGCATTCGCCCTCCCTTCCCTGCCGTTGTCGGACTATGGGGCGGGCCCACGGTTATCAACAACGCCGAGACCCTGGCCAGCGTGCCTCACATTATTTTGGGTGGTGCGGACTGGTACGCAAGCCTCGGTCCTCCTAAAAATGGTGGCACACGACTTTTCTGTCTCAGCGGGCACATCGGAGCGGCCCGGCGTGTACGAACTACCCATGGGTTACAACCTCAAGCAGATGATTTACGAAGTGGGCGGTGGCATCCCCAACGGGCGCAAACTGAAAGCCGTGGTGCCCGGTGGTTCCAGCACTCCGGTTCTGACCTCCGAGGAAATCGACGTCGCGATGGATTTCGATTCCTTGACGAAGGCAGGTTCCATGCTCGGGTCCGGGGGCGTTGTGATCCTCGATGAGACCACCTGCATGGTGAAATTTGCTCTCCGGATCATGAAGTTCTATCAGCACGAGAGCTGCGGCTGGTGCATTCCATGCCGCGAAGGAACCGACTGGCTGGAAAAGACTCTCTCTCGTTTTCACGCAGGCGGGGGCCTGAAGAAGGACATCGACAACATTCAGTACCTTTCCGAAAACATGCTGGGGCGCACGTTCTGTCCGCTGGGCGATGCCGCCGCTATGCCGACGATTTCGATTGTCAAGAAATTTCGTAAGGAGTTTGAAGACCATCTGGAAGGCCGCCCTTGTCCGTTTGAGAAAGAGGGCAAGATAGAGCAGCTGCCGGTGATGGCAGACTGATTGTTGGATTTCGACGAATTGAGGAATCAAGACCCGTAACCGACCGAATGTTCAGAGACGTCGACAATCGGTAAATTCGACAATAGCAAATCAGAATTTTATGGCAGATGTAAACATAACGGTTGACGGCAAGAAGGTCGCGGCCCCTGCTGGCACATTGCTGATCGAAGCCTGCAAGAACGTTGGCATTGAAGTGCCTTCATTCTGTTACTACCCGAACCTCTCTTTGCAGGGCGCCTGCCGAATGTGTCTGGTGAAGGTCGAGAAAATGCCCAAGCTGCAAACCGCGTGCACTACGGTGATCAGCGAGGGCATGATCGTCACCACGAACAGTGATGAGATTCATCAAGCCCGCAAATCGATGGTAGAACTCTTGCTCGGCAATCATCCTTTGGACTGCCCAGTGTGCGATGCCGGCGGCGAGTGCGAACTGCAGGATATGGCTTTCTCCTATGGCGCTGCCGAGTCCAAATACATGGAGCCCAAAAATCACAAGGAAGAGCAACAGTGGTCTCCAGTGGTGTATTTCGACCGGCCGCGTTGCATCTTGTGCTACCGCTGCGTCCGAGTCTGCGGCGAGGGCATGGATGTCTGGGCCTTGGGCGTGCAGAATCGCGGCGTGAGTTCCATCATCGCTCCCAACCAGGAAGATCACCTGCAGTGCGAAGAATGCGGGATGTGCATCGATATTTGTCCCGTGGGCGCGCTGACCTCGGGCGCGTACCGCTACAAGACGCGGCCATGGGAGATGAAGCACGTTGGCACCACGTGCACGCACTGTGCAGACGGTTGCAAAACAACGCTGGGCGTACGACGTGCCGATACCGGCATGGAGATCGTGCGCGGTGACAATCGGGACAAAAGTGGCATTAACGGCGATTTCCTCTGCATCAAGGGACGTTATGCCTTCGACTTCGCCCACCATGCCGAGCGTCTAACCCAGCCTCTCATCCGTAAGGAGGGTCGCCTGACGCCTTCGACCTGGGAAGAGGCATTTGAATTGATTGGAAGGCGCTTCACTGAAATCCGGGATCGAGACGGCGGGCAAGCGATCGGGGTGATAGGCTCGAACCGCACTACTAACGAAGAAAGCTATTTGCTGCAGAAATTTCCGCGATTGGTGTTGCAAACCAACAACATTGACCATCACCGTACCGCTGATTTCCCTGCTTTCGCCGCTGCGCTCTCTGGAAAACCCGACTCTACCGCCAGTATGCGGGACGTATTTAACGCGCCGGCAATTCTGCTGATCGGTAGCGACCCAACCGAACAGCATCCGTTGCTGGCCTGGCAGATTCGTAACAACGTACGCCTGCATCGCGCTCGCTTGTACGTGATCAACTCACAAGCGATCAAATTGCGCCGACAAGCCACGACATTCGTCCAGATTCCGGTAGGCGGCGAGGGGAAACTGGCGGCCTTCCTCTCCGGCGAAGAATCCTCGGTTGACGCTTTGGTCGGCCAAGCTACCAGTCGCGATGCGTGGATTGCCCTGCGTGACAAACTCCGGTCTGAGCAGGGCCTGGTCATCATTTTCGGATCAGAACTTCGTGGTCGCGACATCAGTTCGCTAGTGAAGTTCGGCTCTGGTGTTGCAGGAGCAAAATTCGTTTGCCTGGGCGACTATTCTAATTCGCGCGGCGCGGCTGACATGGGTCTTTATCCTGACTTGCTCCCTGGCTATCACCGTGTTACTGATGCAGGTAAGTTTCACGATGACTGGGGCGCGGTGCCACAGGCTGCAGGATTAACGCTTCCGGCAATGGTGGAAAGCGCCACAGCCGGCAAACTCAAAGGCTGGTACGTTGTCGGGGCCAATCCCATCGGCAGGTTAGCCATTGATCCTTTCGCTTTTTCCCGAAGTTTCGTGGTCGCGCAGGACATGTTTCTCACCGAAACGGCTGTAATCGCTGACGTCGTGCTGCCTGCCGCCAATGCCTACGAAAAATCCGGGACGTTTACCAATACCTGCGGCGATCTGCAACTGGTAAAGAAAGCCGGAGAACTTACTGGTACCAAGTCTGATTTTGAAATCATCGTCCGCATTGCTGATGCGATGGGCTACGACGTCGGCAAGCTAGTGCCGTTTGGGCGCGGCATTACTGCGGACATGGGACAGTCACGGGGCGCGCAATCCGGCGAAGCGGACCGACATGCGGTCTGGCTGGAGGCGCACGGACTCGAACCCAAGATGAGTCCCTTCGATCCCATGGCCATTCTCGACGAGATCCAGCGCCTGGTGCCGGGCTATGAAGTATCGCGGATGGACCTGCTGGCTGGCAACGATCAACACACGACCTTATCCGGGGGTGGGGGCGGAGCCCTTCATGATCCAAACCTCATTGTGCCCGCTCATGATGATCTCTTCAGTTCCGGAACCCTGGGGCGCTACTCCCGCATCTTGAATTCAGTAATTGAGAATCGTCACAAGCAACCAGAAGAAACAGAAGTCGCGGCTGACTAACTCGTTTGCAGCACCAAAGGTTATGTGGCCGAGCTTGCCGTCTAGCGTAGAACTCTTAGGAAGACTCATTGCTGAGCATCGAAACTTTCGTCATTGTGTCAGTCATCAAGATCGTGATCGCACTTTTCGTGCTGCTCACGGCGGTGGCTTACACGGTTTGGCTGGAACGCAAGGTTGTCGGCCACATTCAGAATCGTTGGGGGCCCACACGGGTAGGACCGTTCGGTCTGCTGCAGCCCCTGGCGGACGGAATCAAGTTCCTTTTCAAAGAAGACCTCACACCCCCACATGTATATAAGCCGCTCTATATCGCGGCGCCGATGATCGCGCTGGTGTGTGCCCTAACCTCCATCTCCGTCATCCCGGTGGGCAACTGGGTTACGGTGGCCGGCGTGCACACCCCATTGCAGATCACTGACCTGAACATTGGGTTGCTGCTCATCCTCGGGATTACTTCGATGGGTGTTTACGGTGTCGCCTTGGCTGGCTGGTCATCCAATAACAAGTATTCCCTGCTGGGCGGACTGCGCGCGAGTGCTCAGATGGTGAGTTATGAAGTCTCGCTGGGTCTCTCGCT
Source organism: uncultured Acidobacteriota bacterium (assembly GCA_963729325.1). GTDB lineage: Bacteria > Acidobacteriota > Terriglobia > Terriglobales > Acidobacteriaceae > JABCYV01. The sequence continues at coordinate 75,958 of CAVSNS010000046.1, forward strand.
GATTGGCGTGCTGATCGTAGCCGGCAGCTTCAGCTTGCGTGACATCGTGGAAGCGCAAGGCGGCCACTTCTGGGGATTCATTCCGAAGTGGAATATTTTTTACGGAGGCCAGATCATTGCTTTTTTCATCTATTTGATTTCAGCGTATGCAGAAACCAATCGCGTCCCATTCGACTTGCCGGAAGCTGAGAGCGAATTGGTGGCCGGCTATCACACCGAATATAGCGCCATGAAGTTTGCCATGTTCTTCATGGCGGAGTATGCCAACATGATCACGGTGGCCTGCGTGGCGTCGCTGCTTTTTCTGGGGGGATGGCATGGGCCGGTTTTTGGGCCCCCGATTTTGCAGGCTCTATTGCCCATATTCTGGTTCGTGCTCCGGGTTTTTGCGTTTCTCTTTATCTATATCTGGGTACGCGGGACGTTGCCGCGCTTTCGTTATGACCAACTCATGGCCTTTGGGTGGAAGTTTCTGCTACCGCTGGCGATTGCGAACCTGGTGATTACGGCGCTGGTGGTGACTCTGCGTTCGTAAGCCCGGTTTGAGCTAGGCCGAGCCGTGGAAGTGCACTGGCATTGAATCGATGATCCATCTGATCTTATTTCTGATCTTCGGCGCGATCTGCGTGGCGGGAGCGGTGAATCTGCTGGCGCAGCGACACCCGATCAACAGCGCCCTGTCACTGGTGGTCGTGATGGGCTCGCTTGCCGGCGAATACCTGCTGCTCGGCGCCGAATTTGTGGCCGCGATACAAGTAATTATCTATGCCGGAGCCATCATGGTGCTTTTTGTCTTCGTCATCATGCTTCTGAACGCCGGCGCAGAAGAAGGTACTGGCGGGAGCCGGGTGGCGCTGCTGTTTGGAGTTCCGGGAATGCTGCTCGGCGCCGTGCTGATGGCATGGGTCCTGCTCGAACGCTCCGGTACGCAAGCAGTGTCAATGGGTGCCCTCCCAGGACCTCCGAAGACTATCGGTTGGCTGTTGTTTCACGACTTTCTCCTGCCGTTTGAAGTCACATCTGTACTAGTCCTCATTGCGATCATGGGTGCTGTGGTTCTGGCCAGCCAACCGGAATCGGCGCAGCAGAGGAACAAGGAGAGCTGATGGTACCGTTATCGTACTACCTCATACTCAGCGGCATCCTGTTCGCCTGCGGCGTGACCGGCTTCTTAATCAAGCGCAACATCATCACCATTTTCATTTCGATTGAACTGATGCTCAACGGCGTGAACCTTTCCTTCGTGGCATTTGCAGCCCAGTGGCACGCGCTGAGCGGTCAGGTTTTTGTCTTCTTCGTGATGGTAGTCGCGGCCGCGGAAGCGGCCGTCGGTCTGGCCATCATCATCGCGGTGTTTCGTACGCGCGAAACTTTGAACGTCGACCGGGTGAACTTGCTCAAGCTATGACGCCGAACCTGCACCTATGGCTCATTCCCCTGCTGCCATTGATGGGCGCCGCTATCAATGGACTGTTCGGCCGCAGCTTTTCGCGTCGGGCCGTCTCGACGATCGCGCTTGGCTTCTGCGGGGCCGCGTTTGCCATGGCTCTGTGGGTCGTGGCTCAATTCTCCGCCCTGAGTTTCCCTTATTCTGAGTACTTCGCGCCGTGGATTCGCGCCGGCAGTTTCCAGGCCGATTTCGCTTTCTATCTGGATCAACTTTCGCTGGTGATGCTGCTGGTAGTAACTGGGGTCGGCTTTCTCATTCATATTTACTCGGTCGGCTACATGTGGGAGGAAGGCGGGTTCTATCGCTTTTTCAGTTATCTGAATCTATTCATGTTTTTCATGCTGACCCTGGTGCTCGCCAACAACTACCTGCTGATGTTTATCGGCTGGGAGGGGGTGGGGCTGGCTTCCTATCTGCTGATTGGGTTCTGGTTTACCAAAGATTCGGCAGCGTCGGCTGGCAAGAAGGCCTTCATCGTCAATCGCATCGGGGACTTCGGCTTCCTGATCGCTCTCTTCCTTTTGATCAAGCACTTCGGCTCACTGAACTTTGTGCAGGTCTTTCACCGCATCGCGCCGCTACGTCCCGAGACTACCGGAGCAGGATTGCTCACGGCGATCGGGCTGCTCCTGATGGTCGGCGCCGCCGGCAAGTCGGCTCAGATTCCGCTCTACGTCTGGCTTCCCGACGCCATGGAAGGCCCAACCCCGGTCTCCGCACTCATCCATGCCGCCACCATGGTCACTGCGGGGGTGTACATGGTGGCGCGCTCGCACGTTATCTTCGACCGTGCGCCGATGGCCTTGATGGTCGTTGCCATCATCGGAACCCTGACAGCGTTGTTTGCCGCAACCATCGGCGTGGCACAAACCGACATAAAAAAAGTTCTCGCTTACTCCACGATTTCGCAGCTCGGTTACATGTTCATGGCCTGCGGCGTGGCAGCGTATTCAGCAGGCATCTTCCATCTGATGACCCACGCTTTCTTCAAAGGATTGTTGTTTCTTGCAGCCGGCTCCGTAATTCACGCGGTTGGCGGCGAACAGGACATGCGCAAAATGGGCGGCCTGCGTACGAAGATTCCGTGGACTTTCTGGACCATGACGGCGGGCACGTTCGCCATTGCAGGATTTTGGCCGTTCGCAGGATTCTTCAGCAAGGACGAAATTCTTTGGCAGGCTTCCCGCGTGAGCTTCGTGTACTGGGGAATCGGTGTTTTCACCGCTTTCCTGACCTCGTTCTATATGTTCCGGCTCTGGTTCCTGACATTCTTCGGCGAATATCGCGGGGAGGCTAATGCAGCCCATGGAGAGGGTCAACATCAGGCTGGGATTCACGAAAGCCCTAAGCTGATGCTGGCACCGCTGGTGATCCTCGCCGTGCTCTCGGTTTGTGGCGGCTGGGTGGGTAGCGGCAGGTTCGAGAGGTTCCTCTCTCCCGTATTGCAGGCGGGCAGCGGCGCGAGTGTCTCCAATGTTTCAACCAATGCCCTAGCCTCAGCAAACGAGCGCAAGGAAGAAGTGTCGTCCGAAACGCTGCTGACCGCCGTGGCATTAGGCGCTGCAGCACTCGGTCTGTATCTGGCATTCCTGATGTATTATCAACGTCCACAATTACCCGATCAGATTGCGGCCAGCCTCGGCGGCTTTTACGACGCCGTCGTCCACAAATATTACGTCGATGACTTGTATGCGACTCTCTTCGTAAAACCCCTGCTAGACGCCTCGACCCGCATCCTGTGGCAAGGCATCGACCGGGATGTGATCGACGCGGCGGTGGATAACGGCGCTGACGGCGCCCGCGAAATTTCTGACTCCGTGCGCCACATGCAGTCGGGCAATCTGCGCTCTTATGCGGGATGGATCGCGGCGGGCGCCGCTGGCGTAATCGCATACATGGTTTGGATGGGTACCCGATGAGCGCGCTGAATAGCGTCGTCCTCACTTTGGTCACGTTCATTCCGTTGGCCGGTAGTTTGCTGCTGCTGCTCTTGCCCCGGCGCGACCGGGACATCCGTTGGTTCGCTCTGGTAGTCACACTGTTTGCTTTCGTTCTGTCGCTGCATCTGCCCGTTCATCTTCAACGCGACCAACCTGGCTTCCAATACGAAGTGAACCTGCAATGGATCTCGAGTCCCAACATTCACTATCACATGGGGGTGGACGGGATCTCCACATGGCTGGTCGTGTTGACCACTTTCCTCACGCCGCTCTGCGTATTGATCTCGTGGAAGTCGATCCACGAGCGAGTGAAGGAATTTTTCATCCTGTTGCTGATCTTGGAAACGGCTCTGATCGGGGTGTTTGTTTCGCTCGATTTATTCCTCTTCTATTTCTTTTGGGAGGCCACGCTGATCCCGATGGCGCTGCTGATTGGCATGTACGGTCACGGCCGGAAAGTGTATGCAGCCGTGAAATTTTTTCTGTACACCATGATTGCGTCGGTTTTCATGCTGGCGGCAATCCTGTGGCTCTATGCCAAAACCGGCAGCTTCGATTTCGTCAGCATTCAAGCCGCAATTCACAACGGACAGGTAGAACACTTCGCAAACGCAGCCACATGGCTTTTCCTGGGATTCTTTATCGCGTTCGCAGTCAAAGTGCCGCTCTTTCCCTTCCATACCTGGCTTCCTGACGCGCACGTGGAAGCGCCTACCGCAGGCTCGGTTCTACTCGCCGGCGTGCTACTGAAGATGGGCACTTACGGCATGCTGCGCTTCAACCTTGGCTTGTTTCCGGAGCAGTCCCGGGCGAACGCCTGGTGGGTCATGATACTAGCGCTGATTGGCATTATCTATGGCGCGCTAGTGGCTCTGGTGCAGCCCAACCTGAAAAAGCTGATCGCATACTCATCGATCAGCCACCTGGGCTTCGTTGTGCTTGGCTTATTCAGCTTTACCCAGGCCGGTCTCGACGGTGCGACCTTCGTGATGCTGGCGCACGGAGTTTCGACAGGCGCGCTGTTCATGTTGGCTGGCATTCTCTACGAGCGCCGCCACACCTATGAGATCAGCGAATTTGGCGGGCTCGCCACACCCATGCCCGTGTACGCGACGTTTTTCCTGTTCATCACGCTGGCGTCGCTGGGACTGCCTTTGCTAAACGGTTTCATCGGAGAATTTCTCGTGCTGAGCGGAGCGTTTCAGGATCGGGCCATTTACGGCGTCTTGGGGGCCACGGGCGTGATCTGGAGCGCTTGCTACCTGCTTTGGATGTATCAACGCGTTTTCTTCAGCAAAGTCACCCGTGAAACCAACCAATCATTGCCCGATCTGGACATGCGGGAACGCGTCGCGCTGTGGCCCGCGGCTCTGGCTGCCCTAATCATGGGAGTTGCACCACTAATTTGGCTGAATGCGTTCGACGCCGCTGCGCAGGCGATTCTGGCACCATTCGCGCAGTTGGCCAGCAAGGTGGTGGGCAAGTGAACGACGCAACCGGGTTGCAGGCTGTTCCCCAGGCGATCGAATACATTCGCATTTTGCCAGAGATCGTCCTCTCGATTGCCGGCATGGTCATCATGGTGCTCGACCCGCTAGTCGACGAGCGCCGCAGCCAAAGACTTCTGGGAGCGATCGCGCTTACCGGGTCCCTGGCAGCGATAGGAGCCACGCTCTACCAGTCACAATATCCTGGCCTCGGCTTCTGGAACATGGTTCAGGTAGACCCGTTCAGCGTGTTCTTCCACTTTCTGGTTACTACCGTGACGGCAGTAGTCATCCTCACTTCTTACGAATACATGCAGACGCAACAAATCCGCGCCGGGGAATATTACGGATTAATTCTGTTTGGCGCTGTCGGTATGTGTCTGATGTCGTCAGCCGTGGAACTGGTGCTGATCTTCATCGCATTGGAAATTTCATCGATCTCCACTTACATTCTGGCGGGATTCCGGCGGCGCGCCGCCATCAGCAGTGAGGCTTCGGTGAAGTACTTTCTGCTCGGCTCATTTGCCACTGCATTTTTTCTGTATGGAGTCGCGCTGATGTTTGGCGCTACAGGTTCTACCAACATCGCAGTGATTCGCGAGAAGCTCAGCACCGGCCCCATCCCGCTGCTGGCTTATACCGGAGTCGCGTTCATGTTTGTGGGCCTCGGTTTCAAAGTCGCGGCCGCTCCCTTCCATATCTGGACGCCGGACGTGTACGAAGGCGCTCCAGCACCGGTAGTCGGATTCATGTCCACCGCGCCCAAGGCGGCAGTGTTCGCTGTGCTTTTGCGAATCATATTTGAAGCCCATGTACCGGATGTTTCCTGGCTGATCTGGATAGCAGCCGCTCTCTCCATGACGCTGGGCAACATCGGAGCCCTCATACAGGAAAACATCAAACGGCTGTTGGCGTACTCCTCCATCGCGCACGCCGGATATCTGTTGGTGGCTTACGCCGCTCTGCCAAACAATGGCATTCCCGCGGCCATGTTTTACACAGCGTCGTACGCCGCCATGAATGTAGGAGCATTTGCGGTAGTGAGTCACTTTGCAGGTGCCGGGGAACGCTACGTCAATCTGCATGATTATGAAGGGTTGGGCCGTCGCTCTCCGCTATTAGCTGCCGCCCTGACGATCTTTCTACTCTCGCTGATTGGCATTCCAATCACGGGGGGATTCTTCGCAAAGTTTTATGTGTTCAGCGCGGCAGTACAAAACAATCTGATGGGCCTGGTAATCATCGGCGTACTCAACAGCGCGATCGGCGCCTACTACTACCTGCGGATCATCGTGGCGATGTATATGCGCGAAGCCCGGGAAGAAATAGCGGTGTCACCAGTTTCCCTTGGACTCGGCGCGGCGTTAGCGGTGAGCCTGATCATTACGTTATATCTGGGTGTTCTTCCGGGACAGGTTCTCAAATACGCATCGCAGTCGGCGACCAGTCTTGTGCGTTGAAGATTTCTTGCGGCACCACTACTCCACGGCCACGGCTATATCCACCCGCGAAAAAATCTTGGCCGCAATCACCCAGAAAACTGCTGTTTCCAGGACTGCGAGGCAGACAGGAAACCACTCGGTGTTTCCTGGCACCTTGAACGTGGAATTCAGCACTGTGGTGGTAAGTGCGGACACCGGGATGACATAAGCCCAGCGCGCTGCGACAGTTTGACTCGCGATCCAGGGTACGCCGAGCATCAGCGCCGTTGCACCGGCGGCGAGAAATGGATTCAGGAAGGTTGAGAACATGAGCGCAACGGTCCCCGCCAGCATGCACGCGGCCACCAGACAGACCATCAGAAACCAAACCCGGGATATCGGGAATCCGGCTGCGCCCAAGGTCCAGCTCCCAGTAAGTCCGAGAGCGAAGCAGTAAATCCCGCACGCTGTCGTGACTCCGAGCACCAGCCCGAGAGATACTGCTCGCGTCTCACCGCCTTAGAAAGCACCGCCAGGATACGACGGGATTTGCGCTCGTTGTAAATAGCGGAACCACCAAAGAAGATGCTGAACGCGACTACGTACACGGCAACCTGCTTGAACAGAAAGAGCAGGTCTTCTCGCATGCGCGGGATGTCAGCGACTAGCCCGAGGAATGCCAGAAGAAGCACCCACAACAGGAGCACAAAGATCGGCCAGCGCTGCTCGCGGACAAAATTGAAAGCGATCAGCAGCATCGGCTTCACAGGCGACCATCCGTCTGTGGAGGCTGGGAGTCGGCGGTGACTTCAAGGAAAACCTGCTCCAACGATCGCCGCACTGGATTGACGCTGATGATCTCACCACCCAATTCCCAAACCCGCTGCATCACCCCTCGCTGAGTGCTGATCGGTACGGTAATGCTGACGACGCCGTCATGGGTTACGGCTCCGGCAAAGTCCTGGAGCGCAATGCCGCGAGTAACGATTTCAGTCTGCTCGGTTGATTGCAAGAGATCCGCAGTCCTCCCTAATCGAACCAGTTTGCCGCGATGAAGCACGGCCACACGGTCGCATATCAGTTCCACCTCAGAGAGCAGGTGGGAACTCAGAAAAATTGTTTTCCCAGCTTCCCGAGCGCTCCGGATCAGTTCGCGTACCATGACCCTCGCCAGAGGATCCAGTGCGGATGTCGGTTCATCGAGAATGAGCAGCTTTGGATCATTCATCAGGGCTTGCGCCAACCCCGCTCGCTGCAGCATGCCGCGGGAGAACTTGCCCGCATTGCGTTTCGCTTGATCTTGCAGTCCCACCATCTGCAGAACTTCGCGCGCCCGCTCGCCAAGTCGCGTTCCGCCTATGCGATTCAGCGCTCCGTAAAAGCATAGCAATCGGTCCACGCGGCGATGATAAAGGGCAACGTTTTCTGCCAAAAAACCGACATGCCGCCGAGTCCAAGCATCGCCGAAAGGGCGGCCTAGCATATGCCCTTGCCCGCTTGTTGGACGCATGAATCCCATCGCGATGTGAATGGCTGTGCTCTTACCCGCTCCGTTCGGGCCCAGAAAGCCGAAGATTTCTCCGGCCTCCACGCGGAGATCGAAGCCGTCGAGGGCGCGCAGACACTGTCGACTGAAAACACTACGATATTCCTTGGACACACTCTCGAACTCAAGCGCAGCGGGCATCTCGGTCATTCTAAATCGCCGGGAGCTCAAGAAAGAAAAGTCTGCTTAATCCACAGAATGCACAGCGTTGGACATTTGACAAGCTCCCGCCCGACCGTCATCATGGTTAGCCAGAGACGTCCGAGGCTGGAGGATGTATGGCTAAGCTTTTTCGAAGGATCTGGTTCGAGGACCAAGGCCAGGACATTGCGGAGTATGCCGTGATGCTGGCTGTGATCCTGGTTCTGGTTGTAGGGACGATACGGCTGATCGGGACCAACGCCAATAACGCCTTCTCCGCCGCCGCCAGTGCGGTCCAATAGCCGGCAAAACGCCGCTGTCTGAATAGAAACCGAAAAGTTCCGGTTCATAGCTGTTAGTGTGTCCCCCGCTTGGCAATATTTCCCAGAGACTTTTGCCTTTAGCGCTTGATCAGCCTCCGACTGGTCGTCGGTCGGGTTACAAGCCCTGAACCTCGCAGCGCCACCGATGCATCTACTCTAGCTGGCGTGGGAAGCCCGTCCTGTGGGCCGAAATTCGGCTGCGAGTGCCCTATAAGTCACGCACGGCCAACCCCTCGTCCGTCCCGATCACCTAAGGTTGTCGGGGAGATTATAGAAACATCTCAGGAGGTCCCCCAGAATGCTCGCTACGAGACCTGATATCGATGCGGAGCATGAACTTCTCGAGCGCCTGGCGGAAGCTCGTCTCCGCACAGATGAACTTTTTGGTCTATTGAGGCCGGATTCATTTTATGAGCGACCGATTCCGGAGCGGCACCGGATCATCTTTTATCTCGGTCACCTCGAGGCTTTCGACTGGAATCTTCTCCGGTCGAGTGTTCTGGAGGCTCAAGTATTCGATCCTGAGTTCGATCGCCTCTTCGCTTTTGGCATCGATCCGGTCGGCGGAGGGCTGCCGTCGGACCAACCCACCGATTGGCCTGGGGTTGAGGATGTGCGTCGCTATGTCGGTCGCGTCCGGCAGACTCTGGATGCCAAACTCGCTAGTTCGATTCATTCTGATTCGAAGTCCTGCGACGAGTTCCCGGCGGGCTTGCTGCTCAACGTGGCAGTTGAGCATCGGCTCATGCACGCGGAAACTCTTACCTATATGCTCCATCAATTACCAATCGATCGGAAGGTGCCGCAGGCCGTCCAACCGGAATCAGTCTTCCCTACCGTTGAGCCCGCAATGGTGAAAATTCCTGCCGGCTCGACAACCCTGGGACTGCCCCGCGGCGACGACAGCGTTTTCGGTTGGGATAACGAGTATGAGGCGCACCTGGTCAGCGTTCCTGCGTTCGCCATCGACTGGTACAAAGTGACGAATCGGCAGTATCTCGAGTTCATGGACGCGGGCGGCTATGAGAATCAGGCACTCTGGAATGCAGCCGACTGGAACTGGAAGAACGAGCACAGTATCTCTCATCCAGCTTTCTGGAAGCGGACAAACGAAGACTGGTATTACCGAACCATGTTTCGCGAGGTGCCTCTGCCTCTCGACTGGCCGGTTTATGTGAGCCACGCGGAGGCTGCCGCCTATGCGCGTTGGACGAAAAACTCCCTGCCGACGGAAGCGCAGTGGCACCGCGCCGCATATGGCTCACGCGACGGATTTGAGAGGCCTTACCCCTGGGGCAGTGAGCCCCCGAGCGGGAAACGCGGAAATTTCGATTTCCGCGGGTGGGATCCCACAGCGGTCAACGCCTTTCCGGAAGGTCAAAGCGCGTTCGGCGTTGCGGATTTGCTGGGAAATGGATGGGAGTGGACTTCAAGCCAGTTCGAGCCGTTTCCTGGCTTCAAGCCGTTCCCGTTCTACCCGGGCTACTCGGCTGACTTCTTCGATGGCAAGCATTATGTGCTTAAGGGCGGCTCTGCGCGCACGGCCGCCTGCATGCTGCGCCGGTCTTTTCGCAACTGGTTCCAACCGCACTACCAATACGTTTACGCGAGCTTTCGCTGCGTGAGCAATTAAGGAGTTTTCATGCTCGCTCATCCTATTACCGCCGATCCGGTATTTGAATTTGCGGCAGACGTGCGCGCTGGACTCACTCAGCCCGATCAGAAGGAGCTGCCCTCAAAGTATTTGTATGACAGTGTCGGGTCGGCTCTGTTTGAAGCGATCAGCGTCCTTCCGGAGTATGGGTTGACTCGCGCGGACGAGCGGCTTCTCCGACGATACTCTGACGATATCGTCGAACGTCTTCCTGTGCCCCTAGTGGTGGCGGAATTGGGTAGCGGCAGCGGCAAGAAAACCAGGTGGATTCTTGAAGCCCTGTCCCGGCGCCAGGCCACTTCGTATTGCCCCATCGAAATCTCGCCCGCGGCACTGGCCATGTGCCGGCGCGAATTGGGCGACATTGATTCCATCAGCATCGTGGGCTTCGAACGCGAGTATCTCGATGGTCTTTTGGAAGTCGCCGCGCAACGTCAGGACGGTGAGCATCTGCTTGTACTGTTCCTGGGCAGCACCATCGGAAACTTCGATCGTCCAGCCGACGTAAGATTCCTGCAAGAAGTACGTCGAATTTTAAGAGCCGGTGATGCCCTACTTTTAGGCACCGACCTCGTAAAATCCATTCCCCAATTGCTCGATGCCTATGATGACCCGCTGGGAATCACAGCAGCGTTCAATCTGAACCTGCTAGCGAGGATTAATCGCGAGCTGGATGCCGACTTCGACCTGCGACAATTCCAGCACGTGGCCAGATTCAATCACAGCTCAGGCAGCATGGAAATGCACCTGCGATCAAAGCGCAAACAAATGGTTGTCATTCCGCAGGCTGAGCTCTCAGTGACGTTCCGCGAGGGGGAAACCATCTGGACCGAAAGCAGCCACAAGTATTCGCCGGGCGAGTTGACTCAGATCAGCGAACAGGCGGGTTTTCGTCGCGAAGCGCAATGGATCGACCAGGAGTGGCCGTTCGCTGAGAATCTACTGATCGCCGACTGAACGCCGCATGAAACGATCTCCGGGTCTTACGACGTCGCGACTACTTCGACGTCGCCTTGTTGGTCGGTAACTTCGACTCGCACGTCATCCTCGCTGCGTTCGAAAAATAGGCTCACTGAAGCATTGCCACTGCGAAGGCCCTTAATCGTTAACTGCGGGATGCCCATTGGCAAGTAGGGCCGATCAAACAGAATCCGACTCTCGGCGCCGCCTTGAATGGATGCTCCAAGGCACGCTTGAACCAGCAAGAATACGGCTCCTGCCGCCCAAGCCTGGGGGGAGCAGGCCACGGGGTAGAGGGTAGGGCCCTCACCGCGACGCCGCTCCAGTCCGCAGAATAATTCAGGAAGACGCCGAAGGTCGGCCCACCTGCTAGCGTCGAGAAGGCCAAGCAGGATCCGGCCTGCCATCTCCTTTCGTTCATACTTCGCAAGCCCACTACCAATGAGTGAGTTGTCGTGCGGCCAAATCGAGCCGTTATGGTAGGACAGAGGATTGTAACGAGCCTCTCCTGCAGCGACCGTGCGAATTCCCCAGCCACTGAAGGAATCTGGGCTCAACAGCGTTTCGGCGACTAGGTATGCCCTGTCTGGTCTGACAATTCCGGTGTACAGGCAATGCCCGGCATTTGAGGTTCGCACCCGGCAGGGTTTCTTCTTTCCATCGAGCGCCAATGCATATGTAGACAGATCTTCGCACCAAAATGCTTCTTCAAACTGCGCTGTGAGTGCCTCCGCTTGAGCCTCCAGAGCAGTACACATTTCTTTGTCTCCCAACGCACAGCTCAGTCGGGCTGCTGCCAGTTTCGCTGCGTATACGTAACCTTGAACTTCACAAAGAGCAATCGGTGCTTCCGCCAATCTTCCATCGGAGTGAAAAACTGAATCATTCGAGTCTTTCCAGCCCTGCTGGACCAAACCCTTAGGCGAACGTTGAGCGTACTCCACAAAACCATCGCCATCCATGTCTCCGAATTTGTCGATCCATTGCAGCGCGAGCCCGATGTGTGGCCACAAACGCTGCACCAACTCACGATCCCCCGTCCGCTCGTAATATGAGCCGGCAAGAATAATGAAGAGTGGGGTCGCGTCGACGCTTCCGTAGTAGCGCCCAAAGGGAATTTCGCCGAGAGCAGCCATTTCTCCACTGCGCGTCTCATGCAGGATCTTGCCGGGCTCGGCTTCAATCGCCGGATCGGAATCTGTAGCCTGGGTACTCGCCAAATACTGCAGAACGCCTTTGGCGATGGCTGGGCATAACCAGAGCATTTGTAGAGCCACAATGATCCCGTCCCTACCGAAAACCGTGCTGAACCATGGCACTCCGGCGTAGGGGTAATTCGTTTCGGGATTGCCGATCATCATCATTTGAACGTCAGCCGCGGAACGTCTGATCCAGTCCGTAAAACGGGAATTTGAACTGTCGATCTGAGGGAGAGCGTTGGAGACCTCTCTCTGTTCGTCTCTGGCAGAGCTCATTGCGCTGCTGTAGCTAACCGAATTGTGTTCACCCCCGGAACTGCAAGAAATGGCTAGACGCACGGCTGTCTTCTCTCCGGGCTTGAGATGGACTTCGAACTGAAGCTCCGACAGCGAGACAGTTTGGGGCATGGGTTCGCATTGAATGCGAGTTTCACGAACTGTCTTGTCCAGACCTTCATACGAAAGCAATATCAAATCCTTCACGACACGGTCTTCCAAGCGGCGGCCTCTTTTTTCCCGGTGCATACCGCGCACTTCGAAGATGTCGGCGAAGTCTGCTCCAAATCTCATGCCGAATGGGACCATCAAAGACGAAAGACCGTAATTGATGAATGCGAACTCTTCATAGCAGGCATCTTGCCACAGGAACTTTGATCGTTGAAGGTGTAGCGTGCCCCGAGGTATGACAACTCTGTCCAGATGGGAAACGTCGAGGTTAGTGAGGTCAGCAGTGAAGAGAAAATTATTTGCCTTGATTGCAGAACTTAGAAGCAATGGCCGCGCATTCCATAGGCAAAGGATAAGTTCTGAAAGGTGACGCGTCCCTTGAAAGAAGAGTCCCTGCTCGCCCAGTCCAGAGGTTTGGATATCCCCCAGATGGTCGAACACGGAGAACATTCCGCCGTATTTCAGGACTTTGGCACGGTCATCAGCTGGCGATGACTTCGTAGCTATGTAGTATTGCTGGGTGTTGCGAGCGTCGTCCAACTGAGAGCTCCGTCGGAAACGGTGCTCGACGAAGATTTTGCTCGAGCCAACCGTTGATAAATGTTCAGGTAATCTTGCGCCATACGCTGGGCGTCAAAATGCTGTTCAAAATTCCGCCGGCATTTTTTTCGGTCGATGTCTCCAATTCTCCTTACTGCTCGCACCGCGCTCTCCAAATCGGGCACGAGAAAGCCGGTGACCCCCTCTTTCATGATCTCAGGAACGGAACCCCGTGGGTATGCAATCACGGGCGTGCCGCAAGCCATGGCCTCAATCATCACCAGGCCAAAGGGTTCGCGCCAATTGATGGGAAACAGAAGAGCAGCAGCCTCACCGAGAAGTGCATTTTTCTCGGGACACCCGATTTCCCCGATGAAGTCAATAAGCGGGTGATCAAGCAGAGGCTTGATGACATTCTCAAAATATACCACGTCAACGCGATCAATCTTAGCCGCTATCTTCAATGGCATCCCGGCGCGTTTCGCGATCTCGATGGCGTGGTCCAGGCCCTTTTCTGGAGAGGCACGTCCGAGAAATGCGAGGTAGCCGCCGCCTCCGTCGCCAACAGAAAAAGACTCTCGCGGCAAACCGTGGTGGACGGTACCCTGCCAATTCGCCCAAGGCAGAGGCCTACGCTGAGCGTCTGAAATTGATATCACCGGCATGTTCCGGAAATGCCGGTAAAGAGGCACTAAATCGGGAAGATCGAGCCTCCCATGAAGGGTCGTAACCTGTGGGACTTTGTTATATCGACTCATAGGAAAATGCAAATAATCAATATGAAAATGAATTAGGTCGAATTTCTCTTTTTCGCTGAAAACCTGGTCCAGCATCACCATATGATGTGCTAGCTGATCCACACACTCCGCATCCAATCGCAAGGCTTTCTTACAGGCCGGCACCAATCGAGCGGTTGTGAGAGAATCGCCGCTTGCGAATAGGGTCACGTCGTGACCCAGTCGGATCAACTCTTCCGTAAGCCAAAAAACAACTCGTTCTGTCCCTCCATACAGTGCAGGCGGAACACTTTCGTAAAGTGGCGCAACCTGTGCAATTCTCATAATGCGATCGTTCTCCAGCGAGCGCGATGCGCAGTGAGACCCTAATGCGTGCAGCCGCGCGACGGCCTGATCCCGGTACAAGCCAGCTTACGGTCTCGTCCCAGTCTTCACCATCGGGTTCACACTGTATGGCCGCGAGGTTAGCTCCCAGGAGTCCCATAGCATTTTCTTTCGATGCTTTAACTTTTTGAGTAAGAATTGAGTTCATTGGTAGATGCCTGGACGGGGAAAGTCGGTAGACATCATTGCATCGGAGACCGCCTGCATCACTACCTGAAAGCCTCCGTCAGAGACGTGATTTTCAGTGCGCTCTTAAGTTGATCGAGCGAGGCGGCAGACTTGAGCGCAACCGTGACTGACTCTCCTGGAATCAAATCAAAATAGTTATCCGCAGTGTGGACATCGAGGTCACCGAACGACAGATAGACGCTCCGAGCGAGCTGTGGTGACTTTAACGTAACGGTGTAGTCTTCGCCGGCTTTGCTGAGCGTCGCTTCAATGTTGGGCGCAACTGGTAGTTCCAAATTGTGGGTCACATCAAAGAATTGAAGATTACGCGACACCCTTTTCCCGCCCACTTCCAGATCTAACACCAGAAAGCTTCCGTGAGGATCGGCCTTCCCCAACAGCTCTGCCGTATTGAAACTGAGATAGATGGCGCTTGACTGCGCGGGGATTTGAATCACTTTGGTTTGATCGAGCAGGTTATTTCCAGAGAAGTCGAGCAGCCGGGTGTGAATGGTTCCAGAAAGCGGCTCAAGCTTGTCCGAGACGACGTACACGTCCACCACATCGTCGTGTAAAAAGGGAGAGACCAGAAGATCGTCATAGAAGCGACGGGCATAATAGTGCAGAGCCTTCCAGCGCCCGTAATAGTCGATGCTCGACCAGGACGCGACCGGCCAGCAGTCATTCAATTGCCAGTACAAAGAACCCATAGTGCGCGGCCGCTGTCTGCGCAAATGCTCAGCTCCGATTTTGATGATCTCCGCTTGTTGCACTTGGCTCAGGTACACGAAGGACGCAAAATCCTTAGGCTGACGGTACTCGCGCAACATGTATGTCAAAATGCGTTCATTCCCACCCTTGTTTTTCTGGTGTGCTTGCATAACGGTGGAACGAATGTCGAAGTCCTGCAGGTTGGTTGGCAAAGGCGCGAATGGTACGCATCTCTGGAAACGACTGAAATCCGAATTCACTCATGAAGCGTGGAAACTGGAGGGTATAGTCGGAAGCCGGCGCCTGTTGGTGCCACACTGCCCAGTAGTGCATGTCTCCGTTATCACGGGCTGTCAGGAATTTCCTCGAAATTGGCGCTGGGAGAGCTGGGCCAGTAAGGCACAGGATCGGTATATTGGTTGACCGCGCTCTTGAGGATATCGGCAAAGAGAATTACATAATCCTGCCAAACGCGATCCCGGGTTTCCGCGGAGATTGACTCTTTGAAGTCTTGGCGCTCGCGCCAATGGTGCCAACCGGTTTCGACTTCGTTGTTCCCGCACCAGATGACGATACTCGGATGGTCTCGCAAGCGCTTAATCTGCTCGATAGCCTCCTGCCGAACATTTTCCTGGAACCACGTATCCCCCGGGACCATGTCTCCGCCGAACATGAATTCTTGCCAGACCATGATCCCGAGTTCGTCACAAATATCGAAGAAGTCGTCGGACTCGTAATAACCTCCGCCCCATTCACGCACCATATTCATGTGCGCGTCGCGAGCGGCCTCGAGAATCTTGCGATGGACGTCCGCGGTCACACGGTTGGGAAAACTGTCGAACGGAATAACATCGGCACCTTTGGCGAACACGGGAATACCATTCAATACAAACTCGAAACTCTTTCCCCATTGATCCGAAACGCGGCGTAATTCGAGGGAACGTAGTCCTGTTCTCACTTCCGCGCGAGCTGCGACTTCGCGACCAACACGAATTAAGGCGGAAAAGCGATAACGATTTTGTGGTCCGTAGCCAACCGGGTACCACAGTTTCGGGGTTGACGATCCGAATGGGAAACGAAACATGATTGATTCCGGCATCCAGTTGCAGAGTTTGGGTTACATCCGCGGTCCGGGTGGCCGACATTTCATCGTGAGCCAATGTAATAGTGGCCGTGGTCGGCCGACTGGCTTCGATCTCAACTTCGGCCGTAATGCTTGCGATGTCAGCAGTGATTTTCTGTTGGTGAATATGAAAGTTTTCAATTCGCAACGCGTCCCAAGTTTCAAGGCGGATCGGACGCCAAATCCCTTCAGTGAGGAAGCGCGGTCCCCAATCCCACCCGTATTGATAGGGCGCTTTCCGCGTGTACGGAGCGGTCGCGATGTTGTCCTCGTTCCCGAAATTATTGGTTGATATCGAGGGCAAGACATAGGGCAGCGATTTGACGTATGGAACCATCTTTTCCACGGCTGAATGAAAGGCAATACGGAGCGTATTGGCGCCGGGCTTCAGGAGGGCTTTTGCAGGGACCCGCCAGCGGCGGAACATGTTGTCGGTGCTGAGAATCGCTTGGTCGTTGAGGTAAACGTCCGCAAAGGTATCCAAACCATCAAACACTAGATCGACGTGATCATGGCCGAGTGCAGCCGAATCGACTTGAAAGGTAGTTTGATATTCCCAATCGGTCTGGCCGATCCACTGTAGGCGGAACTCATTATCTCGATCGAAGGGGTCGGGGATAAGGCCGTTGCGCAGCAAGTCGGTGTGGACCACGCCCGGAACCTGCGCGGGACGCCACTCCGTCATGCCGGGTTTGTCCGTGTTTCCGACCGCCCGAAATTGCCAGCCTGAATCCAGGTTTCGCGAAGATGGTTCGGCGGCTTCGAGCGGCAGCGCGACTATCGCGGGAAATAGTAGAAACGCCAAAAGTGGCAACACTCTATTAGCCAGACTGCGGAAGAATCGAGGGCAAGTCCCTCTCATTTCAGCACTCCTTAGTCATCGTTGTCGTACAGCGACATCTTCGGACCGCAGCCACTGCTTTGTTGAATGAACCTCATTTCGCCGTCACGGGTAGCAGGTATTCCAAGCACAGCGCCGCCCCACCGGCGATGCCAGCGTCCTCACCGTAGTGCGCTTTGAGTAAGGGAATCTCTCGGCAACGTGAAATGATGCAGTGTTTCGCAATCCCATTGGCGAGGTCGCCGAAGAATGGAGCCAGCATAGCCGCTACGCCACCACCGATGATCACCACATCCGGTTCCAGGAGATCTACGATGTTGCTCAACCACAATGAAAGCAGTTCGACCGTTTCCTGTAAAACCTGTTTGGCAAGTGGATCGCCGGCAGCGCACGCTCGGCCAACCATCTCGCTGGTTACCGCCTCGATGTTTCCGTTGGTGGCGTCAAGGATACTTGAGCGACCTCCTTCTGACGCCAACTTGGCACGCGCTCTGCGAGCGATGGCCGGTCCAGCGGCCAGAATTTCGATGCAGCCCGGCTTCCCGCATCCGCAGCGAGGGCCGCGATAGTCGATGCTCATGTGTCCGCCTTCAGCCGCCGCGCCGGTCCGGCCGTTATAGATGTGTCCATCGAACACAATGCCAGTACCGATTCCCGTTCCCAGGCCGGCGTAGAAGATGTGACCATAACCTCGACCCGCACCCCAATGAGCTTCAGCCAGGGCGGCGGCGTTCGCGTCATTCTCGATTTTCACCGGCACGCCATAGGCTTTCTCGATCTCTGCCGCCAAAGGGAAACCGCGCCAGCATGGAAGATTTGGAGGATTGATCACAACTCCCGTGTTCGGATCCAATGGCCCAGGCGCGCAGATTCCGATTCCGCTGATCAAACCTCGGGTTTTCGGGTCATTCGCAAAAAGGAGATCAATGGCGGAAACAACTGCGGCGAGTCCATCGCTTGGCTTCGCGGTTCGCGACCATCGGGGTGCGAATTTGAGTTTTGATTTCGCCATTGCGTCCCACCAGTCCAGCTGCGATCTTAGTGCCGCCAATATCTACGCCAACCACCCATGGATTCTTCGTTTCAGCTTGCACTCTCACCGTTTCTCCCGAGGTCACGTAGCATGCACAGGTCTTGATCCCCTGAATCCGTAATAGACAATGTAGAGATAGCAGATTGCAGGTAGCAGGAACGCATGGTGGATTCCAATCCGATCCGCCAGCGCTCCCACCAAAACAGGGATGATCGCGCCTCCAACAATTGCCATGATCAGAATCCCGGAGCCTTCCCCAGTCAGCGGTCCGAGCTCGGCAATACCCAAGGTAAAAATGCTCGGAAACATAACAGAGTTGAACAAGCCCACAAGGATAATGCTCCACATGGCGACATGCCCCATGCTGAGCATGGAGGTAGCATACCAAAAGACAAGCTACGATTGCTGCCGTACCTAATACGATTCCGGTGCGAACTTTTTGCAGGATGGCCGAGCCGATAAATCTGCCTACCATTGCGCCCAGCCAATATAGGGAAACGAAACCGGCAGCCACTTTTTCTGAAATGTTTCCAATGTCACGCTGGCTGAAGTAATTGACGAGGAAGCTACCAATCGAGACTTCCGCGCCGACGTAAACAAAAATCCCGATTGCGCCGAGTAGCAGATGCCGATACTTCCAGAGGCTCATATGGGGCGATTTGTCGCCAGCACGTCGCTCCGCCTCTGGAATAGGCGGCAGTTTGAATGTGGCAATCGTCACCGCGAGCGCAATTGCAATAAGACCGAGCACCAGGTATGGCAATTTGATCGAGGACGCCTGGTGCAATCGATAAGCTTGCAGCACCTGGGCTGGCATTTGCCGAATCTCGTCCATGCTCTTGGGAGCGGCGCTCAGAATAAACAAACCACCGAGATAGGGTGCGATCGTGGTTCCGAGTGAATTGAAGGCTTGCGCCAGATTCAAACGGCTGGACGCCGTCTTCGCCGGCCCCAGCACCGCCACGTACGGGTTGGCTGAGACTTGCAGTGCGGTGATGCCCCCGGCGAGGACAATTAAAGCGAAGAGAAATAGCGGATAGGATGGCACACTGGCTGCCGGGATGAATAACAGAGCGCCAAGCCCCATGGTGAAAAGACCACCTACCATGGTCCACTTGTAGCCGATCCGCTCGACCAGTTTCCCCAGAGGAACGGAGAATACAAAGTATGCCGAAAAGAAGGCGAACTGAATAAACATGATCTTCGCGTAGGTCAGGTCGAAGATCGGTTTCAGGTGCGGAACTAAAATGTCATTGAGACAGGTGAGAAAACCCCACATGAAGAACAGCGTGGTGACCATCGCCAGCGCGGCTCTATAGCTAGAGCGCGTAGTATCACTGGCTGCAGGAGTCTGAAGATTTGTTATGGCCCATGAGATCAGATCGTTCTCCATTAATATTTCCTGGGACTGTGTACATCTTAGGCGATCCCTAATTCTTTCTGCATTTCTTCCAGGGTAAAGCCTTTGGTTTCCGGATATACGAAGAGAACCACAAAAAACTGCACAACCATCATCAGCGAGAAGAAAACAAACGGGTAGGCGCCGGAAGAAGCCGCCATCAGCGGAAATATCCCGGAGATGAGCGCGTTCATGAACCAGTGTGAAAAACTACCCAAGCTTTGGCCCTTTGCCCGCACGCTATTGGGGAAGACTTCGGCGATGTAGACCCAGATGACGGCGCCTTGCGAGAACGCGAAGAATGCGATGTACCCAATCAGGAGCCAAAGCAGAAAGCTTTGGTGCTGTCCGGTGAAGAAGATTATCGACACTCCGGCAAGACACACCGCTGTGCCCACCGAGCCAACTAGCAAGAGGGTCTTGCGTCCGATCTTGTCAATCACTGACATCGCAAGCATGGTGAAGGCCAGATTGGTCGCGCCTACAGCTACCGCCTGAAGACTGCCTGATACTTTGCTGAAACCGGCGTGGGCAAAGATGTCATTCAGGTAGTAGAGGATCGCGTTAATGCCGGCGAGCTGATTGAACATCCCGATGCTCACCGCCAGGAAAATAGGGAACAAATACTTCCGGGAGAACAACTTTTCTGCTGCCTGCTTCTGTTCAACGTCAATGGACTCGACGATGGCCTGCAAATCCCGTTCGTAGTTTTCGTCTCCCGTCAGCCGCAGCACGGCTCTTGCTTCGTCCACGCGGCCTTTTTTTACCAGCCAGCGCGGGCTCCTGGGGATGGTGAACAACATGACGAAGAACACGGCCGCAGGGATTGCCGTCACGCCGAACTCCCAACGCCATTCCGACGCTCCAAAGCGCTGCAGACCGATCAGGTAGTTTGAGAAATAGGCCACGAGAATACCGAATACCACGTTGAATTGAAATAATCCCACTAGGCGGCCGCGCAACTTCGCAGGCGCAATCTCGGCGATATACATCGGCGCAAGTACTGAGGAGCCGCCGATCCCGAGTCCGCCGATAAAACGAAAAAAAACCAGTGCACCCCAGCTCCATGCGCCCGCACAGCCCAAGCCTGAAAGCAGATACAAAATCGCCAGTACGCGCAAGCTGTCACGGCGGCCAAACCGCTCCCCTGGGATTCCTGCAAGCATTGCCCCCACCACTGTCCCCCAGATCGCGCTGGCGACGGTGATCCCCAGCAGTTTTGGCGAGAGCTGGTAGGTTTGAGTGAGAGCGCTTGTAGTGCCTGAGATGACGGCAGTATCGAACCCGAAGAGCAAACCGCCCAAAGCAGCGACGACCGTGCTCTTCGCCAAATACGCGTTTATCTTCATGCCGACTCCAGTCGACAGGTCTTAGTCTTGAGGGCTTTCGCTTCTTCGACTGTCCAAGGTGGGATCGCGCCCGGGCGACTGGCGACCAACGCTCCGACACGGTTGGCAAAGTCTCCGATTTGAGGCGCAGGCCATCCGCTGCCCATGCCGTGAACGAACGCCGCCGCGAAAGCATCGCCCGCTCCGACCGTGTCCGCAACGTCAATTCGATAGCCGTTGGCCTCGCAATATTGATCGCCGATGAGCAATACACAACCTTTTGCGCCGCACGTTACGCAAACGGCCTCCCAACCAAACGTCTTGGCGTAACTTCGGCAGAATTCTTCCACCGAATCGCATGGTCGCCCAAACATGTGACAAATCTGCGTAACCTCGGTGTCGTTCAGTTTGACCACCGTGGCTCGCGACATGAGTTCCCGTACCAGAGAAGGTGTATAGGAATCCATACGGAGATTTACATCGTAAAAACGGCGCGCATCAGGAATACGTTCGAGAAGCCTTGCCGTTAGAGCCTTCGCGTCGGGGCTGATCTGATGCAGTGTCCCAAAATAGATCCAATCGGTTGGGTGCGACATGAGCGTTTCGAATTGCGATTCTGTAAGTCGTGGGAAATCGTAGGCAGCGGGTCGATGAAGAACGAAACTGGGTTGCCCGGCCGCATCCAATGTGACCGCCACGCTGCCGGTGGCATGCTGCGCATCAACACGCACGTAACGAGTGGAGAGACTCAGTTGCTGCATGTTTTCCAGAATCCTCTGTCCTCGTTGGTCAGCACCCACCGCGCTGATGAAGCAGACGTCATGCCCTAATTTGCTCAGGTGGGCAGAGAAATTAAAAGTGGCGCCGCCCAAGTGCTCCTGCTGCCCGACTACGTCCCACAACACCTCACCTATGCTGACAACGTTCACGAGCGGTCCCTTTTGCGGGATTAGATCTCCTGCTCCGGGCAGCTTCCCGGATGCAGCCGTCAAAAGCTCGCACAGTATACGCTGCCTCGATGGATGATCTCGGAGCCTTCTGGCGGTGCGATGAAAATCTCGCTGCTTGCTCGGATGATGCCTGGGATTGGACGTAACAGCACCCGAGACGAGATGATAAGAACGTGGAGCGAAGTCCAATGTCAAGCAAGCGTCGTGACGAAATCCAGATGTGCGAGCTGTGATTCTCGATTATGGGGAGGTCCTGTGCTATCGACCCTCATCGGAAGAGTTCAGGCGCATGGCAAATATTTTTGGACTCAATCTTGATTCATTTCGCACACGGTGGGAGGCAAGCCGAACCCTTATTGACCGGGGTGATCTGACGCCGGAGGCTTACTGGTTGAAGTTTGCTGAAGAGGCCAGGATAAAGCTTGAGCCGGAACAGGTTGAGAAGCTCTGCCGATGGGAAATCGAGATGTGGAGCAAGGCAAATCCCACCATGGTGGAGTGGTTGCTGAATGTTAGTGCTGCAGGAATAAAGACCGGTCTTTTATCAAACATGCCCGCGGATCTGGCGGCACATGTCCAAGACAATTTTGACTGGATGAAGAAATTCACTTTTAAGACCTTCTCCGCTCACGTGAAACTTGTCAAACCCGACCCAGCCATCTACCAACACACTCTTCGTGGCCTGGGTGTGAAGGCTTCCGAGACACTTTTTGTGGACGATCGTGAAAATAATATCGAGGCTGCCCGCACCTTGGGGATGCATGCGATCCAGTTCCAATCGATCGAACAATTCAGGAATGATCTCGAAGTGTTGGGCTTTCCCGTCTTGCCAGTTGGGCACAAATGATCTTCTGCGACCCAGTAGAGGAGATTACGCCGAATTGAGTGAGTCAGAAACCGTATGGATTGCTTTGGGCGAACGACTCGCGTCATGGCTAGTGCGGTGATTCCTGTTTCTCGGGGACTTGCGCCTGACTTGGGTTGTTCTGCAGTCTTTGGAACTCCTGCATTTCACGCTGTGCCGCTGCTGTTTTCCCTTGTTTACGATAGAGGCTCGCCAGCGCGAAGTGTGCCTGCGCCGCGAGCGAACTTACCTTCTCAATGGCAAGGAGTTTAGTCCACTGCTTTCTCGGCGGCGGCAGTATCACCTTCGAGTGAAGCCGCTTTCCCTAATGAATAGAGCGTCTCTGGCATATCCGGCATCAGTTTATCGGCGCGTAAGAGTTCCTCCCGCGCTTCATGTACCTTGCCCTGTTCCAACAACGCCGCTCCCAATCGGTAAGCGGCCTCCGCATTTCCTGGCTGCAGCTTGGTTTGTGCCCGAAACTCTTCTTCTGCTTTTGCCCATTGGAAAGCGCCAGCGTAGACTTCGCCCAGTTCAAGGTGAACTTCGGGAACATCCGGTCGCAGGCGTAACGCCTCGCGATACTCCTTTTCAGCGTCTGGCATGCGGCGCAGCACGAAGTAGTTTTCTGCCATCGCCTGATGTGCGCGGGCCGAGTCAGGATAAGCCGCCAGCAAAGTGTCAATCGATTGCTTAGCGAGCAGGCCGCTGGCACGTCCCAGGTAATAGAGAAGATCGGGATCATTCGGCCGTGCGGCGAGCGCTGCCTGTAGATTTGAGACTGCGTCCTGCAGTCTTCCGGCCTGGATCTGGGCAATCCCGAGTGCAGTTTTGTCCTGCGCGCGTTCCAAGTGTGGAATCGCCTCGACTGCGTAACCTTGAGTGAGCAGCGCGTAACCCAGCAAACGGTGGGCTGGGACGAGTTCCGGGCTCAGCTCCAACGCACGTTTGAGCGGTGGAATGGCGGCTCCGAAATCTTGTCTCTCCAGGTAAGCCTGCCCCAGATGGATGAAGCCGTCCGCAAAAGCTGGCTCAAGCTCGGTTACCTTTCGAAACTCAGTGACGGCAACAGCGAATTGTTGTTGTTTTTCCGCTTCAATACCGGCCTGCATGTGCTGAGCGGCGTCTGGAGATGCAGTCTGTCCTGCGAACCACAAGAGTAAGAGCGCGCGGATCACGGCTTCTCCGGCTCACGAACTTCCAGAAACTGGTCGGCGTGAACATCATTCAAGATCTGGTGAATGCCAGATGGCCATACGATTTCCACCTTGGCTTTTTCCGTCGTGCCAAGTCCGAAATGAAGGCGTTTGTCGCTTGCCGAGAGATAACTGCCGGCTGAGGTTGCGTACCGCGTCTGACCGTTCACCTGCACGCGGGCTCCAAAGCCGTCGCGATTGCTGCGCGTGCCGCGTAGCGTGATCACTAGCCAGTGCAGCTTGCCGCCACGGTTGAGGAACACTTGAGGATGGCCACCGAGGTAGGTCATTACCACGTCTTCCCATCCGTCGTTGTTTAAGTCGCCGAACGCAGCTCCGCGCGCGGCGACAGGAATCGTTGCTCCGGAATCTACCCGCTCGAATCGGCCGCTCTGATTCAACGCCAGCAGCGGCAGTTCGTGGTAGTGCAGTGATGGATCAATCTGTTCCACGTTATCCAGCACATGGCCCTGCGCAACGAACAGGTCTTTCCAACCGTCATTGTCGAAATCTTCCAGGCCAACGCCCCAGCCTGAGCTTCCACTCGAGAGCGCACCCAGGCCGGTTTCTAGACTGCGATAGCTAAAGGTACCGTTGCCATCGTTGTGGTAAACACCGTAAATCTCCCTGGGCAATTCGGTCACAATGATGTCCGGGCGACCATCGTTGTCATAGTCTTGAAAGACTACACCCATGCCCGAGAGCCGCCTGCCGTCCTCGGAAAGCGCAGCGCCGGCCTCGAGACCCAGTTCCGTGAAAGTGCCGTTGCCATTGTTGTGAAACAGGTATTGCTGCATACCGTCATTGGCCACAAATATGTCGGTGAATCCGTCATTATCGTAATCGGCGAATGCTACTCCCAGACCGCGTCCTTTTTTTGCGGCAATCCCAGAGCGCTGGCTTACATCGGTGAAGGTTCCATCGCCGTTATTGTGATAAAGAATGTCCGTGGTAGCAGGAAACTCTTCGGGTGGGCAATAGGTGTGATAGTTGCCGCCGCAGTCTTTACTGTGCTTGGTGTCCCATTCCATGTATCGGGTCACAAATAGGTCTAATTTTCCATCATTGTCGTAATCGAAAAATCCGGCGGACACCGACCACCCACCCCCGGCTACCCCTGCCTTCGCAGTTACGTCCGTGAAGGTACCGTCGCCATTGTTGTGGTAGAGAATATTTTTTCCATAATTGGTCACGTATAGGTCTGGATAGCCGTCATTGTCGTAGTCACCTACGGCCACTCCCATTCCGTAATTACCCTCGCCGGCATTCGCCAAACCAGCTTGTTCCGTAACGTCGGTGAAACTGCCGTCCTTGTTCTGGCGATAGAGCCGGTTCCAGTAGCGCGGGTCGTGACGATCGAAGTTCTCGGGTGCTTGCATCGGACTGGTCACATGTCCGCCGTTTACGAGAAAGATATCCAACAAACCGTCGTTGTTGTAGTCCAGCAAGGCCACTCCGCCCGGCATGGTTTCAATCAGATATTTCTGAGGCGTGGGCGAATTCTGCAAGGTGAAATCCAACCCGTGCGGTTGTTTGATGTCGAAGACCGGTGCGCGAGGGGCCGGGGCCCACAGCATCAAAGCAAGAAAGAGACAAGATAAACGACAACAAGGTATTCAACAACTTGGAATTCCCTCAATCATTGGGCACGTCGCGACGCAGACGGGCTTGATGCGCTTTCGCCAAAAATTTCCAGGCGATTACGCTCGCCTCGCTTTAGCACCTTGATTTGCTAGAGATGCCACGCTTCGATCGCTTTCACTCGGCAAGCACGGTTTGGCTCTGGCTGTCGACTTACGGACGACAAGTTCCGGCTCGATGAGGATTTCCGAGCACGCCTGCCCAGGGTTCTCAATGTGGTCAATCAAAGTGCGCGCGGCAATCTCACCCATTTTCAGCAATGGCTGACGCACAGTCGTAAGACTTGGGTTGCTATATGCAGCGGCCTGGATGTCGTCGAAGCCAACTACCGAAATATCGTCCGGAACGCGCAGGCCACACTCGTGGATTGCGCTGATCGCCCCGATGGCGGAATTATCATTATAGGCAAATAAAGCAGTGAATTGACGGCATCGGCTAAGCAACTGCTTGGTAAACGGGTATCCCAATCCCGGCGTGCTGCAATCGCCTTCGAGCTGGACCTCAAGCTCAGGCTTGCACGGAATGCCGAGATCCAGGAACACATCGCGAACCGCCTGCCAGCGGTCCGCTGAATCGGAACTGTCGGCAGGTCCCTTCATGACTGCGATCTCTTTGTGACCGAGCTCGATTAAGTGATTCAAGGCCACCCAAGCCGCCCGCCGGTGATCCAGCACAATGTTGGTGACGCCCTCCACGCGGCGATGTCCGGCAACCGCAACGGTTGTGAGCGGCAGCGGCCGCGTGATGGGTGCATCGACGGCGATAAAGCCCTCGACGCCTCGTTCCACGAGCAGATGGGAATAGGTTTCCAGTACCTGCTCGTCGTGACGATGATCCGCGATCAAAAAAAAGAACCCATGTTGCCGAAGATGTTCTTCGATGCCACTAATCACCATGGAGCCGTAGGCATCCCTGATTTGTGCGATCACTCCGACGGTGAATGTGCGCTTTACGCGCAGTGAACGAGCGAAAAAGTTCGGTCGATAATTGAGTTCGCGAGCCGCTGCCAGAATACGATTCTTTGTGTGTTGCGGGACGGACGAAGAGGCTGGTGATTTATTGAGAACGGCAGAGACAGTTCCGGGAGTGAGCCCAACGCGCTCCGCAACAACTTTCAAAGTGACTCGATGATGTTTTCTAGGCGCGCCTTCTGCCTTGCCAGATTTCATTCAACCGTTCCCTTACTGCCTTGCCAGATTAGCTCTATAGCCCATTCCCCCGGAGTGCCTCCGCTGACAAGCACACAAGCCTGCAAAAGCACACTCCTGCGCGGCGAACGCCATTAGAACATGACCGATCCCGAAAACGTCAATAATTGCGTAGAAAATCGATATTTTTCTCTTGACAAAGCACGTTGCGTTGGCGCAAGCTGCGTGCCCATCGTGCAATAGTCGAAAAATCGTTTTGCTTGATTTGAAAAAATGCTGCTGCTCACGGGGAGTCTTCTATCCGGTACGAAGAGCGAGTCCCGGTCGTCCGCGGTCAGGATGAGAGTGCCGTTCTTTCGCACCAGAGTTGTGGAGTTCTCAGAATTGCTTGCGCACTACATCTCTTGAGTTGAAGGCGGTGCATATGCTTTCTCGCAGATTCTGGATGCAGCTTCTCTCGCTAACAACCCTAATCTTGTTCGTCTGTGTTTCCCTGCAAGGGCAGTCCACCTACGGCACCGTCAGTGGCACCGTGACTGACTCCTCCGGAGCCGCGCTGCCGGGGGCGCAAGTGACCTTGACTAACACCGGCACGGGGGAAACACGCACCCAGTCAACAGGAAGTGAAGGCTTGTACCAGTTTGTGAACGTGATTCCTGGCCAATACCGACTGGAGATTGAGAAGGCCGGGTTTAAACACTACACGCGCGCCAATGTTGTTGTGCAGGTGCAGCAGGACACTCACATTGACGCTACGATGCCCCTGGGACAAGTGACTGAGACCGTAGAAGTGAGCTCAGAAGTGCCTTTACTGCAATCGGAGACATCGTCGCTCGGCCAAGTGGTGGAGCAGCGCAAGGCCAACGAACTGCCCTTGAATGGCCGCAACATTTTTAATCTGATTACGATCTCTCCCGCAGCCGTCGCGCAGGGCGGGTCTGGTGGCACACCGGTTGGCCAAAACCCTTTCAGCTGGGGAAACTACCAGGTCGGAGGTTCTTTCGCGAATGAGAGCGCGGAGTACCTGGACGGTCAACCGCTGAACATTGGCTACATCAACCTGCCGATCGTCATTCCGACGCAGGATTCGATTGGTGAATTCAAAGTTCAATACAACAACCTGGGCGCGGATTGGGGCAAGTTCGCGGGCGGCGTCGTGAACCTGAGCACCAAGTCCGGCACCAATTCCTTCCACGGCGAAGCTCATGAGTTCTTGCGCGCCAAGGTGCTGAACTCGAACGACTATTTCTTGAAGCAATCGGAAATAGCAGGCCGGCAAGCCCAACGAACCGCCTCCGTACGTGCAGAATCAGTACGGGGTTTCCGGCGGCGGTCCGATCATTAAGGACAAGACTTTCTTCTTTGCGAGCTGGGAGCAATTCCGGCAACGGACGGGTTCAGTCCTGACCACTACGGTTCCCGAAACGGCATTCCGAAACGGCGATTTCTCCGCGCTACTGGCGGAGGGAATCCAACTCTACGATCCCTACTCGGTGACAGCTTCAGGCACTCGCACAGCGTACCCGAACAACCAAATTCCGACAGCAGAATTCAGTAAGGCCGCCACCGTCATGTGGGACAAGTATTTTACGCCTGCCCACCTACCGGGTAGCGGTAGTGTCAATAACTTTACCTCGGCCACCAGTTCTGGAGGAAACACCAACGAATTTGTGGTCCGAGGCGACCAAAACATATCGAGTACGACCCGACTCTTCGGAAGGTTCGCCTACTTCGGACTGCTTGACCTGCCGACCAACCCATTTGGAACTGGTCTGTGTTTTGACCGCTGCGCGGAAAATTACCACTCCAAGCTGCTGGCCATTGATCTGAACCACACTTTCTCCTCGAACACGATCTTCGACATTAATATCGCGGGCAGCCGCTTTGTCTACGCCCGTGCACCCATCCTTTCGGGCTACGACCTCACAACATCTGGGTTGGCCCGCCAGCTACAACACCCCACCTGCTGTCATGAGGACTCCGCCCACGCCCGCTTTCCCCTTCCCCAACGACGTTGGCAAATCGCAGGGAAACAGCGCTATCGGTGACCACAACACTCAGTACAACATTACTCCGGCGCTTACCATTATCCGTGGCAAGCACACCTTCCAGGTCGGCGGGCAGTATGAATTGGGTTTGGATAATTACTTCCAAACCAACATCGCCAGCGGAGCGTTCGCATTCGACGGAAGCTGGACAAGCAAGCGCTGGTGGTCCAACCGCGTCCGGCGCAACCGGGGGGTTCCCCTTCGCCGATTTCTTGCTAGGGCTGTCCCAAAACCAGGGTAGCTTCGTCAATCAGACTGAAGGTGTAGCCCAGGTGCCCGCCCAGACCGCAGGGCAGACAGACCTATCGCGCCTTCTACGGCAATGACAACTGGCGCGTCACCACCAAGTTGACCCTGAATCTCGGGCTGCGCTACGAGCTGCAAGGGGGCTGGTCGGACCGGTTCAACCGGCTGAGCTTCTTCGATCCCACCGTCGTGAACCGGACGGTTACGGGCTGCGGCGGCACGGTAGGTTCGGTATGCTTGGGCGATGCGCTTCTTGTGGGAACGCCTCCGAACTCGAGCCGGAACAACATTCCTTTGGACAAAAAGCAGTTCTCCCCGCGGCTCGGGTTTGCCTATAGTTGGAACCCAAAGACTGTGATCCGCGGTGGATATGGCGTGTTCTGGATTCCGAACTACGTTTCCTTTGCTCTGAATCCTGATAACGACGTGGTCAACCTGGCAACTACGCCGTTTACCGCCACGCTGGATGGGGGCAAGACTCCGGTCAGCACTTTGGACGGGTCCCTCTGTACCTTAACTCCCGGTACTAGCTTTGCCAGCTTCACCTGCGCTCAAGCGGGCCCGTTTACTGCCGGGGGGATCCTGCCACCGCCCGGGACGAGGTGGGAACACTTCAGCATTTGTGGCGGCATCCGGCATCACCGACTCTGGCGCCGTACTTGGACCCCAAGCCGGCATACGTCGAGCAGTACAATCTGGACATCCAGCGCGAGCTCCCGGCCGGGTTCTTTGTTGATGTGGCCTATGCCGGCTCTCACGGGGTGCATTTGCCACAGTACTCGACCCATCTGAACCAGATACCTGATTCCGCTGTTGCGCAAGCTGCGGCTCAGGCTGCGGCCGGTCAAACGGTCTCGATTGGGCAAACAATAAATAACCCCATGGCTGGGACTAGTGCGAACGCAACTATCGGCGCCACGACGATCGTTGCCGGTCAGCTGGCCCGGCCTTTCCCGCAATACACCGACGTAAACCTTGCCGGGTTTGGTTGCTGTGGCAGCACCTATAACTCACTGCAGGTTTCGGGTACCAAAAGGTTCCAGGGTGGCGGAACTTTGCTGGTGGCTTACACCAACGCAAAACTGCTCAGCAACACCGACACGCTTACCAGTTGGCTGGAGAACGGTAGCACCGGTGGCGTGGGACAAGTCCAGGACTGGAACAACCTCAACGGAGAAAAGTCTCTCTCCTCGCAGGATGTTTCGCAACGCCTCGTCATCAGCTACGTGCTGGATCTCCCCTTTGGCCGCGGGAAGAGGTTCCTCGGCGGCGTAAGCGGAGTGACAAGTAAAGTAGTCTCCGGGTGGGGAATTGACGGAGTCACTACGTTCCAGCGGGGCTTCCCACTGAAGATTGCATGGGGTGGGTCGGCAACTCCACTGGAGAACCTCAACGTCGGTGTTTCCAACGTCCGCCCCAACGTTGTGGGTGGATGTGACAAATCAACCCAAGGCAGCGGCTTAAACGGTAGGCTAAACCAGTGGTTTAATGTGAGTTGCTTCGCCGCTCCGCCGCACTATGGATTCGGGACTGAACAGCGCGTGGATTCCTCACTGCGCGCCGCCGGAATCAACAACTTTGATTTCGCCGCCTTCAAGAGAACTGCGATCACGGAAAGAGTGGGTCTCGAGTTCCGCACGGAGTTCTTCAATCTGTTTAATCACCCGCACTTCGGCTTCCCCGGCACGAACTTTAATCCCGTGGCGGGCAACAACAGCGCAAACGGCTTTGGACAGGTGGTGTCCTCGAATCCGGACAGCAACCCGCGTCTGATTCAGTTTGCTCTGAAACTTGTCTTCTAAGTCGTGCGCAATCGTCCGGGCTGGGCATTTTTGCCCAGCTCGGCTTTTTTGGTCCTTGCTAGCCGCTATCTCACCGAGCACCAAGAGTTGCCGCCTTGCGCGCGGCCCTCCGTTCGAGTAGATTTCCTCCGACCCGCATGAGGAATGTCCCCGTCATCGACTACTCTGAGGCCAAGAAGATCATTGACCTGATCGTGGAAAAAGCTGCGCACATGCAAAAATCCGTTGTGGTTGCCGTCGCCGACTCCCACGGTGAGCTCATCGCTTTTGCCCGCATGGACGGCGCTCCAGTTTCTTCCGTCCGAATTGCTGCGAATAAGGCGTGGACCGCCGCGCGAGAGCGGAAGCCGACCAAGGAAATCGGAGAGAAGGTGCGGCACCCCGAAAAGGGGCACGACATTGCCTACTACGGCGATCCCAGATTTGTTGGCTGGGGCGGCGGCATTCCCATCTGGAAGGACGGCGCCGTGGCTGGCGCAGTCGCTGTCAGTGGTCTTTCATCGACCGAGGATATCGCCCTGGCAACCTTGGGCGTCGAGCTGGTTACGGGCAATAATAGACGGATCGGGCTCTCTCGGGGTTATTTAGAAGGTCGCATTATCGGAGGATCGCAATGGTACGCAGGCTCCAATTTATTTGTCTGCTCCTTAGCGTGTCAGTGTCTTACCCGCCTTGTGCCAGGTCTCCCAGCGATCCCAGGCGGACATCGAGACTCGCGTCGATTCACTCCTCAAGCAGTTGACCTTGGAAGAGAAAATCGATCTCATTGGCGGCGTCGATGATTTCTACATCCGCGAAATCAAGCATATCGGCCTGCCCCGGCTGAAGATGGCCGATGGGCCAATCGGGGTTCGCAATTACGGCCCCTCTACGGTCTTTGGCGGAATTGGCCTTGCGGCGACATGGGATCCCGAGCTGGCGCGACGGATAGGAACCATGATCGGGCAGGATGCGCGTGCTCGCGGTGTGCATTTCATGCTCGGTCCCGGCGTGAACATCTATCGCGCGCCGATGAATGGCCGCAACTTCGAATACTTCGGAGAAGACCCATTCCTGGCTGCACGAACTGCGGTTGCGTACATCGATGGCATGCAAAGCCAGCGGGTCAGCGCCACTATCAAGCACTTTATGGGTAACAATTCGGAATTCGACCGTCACAATACCGATTCGATTATTGACGAACGCACCATGCGCGAAATCTATCTTCCGGTCTTTGAAGCCGCAGTAAAGGAAGCACACGTTGGGTCCATCATGGATTCCTACAACCTTACCAACGGCCTTCACATGACCCAGAATGGTTACCTGAATACGGACCTCGTAAAAAAAGAGTGGGGCTTCACTGGAATCTTGATGTCTGATTGGGATTCCACTTATGACGGTGTCGCCGCAGCGAATTCCGGCCTCGACCTCGAGATGCCGTCGGGAAAGTTCATGAACCGCGCGAGTCTGTTGCCAGCCGTCAAAGCTGGAACGGTGAGCGAAGCAACCATCGACGACAAGATCCGTCGCATCCTGCGCACCGCGATTCAATTTGGATGGCTCGACCGCGACCAGACCGACCTGTCAATCCCGCTTCTGAATATCGCGGGAAAGCAGACCGCACTCGAAGCCGCTCGCTCGGGCATGGTCCTGCTCAAGAATGAAGGAAATCTTCTACCTCTGGAAAAGGGAAGAATCAAGTCGATCGCCGTCATCGGTCCTGATGCCTATCCCGCGCAACCCGGCGGAGGGGGCAGTGCAGAGGCCAAGCCCTTCACACCCGTCAGCTATCTCGAAGGCATAGTGAAATACCTGGGCGACAGCGCGCAGGTCTATTACTCGCCGGGTATCACTACGCTTGACGAAATTTCAAAGCAGATGGAATTTACCCAGGCGACTGGGGGCCAGAAAGGCTTGAAGACAGAGTTATTCAATAACGCGGATCTGAGCGGCACACCTGCGATCGTTCGATACGATAAATACGTCCACTATGAGCCAGCCCGCGGAGCGAGCGGTGCGGATAGCAACGTCTCCATTCGTTGGACTGGGTTCTTCACGCCGGCTGCGCCCGGCCAATATCTTGCATTCGTACAAGGTCCTGGTGAAAACGGCGGCTACCGGCTCTTTATCGACAAGAAGCTTGTGCTGGACAACTGGAAACAGTGGTACGCCTTCGTTGGAGAGGCTTCCATTACTCTCACCACGGGCCCGCATGAGGTCGAACTCGACTACTACGCCAAGAGCGGTTGGGGCAAAACCACGGCCAATCTTGGCATCGTCCGTCCCGAGACTCTAGTAAGCGCGGAGGCGAAATCATTGGCCTCTCATGCGGATGCCGTCGTGCTAGCGGTGGGCTTTGATACCGCCAGCGAAGGTGAAAGTGGCGACCGCACTTTTCGTCTCCCTCCAGGGCAGGATGAACTGATCAGCCAAATCGCTGCCGTAAACAAGAGACACGGTCGTGGTCATGACCTCTGGGGGCGGGGTGGATATGACGGCGTGGGTCGATCGTGTCCCAGCGCTCCTCCAGGCGTGGTACCCGGGCCAGGAAGGAGGCACCGCGCTGGCACAACTTCTGTTTGGCGAGTTTAGCCCTTCGGGAAGGCTGCCGATCTCGATCGAGCGACGTTGGGAAGACAATGCCGTGCATGACAGTTACTACCCGAAGGATGGCGAGAAAAAAGTTAGCTACAACGAGGGTGTGTTCGTTGGCTATCGCCATTTCGACAAGTCGGGAATCAAACCACTATTTCCATTTGGCTTCGGACTCTCCTACACCACGTTTACGTACAAAAATATGACGGTTTCCCCGGCGGCGGCTTCGGCGAGTCGATCCGGTCACGATAGCCTTCGATGTGACGAATACGGGCGCTCGTGCCGGTGCGGAGATCACGCAGGTATACGTTGGTGATCGGCATGCTCCCGTACCCCGCCCCGTAAAGGAACTGAAGGGTTTCACAAAGGTGAACCTCAATCCCGGCGAGACCAAGCACGTTCAAGTCAAACTCGATCGGCGCGCCTTCTCCTATTACGACCTCAAGACCCACACTTGGACGGTTGCGCCAGGCGATTTCGACCTGTACGTTGCACGTTCGGCTGCGCAGATTGAACTGACTGGGAAGGTGGCCCTCCAGTAAGGGGACCTCAGGGACCGATCCGTTCTGCCGGACATTCGTCGGCGCATTCTCACTGTTGATTGCCGTTCAGCCTTACCCAATTGCGAGATAGAGCCGATCGTTCGAGGGCATCGAGAACCCGTTGCACAGCAAGCGCATCTTCAAAGTTGGGGTGGAACGTTTCTTCCCGCGTCATCGAGTTGAGAAAGTCTCCGAGTGTGGCAATGAAGGGATGTTCGTAGCCGACTGCGTGTCCCGGCTTCCAGAAGATCTCCCAGTAAGGATGGTTCGGACCGGTTACCATCAAGCTTCGGCTACCCTGTAGGTTTGGGGTTTCGGTAGCGTCGTAGAAATCGAGCCGGTTCATGTCCTCCAGGCTGAATCGCAACATGCCCTTGGATCCATTAATTTCGAAGGAGTTGCGATTCTGGCACCCGACCCCGTAGCGGCTGACCTCAAAACTGCCAATGCTCCCGTTGGAAAAACGAGCTAATAGAAGCGCGGCATCGTCAACATCACGATCCTGGAGCGAAGGTGTGAGTCATGGCAGTAAGTTCACTAATGGGTCCATTAAGGTAAAGAGCAAGATCAATTGAATGTGAGAGCAGATCGCCCGCGGCACCGGTTCCAGCTTCACTGCGCTTATAGCGCCAACCTGCGGCCTTCGACGGATCATTGCCTGACTGATTAAGGTAGAGGGCGCGATAGTGAAACGGCTGCCCGGTTCGTCCTTGGTCGATGAGTTGCTTTGCGAAGGCAACTGCCGGAACCCGGCGGTAATTGAACCACACCAGATTCGGAACGCGGCGTACTGCCTTGGCCATGCGCTCCGCCTCCTCCAAGGATGTGGCCAAAGGTTTCTCGCACAACACGATTTTCCCCGCCTCGGCTGCGGCGATCGCGATGGGCGCATGCAATGCGTTGGGGACCGCGATGTCGACAACATCGATGTCCTTCCGGCTGATGATTGTGCGCCAATCGGTTTCGACCTCTTCCCAGCCCCACTGTGCAGCCGCGGCTTCCAACTTCGCCCGATTCCGTCCACAAATGACCTTCAAATGCAGTTCGTAAGACAGATCAAAAAAATGGCCGACTTGCCGGAAGGCGTTGGAATGCACCTTCCCGATAAAGCCGGAACCGATCATAGCGATGTTCAATTTTTGCTTGGTCATTCGTTGTTCCGCTCAGCGCGATCAAATCCTGATCGTGATTATCGCCGCGCCAAAGTTCCATCCCTCAAGATGGAAGGCATAATTCGGGGCATGTTACAGAGTTATTGACTCAAGGTACGAACACCCAAGCGTTGCTAATCGCAGGAATGAGTTGGCGAAAGATGGTGGGCAGTGCAGGACTCGAACCTGCGACCTCCTGCTTGTAAGGCAGGCGCTCTAACCAGCTGAGCTAACCGCCCCTTCGCTTCCCGTACGTTATGTCATGATAACAGTCTTCTGCAGAGCACAGCCTGCAACCGTTTAGGTACTGCTTGGTGAACCGGGCTTCCGGCATTCCCTGCTAGACTGGCGCGGTGCGGCGGTTGCTCATCAATGCTGACGATTTCGGGCTCACCTCAGGAGTGAACCGCGCCATCGGTGAGGCCCACACGCGAGGCGTCGTGACTTCCGCCACGCTCATGGCCAACGGAGCCGCGTTTGACGATGCCTTGCGCGTGGCCCAATCGACGCCGCGACTCAGTATTGGCTGTCACGTAGTCCTCGTGGATGGCTCACCTGTGCTTCCCGCCTCGCAAGTTTCGGAGCCTCATCAATCAGCGAAACAGTAGTCACTTTCGTCAGAGTTTGAGCAAGTTCGCTTTGCTTGCCGGCAGTGGCCGGGTTGCTCCTGAACAGCTCGAAGCAGAAGTGGCAGCGCAGATTCGCAAGCTGCAGAGCGCTGGTATCGCGGTCTCTCATTTGGACTCCCACAAGCACACCCATCTTTTTCCCAACGTCCTGCGGCCGCTCTTGCGAGCGGCGGAGGCTTGTGGAATCCGAGCTATTCGGAATCCTTTCGGTCCGATTGCTTTTGCGCTCGTGTCGAAGCGTCCTCGCCTGTGGAAGCGTTACGGTGAGGTCAAGCTACTCAGTGGGCTAGCCGATAAATTCCGCCGAGCCGTGCAACAAGCGGGAATGATTACTCCAGATGGAACCTTGGGTATCGTGGCGACCGGCGCGCTTGACCTGCAACTCTTCCGCTTCATGATAGAGAACCTTCCGGATGGAACCTGGGAATTCGTCTGTCATCCAGGGTATAACGATGCTGAGTTGCAGAGCATGCGAACCCGGCTGCGGGCCTCACGCGAGCAGGAACTACAGATCTTAACTTCTCCGGCAACTCGCGAATTGCTGGCCGGCAATGGGATTGAGCTTATTTCCTATCGTGACCTTGTTGGACGCGCGTGATAGCATTCGTCCTTTTGCCGCTTGTTGGCGCGGAACCTCCGTAACCACCCTGGGGCTGGAAAGAGGTTTTATCATGAGGGAATCATTTCTCGAGGCTGAGGTACCTCCGCTGCATGGCGAATAAGCCCGAGCCCCGTGTCGACGTCGACCTCCTGGTTCGTGTCTGGGGGATGGGCACGGACGGTCGTCCATTTCTTCAGAAGGCTCACGCCCGCGACATCAGTGAACATGGCGCCAAGCTTTCCGGCATCGAACATCCACTGGCTGCTGGAGACATTGTTGGCGTACAACTTGGAGAGAAGAAAGCCCGTTTCAAGGTAATGTGGGTGATTGATGCGGGCCCACTGCAGAATATCCAAGCCGGTGTGCAGATTCTCGATGGGCAGCAGTGTCCGTGGGAAGACGAAATGGCTCGAACGAAAGAGGCAACAGCTTCGGTTCAAGATTCACCGTCCGCGAAAAACCAGAGAAAGTTCCCCCGCCACAAAATTGCCTTTCCCATCGAGATATCCGACGGACGTGATAGCAAATCCCTTATGCGGACCCAGGCGACAGACATAAACGGCCGCGGGTGTTATGTAGAGACCATGCTCCCACTTCCTGTGGGCAAAGAATTGACTATCACTTTCTGGATGGAATCCGACAAGGTCACGACTCCGGCAATTGTGCGGGCCTGCGATGGCGGTGTGGGAATGGGCATTGAGTTTACCGGTCTGGACGACCAAAAGCAGCAACGCCTGCAAAGCCTTCTGGAGACCATGGACCCCGAAACCGCTGCGAAAGATTCCAAGGAAGGCGTCTGATCCACTTCCTCTATCCTGCACTTGAAACCGGGCAAAATGTGAATCCAAGCCGCTCACCTGCCATCGAATGGGAAAGGCCAGCCAGCTTGGCGCGAGAGGGCCGGACATGAAGATCGGGATCACGTGCTATCCGACCTATGGCGGCAGTGGGGTGGTCGCCACCGAACTCGGATTGGAACTGGCGGAGCGCGGTCACGAAATTCACTTCATCTCTTACGCGCAGCCCATTCGCCTGACCGGACCGCATCCCAACATTCACTACCACGAGGTCGAAGTCTCGCGCTACCCCCTGTTCGACTATCCCCCGTACGATCTCGCGCTGGCCACGCGTATGGCGGAAGTCTCCGAACTCTACGATATCGATCTCTTGCATGTGCACTACGCGATTCCACACTCGGTTAGCGCTCTACTGGCGAAGCAGATGCTGGCCTCAAAACCTCGAGGACGAAGACTCCCTTTCGTCACCACTCTGCATGGCACCGATATCACACTGGTAGGTCTCGACCGTTCCTATCTGCCGATTACCCGCTTTTCGATCGAGCAGAGCGACGGCGTTACCGCCATCTCGAAATACCTGCAGGAACGGACGCTGCGCGAGTTTGATATCAAGAACAATATCCAGGTGATTTACAACTTCGTGAATTGTGATGTATATGTCCGCGGCCATAAGACATTAGAGAAAAGGGAGGAATATGCTCCGAACGGCGAGCGCATCCTCGTGCACCTGTCTAACTTCCGTCCGGTGAAGCGAGTCACGGATACGATCGAGATCTTCGATCGTGTCCGCAAGCAAGTGCCTTGCAAGCTCATGTTGATCGGCGACGGTCCCGACCGCTCCCGCGCCGAGTGGCTGACTGTGCAGAAGGGCATTCACAATGATGTGCTCTTCCTGGGCAAGCAGGATCAGGTCCAGGAAAAGCTGGCCCTCGCCGATATCATGCTGCTGCCTAGCGAGCTCGAATCGTTCGGGTTGGCAGCTCTGGAGGCCATGGCCTGCGAGGTGGTTCCCATTTCCACACGTGTGGGTGGAATCCCGGAGTTAATCGAACACGGCAAGAGTGGTTATCTGGCCGACGTTGGGGACGTCGACACCATGGCGCGGTATGCGTTGGAATTGTTGAGTGATGAAAAAAGTCTGCGCGCAATGGCAAAAGCCAGCCGGGCTGTGGCGCAATCTCGATTTTGTTCCAGCCGGATTATTCCCGAATACGAAGACTTCTACCGTCGCGTGCTGGAGCGCTCTTCATAGAGCGTGGCGGGAATCGCCCCTTCGCTCTCCAGAACTGGCAGGCGAAGCCGCACTAGAGTTCCCTTCCCTTCGTGGCTGTCGATGGTCATCCGCGCCTTATCGCCGTAGAGCACCTTCAGACGTTCAGCGACATTCGCCATGCCGATGCCATTGCCACCCAGCCCGCTCGGCCGCTCCAACAAATTCGCGGCACCCATACCCACGCCGTCATCCTCGACTTCTATGATTACCTGGGAATCCGTGAGTCGGCTACGCAAGTAAATGCTGCCGCCTTCGATCTTCGAGGCTAAGCCGTGCTTGATCGAATTCTCCACCAGAGGCTGCAACAACATGCTCGGTATCATCGCACCCAACGACGGCGCGTCGAGCTCCTTCACCACTCGCAGCTTGTCGCGTCCGAAGCGCACCACTTCGATGTCGAGATAATCGTCGATAAATTCCAGCTCATCGCGCAGCGGCACGAAAGCATCGCTGCTCTGCAGTAGTCTTCGCAGAATATTGGCCAGCTTGATAATCAATTCACGAGCGGTATCTGGGTCAAAGCGTACCAGTGATGAAACCGAATTCAGCGTATTGAACAGGAAGTGGGGATTGATCTGATTCTGCAGAGCTTCCATGCGCGCATGCAGCAGCATACGCTCTTGCTCTTCCAGTTTGATTTGGATGCGAACGCTGTTCCAGATCTTCAGCTCCGTTCCAATGACCATGATTGAGGTCGCGTATATGGCCGATTCTACCCACCAGTTCTCACTCTCCAGACTGAAAGTGGCCGAGGGCAGGAAGCGAAACATCTCGGTATGCACAAGCCGCAATCCCACGATGGTCACGAAGAACATGATCTGCCAATCGAACAACCGGGGACGCGGCAGGTTGCGGCGAATCCATCGGTAAATGCTCAAATCAATAAAAGGAGAAAACGACCAGATATCGTCAGGGTCAGGCGCCAGGCTGCGCAGTTGTCCAGCCAGAAAACCGCACAAGACATTGAAAGGCAGAGTGGCCCATTCTCCGTGAAAAAGAGCTGGTAGAGCCACCAGAACGCCGCCGAGCACGCCGGTAAAGCGCCCCGCTACCACGCCTAGCAACATCGTGGTCTCAAAAGACAAATCGCCGGCCACAAAACTCTTGGCGCTGAGCCTGATCCAGACGCCCAGAGCCATCGGAATGCCAATCCACAAGACCAGGTAGATTTTCTGCTTCCAGCTCCGTTCTTCGCGAAACAACAGCGACTTGAATTCGACAGACCGCCCCAGGATGCTGGCCGCCGACGCGGCCACGCCAAGCTTTACCAGCAGATTGATGAGGATGAGACGTGGTTCCATTTTTGGCCGAGCGACGAAATCCGCTGAAGGAAATGTAGCATGAAGAGGCTAAAGTCAGCCTTGGACCCCAAGCATTCGGCCCCAGCGGAGCAACCCTGCTTGAGAAAGCGATCTCAGTCAGGTTCGAAGTCTCCCCGCGATCTCGTGCAGCGTGGCTTCCAGTCCCGCAACTTCCGTGAGCCCACCTTGAGCCATGTCCTTGCTGCCGCCCCCGCGTCCTCCCAGGCGCGCGAGAGTCTCCTTCATCAGCGCGCCCATGTCGAACGGCTGTCCGACCGATTGCGCGAAGACCAGTCCGGGCTGGCCTGAGTCGTACCGAGAAGAGCAACCACAGGGGAATTCTGCCGAGTGAGCCTTTGCGCCAGCAGTTTGATGAAAACCGCATCGCGGTCTTGAAAGTTACGTATGACGATCTTGCGACCGCCTTCCTCCGGAGTTTCCGTCAGCAGCCGGATGGCGTGCAGGTCAGCTAATTCTTCCAGAAACCGCTCGACCGCCTTTTTTGAGGCCCGCGACTCTTCTTGCGCCTTACGGATCTGTTGCGGCACGTCCCAGATCTGGCTCGAGAACAAGCTGGCAGATTCAGCCAATGTGGAGTAGTCGCGTCGCGCCGTGGAAACTGCCCGCTTTCCGCAGACGAACTCCACTCGCCAGCCCTGCCGCACTTTTTCCGTTTTACGCAGGAGGATGCAGCCAATCTGCCCCGTCGCACGAACATGAGTGCCCCCGCAGGCAGTTAGATCGAAATCATGGATATTGATTAGCCGCAATTCGTCCCTCCCGGTTGGCGGAAGTTTGCGCAACCCAAGTCCGCGTGCTTCTTCCTGGGTGACGAAACGAACCTCCACCGGGCGGTTCTCCGCAGATAACGTCATTTGCCAACGATTCGGCAGCCACAACCTGCTCGTTTGATAAGTTCTTCGTATCCAGATCAATCGAGCAATAATCCGCGCCCATGTGAAACGAAACCGTGGGCAAGTTGAACAAACGCACAAAAGCAGCGGAAAGAACATGCTGTCCCGAGTGCTGCTGCATGTGGTCGTGGCGGCGCTCCGACGTCAATCAGGCCGTGGACGCGGATTCCCTTTTGCTTGCGGTCCTGTAGTCTGGGCTACACTTGCAGAATGTGCAGAATCGTTGCCATCTTCTCGTTCGGCCACCTCCGCCACGCGCAGTTTCGTTCGCGTCATTCCGTCGAGGAGAAATCCATCCCGTATCAAACAGCTGGCCGCCGCTCGTGGGATAAAAAGCGGTTCGATCGAGAATCAGGGCGGGACGCGAATCGGAGTTTGACGCAGGCACAACCTCCAGAACATCCGCGTCAAATTCGTAGAGGAAGGAATCGCGATAGTAGAGATGCTCAGTCACTGTTGTTTCTTGCTGATAGCTGATAGCTAATACGGCCCGATGATTCCACCAATCTGCCGCGAAGCCAAGGGCTGCGAGCGGTCGGATTTCTTGGACCCCTCAATGACGTCGAGATACTTCAACCCCGACCCGGTATTAAAGAGCACCACAGAATCGTCCGCGCTAAAGAATTCGCTGGCGCGCAGCTTGCGATAGGCGGCCAGCGCCGCTGCCCCCTCCGGAGCGGCAAAGATTCCCTCCACACGAGCCCAATGCCGAAGCGCATCCATTATTTCCTCGTCGGTCACTGCCAACGCGACTCCGCCGCTCTTTTTTAGAATATCCAGGATCAGATAGTCGCCGTACGGTTTGGGCACACGCAAACCTGCCGCTAAAGTGGCAGCGTTCGGCCAGAATTCCGCGCTTGTTTTACCTTCATCCCATGCTTTAGAAATTGGAGCGCAACCCGATGATTGTACAGCTACCATCCGTGGTCGCTCCGAGCCAATCCAACCCAGCTCTTCCATCTCCTCGAACGCCTTCCACATCGCCGATCAAACCAACCCCGCCGCCGGTGGGATAAATAATGCCTCGCGGAATCTGCCAGCCCAATTGTTCCGCCACCTCGTAGCCCATCGTCTTCTTGCCTTCCAGTCTGAATGGTTCTTTAAGTGTCGAGACATCGAACCAGCCTTCCTTTTCCTTCCGCTCGGCGACTATGCGTGCGCACTCGCTGATCAGTCCATCAACCAGCGTGACTTGCGCGCCATAGCTCTCACATTCAATGCGGTTAGCCAGTGGCACATCTTTCGGCATGAAGATGTACGCTTCTAACCCGCCTGCAGCCGCGTACGCCGCTAACGCGCTCGCTGCGTTTCCCGCAGAAGGAATGGCCAGTTTCTTCAGTCCATATGCCTTGGCCATGGTCACGGCTGCAGAGAGGCCTCGAGCTTTGAAAGAGCCGGTGGGATTCAGGCCCTCGTCCTTGATGTAGACATTGGGAAATTCGCGGCTGGGCAGCATCGGAGTGAATCCCTCGCCTAGCGAAACTGGCTCGGCCTCCGGCAGGATTTCCGCATAGCGCCACATGGTGGGGGCGCGTCCAGTTAGCGACCCAGGGGTAAAGTGTTCCTTTAAGGCAGGGCAGGTCGTAGCGGACGTAGAGAACACCGCCATCTTTGGGACAGACGGTCTGTGGGATTTCCGCGCTGATGTGTGCACCACATTTGGTGCATTCGAGATAGGAGATTGGGCGCCACTCAGAAAAGTCTAGCACTAGCTCGTCTTACGGTTAGTGATTGCGAGGCAGCCGAATCAACAATGCATTTGCCTTCCGGAACCATGGGCGCTCGCGTCGACGCAAGTATCCCGGCATCGTCGGCT
The DNA here is from genome assembly GCA_963729325.1 of uncultured Acidobacteriota bacterium. Taxonomy (GTDB): domain Bacteria; phylum Acidobacteriota; class Terriglobia; order Terriglobales; family Acidobacteriaceae; genus JABCYV01. The sequence continues at coordinate 118,263 of CAVSNS010000046.1, forward strand.
TCTTTGCCAGAATATTTTGCGCCCACTGTCGCGCCTCAGCGTTGCGGCCCTGAGATGCCAGGAAGGTTGCGTAGTTGTAGTACGTCTCCGATAGAGTCGATATCTTGGTCGCTTCCTGGAACAACGCCTCGGCCTTGTCCGGCTCCCCTGTGTTTGCGTAAGCGTGGGCCAGTAATCCTCGCGCGCGGTGAAAGTCGTAGGTAGGATCCTGCATCACGACGCGTTCGAGATCAGCTCTCGCCGCAGCGAAGTCTCCCATTTGAATTTCGGCAATGCCCCTGCGATAGAAAGGGTCAAGCGAATCGGTGCGGGACGAGATCGCTTTGTCATAGCATTGACGCGCCCTCGCGAACTTCCCTTCCTCCAGATAGAGGTCGGCCAGCTCTTCGTAGTTGCCGGCGGAAGGATTGTCCAGGATGGCAGCCTCGAGTTCGCGGATTCGCTTGCGCCGAGGAAACACCTTAAACGACTGCCGAAGCAGGCCCGCGTCTGGAATTACCTCAACCACAATGTAGACGAGAGCGCCCAGACCACCGCCGAACAGGATGATCCAAAGCCAAAAGGAATCGGGGCGGCGGCGGATAAAGTGGACAATCGCCACCCCCTGCAGGATGAGACCCCACGGGAAAAATAGGTAGAGCAGTGATCCCATGCGTTGATGCCGCACTATAGCATGGGGGCTTGCAGGTCTTAGGTTGAGGGTGCTAGGTGTCAGGTCTTGGGTTTCAAGTGCTATTTTCCATGAACACGTCGTTCTCCGTTCGTCTTTCGGCAACTGCTCAACGCGTCTGGCGGTAGACCCGAGACCTGAAACCCGGGACCTGACACCTGATCTTCAATGTTAGAATTGCAAGTGGTGACGCTTCCCATCCGCCTCTTGGCTGTCGATATCGACGGCACTCTGCTGAATCCCGAGTTCCAAATTTCGCCGGCTGACCTGGCGGCGCTGCGCCGCGCCCATACTAAGGGAGTGGAAATAATCCTGGTGACGGGGCGGCGGCATACTTTTGCCTTGCCGATCGCGCAACAGCTTGGTTTCGATCTCTGGATGATCAGTTCCAACGGGGCGATCACGCGCTCCCTCACCGGCGAGACTTTCCACCGCGACCTTCTGCCGGCTGAAACCTGCCGCAAACTTTGCGAAGCGATGCGGGAGTTTCGCGGCAATACCGTCATCACCTTTGATAGCGAATCTCATGGCGCCATCGTGCTCGAGCACATGAATGAGCTGAATGCTAGCATCCAGCGTTGGCTGGAGAAAAACATGCAATACATTGATTTCGTCATTCCGATTGAGCGGTCCCTCACGACCGACCCGGTGCAGGCCATGTTTTGTGGTTCGATCGAGCGTATGCACCGCGCCCTGGCAACGCTGGCGGCCAGTGGCTTAGACGAAGTCATCACGGTCCTGCGAACTGAGTATCCCGTCCGCGATCTTTGTATGATCGATGTCCTCAATCAAGGATGTTCGAAAGGTCATGCAGTCGAGCGCTGGGCCCAGCATCGCCGAGTGCCTCGCGAAGAGGTCATGGCCATTGGTGACAATTACAACGACATTGAAATGCTTGCCTTCGCCGGGGTGCCGTTTATCATGGGAAATGCATCAGAAGAGTTACGCCGCAATGGATGGGCGGTGACCCTGCCCAATGATCAGAACGGCGTGGCGGCAGCCATCGAGCAGGTCTTAGGTGGATTCGGCGTCGGTGCCTGATTTACTGCAGAGAAGAGTTGGGGACGCGATGCCCGGCGATATCAAAGTATGTTGAAGTTGCGAAAACTCGTTGCCTTAGCCTGGTTGATTCTCGCGATTCCCGCGTCCGCGGCCGACCTGGCAATCTTGCATAATGGCTTTTCCATCCGCCACGAGCGCCGTGAGATCGTGGGCTCGGTCACCCGCTTATATCTGACGGCCGACCCTGGCGGATATGTTGACATCCCCACCGCGCAAATCGAACGGTTCGAGATCGATCTTTCTCCTCCTGCCGCTCCGACTCCTGCTGCTCCGGCCCCATTGCTCCGGCTCTTCCAGTCGCCACTGCTGTGAAACCAAAGAGTCCGGCCCGACTGGATGATGTAATCCACGACATCAGCGACCGTCACCACCTCGATCCCGACCTGGTCAACAGCGTGATCCACGCTGAAAGCGGATTCAATCCGCACGCCGTATCACCCAAGGGCGCCCGGGGCCTGATGCAGCTAATGCCCCAAACTGCCTCCAATATGGGCGTTTCCAACGCCTTCGATCCCAGTGCCAACGTGGAAGGAGGCACACGCTATTTGCGTGAACTTCTGGAACGCTACAACTTTGACTTGGTCAAAGCTCTTGCTGCCTACAACGCCGGTCCGGAGAGGGTGGAACAGTATCATGGCGTTCCCCCTTATCGCGAGACCCGGTCGTACGTGGCCCGCATTGTTCGCGACTTCAATCGCAAGAAGCTGGACGAAGGTAAAGCGGCAAAAGCGGCAGCGGCGAAGACGCATCCTGCGGCAAAAGGAACACATGCCTCCTCGACCGTAAAAGCGAAGCCACCCGAAGTTGCGGCCCAGGCATCCCACTGAAGAAAACCGATTCGTAACCCGGCTGTCTGCGCCTAAAGGCACAGAAATAAGCAACTACAACCTAGAAAACTCCTCAATAGTCTTGGGCAGGCTGCCATCGCCAATCGCAGCATTTCCCGCCTCAACCGGAATTAAAACCTTAAGCAAACAGCGCATGGGAATACCTCCAGCGCGGAGTCTAGCCCCTGCGGTGGTTACGTCAATTCTTCGCTGTGGCTGATTCGCGCCTGCAGCCCGGCAGGCCATCGAAATGAAATCAAGCACTTACTGTGCCCACGACGGTACGCCACAGTACGAAGCGATGATCCCCGCATTGCGGTTACATCCCGCGACCCGCCATTTGTATCTTCTTTTCCGCAACTTTTCATGGCTGGTCGGGTTTTCGGAGCTGGAGGGAGCCCTCATGAAGACATTTGGAATCGTTATGCTGCTCGTGCTGGGGTTAGACGTTCGGTGCGTGTGGAGGTTCGAATAATCCGGGCACGATCAATGGAAACTGGTCGGCGTCCCTGACGGGAAGTCAAACGTTCGCGTTCACGCTGTCCCTGACCCAAACCGGCAGCAATGGGCTGAGCGTTACCAACTTTCAATTTAATTCAAATTCGCCTTGCTTCGCGACGCCTACAACGGAGACCGGCTCGTTCGGGGTAGGCGGGAACTTCAATGGAAATGTCACCGGCTCATTCGGCTTGAACATTTCGACTGAGTCCCCGGCCGACGTAAATGCGCTTACTCTACAAGGCAACGTTAACGGCAACACCATAACTGGAACCTGGGGTCTCACCGGCGCGACCGCGGGATGCACCGGTTCTGGTAGCTTCACCATCACAAAAATGTAGTCAGAAATATTTTGGGTCGCCGAGGGAGCGCGGGGCAAGTACTGTGGCGACGCCCATCCTACGCGCTGGCTTTGTCAATGAGCGGTAGGGCTGCTTCCTCTGCCTTCGTGTTGGTATCCAGCTCCAACTGCTCCTGCCCACTGAGAACAGTGACGCGACCGCGATAAGTTTTCAGATGCCTTTGCGCGGTCTCGAACGCTTCCTGAGCTTTGTTCAGATTCTTGCCCACATTTTCAAACTGGGTTTGGAAGTAGTCGAACGATTTTTGTGCTTTCGCCAGTTCGAGGCGACTCTTCTCGAAGCGGCTGGCGACTTCATACCACTTGTGCACCAGGGCAATCGTCTGCAGCGTCATGAGCAGAGTGTTGGGCGAGACCGGAAATACGTGCTGCTGGTTGAGCCAGTCAGCAAGTTCGCGGTTGCGGACCGCTTCCATGTAGAGGGTTTCGCTGGGCAAATACATCAGGGCGATGTCGGTGGTCCCGTGTTCCGGCTGAATGTAGGCCTTGATGCGCTTGGCTTCCACTCTCATCACCCGTACAAATTCATGACGCGCCTCTTCGATCTCAGCTGCGACGTTGCTTTCAAAGAGCGCGAGCACTTGTTCCCGAGGAAATTTCGCATCGATGGGTAGACGGCGATCGGGAAACTGGATCATGGCGTCGGGACGGCCGCCATCGGGAAGCGCAGACTGCATCTCGAACATATTGGCGGGAAGAAAATCCGCCAGCAAACGCTCCAGGCTGGCTTCGCCAAACTGACCGCGCAAATGCGGCAGCTTCAATAAATTGTTCAAGTCGTTGATGGAATTTCCCAACGCGCCCGACCTCGCGTAACTGTTCTTCCGCCGCTTTCAGGTGCTGCTGCACCTTTTCGAAGTGGGCAAAACCCTCCTTGATATTTTGGTCAAGCTTTTGCTGCACCTGATCGGTGATGGCGAGCAACTTGGCATCGACACGATCACGGATCGCCTCCAGGCTTTGGGCTGTCTTTTGGTTTAGACCGTCGAACTCGGCTTTGAGTTGGGAAGTGGTCAGCGCCAGCGATGAAGTCAGCTCAGTGCGGGCCCCGGCTAGCCCTTCCGATTGCTCTTGACGGCCCGCTTTCATCTGCTCTTCGACCGCATTTCGCATTAACGAGAAGCCGTCGCCCAGCCGATCTGTGACCTGCTGGCGGAGATCGCCTTTAGTTTGCTCCAGGCGGCTGGCCATATCGGCGGTGGCGGAGGCAAACTGCTGCGAAAGAGTCTTATGCAAGGCCTCAAACTGGCTCGTAAGTTGTTTAAATACTTCCGCTTGCGATCCAGTGCCAGATCCTCGCTGCAAGAGCAATAGGACGAGTATCAGAAGTACTAGGTTCAAGACGAGAACAAGGCCAAGCAGCAATGAGAGGACGGCCAATTCGCTATGTCTCCGGGTAATGGTGCTTAAGGTGATTCTAGAGCGTATCGTCCAGTAAACAAAGCAGGAAGTTTCGTTCCCAGGTCCTGAAGCGTGGGTCAAACATTTATGCTTCGGGCCTTTTTAGCTATCATTGGCGATTTTTGCCGCGAGCGGCGCTGCTCCAGCCACGGTGCCGAAGCCGAAACCGGCCAGTTACCGGCCTGCCGCGCCACCTCAACTTCCGTCTACAGTGTCCTACGACGCTGAGGCTGAGCGACAGCTGCTTGCCATGGCGAACCAGGTGCGGGCGCAGGGCGGCGTTCCTCCGCTGCTGGCAGACGAAGGACTGACGCAAGCGGCCCGGCAGCATGCCGCCGCCATGGCTGCACAGCAGCAACTTTCGCATCAATTTCCCGGTGAGCCCTCCCTTGCGCAACGGCTGGCGGCCAGCAGCAACTCTGCATCTCAATCAGGCAGGAGAAAATGTGGCTTCCGCTGCCAGCGTCGAACTGGCGCAGGAAGGCCTGATGCTTTCACCTCCGCACCGCCAAAACCTGTTGAATCCAGCGTATAACGTCGCCGGATTCGCGCGTCATTCGCAGTGGGTACACGCTCTACGTCACGCAGGATTTTGGCCAGGGGTTGGCCATCTATTCCACACAGGAGTCGGACGATCGCGTGGCTGCCGGCGTGATTCGGATGCGTAGTGACGCCAGGCTTCCCCAGTTGCAGCGGGAAGATAGTGGCGTGGCGCGAGCCTGCGCCTGCTCGATGGCCCAAGCCGATTCGCTGAATACTCCCGCGCCCCAAGCCCACTATGTGGTCCGCTATACCAGCATGCAACTGGATGCGCTTCCCAAGGATGTGGCAAAGATCATCCGAGATCGCAGCGTGCATGCATTTGCGGTGGGGACCTGTTGCGCGCACGGGCTGAAATATCCCAACGGTGTCTACTGGGTGGCGCTGCTCTTCTACTGACAATAAGTCAACAATCAGCATCCCGCAAATCACCGGATTTCCATTCCGGCGACCCTGCAATTCCCTGTGCTAACCTGCAAACTGCGCACTTCTCCGCCGCCCTCATGGAAGGAACACCTGAAATCCGCGTCGGCACCGCCGGCTGGTCCTACAAAGACTGGGAAGGAATTTTCTATCCTCCCGGAATGCATCATCGCAAGCAACATCCACTGGAGTTCTTGGCGCGCTGCTTTGATATGGTCGAGATCAACACTTCGTTCTATGGACACATCAAGCCGCACCTGGCCAAGCTTTGGACGCGCAAGGCAACAGAGGTTAATCCCAGGTTTGTGTTCACAGCCAAACTTCATCGCTCCTTCACCCACTCTCCACTCGCAGTGATGGAGCCGACTTCTGCGGCCACCATCCAGCCCAATGATGAAGACGAGGCGCTGGCCCGCGAAGGGCTCGAAGCGCTGGCAGCCGAAGGAAAGCTCGGCGCCCTGCTGATTCAATTTCCGGTTTCGTACAAGAACACATCCCTGAACCGCGAATATCTGGATGGATTGCTGCGGCAGTTCATCGAATATCCACGCGTGGTGGAAGTGCGGCACGCAAGTTGGGACAATCCAGAAACGCTAAGCTACTTCGCTCAGAAAAATGTCGCTTTCTGCAATATCGACCAGCCGTTGATGGGGCGCTCGCTCGAACCCACTGAGCATGTGACGTCGCCGGCCGCGTATGTCCGGCTGCATGGACGCAATTATGATCAGTGGTTTGAAGCCGAGAAGAGCGAGGATCGCTACAACTACTTCTATCGCGACTCGGAGCTAGCCGGGTGGAAAGACAAAATCGAACGCATCGCCCACAAGGCCGAGATCACCTACGTGGTGGCCAACAATCATTTTCAAGCTAAAGCCGGAGTCAACGCGCTGCAACTCAAACACATGCTCACCGGACAACGCGTAAAGGCTCCGGAAGTGTTGTTCCGAAACTATCCCGAGTTGAAGAAGATTGCCGATCCAATCGTGGACGAAGAGACAGGGGAGGATTTGTTTCGGTTAGCGTGAAGGGAGAGCGCGGGGACGCGCGCCTACATTGCTTTTACGATTTCTTCTTTCGCGGCGTAGTGGGACTCCACGTACTCATCGAGAATCTGAATGAACTCTGCGACTATTCTGTCGCCTTTCAGCGTGGTGAACAAACGTCCATCCACATAGACCGGCGCCTTCGGCTCTTCGAAAGTTCCAGGAAGAGAGATGCCAAGGCTGGCATGTTTTGATTCGCCGGGGCCATTGACCACGCATCCCATGACGGCGACTTTCATTTCTTCAACGCCGGTGTAATGTCCCTTCCAAACCGGCATCTGCTCGCGCAGGTAAGACTGGATCTGCTCTGCCATTTCCTGGAAGAAGGTGCTGGTGGTTCGCCCGCAACCCGGGCAGGCCGTAACCTGCGGGGTGAAGCTCCGAATTCCAAGCGACTGCAGAATCTGTTGCGCGACCCGCACTTCTTCGGTGCGGTCGCCGCCGGGCGCGGGCGTAAGCGAAACTCGAATGGTGTCGCCGATACCTTCCTGCAACAGGACGCCAGTGCGGCGCTGGAGGCAACGACACCCTTGGCTCCCATGCCGGCTTCGGTCAATCCGAGATGCAGCGGATAATTGCAACGCGCCGCAAGCGAACGGTATACGTCGATCAGGTCCTGCACACCGCTGACTTTCGCACTCAAAATGATCTGATCGGGCCGCAGGCCGTATTTCTCAGCCAGGGCGGCGGAATTCAAGGCGCTCACGACCATGGCTTCCATGGTGACTTCGCGCGCGTCTTTCGGTTCCGGCAGGCGGGAATTCTCGTCCATCATGCGAGTGAGCAAGGCCTGATCGAGCGATCCCCAATTCACTCCTATGCGCACTGGCTTCTGGTTTTCGACCGCCACTTCGATCATGGTGCGAAAATTGCTGTCGTCCTTACGGCCAATGCCGACGTTGCCCGGATTGATACGGTATTTGGCCAGCGCCCGCGCGCACTCGGGATACTTCTTCAGCAGAATATGTCCGTTGTAATGGAAATCGCCGACGATGGGCACCCGCACACCTTGCTCGTCGAGTTGCTCGACAATGGGCGCAACTGCGGCGGCCGCTTCTTCGTTGTTGACCGTGACCCGAACCAGTTCAGACCCCGCCCGAGCCAGGGCCGCAACCTGCTGGACCGTGGAGGCGACGTCCGCGGTGTCGGTATTGGTCATCGATTGCACCACAACTGGTGCATCGCGCCCACGCGCACGCCATCGATCGATGCGGTAACCGTCTTTCTACGTTGAATATTAGCCATCCGGAACTTCTAGTTTAGCATGTGCTCTGCGGGGAATCACGCTGCAGTCGGACGGGAAATCGTCACTTCGTCAGCCGGAGCGAGGAATCTGGCGCGCACGTCCCATGAACAGCTGCGGGCGTGGGCGTGCATCGGAGCTGGAATCTGCCGGCGTCAAATCCTCAAACTACGGCAATCTCTGCATGATGGCGGGCCAGGTTTTGACCAGATCGTTGTAGATCACCATGACCGCGAACAGCACCAGGAATACGAATGCCGCTTGGTAGATTCGCTCTTTGATCGGCAGACTGATATCGCGGCGCATCAACCCTTCCACAAACAACAGCATGATCACTCCGCCGTCGAGGATAGGAATGGGCAACAAGTTAAAGATGCCCAGGTTTAAGCTGATCATCGAGGTCAATTCCAAGAGCGGCGTCCAACCTTTTCTCTTGGCAGCTTGTCCGGTCGGCACGTCCGATACCGATTGGCCCCTCGATGGAACGGATTGAAATCTTGCGCTCGATCATCTTTCGGACGAGTTCCAGGATCAGGAGCGAACCCTCTTTGTTTTGTTGGACGGAACGTCGCAACGCTGCTGTAAATGGGAGGGTCGTGACCTTCGTCATCTCGCTTGCAATTCCAACCCGATAGCGCTTTTCGCTGGGAGCCCCATTTCCGTCGGACAAAACGGGTTGCAGGGTGAAGGTCTTGAGCTGACCTTGTCGGCGCACCACAATCTCAATCGGCTTGTTCTTGGTACGCTTCAGACGTCTCGACCATCGCTTCCAGGCCCGGCCATCGGTTGACCGTCGACAGAGACGATTTCATCGCCGACCTTTAATCCGGCTTTCGCGGCCGGCATGCCCGGTTCGAGTTCGGTGATAGCGAAGTTTGGCTCTTTAGGAGTCCATCCCGTGGAGCCCAATTTGAATTAGGGCCGAAAGCCTCAGGCACGATGGTTTTGTCGAACCTCTGGCCGCCACGTTCGATCGTGATACTCAGAGGCTGATTCGGACTCAGCGCCTCCCTCGGAACCACTTGCTCCCAAGTCGGATTCTGGATGCCTTCAATACGAACAATACGATCACCAGCCTGAATTCCAGCCTTCTGCGCGGGAGTGTCGTCAACGACGTAGCGATGACCGCCGGCTCGTCGAGGACCGCGGGATACTCGTAGTGCACCATATACACGCCGGTGAGCAGTCCGATCGCGAGCAGAATATTCATCGAAGGTCCAGCGATCGCAATCAGAAACCGGTGCCAGCGAGGATGCGAAAGAAATTCGCGCGGGTCGCCCGTGCGCTCATCCATCGGGTTCTCGCCACTCATTTTGACGTAGCCACCCAGCGGAATCGCAGCAATCCGATAGTCGGTCTCACCCCTTCGAAAACCGAATAGCCGCTTGCCAAATCCAATGGAGAAAACTTCCACGCGCACACCCAACAACTTGGCGACAGCGTAATGGCCGAATTCGTGAATCAGGATCATGAATCCCAGAATCACGGCAACGTAGAACACAGTGCTGATGAGTCCCATCATAAAATTAGTGGCGCCTTATTCCCCTCGCAACCCAACGGAGGCTGGTCGCAACGCTCCTTGTCCGCCGCCCAAACCTTCCACTTTCTCGCGGGTCAGGTGACGAGCCCAGGCGTCGGATTTTAGTACCTCTCTTATAGATTCCAGTTTACCGGCTTTCGTTTCGGCCAAGACCTCTTTAATCACTTGGGAAATTTGATCGAATCGAATGCGGCCGTCTAGAAACGCGGCCACGGCAACCTCGTCGGCGGCATTGAGTGCAACTGATTTCGCACCCCCGGCCTCTGCCGCTTCATATGCTAGCCCGAGGCAAGGGAATTTTTCCATATCCGGAGGACTGAACTCGAGGTGCCGTAAGTCCATGACCGGGAAGCGCATAGAGGACGGAACGCGCTCCGGATAGGTCAAGGCATACAGGATGGGCAGCCGCATATCAGTTACCGAGAACTGAGCAAGTATGCTGCCATCTACGAACTCCACCATGGAGTGAACTGTGGATTGCGGATGCACCATCACCTTTACTTTACTGGGCGGCAAATTGAACAAGCGACAAGCCTCGATTACCTCGAAGCCTTTGTTCATCAACGTTGCAGAATCAATGGTGATCCGCTGCCCCATCTTCCAAGTGGGATGGTTCAGTGCCTGTTCGACCGTGATCGAAGCAAACTGGGACTTTGGCGTGCTCAAAAACGGACCGCCCGACGCGGTCAGCCAGATGCTCTGAACTTCCTCGATTCTTCCGCCGCGCAAGCATTGATGGATCGCATTGTGCTCAGAATCAATGGGCAGGATCGGCTTGTCCTGGCGGCGCGCTTCCGCAGCGATCAACTCACCCGCCGCAACCATGCACTCTTTGTTCGCTAGTCCAACAGTTTTGCCCGCCCGGACAGCTTCGTAAGTGGCTTCCAGGCCGGCTACACCGACGATGGCGCTAACCACAAAATCTGCCTCGGGATGAGTCGCTACCCGCACCGTTCCTTCTGTGCCGTAAACGACCTCGACTTCTCGGAGACCCGCAATTTTGAGCCGGTTACGAAGAACCTCCGAGTCGGCCTCGGTTGCAACGGAAATGAGGCTTGGCTTCCACCGCCATGCCTGCTCGAAGGCCACATCCAGATTGCGACCCGCCGCTAGGGACACAATCTGGAAGCGATCCGGATAGGATTCAACCACGCAAAGGGTGCTTCGGCCAATAGAGCCAGTCGAGCCTAGGATGGCAATACGTCTCATGAATACGATGGCCCGTCATGCTGAGCGCAGATTGAACTTCGCCTCACGAAGGTCAACACGAGTCGAAGCATCCCTACCCAAGCCCATCTGCCGGGATCCTCGCGGAGTAAAAGCCCGCTCGGATTGACAGAGGATAAGGGTAATTCACCTACTGCATTACGCGCCAAGCCGCATAGTACCACAGCACGGGAGCAGCAAAGAGCAGCGCATCAATGCGGTCCAGCATGCCACCATGCCCCGGAAGTATCGAACCTGAATCCTTCACGCCGGCGCCCCGCTTGATTAGCGACTCCACCAGATCGCCCAACTGTGCCGCTACGTTAATGGCTGCAGATAGCAGCAAAACTGGCCATAGCGGCGGCTTCCCCAAAGCAAAATAGCCATCTCTTTTCTCAATTAGATGCGCATTCAGCAGAGCTGAACTGATTGGCAATGCGTAGTTGTACAGCAAGATGCCCACCGCCAAACTCGCAGCAAGGATGCCAGCGCTCCCTCCCAGGTCTTTTTCGGGCTGACGCGCGGCGACATGAAATGGCGACCTAAGGACCGGCCGACAAAGTAAGCGAAGATGTCTCCCGCCCAGACCAGCAGCAGCAGGTACAGCAGTAAGAACGCGCCTGACCACTGTTCACGCAGCTGCACCAAGAATCCCAGGGGCAGGGCCACGTACACGAAGGACAAGGTTGAGACCAGGGCCGCGGGAAACGCGCTGCTCAGATCGGCACGCTTCATTCCAATCACAAGAAAAACAAAGGGAGCCAATGAGGCTGCGAATCCTGCGCTGTAAATGAAGATGGCAGTCGAGAGCAAAGGCTTATCATTCTCAGGATTCGTCGCGAGAAAAAGAAAGAAGATGCCAACGAAAACATAAGTTGGCCAGCGCAGTGGGCGAATCCCGTACGCCTCGGAAAGTTTGAGCAATTCCTGGACCGCGAGCAGAGCCACTAGCGCCGCCACCAGCGCCAGCACAGGAATCGGCGCCCGTAGTACCAGGCCCAAAACAATTGGAATTAAGACTACCGCCGTGAGGATTCTTTTGAGGAGCTGCAAGCTGCCTTAGCCCCGGCCCACTGGCAGATGCAAATGTGGCGCGGGCGCCTCCGCCCGCTGAGTGCCAGCGCGGTGATGCAGCTCGCCGTGCGGCTGCGATGCGTCGCCCGCCAGACCACCGTAACGCCGCTCTCGCTTCTGGTATTCAGCAATACCTTCGAGCAGATCGAGACCGCGAAATTCAGGCCACAGCGAGGGAGTCACATAGATTTCGGCATAGGCGAGTTGCCAAAGCAGGAAGTTGCTCAACCGCATCTCGCCGCTGGTGCGAATCACCAGATCAGGATCGGGCAGATGCCGGGTATACAGATGCCTTGAAACCGAGTCTTCATCGATTTTCAGATGATCCAGCCCGCCGTTGCGCGCCGCAGCGTCCACAATAGATCGGAATGCATCCACCAATTCGGTGCGAGCGCTGTAATTGAGCGCCAGCGTCAACACCATGCCAGTATTACGAGCCGTGGCTTGCCGCGCCCACTGCATCTTCTCTTGCACCGAAGGGGGAAGCTCATGCTGGCGGCCAATGTATTCCAGACGGATGTTGTTCTTGTTCAGCGTAGGAACTTCGGCCTTCAGGTAGCGGCACAGCAGGCCCATCAGGAAATCCACTTCGCTCTTGGGCCGCTTCTTCCAGTTCTCTTCGGAAAATGCATAGAGGGTCAGCGGCGGAAATGCCGATGCGCGCCGCGGTCTCGACCGTTGAGCGCACGGATGCGACTCCGGCGCGGTGTCCGGCCACGCGCGGCAAATGCCGCCGCCGCGCCCAGCGGCCGTTGCCGTCCATGATGATTGCGATGTGCTTCGGGAGCCGTTCCGGATCGAGCCGCCGGTAAACTTCCGTCTCTTTGCGATCCAGCCCGGCAGGAGTCGTCGCCTGCAAGCGAACCTCTGCTGTTTGTTGAAGCTAACACAGGGTAAGGGGGGATGCAATGTCACGAAGAGAACCCTGCGGCGCGTTTGACACCCCCTTTCCGTCGCGCCTATACTGCCCACCCACGCCACGAATTTCCTTTCCGGAGAGACTCCCATGTCGAAACGTTCGCTGACTGCCTTCCTGATTACCCTCTTCGCCTTGGCGGACCTTGAGCTTTGCGGAGACCCACTCGAAAATTCATCAACCTACGCTGACTCACAAAACAGCGGCACACGCAGGGCCTGATTGCGGTCAGTCCCGTGAATTCGCGGGTGGTCTGGGCAGCCGGGCGCAGTGGCACGTTTCTTGTCACGGCAGATGGTGGAGAAACCTGGAAAGCCGGTGTGGTGCCGGGAGCCGAAACGCTGCAATTCCGCGACGTGCAAGGCGTGAGCGATAAGGTGGCCTATTTGCTCTCGATTGGATCGAACCCTACGGATTTTCGGATTTATAAAACTGTTGATGGTGGCGCGACGTGGACGATGCAGTTCCAGAACCAGAATCCCGGTGCCTTCTACGATTGTTTCGCCTTCTGGATGCCGAAGCGGGGCATTGCACACAGCGACTCGGTGAACGGTGTGTTCCCCGATCTCCGAAGCACCGATGGAGTGACCTGGCAGGACATTAGCGGCAATTTGCCGCTGGGTATTGCCCGAGGCGAAGCGTCGTTCGCGTCGAGCGGCACTTGCGTCGCAACCCAGGGCGCTAGGAACGCGTGGATTGCAACCGGCGGCTCCACGATCGCGAGGATCCTCGCCACCAGAGACCAGGGCGACACTTGGAACGCCTATGACACTCCGCTCGTGAGCTCACCGAGCGCGGGCGCGTTCACAGTCGCTTTCCGCGACCCCTGGCATGGCATCGTGGGCGGCGGCGATTTGGACCCAAGTGATCCAAATAACGCGGGCGACAGCCACATCTAACGATGGCGGTCAAAAACTGGGACTCTTACCCACATAGCCTCCGGTGACGGGAGCCATTTACGGCTTGAGCTACGTGCGTGGGGGTTGGTGACAGTGGCGATCGAGAAGGAAGCCGACGACAACAGCCGCCACGCTGTCGTGATCACAGCCAACACGGGAGGGGCGGCCTGGACTCCCGACGAGGGAAACACCTGGTTCACGCTGCCCGGCGTGACCGGCTTCTGGGCTGTGGCTTTGCCAGTCCAAAGGCCGGATGGCTGGTGGGAACGGGAGGCACCATTCTGAAGATCAGCTTTTAGCGACGGTGAAGATCGAATTCAAAGGCCATCCGAGGACGGTGGCCTACCCTTTGCGGTTTTTGAAGCTGTGAAAAAAACCACCCCAGGAAGTTAATTGACAGAAAAACAAAGCGGGGTAAGCTCTGGGCATGCGAGCCTTTAATCCGCAGGATCAATCGCGAGCAGATGTGTTGGCGGGCGGTGGATGTGGAACGACTGATCGAAGAAGATCATGCGGCGCGGGCGATCTGGGAACTGGTGGGGCGCTTGGATTTGACTGGCTTCTATGAAGGCATCGAGTGCAGCGCAGAGGAAGGCGGGCGACCGGCGTTTGATCCGCGGCTGCTGATCAGTGTGTGGATATACGCCTACAGTCAGGGGATCGGGTCGGCGCCAGAGGTGGCGCGGCGGTGCGAATGGGAACCGGCATTGCAGTGGCTCACGGGATTCGGAGCGGTGAACTACCACACTCTGGCCAGCTTTCGGGTGGAGTACCGGACGGAGTTGGATGAGTTGTTCAGGCAAGTGTTGGGGCTGCTGAGCGCGGAGGGGCTGATCCGGCTGGAGCAGGTGGTGCAGGACGGAACCAAGATCAAGGCGCAGGCGGCCAACGACAGCTTTCAAGGAGCAGCGCGGATTGAAGAACATTGAGAACGGGCGCGGCGGCGGGTGCGAGAGATGGGAGAACCGGAGCAAGAAGCCAAGCCGAGCCCGGTTGAGCAAGCGCGGCGGCGGGCCCGACGGGAACGGCAACAGCGGCTGGAGCAGGCCTTGGAGGAGTTGCAAAAACTGCGTCCGCACAAGCCGCGAGCCCGGGTGAGCGTCAGCGAACCGGAAGCGCGCCGCATGCGACAAGCCGACGGCGCTTTCGCTCCCAGCTACAACGTGCAAATCTCCGCCGATGGAGCGCAGTCGCTGATCGTGGATGTGCAAGTGACGCAGGCCGCCAATGACAGCGAACAAGTAGCGCCCGCGGTCGAGCGCATCGCCGAGCGCATGGGACAAAATCGCCGCAGCGTCGAAGCCATGGCGCAACTGGGAGTGGATTACGTCGGCAGTCTGCGCAAAGGACTGCACCGGCACGGGACGCTTCACTCGCGAAGTCTTCGTCTATGACCCCGAGCAAGACCACTATGTTTGTCCGGGAGGCAAGCACCTGCGCTATGCAGGACGGCACAAACGCAAGTCGGGAAACCTGGTTTTTCGCTACGCAGCCCGGGCCCAGGATTGTCAGAGTTGTCCACTGCAGCCGCAATGCTGTCCCGGCAATCAGCATCGTGGGCGCGGCCTGCTGCGCACCGTGGAGACCGAGGCCATGATCGCCTTCCGCCGCAAGATGGCCACGCCCGAGGCGCAGCAACAGTATCGCCGCCGCAGCCGGGTGATCGAGTTCTGCCACGCCTGGATCAAAAGCAAACTGGGTCTGCGCCAGTTCCATCTGCGCGGCCTGGTCAAGGTGCAGACCGAGATACTCTGGGCCTGCCTCACTTACAACTTCCAACAGTGGATTCGCTTACGCAAACTGCAGGCCGCACCCGCGATCGCGTAGCCAGCTAACCGTGGCCGTCTCCGACCTCCCACGGGCGCACAATCCCGCTGATCCCCAATGCACCTCGCTCGCAACTCGCCCCCACAGCCACTACTAGAACAAGGTTTTTTCACAGCTTCGGTTTTTGCGAAGGTGGAGAGTGGGATAGTCAGACATCAAATTCGTTTGCTTGGCGCAGTATTAGATTCCTGGCGGGTCAAGCCGTCTGAAGCGTTATTACGACCCAGGTTAGCGTCCAAAGAACGGACGCGAACCTGGGGCACCCGGCCAGATGCACTCTCATCTTTGATCTCCTTGAATATTTGGTATTTATTGGAAAGGCACCCAACCCTACTCCGGCAGGGTTGTTATGTCAATCAGGCTTTGATTCTTGACCAGGGTAGAAATCGGATTGGTTCAGCCCGCGCGTGGTGCCCGAACGAGGCGCCCGCGCCACACAAACTACGCCTCCCGCGCTTCTTCCGGTAGCACCTTCAATTCCAGCTTTTCTGTCCAGCGCAACACCGTAAGCGAACTGCTCACCCCTACTCGCGCATCCGTCAGCAGCCGATGCAGGTCGTCTACGCCGGCTACGGGCTTGCCATCGAGAGCGATGATCACATCGCCTTCCCGCAGGCCCGCCTTTCGCGCTGGGCTGCCATTGGAGACAGACATCACGACAACGCCGTTTTCGCTGGGAAGATCGTAAAAGCGAACCAGGCGGCGATGCAGAGGCACGGTCTGCGCCTCGACACCAATGTAGCTGCGGCGGATGCGTCCGTCGCGCAGCAGGCGTCCGGCAACAAACTTCGCTGTGTTGATTCCGATTGCGAAGCACAAGCCTTGCGCCATGGGAATCATGGCGGTGTTCACGCCCACCACCTGCCCAGCCGAATTCACTAGGGGACCGCCAGAATTGCCAGGATTCAGCGACGCGTCGGTCTGGATGACGTCCTCGATCAGTCGGCCGGAGTAGGAACGCAGAGAGCGCCCCAACGCGCTAACCACGCCTGCCGTCACCGTGTACTGAAAGCCGTAGGGATTGCCGATCGCGATGGCCAACTGGCCGACGCGGAGTTTCTGCGAGTCGCCGAGGGGAGCGGCAAAAAGATTCGGAGCGTCGCTACTTGGATCAATCCGGATGACGGCAAGATCAGTAGCGGCATCGTCGCCGATCATTTGAGCCGGGAAGCGCCGGCCATCGCAGAGGGAAGCTTCAATTCTCCTGGCATCGTGGACGACATGACTATTGGTAAGAATCAATCCATCCGGCGTGAAAATGAAGCCGGAGCCGCCGCCCTGCCGCTCTCGAGGCTCACCTGATCGGCTTCGGCCTGCCTGCGTGACCTCGATCTTGACTACCGAAGGACTGATCTTCTCCGCAGCGCCGACCACCGCATTGGAGTAAGCATCGAGCAGAGTCGAGTCATCGGGTATACGGGTGGCGGATGTCTGCTGGACCGGTTCCGAATAGTCTGCCAAAGGGAAGGTTCTTGATGAATTCATGTTTGCTAGATGAAGCTGAGAGGAATCCGGATTCAAAGCAGAAGCAGCTGCGACGAGGGGTGCTCGGTCCCGCTAGCGCTTGGGACGTAGTCTGGTGGCCTGATTCGGCACCAGGCAAGCCTTCGAGGCATTCGCTAAACCCTGTTGCAACGCGACGCCCAGGTTTGCCATTTCTTCGGGAGTCATGAGCTTCTGCATCTCCTCAAAAAGTTGGCGTTCTTCTTTGCGGATATGGGATGCTAATTTCTCCACCAGAGCTTCCAAGCCCGCCCTGTGCAGAGTACGAGCCGAAGCCCGGGAGAAAAAATCACGGAGCACGGCGTGTCCAGTGAGAAGCTCCGCGACTAGAGGCTGGAGTTCGGGAAAGCGCGCGGCCACGGGAAACAAGTCGCTTTCCTCAGCCGCAAAATGGATCGCGATTTCCTGCTCGAAAATCTGCTGGATTTCCGTTTGCCACGCTTCCAGATCAACTTCCCCGGCCTGAATGGCACGATCCAGGCGCACACACAACGCTAACGCACGTTGATGCTGATGCGAGAGCGGAATCAGACTCTTGTCACGGAGCATAAACATATTATCGCTGCCACAAGAGCAAAAGCAGCAACAATTCTCAGCTTGCTCCCGCAACCGACCACTGCTCTCCCTCCCGCCGCAAAGTTAACCAATCGGTGCGAACCCGGTCCCATTCCTGAATCAGCATTCCGTAAGACTCAAAGTACTCGCGAATTCGCAGCCGTTCCCAGCCGACGATATCTTCCAGGATAGGCGCCAGCACAGCGAGCGCGTCAGTACTCAGGACCGTGCGCTTGGCGACCTGCGAAACGTGTTTAGCTTCAGAGACAGCAATCGTGAAACCATCTCGCACGTTGACATGCAACATCACGTGAACATCTGAGCTGCCATCGCCGGTGTATATGATCTGGGCCGGCCCGACTTTCAGCTCGGATTGCAATTGATCGAGCCTGGCGACCTTGCCATAGCCGGCAGTCGATCGAGCGATGGTATCGATCTCACCAGACGAGGTATAGCGGAATTCCGTCCCATAGATGTGATCTTTGGGAACGATACCTTCCAGGGCCGACTGAATGACTTCGACCGGCGCCGCCGAAAGCACGTAAAACTCAAAGTGGTGACCCTCGATCCCCTTGTCCAGAAGCTCGTGGAGAAGCTCGATGTTGTCTTTCAGGCGAATTCTCTTGCCTACCTCGTAGAGGTGTTCCCGACGCACGCGAGCGCGAAACTCGGGATCATGCAAGAGCAGATAAGCCAGTTCAGCGCCCTGCTGCACTAGGTTGAGTTCAGCCATTCCTTTCGATTTCCGCTCAAACTCCGCGGTTGGAATGCCGACCAACTCGCTCAAGACGTATCCGGAGTCATTGAAGGTCAGCGTCTGGTCGAAGTCGCTAGCAAAAAGATACCGTTTCAAAGGTTTATCAGTCATCCATTGATTAGATTCGGCCACAGCCCAGAAGACCAACAAATAAGATCGATAGCACGGATTACCAATGAGAATCGCTTGCCCAGCACTTACGTGGGCTGGGTCAAATTGTGCCGCCCCTTATGGGACTGTGGCCCTCGGAGTTTCACCCCGCTTTACTAAATCCTCTGCACCATTGAGAATGGTTTGGTTCGCCTACAGCGCCTGGCTGAAATTTGGAACGTGACGGCAGCGGGGAACAGGAGCAGGAATTATTTATGGCAGCTACTGGAGAACTTATTCGTCTGATCAACTACGTTGATGACATCACCACCACGCTGCGCCGCATCAGCGCCCATATTTCCGCCATGGAGCCGGATGAGCGCAAGCGCTTGTCAGAGAGTTTGCGGGCCGCCCGAGCCAATCTTGACGGCGTTCTGGCGCATCTAGAAAAAGGAGGGCAGTAGTGGCGCAAGTCTCGACCATCGCGGTGATCGGTGCCGGCACTATGGGCCGGGGCATCGCGCACGTGGCGGCGCTGGGAGGTTATCGCACTATCCTGGAAGACTTGCTTCCAAACGCCCTGCGCAAGGCGGAGAGCGAAATCCGCTGCAATCTTGATAAGGCTATCGAATTGGGGGAAGTCGCTTCTGACGACGCCAAAGCTGCCTTCACACGGTTGGAATACGCCGGCGGAGTGGAAGAAGCGGCACGCGAAGCAGATTTGGTGATCGAGGCGGTGCCGGAAGAGATGGAATCCAAGATCGAGATCTTCACCCTGCTCGATAAGATTTGCCGCCCGGGCACAATCCTGGCCTCAAACACTTCGTCCTTGAGCATTACCGAAATCGCCAGCGTCACCTATCGTGCCAAGAAATGTGTGGCCATGCGTTTTTTCAATCCCGTGCAGAAAATCAAGTTGCTGGAAGTAGTTCGCGCGCTCGAGACTGACGATGACACACTCGCAACCGCCGTCGATGTAGGCAAGCGCATGGGCAAGGAAGTGGTAATAATCAATGAGTTGCCCGCTTTGTCACCAGCCGCATTGACGCGATGATCAGCAATGAAGCGTTCTACATGCTCCAGGAAGGGATTGGGAGTGTTTGCACAAGGCGCTGGGTGAGAAATACCGATCTGCACCACTCGTGGTGCAATACGTGGAGGCTGGGCGAGTGGGTCGAAAAGCGGGACGCGGTGTCTATGAATATCAGTCTCCGGAACCGGCATGATATGTCGTGGGCCGTGTGCTGTGGTCGGACTACTGCTTCTGCTCCTTGTGTTGGGAGTTGCCTGGTACTTGATCAACAATCCACGGCGTGATGCAGAAAAGGCTCTCGCAGTCATACGCCAGGTCGAACCAGGCAAAACCACGGCGCCTGAACTGCTAAAAATCGTTAAGTCGTCAGGGCTGCCAGCGGCGGGATATTGGAAATGCGAGCCTGACCTTGACTCTTCTGTTTCGCATCCCCCCTTATCCGAGTTTCCTGCGCTCGACACTCTTCTGCCTCGAACCACGCGACCCGAACCCTATTGTGTTTATTTTTTCGGGTCGCAAAACTTCGTCTTGGATAGGCTCGGCCTTGCACCCCCTACCGATGTCCTGATTAACCTTACGACTCACCACCAAGTACTAACGGATATCCTCCTGGAAGCCGACATTGGGGACTACAACGAAATCGCTCATTTGCGCTTTTTGCAAAGCGACGATGTGATAGGTTCGTCTGGTCTTCTCGGCTGTGATCAAGAGGTCTGTGTGAAGAGTTATGATGATGGCAATGGAACCCTGCGGCGGATCTATATCCCAGCTCGTGCTTCTTTACCTGCCTCGCGAAGGGACAGCCTCCTCGACTTCAACATAAAGTGTTTATCCAAAATCGGCGGTTGCAAGACTGCTGAGGAACTCCTCCCTTCGGTACGGAGAGTTTCCGGTTCGCCAACGGCTCCTGCCGTCGGCGACACCTCAAAGAATTGACGCCGGTCGCCAACGCGAACCGCTAGCAACCGGCGCAACTCTCCAATGTGGTGACTGCTATTTGTTGATGTCCTGTTTGGCTTCCAGGCGTTTCACCAGGCCCTCAACATATGACTTTTGGTTGTCTGGAGCACTAGCGAGCGCGATCCTCATCTCCTTCGCCGCGTTGTCGAAGTTGCCCTCTGCACAAGAGATTCGCGCCAGTCCGGAGTGGACAAACCACTCATTCGGATTCTTTTTGGCATTAGCACGGAAGATCTCGAAGGCCTCCTTCTGCTTCCCCTGGGCCTGAAGCTGGCGACCATAAAAGTGAGTTTGGAGAGGGTTTGCTTTCGCGAGCGCCTTATCTCTCGCAGAAGTTGCGTCGTCCTTCTTACCCAGGGCCTCCAAGACTTGCGATTTGGTCATCAGGTTGTCATAGCGCTCTTCAGTCTCAATCGACTTGTCGGAGTATTTCAGCGCATCATCTAAATCGACCTTGCTGGCAAGAAGATAGTTTGCAGCATCATCCCATCCCCACCATGTGTACTGGGCCAAAGTGCGGAGCTGGTTGCGCAAGCTGGCTTCGACGATTTGGTTGACGTTTACGCTGACCTTAAACGGAACCGCAATTTTCTCCCAGCGCAGAGTGGCAACCGCCGAGTCTGGCTTCACGTCGTCAAAGTCATAGGTCAGAGCTTCATGTAAATCCGCCGGCTGCGGCTTTACCGTCACCCGCAACGCGTCTTCAGCTTGGTTATAGGTGAAGCTGCCCCAAGAGGTCGCGTTCTTGGAGAAAATGACCGTCCATTCATTCTCCCCGGGGATCATGTGTAGCCCATAGGTTCCTTTGGGTAGAGCTTGGCCCTCGATAGTCACGGCATCGGCGAACGAAATCGTGGTGTTTTCGTTGGCGCCGGCGCGCCAAACCTGCCCGTACGGGACCAGGTTTCCCCAGAGCTTTCGTCCGTTCACCAGCGGGCGATGATAATTAATTGTGATATCCGTGATTCCGACACGCTGAGTCAGCACGGCGTGTTGACTAGGTCGGGGCAGATCCAAAATTGTGGATTGCGCATGACCGACCGCGGCTAGCAGAAGCAAACTCTCAAGAACCAATAGAATACGCTCGAAATGTCTGTCCATGGTGCAAGCCTCCCCTTCTAGATTGTGTTTATTGCCGAGCAATGTGGACAAAAATCCCTGAACCCGGAGAACGAGCGTTTAGACGCTGGCCGCTGCGCACGGTTAGCGACGAGAGTAGTTGATCTTACGCAGCTTGCAGGATTTTCGCCCGCTTACTTCGGCGCCACCCCATCACATGACTGGTTGCGTTCCATCTTTCAAGCCGGGCCCGTAGTCGCGTCAAGTCCTATCGAGCCTTGTCTATTTTTCCAAATGTCGCAGGCCTGTCCGCTAGAATCGTGCTATGTCCGAGGCTGCCAATCCCCGCCTGGAACGCGTGCTCGCCCAACTGCGCCTCTACGAGCACCCGCTCCTGGACTTCTCCGCGCGCAGGAAGGGAGAGGGGGTGGAGGTCATCATCCAGTTCAAGAATCCGCCCGTTCCCGTGCACACCTATTATTTTGACTTGCGCGAACGCGACCTGGATCACCCGCAGTTTGAATGGAGCTTTCAGCGTCAACTTTACGATTGCCTGCATGACTACCTGGTCGAAATGTTTATCCGTACGCCTCAAGATCGGGCGGAACGTCGGCGGACGGGCCTGTGACTCTGCGTCAGAAGATTGAGCACGAGATCCGCGACCGAGGACCTATCCCATTTTCTCGCTATATGGAAATGTGTCTCTACGACCCTGAGCTGGGTTATTACTCACGGCATGCTGAGCAATTTGGCAAAGCGGGCGACTTCTACACTTCAAGCGATGTACACGCGGTCTTTGGGCGATTGCTCGCGCGGCAGTTTGACGAAATGTGGCGGATGCTGGGCTCGCCCAAGCAGATTGAAGTTCTGGAGCTTGGTCCTGGCCGCGGACTGTTCGCGCAAGATGTGCTGGATTGGTCGCAAAAGAAGTTCCCTGAGTTCTTTCGAGCGTCGCACTATTCGCTTGAGGAGAACTCGCCGACTCTGCGCCATCGGATGGAGGTGACTCTGGGGGAACATTTCGCTTCGGGCAAAGCCTCACTCACTCAGCGGCTAAAGCCGCCATCGCGCGAGGCGTCTTATGGCGCGGCTGAAGCCGTGCTCCTCCACGGCGACACTCCCACTTCCAACTCGAACTTGAGAGAAAAGAAGAAGGGCGCGACTTCAGAGGCCTGCGCTGAGCCAACTCAGAGGGTGCCGCAAAGTGTAAATATCGAGAGGGCTCTAGCCTCTGAGGTTCCACTCATCATTTTCGCCAATGAATTCTTCGATGCGCTGCCGGTGGAGGTTCTCAGCCCGCAGGGTGAACTGCGGATCTCCCTTCAAGGCGGCCGCTTCGTTGAAACCTGGGCTCCCGCCTCCGTCGAAGAACTGGAATTCCTCGACCGCTATGGCGTGCATCCTGACGCTGGGGAGCGAGTCGAAGTTCCGCTAGCTGCGCAAGACTACATATCGCGAATCACGGCCACCGTGAGTTGCGGATTTATTGTCATAATTGACTATGGATATACGCGCGAAGAGCAACTGGCGGGACGACATCGCGGTACGGTTACCGCCTTTCGCCAACATGCTGTAAGCGGGAATCCGTACGAAGCGCCCGGAGAGCAGGACATTACTGCTCACGTGAACTTTACCGCGCTGGCGGCTGCAGCGGAACACAACGGCATGCAAACCCAACCGCTTCTGACGCAGTCGCAGTTTCTT
This sequence comes from uncultured Acidobacteriota bacterium, assembly GCA_963729325.1. Taxonomy (GTDB): domain Bacteria; phylum Acidobacteriota; class Terriglobia; order Terriglobales; family Acidobacteriaceae; genus JABCYV01. Next base: position 141,454 of record CAVSNS010000046.1, read on the forward strand.
ATGGGAATCGGGGAGAAGAATCAGTTTGCGGACGCGTTCGAAGAATGCCGGCTGCCTCAGGAAAAAGCAAAAGTGGCACTGCAGCTCAAGCATCTGGTTACACCAGCAGGCATGGGAGAAAACTTTCACCTGCTCATCGGAAGTAAAAGCGTGGACCTAGACAAAGTTGCACGACTCAGCGGACTGAGCTTTGGCAAGTCCGGGCTTTGGCAATCTGCTGCGCAAGAACGCAGATAAGCAATGCCCATGAGGCAAACTTATGCGGTCCATAAGAAGGTTTCATGCCAGAATGTGATTCCGGCAGACATGAGGAGCCATCTATAAGCACATGGCGTTTACGAGGGAAGTAACGCCCAAGGTCGATCTCAAGGGGCGCCTGATGGAAACCGAAGCCCGCCCTCCCTCCTGGAAAATCCTGCTGGCGTTCGCCGTTATTTATTTTGTCTGGGGATCAACCTTTCTCGCCATTCGAGTCGGCGTTCATGAGGTACCGCCATTCCTGCTGGCGGCTTTTCGTTTTGTGGTGGCCGGGCTGGTGTTGTACGGCTGGATGCGGCTGAGAGGCACGCCATCCCCCACTTACCGCGAGTGGGCGGGCGCCAGCCTCATGGGGACATTGATCTTTCTAGTCGACTACGGTTGCGTGTTCTGGGCCGAGCAACGTGTGCCATCGGGGATTGCTGCGGTCGTTCTGGCAACGATTCCTGTCTTCATCACACTCCTCGAAATTATTTTCCTGCGCACACAACGGCTCACGCTTCGTCTTGGCTTGGCGCTTGTAGTCGGCATTTGCGGCGTGGCTGTACTGATGAGCCGTTCGATGTCGTTAGGAGAAGTCCCCGTCGATCGTGCGGGGGCTCTGGCTTTGGTGGTGGCGGCATTTACCTGGTCGCTAGCTACTATCCTCAGCCGAAAACTTCCCCTCCCCGCGTCCAAGCCCATGAGCGCTGCTGCGCAAATGCTTACCGGAGGAGTTCAATTGTTGGTGCTGGCGACGCTTTCTCGCGAGCTGGTTGGATTCCGTATCCAGGCGGTTTCCTGGAACGCGTGGTTCGCGCTGGTCTATCTCATTACCGCCGGTTCCATCGTGGGCTTCACCGCTTACATTTGGTTGCTGCACTACGAATCGCCCACCAAAGTCGGTACCTACGCTTACGTGAACCCAGTGGTCGCGGTTGCTCTGGGCTATCTGGCCGGAGGAGAAGTGGTTGGTCCGCGCACACTTTTAGGTACGCTTCTTGTGCTGGTGAGCGTAATAACGATTACAACGACACCAAAGCCTGTGCGAACTGCCCAAGACCACGAAGCTGTCGTTCAGCTGAGCCCGGCAAAAGCAGATTAGTTTCGCAACAGATCGAATCACTACTCTCCCTGCCACCATCCCGAAACTCGCGTAGTTCAGCCGGGCGAGAGCCTGCCCCTGAGCGGAGTCGAAGGGGATCTCGCGCGGTGCGGCTCATTTGCTTGTAGACGACCTCGGGATCCACGGCGAGCGAGCGCCTATGGAAAGGAGCTTGACGAATCACTTCGTCAGTCTTATATTGGATATTAAGAACAGAATAAACGATATGAGGATACGTCTCATGCGTACTTTACAGATTCCTGACTCGCTGTTCGAGCGTTTGCAGAAGCTGGCGATTCCTCTGGTTGATAACGATGCAACAGTGATCGAGCGGCTGCTGGATAACTACGAATTCAAACACAACGGGAACCATGGATCTTCGACAGTCCGGAAACCCGCCCCTAGCCCGGGAGTGCGGGAACTTGATCCAGATGCGCCCGGAGAGTTACGACACACTAGAGTTCTAGTGGCGTCCTTCGCGGGCCAGAAGGCTGCTGGGTGGAATGAACTCGTACACGTGGCGCACATGCAAGCCATCTCACGGCTTGGTTCTTTCGAAGCGCTCCGGACCGCAACGAAATCCAACATAGCTCTCGGTCGACAAAATGGAAGAGGTTTTCGCCACGTCCCTGAGATAGATATTTCCATCCAAAATGTTGATGCTGAACATGCGTGGGCGAACACGTTGCGCCTCGCCCGGCAGCTAAACCTTGAGGTCCAAGTGGATTTTGAGTGGCTGGACAAGAAGGAAGCGCATTACCCTGGGGCACGGGGGCACTTAGTATGGAGGCCATAAATGCGCCTGTTCCCAGATGATTCGGGCTATGGTCTTGTCATCTTCTCCGGCTTCATTAACTGGTCGAACTCCTCGGCGGTAAGATGGCCGAGTTTCAATGCGGCTTCGCGCAGACTGGTATGCTCGACGTGGGCGGTGTGGGCGATCTTGGCGGCCTTGTCGTATCCGATCTTGGGGGTCAACGCCGTGACCAACATCAGCGAGTTCTTCACGTACCAGTCAACCTTTTCGCGATCGAGCTCGATGCCCTTGATCATGTACTCGACATACCCGTGGCAGGCGTCGGTGATCAAGGTGACCGAATGGAGGAAGTTGTAAATGATCACGGGCTTGTAAACATTCAGCTGAAAGTTCCCCTGCGACCCGGCGAATCCGACTGCGGCGGTGGCGCCGTGGACCTGCACGCAGACCATGGTCATGGCTTCGCACTGCGTCGGATTTACTTTCCCCGGCATGATCGACGAGCCTGGTTCGTTTTCGGGGATCGACAGTTCGCCGAGCCCGGACCGCGGGCCGGAAGCCAGCCAGCGAATGTCGTTGGAAATCTTCATCAGCGAAGCGGCCAGGGTTTCCAGAGCGCCCTGGGCGAAGACGATCTCGTCGTGCGCTGAAAGCGCGGCGAACTTGTTGGGATGGGAGCGGAAAGGAAGGCCGGTGAGCCGGGCGATCTTTTGGGCGGCTCGCTCGGCGAATTCAGGATGCGCGTTCAGCCCAGTGCCCACCGCGGTCCCGCCGATAGCGAGGTCGTACAGACCGTCAAGCGTCAACTCCAGGCGGTTAATGTCACGCTCTAGCAGCGACGCCCAGCCCCCGAATTCCTGTCCGACGGTCAAGGGTACGGCATCCTGCAGGTGGGTGCGGCCGATTTTCACCACATCATCGAATTCCCGCGCTTTGGCCGCGATCGCGTCTCGGACACTCCTGATTGCGGGAATCAGTGCGTTCTTCACCCGCTCCGCCGCTGCGATGTGCATCGCCGTCGGGAACGTGTCGTTGGACGATTGCGACATGTTCACATCGTCATTAGGATGGATCGGCTTCTTCGATCCCATCTCTCCGCCCGCCAGCTCAATGGCGCGGTTGGAGATGACCTCGTTGACGTTCATATTGGTCTGGGTGCCGCTGCCGGTCTGCCAGATGCGCAGGGGAAATTGATCGTTGAGCTTACCCGCGATTACCTCGTCGGCGGCTTGCACGATCAGCTTAGCTTTGTCTGCTGGAAGCTTGCCGAGATCCTGGTTCACCAGCGCGCAGGCCTTCTTGAGAATCCCAAAGGCGCGGATCAACTCCGGCGGCATAACGTCGCGGCCGATATCAAAATGCAGTAACGACCGCTGCGTCTGTGCACCCCAATAGACATTGGCCGGGACCTCGATTTGGCCCATGCTGTCGGATTCAATGCGAGTGCGAGTTTTTGGTTCGGCGGGCGCCGCCATGTCGTATTCCCGATGAATAAGCAGGAATCAGAGAGCAACCGGGCATTATAACGCGCAGACAACAGGTGACGCGGCGATGGCAGCGCTTGGTTTAAGCACAATACCGCCGCGGTAACTTTACTTCTTCCCTATCACCACGCTGAAGAACGTCGGCGGCAGGGGATGGAGCTCGCTTGAGCGGAAGCCCGCGTTGGACAACATCTGCTGATACTCGGAGAAGGTATACGCATCGCCCGCCGGAGTTCCGGCCAGCATTGTCAGGCTGAATCCTGCGGCCATGGGCGGGGAAATCCGGTCTTCGTTGGGCACAAACTCGAGGATCGCTGTCCGACCTCCGGATTTAAGTGCCGCGTTCACCTTGCGCAGCAAATTCGTGCAGGTTGGCAGATCGAAGTGATGCAGAAAATTGGTGACGAGCACCAGGTCATATCCATCGCCATATTCCACATCGAACGCGCTGCCTGGAATTGTGTGGTAACGGCTGGCCACGTCGGCCGCTGCCGCATTCTCGCGCGCCACCTCGAGGACGTTGGGCCAGTCCACCGTCCAAACTTCCGCATTCTTATTGTGACGGGCAATCGTGATCTCATACATTCCGTGCCCGCCTGCTAAACTGAGCACCTTCCATTTCTGGCCTTCGTCTGCTTTGAGCACACCGGCTAACAACTCAGCGGGCATGGCCATCAGCGGCACCATGCTGCGCGCGAAATCCACCCACATGGGGTGTTCCGGGGTAAGGCTGTTCTGCTCCTTGACGGTGCCGCCTTTGCGCACGGCTGCGGCCAGTTCTTTGAATCCGTCAGTGGCGGAAGGGGAAAGAAGAAATCGGATTGCGCCTCCGATGTAGGCGGGTGAATGCTGGTCAAGAAAAACGGCGGAATCGCGGGTCAGACCGTAATGTTTCTCCTGCTTGATCAAAAATCCGTGGATGGCGAGGTAGTCGCAGAGGATGCGCGTTCCGCGTTCGGAGCTTTGACAACGCTGGGCGATCTCTCGGGCCGTCAGTTGGTCCTTGCCGATAGCGCTAAAAAGATCGAGCTGAATAGCGGCTTTGAGGGCTTCCGTCCGTTGGTAAGCCGTAATCGTCTCAAAGAATAGTTGTGGAGAGGGAGCAGCGCTCGGACTGGTTGCAGACAAGAGAATACCTCCAAGGAGAATTAGCTGGAATCGCCGCGCGGCGACAACATGATTTCATAGAGCAGACGAATCCGGCAAGCCCTGGGAAATCGCAGCCCGCACGCGTGCTAGAATCATTACCTTCACGAGCGCCTCGACGTTCCCCTAGTAGAGACGAGTTTGGTGACCAAGCAGATTTCCGGCCTGACCCAACAGATTCCCGACACGCTTCCTCGCGCCCAGCTTAAGGATGAAGCTGATACGCAAGCCGATGTACTTGTCATCGGCGCTGGCCCGACTGGGCTTGCCTGCGCCATTGAAGCGCAGCGCGCGGGCTTTAAGACGATGGCCATCGACAAGGGATGCGTGGTCAATTCCATCTACCACTATCCCGCCAACATGTCGTTCTTCACGACGCCGGAGCTGCTTGAAATCGGCGATATTCCCTTCAGCACCGCTCATCAAAAGCCGACGCGGGAGGAAGCGCTCGAATACTACCGCAAAGTAGCGGAGCACTATCATCTCGACATCCGCCAATACCAGTCAGTTAAGACGGTGGCTGGGCATGACGGAAAATTTCAAATCACGACGACCGACAGCGTGGGCCGAATTTATGACTATGAAGCACGCAAGTTGATTGTTTCGACCGGATACTACGATCTGTGCAACCCGCTTGGCATCCCCGGAGAAGATCTTTCCAAAGTCTTTCACTACTATCGGGAACCGCATCCTTTCTTCGACACGGATGTGCTGGTAATTGGAGGCAAGAATTCCGCCGCCATAGCCTCTCTCGACCTATGGCGGCACGGCGCGCGTGTAACTCTGGTTCATCGTGGGCCGAGATTGCATAACCACGTCAAGTATTGGATTCTGCCGGATATCGAAAACCGCATCAAAAATGGCGAGATTTCCGCTTATTTCAGCAGCACGGTGCTAGAGATCGAGGTCGACTTTGTGAATCTCGATACACCTGATGGCCCAGTCTGCCTGAAAAACGATTTTGTTTTTGCCATGACCGGCTACCATCCCGACTATGACTTTCTGCGCTCCATGGGTATTGAGCTTTCCTCCGAGCAGTGCCGTCCAGTATGTGATCCTCTGACACTTGAGAGCAACGTGCCTGGAATTTACGTGGCGGGAGTTATCGTTGCGGGGTCAAGAACGAATGAGATTTTCATTGAGAATGGACGCTTCCACGGCAAGCAGATCGCCGCCGATTTGAGGCAGAAACTCGCGGCATAAACCCCACCTAGGGTATCGGCTCTGAGTTGTGCGGCCGAGTGAATCTCGACTTCCAGGATGGGCAAACCTGCTGGCGATCGGACAGAGCTTATGAATCCCAGCTCACACGAGTTGGCTGAACGCTGAATAGATGCAAGCCCGACGTTCCTATACTGCGCTCAGGGCAGACGCTCGGCTGAGAAAGCCAAGTCTCAGGATGACTTTTTCCGAGTCGAGAACACGTACCCTCATGTTGATCCTAGTCCCACCCCGGCGTCATCCCGAAGTCCGGCGCTTTCACCAGCCGGGCGAGGGATCCGGCGTGGAGTAACTATCGGCCTCGGGTTGTGTTCACCAGCCACGACACGATGTTTGACCTTAAAACCTTAGCCAGATCCAGTTCCTAAGCCAGTTATCGGAAGGTCCGCGGGAGATCCTCACTCGGCGAAAAACGCCGGGTTTCGGGATGACGTGTTTCGGACGGAGCAATCGGTAATAAGCACAGATCTTAGTGCCACGTAGCGTCATCCCGAAGGCACCGCCTTTTTACCAGCGGTTGGATAAGGAGCCTCTCCCACGCAATTCGTTTCACATAGTGACTGCCTCTTCTCCTAATTGCTGATTGATCAAGCGCGCTACCAGCGGTTTTAATCCTTCCCCGGTTTTCTGCAGAACGAAATCCTGACTGGCGTCGGACCAGTCCAACTTGAAGCTGGTGGACAGCGCAGAAATCCAGATTTGCCGGACAGGCGCATTGGGCGAGATCACGAACCTGCTGCCGTCATCAAAAGAAACGTGTAGCGCGCCGGCTTGATCCTCTACCTCGATGTCGGCCGACTCTTCAGCTGTAATTAAGCTTTGCTTCAGCGATCCTAAGGCGCCGTCAGCGTGCTTGCGAAAATCATTGTCATCCAGCATGGTGGGATTATAAATAAGCCAGCACAGTTCGCGGCGCAAAGAGCGCTCGCGGCTAATGACCCAGAGCTACTTCAGCAAATACTCGTTCACAAACATAACTGTGGCGTAAAACTGATAGTCCAGGTTCTTTTTCTTATGAAAGCCATGGCCTTCGTCCTTTGCCTCCAAGAACCACACCGGTGTGCCGTTCTGGCGCACGACGGAAACTATCTGTTCGGATTCACTGGCGGGAACGCGCGGATCATTTTTCCCGGCAATCACGAACAGTGGCTTGGTAATGTTCTTGGCCTTGTTCATGGGGGCAGTGCGTTCCAGGAACTCCCTCATTTTTGGGTCGCGTTCATCGCCATATTCCACCCGCCGCAAATCTTGCCGGTATCCCGAAGTGTGTTCTAGAAACGTAACCAGGTTGGACGGGCCCACGATGTCCACTGAGCAGCAAATCCGGTCGTTGTAGTTAGTAGCGACGGCGAGCGTCATGAAACCGCCATAGCTGCCACCAGTAACCAGAATGCGATTAGCATCGAGGTCAGCTTGGCTCTGAATCCGATCCAGCAGCGAATTGATGTCCTGATAAGAACCTTCGCGGAGGAAGCCATTGTCAAGCGCAAGGAACGTCTTACCGTAGCCGGTGGATCCGCGCACATTGGGAAAGATCATCGCGACTCCAAGTTCACTCACATAATAGTTATTGCGGTTTAGAAAGCCAGGTCGCGACTGTCCCTCGGGTCCACCGTGAATATTGATAATGACTGGACGCTTGCCGGCAAAGTTTGCTGGGGGCCGATAGAGGAAACCGCTGATGGCCCTTCCGTCCCAGCTCTTGCAATGGATGAGTTCGGGCTCAGAAAAGTGCGCCGGATTCAGACCTCCAGTTTCGCTGAAAGTCCAGCGTTCAACTTTTCCCGTCGTCACGTCGAGTGAATATACGTCCGAGGGAGAGCGAGCCGAGGCAATGTTGAAGCCAAGATCGCGATTGTCTTTGTGCCAACGAACACCAGAGACAATACCTTTGGGCAAATCGGGCACAGGCTTTTCTTTTCCGGTCCTCGTATCGAGCAAGTGCAGCGTTCCAAACCCATCTTGGTTTGCGATAAATGCGACGGTTTTGCCGTCGTTGGAAAGATCGAACTCGTCGACGTCCCACGGAATGTGGCTGGTCAAATAAGTGTGCTGCTTGGTTGCGAGATCGATATAGGCAAGACGCTGGAACTCGGAATCTTTGTCCGTGGTGACGTAAATGCCCTTACCGTCTTTGCTGAAGCGTCCGCCGCGGTAGGCGATTTTGGTGGCGCCGCCCTCGGGGGTGATAAGAGTTTTTTCCCCGCTGCTCGCATCTACGATCCACAGGTAGCTCTCGTTGGCCGAAATCTGCTCTAAAGCCAGGATCTTGTGATCGTCGGGCGAGAAGTCTTGCGCCTCCCATCCGCCACCTTCGAGTCTGGCCAGCAAATGGTCACTCTTCGGATTCGCCGGTTCCACAATGTACAGATCAACGTCATGCCCGTACGGCGCGTGGAACCGTAGACCAGGCTTTGGCCGCTATTGGACCACCGCGGAGCCGTATTGCGCGACTTGCCGTCTGTGAGCAGTGTGTCATCCCCACTCTCGTCGTCATGACGATAGAGCTGGTAGAACTCAGCGCCACCAATAATCTTTGCTGAACATAAACGAATCACTTGATTTCGGCGAATACGCCGCTGCTCCCACTGAATCCGGATAAAAGGTAAGTTGCTTACGCGCGCCGCCAGGCATCTTGACCAGGTGCACTTGAGTGGTGTCCGCGAATCGGGTCGAGATCAGAATTTCGCGCTTGACTGGGTCCCAACTGTCGAGCGTGGCTCCACGAAAATTGGTGTAGCGGTCTACTGTCTCAGCGAGAGAGGCGGGAATCCTTGGAACGCCCTCCACCACAAGGTTCTCGTTGGGAACAATTTCCTTGCCTTGCGGGAAGGCCGTGGCAGCCAGGAACAGAGCCACCAGCAAACGGGAGAATGATTTCATCGGCCGGCTCCTGAGTTACATTTGAAGGGCTATTACACGAGATTGCCAGAAGGAGCGCACCTCAGGCAGATGGGGGGAGCTCACGGAAAGCGGGTGGGTAGAAAGCGACGGCAATTCCCTTCCTTACGTTTTGTCAAATCTGCATCTACGTAGCCTTGCGTTTTGTCCCTGGTTTGTACAGCAAGATGCGCTTCAGGGCTGCGCTCATCTTGCGGCCGTTCACCTCGCGGAATATACGCTCGATAGGAGTTTCGCGCCGCGGTCTGTGAATCATTTGATACCCTCACGAAGCAGCGCGAATAGCGACTACGATTCAGATTGTGCTGGAGTGGTTGGCTCGGCCTTGCACTTATGCTCGGTAAATTGCTTTCTAAGACTCTCTTGCGCGTCCGCAACCCTCTTCAGGGCGCTCATTGGAACTTTGAACTCCCGATTGCAAAGAGTGCAGACTCCAACGGCGGGAACCGTGCCAAGCCACTTGAGGACTCTGAGATTACGCGTAGTCATCGACGCAGTGACTGTGAATTACTGGGTGTTTCGACGCTGTGGGGATCGGGCTTTAGCAGCGGCCAGTTTTCTGAGCCGCTCAGTATGCTCGCGCAGAGCTGCTTTGAGCTCATTCAAGATTACATCCAGATGTTCACCCTCTGGGGTAGCGATTGCCTTGGCACACAAGGCTTGGATCCGATCATTTAGGCGGCGAGAATCCACAAAGAACAATGGAATCTGGCAAGGATGTGGCTTAGGTTCGATACAGTACATACTGTATTTCGAGTGGGCTGCTGACGGTGGGACACCTCTCTCAGTCCATCGCGTATCCCGGCATACAAGAAAAAACCCGGGCAATTAGGCCCGGGGCGGGAAAATAGGCGAATAGACTTAGCCGCGAAGGCGACGTCGTACTAAGCCAGCCAAACCAGCCAGCCCAGTTCCTAGCAGAGTGATCGTCCCGGGTTCGGGAACAACGCTGGACGGAACCTTGTTGCCGACGAATCCAGTGTTGTTTCCACAGCCGCCGCCTGAAAAGACACATGCGTGGATGGCAAAGGCGCCGGCGAGATTACTGATCTTCAAATTATTCGCAGTGACGGTAAAGGTCAGGGTGCTGACACCGTTGATGCTCTTTCCAACGGATGGCCCTTTGATGTCATCGGTAAACCGTCCAAGGTTCGCGAAATTGCCAATTCCCGAGGTCCTGAACGAGCCAAAGGTTAGCCCCGAAATGTCGCTGCCCGTCAGCGCCGTGCTACTGTTAAAGGCGATGTCGCCGCCATTCCCCCCGACGAAGATTCCATAGCCGGAGTTCATGGTGATGGTCACCTGCACTGCGTTGGCCCCGGTCTGGTTGAACTTTACGGTTACCAACCACAGTACCCTGCGAGATGCCGGTCAGACTGCCATTCAGCAGATCGACAGTTATCGAGTTAGCTGCGGCTACCGGCGGCGAAAGCAAAAGCAGCCCGGCGAGGGCGATGGTGGCTAGAACGAGCTTTCCGAAAGAAAGTGCACGCATGAGACCCCCTTCATCGTTTCCATATTTCAGAGCACGATAGCCGCCATTTCCCTGTGCATTGGAATGTTTAATTGCCGTAGATGCAATGTTTGCGGACAGTTCCATCGGTGAAATGGCTGGCTTCGATTGATGTGTGCAGTGGCGTGCACATGGGTCGCAGCAAATTGCGCACGCAGCGGACACTATGACGATGACGATTCTGTGCCAGAATTCCCCATACATTGAATACTGTAGGACTTCAATCCGGGACCTTGTAGGGGGCACCACACGGTCAACGTGAAGTCAGTTCTATTTCTTTCTCTGCATACTTGCGTCTGCTGCGGCAGAACGGAATTTCGGCAAACGATGAGTCCTTCATTCGTACCGTGCTCGAGCAACAGGCGCCTCGATTCCTGACTCAGGATGAGTAAGCCGGATGGACGCGCGAGCTTGATAGTGTTATGTCCCGGCGAGCCACTGGACCTTGGTCTCCGCCTGTTAGGCGCGAGTATTAGCCCAGTAGGGCTACAGTCTCTTCCTGACAGATACGTTAAACCATTTGCGTTATAATGTTCTGAGTTCGTGGGAGGTTTCACGATGGCCTCATCAGACTCCCGCTTGCGCCACAGTTCATCACACCGCAGTTCAACTGCACTGCGTTATCCCGAATGGCAGCGCCCCTACCAAGCTGCGCTGCTCGAATTGGATCCCAAGAAACTGGCTCAGCACGTAGCGGAGGCTGAAACAGCGATCTTCAAACGCCTCCAGCAATTGAGTCAGAGCCGGGACGGAGAAACCGAGCGTCAGGTCATTGAGGGGGCGATCTGCGCATTGAAGATTCTTAAACGGGACAGCTTGAATTTTCCCGATTGGGAATCAGGCTCACGCGGCTCTTAGCAAATCTGGTGCCTGGTTGAGCAGCGGTCGGACGAAGATTCCGACTCTCCCGTTTATATTGTGTCTGTTTCGCCCGTGTTCCTGCCATCTGCTTTCGGTCGCGTGCATACTTTTTTCGGCAATTGCGCCCCTGCTTTCCTTCCTCAAAGGGCCTTATGGTCAAGCGAGCTTGACGATCCTATGACCAGAAGTTCTCTACAGGTCATGACCGCCGCGATGATCGTAACGGTACTCCTTTCTTGCCTGTCGGCGGGGCAAGGGTCACCGACACTACTGAAGGGGACAGCCGATACCGAAATCTGGGCGGGAGGCGTCGTCGCCCAGCACGACGGAACCACGTCCTTTAACACCGAGATCTTGATGGCCGGCGCACGGTTTGGGCGCATTCTGACCGCTCCGCATGGGCCGGGATGGCTTCGCGGAACTTTGCAGTGGAACTTTGATTTGATCCCGTTGTTCATCGTCACAAACCTACAGACCGCTTACGGAGCCGAATTTGACCCGATCGTGGGCCGGTGGAATTTCAGGCACCGAGGCCAGACAGCTCCCTATCTGGAGTTGGCAGGAGGAGTCGTGCTCACCAACTCGAATATTCCGCCGGGAAAGACTTCGCATTTCAATGTCGTCCCCAAGATCGGATTCGGCTGGCAGATCTTCACCACTCCGCAGCGCTCGATCGATCTAGCCTTGCATGCATGGCATCTTTCCAATGCCTGGACCGCCCAAAGGAACCCCTCCGCCAATGGCATCCAATTGACCATCGGATATCACTGGTTCAGGCTGAAGAACCGGCCATCTGCGAATCTGGCTCATCACACCGACCACGCGAAGATCGATCAGTGAGCTCACGCCTCGAATGAACCACGCTGTTCGCTTTGCAGCCCAAGATCGTGACCAGTTAGCATTAGGAATTCAGCACATACGTTTCCCATGGAACAAGAGCGCTCCAGTACGATCTCGTTGTCTGCCTACCTACAACTCTTGCGTCACAACCGGAATTTCCGGCGTTTATGGATGGCGCAGATTGTCAGCGAGATCGGCGACTGGTTTTATACGCTCGCGATTTACAACCTGCTGTTGCAGTTCACCGGCCAAGCCCGGTCAGTGGCGCTGGCGCTGGTGTTGCAAGTTTTGCCGCAAACACTGTTCGGACCGATTGCCGGTGTGGTGAATGACCGCATCCGTCGCAAGCGGGTCATGATCACCGCTGATTTGGTCCGGGCAGTGATCGTCCTCGCAATGCTACTGGTCCGTTCGCGTTCCACGCTGTGGCTGGTCTACCCGCTGCTCGTCCTCGAAAGCGTGATGTGGGCTTTTTTTGAGCCGGCGCGAACCGCGGTCATCCCCAACGTCACCACCGACCAGGATCTGATCCTGGCCAACACGCTCTCCTCGACAACGTGGTCGCTCAATCTAGTGGCGGGAGCGACGCTGGGTGGGGTCGCGCTCGCCCTCCTGGGACGCAACGCATCATTTGTGCTCAATGCCTTTTCATTTCTGGCGTCGGCGTTTTTCATCAGCCGCATGCACTTCGAGGAGCCGCATGCCGAGGCAGCTGCGAAGTTTCGCGCTCGCGACCTGTCGGATTTCTCGGCCATGGCAGATGGTATCCGCTATGTGAGGGGCGACCCTCGCCTGTTTGCGACAGTTCTGGTGAAGACGGGCTTAGCCACCATGGGGGTGAGTTGGGTTTTATTTACTGTGATGGGCGAAAGAGTGTTTCCTCTGCGCTGGCCGGGCCTCGAACCCGAGCGAAGCGCCGTGTTGGGCATGAGCCTGTTGCTGGGCGCGCGTGGAGTCGGAGCGATCGTGGGCCCGCTATTTTCGGCACGCTGGGCCGGTCATAGTCAGAGCCGATTGCGACTAGGGATCCTGTTTGGCTTCCTCGCGTTGGCCTTGGGCTATGGCAGCCTGGGCGCCGCAGGCTCACTTTGGGTGGCATGCTTCTGGATTGTAGTGGCGCATTCCGGGGGATCGACCGTATGGGTATTTTCAACCACCCTGCTGCAACTCAACACTGAGGACAAATTTCGTGGACGGGTGTTTTCCGCCGAACTTGCACTCTGTATGCTGACCCTCGCGCTCGGGGCCTACATCACGGGGTTCTTCATCGATCACGGCGTCTCGGCGCGCGTAGTGGCGATCACGACCGGACTGATCATGCTCGCCCCGGCCGGTTTGTGGGCCTGGGCGATGCGATGGTGGAAACCGGCTCCCCTGATCGCGACTGCGGAAACGGCGGAATAAATCAGCGGGAAGGGCACGACCTCAGTCGTGCCACAAGATCCTGAAAAACCGGCTGGGCTTCAGCCCCTGAGACAAAGGGTCAACCGGGATACAACCGGTCGATTTTGGCCGCCATAATGAAGTCGCTCTCGGAGAGGCCATCAATCTTGTGCGTCCACAAGGTTATTTCGGCTTTGCCCCACGCCAGCAGGATGTCGGGATGGTGTCCCTGCTCTTCCGCAACCTCTCCCACGCGATTCACAAAATCCAGCGCCTGCTTGAAATCAGGAAACGTGAATTCGCGGACAAGATGGTGCTCTTTGATCACCTTCCACTGCGGAACGATCTGCGACAGACGTTGCAGGTGATAACCCTTGATCGGCGGCACGTCACCCTTGCAGGGAACACAGGTTTTGTCGGCTAATTCGGACATGGAAGACCCCACCGGCATTGTAGCGGTTTGCAGGCGCTGAGTCTTCAGATCTACTAGCAGGTCTGTGTCTGCGTCGTTTTGGGTACTAGCAAATAAGAGGCGATCTTAGTCGTATCAGCAGTTGGCATCACCGGTGGACTGGGCTGCTTCATCGCGGCCCCGCCCGCCGCATGCTGTTCCGTTCTTTTTGGCAACGCGAGTAGCAGCATTGCCGATATGAACAACGAAACCCCTGCAAAGACAAGGCCTCCGTGAAAGCTTCCGGTCTTCTTGATGATCACTCCTATCGCATAAGGCCCGACAAACCCTCCCAGGTTTCCGATGCAGTTGATCAAAGCGATCCCAGCGGCCGCGGAGAATCCCGTCAAGAACTCATTGGGCAGCGCCCAGAAAGGGCCCCATAGACTGTAGATACCCGACGCTATAAGCGACCAGAGCGCGACCGAAGAGAAAACAGAGCCAGTCGCGGTCGTACTCAACAGTAGCAGTGAGATAGCTCCGATGGTTATGGGAATTGCAGCGTGGAATCGTCGTTCGAGGGTGCGGTCCGAACTTTGGGAGACAACGATCATGGCTGCCAGTGCCACAAGATACGGAATCATCACCAGGACTCCAACCGTGGTATTCGAATAACTGCTGGAAATAGCTTTGATTAACTGAGGCATCCAGAAAGTCATCGCGTAATGGCCGACCAATGCGGTGAAATAGACAGCGCTCAGATGCCAGACCCGCCTGTGCGCAAGCGCCTGAACAGCAGTGAGCCGGCGTCGCGCCAATTTTTCTTGTTCTTCATGCGCGAGTTCTGACGTGATCCAGTCTTTTTCCTCGGGCGTGAGAAATTTGCTTTCCGCAGGTCGGCCGGGCAGCAAGAAGTAGGTGACAATACCGCCCAGAATAGCTGGAATGCCCTCCAGAATGAGCAACCATCTCCAACTGCTAACTCCAAACCAATGGACGTGATCCAGAATCACGCCCGACAGCGGAGCACCGACGATGTTAGCTACAGCATTCGCGGTCAAGAATAAGGCAACGGTATGAGCTAATTCTCGCTGGCGAAACCAGTACGTCAAATAGAGCAAATTCCGGGAAAATATCCGGCCTCAGCCACCCCAAGTAGAAATCGCAGAACATACAAGTGAAAGGCTGCCTGCACAAAACCTGTCAAAATCGCCACAATTCCCCAACTGATCAGTATGCGGGCAATCCAGACCCGTGCTCCCATCTTGTGCAGCAGCAAGTTGCTCGGTATCTCGAAAATGAAATACCCGAAAAAGAAAATCCCTGCCACGAATCCGTACTGCTGGCTAGTGATAGCCAGTTCCTTGTTCATCGTCAAAGCCGCGAACCCGATGTTGTTTCGGTCAAGCACGGCAATCACGAAGAGAACGAATACGAACGGGATAATCCGAGTCCGCAGTTTGCGGATTGTCCGCGTCTCAATATCGATCGGAGGCACTGGCGGACTGGCTCCCCTGCTCACCTCAAAGAATCGCTTTCGCCGGTTTCGCGCACATACTGTGCCGAGGCAGTGGGCACGATATCACCGCGATTTCGGAAAGGGTTACGCCATCTGGTCAAGAACCATCAAGTGGTAAACGTGGGATGCTGAAGCAATCTGTATTGATCGACCCGGATTACCGTTATAAGCGTTATGAGCGCACCGACGAGGGAGACCAGCGTCCAAAAACAAGATTCTACGAAGCCGGCACAAATCGTCCCCTGAATTGTTAGACATCAGCCAGGTGCTCAGGTACTGGCCGCCTCTAGAACGGAATGTCTTCGTCGCTGATGGGCGTCGAAGCCGCCGCTGGCTCGGGTTCCGGCGCGCGCTGGTCAAAATTGTTTCCGGCTGCTGCTGCGCCGCGCGAACCGCCGGAGAAGTCGCCACCGGCACCTTCGCCACGGCCACCCAGCAGAATCAAATCACTGGCCACGACTTCCGTCATGTATTTCTTCTGTCCGGATGTCTTGTCGTCCCACGAGCGGGTTTGCAAGCGACCTTCGATGTAGACCTTTCCGCCCTTCTTGAGATACTCACCGGCAATTTCCGCAAGCCGCTGCCACAGAACTACGTTGTGCCACTCGGTGCGGTCCTGCCATTCTCCGGCTTTATCTTTGAAGCGCTCGTTGGTAGCCAAGGTGAGCTTGGCCACCGGGGTGCCGCTGGGGGTGTACTTGATTTCTGGATCTTTGCCAAGATTGCCAATCAGGGTGACTCTATTAAGACTTTTACCTGCCATAAGTGATGCTCCTTCCGCCCCTCTGAATTGGGATTACGGAGCCTGAAAACCGCCGGGAACCGGGATGATTGGGGCTGGATGCTCAATATATCAGAAAGTCCGGTAAGAGCTGGTGATCAATGAACACCAGGTCTCAGGTGCAAGGTCGTGGGTGTTAGGTCTCAGGTCCCGGAACCGAAATCTGGGACCCGAGACCCGAGGTCGGAGATCCGACGTCTGAGGTCCGACGTCCGGTGTCACATGCGATATAATCGATTGGATGCCTGCCGAACCCGCCACGGGAGCCGTCGGGAGTGTGCCTGACGAGCTCAAGCACGAACCTCGATCCAAAGGCCTTACCACTCCTCGCAAAAAGAAACCCAAAGATCTCGCCGTCATCACCGAGTGCTGCACCGGATGCGCCGGGTCGCCGGCGTGTGTGGAATATTGTCCGGTCGAGGACTGCATGTTCTGGGTCCCGGACGAGGACCATCCGCCTTTTGGGAGGATTCAAGTCGATCCGATCCTCTGCATAGGTTGCAAGAAATGCACCAGCAAGGGTCCGGACGGCGCGTTCTTGGATGGCTGTCCGTGGGACGCCATCGCAATGGTGGACACGGTTGAAGTGGAAAAAGAAGTTGGAGTGATGCCGTTTTAGCAGCTAGTGGCTAGTGACTAGCCGCCAGTGGCCAGCCTTTCCAGAATCCCAAGTGATTGACCGATCCGATCCCTAATCTCTAGCCACTAATCACTGCGCTCTGGGTCACTTCGTCCGCTCACGGATGGCCTTCTCAGTCAGAACCGCCTGCTGGCGGACATGGTCGGGAATGTCGGGCAACTCCCGCTCATAGGATTCGATGATAGGAATGTCCTCGGGCTGGCCGATGAGGTACAGCGCGCGCAGCGCTTCCCAGACCTGATCGGTACCGGGATCCAAAGTGGCGATCTCATCGCCGGCGGCCACAGTCTGTCCGGTCTTTACCGAGAGCCCTCGTAAGCGGCCGCTGATGGGCGATCGTATTTCCGTTGTCTGTCCGCTGTTCTCGATTTTGGCCACCACTCCGTTTTGATGGATTGCCGTACCGGCGGTGCTGGTGTCCCTGATCTTGCCGGAAGTTGGCGCGACTACTTTGGCTGGTTGCAGCAGGGCGACGACTTGCGGCCTCCCGCTAGCGTCACCGAAGCGCACCAGTGACAGCGCGGCATTGCCTCGCACCATAAGCGAAGGATCATTCAGCATCTTCAAGAGGGCTTCGTGGAAACCGGCGCCGGACGTGTCCTGCCCCATGACCCAGGCGTCAGTATTGCGGACCTCCTCGACCGGATACGAGGCCAGGCGCGCAACTTCGGGATACCAGCGAGCTGCGCCGTTATCATGACGCGCCATGCGTTCGCCAATCTGTACCAACGCATGCTGGATGTGCCGCGGTTTCTTCTCGTCCTGCAGATACTCGGTGAGCTGCTTGGCGGAAAGCTGGCGGCCAAACCAGGTGTTCCACCAAAACAGGAACGGCATCAGCACGATCAACCAGGCTGTCAGAAAAAAGAGCAGCCGGTTGCGCGCGGACATGCCGTGGCGCTTGGCCTTCAGTGGCTCTGTGTCGCCCGTTGCGGTCTCTGAAGAAGTGGGTTGAACCACCATCGCAAGAAAACTATAACAGACCAAAGCGTCATCGTTCTCAACCGGAGAAAGCAAATCCTTCGACTTCGCTCAGGATAACAATTCTTGGGTGGTTAATGGCTTCGAGGCAAACGTTCACTGCTCGACCACGTCCGCGTCCAACACACGATCCTGCTCTAAGTAGTGCGAGACAGCATACTGAGCCAAAAGTGGCGTCTGCAACCGGATTTCAGCCCCGATCCATTCGCCCTTGCCATGCGGGGCGTTGAGTGCATGATTGCAACGGCCGCCGCTACCAAACTGCGGACCGAAGTCGGCGCTTTGGATCTGATCAAATTGGCGGAGTTCACGCCAGGCTTCGTCGCCGACGGTTCCTGATACGTCAATTTTCAGTCTCACGATAGACATGACGAGCTCGTAGACTCAGTCCCTCAAGCTAAAGCTCGTCGTTACCAGGCCTCATGTCCGCTGATGCGTGCTCTTCTTTTTGAACCACAGAGCTTACACGAGAGTTACACGGCGGGCGATACCGAGACAGTTCAAGGCGCAAATAAGTGATAGAGCATGAAATACACGATCACTCCGGTCACAGAAACGTACATCCATAGCGGAAACGTCCAGCGGGCGATGGCGCGATGACGGTCAAAGCGCTCACGCAAAGCGCGGCTCAAGGTGATGATGACCATGGGCACGATCACCACGGCCAGGGTAGTGTGGGAAATCAGGATGCTGAAGTAGAGGGGACGCGACCAGCCCTGCCCTTGAAAACGAACTGACCCTACGTGGTAGTGATAGTACAAGTAGGAAGTGAGGAATAGCATGGACAAAACGAATGCCGTAATCATCACGACGCGGTGAGCGGCCATGCGTCCGTGTCTTATGAAATTTCGTCCGATGAGCAAAAGTACGGCAGTCGTACCATTCAGCGTGGCGTTAATCTGAGGGAAGATCGCGTATTGTGCTGGAACTTGCATCATGCTGCTGGCCTCGTAGTGCGACGGTTTACCATCAAAAAAGCGAGTCCGAACATGAACGCTGCGAAGAGAATCAACGTGGCGAAAGATGATGTCAGCGGAAACA
The DNA here is from genome assembly GCA_963729325.1 of uncultured Acidobacteriota bacterium. Lineage (GTDB taxonomy): Bacteria > Acidobacteriota > Terriglobia > Terriglobales > Acidobacteriaceae > JABCYV01. The sequence continues at coordinate 160,255 of CAVSNS010000046.1, forward strand.
CGGCTGGGTTGGCGGGATATAGCAGGTCGCGGAGAGCTTCGACTCCGTAAGTCAGAGGATTGATCCACATCAGAGCTCGGATCCAACCCGAAGCTCCAGCCAGGGGGAAGAGGGCGCCTGAGAGAAGCCACAGAGGGATCAGAAAGAGATTGATGACGGCGTGAAACGACTGGCTTGAATCCATGGGCCAGGCGATTGCGAACCCGAGCGCCGTAAGCGCAAACGACACGAGAAAAACAGTCAACGCCACCAGCAGCAGATCTCCCATGCGTATGTGCACGCCCACCAGCGGAGCGAAGGCCAGAAAGATCAGGCCCTGAATCGTAGACAGAGTTGTCCCTCCTAAAACCTTGCCCAACACAATCGCAGATCGCGATACAGGAGCGACGAGCACGGATAGAAGGAATCCCTCTTTGCGGTCCTCGATTACCGACATCATGGTAAAAATGGACGTGAATAAGACGATCATGATCAATGCGCCGGGATAGAAGTAGTGTAGATAGCGCTGCTGTCCTCCGTCGGTGCCGGAGCGGATAGAGCTACCGAAGCCGGATCCGATGACCACCCAAAACAGTACCGGGGACGCGATGACGCCCACCACGCGCGCGGGTTGCCGATAGAACCGGACCACTTCCCGCCACCAGAGCGTAAAGGTCGCGAGGGCGACTCCATTCGATACTCGTGAGTTCTGCGCGGTCAGGGTTGCACTTTGGGTAGCCACTTCAACTCGTTTTCTGCGCTTGCGCCGATGCAGCTGTCTTGGGAAGCCTAGCGTATCATCCCTGTTCCTTTTCGCGGTCAGTCCAGAATTTGTGCCCAGTGCGCCGGATGAAAACATCCTCCAGGGTTGGCTTGCTGACCGAGATCGCGTTGATCTCGCCGGGGAAAGCCTCTACTACATCGGTGATAAAGCGATGGCCATTCTCGCGTTCCAAGCGCACCTGCCCGCCGAACGCCTGTGCATCCACGTTGAAACGTCTACGAATGCGCTCAGCTAGCGCGTCCGGATCGGGCGTATCCAGCAAAATCACATCGCCACCGATTTCATGTCTTAGATCTGACGGCGTCCCCAGCGCTACCAGCTTTCCTTCGTTCAGGATTGCGAGGCGATCGCAGTGTTCGGCCTCCTCCATCAGATGCGTAGTAACGATAACCGTGACGCTCTCTTCATCTCTCAGAATCTGCAAGTATTGCCAGAGGTCGCGGCGAGCGCCCGGATCGAGCCCAGTCGTAGGCTCATCGAGAAGCAGAACCGAAGGATGATGCAGCAGGCCCTTGGCCAGTTCCAAGCGGCGTTGCATACCGCCAGAGAGGGTTTCTGCTTTTTCGTGGGCGCGGTCCAACAGGCCCACTCGAGCCAACATACTGGCGATGCGCGATTTCAGGGCAGCGCCGTGCAATCCATAGAGATGGCCCTGGTGCCAGAGGTTTTCTTCGGCGGTCAATTTCACGTCGATACTCTGGGCTTGAAAGACGACTCCGATTTGCCGGCGCAGTTGGTCGGGTTCTCTGGCGGCATCGTAGCCCATGATCACGGCGCGCCCGCCAAAAGGAACCATCAGCGTCGAAAGAATCCGAAACAAAGTTGTTTTGCCGCTGCCATTGGGCCCGAGCAATCCGAACAACTCGGCGTGCTGGACTTCGAAAGACACGCCACTCAAAGCCACCCGGCCCTCATAGCGATGCACTAGATCGTGCACAGAAATTACCGAAGAAGTAACGACGGGGATCTCCAGCTCGGGTCCAGCTACAGCATACGCGGGGGTTTTCGAGGGCACAGGCTATTCTACGACGAGATCGGGTTAAGCATCATGAGGACTAATTAGGACCGGCGACTGAGTGCGGTGCTCATGCGGCTACCGGCTTTCCATCTTCGCTGAAAAGTGGTTGTGCGAGAGCCGCCGGAATGTGCCGCCACACTTGGATTGCGAGAACAACGGTCGTGGCCAAGAGCAGTGCTCCCACGGCTACATGAGCAACCGTCGAGATCACCATCGGCAACTCTGGTTGGACTGCGTCGTGACCCCAGGCGACGCGGGTCATGAAAGCTACAAATCCGAGGCAGAGTTGGGCGATTAGCAATGACAACATGATGATGGCTGGACGGCGAACGGCTTCGATTCTTGCGTGCTGGGAAAGCGCACGAATAGCTGTCCAAGTGAGGATGATCGCCACGACGGGTGCGTTCAAAACATGCGGCCACCAACTCATCCCATGATGACGGAACATAGCACCCGCAATCAGTTGGACGTAGAGCGCAAAGATCGACAACCAGGTCAACGTCATGAGATGAGGTCGGACCGAGTCTGACTCCGGCGCTGGGTTTGCCTCCGCCCACTTGCGACCAGTGAAGACAGCGATGGCGACGGCGATGCAAAAGAACGTTTGCGCCAAAGCGGCATGGGCCGAAGAGATGGCTGGCGGCAGATAGAACAGCACGGTTAGACCGCCCAGAATGCCTTGTGCAATTACCGTGCCCAAAGCCGCGATCCCAAGGTATCGCACCCAGCGGCGGCGGTCGCTTCGCCAAGTCCAGACCGCCAAGATGATGGTCAGAAATCCGACAAACTGCGCAATCATGCGGTGGGTATGCTCGAACTTTACGCCTCCCACCAAGTGCGGAATCTTATAGAGCGAGCCGAAGGAAGTGGGCCAGTCTGGCACAGACAGACCAGCGTCGTTGCTTGTGACCAGTGCGCCAGCAATGATAAGAAGGAAAGTCGCGCCTGCTGTGAACACAGCAAAGACATGCAGAGCGCGATTGTATGGCGACGGAACCGTTTTCAGAACTGGCTCCTTGAGTTTGGGAGTGCTAGGCAAACATGCTCGGTTGGAACAAGCCAAGGGTGGCTCATCCCGACGTGCTCGGGGAGGGGACCGATGACCCGCCTCGCCGCCTGTTCCCGCACAAACCCTACTGCTTGAAACCCTGGTCTACCGTCTTGTTGTCCTTAGCCGCCAGAGTGACCTTTTGATCCTGTTCCCCAAGTTTCTCCTGGACGAAAGCCAAGGTATAGTCGCCGGGCGGCAGACCTTTGATCTCGTACTTGCCATCTTTATCGGTGACGGCATAGAACGGGCTCTTCACCACGTTGATGTACATCTTCATCCACGGGTGCTGGTTACACTTGACCGGCAGCATGACTTCTTCGCGAGCGAAGGTCTTTTCCAGCGGAGCGGCTTTAGGAGGCTGGGACTCATTCCACTCGCGATTCGTTGCCGGCGTGGGATGGATGTTGTGCGTAGTGGGATCGTCGTTCTTGATTTCGATGTTCTGCCCTGCCATCACGCCCAGAACGTGCGGGTGATATTGGCAGCCGCTCTGGTCAAGAACAACCGCATCCTTGGGCACGTCAAAGGTGCGGCTGCCCAGGCCGTCCTTCACGTAAACGAAAACATTGGCGAGTTTGCCGCCGTCGACCACAACGGTCTCCACCGTATTGTTGCCCTTGCATGCCGCGTCCTGGCTCATATCAATCTTCGCTGGTTTCGGAGCGGCACCCGCGAAGGTTACCGTGCCGCTGACCGTGGCAGCGGTGGCCGGATCGATTGGAGTGGAAGTAGGTGCGGGCGGAGCCTGCGAGGTCGGCGAAGTCGCCTGCTCCTGGTTCTCCTTCTTACTACAACCTGCTAGCAGCCAAAAACCGAACAGAGAAAGCATGAACATCGCGACGCAAGTCTTTCTATTCATGATGTCGCCTTTCTAATTTGAGCATTTTTCAAGCCGATTATTTTACCGCAATCCACCACCCGCTGCCGTGGAGTTGGACTGGGTAGCGTTGGCGGCTTGTTTACGCCGGTCTGCTGGCTGAGCGGAGGCGCTGGTGCGTCCGGTGGACGCCGCGACCCGCCGCTGCTCTTCCGGCGTCAACTGGAAGATGTAATCCACAAGCAACTTGGTGTGGTCCTTGTCGTAGCCCTGGAACGAAGGCGGGGTTGGGCCGGCAAAAACCCACTGACTGTTTTCCTTCTTGAACAGACCGGAAGGCATGGATGTTCCTGGGCTGATCGCCTGCGGATCAACGATCCAGCGTTCCACCCAATCCGGTTTCAAGCGTTCCTTGGCCAGCAGGAAGTTAGGAGCGGTGGCGATCTTGTCATGCTGGGGGTCACCTGTAGCGTGGCACTTCAGGCAAGGCGCGGCCGTGCTGGAGAACAAGCTTCTCGCCATGTCCGTTTCTTTTGACGTGAGCGTAGGAACCTGCTCTGGAATATAAGGCATGGGCTGTTGCGAGAGCGCCTGGAAGAAACGCACCAGCTTGCGCAGTTCGTTGTCGGAGAATGAAAACGTAGGCATGCGCACTTGCAAGTAGGGTCGCACCCCATTGCGATTCGTGTCCGTAGTGGACAGCGACGGGTTGGACAAGAAACGGCGCAGCCATTCGGGATCGACGCGCGCTCCTTCGGTTAGCAGCTTGGGAGGCAATTGCTCCTGCACATCCTGATAGCGCTTCATCCCCATTAGCGTGGTGCGCTGGCCCGGGATGAACTGGTGGCATCCCATGCAGTTGTACTTCTTGACTATCCACCAGCCCTCCTGGATGTCGCGACGCGAATCCCCGGGCTTGTATTGATAGGTGCTGGGCAGAGAGGTTTCCTGACTGCCTAGCAGGAAAGTGGTCAGCGCACGAATCTGGTCCGAACTGAGGTGCAGATTCGGCATGCGAAGTGCTTCCGTCTCCGACTTGACTTTGCCCTTGTCGTAGATTTCGGGCTCAGCCAGCTTGTGCTCGAAGAATCCCTTGTGGTCGTACCATTCGGTTTTCGCGGGACCATCGGGCAGCCGCTGCAAATCCTCCGGATTCGCGATGGGCTCGGCATTCTTTCCGCCGCGCTGTGCGACTTCGGTGAACAGAGCAAAATCGAGACGTTCGATCGGTTTGCTTCCTTCGTAAGTCAATTCGGTGCCGATGCGGCCTTCATCCTCGAAGCCGGAAATTTCGTGGCAGCCGGCGCAGCCGAAGTGACGAACCCATTTCTTGCCTTCATCCTTCAGCTTGGGATCATCCATGAAGGAAGCGTCGGCGTACGACGACGGCTCCTGCTTCTTCTGCGTCATCAAGTAACTGGCGATGTCCTGCGCGTCTTCGGGAGACAAGCGCAAGCTCGGCATCACCGTCATATTCTGCACCTGCAGTTCGTGGCCGTCGTTGGGACACTGGCTGTGCTGCAGATCGAACTGGTAAGGCAAGCCTTTCTTGGCGTAATCCTCCGGGCCGATATCTTTCTTTTCGTACGGGCAGTATGGACGGGTGCGTTCGCGAGCGTTGTGAATCCAGCGGACCAGATAGTCGTAGTTGGCCTTTTCTCCCACGCGAGTCAGGTTTGCGGCAAACGTCCCGCCTTGTGTCTGTTCGCCTTCGCCGATCGAATGACATGCAAGACAGCCACGGCTCTCAAAGAGCTCCTTGCCGTGTTCGGCATTGCCGGGCCTTTGCTTGGGCAGTTGATCGGTGAATGCGGATTGCCACAAGTAGGCCGAAATTGCCTGGATCTGATGATCGTTTAGCCGGAAGTTCGGCATCTTTGTGGTAGGACGGAAGTCGGTCGGCTTCTTCAGCCAGACGGGAATCCAATTCTTATTCAGCTTGAGTCGGATGTCTTTCAGATTGGGTCCGACCTTCTTCATGTCCTGCATCAAGCTATGCGACTGGAAATCGAGTTGCTGGATACGACCATCAACTTTGCTATTTACAACTCTAAGAGCCACGGCCTCGTCATTTAACCGATTGGCTTCTTCGTTGGTTGCGGCGGTATCCGCCTTTTTCATCAGATCAGCACCAATTTTGGAGTTTTCGATTTTCTGCTGCTCCAGCTGCTTGATCTGCTGGCTGACGGAATTCAAATCCTCGGGTTCTTTGTCATAACCCTCGTAGCGATGGCAGCCCATGCAGCCCTTCTGGCGGAAAAGGTCCTTGCCATCGTCAATGATTTTCCATTCTGTACCGCCGCTAGCCAGCACCATGTCGGCGGCATGGCAGGTCTGGCAACCGGCCTCCACGTTTTCCCTGGGAAAAAGAGGCCACAGCCAGTGCTCATAATTTCCGTGGGCCTTCTCGACGCTGGTGGTGGCGCGTCCGTTGCCCTGATGGCAAGGTGAACAGCCAAACTTTTCAGGATCATGGATCTGCAGAAGTTCAGGCTCGGTATGGCTCACGAAAGCCTGGGCGTACTCATCCGGCTTCTTCTCGCCCTTCGCCATCATCACCGCGGGAGTGATCTTGATGGGCTCACGGATTCCCATGTGGCACGATTCGCAGCGGTCCACGATGTTGGCGTCTGCGACGTTGATCTGGACAATCGTCGGATCCCATTCTTCGGTCTTCTTCCGCAGACCATCAATCTGGGTAGGGGTGAGGTCCACCATATGGTCCGAGATGTAGGTGGACATCTTGGTGTTAGCGTCAGTGACCGGCTTGAGAACATCGCCCAACTCGGTACTTATTTTGGTTCGTTCATCTTTAAGTGCGTTGTACTTTTCCTCTAGTTGGGCGAAGTTGTATTTCTCTCTATGACCGTCAGGATACTCAACAGTCCAAACTTTCTGCTTGTAGTCTGCTAATTCCTTCCTCTTGCTTTCCTTGCCCGAGGCGCTGGTATCGGTCTCCAGTTCGTAGGTCAGCGCATTCGCATACGCACGCTTATCCGTGAAAACATTCTGCAGCGCCAGAATCTTTGAGTTCAAGTCGGTGATTTGCTTCTGAAGTTCGTCGCGTCGCGGCTTGGCCCGTTGGTAGGCTTGCTCGTAAGTCTGCTGGAGTTGCTGATAGTCGGAATTTTTCTCGACTTGCTGTTCAGACTGCGCCGACGTGGACTTGGCGGTTTTGAGAAATGCGGTGTAGCGCTCCTTCCACTGCTGCTGAAAGGCTTTCCACGGACGTTGTCCGAAAGACTCGTCCCATAGCGCCCAAAATAGCGTGATCATGAGCAGGACCATAGCGACCACGTAGTGCAGCGCGTAAGACTTGCTTACAATCGGGTCTTGCTCGGGGACGGGTTGCTCGGGCACCAGATCCTCCCAGTTAGTCGTTGGTCGTTCGTCCTTGGTCTCGTCGCCCGAATTTGCCAACGACCTACGACGAAGGACCAACGACCGCCTCACACATTGAACCAGGGCGTTATCCACACGTACTTGATGTGCCACAACAGTCGCAAAAGCATCTTGGCAGGCAGTCCCACCATGGTGAGCAGGAAGAACATCATGATGGAGTACTGCAGCAGGCTCATGCGCTTATAGTCTTTCGGGTCATAGCGCCGGAACAGCGCGTGCACCACGAAGCCGCCCAGCAGATAATAACCTCCAACCACAATCGCGCCAAAAATTCCCTTGGTCAGATTGGAGGTGATTCCGAAGAGATCGGGCAAATCGCGGTTGACCTCATAAATCAGGCGATTGTGGTCCCAGGTTTGTCCCGGCCAGAACCATTGCCAGCCAGGCCCGCGGATGAATGTCCCAATAATGATCATCGCCACCCAGAGAACGATGAAGCCGAACAGAAATGTTCCGATGGAAAACTTGCGCTGCTTCCAGGTGTAGTAACCGCTGCCCAGCGGATTCGTATCGATGTAGGGAATCGCCATCAGGCCGATGATGATTAGCGTGGGCATGACTACACCCGCAATCCAGGGATCGAAGTACACCAGCATTTCCTGAAGGCCGAGAAAATACCAGGGTGCCTTCGCCGGATTCATGGTCAAGTTAGGATTGGATGGCTCTTCAAGCGGCGCGCTCAGCGTGATGGACCAGACCATCAGGATAATGCTGACGATCATGGCGGCAAGAAACTCGATCCGCAGAAGAAACGGCCAAACGTGTATCTCTTTTTGCCAACCTGGCCGGAAGGGCCAGCTCTTGCGATGGTGCGTTTTCGCCATCGCCGGACTGGTTTCCAGTTCGGCGATCAGCTCATCGTTCGCCTTGGCCTGTTTCCATGCCAGATAGATATAGAAGATCAGCAGCGGAATCAGACCGACGATGGGTACGTTGTCGGGAGCAGAAACGATTTCCCAAAGTTGTCGCCAATCCATAAAATCTCCACCTGGTTCACCTTACTTCTTCGGTTCTTTCACTTCTGAAGCCAGCATCACCGGGGCCGGTCCAGAGATGCCGCCATCTTTCCTCACTCGCCAGAAGTGAACGATCATGAAAATCGACGCCACAATCGGGATGCCGATGCAATGCCAGATATAGGAGCGCAACAGCGCATTAGCATCCACGATTGAACCGCCGAGTAGGCCAAAGCGCACGTCGTTGTACGGAGTCATTCCTAACATTTTTCCGAACGGGCCTTCGTGCCCCAGCAGCGGCGTGGCGCGGGCCATGTTCGTGCCCACGGTAACTGCCCAAAACCCCAGTTGGTCGTCCGGAAGCAGGTAGCCAGTGAAAGAGAGCAGCAGAGTCAGCACCAGCAGGATTACGCCCACATTCCAGTTAAACTCGCGGGGTTTCTTGTAGGACCCGGTCAGAAACACCCGGAACATATGTAGCCAAACCGCGATGACCATCAAGTGCGCCGCCCAGCGATGCATATTGCGCAGGAGTTTGCCGAAAGGAACGTCGTGCTCCAAATACAACACGTCGCGAAATGCCTGAACCTTGCTGGGATGGTAATAGAACATCAGCAGCACGCCAGTGAAAGTGAGCACGATAAATAGGTAGAACGTGATTCCACCCATACCCCAGGTATAGCTGTATCGGACGGCGTCACGATTGATCTTGGCCGGATGCAGGTGGAGGAAGACGTTCGAAAGCACTCCCAGGGCGCGGTTCCGTGGAGTGTCATCGTGCTTGTGACGGAAGATGGAAGTAAAGACCTGAGTCTTCGTCGGATCTTTTAGGCCCTCAATCTGCTCCTTGGCTTTGACCGGAAGATCGCTCTTGAGTGACTGGACGTCTTCCTTGACGCCGGCCTTTACCCGCTCCAGCAGGCCGACCCGGTTGCCATTCTTGCCGTTCTGATTTTCTTCAGCCATGGCTTCCCCACAATCTGTTTAAGCCGGTAGATACGCTCCATCGTCATTAAACTGGCTCGGCTGTCCCTTGGGCCACTGGTAGAGCCGCGAGACATCCACCTGAATCTGGCCGTCCGGAGCGATTTGTAAGCGGGCCCGATCCATCGGACGCGGCGCCGGACCTTCGAAGTTGACGCCCTCGCTGTCGTATCCGCTGCCGTGGCACGGGCATTTGAATTTGTTCTCGCTGGGTTTCCAGTCTGGGGTGCATCCCAGGTGAGTGCAGCGAGCGTAAATCACGAAGATGCGATCCGGTGTACGATCCACCCAAATGCGATATTTCTGCTGCCACTTGGTGTCCACGCCCAAGCCGTAATCCGCCGGATAGCCAATCTTGAAGCTGGTCGCCGGCTCGAACAAAGTGCGCGGCAGAAAAAAGCGAAAGAAGGCGAGGAACCATGCGGTCAGAAATGCAGCCACTGCAGCCCATGCAAATCGCCGCCGCGACTGGTTGACATCGCTGTTCTCGGGTCCAACAGATGCCACACCTCCGGCTGCGGCCGCTTTAGAAGTTCCGACCGCCGGAGTGCCAACGTAACTCGTCGATTCACCGGTGCGCGCGACGGAAGAACCGGTAGAGACGGCTGCAGCCTGCGGCCGTGGCGCAGCGACGGGTGCCTTCGCAGCAGGGGCGGCTGCGGTCGGAGCGGCAGCAGCGGGCTCACCCAGTAGCGCAGTCACTTCGGCATCGGTTAAAGCAGGCAGGCCTTTGCGTCCACGACGAGCCTGTTCCGCCGCAATGGCGGACTTGCTCCACTTCTTTCCCTCCGCAACCCACTTGGCGACGTCGGGGCTAAGAGCAGTTGAGGCTGGAGGCGGGGCGGCGGCGCTCGGTGGTGGTGCAGCCGCGACAGGGGCTGTCGGCGCCGGAGCAGGCGACTGAAGCTGCTGCTGCTCCACCTTCCTCCCACGGCATCGGCTGACCGGCCTTGAGCGCCTCAATGTCGGCGTCACTTAGGAGCGGCAAACCTTTCCGTTGCCGGTAGGCTTGCTCCATCCCGATGACCGAGTTATTGAGCGCCGGGCGCGGCAAGGGCGGAAGGTGCCCCAGAACGCCCTTGGATTCTTCTGCCATCCGTTCTCAATCCTTAATTCTTCGCAACAGCCAAAGCTGATTCTCGTCCACACCTCTGCTTAGTCCGCGGCCACCAAGCAACCGGTTTCACGCGCTTTCGTCAAATCGATGCCCGATGCCGCAGCGACCAGGTCGGCCAGCGCCGCAATAAAAGTCGGCGAATCATTCAGGCCTGAAGTCATCTCAAATCGTTCGATTCCTAGCGCGGAAGCCTCCGCGCGTGCTTCATGATCGATCTCGCCCAGAGTCTCCAGGTGATCGGAAACGAACGAGATTGGCACGACACAAACTTCTCGAATTTGCTCCGCCGCCAACTCGCGCAACGTGCGATGAAGAGAAGGTTGCAGCCACTTACTGGCACCGACTTTACTCTGGTAGCAGAGCCGATAGCGGTTCGACCATCCTCCGCGCTGCATCACGAGCTCAACGGTTTCTTCAATCTGACGCTGATAGGGATCGCCCTTCGCAATCACGGCGAGGGGAACACTGTGAGCGCTGAAAACCAGCTCCGGACACGCCGGGCTGGGGAAACGGCACAGCGTTTCATCTATTTTTTCTACCAAGGCTTCCAAATAAAGATCGTGACGATAGAACGTTTCGACGCAATGCACCGGAATGTCGTCGCGAAACTGTCGCCGCCACTCATTCAAACTGCTGCCGGTAGTGGTTTGGGAGTATTGCGGGTACAGCGGAAGCAGGACGATCTCATCGCATTCGGCTACCCGCAGTTGCTCGATGGCCTCGGCGGTAAAGGGATGCCAGTAACGCATGGCCACGAAACAACGGGCGTCCAAACCGGTTTCTCTCAGCCGTAATTGCAAGGCGCGAGCTTGTTGCTCCGTGAAACGCCGGATGGGCGAGCCACCGCCAATCGCCGCGTAGTGGTGCTGGACCTTCCGCGCTCGAGTGCTGGAGATTAACTTGGCCAGGGGCTTGCGACCGATGCGGGCGAAGGGGAAATCAATGATGTCAGGATCGCAGAAAAGATTAAAAAGAAAGGGCTCAATCGCTTCCAGCATGTCGGGGCCGCCGAGCTGGAAGAGGACTACACCTACTCGCCGTGTTGGGTTCGCCATCCCCCGGAGTTCCTTGAAGAACAAACGATGTTACTGAAAATTGTCAGGGTCGTCAACGCGAAGTGCCGGATGGAATCTGAGAACAGCCGCGAATCCTACTTCACGCGCGGGAAATTTCGGCCGTCGTCTCAACCGTGGCGGGCGATTCCATAACCTCGATGATGGAATCGGCGAACTCCGAGGTGCCGGCTTTGCCGCCGACGTCACGCGTAAGTTTGTCGCGGGTGCGGTAGACCTTTTCCAGCGCGTGCCGGATTTTGTTCGCGGCGTCGTGTTCACCGAGATGTCGCAGCATAAGCAGAGAGCAGCGGATCACCGCGGTTGGGTTCGCGATATCTTTCCCGGCGATGTCCGGAGCTGAGCCGTGGACGGCTTCGAAGATGGCGCAACTTTCACCCAGGTTGGCGCTGGGCACCATCCCGAGGCCGCCGACGAATGCGGCACAGAGATCGGAGATGATATCTCCGTAGAGATTCTCCATCACCAAAGTGTCGTATTGGTAGGGATTCATGACCAATTGCATGCAGGTGTTGTCGACAATGTGTTCGCCGTAAGTGATCTCCGGAAACTCTTTGGCAACGGTACGGCAACAGCGGAGAAAGAGGCCGTCCGACAGCTTCATAATGTTGGCCTTGTGGATCGCATGGATTTTCTTGCGCTTATTCTTGCGTGCGTAGTCGAAGGCGAAGCGCGCAATGCGAGTTGAGGCCTTCTCGGTAATAATCTTGATGCTCTCGACCACGCCGGGAACTACCTCGTGCTCGATTCCGGAGTAGAGGCTCTCAGTGTTTTCGCGCACAATAATCAGGTCGACGTCGGGATAGCGCGTCGGAATGTGAGGCAGGTTACGGATGGGCCGGAAGTTCGCGTAGAGTTCAAATTGCTTGCGCAACGCCACGTTGATACTGGGAAAACCGCCACCAATGGGGGTGGTAACCGGTCCTTTGAGTCCGACCCGCGTGCGCTCGATGGATTCCGTCAGCTCTTTCGGAATGTACTCGTGGTACTTTTCAAAGGCCTCAGCGCCCGCCTGAAAACTCTCCCATTCAAACTTCAAACCGGTAGCTTCCAGAATGCGCACGGCGGCCTGTGTCACTTCGGGGCCGATGCCATCGCCGGGAATGAGGGTAATCTTGTAGGCCATGCTAACTCTTCGTTGACGGGCTACGGCTCCGCAGGGGGGCTAAAGCCCACTCTGATTTCAGGCTCTCACGGCACGGCTAAAGCCATGCCCTTCCACGGTGCTTTCACATCCACCGTGCAGTCCACATCCACGGTGCTTTCGCCGTTCCACGACAACCCGCCAGAGCAATTCAAGCGGGCCATCTTCGGCAGTCTAGTCCTTGGCCGCGCTCTTGCTCCGAACCTCTGGCGTTTCCTTCGTCTTCAGCAGGTCTTTCAATTCCGTCATGAATTCTTTTACGTCTTTAAAGTCCAGATATACCGAGGCGAAGCGGACGTAGGCAACTTTGTCATGGCGCCGGAGGCGATTCATGATCAGCTCTCCGAGTTCACTGGTCTTGCGCTCCCGCTCCGGCGACTCAATCACGAAGCCTTCCGCCTCATTCACAATTTGTTCCAGCTTGCTGATTGGTACGGGACGCTTCTCGCAGGCCCGCAGCAGGCCGTTGAGCACTTTCTGGCGATCGAATTTTTCCCGGCGACCGTCTTTCTTCACCACCATGTAGGGAATTTCGTCGATGCGCTCGTAGGTGGTAAAGCGCTTCTCACACTTCAGACACTCGCGGCGGCGGCGTATGGAATCGGCTTCCTTGCTCTCGCGCGAATCCACGACTTTGTCATTTGCGAACCCGCAAAAAGGACACTTCATTGCGCTTGGGGACCGATTGCATTGTAGCAGCCGTCAGGACGTGGTCGGCAGGCGTCACGTATCGGTCTAAGGTTCCAGATCTTCGTATACAGCCGGATGGCGGAGACCACAGCCTGAGACCGGACGGACAGGCCTATGTCGCAGCTGTCGACTCCTCCGCAATCTGACTTTCTTTAGAAAGCTTGCGGAAGGAAAGCCGCTCCAGGTGCGCCAGCAAAAGCCCCAACGGCACAACCGACACGAATGTGACCAGCCAAAGCATGATGCCGCAACTCGCAGCCAATTCCTTGGGGACATCAAACCAGCGCTGGAGCGCGGTGATCGTCGCCAGTTGAGAGCCGCCCCCGATACCGGGCAACTGAATCAAGGAACCGACCATGCTGGATCCCATTAATAAGAGTAGTTGAGTCTGCGGAATTCTCAACTTTTCACCGTATGCAATCGTGACTTCCTTGTAGGACAGCGCGATCATGCACCACATGACCACCGACACCACAATCAACTGCACGAGACACCACGGGCTATGAATCGTATCGAGTCCGCCATGAAATTCGCGAATCCGGAGCGCAATCCGGTGTCCAAGGTTAGCGCTCAAGTGTGAGAAGCGCCTCTCTATCCAATCGGCCAGAGCCAGTCCGTTTCGCCTGATGATAATCGCAACCGTGACCAGACCGACCACCAGAACGGTGAAGGCGAGGCCAACCTCCCGGAAGCCACCGTAGTAAGCAAGCCTCTTAGGCGCCTTGGCGAAAAGTACAGCGAGTACCAATAGAACCGTGAAGGCGCCGATATCGAAGATGCGCTCCACTGCCCAAACTCCAAGCTGCGAGGAGAAACTCAAGTCTTCGCGCCGAGCGATGAGGTAAGGACGAATCAACTCGCCCGGACGTCCCAACAGCGCCAGACCGGTGAACCCGATGACGGTGGGTGCAACCAGTTTGAGCACGGAGGCGCGAGGCCGCACCGGGCGCAGAAAGATTTTCCACCGAATGGCTCGGATCGCATACCCGATATAAATATAGGCGATGGCATGAATGAGATGGATCGGGTTAACGTGTTGGCTCCAGAATGTCGGCCAGTCAAAGTTTCGCCAGGTGCGAAACTGGAAGTATACGAGCACCCCGAACACCAGTAGGAACAGCGCGTAAATGTAAAGTCGTCTCTTTTCCATTTACTCGAGGAGCCCCAAACCCCGAAGCAGAATATAGCAATATTCCATAAAGCCCTCTCTCAAAGTAAATCACGCAGAGACAGGGGTCAACGCACATGGTTTGCGGTATTGGTGCACTTTGACAGGGAAGCGAGCCAAAAGTCGCGATGATTCGGTGCCGAAGAACGCGACAACGTGACACCTTGCGCGGCTCAACCAAATCCCTCGCTGTGCAAAAACGCCTGCTCAGGATAGACTGGATGGTTTACGCTCCCGCTTTGTCTTTAGCTCCGCCAGCAACTGCTCGATGCGATCTTCTTTCTCGAGCGCAGCCAGGCGTTCTTCCATGTTGTCCGAGGCGATTTCTGACTTGGCTTGACTAGTGGCCTCCGCATGCGCCACTTTTCGCTTCATGCGATCAAAGGCGGCAGCTTTCGAGCCGTCGCCCATCGCCATCTTGGCGTCGCTAGCTTTGCCAACGGCCCGGGCCCGGCGATGCTGCGCGATCAGCAAATCCGACTTGGCTTCGGCCTCCGCCAGCTTCTGTTCCAATTGACGCAAGGCGGTTTTCAGATTCTCCACCTGCGCCTTCTGGTCGGTGACCTGCTGGGCAAAGCCTTCGCTCAAGTCACGATAGCTTTCCACCCGCTGTAAAGAAGCGCGTGCCAGGTCATCGTGCTTTTTGTCCACCGCCAGTTCGGCTTTACGCATCCATTCTGCGACTTTGTCTTCGTTTTCTTTCTGCTTCTTCTCCAGCAGGTGTTGGTCGGCGATGGCAATGGCGACCTGCGTCTTCACCTGGAGAAGCTGGTTCTGCATGTCCAGGATTACCTGCTTGATCATTTTCTCCGGGTGCTCAGCCTTGTCGATCAGGTCGTTGAGGTTGGCCCGGACCAATGTCGAAACTCGCTCCAGTAATGCCATGATAGGGCTCCTTTTTTAGCTATCAGCCGTCAGCTCTCAGCTTTCAGCTTCGTGTGTTTTATGAACTGCATCGCACTCGGCGCATCTGGTGCCACGTAAATTGCTTCCGATCGCAACTCCGATGGCGATTCCCACGGCTAGCCAGACAGCCATGTGGCCCGCAAAGACACCCATTGCAGCGCCGATACCGGCGCCGAAAGCGATGCCAAGAGCGATCTGCGTCGAAGGTTTCTTCATGTTCATTTACCTCGAAGATCTCCGATGCAACTATTTCCCTGCTCCCGTCGCCGGGTGGCAGGACATCTGGCTTGGGCGTTTTGTCGCCGATCTGACGCACCTTACCAAGCAGTTCGCTGATGTTCATGCCAGACAACGTCTCGAATAGGGCCGGCACCTGCGCCGCCATTTTGGTGATGTCGCCGGTGATCTTGTTCATCCCCGCAGCATCGCCGTTCCCGGTTGAAACGATGGTGATCTTGTCCACATTGGCCAAGGGACTGGCCAACGCCCTGACCAACTCCGGCATATTGGTAAACAGCTTGTCGATTACCGCCGCCTGGTTGTACTCCTGGTAAGCTTCCGCCTTGACGTTCATGGCCTTGGCTTCCGCTTCACCCTTTTTGAAGATGATCTCGGCCTCAGCCTCTCCTTGGGCGCGAATCGAAGACGCGTGACCCTCAGCTTCGGCGATCAGCCGCTGCTTTTCAGCCGCCGCCAGTGTCTCAATCCGTTGACGCTCGATCTCGGCTTGCTTCAGAACGGTCGCGATCAGTTCCTTCTCACGACGGTTGATCTCGGCTTCCTGCACCTTGACTTGCTGTTCTTTCTCTACTTGCTGCACCTTCACCTGCTCGGCGATGACCTGCTGCTGCATGATGTTGGTTTGAATGTCATAGGCTTTATCCGCCTGCGCCTGCTGCCGCTTGGTGACTTCGACGTATTGCGCCTTCTTGACTTCCAAATCGCGCTGCGCTTCGGCCTGCTTGGCCAGCGAAAGGGTTTCCGCCAGCACTCGTTCCTGATCCGCTTGCGCTCTTGCCACAGCTGATTCCCTTTGCGCTAGCGCCCGCTTGATGGCGGTGTCGCGATCGGCTTCGGCTGTCGCCACGTCGGCGTCGCGCTTGATGCGCGCCACGTCGGGCTTGCCCATGTTGGTGATGTACTCGTTCTTGTCGCGAACTTCCTTGATGGTGAACGAGATGACCTCGAGACCCATCTTGTTCATGTCGTCCGCGCAAGTGGAACGCATGCGGTCGGCTACCATCTCCGGCTGTTTCACGATTTCTTCAACCGTGAGCTGTCCGATGATGCCGCGCAGATGTCCTTCCATCACCAGCCGGATCAGGCCTTCGCGCTCCTGATCGGTCTTGGTGAGGAATTGTTCCGATGCGGTCAGGATCGATTCCATGTCCGATTTCACTTTGATCTGCGCCACCGCCTCGACCGTGACCGCCACGCCCTGCTTGGTGTAGAGATCTTGTTGCGGAGCGACATCAAACGACATCAACTCCAGAGATAGACCGCGGCAAACCTGGACCATGGGGAGAACAATAGTGCCGTGGCCTTTCACCACGCGGGTTCCGCCGACGCCGTACACGATCAACGCCTCGTGTGGCCCGGCTTTGCGGTACAACCTGGCAAACGCGCTCATCAGCAGCATCGTGGCCAGTACGATGAGTCCTACGATGACCCAAATCTCGATTGCTATCCCGAACATATCGCCTCCTAATCACAATTCCGTTTGACCGCTCTAATGTGAAAACTGCCTTATGAGATCCAAATCCTGAACAATGCGCTCGGGCTCATTGTGGCCGAGAAAAACCTCTCCGTCCGTGGTGTGGATGCGGACACCTTTGTTGCCCCAGACGTACGCTCGCTTGTCGCCGATGCCTCGGATTCCGTACCCACCAACTGGGCTCCAATGGTCAACCGCGTAGTCCTTGATGTGCTCAGTAGGAATGGAGCGCAGACGAAAACCCAGAGTGCGTATCTCCACTCCTGCGTTGGTAAAGAGATAGTGGAAGCCGCTCCAAGCCAACGCCGCCGCTCCCAGCAAGAGCAGCGCAACCACACCCATTGCGATTCGCGCCGCCGCATTCGGAATCCCGGCAAGGACCGCTAGCTCGGCAACAACTGGAACGAAAAGTACCGCTGCCCATAACCGGCCAGTGTGTACTTCCTCAGCGAGTATGGGACCGGGTGAGAGTCCGCTATCACCTTTCGCGCCTTGCCACTTGCGATTCATTGCGTGCCCTTCTCTCGTACCACAGGTCTCCTTCTTACGAGTTGACGTTGCCACCTTCGGTTGACTCCGCTTCTTCTCCTGCCATGTCTGTCCACAGGCGCACGTACGCAATTCCTTTTTCGTAGCGGGTCACAACCACTTCGCTGCCCTTCGCGATCGAGTTCCCATTTTCAGAACGCGCACCGCAAGTGCGGCGCGTGCCGGCTTGAGAGTAAATAATTTCCCCCGTCCCGCCTTCACGAATCGGCACCGAGGTTCGGCCGAGCACTCCGGCCATTTCAAAATCCGAGGGGTCGAGGTTCTCTTCGTCTGACATCAGGACTCGGCTCAAAAAAAAGAAAACAATGGCCGCACCAGCCAACCCGCTGAGCAGGGCAACACCAAGTCCAATCACAAACCAGATGCTCGAATAGCGGGTGAGCAGATAACCGGTCCCGCCGAACCACGCGAGGAATGCGCTCAAAGTAACCAAATTGAATGGCGAGACTTGCGCACCTCGTACTGACGCTTTCCCGCCGCCCACAGACGGAGTCGGCATATGTCCGCCACCAGCTACTGGGCCATGGCCGACATGAATGCGTGGCTCGCCCAGATGCAGGTGGGGAAGATGAGGCAGATGCCAGTGCAAGCCTCCAGCCAGGAACATCAGCAGACTGAAAGCGAAGCCTACGGCGAAGCAGATGAGATAGAAGTCCGCCCAGGTCATGGCCGCCGTCTCCTTTCACCTGCATGCTGCGGCTTTGCAGATTCCGGCTTGAGTGCTTCCAGTAACCGCTCTGCAAGCCCTGGCGTATCGAGGATCGCGCCCAGCAGCAGGAAACAACGTCGCGTGTCCTGGTGGCGAGCCGCTTTGATCAAGGCCTCACTGACCTCAGGATCGCTGGCAAATCGCTCCGAGCCCTGCAATAGCCAAACGTCCAGCTTGCCTTCCGTCGTACGCAAATCGGAAACCAACTCGGTGTGATATCCCTCCGGATCATTCACCAGGAACCCGGGATGGACCTTAAAGAACTGAGCCAGCAACGTGCGAGTGGATTGCGTCATGTGTGGCCGCGCGCCGCCTTCGATCTGCGAGACGTAAGACTGACTGATTGTCTTGCCACGTTCCTTGCCTACGGCACGAACGAGTTCCAGTTGCGTCATGGGACGTCCCATCCCGCGCAGCGAGCCTTCCACCTCGCGCAAGTAGCGTAATTTCTCTGCCAGAGTCATATCCCAATTAGCGATATTAATATCGCAATCTGTTATTACATGTCAAGCAAGTAATCTCTTGTGTTTAGAGTGACTTGGAGGAAAGCGCAGCACCGAGCCGCGAGCCCGTTGCACTTAAAGCAAAGCCACGATTGATATTGTTTTATATTTCCGCTAATATGGAAATATGTCGATCGCGTCAGCCAAAAGAACCACATACCCGGTCGCAAAATATGCCGACATGTTCTCGGCCATGGGGACCGAAGCCAGACTTCGCATCATGCAACTGCTGTTGTCAGCACATCCCGACGGTCTCGTGGTGGGCGAGATTCAGGAAGAGTTGGAGATCCCAAATTCGACGCTTTCCCATCACCTTGACAAGCTAAAGAATGAGGACCTTGTGTATGTCCGCCGGGAGAGCACTTTCCTGCGTTACACAGCCAATACTGAGGCTCTTCAAGAGTTGCTTCAATTCCTCTACGCCGAGTGCTGCACGCGAAATAAAGCCCTAAAACCTCAAGCCATCATTCAGATTTGCAGGTAGGGAGACGCAGATGGGTATCAACCGCATAAAAGAGATCGTCAAAGAAAAATATGGCCATGCCGCGCTCCGCGTGAAAAGTGGCGGCAGTGCCTGTTGCGGCGCTTCACCATCGCCTGGCGGCGGATGTGATCCGATTACGTCCAATCTCTACGACTCTTCCCAGACTGAACAGGTTCCTGAAGAAGCGATGCTGGCTTCCCTGGGGTGCGGGAATCCGACTGCACTAGCAAATCTGAATCCCGGCGAGACAGTCCTCGACTTGGGATCGGGCGGCGGCATCGATGTGCTGCTCTCAGCGCGCCGAGTAGGCCCAACCGGCAAAGCGTACGGTCTGGACATGACCGACGAGATGCTGGCGCTCGCGAACCAGAACAAGCGCAAAGCGGGTCTGGATAATGTGGAATTCCTCAAGGGCGAGATTGAGAACATCCCGTTGCCGGATAATTCGGTCGACGTGATCATCTCGAATTGCGTGATCAACCTGTCGGCGGACAAAGACAAAGTATTACGGGAGGCATTCCGGGTACTCAAGCCAGGCGGGCGATTTGCGGTCTCCGATGTGGTTACGCGGGGTGAAATCAGTTCCGCAATTCGGCAGAGCGTACTCCTCTGGGTCGGCTGCGTTGCCGGAGCGCTCGAAGATCGCGAATACCGCAGCAAGCTCGCGACGGCCGGCTTCGAGCAGATTCAGATCGAGCCGACCAGAGTTTATCGCGTGGAAGATGCTCGCGAATTTCTATCAGGCCACAACATCGACGTGGATTCGCTGGCTGCCAAGGTTGACGGCAAGTTCAGAAGTGCTTTCATCAGAGCCGTAAAGCCTATGGCAGAGCAGTCCTGTTGTGCTTCGACCTGTTGCACCTGACGAGGAGCGAGGACGAGCGATGAAGTCCCACTACAATGTCCTGTTTTTGTGCACTGGTAACTCGGCCCGCTCCATTATGGCCGAGGCGATCATGAATTTTAAGGGCCGACCGCAGTTCACCGCATATAGTGCTGGCAGCCACCCCTCAGGAACGGTGCGTCCGGAAGCATTGGGACAGCTTCAATTGGCGCACATACCGACGACCGGGTTGAGGAGCAAGAGTTGGGAGGAATTCTCGAAACCAGACGCACCAAAACTCGATTTTGTCTTCACGGTCTGTGACAACGCTGCGAAAGAGGTTTGCCCGGTTTGGCCGGGGCAGCCGATGACGGCACACTGGGGTGTCCCCGACCCGGCGGCGGTTGAAGGGACACCGGACCAGATAGAAAAGGCGTTTCGGGACGCCTTCTTTATTCTGGATCGGCGAATCAGCCTTTTCCTCTGTTTGCCGCTGGCATCCATAGACAGCCTCGCGCTCAAGAAAGAACTCGATAGCATCGGGCGCCAATGAGATTCAGCCTGCATGCCCGTATCACCGCGGAGTTCGTTGGAACGGCATTCCTGCTGATGGCGGTAGTCGGTTCTGGGATCATGGGCGAGCGACTCTCGGGAGGAAATGTTGCAATCGCCTTACTCGCCAACACACTCGCTACCGGCGCGGCGCTGGTCGCGCTCATCCTAACTTTCGGCTCCGTTTCAGGAGCGCACTTCAATCCCGCCGTCACACTGGCAGACGCATCACAGCGCGGCATTCCCTGGCGTGAAGTGCCAGGCTACATCATCGCTCAGATTTTGGGTGCATACGTTGGCGTCATCTGCGCCCATCTAATGTTTGCGCTGCCACTTTTGTCCTCATCACGACATGCCCGCAGTGGCATCTCGCAAGTCTTCAGCGAATTTATCGCGACCTTCGGATTACTGTCGGTGATTTGGGGCTGTTCGCGACTACGCTCGTCCGCGGTGCCCTTTGCTGTCGGGACGTACATCACAGCCGCGTACTGGTTTACGGCATCGACTTCCTTCGCTAATCCGGCTGTGACTCTGGCAAGAGCGGCGACCGACACATTCAGCGGCATCCGTCCCGCAGACGTTCCCAGCTTTATCGCGGCCCAGCTTTTCGGTGCGGCAGGGGCAACGGCTCTGTTCCGCTGGCTCGTTCCAGCCCTGCCTGTCATCGCACCGGACGTTCTCGTCCCGCACGCCACCGACAGTCGGGAAAGACTGTCGGCCCAGAAGTAAACAGGAGTATTAGAAGAGGTTTATCAGAAAATACAAGAATTTCTTGACAAGCTTGAATCCCCAGTAGCAGCATTCCTCCCGGCCTTGGCGGATGACCGGCGGCGCTCTGAGCCGAGGGGAGAGGCCAAAGGCAGCCCTGGGTACGACCTAGCGCTGCTCCCTATCTTCCTATCCGGCGTTGCACGGCTGAGGCTTCCAGGAGGAAACAAGATGATCTCCCCAGCCACGCGCACTTTCCTTTTTGTAGGTCTACTGATGTCATCTCTCTTGGCATCGAGCCAGGGCGTTCCAACGCGGTTCAACGAAGCTACTGTGGCCCAACTCCAGGCGGACATGGCCGCCGGCACACTCACCTCGGAGGCGCTAACCAACTATTACATCGCCCGCATCATTGCGCTGGATCAGAATGGCCCCGGGGTCAACGCCGTAATCCAGCTGAACCCCGACGCGCTGGCCATAGCACGCAACATGGACGCGCTGCGCAAACAAGGGCACGTGCTAGGACCCTTGCACGGAATCCCAGTGCTGCTAAAGGACAACATCGACACCGGCGACAAAATGCAGACCACCGCGGGCTCGTTTGCCTTATTCGGAAAGCCGGCGCTTCAAGATTCCACCGTGGCCGCCAACTTGCGCGCCGGCGGCGCAGTGATCCTTGGGAAGACGAACCTATCGGAGTGGGCTAACTTCCGCTCCTTCGAATCGGTCAGTGGGTGGTCGGGCCGTGGCGGTCAGACCAACAATCCCTATGGCATCGCTCGCAATCCTTGCGGATCCAGCTCCGGCTCGGGCGCCGCGGCGTCCGCGAACTTCAGCACCATATCGCTTGGGACCGAGACGGACGGTAGCGTCGTCTGTCCCGCCAACGCGAATGGCGTGGTCGGCATCAAGCCCACCGTCGGCCTCACCAGCCGCGCCGGCGTCGTTCCCATCACACACATCCAGGACACAGTCGGGGTCCATGGACGGACAGTTGCCGATGCGGCGGTGACGCTGGGCGTGATCCAGAGCCGCACTTTCGATGGACGGGACGCGGCAACCGGAGGCGTCCCACTGGGCTGGCAGGGAACCGGCAAGACACGTCCAAAGAACATTCCCACTGATTACACCCAGTTTGTCGACCCGAATGGTCTTAAGGGCGCGAGACTCGGCCTGACCCGAATCGGCCTGAGCGGATTCACCAACGTGACTACGCCGCAGCCGGTAGTAGCGGCGTTCGAGGCTGCCTTCAAGGCGCTCACCGATGCGGGGGCGACCGTCATTGACCTGGATGCCGCGGGCTTCACATTTCCCAACGGCGGCTCGGGTCCCGGTGAACTCCTGATCTTGTGCTTCGATTTCAGGAATGACGTGCAAGCGTTACTTCGCCACGCGCGTCGGGGTTCCCATGGCGGGCAAGACCTTGAACGACGCCATCGCTTTCAACAACGCCCATGCGAACGTCGAGATGCCATTCTTTAATCAGGACATCTGGGACTTGATGCCACGATGGCAACCGGGACCCAACGATCCGCAGCCGGCTTTCGGCGGAATGACCTACAACCAGGCGCTTAGACCTGACCATCAGTTTGGGGTGCACGGCATTGACGCCGCGCTGAGCCAGTTCAATCTCGACGCCGTGGTCACCGCCACCGACAACCCGCCGTGGGCCACCGACTTGATCTTTGGAGACCACTTTATTTTTGGTACATCGGGCCTAGCGGCGCCGGAAGGTTATCCGATCGTGCAGGTGCCGGCGGCCATTGTGTTCGGGGCGCCGATGGGGATCAGCTTCTTCGGGACAGCGTTCAGCGAGCCCACGCTGATCAAGCTCGCCTCCGGGTTCGAGGCGGCCACTCAGGTGCGCGCACACAACCTGCCCACCTTCGCGGAACGGTGCCGTCCGATCACATTTCCGGCACCACGTTGCATCCGCCGAGCAGCGTGCCGCCAGCGGACAACAGCCAAAGCCCGCTGGCCACACCGCCGCGCCGCGGGGCGGGATCAACAACAGGAAGAGCACGGCGGCCGCACCACCTGTGATTATCCTCGGCTCCTGCGCCGCCTTGGCAGTACGGCGTAGGAGCCGACGGATTGCGATATCGTCCTGAGCAGCGGATCGGTGATATGTCTTGTGCGTGACCGGATTGTGCCAGAGCGCTCGCTGCGCTGGCATCGCGCCAAAACAAAAACGCCTCCATTTCTGGAGGCGTTTTTTCTGGCTTACGCTTGCTTACTGATGACTGGCGTTGTGCTTGGTGTGGTAGATCTGGCGTGATTCCCTGTTCTGTTGGCGGTTGACCTGGGCCTTCTCCGCTCCGGTCAACTTGCCGCCGTTCGCCGCGCGATCGTTGCGAATTTCCTTATTGATATTGGCCTCATTTTTTTCCACGCGGGCGGCTTCGCCAGCGGTCATCTGGCCGCTCCGGATGCCCTGGGCAATGCGGTCCTGCTGATTTTCCGCGCGCTTGCCGACTTCACTCTTCGGGTTGGTATTCTGCACCGCGGTGTTGTGCTTGTCCTGATAGATCTGCTTGGAAAGCTGGTTCTGCTGCTGGTTTAGCGTCTTGCGGTCGCTAGCGGTCAGATGACCGTTGTCCAGTTTGCGCATGTCGCGCTCTTCCGCGTTTACCGTGGCTTCCTTCTTCTCCAGGTTCGCGGTTTCGCCGGCGGTGAGTTGTCCGCTTTGCACGCCGTTAGCAATACGGTCCTGCTGATTTTCCTTGCGTTGGTTGATGGTGGCGGGCTTGGCAGGATCAGCAGTCGGCTGACCGGTTTGTGCGACCGCCGGTAACATAAGGCTTGCCAATGTGGCAGTCAAGAAAACACTCTTCAGTTGCTTAGTCATGATGTCTCTCCCTGGCTCGGTTCAGTCTCGGAACTCGATTCAGCCGGGGGTTGATGTCTTCTCGGCTCGTCATTACTCTCAACACAGGGTTCTGGAGAATGTTGCGTCGATACTTGAACAATCGTATCGCCAAATGATTGTGTGGCAATGGTTAGCGAAGGGAAAGAGAACCCACCAGGGGATCCCTACAGGCCAACTTCTATGCGCGAGCGCGGGTCGAGGAAGTCTCTCAACGCGTCGCCAATAAAGTTGAACGAGAGCACTGCCAGCATGACCGCCGCGGCCGGAAAGAGGACGAGATGAGGAGCATCGAAAAGATGGGCGCGGCCATCATTGAGCATTGCGCCCCAGCTCGCCGTCGGCGGCGGAACTCCCAAACCCAGGAAGCTCATGGTGGCCTCGGCCAGGATAGCGCCGGCCATTCCGATAGCTGCCTGCACGATTACCGGCTGAATAATATTGGGAAGAATGTGGCGGACGATCACGCGCAGATCATTCGCGCCCAGTGCCTTGGCCGCCTCCACAAACTCGCGCTCGCGAGCTGACAGCACCTGGGCTCGCACCAGGCGCGCATATCCTACCCATCCGCCGAGTGAAAGCGCCAGGACCAGGTTAAATATTCCCGGTCCGCGGAAGGCGACAAATGCGATCGCCAGCAGGATTCCGGGGAAGGAGAGAAACGCGTTCATCACGACGACGTTCACGAAACGGTCGATGTGTCCGCCATAGTAGCCGGCAATAGAACCCACAATCAGGCCCACGAACAGAGAAGCCGCCACCACACAACTTCCAACCAGCATGGAAATCCGCGAACCGTAAATCAGCCGAGAAAGGATGTCGCGGCCGAGCTCGTCGGTGCCGCACCAATGGGCAGTTGACGGCGATTGCAGTCTAGAAGGTAGGTCGATGTGAGCAGGATCTTGCGGCGCAATCCAGGGAGCGAACAGGGCAAAAATGACGAAGACGACGACCAACACCGCACCCGTTGTGGCCAATGGATTATGGCGGGCAGCGCGCGGCAGCGAGATGGTGGTTGAGGACATTGCGCAATCCTTGGAGAGCCGGGACTACCAAATTTCGAGTTGGAGTTTTCGGTAACTGTTGATCATTTCAAAATCAGCCCGGTTGGAAGTAATCAAGCGAGCGCCATGCGCACGCGCCGTAAGCGCGATCAGCACATCGAAGTGCAGGTCGCGCAGCTTGTCCCGCGTAAATCCTCTATTGGCGTGCATCTTACCCAGGATCTGCCCGGATTCCAGCCAATTTTTTTCGGTGGGGGTTAGGACTGGATGGTTTCTGCAGAGCGCCCGCAAGAATTCCCGTTCCACCGGCTTGGTTGCGCCACGCCATAACTCTGCGAGGACTACGGAAGATGTCCGGATGAGACCGGTAATGGACTGGATTCGATGTTGATGACGGCCGCTACGCAAATCATCCACGAGGACCGACGTGTCGAAGATGACGAGGTCATTCATCGTGACCCGCGAAAGAAAGCTTTCCCGCGTTCTTCTTCATCAAGTCTTTGAACCGCTTCAGCGCAACGATTTCTCGAAGGGCCACATGAACCGCCTCAGTCCGGGATTTGACCCCGAGAACTTTTACCGCCTCGTCCGCCAGATGGATATCCAACCGGATTGATGTCATGCTTACGGCCATATGCTCACCTCGGTTTCTGTGTATATACAGTATAACCCATTCGTATATACAGACAAAGGTGCCACTTACGCCGCTTTCCTGCTGCGGCCAGGGGGGTAATCGGTCAGCGTGTCATGATCGGATTCTTTCAAGCTGGAAATTGGGAGCCGTCACGTTAGTTCACTGCCTAATCCTCGGGTTCGCGACCGAGTACAGCAAATCCGTCATGAAATTCACCGCCACATACGTCAGCCCGACCGCCAGAATGCAGCCCTGCACCAGGTAGTAGTCGCGATTGGAAATCGCCTGGATGGTCAGCCGCCCAATTCCTGGCCAGGAAAAGATCGTCTCGGTCACGATAGCGCCCGCCAGCAACGCGCCGAATTGCAGACCCAGCACCGTAATAATGGGGATCATCGCATTGCGCAGGGCGTGGCGATAAACCACCGTGCGCTCTGGCAGTCCTTTGGCGCGGGCAGTGCGGATGTAGTCGTGCCCCAGCTCTTCCAGCATGGAAGTGCGCACCATGCGGGTTAGGATCGCAGCCAGAGCGCCGCCCATCGTGATGGCAGGCAACATGAGGTGAGCAAACGAACCCGAACCAGAAACTGGAAGCCAGCCGAGTTTGATGGCAAAAAACAAAATCAATATTGGTCCCAATGCAAAATTTGGGAATGACAAGCCAAATAAGCTGACGACGCTAAGCAGACGGTCATCCCAACGATCCCGCCGCCGCGCCGATCGGACGCCTGCTGGAACAGACAGCATCATCGCGACCACCAAAGCCGCCAACGTTAAGCTCAACGTGTAGGGATAACGCTGCGCGATCAGGCTGCTTACGCTCTGGTTGAAGCGCAGCGAAGGGCCCAGATCGCCATGCAGTACGCCCTTCCAGTAGCGCATGTATTGCTCACCGAGCGGAAGATCCAGACCATAGGCATGGCGGGCGGCTTGTATATCGGTCGCGGGAGTGCCTTCGCCTAGCATCTGCAGAATGGGATCGCCGGGGACAAGGTGGATCAGAAGGAAAACCAGCGAGACGACGAGCCAAACAACGGGCAGCGTGTACAGCACGCGGAGGGAGAGGTAGCGCAGCATTCAGTCGTCGGTCGTTCGTCCTCCGTCTTCGATCAACAAAGACCGCTGGCTTCTATTTCAAGTCGTCTACCTGGATTCCGATGTGGCTTAAGTGGTGCCTCATGTGATCGAGGTAATCTTCAAATACAAACTTCAGCGTCAGAGGCCCCGAGTCCGCGATAGTGCAGGTGCGCAGCCAGGCAGTCTCCGGCACCGCTTCCGCGGCCGAGAGCAATTGCCGGTTAAGAGAACTCCAGAGTTCGATCAGTTCGCGCCAGTTGCGGCGCTGGTAAGCATGCAACTCGACCCACCGATTGCCGTCATAACCTGGCATCGCCGGTTTGTCTTCCAGTTGGGTGCGGACGATTCGCTGGTGATTGTTGGCGGCGGAGTCCAGCAAGTGGCCGAGTTCTTCTTTCGGCGACCACTTGGACGGAGCAGGCTTGAGTTCGATTCGACTGCGGCGGAAGTTGCTTCAAGCGGCTCGGCACCTGGCTTAAGAAGCGCGCGTGATGCTAGTCCATCCATTTGATCCCTGCGTTAATAGCGTGCCCCACCCAAAATTGCTCCAGATTCCAGTGCTAAACTGGCGTACCACCGGTTAATCTCCCGCTTTCCCCATCGCCGCAGTCTGCATTTTCTCGATCCTCACTTTGGCGATGCGGTGGCCTTCCATCTCCTCGACAGTAAAGCGGTGGCCATCGTAATCGAAGCTCTCACCTGGTTTCGGAATTTTCTGCAAACGCGCAAGCACGAACCCGGCGAGAGTTTCGAAACCCGCCTCGCGCGGCAGAGAGAGCTGGTATTGCGAATCGAGGTCTCGAATGCTGAAAGAGCCCTCCAGGACCAGCGCGATTTTCCCTTCCAAAACCGGTTGCTCCGGCGGGGGTACATCGAATTCGTCCTCGATTTCTCCGACCAGTTGCTCCAGAACATCTTCGACGGTAATTACGCCGGCGGTGGAACCGAACTCGTCGACCACCACGGCCAAATGCCGCTTGCGATCTTTGAATTCCTCCAGCAGTTCGGTAAGCGCTTTGGTCTCGGGGACCACCAGAACGTCGTGCATGATCTGGCTGATCCTCATGGCGGCGATGCGGGCCGCGATGGGCTGTCCCGTGAGTCGCAAACGGGTCCAGCGCATCAGATCTTTGGCATAAAGCACTCCGACAATATGTTCGGGACCGCGCTGCGGATCATAGACTGGAATGCGCGAGTGTTGCTCCTCGACCACCCTGCCCAGGGTTTCGTCAAGGGTCAGATCGCCCGGCAGTGAAAAAATGTCCGGACGCGGAACCATGACTTCCCGCACCGTGATGTTTTCGAGTTCCAGTGCGTTGTGAATCATTTCTTCCTGGAAGGGCGGAATCTGTCCGAACTGGCGGCTGGCGGTCACAATCAGCTTCAGTTCGTCGGGGGAATGGATGGGTCCCTGCCGAATCTTGCGCGAGCCGAAAATCCGAAGGACAGAGCCCGCGGCCCGGCTCATCATGAACAGTAGAGGCCGGGTCAGAGTCAGGAAAACATCCATGGGAGCGGCGACCGCCAACGCGACTTGTTCAGCGCGCTGCAGGGCCAGCGACTTGGGCACCAACTCACCCAGAATCACGTGCAGACAAGTGATGAGGCTGAAAGCGATGACAATCGCAATGCCATGCGCGTAAACCGCGGCGTGCGGAAAGTCGCTTACCGGCCCCATCATCATTTTGGCCAGTAAAGGCTCGCCCACCCATCCCAACGTGAGGCTTACAATCGTGATTCCAAGCTGGACGCCGTTGACCACTTCGTCGAGGTTGCGGTGCAGCTTCTGAACGATGCGGGCGCCGATGCGGCGAGCCTCTATGAGTTGCTGGATGCGCGTATCGCGAACGCTCACCAGGGCGAATTCCGCGGCTGCGAAGAAAGCGTTGGCTGCGACCAGGAGCAAGATCAAAAACACCCGGAGCAGCACGAAGGCGATCATGGATAGCTAATTCTAACATTCCAAAGGGAGTACTACTCGGTTGGCCGTTAAGCTCTTGTAAAATGAGGATCGGGCGCAAAGTGGTCGTTTGGAATTGGCTGTAGTGGCCTCGACCGTTAGCCAGGGTCCTTCGCAGAAACAATATTTTCTGCTTCCATTTCCTAGAATTTGAGGTCTAACGCCAAGGATCTAGATGTGAACGCGAGTCGATTGCGACTCTGACTACGGAGTTTCAGGAACAAAACCCGGACTACTTTCGTAATCATCATCGAAGCCCAAACCACCGAGTGTGTTCCCAGCAGGAGGCGGATGTGAACGGGAACGGCAATTCTAAGAAGAGACGCAAACGGCTGATCATCATCGGAGTGGTTGCAGGCGCCGTCCTGTTGTGTGTGGGCGCGGTTTACGCCTTCACCCGCGGAGGCACCAAAATCGATCCCTCGAAGTTGGGAAAAGTCGAAAGAGGCGACCTAGCCAAGAGCGTGGTCGCGACCGGCAAGGTCACTCCCATCACCAAGGTCGAAGTTAAGTCCAAGGCTAGTGGCATCGTCAAAAAGCTGTTGGTAGACGCGGGTGACAGGGTAAAAAAAGGCCAACTCCTGGCTCAACTGGATAAAGTGGAAATCGAAGCCGGAGTCGAACAGTCGCGGGCAGCTTTGCAAGCCGCCGAGGCCAATTTAAGCAGCTCTGAAGCAGACTATGAGCGGGCCAAAGTGGATGCCGAGGGTCCGGATGTTCCGCTTCTCAAGCGTGCCTACGATCGTGCGCTGGGTATGGCGAAGGATGGCGTCGTTTCCGTGTCAGCCCTGGACGACGCGCAGAAGAATTACGAGCTTGCGCTTGAACAAACAGAATGTGGCCAAGGCCCAAGTGACGGTTCTGAAGGCAAAAATTGCTCAGGCCCGCGCACAGGTCGGCCAGGATTCGGCAAATCTCAAGCAACTCGATGAGCAGTTGAGCTATACCGACATTCAATCTCCTCTCGAGGGCGTGGTCCTCTCGCGTGACGTCGAACTTGGGGACGCTGTAAGTTCGATCCTTGTGCTCGGTTCGTCCGCCACCTTGGTCATGACCCTGGGAGATACCAGCGAAGTTTACGTGAAGGGTAAAGTGGACGAGAGCGATATTGGTAAGGTCTACCTTGGCCAGCCGGCGCGGATTAAGGTTGAATCATTCAAGGACAAGACTTTCAGCGGCAAAGTAACGAGAATTTCCCCTATGGGTGTGGAGAAGGACAACGTCACCACCTTTGAGGTCCGGGTATCGATCAGCAACCCGGGCGGCGAACTGAAGGCTGAAATGACCGCCAACGCTGAAATCATTCTCGATGAGCACAAGAACGTGCTGCAGATTCCGGAAGGCGCGATCCTTTACGACAAAGACAAGAAAGCTTCGGTGGAAGTGCCGGATCCGAGGGCCAAGGACGGGAAGAAGAAAATCGCCGTCAATATCGGCATCTCCAACGGCGCCAAGACCGAGCTGCTCAGCGGCCTGAAGGAAGGCGATCAGGTAGTGCTTGCAGTAGAAGGACCGTTCCAAATAACCTCCGACTTCGGATCTTGGCATATCCGGCAGATGCTAGTTGTTCGATCTTCCCGCGAGTGCGGAGCAATGATGAAACCTTACCGGATCAATTCAGCCAGCTCGGTGGCATGTCTGGTTGTGGCGGCGCTGCTATGTAGTCAGCCGACGCGCGTCGCAGCGGCCGTTGAGGGCTCGTTCCAACGCACCTTACAGGTTAGTGGAGCGGTGAACCTTGATGTGACCACCGGATCGGGTAGTATCCAGGTCCACACCGGCAATTCCAACCAAGTACAGGTAACCGGACATATTAAGGCGACCGAATGGTTCGGAGACGCCGAGGCTAAGGTGAAACGGCTGGAGGACAATCCTCCCGTTCAGCAAAGCGGGAATGACATTCGCGTCGGTCATATCGATGATCCCGATCTGCGCCATAATATTTCGATCAGCTACGAAATCGCTGTCCCGGCGGAGACGCAGTTGCGAGCACACAGCGGCTCCGGCAATCAAAGCGTGGAAGGTATCTCCGGTCCGCTGCAAGTCGATACCGGTTCGGGAGAACTCAAGATTTCCGACATTGGCGCCCATGTGCAGGCAGATACCGGGTCGGGAAGAATCGTCATCGATCGCGTGAAGGGTGACGTGCACGCCAAGGCGGGCAGCGGATCGATCCGTGCAACCGAGATCGCGGGTGGCTTTGAAGCAGACACCGGCAGCGGTCACATTTCCCTGCAACAGTCGGCCCCGGGATCGGTGCGAGCGGAGACGGGCTCCGGAGGCGTGGAGTTGCACGGCGTTCGCGGTTCACTGGCGGCCAAGGCGGGCAGCGGAACGATTCGAGCCGACGGTAGCCCTACAGGCGCCTGGAATGTTCGCACTGGATCGGGTACCGTGCAACTGAAGTTGCCTTCGGACGCGGCGTTTGATCTTAACGCTCACACCAGCTCGGGTTCGATTTCCGTAGACCATCCTGTCACCGTGCAAGGCGCGATCAGGCGCAAAGATGTCCATGGCAAGGTCCGTGGTGGGGGCGTGCCTGTGGAAGTAGAAACCGGGTCAGGAAATATTGAAATTCACTAGGCCGCTAGTCGTTGGCATTGATCGTTCGCGGTCGACCAATACTGGGCGCGTCATAACGTCCCGCCTATTACCTCCGTTCCTTGACTCTGCCTGTAGCAGCGGTTTACTTTCGGCATTCAGGGAAAGTTCTGCTTCGAGAGCGAGGGAACATTGGCGCAGCGGCCGATCATCACTCTGACTACTGATTTTGGTCTTAACGATCACTTCGTTGGGACCGTCAAGGGCGTCATTCTTGGCATCGTGCCCGACGTCGAAATCGTCGACATCTGTCATTCGGTGCAGGCCTTCGATGTCCTGGATGGTGCGCTCACCATCGCCCAAGCCTATTCGTACTTCCCTACAAGCACGGTACATCTAGTGGTGGTGGACCCCGGGCGTGGGGACGGAACGTAGGCCGATCCTGGCCAGCACTGAAAAGCATCATTTCGTGGCGCCTGACAATGGCGTCCTGTCACTTATCTACAGCCGCGAAGAGCGCATGAGCGTTCGACACATCACCGCGGAACACTACAGCCTGCAACCGGTGAGTAATACCTTCCATGCTCGTGACATTTTCGCTCCAGTGGCGGCGTGGCTGGCCAAAGGAGTGGATACCGAGAAATTCGGCGCGGAAATTGATGATTTCGTGCGTTTCAATGCGCCCAAGCCCAAGCCCGTGGACGATAAGACACTGCGCGGGGTCGTGCTGAAGGTAGATCGCTTCGGTAATCTCGTCACCAACATCACGGCCCGACGACGCTCCCAGTCTTTTCGCGGCGCAGCCTGCGCCGTTCAAGATGCTTGTCGGAAAACGCGAAATCACAGAAATGCACAGCAACTACGCCGAGGGCGTGCCCGGCGAGGTTTTCGTGATTGCGGGAAGCATGGGGTATCTGGAGATTGCCGCCAATCGCGCATCCGCGGCCCAGATTATCGGAGCCGGCAAAGGCAGCGATGTGAATGTCACTCTGGAAGGCGCCGCCGCGGCCGGCAACGGGCAATAACTGGAATGTCATCCTGAGCACGCGTTAGTTGCGCGGCGAAGGACCTGGGCGCGCCGATGCGTGCCCACAAAAGGCGCGCATCTGGATTTAAACTCCGCCCGACGATCAAGATTCCTATAAACTTTTAGGCTTGGGGTGGACGTAGCGCTCCATCTCCGCCGTCCATTTGAGGAACCGCCAAAGATTGTTTCGCTCCCGCCAGGCGAATTCCCAAAACTCCAGAAAGCCGATTTGCTGCATCTTCACGCCACAGTAAGTCTCAATTCGCCATAGCAGATACGGACTCCGCCACGGAGCCAGACGGTGGCCTTTGGTCGCGTTCCACAGGAAACGAACTATGTAGCGCATGGGCTCCGGACAGCGATAAAACATCATAACCACAAAGGACACAAAGGTACACGAAGGAAAGGCTGTTTCCGGTTAGCTCTCTTGGACTGCTTGCCGCTGAGTGTGCATGCTAGAATCCATTTTCTTCGCGAGGATTTCTGTTTCATGGCCGAGGAAGACGCCCGGCAGAAAGCCGAAGACTATTACTACGCCGCTCTCGACCTGGTTGCTGAGGGCGAGCAGGAGCGCGCTTTGGCCGAATACCAGAAATCTCTGGCGGCCGATCCGACTTTTGCCGAAGCGATGCACGGCATGGCCCGCGTGCTGCAAGACCTCAATCGTCTGGATGAAGCAATTGCCGTCGCCAAGCGTCTGGAGAAGCTCGATCCCGACGATGTTCTGGTTCACACCAGCCTTTCCGTTCTCTATCAGAAAAAGGGAATGATCCCCGAAGCCGAAGAGGAAGGAAATAAAGCACGGATCTTGGGATGGAAGCAACAGTTGAAGAAAGGCGGCTCCTAGCGTCGAATGGGAGTAGGTCGAGATTAGACTGCGGCGTGTGACGTACGGTTGGAGCCATTTGGCGCTGTCGCTCCCAGTCGAATACGCTTATTCATGCAAGCCTACTGAATTTTGGTGAATGCCGCAGTGACCCCATACCAGACGCCCATATTGCGCGCCTCAACTGTTACCGGCGCCGTCTGGCCATCCAAATTCCTTAGGCACATCGTAGACGACAATGACCGTGTCACCGGACGCGAAGTCAATCTTTCGACCGTCCAGCCCACGCCAATTCTCCCCATTTAGGTTGAGTTTTCTTTCGATGCGCGTCCCTGCCGCGATCTCATCAAACGCTGGGTTGTTCTTGGTGAAGCCTTGATCGGGATTTTGAAAAAATGTTCCAAGCTGCCCTTTTCTAATAAGCAAAACACGCCAGCGCGGCTCCCCAGCTGTTGGGTTCCCTCCAAATCCTAATTGCTTCTTTTGAAGAATTGGTAATTCCCACGGTAATTTCCCCTGAGCGTGATACTTCTACTATGTTTAGCTTGAGGTCATTTGACGTGTCTTTTGCCACAGTAGAGCCATAGAAGAGATTAACGAATACGAGCAGCCCACCAAAGAACATTTTCATTGTGGTCACCTCCAATAAACTAACGCCGATTTTTTACAAGGTATAAGTAATTTACTGGCGTGAAAAGCTATCGCAAGGAACTTTGGTTCAACGTGCCCGCACGCCGGGGGTTCGTGAACATCACGGACCAGGTCGAGACGTGTCTTAAAGAAAGCGGTATCACTGAAGGGCTAGCGTTAGTGAACGCCATGCATATTACGGCTTCGGTCTTCATCAACGACGACGAATCCGGCCTCCACAAGGATTACGAGAAGTGGCTGGAAAGCCTCGCGCCCCACGCACCGGTCTCCCAATATCTTCACAACCGCACCGGCGAGGACAATGCCGACGCTCATCTCAAGCGCCAGGTGATGGGTCGTGAGGTCGTCGTAGCCGTCACCAAAGGCAAACTTGACTTCGGTCCCTGGGAGCAGATTTTTTACGGCGAGTTCGACGGCAAACGGAAAAAGCGGGTGCTGGTAAAGATTATTGGCGAATGATGTTGCGGAATGATCTGCCGCTACAAATCGTACTTCTTCACCAAATGCCGGAACGAGCGATAGGAAATCTTCAGGACATCAGCGGCTTTGGTTTGTACTCCATTGGATTGGGCGAGCGCCGCTGTCAAGAGGGAGCGCTCGACGTCCGCGACATACTTCTCCATGTCAATGCCTTCGGGTAGGACGCTGCCGGGCGCAATCGACATTACTGCGCTCCCCATGCCGCCGACCGCAGCAGCTGCGGCTCGTGCCTTGGGCCGTTCGGCGGGCAGCTCAGCGTGCAGTTCCTCTCCTGTTTCGAGGGCCACAGCTCGCTCAATAGTATTTTCGAGCTGGCGCACATTGCCTGGCCACTCATAGCCGCATAACGCATCGAGGGAATGTGGTGTAACCCGCAGAATGCTCTTTCCAGCCGCAGGGGCATACTTCTTGAGGAAATGATTGACCAGCAGGGGAATGTCCTCACGGCGCTCGCGTAAAGGGGGAACGCAAACCGGAATCACGCTCAAACGGTAATAAAGGTCCTCGCGGAATGTGTTTTCCGCCACCTGCTTGTCGAGATCACGGTTGGTGGCGGCAATCACGCGAACGTCGATGGGAATCTCCGTCGGTGCCGCCTACCGGGCGCACGCTGCGTTCCTGCAGCACCCGGAGCAACTTGACCTGCATGGTCAGCGTCATCTCGCTGATTTCGTCGAGAAAAATCGTTCCCTGATCCGCTACCTCGAACAGCCCGCGCTTGTTCTGATTCGCTCCGGTAAACGCGCCCTTGACGTAACCAAAGAGTTCGCTTTCCAGCAGGGTCTCTGGGAAAGCTCCGCAGTTGATGGAAACGAAAGGCTCGGTTGCCCGCGGTGAGCATACATGCACGGCACGCGCGACCAATTCCTTGCCGGTACCGCTCTCACCGTAAATCAAGATCGTGCTCTGGGTGGAAGCGACAGTACGAATGGTCTGCTTGAGTTTTTCCATCGCGGGACTGGCACCGACGATGTTGTCGAGGGAATTACGCGTCGCGGCATCGCGTTTGAACGCGAAATTCTGCCGGCTCAAGTTCATCTTTTCGAGCGCCCGGTTGATGGCAAGCTTAATTTCGTCCACCAACCCAGGCGACTTGCGGATGTAGTCGGTGGCGCCGCCCGCCTTCACCGCCTTGACCGCAGCTTCGTAGTCGTCCACCGCGGTAATCAGAATGACAGCCGAATCGGGCGAAACCTGATGCGCGTAGCGCAACACTTCGATGCCATCGGTATGGGGCATCTTGATATCGGTGACAACCACGTCGAACAGAGCGCTGTCGAGTTTCTTCTTCGCGTCCTCACCAGACTTTACGGTCTCGACTTTGTGACCGTCGCGACGCAGTGCGATGTCCAGCATTTCGCAGATGGAGCGCTCATCGTCGCAGACCAAAATGTTACCCATGCGCGCCGCCTCCTGTTGCCGCCACTGCAGCGTTGCGATCTACACCGATGGGTGTGGAAACGATCTGGCCGCTTTGGCTGCTTAATTTTGCGGTGGCGCTTTCTGCCGCATCTAGACACCGCAACCGCAGGACGAACACGCTGCCCTGCCCAAGTTTAGAGCGCGCCCAGACTTTGCCTTCGTGAGCTTGCACAATCTGGTAAACGATGGCCAAACCCAGGCCGGTGCCGCCTTCAAACTGGGACTGGAACGGCTCAAAAACCTTCTCGACAAGCTGCGGGGCCATGCCGGGTCCGGTGTCGGCAAAGTTGATCTGCCAGTCCTGACCCACCGGTTCGAGAGAAACGCTAAGTGTCCCTCCACTCCTCATGGCGCGCACTGCATTTTCGCAAAAATTCCAGAACACCTGCTTGATCTTGTCGCCATCCGCCAGAACAAACGCTTCCCCCACCCCAAAATGCCGCTCAAGGCGGATACCAAGATTCTCCGTACTGATGCGGTGTTCGAGCAGGGTGAGCGTGTCATCCAGCAGGAGCAAGAGATCAACTTTGGAGAACTGGTACTGTTTTCCCCGGGAGTATGACAAGAAGTCGGTGATGATACCATTCAGCCGCTGTGACTCACGCGTGACAATCTGCAGCAACTGGCGGTGCTCCTCACTCAGATCTGGGATGCCGGAGAGCATGCTCACCGAACCCGCAATCGAGGTTAGGGGATTGCGGATTTCGTGCGCGATAGCGGCGGCCAGCCGTCCCACGGCAGCCAGCCGATCCTGCATGCGCAAATCCCGCTCCAGCCGCCGAAGTTCTGTCAAATCATCAAACGTATAAACGCAGCCGATCGACCCGCGGTCGGGAACGGTCAGCGCGGAAGCCATCACCCGGAAAGTTTTGCGAAAGTTGCTGGTGGGCACAAAACGCACTTCAGCATGCGCGCGCTCAGAACCAACCGCCGGTAGCGGATCGAGAAATAACTGGTCCACGGGCTCTCCCAGCAACTGGTGCTCAGAGCGCTCCAAGAACTTCTGCGCAGCGGTGTTGACCAAGGTAATGTATCCATCCAACCCGGTAGTGATCAGTCCACCGCTGATCGATTGAATGATGTTTTCGTGCAGGGCTTGCAGGTTTTCCAGCTTGCCGCTGGTATATTTCAGCCTCACGTCAACCTGACGCAATTTCGAAGCCAATAATCCAGCCAGGTAGGCCACCGCCAGATAGGCGAATAGGTTGATAAAAATGATGGCTTGGAGTGCTCCCATGCCGGGATGAGTCGTGGAGTATGACCGAATGAACTCGAAGTAGGTCAGCTCCAGGACAGTGCCATAAAGGATGAAAGCGAGAGCCGCTGTCAGGTAAGCCCAGACCCGCGGTAGCAGGATGCAAGCCACGATGATGACCAGCGGATACAGGAAGTTCAGCGAGCTATCGACGCCGCCGGTCACGTAAACCACCAAGGTGACAAGAGCTAGGTCAGTGACCACCTGCAGCAGCGACTGGATGCGGTGCTCCTCCCAGAAGGAAAGCAAGAGCAGGTAAAAGAGCGACATCGTATACCACAGCAACATGACGTCGACGAACAGCCGCAGCGGCAATGGGGTAGGGGTGAGGCGCGCAACCGCCAATTCGATCCCCAATAAGAATGTCAGGATGATGATGCGGACCTTGACCAGCCAGGCCAGCCCAAGCCGTTCATCGAACTTGGAATGCATGTCGAATTCAGATCCCCGGCCGTCCGGGCGCTTTCTTCAACGGGAACGCGGCTTGCAGGACAACTTGCAATCCGTATCAGCGTGAGAGCAGGTCTTCCAACCGGATGGAGGCCGTACTGGCGGTATCCTTCCCGCCAGCTCTTTTATCTCGTCTAACCCTTTGTATTTAGCCCGCCAGTTTGGCGATCATCGAGAACAGTGGCATGTAGAGCGAAATGACGATGCCTCCGATCATCACACCCAATAGTCCGATGATGACCGGTTCAAGCATGGCCAGCATGTCCTTGGTGGCGGCGTCGACTTCGTCCTCATAGAAGTCGGCAATCTTCTGCAACATGGCGTCCATGGCACCGGTCGCTTCGCCCACGCCAATCATCTGCGTCACCATGTTGGGAAACACCCCGCACTCCCTGAGGGGATCAACAATCGTGCGCCCCTCTTCGATGGCTTTCCGTACCTTCATCAATGCTTCTTCCAGCACAGCATTCCCGGAAGTCTTGGCCGTAATGCTCAGACCTTCAAGGATGGGAACGCCTGAGGTAATCAGAGTGCCCAGCGTCCGGGTAAAGCGTGCCACCGCGATCTTGCGCAGCAGCGTCCCGAGTATCGGAAGCTTCAGCAGCACATAGTCGAAGTAGTAGCGGCCTTTGGGGTCCTTGCGGATCTGCTTAAGCCCGAAGAAGATGCCCACAGTGCCAACAATGAAGAACCACCAGAAATGGCCCACGAACGCGCTCAGGCCCATTACGATACGGGTGGGCAAAGGCAGAGTTACACCCAGACCGCTGAATAGGTTGGCGAAGATTGGCACAACCCACTTGAGAAGCGCTCCCACGATCAGGAAGGCCAGCGAAACAACTGATACGGGATAGATCAGCGCCGACTTGACCGCCGCTCGCAACTTGACGGCCTTCTCGACGTAAATCGCCAGGCGCTGCAGGATAATGTCCAGGATGCCGCCCGTCTCGCCCGCCTCCATCATGTTCACCGTCAGGTCGTCGAAGACTTTGGGAAATTGCTTCATGGCGTTGGCGAGCGTGGCGCCGCCTTCCACCGTGGTCCGGACCCCGGTTAGCGTCTTCTGGAATGTCGGGTTCTCCTGGTTCGCGGCCAAGATCTCCAGGCATTGCACTAGCGGAAGACCAGCGTCAATCATGACCGAGAACTGGCGGAAGAAGATGGCTATCTCCTTGGTCTTGACCTTGCCCGAGCCAAAAGTCGGCAGGGCAAATTCTTTTCCCTTTTCCCGGATGGCTCCCGGCGTAATACGCTCGCGACGCAACTGGCTGGCAACCGTTTCCTTGTTGACCGCCGTCCGCTCGCCGCTGATTTTCTCGCCCGATGCATTCTTGCCTGAAAATGTGAAAACTGGCATGGTGTCCTTCTCCTCACTTCTCTAAGTTCCCGTCGGTGCACTATGGTTTCGACCGAAAATTTCAGTTCGGTATGCTCTAAATTTCTTGCCATTCTTACAACCACATCGCTGCGTTGACCATGTTCAGCGTTTGCCCGGCGCCGCGCCTTTTGCCATGGGGGCCTGGTTGCGGTTCAACAGACCCGCACCGCGGTTGATCATCTCGGTCAATTCATCCTGATTGCTGGAGCGAGCCATCGCGACTTCCAGCGTGATCAGTTTCTGGAAATATGCGGTCGCCAGAGCCTGGTTAAACGTTTGCATGCCGAACTTGTCCTGTCCGGACTGCATGGAGGAATAAATTTGGTGAATCTTATCTTCACGGATCAGGTTGCGGATTGCCGCATTAGGCACCATGATTTCCATGCACATGGCGCGGCCTTTACCATCCGCTTTAGGCAGCAAGCTCTGACACATGA
This sequence comes from uncultured Acidobacteriota bacterium, assembly GCA_963729325.1. Classification (GTDB taxonomy): domain Bacteria; phylum Acidobacteriota; class Terriglobia; order Terriglobales; family Acidobacteriaceae; genus JABCYV01. The sequence continues at coordinate 199,394 of CAVSNS010000046.1, forward strand.
TGCCTTCGAGCACCAGCGACAATTGCGCCCGGATCTGTGGTTGCTGGTGTGCCGGGAAGACATCGATGATTCGGTTAATGGTGGATGACGCCGAATTCGTGTGCAACGTACCGAAGGTCAAGTGACCGGTCTCGGCGATGCGCAGCGCCGACTCAATCGTCTCCAAGTCTCGCATTTCGCCGATCAGCACTACGTCCGGGTCTTCACGCAGGGCAGCTCGCAGCGCGTCGGCAAAACTCTTGGTATCGGCGTGCAGTTCGCGCTGGTTGACCACGCAATTCTTGTTCATGTGCACGAACTCGATCGGGTCCTCGATAGTGAGGATGTGGTCGTGCCGCTCGGTGTTGATCTTGTCAATCATCGCCGCCAGGGTCGTCGACTTGCCCGATCCAGTTGGACCGGTGACCAGGACCAGTCCGCGCGGCTTGTCGCACAGTTTGGTCACAACCGCCGGCAGTCCCAATTGGTTGAAGGATTTGATCTCAAAAGGAATGAGACGGAAAACCGCAGAGGTGGCGCCGCGTTGATTGAACACGTTGGCACGGAATCGCGCCAGGCCCTTCAAGCCGAAGGAGAAGTCCAGTTCGAGGTTCTCCTCAAAGCGGTGCTTCTGCGAATCCGTCATCACGCTGTAAGCCAGTTGCTTGGTTTCCGCCGGCGTCATCTGTGGTAAGTCGAGCGGAACCAAATGCCCGTGCACGCGGATTTGTGGCGGCGAGTTCGTGGTTATATGGAGATCACTTCCAGACATCTCCAGCAGTCGTTTCAACAGGTCACTTAATGAGAGCGCCATAGCCTCCCTTTCTATTTCTCAAACTTAGTGAATGGTCTCGCGAGCCACTTCTTCCAGCGTGGTCATGCCGGCCGCTACTTTGATGAGCCCGCTGCGGCGTAGCGTGATCATGCCGCGTTCGATGGCCTTCTTCTTCAGTTCCACGGCGGAAGCACCCACCAGGACCAATTCCCTGATCTCATCATCTACTTCCATTACTTCATACAAACCGGTGCGCCCCTTGTAGCCAGTGTTGTTGCAGGTCCCACACCCTTTTCCCTTTTGAATTTTTACCGTCTTGGACTCTTCGGGGGTGTAGCCCTCTTCAATCAAGGCCTGCGGAGGCACGTCCACGATCGCCGTGCACTCCTTGCAGATACGCCGTACCAGACGCTGGGCACAGATCAGGTGGACCGAAGTTGCCACCAGGAAAGGCTCAATGCCCATGTTCATGAGTCGTGTGATTGTCTCTGGAGCGCCATTGGTGTGCAGAGTCGAAAGCACCAAGTGTCCGGTGAGCGCCGCTTTGATGGCGATCTCTGCGGTCTCGAAGTCACGAATCTCGCCGACCAGAATGATGTTCGGGTCTTGCCGCAGGAAGGCGCGCAGGGAAGCGGCAAAATTCAACCCGATCTGTTCCTTCATCTGCACCTGGTTGACTCCGGCCAATTGAAATTCGACTGGATCTTCGGCCGTCATAATGTTGGTATCCGGCGTGTTCAGGCGTGCAATCGATGAGTACAACGTGTTGGTCTTGCCTGATCCTGTCGGTCCAGTCACGAGCACCATGCCGTATGGCTTCAAAATGGCTTTTTCGAACTTCACCAGCGACTCGGGCTCGAAACCCAGCTTGGTCATATCCAGGCGCAGGTTTTCTTTGTCCAGCAACCGGAGCACGATCTTTTCGCCCCACAGGGTGGGCAGAGTGCTGACGCGGAAGTCCAGCTGCTTCTTTCGGCCGCCAACGTTCATCTTCAGCATGATGCGGCCGTCCTGCGGCAAACGCTTCTCGCTGATGTCCAACTTCGACATGATCTTCACCCGCGAAATGATGGCGTCTTTCAGTTTGAGCGGAGGCGACATGATGCTCTGTAGAATGCCGTCAATCCGGAAACGCACTCGAAATTCCTTTTCGTACGGTTCCATATGGATGTCACTGGCCCCGCGCTTGACCGCGTCGGTCAGCACCAAATTGACCAGCTTGACAATGGGAGCTTCATCCGCCGCCCGCTCCAGGTCGGCCAGCTCCATTTGGGTTTCTTCAGACTGCAGTTCGACGTCCGGTTCGCCCAGCTCCGTCATCGACTGCATTACGGTCTCAAGGTCCTCCTGATTCGTGGCACCGTATGCCTTCTCAATGCCTTCCTGGATCGAACTCTCCGACGCCACCACCGGCTCAATATTGAAGCCGGTCATGAACTTGATATCGTCCATGGCAAATACATTGGTGGGATCCACCATGGCGATGGTCAGGGAAGCACCTACCCGGCTCAAGGGTAGAATCTGGTAACGTTTGGCAGTCTCGAAGGGGATCAGCTTGACAACCGAAGCGTCAATTTCGAAATAAGAAAGATTGATCGCGGGAACGCCGTATTGCCGGGAAAGAAAGTTGGTAACGTCTTCGTCCGACAGGAAGCCCAGCTTCACCAGGGCGGATCCCAGGCGACAGTTCGTCTCCTTCTGGATCTTCGTCGCCTGCTGCAACTGCTCTGGGGTAATGACCTTCTCTTTGACCAGAAGATCACCCAGCCGTTGAGACATACCTCGATCTCCTATATGCGCGGCAGAGAATTCGTTTGACTTTCAGTTATCGGCGCGAACTTCACGCCGCTTCCAGGGGAGGAAGTTGCAGCGTATCGCGTTGACAGAAATTGTCAACGCAGATGGAATGCTGCACCAGTAACTTTAGTACGTCAGACCGACGTGTGCCCTCTGTAACTTGCTGGTTTAACATCCGCAGAAACCGCTAAAAACGGGGCAAATACGTATAGTGCAGGACAAAAATAGGACAAATTTCGAGTCGCGAGCTGGTTACTTCGGTTTTCCGAAGGTGCCATTTACGACGGCGGTTTAGTCGCCTATGATCGTAGCGAGTCTATGCCAGCTGGTGACGTACGCTGTACATCGCGCCCGGGTTGCTCGTGTGCCGTATGTGGTGCGCCGTTCGATTTGATGGATGCCGCGCGGCAGTATTGCACGGCGTTCTCCGAAAGCCAGCAGCTAGGTTCGCGCGATTACGTCTTCATGGAATACGACCCTTACGAATGGGAGTCAGACCGATCCAAGGTGATCGCTGCTCTCAACGATTACGAACGGATTGCCGCCGGTTCCTCAGCCTCCGCTTGATTCACTACAGCCAAACCTTCCAACTCAGCACGCGAGCAACGGGCGATCACGGACTGTGCTGAAATATCGCTCAGCCGGCCTTCTGCTCGGTTATCCCCACCTCACGGATCAACTCCGCAACCGGCACCCCCACCTCCGCCTGCTTCAGCACCGCCACGATCTGTTCCACAGAAAACCGCTTCCTCTTCACGGCAAACCTCCCCTTCTTAGGTAGTAGATTTTGCCGGAAACTAACCCCTCAATGTGTCTCAGAAAATGGGGAGCCGCTCAGCGAGAATCTACGACAGTTGGGAGCCTAACTAGCTTTGTTGGGTGAGATGTCAATCCGGTGCCGCTCGTTCTGGACAGGTTTTCTTACACAGGTATGCGTGACATGGTAGTCGAAGTGACCTGCCCCCATCCTTCGCGCACGGGATCATACGACAGTTTCCGACTCCGGGTTTGCGGCTGAGGCCGGCGGAGCCAGTAAAGCGGAGCCGACCCCAGCCGCTCTCATCGCTGTAGCAAATTCCTTCGGCGTCCGATATCCCAAGCTGCTGTGCGGTCGTTCTTCGTTGTACTCGATCCGCCACGACGTGATCTTTTGTCGCGCATCGAACAGGTTTTGAAACCAACTCACCGACAAGCATTCTTCCCGCAGCCGTCCGTGAAAGCTCTCGACGTGCGCGTTCTGCGTCGGTTTCCCCGGCTGAATGTGTATTAACTCGATCTGTCGTTCTACACACCAAGCTAGAAAATGCCGACTGGTCAGTTCCGGCCCATTGTCGCAACGGATCGCCATTGGCTGCCCCCGTTCCCCCACGATCGCATCTAACACTCGCGTGACCCTTCGGCTGGCGAAGCTGGTATCTACTTCCAAGGCTAAACACTCCCGCGTGTAGGCATCCACCACGCTCAGCACCCGGATGGCTCGCCCGCAGTCCACCGCATCATGCACAAAATCCAACGCCCACTCCTGGTTGGCTGCGGTCCAAGCCCGCAGCGGTTGTCCCACCCGCACGCAGTGTTTGCGCTTCTTACGCCGTAGGCTCAGCCCGGCCTCGCGATACACGCGATGCACTCGCTTGTGGTTCACCGGCTCTCCCGAGCGACGCAGCAAAACATGCAGCCGCCGATATCCGAAGCGCGGCTTCTCGCGCGCTAACTCCACTAGCTTCCTGCGCAGCGGTTCATCCGAGCGCCTGGTCTGGTAGCGGTAACTCGATACTGCTACCGTCACCAAGCCGCACGCCCGCCGCTGGCTGAAGGCATACTCTTCCCGCACTTGCTCGACAGCTGCCTTCAGAGCTACGAGCTCCACCCGTTTTTTCGAATCACCGACTGCAGGGCTTCCTTGTCCAGACTCAGATCCGCCACCAGCTTCCGCAGCTTCGTGTTCTCATCGCGCAGCTGTTTCGCTTCCTGCGCCTGGCTCACATCCATGCCACCGTACTTCGCTTTCCAGGCATAGATCGTGTGCTTGGACACGCCCACTTCTCTCGCCACGTCCTCCGCCTTGCGCCCAGCCTCCAACTGCTTCAGCGCCCCGATCATCTGCGCCTCCGTGTGCCTGCTCTTCGACATACTCCCTTCCCCTTTCCTTCGACGAAATCATACTCACCGTCGTGCGGAAAGAGGGGATCAGGTCAGAAGCAAAGCTCACAGAATGAATTATCACAACAGTCCCGCCGACAAGCTGAGCATATTGCGAGACCACAGTCGGCACAGTTAGCGACGGCAGGCTTGCCGCATACCATTCCGACATCGCTACCGCTCGCGACGAATTCAATCTGACAGCTACGCATTCTCCAACTCCGCACAAGCTACATCACAGCAATGCCAGCCAGGAGCAGGTTCCTTATGCCGTTCCCGCTCAAATAATTCTTCACGCCCTTCCATCTGCGAATAATGACGGTTCTTGATCTTGAACCACGTCGTCCGCTCCTGCTCTGTGACGTAGGTTCCTGAACTGTGCTTGGCGACGATGCCTTCTAAATCGATTTTGCAAACACGATGAAACAACGCAGTCCCAGAACCTTCGACATGCTCCGCATACCGCAATGGAAATGGAGGAAAGGTCTTCGTGAGTAGCCGCCGAAGCTCCTGTTTGCGGTCGAGCAATCGATCAGATCGCAAATCCTTGCCGTCACAGGTCAACAGGTCGAATGCAAAGAAGCACGGCGGGTTCCCACGGCGAAGGAGCAGATTTTTGAACTGTGGTCTGCCACGTCTATCCAGAGAGCAAATTTCGCCATCAATGACGGCTCTCGCATTCGGCATGGATTCCGAGATTGATTTTGCCAACGCAGAAAAAGAAGCGAACGGGTGACCGTTCCGAGAAATCAACTGACAGCGACCGTGCTCAATGACGGCGAGTGACCGAAATCCATCATATTTCAACTCAAATATCCACTCGGGATGGTCGAAGGGCAGGGGTCTACGGGATAACGGCATGGGCTGGAATGCCATCGGTCACACGATAGCAAACCGAATGGCGAAGATTGGGCGAATGCCCTATTCGCTGCTGCCTCGATGGCGAGTTTTCTCGTCCAAAGCAAGACGGAAAGCATCAAAGGTGGCAGATTTAACGGTAAGGGAGGTCAATCGTGCAAACTCATTCAAGCCACGCCGATCCTAAGTACGGAACGCTCGGCGTGACAGAACTCGAAGATCGAATTCGGGCTCGTGCGTATGAGATTTACGTGGATCGCGGTCGTGAAGATGGTCGAGCCCTAGACGACTGGCTGCAGGCGAAAGCCGAAGTTCTCCACACTATTGCGAAACCCAAAGCTGCATAGGGTCGATCAGACATCGAATTCCCACCTTATCGGCGTACGATCCAGGACCAGAAGCAAGACTCCACCAGCGCAATGGGCTTCATATCGCAGCTTCCTTTAAGAGATCGGGTTGCGTCCCTGAATGACGCGAATCAGCACGACTGCGATGGCTACTAAGAGAAGGATGTGAATGTAACCACCCAGAGTGTAGGAACTCACCATTCCTAGGAGCCACAGCACTAGAAGTATTACGAAGATCGTCCAGAGCATCGGTCCTCCTCGGAGCGTTATCTGTCGGCGAAGCGTTCGTCAGGCTACGATGCGAAACGTCGCCTCCAGTTGCTTGTGATCTTGTCCAAAATAGGGAGATATAGCCTTTACCCGATGGTTCGAGTGTCACTGGGGTCTAAGGAAGTCTCTCTTTGGTTCGATATCAGACACTGAGTTGTCGCCCCCACCGGCGTCCAAAGCTAGGTCCCACGTATATAAATGAGCGGCAATATCTACTATTCAGTTCAAGCGGGGAAATTGTCCCCGTGATTGCACAAATCATGCCTAACACTGCGAAGCACGGCGATCCCGGCTTTACCTTGACGGTCAACGGCAGCTCCTTTAACACTAACGCGGTGGTGAATTGGAACAGCACAGCACAAACCACAGGCCACCTGGCGACGGGATCAGCTCATCGATCCGGGCTTCGGCCATCGCCACTCCTCGCACCGTGATGGTCTCGGTCACCAATCCGGGTAGCAGCCTCGGCGGTCCCGTATGGCTTCGGCAGCAACACGCCGAGCGAGCCTTCCAACAATGTGGCCTTTACGATCATCAAGTAATGCAACAGCGCAACGCGCAAGGTGGGCGAAAACATGAGCAGAGAAAAGGGCCGCTTAGAACTTTAAAAAAGGAAATAACGGCATCTGTTGGGTGTTCAGATGCCGCTGTGACGCTGCTTCATGCGTTCAACACAAACCTAACCGATTCGCCAGAGCTTCGGGCTTCGGTGAACTAGTGCCGGTCCCTGTCGTCATCTGGATGTTCGTGTCGCCACTTCCAATATTCTGACTGCTGTTTGCGATTCAGCTTGGAGAACTCACGATTCTCGTTTCTCTCATGCTGCCAGTTCCGGTAAGCGTTGGCCTCGCGATCATCCCAGTTATGGTAGTCCTTGTGCTCGCGGTCGTAGTACCGCTTCTGGTGTTCGTTCTCCCGCTGTCTGTCGTCTTGATGGCGGTCGTCCTGCCAATTTAAACCAGCCCGGAGCCCCGTAGGTGCAATCAAGACCGCACTGAGTAGAAATGAGCCTACGTACCAGTACATACGCTGCATTAGTTATTCCTCCTTCAGTCTGTTAGGTTTGAAGAAAATTGAAGTGTGCGTTCTATTCTCCAGAAGTCCCGGTTGCAGCCTGCGGCTTTTTCCCAGTGGTGCGCTCACGGACCCTTTCGCCGAAGTCCGAAACCTTGTCGGCGATGTCGGCTCGGGTTTCGTCACCGCTGGCCGGTGCGATTAGCAGACCGACTCCTACGCCTATACCCACTCCGATCAGCAGAGCAGTTACGTTGCCGACTATTTGGGAATCTTCTTTGCCACGAAGAGCGTCGGCGGCGTGGCCCAGGCGGTCGGACGCGGTTTCATACGTCTCCCTCGCTCTGCCTTTCATGTCGTCCATGTTGTTTGGCAGACGCTCACGTAGGTTCTCAAGCAGATAAAGGCCGGTACCGAGCAGGGCGCTCAGAAGTGATTCTCGCTTCTTAAATTTCATTTGGTATCTCCGGACGATAGTATCGCCGAAAAATCAGTTGGGTTCCGATGAGTTCCGCAGGAGATAGAGGCCCCGGCCAGTTCCGACCGGGACCCGAACCGAAGCCTAGGAAGCGCGTCGCTGGCCGCCCTGGTCCTTTTGCCCCTGCTTGTCGTCATGTTCCTTATTGCGGTCCTGAGAAGGGTCCTTCTTTGAAACATCCTGCGGATTTTTCTGTTGTTGTTGCCCGGATTGCTGGCCCGATTGCCCCGGATTCTGGCCCTGATTCTTTTGGACGTCATCTGCCATTGAATTCTCCTTTAATACCGCTTGCGCGGCGTGACGGTCGAATAATGGTGCATACCTTGGGTGCACAAAAGGCCTACGCGGTTGTGCCGCTTTATTAAACCAGGTGCTACTCGCTCTGCGAATCGTCGCTGTGCGGTCATCCTGCTGCGAAATTTGAGGCTCAGTCTTTGGCCCCCCTATGGTTCGACATCAGAGACCGAGTTGCCGCCTATCGGCGTATGATCCGGAGTCATGGACGCAAAGCATATCCTGGAGCGAGTCGCGACACTGAAACTGGAGATGCAGGATTTGGGTGTAACAAACGCTCGACTCGATGAGCCTCGAAAGAGCAAGGGAGTTATGAATCCAGAGTTTCACGCTTAGAGGAAATCAAGATGGAATTGGCGGAAATGCTCGGCGTTGAGGCGAACAGGAACGGAGTAGATGCATGAACCTGTGGAAAATGGGGCTGTGGCATTTTCACGGAGCGGCCTGGTCTCGTAGACTAGCACCAGCGCAGAGACCACCACTATTACCGGCGAGAAATTGTACGCAGGCGCTCCAAATTCGATAGAAACCAAATGGGACAAGTGCCGGGCCGGTGCAGGCGGCCTAACAAAACCCTCGCTCCCGGTGGGGAACACTGTCATGGAGTTGTTCCCCTCACCTGGTTGGATAAGATTGAACGGAATTGAGTGAGCCCAGTTCTTGTGTAGCAGCTCCTGGCGCGGAAAATTCATGCGGCGCATTAGGTTTTGGAAGCGAGGGTCAGAGCGCAGGTTATCGAAACCAGTTCTCGGTCTTCAGCAATACCATCCACTCCGCACGCTCTTCATAAGCGGTTTCCAGCCAATGAAGAGCTTCGTCTTTTTTGCCCAGGGCTGCGTAGATTCGGCCCACCAGATACGGCGATACGTACCGCTCCTTCGAAAGCTCAGTCAACTGATGCAATATCTTGTGTGCTGCGTCCCAATTACCAGCTGCCGCATAGACCGCGCCGAGATATCCGATAATAATCGGAGCACCCAGCGAAAGCTCGTCCGCTCTTTGTAGTGCGGCGATAGCGGGCAGGATGCATACGTTTTCCAGTAGGCAACACCAATTTCCCGGTGGACTTGAGTGAAATTTCGAATAAACTCGAGCGCCTTCTTGTTGGTCACCTGTACTTCGATTGCCTGATCGTATACGGCGTGCACGCCAATAAACGAATCCCAAAGCCCAATGGTAAGCGCTGGAACAAGGATCCAGGCGAATGGCCCGTTTGAGCTCGGTGTAACCTTCCTCATAGCGTCCCATCACGGCCAAGCTGAATCCGAACCACTCATGTGCTGTTGCATAACGCGGGTTCAGTTCAATGGATCGCTCAAAACTTCTTTCGGCAGCTGAAAAATTGTAATCATAATGCATCGTGGCCCATGCCGCGGCATGGGCTTCCGCTAGGCTACCGTCCATTTCGAGCGCTTGCAGCGCCAGTTTCTTAGCTTTGGCACAGCCCTCATCTGGACGCAGAAAACTCCGTAAACCAAGTATGGAGAGGCCGTCCGCCGAGGCCTGAATAGGCAAGGGCGTAGGTCGGATCTTCTGGCGATCGCGCGGGTCCCTGGAAATACTGGACGGATTACTCATGCTTCTCCGCTGCGCCTGTTCCAATAATAACGACCTTTAAGATCAGGCTTCGTATGTTTCAGCCTGCAGGGTGCGCTTGCGCGAAATGTGACCGCTCCTGCGGAGTTGCGTTTCCACGCCTGCGATTTCCCGGGCAATGGCTTGGGCCAGGTCGGATTGCGAAGCCAGCGCGTCGCAAATCCCGTTCGTAGCTTTCGGCCCACAGGTAGACTCCTTAACCGGGTCAATGAGCTGCGCGGTGATGCGCACTCGGTGCCCTGCGCGCAGCACGGTTCCTTCTACGATCGCGTCCGCTCTCCAGTTCTCTCGCAATCTCACGTAAAGATTTGCGGACTCCCTTGTACAGCATCGCGGAGAAGATGCGTGAAACCATTCGTAACTCCGCCGATTTTTGGCTAGAGTCGTGATGAGCGCCTCCGTCAGTCCTTCGACGAAATACTCCTGCTGGGGATCGTGCGAGCAGATTTTCCAAAGGCAGCACTACCGGCGAACCAGATTCGTCCTGGGGTGCTAGGTTCCCGTCATGCCGATGAAGCGATAGCCATGCCGTGGACGGATGGATGAGCGGGCGAGTCGGCCCAGTCTAGCCAAGGCCTGCCGCAGCCGCTTGATGGCATTGTTCAGACCCTGATCAAAGTAACGAATGTGTCCGACCGGCCGGATTTTTTCTGCAGCTCCTCCCGCGTAACGACCTCGCCCGGATGCTCGAGCAGCATCTGCAAAAGATGGAAAGGCTGCTCCTGGAGCTTGATTTTCTGACGCCCTGCTTGCGCAGTTCTCTCGCACCCAAATAGCAACTCGAACACGCCGAAGCGAACCGCCCCACGCGATGGATGAGCACTTTCCACGGAGTGCTCCCAAAATTCACAGCGACTAGTTTATCACTGGCTTGAGACAGCAGTGCTCTTAACCCTTAGGGGGCTCCATCATTTAGCCCGTTAGGTGTCGATTACCAACAGGATGGAAATAAGAAAGACCCGGGTTATTGACGGTGCCTGGGCAGAAAGGGCGCAAAACATGGCTCGTTGTTTGACGAGTGTCTTCCGTATGAGGGGTTGGGGGCCCCGCGGGGACATATTTATTCCTCCGACAGATGCGGCGCAGTCCACGACCATTATCAAGGAGACTTCCGTGAACACTAAGAAAATATCAAAACTGTGGAGGATATCGATGAAACGCAACGTAATCGCAAAGGTAATTCCCGCCCATTGGGCTCGCCCTGTTCATGACCATCGCTCTGCCCGCCCAGGCGGCGCAATGCTCGTTGGCCAGTGTGGCGGGAAGTTATGGATACACAACCAGCGGATTTGTCGCCACCCCGCCCGCGCGCATTTGTTCCGGCCGCGGCAGCAGGGAAAATCACTTTTGACGGCATGGCAATGTCAGCCGGAACCCAGACTTGAGTCGTAGCCGGTAGTTCCTTGGACGAGACGTATTCGGGGACGTACAGCGTAAATCGCGATTGCACGGGCAGCTTCACTGTGCAAGTGCAACCGGATACCCGCACGTCAACGATAGATATGCGTATTGACCGACAATACCAATGGCGTTAGCGCGGTTTTCACCAATCCAGGTTTTATCCTGACCGCTACGGCCAGAAGGATTCATCCCGCAGGAAGAAACGGATTAAATCCGACAGATTGGGCGGCAGTAAACGGTAAGGCCTTCGGCTAGCAGATTAAACGAACCGCTTGTTCCGGATACATGATGCGCGGATATGAACCTGAGCAAGTAACCAATTCGTATCCGCGCGCATATGCCCGTAAGGAGGATTTATGAAGTTGAGCGACCTCGTCGGGCCCCTTCTTTGCTTGCTCGTGTTGTCCCGTGTGGTTTGCGCCCAGAGCGTCAGTGTCTCTGGTGATATCAGAGGGACGATCAGTGATCCCTCCGGCGCGGTATTGCCCAAAGTCACAGTCACTGTAGTGGACACCCAAACCGGCCTGCAGCACACCGTAGTCACCTCCAGTGACGTCTTGTCGATCCCGAATCGCGAAACCTGAAAGCTCCGCGCTCACGTCGTAGCTTGGCGGTAGCCCATCACTCGGAACTGGCCCGTGGCATCGCTATCGGCCAGACGGTTATTTCGGACTTCCAGTTGAAAGTGTCCTCGCTCGCGATCCAGTCGAGGTAACCGATGAACCGCCCGTGGAGGAGACGGAAACAGGGAGTCAGTCCAACCGCATGTCTCAAATCATGTCTCATTTTTCCGCCATTTGTTCCTCAAAACATGTCTCAACCATCAAAAGTCGTGTGTCTGAGTGTGCTCTAACCTGCTGAAACACAATGAAACACAACTTCTGGATTGGTCT
>CAVSNS010000047.1:0-152494 GCA_963729325.1 uncultured Acidobacteriota bacterium
TTCCAGGAATGGCCCTTCATCGGCCTAATGGACAACTTCTGGGTGGCCCATGACCCAGGCACAATCGCCGAGGTAACAAGGCGGGCCACATTTCTCGTTGTTTGGTAGAAAAGAGCGACAGATTGATCGAGGGAATCTTCGCTTAAGGCAAGGTGAGCCTCACTTTTCGTTTGCACAACTGTTCTTCGACCTTGTTGAGAAGGTCGCTGCCCTCGAGGCCAGAGTCGCGCACCGCAAGAGCCAGGGCGCCATCGAGGCGCGGATCATTCAAGCTCAGGAGCGAATTGAGTGCCGCGAGGCGCGCTGGCTGCCACGCACCGCGATCCGCGAGCAGTGTGGCAAGCTGATCGCGTACGTCGCCCGCGCTTACGCCGGGCAGCGCGACGAGGTTGCCTGCGGCACGAGCGCTGGCCGCTAACCTCTCCTGGTTTCGTGAAGTGAAGCCCGCTCGCGAAATCTCAAGGGCCTTGGCTTCATGAAGGTCGCCGAGGGCGATCAGCGCCGAAGGGCCGAGTGGGTTTCCGGTGTTTCGCGCGATTTCCAAGAACTGGGGCGCAAAATCGGAAGCGCCGAGCGCGCCTAAAGCGCGTATCGCCGCGCTGTTCCAGGCAATATCGTTGCTCATCTCGAGAATTTTGCGAAGTTCATCTACGGCGCGAGGCTCGCGAATCGCAGCCAGTGCCGAAATGGCCTGCTCGCGGAGATGGGGCTCGGACATATGCTCGATGGCATAGGGATAACCGTCACGAATTCCGTGGCGGCCCAGAAACTCAGCGATCTCCAATTTGCGCTGCAGGTTCGTTTCCTGGAGGAGATGAGGTTGAAGCGCTTTCGCGGAGTCGTCGGTGTCGATTTTTATGAGCGCATCCACTGCATACCACCAGATGTCCTGCTGAGTCGGGACGAGCATAGTTGCGAGTGTCGCCACGAGCCGAGCGTTGGCGACCTTCTTGCAGGCCGAAACGAGCGCCTGCCGCTCGTCGTGGTTCAAAGTGAGTTTCGCAGCGTCGACCAGCGCAGGAGCGGCTTCGGCGGGTGGCAGGTCGCCAAGCAAATTTATCTCGGTTACGACATGGAGGCCTGCGTCGTACTTGTTTCGGATCCTGAGCGTCACTTCCTTGACGCCTTCTGAGGGATCCAATCGCGCCGCGGCCCACTCCGCTCCGTATTGAATTTCGGGCGGAGCATCCAAGGGCACCTGCTCGAGGAGGGTTAGCACCGCACCCGATTGGCCAGGTACTTTGAGATCGCCAGTGGCGTGAAGCCGGGCTCCTTGTTCCGCGAAAGTGGGAGCTGGGTCAACTTCAAGCTCGGCTTTCACCGCCTTGTTCTCCAAAGCCTGAGAACCTGCTGCGCCGAGCGCTTCGTACGCAGCGACGCGAGGAGCGAAACTCGAGTCCGGCCTCGCAATGGATGTTGCAAGTGCGTTCACCGCGGCTTCACGGAACTTGGGTTGGTCCAGGTAGTCCGCTTTGAGCAAAGAGCACAGGGTTTTTGCCGCTTGCTCGCGCACGGCGGGCGAAGGATCGATCAAGTGCGGAGCAATGCTCTCCACCGCGCCGGAGGTCTGCGCGGCGAGCAACGAGCGGCGCTCCACCGCTGCGAGCAGCGGAATGGCCGAGGCGCCTGTTTGCTTTCGGAGACCCTCAAGAAGCAAGTCGACCTTCTCAGCGCGATCCGAACTATGATTGACCGCCAGAAGGACCTTGACGGTCGCGAGCAACTCGTCGTTGCGATCACGGAGCGGTGGTATCGCTTGATCAAGGCTGGAAGCCTCTCGACGCACCGCATATCCCGCGAACGAGTGCCCCAGGACGAGCAGGCGCAACTGTCCGGCCTCGATAGGCGCAGCGTCGGTGAATTGTTGCGTGCCGAGGTCGTCGCTGGTCAGCAACAGCGATTCACGAGAGAATACGCCCTTGAGTACCAAGACCGGCTCGAATCTGTATTGCAGCAGAGAGCGCTCGCCCTTGCCTCCCACGCCAAGTTTGGTGTCGTTTACATCGGTGACGCGCCCGACGAGCACAAGGCCGGAGTCAGCCAGGCCAGATTCCAAGTCCAGGCCGCGATACCACTCGTCACGTGCCAGAGATTGCGGTGGCCCAACCAAAAATAACAACAGAAGACAGGCGGCAACAGGGGCTTTCCGTCGATTCGTGGCGCAAAGGCGAGGCTCCATGGTTGGCCTCCTTTTGGAGGTAGAGTAGAATGTAGCGATTTTGACACTTCTTCTCCTTCTTGGGTAGACGCCATCGTGGGCCGAAGTGATACTTGCCTCGCGGGCATAGCTTGAACAAAGTTAGGAAAGGCCGTTAGCGATCAGCCGGCCAGTGACCACGGCGACTGCTCGTTAGCGTTGAGTACTCCCTTACCGTGTTACTGCATACGGCACCGTATTGAGCAGTTCTCGGTGCCCCGTTCTCGGACGAGCGGTTTGCCCGCCTCTTCCACCTTCGATATAGTTTAGATACGGCTATGTATCAGGACTTTCGCGCCATCGATCGCTGGAGCAAGCGGGATGTGCATTGTGTCTACCAAGCGCTGATCGTGGCCGTTGCCACGCGGCACGCTGACGCGGTGGACATCAAATTTCTGGTGGATGGACGTCCGGTCTGGGTGGCCCTGCCGCATCCCGCATGGGTGGAATACAAGAACCGCACCGGCCAAGTGATCACCGATCCATTGGCGGTCGAGATCGCCGGACATTATTTGAAGATGGCGCTCGAATCTGGCGAGGGTGTGGATCGAGAGATGTACTCGCTTACTGTGAATCAGACCCTCAGTCATCTGGATGCAATTGTCGCTGAGCTGGAGTCCGCGCAGCCAGTGGGACAGGAATAAATTGTCCCAATCTTTGTCATTTCAATGATTTACGGTGCTGAGGTGAGCCGCTCGGCGGGAACCCTTGGAAGGCCTGTTCAAATGAGAGACAATATTAATCTTGTTTTTCGTCTGTGACATTTTCCGCGAGCAGTAGCGGTTTCGCCTCGTCGCATCGCATGTCCTGAGTCCGCTGGTTAGGAGACGCCTTTATGTCCGCTCTTACACAAACTCTCGAAGCTGAATCAACTGCCAGCGGGAAAAATCACAAGCATCTGGCGCAATGGGTCGAGGAAGTTGCGCAAATGTGCAAACCGGATCGGGTGCACTGGTGCGATGGTTCGCCAGAGGAGTATCAAGCGATGCTGCGGCTGATGATCCTCGCTGGCGTTGCTATCCCGCTCGCTGCAGAAAAACGGCCGAATAGTGTTCTGGTTCGGTCAAGCCCAGGTGATGTGGCCCGGGTAGAAGACCGGACTTTTATTTGTTCAGGCAGCAAGGACGACGCTGGTCCCACCAACAACTGGGAAGACCCAGCAAAGATGAAAGACAAACTGCGGGATCTGTTCGCCGGCTGCATGGCGGGCCGGACCATGTATGTGATCCCGTACAGTATGGGTCCCATCGGTTCGCCGATCGCGAGAATCGGGGTGGAGATCAGCGATTCTCCCTATGTCGTTGCGAATATGCACATCATGGCGCGAGTCGGCAATCATGTCCTCGACGTTCTCGGTGAAAACGGTGAGTTTGTGCGTGGACTGCATTCGGTCGGCGCCCCCCTCGGCCCAAACCAGCAGGACTCAGCTTGGCCCAATAATCCTGAGCACAAATACATTTGCCACTTCCCAGAAACACGCGAGATCTGGTCGTTCGGTTCCGGTTACGGTGGCAACGCGCTGCTGGGCAAGAAGTGCCATGCGCTCCGGATTGCGTCAGTACAGGCGCGCGACGAGGGCTGGATGGCGGAGCACATGCTCATTCTCAAGCTGATCAGTCCCTCGGGTCAGGTGAAGTACATCACGGGCGCCTTCCCCTCGGCTTGTGGCAAGACCAACCTCGCAATGCTGATTCCTACGGTTCCTGGCTGGAAGGTGGAAACCATCGGCGATGACATTGCCTGGATGAAGTTTGGCCCCGACGGCCGCCTCTACGCCATCAACCCGGAGTGCGGCTTCTTCGGTGTGGCACCGGGGACGAGCATGACGTCGAACCCCAATGCCATGCTCACGGTTAACCGGAACTCCATCTTCACCAATTGCGCTATGACCCTCGAAGGCGACGTTTGGTGGGAGGGCATGACCGCTGAGAAACCGGCGGAATTGATGGACTGGCTGCGACGGCCCTGGTCTCCGGGCTCGAGCCGCAAGGCAGCGCATCCCAACGCACGCTTTACCGCACCAGCCAAGCAGTGCCCGTCGATTGCTCCGGAGTGGGAGGATCCTAAGGGCGTGCCCATCGATGCCATCCTTTTTGGCGGGCGCCGCGCCGGCGTGGTTCCTCTGGTTACAGAGAGCTTTAACTGGCAGCACGGCACTTTCCTGGGAGCAACTGCCAGCAGCGAGACCACGGCCGCGATCACCGGCAAAGTCGGCCAACTCCGCCGTGACCCCATGGCGATGCTTCCATTCTGCGGCTACCACATGGGTGATTACTTCGCGCACTGGCTTAAGATCGGGGCACAATCGGAGCCGTCGAAGCTGCCCAGAATTTATTACGTGAACTGGTTCCGTCAGGATGAAAACGGCAGAATGATCTGGCCTGGCTACGGAGAGAATAGCCGCGTCCTGAAGTGGGTTTTCGAGCGCTGTGAAGGCAAGGCCCACGCGGTTGAGACGCCGATCGGACGCCTTCCGGCTCCGTCCGATCTCGATGTTCGTGGCTTGAACCTCCCCTCCGCGGATCTATCCAAGCTGCTAAGGGTCGACGTCGACGGCTGGCTGGCCGAGATCCCGTTGATCAGAGACCATTTTGCCAAGTTCGGCAATCGTCTCCCGAACGGCTTGAACCGTGAGGTTGACGAATTGGAACGGCGGCTCAAGGCGGCGAAATAGAGGAGCTCAAAAAATAGGGGGATTCTGGACGCGGCTTGCAATATCGCGGTGGGAGATTTCCTGGGCGTGTTCGTGTTGCCTTTTGCTGCGATGACGTCGGTTTATGGATTATTCTGTTTTATGCCCGGGCTCGACCCCGACTCTTTTCTTGTTGCATCATTGTCTCTTGTCGCATCATTATCGCGCCGTCCGATTCTTATAGCGTTCCAATTTTCACGATTTTGACTACCGTGGTCGCCCGCCTGCATCTAATACCAGGATGAAGTCTTTGCAGTCTCGTCCTGGACTCACTTTAAGGGAACTATTCGCCGCTGGCGGAAACATTTTACGGGGCAGGGTTCCCATCCTTTCAATTGAAATTACTCGCGAGTGTCCGCTGAGTTGTCCTGGTTGTTACGCATACGGTGACCAGCATCTGGGAGATAGTGTCACGCTGCGCCAGTTAGCCGACTTTCGTGGCGACGAACTGGTGGAGGGCGTGTTGGAGCTGGTTCGGCAGCATCGCCCCCTTCATGTTTCCCTGGTCGGCGGTGAGCCGTTGGTTCGGCACCGTGAGCTGAGCAAGATTCTGCCCGCCCTCAGCGCGATGGGAATATTCACCATGGTGGTAACCAGCGCCGTCATTCCCCTCCCAATGGAGTGGATGAGCCTTCCCCGCACTCGAGTGGCTGTGTCGGTGGACGGGCTCCCAGAACATCACGATGAGCGCCGTAAGCCGGCGACGTATGATCGCATTCTGCGCAATATCGAGGGCCGCCAGGTCAACATTCACTGGACCATCACTCGTCCCATGCTCCAGAGGCCCAGCTACCTCGAGGAATATGTATCCTTCTGGGATGCTCGCCCGGAAGCGAAGCGCATATGGGTCAGCCTCTACAGTCCGCAACAAGGAGAGCAGAGCGCGGAAATGCTGACGTACGACGATCGTCGACTGGTAGCTGAGAACCTGCCGGGTTTGCGCGCGCGTTATCCCAAGCTGCTGATGAGTCCCGGCATCGCTCAGTCGCTGCTTTCTCCGCCGCCAAATCCTGCGGCCTGCCTGTTCTCCAAACTGTCGACGAACTACTCTGCCGACCTAAAAACCCGCGTCGAGCCGTGCATCTTTGGAGGGACTCCTGACTGCAGTCAGTGTGGATGTGCGGCCACCAGTGGCCTACATTACGTCGAACAAATAAGAATCCTGGGAGGGCTAAGGTTTGGTCACCTGGTGAGGAGCTCAATGGCCGTGGGTTCGTTCGTCAACCGATTTCGCGAGGGTTCAACCAAGCCTGCGCGTTGGGCCCCCGGTTCCAGAGATCCGCAACAGAAGCCGGAGCTAGTGCAGATTCATCCTAGCTAGCCGCTACTCCCGATGCGGCGCGAAAAGCCCGGCTCTGAGTGGTCATGCCTTCTTCAATTGGCGAATGATCCAGGTGAGGATAACCCCTCCGAGTATCGCGACCAAGATGGTATAGATAAGCCCACCCTCAGATGAAAAGCCGGCCAGGCGCATGATAAATCCGCCAATAATCGCACCGACGATGCCGATCACGATGTCCATGCCGACACCATAGCCGCCACCCTTCATAATTTTCCCGGTGGCCCAGCCTGCGATCAAACCCACGATAATCCACCATAGTAGGTACATGGACTCCTCCTTACTAGATTTTGCAGAGCGCAAAAATCAGAGCACAAAAACCAGTCACGAAACTCTGGCTGGAACTGTCGCGGCAGAGTATGCCCAGAATCTCAGGCTGTCAAGTTAGGTGACGCGTGCTGTCGTTAGCACATGATATGTCCGGTTGAGATAGCAAGTGATGTGTCCGCTTTGCAGGCGGCGAGGGTAGGAGAGCATGGAAGGTATGTTCTCTTACACGCAGGCCGCGATGGAGCGGACCATGAAGGTACAAGAAGTGATTTTGCGGGCGCTAGCGAAGAAGATCACGTGGTGGCAGGCGGCCGAGATCATCGGGATCAGCGACCGGCAAATGAGGCGCTGGCATGAAGGGTATGAAGAGTTCGGGTTCCGAGGTTTGTTTGACCGGCGGCGGGGGAAACCGTCGCCCAAGAAAGTGCCGTTGGCGGTGGTGGAGAAAGTCCTGGGGCTGTACCGGGAAAAGTATTTCGATCTGAACGTGCGGCACTTTCCCGAGAAGTTGCAGGAAGAGCACCAGGTCGAGATCAGCTACAGCTGGGTGAAGGGGTTGCTGCAAGGGGCGGGGATGGTGGCCAAGGGGCGCAAACGTGGGGTGCATCGCCAGCAGCGCCCGCGGCGTCCGCTGCCCGGAATGCTGCTGCACATCGACGGCAGCGAGCATCGCTGGTTTCAAGACGAGCGCTGGTACGACTTGCTGGTGATTATGGACGATGCCAACAGCGAGATTTATTACGCGCAATTGGTGGAAGAGGAAGCGACGGTTCCGGTGCTGACGGGGCTGAAAGAAGTGGTCGAATGCCGGGGCGTGTTTTGCGCTTTGTACAGCGATCGCGCCCGTCATTTCTGGCTGACGGCCAAGGCCGGAGAGGCAGTGGAGCACGACCGTCTCACGCAGGTGGGGCGTGCGCTGCGCGAGTTGGGGGTGCGCATGATTCCGGCGTACTCGCCACAAGCGCGCGGCCGCAGCGAACGCAGCTTCGGCACCTGGCAAGGCCGGCTGCCGCAGGAACTGCGCTTGCGTGGGATCCGGACGGTGGTGGCGGCGAATGCCTTTCTGCGCGAGCAATACATCGGGGAGTTCAATCGTCGCTTCCAAGTCGAAGCGGCGCAACCGGGCAGTGCGTTTGTGCCCTATCGGGGCAAAGACCTGGAGCGCATCTTTTCGCTGCAATTCGAGCGCACGGTGAATCGGGACAACACGGTCAGCTTTCAGAACCTGACTTTGCAGATCGAGCCCGTGCGCTGGCGGGGAACGCTGGCGGGCTGCACGGTGATCGCGCACCAACACCTCGACGGAAGCTTGAGCCTCAGCTATGGGCCGCACTGTCTCGGTCGCTACGACGACCGCGGCGGTCCGATTCTCAACCGGAAACTGGCGGCGGGCAAGGCCGTGGAAAAGACGCGCCGTGGAAAAGTCCAAAAACCGACTTTCCCGCCGCGCTTGGAAATCCCGAAAAGTGCGCGGGATTCCCACTTTCCCACCGCCTCGGCGGCGGCTACGGGAGATTAACAAAAGCGGACATTTCACTTGCTACAACAACCGGACATTTTAACTTGCTAAGAACAGCAGGAATCGCCAGTTGTCGTTAGCACATGATATGTCCGGTTGAGATAGCAAGTGATGTGTCCGCTTTGCAGGCGGCGAGGGTAGGAGAGCATGGAAGGTATGTTCTCTTACACGCAGGCCGCGATGGAGCGGACCATGAAGGTACAAGAAGTGATTTTGCGGGCGCTAGCGAAGAAGATCACGTGGTGGCAGGCGGCCGAGATCATCGGGATCAGCGACCGGCAAATGAGGCGCTGGCATGAAGGGTATGAAGAGTTCGGGTTCCGAGGTTTGTTTGACCGGCGGCGGGGGAAACCGTCGCCCAAGAAAGTGCCGTTGGCGGTGGTGGAGAAAGTCCTGGGGCTGTACCGGGAAAAGTATTTCGATCTGAACGTGCGGCACTTTCACGAGAAGTTGCAGGAAGAGCACCAGGTCGAGATCAGCTACAGCTGGGTGAAGGGGTTGCTGCAAGGGGCGGGGATGGTGGCCAAGGGGCGCAAACGTGGGGTGCATCGCCAGCAGCGCCCGCTGCCCGGAATGCTGCTGCACATCGACGGCAGTGAGCATCGCTGGTTTCAAGACGAGCGCTGGTACGACTTGCTGGTGATTATGGACGATGCCAACAGCGAGATTTATTACGCGCAATTGGTGGAAGAGGAAGCGACGGTTCCGGTGCTGACGGGGCTGAAAGAAGTGGTCGAATGCCGGGGCGTGTTTTGCGCTTTGTACAGCGATCGCGCCCGTCATTTCTGGCTGACGGCCAAGGCCGGAGAGGCAGTGGACCACGACCGTCTCACGCAGGTGGGGCGTGCGCTGCGCGAGTTGGGGGTGCGCATGATTCCGGCGTACTCGCCACAAGCGCGCGGCCGCAGCGAACGCAGCTTCGGCACCTGGCAAGGCCGGCTGCCGCAGGAACTGCGCTTGCGTGGGATCCGGACGGTGGTGGCGGCGAATGCCTTTCTGCGCGAGCAATACATCGGGGAGTTCAATCGTCGCTTCCAAGTCGAAGCGGCGCAACCGGGCAGTGCGTTTGTGCCCTATCGGGGCAAAGACCTGGAGCGCATCTTTTCGCTGCAATTCGAGCGCACGGTGAATCGGGACAACACGGTCAGCTTTCAGAACCTGACTTTGCAGATCGAGCCCGTGCGCTGGCGGGGAACGCTGGCGGGCTGCACGGTGATCGCGCACCAACACCTCGACGGAAGCTTGAGCCTCAGCTATGGGCCGCACTGTCTCGGTCGCTACGACGACCGCGGCGGTCCGATTCTCAACCGGAAACTGGCGGCGGGCAAGGCCGTGGAAAAGACGCGCCGTGGAAAAGTCCAAAAACCGACTTTCCCGCCGCGCTTGGAAATCCCGAAAAGTGCGCGGGATTCCCACTTTCCCACCGCCTCGGCGGCGGCTACGGGAGATTAACAAAAGCGGACATTTCACTTGCTACAACAACCGGACATTTTAACTTGCTAAGAACACGCACTTGGAGGTAAGAGAGAAATAAGGCGGGGGCCAATGTCATTGGGCTATTCGAGACGATTCGCGGACTTCGCCGACGGCAATCTCGAGGTAAATGTTCTGCTTGCTCGACAGAAACGACAATCGGGCCAGCCAATATTTTTTCTCGATAGCGCGCTGGACGCGGGGCCAGTCTTCCGGTGGCAGAATGCGCGCAGTTGCGGCGAAATCCGGACCTGTGATCTTACCCCGCATTGTGCAGGGCGCGATCCGCACCTGCGGATTGTTGCGAATCCGCTTGTATTTTCCCGAGTCGCTGCGGCTCTTGACGTAAAGTTTGTCGTTGTCCTCTCCAAACCAGACGGGAGTGTACACGGCTTCGCCGGTCTTACGGAACGTGGCCAAAGAAATGTACTTCTGCCCTTGAATCTCGCGCGGAATAGGCATGAAGTCATTCTACGAGAGACAGCGCAGCCAATTCCGATGCTCGGCGGCAGGCAGGTTTGGATCTACGATGCTCATTCACAGGCGTCATCCCGAAAGCCGGCGTAGTTCAGCCGGGTGAGGGATCTCGCGTGGGAGCTTCGATATGTTGCTTGTCTGCGCGCAAGATCCTTCGCAGAGCTCGGGATGACGCCGTCGTGGCTGAAACCAAGCCACTACCCTTCCGCTGCCAGTCTTGGTACGCCAGACTGCACACAGATTGCTGGCAGCGCCCGAGTGTGTTAAAAGCCAGAGATGCGCAAATGGATGCGCGAGCGTTTGAAGCGCCGCACGAAAGAGCCGGAGAAAGGCGGGAAAGAAGCTGCACCCGCGCCACTGCAGCCGGCCTTCTACGATACTGCGCCCACCACTGACGCGACCCCGGCGGAGGTAAAAGAGTCCGAACCAAGTCGGTGCGATCCAAGCCTTCGGTGTCTCCGCAGAAGAGAGACTTGCAGAATGTCCGTCAGGACGAAGGACATCAACACGAAAAACCGCAGGAATCGACTCCGGTCACGGCTGAGCGACGACCCGGCACTAATGAGAATGCGCGTCGCAAGTCGACGCCGGCGGCGCGGCAGAGGGAGCCGCGGACGCACTCGTCAGGCAGTTTCGCCTTCCACGCAAGAGCGGCCGCCGACCGGACGCCGTTACCGCCCGCTTCAGAAGTCAGCGAAAACGCCGGCAGCGGTTGTCCCTTCAGCGATTCCGCAGCACGCGTCCAAAGGGGTAGTGGTCCTGGCGATTGGTCTGCCCGGCTCCGGAAAAAGCTCTTGGTTCAAGCGCCACGAAATCACGCCGCTCTCCAGCGACCTGCTGCGCGCGCTTCTGTTTGACGATGCCACCGAGCAGCGCTTTCAGGATCTGATATTTTCCAACCTGCGCTCCATGCTGAAAGCGCGACTGATTGCGCGCCGTCCCACGAACTACGTGGATGCGACGAACCTCACCCCCCATGAACGTCAGAGTTGGATCAAGCTCGCCAAGGATTACGGGTACGAAGCTCAAGCAGTCTTCTTCGACGTACCGGTGGAAGTGTGTCTGGAGCGAAATCAACGCCGCCAGCGGATCGTCCCGGAAGACGTGATGCGTCGTATGGCGGCCAAGCTGCGCACGCCAACATTCCAGGAAGGTTTCACTAAGATTACGGTAGTCAAGGTAAAGAAGAAAGAAGGCGAAGCCGTCGCAGGCTGACGCAGGGTCTTACGGAAACGGGATCAGTCTCTCAAAGCCAAACGCCGCCCTGACGGGCGGCGTTAAGCATCACCGCAAATGCTCCGTTATCTCCCGTGTCCGGAATGCCCGCCGCCCCCCGAGTGACCACCGCCTCCACCTCCTGCCGAATGGCCACCACCGCCTCCTGAGTAACCACCTCCGGAATGCCCCCTCCGAGTACCGCCTCCGACTGACCGCCTCCCGAGTACCCACCCGAGGAGTGGAGCCGAAGCATGATAGGACGGAGCGGAGCCGTGGTACCCCGGTGCCGAACCGTGATTGGACGGAGGCGCCCCGTACCCTCTCCCCGACGGTGGAGCGCTGTATCGCGGAGATTGCCCGTAAGACCGCGGGGCACCGTAGGACCCTCCCGGCCTCGACCCTTCAGACCTTGATCCTGGAGGCATCGATCCCGGAGACGTCGATCTCGGAGACATCGACCCTCCAAATCTCGAGGAGTAACCGGGCGAAGCGGAGCGCGATCCATAGTCGCGGCCAGCATCACGACTCGCTGGAAGAACTCTGCCACTAGGACGAGGTACGGTATTCGCCGCACGGCTGCTAGTTTGGCCTTGCGCTGGACGAGCCCCCTCTTGCGGGCGTGGCGCCGATTGCGCCCCCTCGGACCGTGAGATTCCGGCCGATGGTCTGGGCATATTCCGCGCGACCGTTGCATTGCCACCGGGAGCTGCCGCTCTCTGCGTCTGCGGCGGCCTCGGGACCGAGCGAAGCGGCGTTGAGGGAGATGGTTTCGCCGTCATCGTGCTCGCGCTCGGGCGATCCGCTCGGTTATTGAGAGAGGCCAGTTGCGTTCGGCCCATGCGTGACGATGCTGACGAGACCACTGGACGCGACATCGCTCGTGCCGGCGGCGCGGCAGCTGGCCTGCCTGCGTTGGCGCCCAACCGACTGGTGCGGGTTGGTGTCAAAGGCAGATTCCCGTGAAGTTGTGCGCGTTCCGCAGCGTTGGCCGAGACCCGAACGTTGTTCTTTGCGATTGGCAATGCTCCGGCGATAGCATGCTGCGAAGCTGCGGTTAGACCTCCGGGTGCGTGCAGATTTGCGTAGTGAAACTGTGTTCCAGAAACTGGTCGATGTCCGTTATTGTAGAAATTGTTAATGTTCGTGATGTGCGTATTGCGGATGTTGATATTTCGGAAGTAGAACGCGCTTCCTCGGTACCAGGGAAAGAAAGGTTCTCCAAAGCCAAGAGGGCACCAGCCAAATCCGCCGCCAAAGCCGAACCCAAACGATACTCCCCAACCCGGGCCACCAAACCAGGCGACCAGCGCAGGAGCGTAAAACGGGCGAGCGTAGTACGGACCGGGGGCCCATCCCCAATATCCGCCGGTGTAGACCCAGCGACCGTAGTGGAAGGGAGCGAAGCCCCAAGGCTCGTCATCCACCCAAGTCCATCCCCACGGATCAATCCAGGCCCAGTGGCCGTAGCGATACGGCGCCCATCCGGGAGCAACAGAGGGAACCCACACCGGACCGTAGTCCGGCGTCTCACTCCAGGTACCGTTCCGGTCGAGATCCTCTGAACCGATTACGTCAGGAGATACATAACGCCCCGAGGCGGAACGGTCCAGGCCCTGGTCGCGCTGCTGGCACCATTCGTCGAAACTGTCGGGGCCCGAAACCTCAGAGATCTGATGATCAAGCGACGTGCCATTGAATTCTGCGCGCTCGTGCGCATGCAAGGGAACAGCCGGGCCTTCGCCCGTCGCTTCGCCCTCGCCTTTCCACACATTGATTACCGTCCCGTCTCCACCCGGCCCGACGTCGAAGCGATAGTCTCCGGGCTTTTGCACCGCAAAGGCGAGGTTGGGAGTATCCACCTCGTAAGTCTCGCCCTCGTGGAGTCTACGGACGTGCAAATTCAGCGTCCCCTGGTGCAGCTCCACCTGGACATTGTTGTCGCCAATGTTGGTCAGGGTAAGACTGGTTTCGTTGCTGATCCGCAAGAGGCCCGTGCCCACGTTCAACTCGGCCTTGGAATCTTTATCGGCCCAGATATTGTCGGAATTGGTCAATGGACGATTCAACGACCCTTCGACCCAATCTCCCGTTCCTTGGGGCTGAATCGAAACTGATCCCGACTGAAACTGCAGACGGGCAACGCGGCCCGGCGGGTCCTGTTCAGGTCGACTAGGTTCAGTCGGATTAGCCTCGTCCCGATTCATGTCAGCCGGATAATCCTGGGCGATAGCCGACGTCACTGACAGCAACAACAGCGCTCCCAGGAGATTTGCTAAGATTGCGCGCTTTATGCCGTTCATGGGGTCACCCCTACTTCTAGCTCCAATCCTATTAACCCGCCTCTGGCCCGTAAGTTGCGCTGCTGGCGGAGGTCGCTTGAGGACATAACAAGCCGATGGAAAATGCTACCAGGGCAGTTCGTGTATATCCGAACACCCTGCTTATCTATAAGTTAGATGCAATTACTTCAGGTGTTGGAGCATTTCTTTGAAGGCGGGTGCAGCAGAAGTGCGCAGTAACTCGTAAATCATCATTTCAGTCGATGAAATTATGGCGCCAGCCGCGCGCATACGCTCTAGACCAATCTTCCAGTTCCACTCTGTCCGCGAACTGATAGCGTCCGAAGCCACGTGCACAAGATAGCCTCCGCGCAAGGCGGCAAGGGCAGTTTGTGCTACGCAAATGTGGCTCTCCATTCCGCAGAGGAGCACGGTGTTGCGATTGTTGGGCAAACGCTTCAGCAAGGAGCAGAAAGTATCGCTGCCGAAGCAGGAGAACATTTGCTTGTCGATGGCCTCCGATTCCGGCAGCAGGGAAGCGATGTCGGGCACGACGGGCCCCAGTCCCTTGGCATGTTGTGTGGTTACAATCAGCCGGAATCTTCACACATCCCGCCAGCCGGATCAGCAGTTGCGAGTTGCGAATCAACTGCTCTTTCTGGAAAATCGGCGGCAGAAGCTTTTCCTGGATGTCAATCACGATCAGGGCGCAGTGTTCCGCTTCCAGGGGACGCCGCGCAATTTCGGCATAGTCATTGGTAGATTGGGCAAAGTTGGCTAGGCTCGAAACCATAGTCCGCTCCTGAAGGAATCCGGATTCTTGAGAATCTCGCTTTTAAGGATCTTAGACTGGCAGGTTCGTAAAAGAACAGCACAGCGGAGGCGGCAAAGACCGCCGAGGAGATGATAACTGACTCCGGTTGACCGCCAACTGCGGAGTCCATAGAATCAAAACGGCAGATCGCTTCGCCGTCCAACCTACTCGCTGCCCCCTCGTTCAACGGCAGGACAGCTGACTCTGGATCAGCATATCGGGGTTCGAATCCCTGGGGGGCAGCCAAATTATCCTCAATAACTTGCATCAGACCCTAGCGCATCTTAGCGAAAGAGGCGCCAGGGGTCCCATTTGCACATCCACCGGATCGGTCTCGAGAAAGCATTGTTGGCGGGCGTGACCGCGGTTTTATTTACTGTCGCCGCTCCCTGCCAAACCATACTATCCGCACCATCATTGCCTTCGGCGGAACCTTCGATCGGACTGCCCGGTTTTCAGGTAAGCGCGCTTCGGATGGATCCTTCCCCCCAGGAAGGCGCAGTCTCCGGGACGAATCCCAATGCTCAACCAGCGCCGAATTCCCGATTGGTCCCAAATGACACCATCCACAACCGCGCTGGCGTCGACAGACACTTCAATTGTGCCCACTCTCCATGTCAGCGCTCTTCGGATGGACCCCTCCCCACAAGGCGGCGGAGCCACCGGCATAGCTTCCGAACCTGAACCTAACAAATCCCGATTTATAACGCGAATGTTGAAGCGCGGGCTGCAAGATCAGAAGGGACTCTACGTTGCGCCCTTCAAGCCCTCTAACCTCAAGTGGGACGCTCTGGTCTTGGCAGGAACGGGAGCCTTCATTGCCACCGACCGACGAATTGAAAATCAGGTGCCGACGAGCCATTTTCAGGCTTATCAGAACACCTCCAATATCGTCGTCGGCGGGTTGGCTGCCACTCTGGCCGGAGTATGGATTTACGGACTCAAAACCGACGACCCGCGCGCCAAGGAGATGGGAAACCTGGAAATAGAAGCCTTATCCAACGCTTTTCTAGTTTATGCCCCGATGCAATTTATCGCCGGCAGGCAACGTCCAGGGGAAGGAAACGGAAACGGAGATTTCTGGCGCCACCACGCCATGAACACGTCATTCCCTGCCGGTCATGCCATGTTTACCTGGACCATGGCGACAGTTGTCGCTCACGAATACCCGAAGCCTTGGGTGAAAGTCTGGCTTATGGAGCGATTTCGCGCGGTGAGTGTCAGCCGAATGCTTGCCCGTGACCACTGGGCGTCCGATATGTTGGTCGGATCCGTTCTCGGATTCTCCATCGGAAGGCACATTTTCTACTCCCGTTGCGATCCCGAGCTGACCGAGGCGTGCCAGCGCCATTCACGGAATAGAGACCAACCCTAGGGGCCGCACCGTCATTTCGGATCGGCTGCGAAGCCTAGCGCGCCCTGAAACCGCAGTAGGGAAAACACGGAGCCCCCTGTGGCTAAGCCTCTGCTTCCTGATCAGCGATGCTCAGAGCTTCGTCAAAGACAGCTACTCCATGGTCGATCTCTGATTTGGTGATAATCAGAGGCGGGGCAATTACAAAGTGGCTCATCCAGGACTGCACATAAACTCCTTGGCTCATCATTCGCGCCGCCACCCGGTCCACCAGCAAGGGTTTTCCTGAAACCTTGTCGCTGAATGTATTGAAAGGCGATTTCGTCGTCCTGTTCTTGACCAGCTCAACCCCCCAGAACATTCCGATGCCGCGGACTTCTCCAATGGATCGATGCTTGGGGTTCAACTCACCTAACTTCTGTCCCAGATAAGCGCCCACCTCGGTGGCCCTGTCCGCGAGCTTCATCCGCTTCATTTCATTGATTGCCGCGATCGCGGGAGCGAGCGTGAGCGGATGGGCCTCGTAAGTGTGCCCATGGGAGAAGAAGTGATCGTCGAAGTAGGAGGCGATCTTTCCGGTAGTGGCGCAAAGACCGAGAGGAACGGCGGCGTTGGTAATGCCCTTGGCGGTGGTCAAAATATCGGGCACAACGTTCCAATGATCCATGGCGAACCATTTGCCGGTCCGGCACCAGCCGGTCATGACTTCGTCAGCAATCAGCAGCACTTGATGGTCATCACATATTTTGCGCAGACGGGGCATGTACTCTTTGGGAGGAATCAGCACCCCGTTGGTCCCGACCACCGGCTCGACAATTACCGCGGCTACGTCGCTCTCGTTCTCGATCATGTGCTCGATGTATTCGGCGCAGGCGATATTGCAGCCGGGGTAGGTGTGGCCTATCGGGCATTTGTAGCAATTCACCTCGGGCGCGAAAATGACTCCCGGAATTTTCCCCGCCGGCTCCATCGCCCATCGTCGGGGGTCGCCCGTCGCCGCAATCGATCCCATGGTTGAGCCGTGGTAAGAGCGGTAGCGGGAAATAATCTTTGTCTTGCCAGTTACCATGCGAGCGATCTTGAACGCGGCTTCGTTCGCCTCTGTGCCGGACGTGGTAAAGAAGAATTTGTCGAGCCCTTTGGGCAGAACCTCCAGCAGAAGTTCAGCGAGTTCGGCGCGGACGCTGGTAGTGAATCCGGGCCCGATGAAGGGCAAGCTCTTGGCTTGGTCCGCAATTGCCTGCACTACTGCCCGATTCTTGTGGCCCAGCATTACGCACATCAGTTGGGCGGAAAAGTCCAGGTATCTTTTTCCGTCGGAGTCGACGAAGTGGCAGTCCTCCGCATCGACAATTTGAAGCGGAGCCCAGCCTTTTTGACGGCGCCAGGTTCCGTAGGTGTATTTGCTAGTCAGCTCTCTGACTTGGGGTGACGTAAGAGTGTCAGTCATAAGTAAGTGTGCAGCGGGCGGATTGGCGCGCTCCAAGTCGGCAACAAACCCTTTGTGAAACTTAGTGTCCTTTGTGGTTGGTGCTTTTTTCAAAATAATCCTAAACCTGATCCACTAGCTTCTGCGCTGCTAACGCTTACTCTACATGCCCGCAACACAAAGCGGCAATTCTGTAATCGGAGTCAAATCTCAGCCGTTTTGGGATTTACCGCGAACTACTCAGCCAGGTCCAGCAAATCCGGCAAGGCTGAGGAGCAGAATCGCCAGCACGATCAGCGTGAACACAACGTACATCCGATCATGCTCCGCCGCGAATCCCCAGACGGAGAATGCTACCCGGGCCACGGGAGTGGCAATCAGCAGCAACAATCCCAATTGAATGATACCTCGCCCACTGAGCTTGAATGCACTCCCGCAAATACCGCGCAGAGTCTTCAAGTCGGTGGGCTCACCCCGGAAGACGCGATAGTCGGCGGGCGAGTGACCATGCCGTATCAAAAAAATGACTCCGCCAACCAAGACCACAGAAGCGGAGAGCAGCACGCCGGCGCGCAGCAGGTTGCCAATAGTTTCTTCCATCTTCTGATCGGTCCAACTTTGCCCCAGGTGCACTTCAAATCCTCCCTGTCAATCCTTTGTAAACCATCTCTGCACCAAGAAGCGCAATCACCATGCTGAAGAGCAACCGCAGCCACTTAGTTTCGGCTTCCACCAGAATTCGCGCGCCTAGAAGAGAACCGATCAGAACGCCCAACATTACCGGCATCGCGAGTCCGGGATCAATGTATCCTCGATTGAGGTAAATGCCTGCGCTGGCGGCTGCGGTCACGCCAATCATGAAATTGCTGGTGGTGGTGGAAACTTTGAAGGGAATCTTCATCGCCTGGTCCATGGCAAGCACCTTTACCGCTCCTGAGCCGATGCCCAGCAACCCCGACAAGGCCCCGGCGCCAAACATCAGGCTGAAACCTGTCGGCACACTTTGAACGTTGTAGCTTCGCATTCCCCCCGCGTCAGGAAAGCTCCCATTCATCCGCAAGCGAGTGGCCAGAGGATCGGGTGGAACCTCACGCTCCTGCTTAGTGCGGGGGCGGCGCGAGAGGAAAGCAGAGTAGAGCAACGTTACCCCGAAGATTACCGCGATGGAGCTGGCGGAGACTTTAGTCGCCAGGAACGCTCCCACGATTGCCCCCAGGGTGGTCGCAATTTCCAAAAACATTCCGATCCGGATGTTGGAGAATCCTTCTTTCACATACGCGGCGGCCGCACCCGAGGAAGTAGCGATCACGGAGACCAGCGATGCGCCTATCGCATAACGGATGTCAACCTTGAAAAGGAGTGTCAGTAAGGGGACGAGGACCACTCCGCCCCCGAGGCCGGTAAGCGACCCTAGGAGACCGGCAACCAGCGAACCTATCCAGACCAGTGCCGTGAATTCCAGAACGCTCATTGAGTCCCCGCGAGACCCAACAGTGTGCCACAAAACTTGAGAGTGTCAGGATTATGAACCAGAAGAATTAGCCAGAGAGGTCGGTGGTCCAGTGACCTATATGACGAGCTCGATCACTATATGGACGTCTTGGCATAAGGCATTGTGTCCCAGGTACGCCAGAATTCTTTCATTTCCTCCGGTGTGCTCAGGGAGACGCGGATGTAAGTGTCCATCGCTGGAAAGCGCCGACCGATCAGGATATTGTTCTTACGAAAGTGCTCGATGCTCTCCTGCGCCGGATGTCCGGTGTCCATCATCACAAAATTGGCCTGCGAATCGATGCGGCTTCAAGCCCCGAACCTTCGCCTGATTGAAAAAGTTCTCACGCACCTCGGCGTTGCGCTTTATAAAATCGTTGACGCTTTCCGTGTCAGCAAGGGCGACAGTGGCGGCCCGAACCACAATCCCATTGACGCTATCCTCTGTTAAGTAGGGTTCCATTTGCTTCGCGGTCGTGTGCGAAGCGATACCATATCCCAAGCGCAGGCCAGCCAACCCGTAGACCTTGGAGAAAGTTCGAGCCACGATCAAGCGCTCGTTATTGATGGGATGATCCAGGAACGACGCGTACACCGGGGATTGCCCGGCGAAATGGTGGTATGCCTCGTCAATCAGCACATGGCAGTGCGGATGGCAGCTTACCAATAAAGATTTCCAGGTCCTTCCTGGGAGTGATCGACGCGCTCGGGTTGTTGGGATTGCAAATATACACCAGCGTAGTCGACGAACTGACGCGAGCGAGCATACCGTCCAGATCGTGCGCAAACTGCTTGTCCAGCGGCACCGAAACTACCTCGGTCCCGTTTGCCCGGGCATAGTGTTCCAGCGCTTCGAACGTAGGCGCAGCTTGAATCAGTTGCTTGCCCTTGCCGAGAAAGGCTGCGGCCGCAATCCGCAGAATTTCCGTAGATCCGCAGCCCAGCAGCACCTGCTCTCGCCGCACCCGATTGAGCTTCGCAATCTGCTCGACTAGTCCGTCATATTGATCAAATGGATAGCGGTTGGCCTGGGCTGAAGCAGTGCGAATCGCAGCAGCCGTCTTCGGGGAGGGACCATAGGCGTTCTCATTGCTATTCAGTCGGATGGGACCGCCGAGCTCTCGCGGCCGCATTGGCTCGAAGAGCGGTGCTGCCGAGATCATGGATGGCTGGAGTGCTACGCCAGCTGCCGCCCCAATACCGACAGTGCGAAGGAAGTTTCTACGGGAGACGAACATGCGTTTCTCCGATTATTCCGCTCAAACGCGAGAACCGCGCCATTCTCTCAAAGGCTGTCGGTTCTGCCACGCAATTTCGCCTATCGCGAGATCTGCCATCGGCAAATCCCGACCAGGCTGGCGCGCGCCGTCGGGGTCAAGTATATTGATCGACTTTACTGGTACCCGCTGGTTATGCCCGAGGCGAAGCCCAAATCCGCTATCACCATTCGCGACCTGAACAGCTTTGAAGATCTGCAGAAGGCGGAAGCCCTCGAGCGCGAAGTCTGGGGCCTTGCGGATTTGGACGTACTTCCCCCGACCATGGCGGTTGCCACAAAAGAGGCGGGGAGCATCTGGGTGGGCGCGTTCGACAGCGCCGAACTGGTGGGATTCGCTTTCGGTTTCCTGGGTCTGGAGTGCGGCCAGCTCATTTTGCACTCGCACATGCTGGCAGTACGGGACTCTTACCGGGATCTGGACTTAGGCTACAAGCTCAAGTTGGCACAGCGCGAACGTGCACTGGCGTTGCGCATTCATGACGCGCGGAGTAAGGACGCTCGCATCACTGAAATGACCTGGACTTTCGATCCCTTGCAGAGCAAGAACGCACATCTCAACTTCAGCAAGCTGGGTGTGGTGTCAGATAAATATAAGGTCAACTTCTACGGCCCAGAAACTTCCAGTGTTTTGCATCGCAACGGGACCGACCGCTTGTGGGTGACATGGCCGCTGGAAAGTCGGCGGGTGCGGGACCGGATGCAAGGGAAGGAGAACCGGTTGGAACTCGTAGATGCGCTTTCGCGGCTGACGCCGCTGATCCGCTTCAACGGCGATGGCAAGCCGGCAACGAGCGATTTGTCCTCGGCGCTGGCACGGCAAAGGATCGCGATCGAGATTCCCAGCGACATCGGATTTATCGAGCAGAAAGATCCAGCGCTGGCACGAGAGTGGCGGGAGGCAACCCGTTGGGCGTTTATGGAGGCCCTGCAAGCAGGATTTTTCGTGGCCGATTTTTGCCGGACGGTTCGTGGCAAACAGGGACCGGGCGCCTACCTGTTGGAGAAGGGCACAATCGAGGAATACGTTCCAGAGATGGCGCGAAATCCGGTTTCATAGCGCTGAGCTTTGCGCTTGTCAATCCTAGCTCTTCGAGATTGTGACTACTCCTGAGGTGTCATCCCTTTGGAATTGTCATCCTGAGCGCAGTCGAAGGATCCCTACGGCGCACTTATTTCATCTATTAGTCTTTGTTCGTCTTCTCCTCGGCCCGATGGATCTGCAGAGTCCCAACCCGATCATCCTTTATGACGGCGTCTGCGCGCTTTGCAATCGCTTCGTACGTTTCATCCTCAAGCGCGATTCGCGCGACCGCTTTCGCTTTGCATCCTTGCAGAGCGATTTTGCTGTCAACATTTTGCGGCATCACGGCGTTGCCCCTCAGAATCTGGATACCGTCTACATCGTGCTTCACCACGGACAGCCGAACGAGCGGCTGGTAGCGCGCTCCGACGCTGGGCTTGTCGTCCTGCAGGAAATTGGCGGCGTCTGGGCGGCGCTGGAAGCTCTCCTGCGACTGATGCCGAGGCCCCTTCGCGACTGGGGATACAACGCGATCGCGCGCAATCGCTATCGTATCTTCGGAAAGTATGACACCTGCCCGCTTCCCCAAGAAAAATACCGCCATAAGTTTCTCGACCAGTAGCTCAACGCATCTGGTGTAAATTGTTGGCGGCAATTTTGCTACCGCCGCGCCGGTCCAGAACGTCACACTATCAATTGAGGATCAGATGAAAAAGCTTGCTTTGCTTTTTCCCCTCTTATCGCTTTCCTCTGTCATCTCTTCCTGCCACGCGCCCAGATGGCGCCAGCTGCGGCTGCGACCGCTGCCGCCCCCACTCGCTACACGCTGCTCCTCATGGGCAACAAGGCGGGTTTCGAGACCTCCGCTCAGGACCCTGATGGCAGCCTGCAACTCTACTTTGAGTTCAATGACCGGGGGCGCGGGCCGAAGGTCACAGAGCACATCACGCTGAATAAGGACGGCCTTCCTGTCGAACTCACTAACACCGGAAATGACTATCTGAAGGCGCCGGTTGATGAACATTTCTCCCTAACCAGGGCGAAAGCGAGCTGGAAGAATCGCGCCGAGGAGGGAGAAAAGCAGATCTCCGACAGAGCTTTTTACGTCAGCATTTCGGGAGTCCCGGAAGAAAACGCCATCCTGGCGCGTGCGTTGCTGGCGGCCGGAGGCCGGCTGCCGCTCCTACCCGAGGGCGAAGCCTCAATTGAGAAACGCGGCGAATTGAAGATCGGCGCCAATGGACAATCGCGCACAGTGGTGCAGTACGCCATCAATGGTCTGGATTTCACTCCTACCCCGATCTGGCTCGATCAAGACGGCAAGTTTTTTGCCACGGTGAGTGGCAGTTGGTTCGCCGTGGTTCCGGAAGGTTGGGAGTCAAGCGTGGAAGCGCTGGCCAAAGCGCAAGATGACATCGACAATCAGCGCGCGGCAAATCTGGCCAAGACTCTGGCCCACAAGCCGGCGGGCCCTCTGGCCTTTGTCCACGCCAATCTATTTGACTCGGCGACAGCCAGCGTTCATCCCAACACCACGGTCGTGATCAGCGGAAACAAGATCTCGGCAGTTGGAGAAGACGGCAAAGTTAATCTTCCGCAGGGCGCGGAGGTGGTGGACGCCACCGGCAAGATGCTCATGCCCGGCCTTTGGGACATGCACGTGCACCTTCAGCCCAACGATGGTCTTCTGAACATGGCGGCGGGCGTTACCTCGGTCCGAGATCTGGCCAATGACACCGATCGCCTGCTCGAAATGCGAGGCAGATTTGAACAAGGCAGCGAGATCGGGCCGCGGGTGCTGATGGCCGGATTCCTCGACGGGCGGGGTCCCTTTGCCGGCCCCACCAAAGTTTTTGCCGACAGTGAGCAGGAGGCGAAGGACAATATCGACAAGTACGCGAAGCTGGGCTATGTCCAGATCAAGATTTACAGCTCCATCAAGCCTGAGCTGGTTCCGAAAATCGCCGAAATGGCGCACAGCCACGGCATGCGCGTCAGCGGACACGTGCCTGCCTTCATGACCGCCGAAGAGTTCGTGAAGGATGGAGCCGACGAAATCCAGCACATGAATTTCATCTTCCTGAATTTCATGTTCGACACCGTCAAAGATACTCGCGGTCCGGCGCGCTTCACGGAAGTTGCCGCCCACGGGGTCGAAATCGATCCAAGTTCCGAGCGCGTGAAAGCTTTTATTAAGCTCTTGCAGGACCACAAGACGGTTTCAGACCCCACGCTGAATGTTTTCGAAGGGATGTTTATCGACCGTCCTGGAAAAGTCTCCGCCACATATGCCGCAGTTGCCGATCGCATGCCGGCGCAGATTCGCCGCGGCTTCTTCTATGGCGGGTTGGCCGTCCCGGAAGGCATGGACCAGCGTTATCAGGATTCCTTCCGCCAAATGCTGAAGATGACGAAAGCGTTCTACGACGCTGGCATTCCTATCGTCGCGGGAACCGATTCGCTGGCCGGTTTTTCCCTGCATCGCGAGCTGGAGCTTTACGAGGAGGCCGGCATTCCCGCGCCCAAAGTGTTGCAGTTGGCTACGCTCGGCGCGGCGCGCGTCATGAAACGCGATCAAGATCTGGGAACCATCGAGCCGGGGAAGCTGGCCGATGTCATCCTGGTGGATGGCGATCCCTCCGCCCACATCAGTGACATTCGCCGCGTCCGGACGGTCGTGAAGGACGGCATCGTCTATCAGACGTTCTGACTTGTACCGGGCGATCGGCGTGAAACCCTAGTACTGCGCCCTCATGCAGACATTCCTTCGCTGCCGCAGTAGAATCTGCCATGCGGTAAATTCTTTCCACACTCCGGCCCGAGGAACCACGAATGGCAGACAAGGCTCTTACCACCGAAGCCAGCACGAACATCGATTCCATCCTGCAAGAGCAGCGAAAATTCGAGCCGCCCGATCACTTCCGCCAGCAGGCCCATATTCAAAGCCTGGAGGAATACGAGCGCATCTACCGTGAATCGGTCGAGCATCCGGAGAAATTCTGGGGCCGAATTGCGGAAGAACTGCACTGGTTCAAGAAGTGGGACAAGGTGCTGGAGTGGAATAATCCGTGGGCCAAATGGTTCGTGGGCGGCCAGATCAATCTTTCCTACAACTGTCTCGACCGTCATGTGCAGACCTGGCGCAAGAACAAAGCCGCACTGGTCTGGGAGAGTGAACCGGGCGAAGTCCGCATCCTTACCTACCAACAACTTCATCGCGAAGTCCAGAAGTTCGCCAATGTGCTGAAGTCGCTGGGCATTAAGAAAGGCGACCGGGTGGCGATTTACATGGGAATGACTCCCGAGTTACCCGTTGCGATGCTCGCCTGCGCAAGGATTGGAGCGCCCCATACCGTAGTATTCGGAGGCTTCGCTGCTCATGCTCTTGTTGATCGCATTCACGACTCGCAGGCGGCGGTGGTCATCACGCAGGATGGGTCGTACCGTCGCGGCGCCGAAGTCAAATTATTCCCAGCGGTTGAGGAAGCGCTGAAGTCCTGCCCGTCGGTGAAGCATACCGTCGTCTACAAGCGCACCGGAACGCCGGTCAATCTGCAGGCAGGCCGTGACCACTGGTGGCACGAGTTGATGGCTTCAGTCTCGGACGAGTGTCCGGCCGAGCCTCTGGATGCAGAGCATCCGCTCTACATCCTTTACACCTCGGGCACAACCGGCAAACCAAAAGGCGTGGTCCACACCACCGGCGGCTATTCGGTTGGCACTTACCTGACAACGAAGTGGGTGTTCGATCTGAAAGAAGAAGACACTTACTGGTGTACGGCCGACATCGGCTGGGTTACCGGACACAGCTACATCGTGTACGGGCCGCTGCAGAACGGCGCCACCAGCGTCATGTATGAAGGCGCGCCAAACTTTCCTGAGCCCGACCGTTTCTGGAGCATGATCGATCGCCACAAAGTGAACGTGTTCTATACCGCGCCTACCGCAATCCGCACCTTCATCAAGTGGGGCGAGCAGTGGCCAAAAAAACACAAACTCGACAGCTTGCGCCTGCTGGGGACAGTCGGCGAGCCGATCAATCCCGAGGCCTGGATGTGGTATCGCGAAATCATCGGCCACGACCGCTGCCCCATCGTCGACACTTGGTGGCAGACCGAGACCGGACAAATCATGATCACGCCGCTGCCAGGTGCCATTGCCACAAAACCCGGCTCCGCCACAAGGCCATTTCCCGGCGTAGTGCCGGAAGTGGTCACCATGGACGGAAAGCCAGTGCCCGCTGGGTCGGGCGGATTTCTGATTCTCACGCAGCCTTGGCCGGGCATGCTGCGCACCATTTACGGCGATCCCGATCGCTACGTGAAGCAGTACTGGTCACAGATTCCTGGCGCCTACTTCACCGGAGACGGCGCCCGGAAAGACAAAGACGGCTACTTCTGGATCATGGGCCGCGTCGACGACGTCATTAACGTTTCCGGCCATCGCCTCAGTACCATGGAAGTTGAATCCGCCTTGGTGGCGCACGATGCCGTTGCCGAGGCCGCTGTGGTCGGCCGTCCGGATGAACTGAAGGGCCAGGCGATTTCGGCGTTTGTTACGCTTGAGCAAGGCCAGAAGCCCACACCGGAATTGAAAGAAGAATTGCGACGCTGGGTCACCAAAGAAATTGGCGCGCTAGCCCGCCCCGACGATATCCGTTTTACTGACATGCTACCCAAAACGCGCAGCGGAAAAATCATGCGCCGCCTGCTGCGCGAACTTGCCAGCGGCAGCGATGTGAAAGGTGACACCACCACGCTGGAAGATTTTGGAGTGATTGCCAAGCTGAGAGAAAGTGAAGAGACCTAGTTTCTTCCTGTTGTCATCTTTCCGTTGTCACCCTGAGCGAGTAAGCTCCCAGGTAAAACCTGGGAGCTTGCAAGTCGAAGGACCCCTATACTCACTTACAAACTATGAGTCCATCCCAAGCGTGAATTCGCCAACGCGCTACTCTTGCCCGCCGTTACGTGGTGAATGCTGTCGGTAAGCTCCAATGTTGCCAGGCGCTGACCACGCGCAGTAAGAAGCAAACTACCCCGCCAAGGACGGCCGAGGGAGTGCGGTGCAAGGCGGCTCACAACAGGGCCACCGACCCAGCAGGGCACAAGTCGCATAGACATGGAATGGAGAACGCTTGGAACCTGCGCCAGCAGTATGTCGCGCACCGTCCCTCCCCCACCGCAGTAATTGTGCCCATTAAAGTCGCAATGAACGGATTGATCTGGTAATCAGCGCCTTCTCCGCCCCAGCAACCGCAAACAACCCTAAGCATGCTGCATCCAGCTAACCATCACTGGACTCGGGATTCGCTGGACGTAACGGTGCAGGAAAAATACGACCCCGGGGCCTGTGAAAGCTACCACTGGAAAGCGCCAGTCACGAATTGACCGGGGAGGCACCGCGCCGATTAAAAGGTCACGAACAACGCCGCCAACCAAGGCGGTCGTGAAGCCTAATACCATCACCCCAAAGAAATCGAGTTCGCTCAATACCGCCGCGGTCGCGCCCTCCACGGCGAAAAGGAAAGTTCCGGCGAAATCCACGGACATTTGCAGCACCGATTGAGCATTGCTTTCCGGTAACGCGTCGTTCTGCATCTGGCAAATGTATCAGCAAGGACCCATGAAGTCATTTCCGTGACTTGCCACTCGACGCTTCAATTTTGCGACTTGAAGAACAAGCTGTAACCTGTGGTGCAAAAGGCCTCTGCTAGAATCCGACTGGATGCTTCAGCAACACAATTTGGAGGGACTGGCTTGGTTGTTCTAGTCGTAGGAGGTGCGGGATACATCGGCAGTCACGCGGCGCGTGTCCTAAGGCGTCACGGTCACGAAGTAATCATTTATGACAATTTGTCCACCGGGCACAAAATGCTGGCTGAGGATTTTGAGCTGATCGTGGGCGATATTTCTGATTCAGCCAGCTTGATGCCGGTGCTGCGTCGGGTGGATGCCGTGATGCACTTCGCCGCTCATGCTTACGTAGGCGAATCCGTCACTAATCCCAGAAAATATTTTCAGAACAACGTGCTCGGCGGCCTTTCGCTCCTGCACTCAGTCCTGGATTCCGACGTGCGCAAGTTCATTTTCTCGTCCACTTGCGCGGTCTACGGCATTCCCGCCAAGGTCCCTATCACGGAAGGCATGCCGCGTTCCCCAGTGAATCCTTACGGAATTACCAAGCTGGCGTTGGAGCAGGCACTCGAAGCTTACGACCACGCCTACGGATTACGCTTCGTGAGTTTCCGCTACTTCAATGCCGCCGGGGCAGATGAAGACGGAGGCGCCGGCGAGAACCACAGCCCCGAAACTCATCTCATTCCATCCGCCTTCGAAGCCATTCGGGGAGACCGCGCCGCGCTCGAGATCTACGGAGATGATTACCCCACTCCCGATGGCACCTGCGTGCGCGATTACGTCCACGTGAATGACTTGGCTGAAGCGCACGTTCTGGGCTTGGAATATCTTTCCGGTGGAAGCTCGGCCAAGCTCAATTTGGGGACGGGCCGCGGCCATTCCGTGCGCGAGATTATCTCCACCATTGAAAAGGTAACCGGCCAAACTGTCCCCACCCGTACGGCACCCCGACGCCAAGGCGACCCTGCAGAGTTAGTGGCCGACCCTCGGCGCGCCGAGACATTGCTTCACTGGAAAGCCACGCGTTCGCTTAAACAAATCGTCGCCACCGCGTGGAACTGGGCGCAACAACACTCCGCGTCCTTGAAGAGAACCTAGAGAGGCAGAGCGCTATCGACCCAGCGTCCTAGGAGGCTGGAGGGACGCTACGATAGCGCTGCCTGTTGACCGACTGAGAAAAAGCCTAGGCGCGGGGCCGCACCATTTCTAGTGTATTGTCGGGCAACCGGGAACAAGCCTGATCACCCCACTTTGGCACGCGAACTCAAATGGCGGGCCGCTCTGGTTAAAGCGAGTTCTAAATCCTGCAGGTGCCGCTCTTCGGTGAGATAGCTAATGACCATCATGCGGATAACGCTTTGGCCGTTCACCGTGGTCTCCGAGATCCAGCGCCGCCCATCGCTCGTGACTTCTTCCACGACGCTGCCATGCGCTGCCGCCAATTGCTGGGGGCTGAGCTTAAACGATTTGAGCCGGAAGGTGACAATGGGCAAAGTAGGCCGAGCCGCCAGTTCAAAGTCCTCTGAAGCCCGGACCCATTCCACAAATTGTTCGGTTAGAGCCAGCTGACGATCGATCAATTCCTCGTACGCCTTGCGGCCGTGAACCCGCAATGTCAGCCAGAGCTTGAGCGAGTTCATCCGCCGCGTCCATTGGGTGCTGATGCGGGCGTTGTCCGGCAAGTTCGCTCCCACCGTCTTTGGCATGTAAGGCGCCCTCACCGCGAAAGCACGCTCCAGCGTTTCCGGATGACAAGTCAAAATAACGCCTGCCGCGAAAGGCACCGCCAGCCACTTGTGCGGATCGATGGTGATCGAGTCTGCCAGCTCGATTCCACTCACCAAGTCTCGATGTCGATCGGAGAAGATGGCTGCTGCGCCATATGCTCCATCCACATGTAGCCAAAGATGATGGCGGCGACAAACTTCTGAAAGAGCCACAAGGTCGTCCACAACGCCAGAGTTCGTGGTGCCGGCGGTAGCGATCACGCAGAAAGGTCTCCCGGCCGCTCGATCCGCCATGATGGCCGCTTCAAGCTTCTCTGGATCAAGTTGCAACTTTTCATCTACAGCGATCCGTCGCAGCCCCTTGCGGCCAATACCCAGCAGACCGGCAGATTTGTCGAGCGAGTGGTGCGCCTCGGTCGAAGCATAGGCTACCGGCTGACGGCCGATCGAAGCTACGCCATCATCAATCGATTTCGGAAACTTTGCCGCCAAGGCCAGAGCGAGGCCGCTGAAATTAGCTTCATTGCCGCCGCTAGTGAAAGTTCCATTGAAGGGACCACGCCAGCCGACACGTCCTCCGATCCACTGAATGGTTTCCAGTTCGATCTTCGACGCCAATTGCGAGCGCGCCAGGGTAGCCAGTTGTGGATTGAGCGCTGCGACCAGCGCTTCCGCCAGCACTCCCATGTAGGTGGGAGTGGGATTCATCAACCCAAAGTAGTTGGCGCTGGGCACATGGAATCCCTGATCCACCATTTCACGGCAGAGTTTATCCAGCACCTTGGCTGCATCCTCCCCCGCTTCCGGAAGCGAATCTTGAAGCGGTCCATAAGTGCGCTGCGTGGCGGGAAGCTGCACCGCGCGATCGGGGAGAGAAGAGAAAAACGTATCGATCTGGTCGATAAGCTGATATCCGAGCTTTCGGCGAGTTGCAGAATCGAAGTCGAAACTCATAGATATTCGACTACACCTTCCGCCCAAACGTCGCAATCATCTATCCGAAACTTGCGGTCAAATCGCCGGGGACAGGCTCGGCAGCGGCTGAGTTTAACCGAATCTTGGGTTGGGAAGAGCGTCATCAGACCGGCGCAGATCAGCCGGGTGAGGGATCTCGCGCGGAGCTGATCGGGCATTGCCGTTCTCAGCAGATCTCGCCGTGGGAGCGGGGGGGGGACGCTGACGACGCGAACATAAGAGACAGAAGACAATTGTCCTGCTCCGAAGTCGTCTATTTCTTCTGTACGTCCTGGTCGTCCTCTGTGCTTGCTCCTTTTTCCGGCCTCAACAACGGAAACAGGATCACATCACGGATGGTGCGCGAGTCAGTCAACAGCATGGCCAATCGATCCACGCCCACGCCCACACCTCCGGCGGGAGGCATGCCATAAGCAAGTGCCCGGATGTAGTCCTCATCCATCTGGTGGGCTTCCTCGTCACCGCGCTCGCGCTCTTTGAGTTGTTGCTCGAAGCGGCGACGCTGATCTTCGGGGTCATTGAGCTCGCTGAAGCCATTGGCAATCTCCATCTTCCCGACAAAAATTTCCCATCGTTCGGTCCAGTCGGGCTCATCGGCTTTTTGCTTCGACAGTGGCGAGACGGCAGTAGGGAACTCATAAATGATAGTTGGCTGAACCAGTTGCTCCTCCGCGACCGCGTCAAATAAGCTGGCGATGGTTTTACCTGGAGACTCGTTCGGATCGTAAGCGACGTGCGCATGGGCTGCGTTGAAGCGTTGCACCAGGTTCTTGACCGAATCCTGCGTGGCGAAGTCTGAAATTTCGGGTTTGGTTCCGGCCGCCTCGGGCCAGTAATGAATGATGGCCTCGCGCATGGTCATCCGCCGCCAGTTTGCGCCCGCCCAATCGATCTCATCCTCACCCCATTTGGTTTTTGTTCCTCCGGTGACGTCCTTCGCTGCCTGTTCGATAATCTCCTGGGTCAGGTCCATCACGCCGCGGTAGTCGGTATACGCCTGGTAAAACTCCAGCATGGTGAACTCAGGATTCCACCGCCAGCCCAGGCCTTCATTGCGGAAATTACGGTTGATCTCGTAGACGCGGTCCAGGCCGCCCACCGTAAGCCGCTTGAGATAAAGCTCCGGCGCGATGCGGAGATAGAGATCCATATCGAGCGTGTTGTGATGAGTTTTGAAAGGTCGTGCTACAGCGCCGCCTGCAATGAGCTGCATCATGGGAGTTTCAACTTCAACGAAACCGCGCGTCTCCATGGACCGCCGCAGCGACTGCACCAGCTTGCTACGTTTGAGGAAGACCTCCCGCACCTCGGGATTCATGACCAGATCAACGTAGCGCTGGCGGTAACGCAGCTCGACATCGGTCAGGCCATGCCATTTTTCTGGCAGCGGCAGCAGGTCCTTGGAGAGGAACGTAATCTCATCAACATGCACGCTCAGTTCTCCGGTGCGCGTGCGGAACAGATATCCGCCGACCCCAATGTGATCTCCCAGGTCGAGTAATTTGTAGAGCTCGAAACCCTTGTCGCCCACGGCATCTTTCTTGATGTAGATCTGCAGCCTTTGTCCCCCTTGCTGCAGGTGCGCAAATCCAGCCTTGCCCATCAACCGGATGGCCATGATGCGCCCGGCGATCTTCACATTCACGCGCGGATTTTCCAATTGCTCCGCAGTTTTATCCGAGTACTCCGCCAGAATTTGAGGAATCGTGTGGGTGAAGTCGTACTTTCGGGGATAAGCCTGTTGGCCGAGAGCTTCGATTTGTTTCAGCTTTTGCTGCCGCAGTTGATAAATATCGTCGTCGAGTGCCAAGGAATTCCTTTTTTAGTTGCGCGGATTGCGATCCCCAAAGAGGGTTTCCGGCATAATCGGGAAAACCGATTATAAACAAGGTCCGTCGGATTCCGGGATGTGGAGGTATCCAGGCCGTCGCTTGGGCGGAGGCGAAAAAAAGGGGCCGCCCGACGGGCGACCCCAATAATCATCTCAAAGGATGCAGTTCAGTGGGTAGCCGCAGCACCGCCGCCCGCTGACGCTGCCACGACTGCATTGATGAACGCTAACCCATTCGGCGTGCCCAAGCCCGTCACGTTGTTTCATCCCGGACCTGTGGTCAGGGACGAGTCTGTCCCGAAGACAAACACATCCCAACGAGTGGAAGTGGAGCTTTGGAAGAGCGCGCTGACAAAGTTTCGCGTATTTCCCAGCGTACAAGGTGGAGCAGCACAATCAGATGGCGCTGCCAGAGCCTTGGCAGATTCGTGAATAATAGTGGGCGGTTTTGGTGGTGTGTTGGGAATCGAAATGACCCCTGTCACGTTATTCGGGGAACTGATCTGGCGCACGTCGGTGATGGCACTGGGAGGCAGGTTGTGAGCAGAGGTGCTGCCTGTCCTAGCGGCCCGCTCCCGGCCGCCTGGTTGGCAAGCGCCCACATGGCCGAGAACATCGGGGCAGAGAGACTGGTGCCGCCAAATACCTCGACGAATTGCGGATGACCCGGCACGCTGTCGGGCGTCACGATGAGCTCTAATCCGGTCTGTGGATCCGCAACCATCGAGATATCTGGGGTCTGGCGGAAACTACCCGGCAAGTTTTTCTGGAACGATGGTTTGGCGAAGACGGTGCTAGGCCCTCCCCCGGCTCCGCCATTGAAGCCAAAACCGAGAGGTGGGACCACCGGAGGATTCGGTTTGGGGTCGGCGATTCTAGTGAAGTTGAGGCCCCAGCCGGTCTGTAATTTGACGGTGTGATCCGCACCTAAGAATGTGCTGGTGCCACCCACCGCCGTCGCAAACGGTGAACTGGCAGCGAATCCGGGAGACGTGGCGTGAATGCCAAAATTCGCGATATCAAATGCGAGGTTATCGCCCGAGTCACCGGTAGAAATTTGTAGCGAAATGCCCAGAGCGGCAGCGGTCTGCGCAAGATTGTTTTCAATTACGAGCGTCGACGGCTGAAGGTCTACGAAGACTATCTCTGGAAGTCCAAAACTGTTGGAAATTACATTGCCCGCGAGATTGTCGATCGCAAAGAGATTTGCGATAACGAGATTTGTGAACGAGTTGTCCGCGCCCAGCACCAGGAGAATGTTGGCAGCTGGAGCGATGCTGTGCGCCGATTCCACATCGAGGGTGGTTTCGAATTGGCAATTTCCTGCGATACAGCCGTTTTTAGCAGTGCAGGTCGCCGAACCATTGGGCTTGACGATTTGGAAATTCTTAGAGGTGAGGCGGGGCAGCTTGTTAAGTCTGGAAAACGTGTTGGCGTCAGCAAGAATCGTATTCGAACCAAATGCATCGACAATCACGATGGTCTGGCCTGTGCCGGCAAAGCCGTTGGCATAGACCGTATCCAACCCGTAAATGGCTTGCATGTCGGCAGCATCATAGCCGCACTGGGGAGCTCCGGGTGGAACGGAAGCAATGCCTGAACCGTAGGTATTGCCCGAGTACACGGCTGATGGACCACCGCCAGGGGTGGTGAAAGTCTCGGTCGCAGGGCCACCGAGACAGTTTGCCGTGAAAAACAGTCCATTTGAGCCTGCGCCTGCAGACTTGAGTGGAATACCTCTAGCGGGGCCACCAGTATCAGGATTGATCGGCCGTCGCACATGAGACTGGTAGCGAAGATCGTTTAATCCCTGCACTGCAGCCACTACAGTGGCGGCAGGCCCTTCGATCGCAGGCTCCGTCAGGTTCGCCCGATGGCACGCCGGTACAGACATCAACCTAATGGGGTGCAAATCCCCTGATCCCAATGGTCCGTTCGGGGATCTAGCAGGAGGTCGAGTTGGAGGCGCGAGCCAACGGCTCAAGTGACC
The DNA here is from genome assembly GCA_963729325.1 of uncultured Acidobacteriota bacterium. GTDB lineage: Bacteria > Acidobacteriota > Terriglobia > Terriglobales > Acidobacteriaceae > JABCYV01. The sequence goes on from CAVSNS010000047.1 coordinate 33,012, forward strand.
TTGAACGAAGATGCAAAGCAGCGGGCCGTAATAACCATGAACTCGAATCAGCCTCGTCAAACTCTTGCTGTGTGAGCCGACCGTATCGTCTGCGCGGGAAGGCTGCTAACAGATGGGGATTAACGGACACCTGAACCATCTGTTCACACCGGGGTGTTGGAGATGGCACGCTGTGAAAGGGTGATGATCCTAGGCCGGGAGGTCTCATCCGATGCCAGCTGACCGCTAGCAACGGGCCGGTATAAGGCAATCGAAATCCGGTTCGGTCGGAGGAGAATTCCGCGGGGCTCATAGTACTGCTGGAAGGCTGGGACAACATAACCCAACCCGAGGGAAGGGGCCCTGCTTCAGTCACAGAGGTTCAATGCAGTTGAGGAAGTTTTATTGCCCTATGGCTAGAAACGAAACAGAACAAGTTCGGCAACTGCAAAGAACCCTATATCGCACAGCCAAGCAGTCGAAAGCTGTGAAGTTCTACAGTCTGTATGACAAAGTGTGGCGCATGGACGTGCTCAGGGAAGCCTGGCAACAGGTGAAAGAAAACCGGGGTGCGCCAGGCGTGGATGGCGAAACCATCGAAGGCATTGTGTCGCGTGGAAAAGAAGAGGGGATGATCAGCCGATTGCAGGAACAACTGCGGGCCAAGACCTATCGCTTTCAACCGGTGCGAAGAGTAGATATCCCGAAACCGAAGGGAGGCACTCGGCCACTAGGAATCGCGACGGTCGAAGATCGCGTGGTGCAGACTGCGATGAAGCTGGTGCTGGAACCTATCTTTGAAGCCGACTTTCACCCATGTTCATACGGCTACCGTCCGCAGCGAGATGCGAAGATGGCCTCGACGGCGATTCGCAACGATCTGTATCAGGGAGCCTGGGGCGTGGTGGAGATTGATTTCCGCAGCTACTTCACGACCATTCCGCACGACAAGCTGATCATCTTGATCCAGCAACGCGTGGTGGATGGGAGCATGCTGCGGCTGATCAAGCAGAGCCTGACGGTTGGAATCGCCTATGAAGGGAAGGTGGAGCCAACGAGGGTGGGAGTCCCGCAAGGGTCACCGATCTCGCCGCTCTATAGCAACATCTACCTGAACTTGCTGGACCAGGTGTGGCACAAGCGGGGCTACCCGGAGAAACTGGGGGCCACACTGCACCGCTACGCTGATGATGCGATTCTCATTTGCCGCAAGAGCGGTGCGCATGCTCTTCAGGCATTCGAGGCCATCGCGTCACGGATGGGCCTAACGGTCAATCGCGAAAAGACCCGAATCACGAAGTTGATCGAAGGATTCGACTTCATCGGGTTTCAGTTCGTGAAGCGGCGTTCACCCAAAAGCGGCAAGCAGACCATCTACATCTTTCCCAGCAAGGCCGCGCAGCGCAACATTCGACGACGGATTAAGTACTTCACCAAGCGGCGGGCGCCGATAGGGGCCGCGGAGTTTGTTGAGCAAGTGAGCCAAGCGGTGCGGGGATGGGTGAACTACTATCGCCACACCAACGCAAGCAACGCGTTTCGAAGCTTGCAACGCTTCATCAACACACGCTTTCGCCGCTACTTGAACTTTCGCCATAAAGGTCGAGGCTTCGGGTGGAGGAAGTACCCGAATGCGACTCTGTACGCCCGAGGGATGATCTATATCGGGAGTGGGGTCATCGAGTACGCGCGCTAGCCTGCGCATGCGGTGTGACGAAGACTGTCGGACCGCCGGATTCGGGAAAACTGAACGTCCGGTGGGATGGGAAGGGAATGGTGAACTGGTCATGATGGGGCTATTGAGGCACTGCAATGGGGAAACCCGCAGAAACAGATAGGCGCCATCTAAAGTCACTGAGCCATTCCTTTACCCTAGAATTTCTCCATCGATTTTGAATCGGTTGATCTGAACCTTGAAGGCATCCTGAACATCCGCGATACGGCCCTGCGCAGATATGTAGTGGTTGTTTTTGTCCACGGACGAGATGCTTAAATTACGGGCTGTGAGGAAGTCCCGGACCGCGGCTGCTTCCCGGGCCGTCGGCGCGAAGTTCGCGTGATATTGCTCTAGAGTGAGGAAGTGATGATAGTTCGGAGAACTCGCGTCATATATCTCCCGAACCAGTTCATCGAACGCGGCTTGATTGTGATGTCTCAACCAAACCGTCACCGTGATTTGCTTGGACAGATCCTCGGCACCGAGGTTTTCTGCGTTCGAAAGCATTCGCGCGGGATTATCTGCGGCAACTTGCGCCCTGGCTGGTTGTGAGAATCCAAAGCCAACGGCCAATGTGAAAATTACGAGCAGAGTGGCGACTTTACGGCTCGACATATCTGAATCTCCTTGGAAGGGCTGACATATGCGGTTTTACGCATGGTGCGCATTTCGCGCGGAAGAGCGGGGACGAAGTTTGTCACCAGTAACAGAGCACTGTCAAGGCGTATCTGATGAGTGCAAACAATTGCACAAAATGCCAAAAACCGTGCCCAACAAGGCTTTCCCGAGATCGAGAGTGCGCACGCACATTCGATTCGAGCCGTCAGTCGATACTGAGAATGCCAATTCACAAAACACTGGTGCAGGATTATGTCCTGGCGAGATAGCAGACACTCGAGTTCTTCAACAGTTCCGCCATCGATTGAACCCTGATCCTTGAAGCGAGGGCTGGTCAGAAGTTACTATTACAAGTCAACTGTGTTCAGCAGCAAGGTGTGAGGGGATCAATGCCGCAAAACTACGTTCCCATCTTTATCTTCGTCGCAGTGGTGGCAATCATGATTCCTTTACCGCTGCTGCTGGCCAAGTTGGTCCGCCCGGAGAATCCCAGCAAGGCGAAATTGATGCCTTACGAATGCGGCATCGATCCTGTGGACAACTCCCGCGGCCGTTATACCGTTCGTTACTATATTGTTGCTATCCTGTTCGTGGTATTCGACGTGGAGACCATCTTCCTTTTTCCCTGGGCGGTAAAATTCAAGGCCCTGGGGGCGTTCGGACTCGTCGAAATGCTAATTTTCCTCGCCATCCTGGTCGTGGGTTACATCTGGATCTGGAAAAAGGGCGCATTGGAATGGATCTAGATTGGTTTGCGCATGACTGATCCAGCTCCACAGTCCGAGACATTCGTCGCCAGCCGCCTGACCCGAGGAAATCTGCTTTTCCCCACACGAATCACGGTCACCCCGCAGCACGTCAGCCGGATCAAGCCTCGCCTCTTTGGCAGCAACGAGGAGAGCATCGCCATCGGCAAAGTCGCCTCCGTGCACATTACTACTGGGGTGATTTGGTCGGACATTCGGATTGATTCTTCAGGCGGCTCCGACCCCATCGCCAGTCATGGCCACACCAAAGCCGAGGCGCAGCGGATCCGCGATCTCATCGAGGCCTACCAGGCGAATCAGAAGAAATAGTGTCCTGGCTTGTGCTGCCAAGCGGATTGATTAGGGCCTTATGCTAAAGGCACTGGGGAAAAGCACTAATTTTGGCATCTGCTAGGGAAGCCGATGGATTCACGGCAAATTTTCAAACGGGCAGTACTTATTTCGGCAGTCCTGCTTATTTGTTCCCTGACAGCCGAAAGGTTTCTAGACCCGGAGCCCTCGGCCGGCTTAGTGGTCTTGCCGGGAATTATTGTGGGGGTGTTCGTAGCCGAAATCATAGCCATTGGAACGAAAGGAAATGCTCACGCTGTAAATCTTGTGACGATCTTAGTCGTCGCAAGTGTCATCAATTTTTTCTGCTACCTTGGGGTCACATATCTCATTCTCTTACTATGGTCTAGGTCGCGCAAAGACTGACTCGGTTGCCTTCACCCCTGGGGAAATCAAACTGACCCAGCGTCGCCCCTCCCCACGATTGACAGCCTGTTTGCAAGCTGTTAGAAGTTAACGTTCTCCTGTGTGTCGCGGCCGCGTCCGAGGTTTGTGCCTTCGCAGCTATGCCCGAGGAAACTAAATCCCCTACACCGCCGCCGACCGGTGAGCCGAAACCGGCGGCGGGTAAACCGGTTCCCGGCACAGTTCAATCCTCGCCCTCGGAAAGGGCTGGCGTGCCCCCGAAATCCTCCACTCCACCTGCCGCCCACACTCCAGCCGCACCCGCCAAGCCCTCAGCTCCGGTTCCCACTCCCTGGGATTCGCCCATGGTTACCAGGCTTAAAGGGCGCTACGGTTCCGGTATCGAAGCCAACAGCTATCTGGGGCAGAATTTCATGGTGGTCGATTCGTCGCTGCTTCCTGAACTGCTGCAGGTTCTCCGCGATCAGGAGCAGTTCGACTACCTCGTCGACATCACCGCCCTGCACTATCCTCAGCGCGAGAAGCAGTTCGACCTGGTCTGGATTCTTTATTCCTTCGAGCGCAACCAGCGAATACGAGTCAAAACGATGATCGCGGACGGCGCCAGCGCGCCCAGCGTAGTTGCCATCTGGCCCGCAGCGAACTGGCTGGAGCGCGAAGTGTACGACATGTTCGGCATCAACTTCGAAGGGCATCCCGACCTCAAGCGCATTTTGCTTCCGGATGGCTGGAAGGGCCATCCCCTGCGCAAGGATTACGGAATCATTCAGCAAGACCAGGAATGGGTGCAGATCAATCTGGGGATTGAGAGCGGCCAATGACGGACCAGGCAATGACCGACCGGACCTCCCACCTGGAACTGGAACAGCACAACAAGACTTTCCTCGACTCGAACGAGCTCATCATCAACATGGGCCCGCAGCACCCGGCCACCCACGGCGTGTTGCGCGTGATCCTTAAGCTGGACGGCGAAAAGGTGCTGGGTACGGAGTGTGTGATCGGCTATCTCCATCGCGGCGTTGAGAAAATTGCCGAACATCGCACCTATACCATGTTCAATCCGTATGTGGATCGCATGGACTATGTGGCGGCGGTCTCGAACGGACTGGGCTACTGCGAAGCGGTCGAAAAGCTCTTGAACGTCGAAGCGCCAGCGCGGGCCCGCTATATCCGCGTAATTCTCACGGAATTGAACCGGCTCGCCAGTCACATGCTGTGGCTGGGCACACATGCATTAGACATTGGCGCCATCACGCCTCTCTTCTATACCTTCCGCGATCGAGAAGAGATCCTCAAGATTTTTGAGAAATATTGCGGCGCTCGTCTCACCACGCATGCTTTTCGCATTGGCGGATGTCTGTATGAAACTTACGACGGCTTCGAGCGCGAGGTAAAGAAGTTCCTCGATTTTGTTACCCCCAAGATTGATGAGTACGAAGAATTGCTCACCACCAACCGCATTTGGGTGGAGCGGACGAAAGGCGTCGGCAAGATTTCCGCCAAGGAGTGTGTCGCGCTCGGGGTCACCGGACCGGTGTTACGCGCCAGCGGAGTGAAATGGGACCTGCGCAAAGCTCAGCCTTACGCCGCCTACGCTGACTTTGATTTTGAGATTCCCACCGGACAGAACGGCGACACCTACGACCGGTACCTGGTTCGCATGCAGGAGATGCGGCAATCGCTGCGCATCATTGATCAGGCAGTTGGGAAAATTCCCGAGGGTCCGATCATGGCCAAGGTGCCGAAGGTAATGAAACCGGCGGTGGGCGAAATCTACCACTCGATCGAAGCCCCCAAGGGCGAACTGGGATACTTCATCGTAAGCGACGGTTCGACCCAACCCTACCGCGTGCGCGTGCGCCCGCCATCATTCGTAAACCTGCAGGCGCTCGACATGATGGTCCGCGGAGCTTTGGTGGCCGACGTCATCGCAGTGATCGGCACGCTCGACATCGTGCTGGGCGAGGTCGATCGCTGATGCTCGATTACATCACCTCTTATCTAAAAAGTGACACCACGCCGGGACAGGCAGGGAATCTGCTTTGGGCGCTGATCTACATCCTCCTCATTTTTCTCGGTCTCTCCGTCGCGGTAATTGCGATGAATTGGCTGGAGCGCAAGATTCTTGCCCACATGCAAGTCCGCCTGGGACCGATGCGCGTAGGCCCGCACGGTTTGTTGCAGCCCATTGCTGACGCCCTCAAGCTCTTAATCAAAGAAGACATCATGCCCGCCGCGGCCGACCCATGGGTCTTCTGGATGGCGCCCATCCTGGTCGTGATTACCGCATTTACGGTTTTCATCGTGGTTCCCTTCGGACCCACTCATGCCGTCACCGACATGAACATCGGTGTACTGTTCATGTTGGGCGTATCTTCGCTGAGCGTGCTGGGGATTGTGATGGCAGGATGGGCGTCGAACTCCCACTATCCGCTGATGGGGGCGCTGCGCTCTAGCGCGCAAATGGTTTCTTACGAAATCGCGATGGGACTGGCCGTCGTGTCCGCCGTCCTGATGACCAGCCTGAATCAAACCGGCACGGGAACGCTGAGCATGATCAGCATCGTGCAGGCACAGCAGGCGCAACACATATGGTTCGTATTCAAATTTTTCCCGCTGGGTCTGATTGCATTCGGCATTTTCGCTATCGCCATGGTGGCAGAAACCAATCGCGCTCCATTTGATTTGCCTGAAGCGGAGTCGGAGCTCACCGCCGGTTTTCATACTGAATACAGCGGCTTCCGCTGGTCCCTCTTCTTTCTTGCCGAATATTCGGCCATGATCGCCGTGTCGTCGATTGCCGTGACGCTGTGGCTGGGTGGATGGATGCGTCCATTCCCGACATGGCTCAGCGGTGAAACCTGGGACCTGGTGTTCTCGCTGATTCCAGGACTAACTTTCCTCTTCCTGGCGGTGATCGCGTTCATGGGCGTGATCCGCATGCCCAAGCACCCATACTTCCGGGTGCAGACCATCGGCCTCGCCGGTTTCGGCGCGGTGTTGGGATTGATCGGGTTGATCTTGCTCCTGCCTCCGGTGCGTGACCGTATCCAGGATATTTTCTGGTTCAGCGCGAAAGTTGCGCTCTCCATGTACATGTACATCTGGTATCGCGGCACGTTTCCGCGTTACCGCTTCGACCAGTTGATGAGAGTTGGATGGAAGGTACTGCTACCGCTGGGCATTGGGGTGCTTGTTCTGACAGCGATGGCGGGAGTATGGCTCTAGTATGCAGCCCGTAGCTACAACTTTTTTCTTTTACTTTCTCGCTGGACTCACCGTCCTGAGCGGCGTCCTGGTAATCACGCGCAAGAACCCGGTGCACTCCGCGTTGGCTCTGATTGTCGCGCTGCTTGGGCAGGCCGCACTGTACCTCATGCTCTATGCTCCGTTTGTCGCCGGCGTGCAGATCATTCTTTATGCGGGCGGCATCATGGTGCTCTTTCTGTTTGTAATCATGCTGGTCAATATCGAGCGTTCGCAGAGAGAAGAGCAGTTCAATAAACAATGGATTGAGGGAATTGCAGCGGCTATCACGCTCGGCGCTCTGTTTGTTTTGGTGTTTGCGAAAAGCAAGTCGCTGTTTCCCGATCGGGCGATTCCCATGCCTGAGGGGTCCAACACCCAGCAGGTTGCAGTCCTGCTCTACGGAAATTACATGTTTGCCTTCGAGATCGCGTCGCTATTGCTCTTGGTAGCGATCATCGGGGCAGTCGTGATGGCAAAGAAAAGAATTTAGCTGAGAACTGACAACCGACCACTGAGAACTGGTTTTATGGCCCCAATTGGAACCCTGCACTATCTGGTCGTCGCGGCTGCCCTATTTGTTCTGGGCGTGATCGGCGTGCTGACTCGCCGTAATGTGGTCATCGTTCTGATGTCGATTGAACTGATCTTGAACGCGGTGAACTTGAACCTCGTCGCTTTTTCCCGAATCTGGGGATTGCACGGACAGATATTCGCGATTTTTGTGATTACCGACGCCGCCGCCGAAGCTGCGGTAGGCCTGGGAATCCTGATCGCCTTCTTCCGGAATAAAGAGACGGTCAACGTGGACGAGGTGGACTTGCTGAAGTGGTAGGCAGCTTCTGGCTTCTAGCTTCTGGCTAGGAGCTAAGAGCTAGCAGCTTAAAATGTTCTTTCTCTCGCACATCTATCTAATCCCGCTGCTGCCAGTTATCGGCGCGGCGATTATGTTTTTCTTCGGCCGCAAGCTGCAAAAGGCCACGGTAAGCGCGGTCTGTGTCGGGGTGGTTGCGCTGGCATTTCTCTTTGCCTGTGGCGCGGTCTGGCAATACACCGACTACGCGCACGACCATCCTGGCAAGCCTTACGAAAACATCGTCTACACTTGGCTGGGTACTGACACCGGCCACCTGAATTACGTTACGCGCGACGGTAGTCCGGCTCCGTTCCAGGCCGACGCCGGTTTCCTGCTCGATCCGCTTTCCAGCATCTGGCTGCTCTTTGTGACCGGCGTCGGCATGCTGATCCATATTTATTCGATCGGCTACATGGCCCACGACAGCGGGTACTACCGATTCTTCGGATACCTGAACCTGTTCATGTTCTCCATGCTGATGCTGATCCTGGGGAACAATTACGCGCTGATGTTTGTGGGATGGGAAGGCGTCGGCCTCTGCTCTTATCTGCTGATTGGATTCTACTTTCAACGACACTCGGCGAGCACTGCCGCGAACAAAGCATTCATTGTGAACCGCATCGGAGACGCCGGTTTCCTGCTGGGCATGTTCACCATCGCCTGGTATTTCGGTTCGCTACGCTTTACCGAAGTCACGCACCTGGCGCGCAGCGGACACTTCGCCATCGGTGATCCCATCATCACCGCGGCAACCTTGCTCTTATTCGTGGGCGCCTGCGGCAAGTCAGCCCAGATTCCTCTCTACGTCTGGTTGCCCGACGCCATGGAAGGCCCGACGCCGGTATCTGCTCTGATCCACGCCGCCACCATGGTCACAGCGGGCGTGTACATGGTGGCGCGCTCAAATGCTTTGTTCGTGCTGGCCCCGACTTCGATGAAGACGGTAGCAATTATCGGGGCGCTCACCGCATTGTTTGCTGCTTCGATCGGACTGGTGCAAAACGATATCAAGCGCGTGCTCGCCTACTCGACCGTCTCCCAACTCGGATACATGTTCCTTGCCTTGGGCGTGGGCGCGTTTTCCGCCGGTGTGTTCCACGTGTTCACTCACGCTTTTTTTAAAGCCCTGCTCTTCCTTGGTTCAGGATCGGTGATCCACGCCCTCAGCGGCGAGCAGGATATGCGCAGCATGGGCGACCTGCACCGCCGCATCCCCATTACCCACTGGACGATGTTCATCGCGACATTTGCCATCGCTGGCATCCCGCCCTTCGCCGGATTTTTCTCGAAAGACGAAATTCTATGGCAGGCGTGGTCGTCGGAGGGCGGCGCCTATCGGTTGCTCTGGTTCATTGGGTTTATCACGGCCCTAATGACTGCGTTCTATATGTTCCGTCTGATGTTCCTGACCTTCCATGGCAAGCCGCGGATGAGCCACGAGATCGAACACCACATCCACGAATCGCCCAAATCGATGACGGGGCCACTGGTGGTTCTTGCAGTCTGCGCGGTCTGCGCGGGATGGCTGGGATGGCCGCACAGCCTGGGCGGCTCCGATCATTTTGCGAAATTCTTAGAACCAGTTTTTGCGCGAGAGGCGGCCGTTTTTCAAGAGGAAGGGAAGGCAGGTCAGCTTGCCGCTGGGAGGAAGGAAGAAGAACACACGACCCCGATCGAATATGGGCTGATGTTCCTCTCGGTGGGCGCGGCGATAGTTGGCTGGGGCCTGGCCTGGCGTTCTTATCGCAATGCCGACAAGGGATACCTTGAACCCATTGCCGAGGCCGCGCCGCCGCTATATACGACGCTGCTCAACAAATATTACGTGGATGAAGCCTACGACTACGCCTTCACGGGACGGCGCAAAGTCGGAGAGATGTCCGCCTCGGCGTGATGGGTTTAGGCGAAGCTTCTTCATGGTTTGACGCGCACGTGATCGATGGCACGGTCAACGCTGCCGGCTGGATGACTCGCCTCTCCGGCACGATTTCGAACTGGTGGGACAAGTGGGCGATTGACGGTGTTCTGGTCAACGGGCCAGCCATTTTGTCGCGCATGCTTTCCTATCCTGCGCGCCTGCTGCAGTGGGGATTGGTGCAGTGGTATGCGCTGGTGATGGTGGCCGGGCTGGTGGGATTTGTCGCTTATTTCGCTTGGCGTTGAGGTTTGTGTGGCACGGGCGCCACTTCGGCTTGGCTCAGTGCAAGCCTCGCCCGCGTAACGGACTGAAAAATGCAAAGTCATATTCTCTCGATCATTCTGTTCACGCCGCTGCTCGGCGCTATCGTTCTCCTTTTTGTTCCCAAGGAGAACAAAGACGCCATCCGCTGGATCGCGAACATCTTTGCTCTCGCCGGATTACTGGTCTCTATACCGCTTGTGCCCATGTTCTGGGCGCTGCGCTTCGAACCCGGCTTCAAGTTTCATGGAGGGCACGCCGGAACAACTGGATCCCCTCGATCGGCGCCGGCTACAACCTGGGAATCGATGGCATCTCATTTCTGCTGATCATGCTGACCACGCTGCTCGGCTGGATTTCGATTCTGTCCTCCTGGACCGCGATCGAAACTCGGGTGAAGGAATACTACATCTGGTTTCTGGTGCTTCAGACCGGCATGCTGGGCGTCTTCATGTCGCTCGATTTCTTCCTCTTCTTTGTTTTCTGGGAAGCCATGCTGGTGCCCATGTATCTGCTCATCGGCATCTGGGGCGGTCCGCGCAAGCTTTATGCGGCTATCAAATTCTTTCTCTACACATTGTTTGGTTCAGTCCTGATGCTGTTGGGAATTCTGTTTCTCTATTTCCATCACCATGCCGCTACCGGAACATATACTTTTTCTATCCCTGAGCTTTACAAGACGGCGCCACAGATTCCGTTTCACTATGCCATCTGGCTCTTCCTGGCATTCTTCCTGGGCTTCGCCATCAAGGTGCCGATGTTCCCCTTCCACACCTGGCTGCCGGACGCGCACGTCGAAGCTCCTACCGCGGGCTCGGTGATCCTGGCCGGTGTTCTGCTGAAGATGGGGACTTATGGCTTTGTCCGCTTCTCGTTGCCGTTCTTCCCGCAGGTAATAACAAACTCAGCCACCTTCTTAAATGTGACCGTCCGCGGCTGGATGATAGGTCTCTCCATCGTCGGCATCATCTACGGCGCTCTGGTTTCACTGATGCAGAAAGACATGAAGAAGCTGGTGGCGTATTCATCGGTCAGCCATCTCGGCTTCTGCACCTTGGGAATCTTTGCCCTGACCCCATTGGGGCTGAGCGGTTCGGTGTTGCAGCAGATCAACCACGGCATCTCGACCGGCGCGCTGTTCTTGATCGTCGGCATTCTTTATGAACGGCGGCATACTCGCGAGATTTCGGAATACGGTGGCATCTCGAATGTCATGCCCGTGTACGCCACGATCACGATGATCATGTTTCTGTCGTCAATGGGGCTGCCGCTGCTGAACGGCTTCGTCGGCGAGTTCACCATCCTGCAAGGCACGTTCATGGAGAACTGGAAGTGGGCGGCCTGGGCCGTGCCCGGAGTGATCTGGCGGCCGCTTACCTGTTGTGGCTTTACCAGCGCGTGTTCTTTGGGACGGTTACGAATCCCAAGAACGAAAAATTACACGACCTGACGCCGCGGGAAGTGCTGACGTTCGCGCCGTTGCTCATCATGGCGTTCTGGATTGGCTTCTATCCCAAGCCATTTTTCCAGATACTCGAGCAGCCGGTGAATCAGATTGTGCAAACGGTTCGTCCCGGCTATCCGGGGACCAGCGGCGCGGTAAACGCGTCCGTCAAGCCCGGGGATCAGCTTCCATCCGCTGACACGAACGTTAAATGCCGCCCAACTCGCATCAGATCGCGCGAAGGGGAGCAAATAAGTGCCCGGCGCCGATCACCCAAATGTTCAGCCCTACCGACTACCTGATGGCGCTGCCCATCACTCTGTTAACTCTCTTCGCGCTCGGCATTCTGCTGATTGACTTGATGCTTCCCGCCGAGCAGAAGTGGGTAAATGCGGTGACCGCGCTGGTGGGCTTGGGATTTGCGGCAGTTGCAATCTGGAAAATCCTCAATTACCTGACGACTTTCAAGCTCCTCGGCCAGCCCGCGCTGGCCAATTCCATGCTGGTCGATCGTTTTGCCATCTATTTCTGGTGCTTGTTTCTGGGCGGCGCTGCCATCGCCATCTTGGCCTCGGTCCGCTATATGGAGATTGAGCACGAGAACCACGGCGAGTACTACGCCCTGATTTTGTTCTCCGTCGTCGGCATGATGTGCATGGCGGCGGGGATTGATATCGTGCTGATCTTCATCGGCCTGGAATTGATGGCGATTTCTACCTACATCCTGGTAGGCTTTTTGCGCCGCGACCGCCGCTCCAACGAAGCCGCACTGAAGTATTTGCTGCTGGGAGCATTTTCTTCCGGCATCTTCGCCTACGGATTGTCACTGTTTTACGGGATTACCGGCAGCACAAACCTGCAACAAATTGCGCGCGCCCTGGGGCAGCGGGTGCAAAGCAACCCCGGCCATATCGATCCGCTTCTGATCGTGGCGCTGCTGACTACCGCGACCGGTCTGTTCTTCAAAATCGCCGCGATCCCATTTCATCAGTGGGCGCCGGACGCCTACGAAGGCGCTCCCACCAGCATTACCGGATTTATGTCGGTTGCGGTGAAGGCCGCCGCTTGGGCGTTGTTGCTGCGCATATTTCTATACGGACTCTCTCCGCTGCGTTCCGTGTACGTTCCGCTGGTAGTATTCGTTTCGATTGCCACCATGACGGGCGCTAACCTGGCCGCGCTCACGCAAAATAACCTCAAGCGTCTGCTGGCCTATTCTTCGATTGCCCACGTCGGCTACATGCTGCTTGGTCTGGTCGCGGGCGATGCTCGACTATCCTACCGCTGATGGGATAAAGGGCATCCTGATCTACCTGCTGGTTTACACCTTCATGAACCTGGGTGCGTTCGCCGTAATTGCATCGCTGCGGCAGCGGAATGTGATCGGCGACGAGATTGACGATATCGCGGGCCTCTTTTTTCGCTCTCCCACCGAAGCCGTCCTGATGCTGGTGTTCCTGTTGTCTTTGGCAGGCATCCCGCCCGCTGGCGGGCTTTTACGGAAAGTATTTTATTTTCTTAAGTCTGATCGAGAGTCAGCACTACGTCCTGGCCTCTCTCGGTGTGCTCTACTCAGTCTTCGGCTTGTACTACTACATGCGAATCGCTAACCAGATGTTTATGCGCGAGGCACTGGATGAGACTCGGCTTCCGGTCAGCGCCGGCATGCGGGTTGCGCTGGGAGTAACGGCTTTTGCCACAGTTTTCATCGGAGTCTTTCCTGACCGATTCATCCAACTGGTGAACTGGTCGCTAGGCATCGCCAATACGCCAACCATCGCCAGTCTGATACGCTGAGTCCGGGTTTTATGCCGCCTCGCAGCAACGATTCGTCTGGCCAGAATTCTCCTAATAAGAAGAGTCCGTGGGTCCAACTGGCCGCCTATAGCCAACTGGCATTCGTTTTGCCGGCGGCAACCTTCGCTGGCTGGCTGATCGGCGCGGGCTTGGATCGGTGGCTGCACACCACTTGGTTGTATCTGGCCGGATTGATTCTTGGTATCGTCGCCGGATTCGTCGAACTCATTCGCACTGTGACTTCTTCTTCGGATTAATTTTCTTGGCGCAACTTTTGACCATGGACGCAGACGGCGACTCCTTCCAATCCGGCGCCCTCAGTCGCATTTCGAATTCCATGGTTGTCCTCGCAGTAGTATTCAGCGTCAGCTGCGTGGGGAGTTTATGGTTGGCGTATCGCGTTGGGATTCGCCTGCGGATGCGCCATCGCCTACTTGAATTTTCACTGGCTCAAGCGCGTCGTAACCGCTCTTGCCGATCGCATCACCGCTGCAGGACATCCGCAATCGAGCAAGGGCATCGTGCTGCGTTTCCTGCTGCGCTACTTTTTGATGGCTGTGGCCGCCTATGCTATATTCACTGTTTCCCGCGCGAGTCTCTATGGGCTCTTTGCTGGCTTGTTCCTGCCCGTAGCAGGCATCGCATGCGAAGCCGCTTATGAGCTGTATATAGCGCTGGCGCATGGACTTTAAGATCCCAGATTCAATTGAGATAGCAAGAGCCGATTCATGCAGGAACAACTCTGGTTTACCGCGCTTCTGAACCACCTCTTCGCCGGGCCGGTCACGGCTCTTTTGCAGGCTCTCCACATTGAAGTCAGGCACCCCCAGGCGCCGATTCCGAATTCGTTTGCTATGGAGCTGTTGGTATTTCTGTTTCTGGTGGTGCTTTTTGCGTTGGTGCGGTCGAGACTCTCGGTGGAAAGCCCTGGGCCCCTGCAGCACATTTTTGAGGGCGTCCATGGATTTATCGAGGGCCAAAGCGCTGAGATCGTAGGACACCATAGCGAGGGCTTCACGCCCTTCCTCATGGCTCTCGCTTTCTTCATTCTGTTCTGCAATCTGATCGGGTTAATTCCAGGATTCGAATCACCCACCGCCGTCCCCGTAGTTCCGCTGGGCTGCGCCATCTGCGCCTTTGTCTACTACCAGGTCCAGGGATTCAAGCATGCGGGCATTGGATATCTAAAGCACTTTGCCGGCCCTATGCCGATTCTGGCGCCGCTGATGATCCCCATCGAGCTCATCAGCCATCTGGCGCGTGTGCTCTCCCTCACCATCCGTCTTTTCGCCAATATGTTTGCCGGCGACATGGTCACCCTGGTCTTCTTTTCTCTCGTTCCCCTCGGCGTGCCGATTCTGTTTCTTGGTCTACATATAGGGGTTTCGTTCTTGCAGACTTACATCTTCATTCTGCTGACGACCGTGTACCTGGCGGGAGCAGTGGCGGAAGAGCATTAAATTTTACTGTTGCAAGCCGCAAGCGTGAGGGCGTCTGCACGAGGATGACGTCAACCACCCACTGGCGGCAATTCATACTCACAAGGAGAAACACAATGCGTAAGCTGAGTTATCTGTTCATGTCGCTGGCCTGTATGTTCCTGGCAGTGCCAGTCTTCGCGCAGGGCGGGGAAGCTGCCAGCGCGGTCAACTGGGTTGCTATCACGGCTGGATTCTCCATGGCGATTGCTTCCGCCGTATGCGGTTTGGCCCAGGCCAAAGCCACGGCGGCTGCGGCTGAGGGTCTGGCACGCAATCCTGCTGCCCGTGCCGGCATTCAGTTGGCGCTGATCTTAGGTCTCGCGCTGATCGAGTCCCTGGCGCTGTACACGCTGGTTATTATTTTTGCCAAGGTCAAATAGGAAGCATCCTAACAAACTCAAAAGCCTCTGCACGGTGCAGGGGCTTTTCTTTTCCACACATACTCAGCAGAAACTAGAGCTTTCTCTGTCCGTCCCAATCTCCGCCTTTGGTCTCAGGCGCGTGCTCCAAAGACCCCACCAGCACCCGGCGCAAGCGATAGCGGCTTTCCAAATCGGTATTTACCAGTTCAAAACCTATTTCGTTGACTCGGGCGCGGCGCAGTAACACTTGCCCACGAATGTGGCGCACGCCCACCGAAATATCGATATTGGCCTCCGAGCCGACGCGGAGGTTATCTTCTTTCGTGCCCATGCCCCCGCCCAGGCTCAGCTCGCGAATCAGAATGCTGGATTTTCCCCACGAACTGCTGATCACAGCCGACAGCGTCTTCCGCAAAACAATTCGTTCATAGCGCCGCTGACGCACCCACGGGCAAGCCGGCGCGGCGTCCAGAGCCGCGACTGCTAATTCCGCGGTTTCCAGCCCGCTGTCGGACATCACCTGACTCCCGTAACGGGGATCGATCTTGACCAGGGCTTGCGCAGCCGCAATGCGCAGCTCGCGATGATTCGCCCACTTCCACATTCTCTTGGCTTCCAAAAGATTGCGGAGCACTGGAATCGCCTCGGCCTCGCGTAGCCGGCCCAGAGACTCCACCGCTTTGACTTGCAACAGAGGCGACCGGCCTTGGGCCTCGCCCGCTTCCGCCATCACAATCAGAGGCGGGACTGCGGTGCGATCGCCGCTCATCCCGATTTCATCCACCGCTTGCGGTAGAACCAGCGGATCGAGAATCTCCAGAAGCTCGAGCAGGGAACGGCCACGGTCATGAGCGGCGCCGTATGCGACCTGACGCACAATCACGTCGTGGTAGAAGCGATTCCACTCGGGCAGTCGTACAGGCAGCAACTCCAGCATCGTGGGTACGTCGAGGCGGCTCAATAAGCCGACTACCGACGCGGCATGACGCGGCTGCCCGGTCCTTAACATTTCCCTAAGCTGCTGCTGGGCCGGAGCACCGAGTTCCCGCGCTAGATCCACCATGCGGTCGCATTCTTCGCGCCGCATGCAGCGGAAAAACCGGTCTGCCAGATGTTCCACCGACGCTTGCGAGGTATGGCGCAGGACTTCCAGCAAGTCCGGCGGGAATTGAGGCAGGTGCAACACTTCTTCAATGAACTCAGGAATGCGGTTTTCTACACCGATGCGCGGACGCAGTTCGGTCGCCAGCACCGGCCGTTGCTTGGCGATCCCATCCATTGCCTTGCAGAGTTCGCTCAACGCGCCGAATTGTTTATGGGAGCTGGCTTCGGCGCTTAGGCGCACAAAAGCGGCGCCCAGCAGACTCTGCATTTCCGGGTCTGCTTCCTTGCCCAGCGCTTCGCCCATCTTTCGCAATGTAGCGCTCATCACGTCCCCGCCCGCAGCCGCAAACAGATCAGCCAACTGACTCAATCCGGTTGCGGTTTTGCGACGAGACTCGTTCTCCTTCGCATCCAGGCAATTGACGTAGTTAGCCAAAATGGCGCCGGCAGCTTCTTTGTCGGCGCGATCCAGCAAGAGTTCAACGAATTGGCGCACATTGCGCGGAGGCACGCAGGGCGCCTCATGCGACAGCAACACGCTCTTCTTTCCCGCTTCCGGCACTTCCGCCCAGAACATGCGGTCCAGGATGTCGGCATGGGACTCCACCAGGATTCCAGCCTTGCCCATTTTGTCTTCCTGGATGCGCAGAATCTGGCGCAAGGTATCCATCTGCCGGCTCATGTGCTCCATCATCTGGTGCACCGCATTGACCTTCACTTCGCCCTTCTGGAAACGGTCCAGCGCGAAGCGGATAGCCATATGCTCAGCCGCTTTCATCAGCAAAGGGGTGTCGTTGCTCTGGTCCGGTATCGTCGATGCCAGGCTTTCCAGTAATTGCTGCAGGTTGATTTTGGTATTCGAATCAGTCTTATTGATCTCTGTTTGCAGAAGTTCAGGCTGCGCGGTGGGGTCAGCGCTGACTTGTCCAAACTTGGTTAGCAGGCGAATGGCCTGGATGACTTCTTCTTCCTGCAAGGGCACGACGCCCCCAGCCCATACGCCGCCACCTTCACCGTTAACCGGTTTACCCCCGCCGGCAGGGACCGGGACGTTCGGAACCATTCCAATGGGCATGCCGCCCGCGTGGCCGCCACCTCCACCACCGCCAGTCCCACCCCCACCACCGCCGCTTTGCGCTCCTTCCGCAGCCGCGATCAGTTGCAATAACTTCTGCGGATCGTTCAACCACTGCTTGAATTCCGGACCGAGACTCTGCGCCGCGATCTGCGCTGCCATGGTTACGTCGCTGGTCGACGGATCAGCGGCGACAAACTTAACTTCATTGATCCTGATCGACGCCTGCTTGTTGTCTCCAAACGTGTCCTTAATTTGCTTGACCACGTCCTGGGCCTTGGAGCCGGCCACGGCGAAAGCACGCACCAGACGGGCAAAATCATCAACTGTAACCTTGTTGGAAAAGTGAATGCTGGCCAGGCCGGCTGTGGTCAGCAGCTTGGCGAAGCTCCGCTCCGCTTGCCCGGTCTCCAGCGCAATCCCGTCGATCACCAGTCTGTTTTCGGAAACGCCGAGCAGGAATCCGCCGTCGGTCCCCTTGGGCAAGCCTTGCTGCAACTCATTCCAGGCAACCTCGAATTGTCCCTCCGTGCGTTTGTGATCAAAACCATACAGACGCACGTATTTCACCAGGATGTTGAGGCTATGGACGAAGGCCCGAGCCGACGCGACCCGGCTATCTCTATTTGTGTCTGCCGTGAGAATACGCGGCTCCTGGATCTTCTAAGGGCTACCGCGTTAGGTTAATGCGAAATCGTAAGTAGATACACATTACGGAGGTAACAGCGGGTTAAGCTGGCGCATGGACCTCATTGGCTCAAATACGGCTCACTCACGGCCTGCCGGACCAGTAGCACTGGAATTAATTCCCCGGGGCGGCGAGAATAGCTCATCAACATGTCCTCGCCAGCAAAATCTCTTTCTCCCTCTGCCTCCGTCCCGTCCCCGGCGAAGCCCACGACCCAGAAGTCCGAAAAGGCGAAGTCTGTAAATAAGATCGGCTTGGCCTTCTGGATGGACCGCGTGCTCGAAGAGTGCGAACGCGCCAGCGTGGATTTCGCCCCTGATCCGGTACACGACTTGCGGGTCGCTTTACGCCGTTGCCGCTCGATGGCCGACGGCATCATGGCCATTGATCCCGATCCAACTTGGAAGCAAATGAAGAAATCCGGTAAGGCTCTCTTCAGCCGTTTGGGAGATCTGCGGGACACGCAAGTGATGGAAGAATGGATGCATCGCCTGGACAGCCCCGGTGACCCGGTGACTAGTAAATTGCTGCAATTCCTCGCCATTCGCGAGGCCCAGTTCAAGCAGGAATCCGCTCAGGCCCTCGAGGACTTCGACCGCAAACAGTGGAGACGCTGGAGCAAGACGCTCCCCCGCAGAGCGTCCCGGCTGCGGCTTGGCAGCGACATCTTCAAGCACCTCGCTCTTGAGCGTTGGATTGAGGCCCACGACTTGCATCGTCGGGCTCTGCGGAATCGCTCTCAGGTTGCGTTCCACAGCCTGCGCATCGGGATCAAGCGCTTCCGCTACATTGTAGAGAATTTTCTGCCGCAGCAGCACGGCGCCTGGAGCGATGATCTCAAGGAACTGCAAGACCTCCTCGGAGAAGTCCATGACCTCGATGTTGTTTGGTCCACCGCTCTGCAGGTGAACGCGTTTCCCGACGCCGCAGCCCACTCACGCTGGCACGCCCGCATTATTCAAGAACGCACAACGCGAATCGACAAATATAAGGACAAGATGACCGGCAAGGATTCTCTATGGCAGGTCTGGCGGGCCGAACTGCCGCAGGGAAAGCAAATCGAGACTGCCGCGCTGCACCGGCTCCGGCTGTGGGCGTCAGTCCTCGATCCCGACTTCAAGCATTCCGATCGCGTGACCAGGCTGGCGCTGCAGCTCTACGACGGCTTGCCGATCAAACGGAGTCCTACCGAATGCAAACCGTCGGAACTCGAACCATGGCGATTCGACTCATCCCGATTCGAGTCATCCAGTTCAGAGTCTTATTGACCAGCGCGCCATCCTGCAAGTGGCAGCTTTGCTGCACGACGTCGGGCGATCGAAGCGGGAAAAGAAATCCCACAAAGCTACTTATCGCTTGATCAACCAGCTCAAACCTCCGGCAGGTTGGAGCGCCGAAAGTCTGCATCTGGCTGCAGTTGTTTCCCGTTACCATCAGGGCGCTTTGCCTCATGCTGGCCAAGCGTCTTTACGTGGGCTTACCTCTGAACAACGTCAGACTGTGCTGCGGCTTGCTGGAATACTACGTTTGGCGGACGCCTTCGATTCCAATCGCGACGGCCGAATTCAGCGCCTGCACGTCGCGCCACAGAACGGTTTTCTGGTAGTTGCCGCCCAAGGCTATTCTCCTCGCGACCGCGTCGCCGAGCGCATTGCCGGAGCCCGCCATCTTCTGGAACTAGTCTATAAGCGCCCAGTAATGGTGAGGCCGCTGGTCGTGAAGACAGCGAAAGGCCTGCGAAATTAGAAATCCTTCCACAATGGTCTGACCACCGTTTTGCGGGTGATAAGGACAGGACGATCGAGTCCACGGAGCGATGTCTTGTCTGCCTGAGGTTTAGTTCACCGGCCCCAGATACTGATCCAGCCAGTTCAGCGTTTCCTTAATCAGTTCGTTGCGCGGGATGTTGTGACCGGTGTCGTAGAGTAGATGTTTCTTCTGGTCTTTCTTCGACCCGAGCATCCGATAAAACGGCTCCTGGTTCGATTCCACAGGAAAGAAGAAATCGTAGCGTCCATTCAGCATCAAGACCGGCTGCTTGACCCGTGAGACGAAATTAATGGGATCAACCTCAGGAAGCGATCGCTGAAACTCGAGGCCCCCTAACGCGAGGACGCAAACCTTGATTCTTGGTTCCACGGCCGGCACGATAGCGCCCATCGCTGCGCCCCAGCTATAGCCGTAATAGGCCAGCTTATTGTGATCCAGTTCGGGACGCGTTTCCGCGTAGTCAATGGCCCGCGAGACGTCCTTCACCCACATGATGACATGGTCCCGCCAGGTGCTGGTCATATCCGGCACATCGGATTCCATCCCGTCGCCGCGTTCGTACGTACCCTTGTACACGGGGTACAGTACGGCGCGCCCGCTCCTGAGAATGGCATCGAGGGACGCTGTGGTGTAAAGCGAGAACTTCCTTAGCAGGAGTGCATTGGATCCAGGAAAGAAGACGACTGTCTGGAACGGCGGTTTGGCCTGCTTTGGTAGCAACAGGTAGGCGATGGCGCGCTCGTTTCCGTAACCTGCCGTGTAGCTGATTCTCTCCGCTTTCCAATCTTCTTCGCCGAGCCCAAAGGGCTCGACCGACGCGTTCAGCGGTGTTTTGTCATAAGAATACTGGCTGCGATAGGCCTGAAATAACACATCGGAGGCGGTCTTCTCTTTGGACAGATCACGCCTCGGCGTAGGCACAGCATCGTAGGCGACTTTGGGGATCGATTCCGGATCGATGTACTTCACACAACGGAACCCAATATTCGCGGAGCGTAAAAACGGCGTCTGCGCGTCCGGATCGACAAACATATAGTTGGGCTCGTCCCAGGCTCCGCCGAGGACATAACGCTTGCCTGACTCCGCTTCGGTCCAGACCCACTCCTTCACATTGCCAGCCATGTCATAGTTGCCCCACGGGCTCATGCCAGGCTTACTGCCGACCGGCAAAACACCCGAGCTGCCGAAATTGCTTGCTGGCACGATGAAAGCCGCAGAAAACGGTCCGGCTGCACGATTCCAGTGATAGATCGTCGGCAAACTCTTTCCGGCAAACTCCGCATAAGCCGCGGCTTCGTACCAGCTGATGCCGGTCACAGGAAAGTCGCCCTGTCCTTTCGGATACTCACCCTGGATCCAATCCTTCGGACCCGGCCGCCCCGCCGCGTCGCGGAACAGCACCATAGCCTCGTCCCACGAAAGATGTTTGCCGTCTTTCTGAAACTCCGCTTTCCAATACTCGCGTTTTTGATATCCGCCCTGGTCGACAAAGACTTTGAACTGGCGGTTCGTCACCTCATATTGGTCGATCCAATAATCCTTGAGCGGCAATTCCGGTATGCCCTCGTAGCCCGGGATGAACAATGTATTGGAATATTTTTCCGGCGAAACCCGCACCATTCCAGAAGGAGTTTTCCCGGATTCGTCGAGAGTGACGGTTGCCGCTACGGGCTGACCGACAGGCGGTGGATACCAGCCGAACAAGGCAGCGGTCGTCCGCAAAACCGTAGCGAACCCCGGCTTCTCGAACTTCCAGACGAAGTTGCCACGCGGCTGTCGCACATTCTTGAATGGTGTGTGACCGACAAGTTCCCAGGGTGCGTTTGCGTCGCTGTACGCCCTGCGGTATACATCGGCCCCCGCCGGCGTTGTCTCGACTGAAGTCTGATACGAGATAACTGGCCAGAGCCGAGCCAACACAGGATCGCCGGGAATCGACTTCTCTGCCTTTACCGCAAGTGTGTAGGCTTCACCAAATTCGCCAAATCTCCCCTGATCAGCCAGCCGCGAGATCTCCGGCACAGCCACCTCGCGCGCCCAGCGTGCGTCGCGGTAGCGTTTTACCAGCCAGGCTGCTCCGGCTCCAAGCATCATGACCGCAAGCAGGATCGGAACCAGCACCCTGGGGCGTCGCACCTGCCTGACAATCCTTGCCGGGCTTAATATCGCGCCCGAGTCAGGGAACAAAAGATCGCGGCAGATCTTGAGTTCATGCGCGACCTCAGTAGCGGAGGCGTACCTCGCAGAAGGATCTTTCCTCAGGCAGCGGTTAACAATCCGCCGCACCTCCGGCGGGATATCGCGCTTGCGCTCGTTCATCGGCTTCGGATCGTCTCGCATGACCGCCGAAAGCAGTGCCGCGCTGGATTGACCCTCGAAAGCTCTGCTGCCGGTCAGCATCTCGTAGAGCACCGAACCGAAGGAAAAGACATCGCTGCGTGCGTCGATGGGCTTGCCTTCAGCCTGCTCCGGTGACATATAGGCCACCGTACCCACGATCATCCCGGGCGTCGTCGCTATGGTCGCAGCTTCGTCGTTCATCGCGGACGCTGGTGTTGCAAGTTTGGCTAGCCCGAAATCCAGAACTTTGACCAGTCCGCTCTGCATCCACCATGACGTTCGAGGGTTTCAGGTCGCGGTGTACCAGGCCTACCGCGTGTGCGCAAGAGAGAGCTTCGGCAATCTGTATGGCGTACTTGATCGCCAGGCCCGTTGCCAGACCACCTGCCGGAATCAATTTGTCCAGGGTTTGGCCGGCGACATACTCCATGACCATGAAGTCCACTCCGTCCTGCGAACCGACGTCGTGAACGACACAGATGTTGGGATGTTGCAGCGCCGAGATGGATTTCGCTTCCTGCTCGAAGCGCGTATGCAGGTCTGCGTCAGAAGACAGATGAGCGGGCAGGATTTTAATGGCTACCGTACGCTGCAGCCTTGTATCTCGGGCACGATACACCTCGCCCATACCGCCTGCGCCGATGAGAGATTGGATCTCGTATGGCCCGAACTTTGTGCCAGGGAGCAGTGCCATAGACCAGTGTGGCGATTATACCTTCGGAGTCCGATGGTTACTGACCCTGGAGTCAGATGACAGAATTGGTTTAGTGTCCGGGCTTCCGAACGCAACAGCTAGATAACCGAATCCAGCGCGATTCTTTGCCCCCTGCACTTTGGACTCATTCGTGCACTGTAGTAAGAGCAGAACTACAACGCATCGGCGTCCATGAGGAATGGAGTCTCCGCGTTGAGGTGATTCAGTGGCTCTTGCCGCGCGCGGTCGCCAGTCTTTCCAAGAAGCTGAAGCTGCCGTAGCTCCCTGTAAGCATTCTTGCCGCGACTGACTTAAACCTCGCCGCCCTGCCGTACAAGTCAAATCTTTTGCCCGTATGTGAAAAGATTTTCATAGCCGCACGGCTGGCCGTCTCCGCTGCCTTCCTCTTCTGCGTGCTGCCAGCGGGCGCTTCGGATGCTTCCGGAGCCTGCCCAGCCCAAAATCGAGGCGCAAGCCTCAAATTCTGCCTCCTCTATTTCTCCGACCCAGCCCAGTGATGAAGGGAAGACAAAGAAATCTGATAAGTACGATATCGATCGCATTGGGAACCGAGGCATCGGCGATGGTGTGAATCTCTACTCGCTGCAGAAAGAGCGTGCTCTGGGAGAGTCGATGGCAGCGGCGATTGATCGCCAGACGAAACTAGTTGCCGATCCCGATCTCAATGACTACGTAAATCTTCTCGGCCAAAAACTCGCCCGCAACTCTGACGCTGAGGTGCCTTTCACCATCAAGGTGATCGATTCCCCGGAACTCAAAGCCTTCAGCCTGCCCGGTGGCTTCCTGTATGTCGACAAAGGACTGATCATGGAAGTCGACAGCGAAGCTGAGCTTGCTGGTCTGATGGCGCATGAGATCGCACACGTCGCCGCGCGGCACGCCACCCGGTCCGCCACCCGCAGGCACGCCTGGAATATGGTCTCGATTCCGCTTGAGTCACCTGGGCCCTGCCGGCTTCGGAATCGAACAGATAATTCCACTGAGCTTAAAAAAATTCAGCCGCGACGCCGAGATTGAAGCCGATCTACTCGGACTCGAATATATGTATGCCGCGGGATACGATCCGCAGGCATTTCTCGAAGCTTTGGAAAAATTGCACAGCAAAGAGGCCCAGGCGCACGCGCGCCTCGCCAAAGCTCTGCCGGCTGTCAATTTCCTCGCTAAGGTGCCGTTGCATAACCAAGTCGCTCACGCATTCTCCTATTATCCGCCGATTGAAGAGCGCATCCAGAAAGCGCAGACTGAGATTTCCACTTTTCTGCCCAGCCGGGATGACTATGTTGTCGATACCAGCGAGTTCCAGATCGTGAAAGCCAGACTCGCCTGGGCGGATCGACCGATTCTGCGCCGGCACCGCTCCGGAGACGGCGTGACCAACGGTCCTGTGCTCCGCAGGCATCCGCCGGAAGAGCCGCAATCGGAGCAGGTAGCGCGATTCGTCGCTAGCCAGCCACTGAAAGACTCTACTTTCAGAGCCGCTGTTCCACCCTCCTGGTAAGCGGCACAGGCCGTCGATCCTGGTCGAAGATCTTAACCTCCCCCTAGTTACCACGCCCATAGTTACTAAAGGTCCAATGCTCTTTGTTTAGTTATTTGTTGACTTTCCCATTTTGGATTTCACTATACGTAGCACTTGGCCTTCAGCGCAGGCTGACGTCAGTTGGCGTGCGCCAGCGGGTAGTTCGACCGGAGAAGAGTGCGAATTCAATTTGGAGGAGCGCAATAATGCGCAAGCTTATCGGGTTCGCTTTGATGTTCGGAATGTTTTCGTTGGCCGCGTTCGCGCAGGAGAATGCGCCGAAAGCGGAATTCTTCGGTGGCTATCAGTACACCCGCTTCGACGGTGGCCTGAACGCAAACGGCTGGGACACAGCCCTCACCGGAAACCTTAACCGTTGGTTTGGCGTGACCGGTGACTTCAGCGGCGCCTACAAGACCCAAAATGGCGTAAGTTTCAATAACTACACTTACACCTTCGGGCCGGTGGTCTCCCTGCGTCAAAATCGGACCTTTACTCCGTTCGCGCACTTCCTGGCGGGCGGCTTCCACAGCTCTGCATCATTTGCTGGCGCTTCGGGATCTGGCAACGGATTTGCCATGATGTTCGGAGGCGGCGTCGACGTGACCGCGACCCGGCATATCGGCATTCGCGCTCTCCAGTTTGACTGGCTCTCGCTGCATGCCAACGGAAACAGCGATAACAACAACATGCGGATCTCCACCGGACTTCTGATCCGCTACTAAGGACTTAGAAGTTGGCAACTCCCAGGGCGGCCGAGAGGTCGCCCTTATTTTTTCTCTTGCGGCATTCCAGCCAAGAATGGACGTTTACACTCATGACCGGATTGTTGATGTAATTGATTCCATGACAATGTCGGCTCCCAGCCCCGAGTAAAGTTGGTGGTGCTGATACCAACCAACAGGCTCGGGAGAGTCGGAGTAGGAATCATGGTTGCCCATAACCCCCTCCACGGATCCGGACAAGCGGGATTGCCGCATCCGGCTCTTACCTTAGGTGATAATGCCCATGCGGCGCAGGGGATACGGATGACAAGTGCGGGCGGGGGGCAAACCAGCGGTCAATCATGCGCCGCATCCGATCCCAAAGCACGCGGGCGTTCTGGCTACGCCGCAAGAGAGTGCGGTGCCAGAGCCGACCTACTTAAAACCGAAACGTGTACAGCGCCGCGCGGTTGGTAGGCACTCCGTAATAACGAATGTGCCCACCCACGACCGACCGCAGCCACTGGCCCACTTCCGGGATGGGGTCATGCATGCGTCGTTTGAGTTCGGCCTTCACCTCGCTCAACTTCGCTTGCAGCCGTTTGCGAATCGTCTGCCGCAGGACCGTGAAGCGTCCGTTCCCCCTCTTCTTCCCACAGATGTGGGTGAAGCCGAGGAAGTTGAACGTCTCCGGTTTCCCTTCTCCGCGCTTGTTCCGGTTTTCAGCCGCGAACAGTCCGAACTCCAGCGGCCGCGTTTTCTCAGGGGCAGCTCCAAGCTGAACTTTCGCATTCTCTCGATCAGTTCCGCCCAGAACCGTACGGCATCCGACTTCACCTCGAAGCCCACCACGATATCGTCAGCAAACCTCACGATGATCATGTCACCGCAGCCTTGTTTCCGACGCCACGCTTGGGCCCACAGGTCGAACACAAAATGGAGATAGACGTTAGCCAGCAACGGCGAGGCACTGCCGCCCTGGGCTTCCTTCTTCCCCCGTGTCTCCCCCCATCCTCCAACACGCCGGTGTTCGGCCATTTCTGGATGAGCCGCACGACACGTCGGTCCGCAACCCGATGCTCGACAAACTTCACCAGCCATTCGTGCGAAATCGCGTCGAAAAAGCTGCGGATGTCTACATCGAGCACCCAGTTCACGTTCTTCGTCAGCAGTCCGGTGTAGAGCGCATCCAGCGCGTTGTGCTGGCTTCGACCCGGCCGGAATCCGTACGAGAAACCCAGAAAGTCGGCTTCGTAGATAGCGTTCAGCACTTCGACGGTCGCGCGCTGGACGATTTTGTCTTCCAATGCGGGAACTCCGAGCGGTCTTTTCCGCCCGTCGCTCTTGTCGATGTACACCCTACGCACCGGCTTCGCTCGATACGCTCCTCGCTTCAGCCTATGGGAGAGATCTTGGAGAATCTCCTCCAGAGTCTCGCCGTAGTGCCGCCACGTCTCACCATCCACACCGGGCGCGGCTTCCTTCTAAAATCGAAGTAGGCCGAGCGCAGCGTTTCCAGGCTGTAGATGTGGTGAAGAAGCGCCGTGAACCGCGTCTCCTTATCCTTACTTTGCTGCTTGACGTACCCGCTCCGGCGCACTGGGCGTGTCCGGTCCGGCTCGGTGTCCGGGACACGTTTTGCTGTTGCAGGTTCCCTTTGGTCAGACCTCTTCCCTCCATCCCCTCCGCCGCCAGTTGCCCCCAGCTTTGTTCGAGAGTTCGCAGGTACTACGGGTATGTCCGACTTCCCGTGTTCGTTCATCATCGGCGTGCGTCCTTAGACTTCCCGATGCGTCCCCAGGCAAGTTCCCCCTGGGGTGAACGCGGGATCTCCCGGTTGCGCTGAAGGTGCTTCGGTACGTGCTCGGGGTCTGTGACCGCGCGGATCCCGGGAGCACCTCGCGATATCGGTCCCCTCGGGTGGAGCCTTCCGCTTCTCCTTACAGCGTCGGCATCCCGGAGTGAGTTCCTTACGCGGCTGTATACCCGGCCCGTACGTTCCCCTGTCAATGCTTCGTCGCCGCCCTCGCGGGCGGCTCCGCATGACTCGGGGCCGTTGTGGTTCGCTAGTCCTTCAACGTATGAAACTTTCATTCACAACACCTCGCCGGTTTTGACCGGCGCACAAGGAGCCGAACGATGATCATTATAGGAGTAGATTTCCACCCCGAGTTTCAGCGAATAGCTTGGGTCGATAAGGACACAGGAGAGTTCCAGGAAAAGCGGCTGGCGCATGGCGAAGAGGCGGAGAAGTTTTACCGCACTCTGGCGGCCGGGGGCCAGAAAGTGCGTGTGGGCATGGAAGCCAGCGGGCATGCGCGCTGGTTTGAACGACTGTTGGCCGAGTTGCAGATTGAGTTGCGGATCGGCGACGCAGCCGAGATCCGCACCAAGCGCGTACGCAAGCAGAAGACGGATCGCCAGGATGCGCGACTGATCTTGCAGTTGCTGCTGGAGGATCGATTTCCGCAGATCTGGGTGGAGTTGGGAGAACCGGGATCTGCGGCAACTGCTGTGGCACCGGCATCGCATGGTGCAGGCGCGCCCGCGGATCATGAACCAGTTGCAAGCGGTAGCGCTGAACGAAGGACTGCGCTGCCAGAAGCGGTTATGGCGGGCACGCGGACGCGAGCAGCTGGAATCGTTTCGCCTGGCACCGTGGGCCAGCCGGCGCCGGCGCGATCTGCTGGAGTTGCTGGATCGACTGAACCCGATGATCGTGGAATTGACCCAGGCGATCGAGCAGGAAGTGGAGAAGTGTCCCGAAGCGCGGCGACTGATGACGTATCCCGGTGTGGGTCCGCTTACCGCACTGGCCTTCGTACTGATCCTCGGAGACGCCGAGCGCTTTCAGTGCGGAAAGCAGGTGGCCAGCTATCTCGGACTGGTGCCGCTGGAAGACTCCAGCGGCAATCGCCGCAGACTGGGACACATTACCAAGCAAGGCAGTTCCATGCTGCGCTTTCTGCTGGTAGAAGCCGCGCAGGTAACCGCGCGCAGCCTGCCCCAGTGGCGCAGCAAATACCTTCACTTGATGATGCGACGAGGACGGAAAACCGCCAAAGTCGCGATGGCGCGAAGACTGGCGGTGCACCTGTACTGATGGTGCGTCAGGGATTGGACTATCAGCAGTGGATCAAATTCGGTTCGCAGGGTCGAAAACTCTCCTTTCATACGGTGTTGACCAAGGGTTCGACTCGATAGCCTAGGTTACGGAGTTCGCGGATCATTCTATTAGTGCGGTGTCGTCTTGTCTTTGCATTCACCGAGGGACCTCGCTCTTCGTAACGCACACCGCGATGGAGAATGATCCAGATGAGGCGGCAAAGCCGATGGGCAATGGCCCCGATGGTCTGATTGTGTCCCAGGCGCGATACCAATCGGCGATAGACAATCTCGAAAATGGTTCCTTTCGACTTGGCCGCGGCGTTGGCAGCTTGATTCAGAATGCGCCGCATGTGGCGGTTGCCCTTCGGGGAGCGGTGACTCTTGGATACTTCCGCACTTTCTTCCTCCCCAGGGCATGCTCCAACCCATGACGAGAGCTGCTTGGCTGAAGGAAATGTCGCTGCCCCAGCACCTACCTCGGCAATGATCTGTTGCGCTGAATCCACGCCGAGGCCGGGTATCTCCGCCAAATGGACGACCGCATCGTGGTGCCGGCTGAGCATACTGGCCAACTCTTGGTCGAGTTTGCTGATCTGCTGATCGATGAACTGCAACTCCTCCAGGAACATCTTCAGCAGCCGGCGGTAGATAGGCTTTAGTTCTGTGCAGGCGCCGAGCGCATCACACAACTGTGCTTGCGTGGCACGCAAATTCTTATCCGCCATCGCTGCCAGAGCTACTGGGTTCGTCTCCCCCTCAGCCAGCGCCTTCAGCATGCGGCGTGCACTGGCACCCAGAAGATCCGAGACCAAGCTGGACAGTTTAATGTGGCACTCTTCCAACAAGCCCTCCAGTTGGTTCTGCAGGCGCACGTGATTGCGTGTGAGCTGGTACTTCCGCCGTGTGACCGTTCGCCATAGCCGCTGTTCGGTATCGGGCACAAAGCTCAGAACCAGTTCATCTGCGACGAGTCGCTTCACCAGACGTTCGGCATCGGGGAAATCCTTCTTGCGTCCGCGTCGCCCGCGATTCGATTGGGCTTGCGCCAGATGTAATGTTCCCGACATCGGGCCTGCGCCTTCCCGCTTATGGCAGATTGGTTTCCAGTACCGTTCTAGCGCCCCCCAGACCGGTTTCCAATATTGTGCGGTTGATTCCATCACGACTTCCTCAACCTGCTGCGCCATTAGCCACTCCGCAAGGAATCGCAGATGCTCTGGGCTGCTGCTGTAACGCACTCGTTCAAACTGGTACTCGTCATCAACTTCCACGTCGCTAACCACCACGGCCAACATCTTCTTATGGACGTCAATTCCCGCTATCCTGTAAGACATAAAGGTTTCCTCCTGGCGGGAGCGGAGAGCGTGCTGCGAATTCCTTAACCAGGGTCACAGGCTATCGCCGCTCCCACAGAGGGGAACAGACAACGCCCAATTATTTGCTCAACCACGCACGCTCCGGATCAGACACGCGGACAGCCTCAACTTCTCCAGTGCGAACTCAATCTCGCCGCTCCGAGCCTGTCCTATTCTGCATTTACTCGAACTAATTTTCATGAGATTTAGCGGGCCGCAGGCCCAAACTGACACGCGGGACAGCTCGGACATCGCCATGGTGTGCACTAGAACACCGAGTAATTGATTGGGCGTCCCGCTCCTCTTTCAGAAAGAGGAGTTCGAAGTAGTAATCATGATCGCTGTTGCGACCGAAGAGATGCATGGGTCGGACTGAGTTCCTGACCTGAACGGATTACGAGCGAGCCGTGGTTGGAAAAGGCAAACCGTCAACGAGAGCGAAATGGCGCTCTTCTCCGAGTGCTCGCTGAACTGTGCGCGAAAAGTGCTTGACACCGCCGACATTGTCAGAGACGCGATGTTACGTCAATAACTCTTCTGAGATACATCAACCTCACGGCTTTCATTGACTTGCGCGTTCCACAGACGTAAGATTTGGCGCCAGTGATCGACCAAACCATCTCGCACTACCGCATCGTTGAGAAGCTTGGCGGTGGCGGGATGGGCGTGGTGTACAAGGCCGAAGACACACGCCTACACCGTTTCGTCGCCCTGAAGTTTCTTCCCGATGAGGTCGCCCGCGATCCGCAGGCTCTCAGCCGTTTCCAGCGGGAGGCTCAGGCTGCTTCCGCCCTGAACCATCCCAATATCTGCACCATTCACGATATCGGTGAGGAAGACGGCAAAGCCTACATCGTGATGGAGTTCCTCGAAGGCGCCACCCTAAAACACGTTATTAGCAGCCGTCCGGTAGAACTGGAGAATCTGCTTTCCCTAAGCATCGAGATCGCTGATGCACTCGACGCGGCGCACACCCGCGGTATTGTCCACCGCGACATCAAGCCTGCCAATATTTTCGTGACCGACCGCGGGCACGCCAAGATCCTCGACTTCGGTCTCGCCAAGGTCGCGCTCTCCTCCTCGCGTCCCGGCGATCATGCTGGAATGGCGACGCAGGCTACGGCGATGAGCGATGAGCACCTTACCAGCCCAGGTTCCACTCTGGGCACCGTTGCCTACATGTCTCCGGAACAGGCCAAGGGCAAGGAACTTGACGCCCGCACCGACCTATTCTCCTTTGGCGTCGTGCTGTACGAAATGGCCACCGGGATGTTGCCATTTCGTGGCGATACCTCAGCCCTGATCTTCAAGGCGATTTTGGATGGCACTCCCACTTCTCCGATCCGGATCAATCCCGATCTGCCACCTAAGCTGGAAGACATCATTAACAAAGCACTCGAAAAGGATCGCAACCTGCGTTACCAGGTTGCAGCGGAGATGCGCGCCGATCTCCAGCGTCTGAAGCGTGATACGGGCTCCCACGCTTCTTCGGCTGTCGCCATCTCCACCGACCGTGTGGGGACGGGCGTCCCGCCCGTCCAGGGCGAGCGCAGCTCACCAACCTCTGCCTCCTCGCAAACTTCGCGGGCCGGGGTGGCCGTCCCTCGCGAGACCGGCACGATCGCTCCCGTTGAACCTCGCAAGGGGCATTGGAAGGTTCCTGCCCTCGCCGCTACCGCGCTCCTCGCCGTGTTGATTACTGGTGGTTTGTACTATCGCTCGACTCACGCCGCCAAGCTGACCGAGAAAGACACAGTTGTGCTCGCCGATTTCGCCAACACCACCGGCGATCCGGTATTCGATGGCACTTTAAAGCAAGCACTCGCCGTGGACCTTGACCAATCGCCGTTTTTGCGCGTGGTGCCGCCAGCCCGAATCCAGAAGACACTCGCCTTCATGGGCCGTTCTCCCGACGAACGCCTCACCACCGATCTGGCGCGCGACGTGTGCCTGCGCGTAGGTAGCAAGGCAATGCTTTCGGGTTCTATCGCCAGCCTGGGCACGCAATACATCCTCACCTTGAATGCCGTCAATTGCCAGAGCGGCGACTCCCTCGCTCAGCAGCAGGCGGAGGCATCCAGCAAGGAGCAAGTGCTGTCGGCGCTCGGCAACGCCGTCTCGAAACTGCGGGGCACGCTTGGCGAGTCGCTGGCCTCCGTGCAGAAATTCGATGTTCCCATCGCGCAGGTCACTACGGCATCGCTGGATGCGCTGAAAGCGTTTGCGCTGGGGAATGCTGAGTTCGATCGCGGTCGCGCAATGGATTCGCTGCCCTTCTATCGCCGGGCCGTCGAGCTCGACCCGAACTTCGCATGGGTGTATGCGCGCATGGGCACGGTTTACGCTAACGCCGGCGAGCTCGAATCAGCCAAGGAGTACACCCGCAAGGCTTACGAATTGAAAGACCGTGTCAGCGAACGGGAAAAGCTCTACATCACCGAGCATTACTACGAGACCGTTACCGGTGAACTCGACAAAGAGATTGAGACTCTGGAACTCTATGAACGCACCTATCCCTCCGACTCTATCCCGGGCAACAATCTTGGAATAGCCTACGAGCAGATCGGCGAAGTTGAAAAAGCCGCAGAAGTCGCACGCCACAGCATTCTTGCGGATCCAAACTCGGCGAGTGCTTACAGCACTTTGGCCTATGCCTACGCTGCATTGGGCCGGCGCGACGAGGCTCGCCAGACGATCGACCAGGCCCTCAAGCAGTTCCCAAATTCAGAGGACATGCACTGGGGTGCTTACTGGCTGGCGCTCGCATTCGATAAGCCGGATGAGGCTCAACGTCTTTTAGCCTGGGCCAAGGGTAGGCCCGGCGAATTCAGCTTTCTCCAGCAGCAGGCACGCGCCTTGCAAAGCGAAGGAAAACTGCGACAGTCGAGCGATTCGATCCAACGGGCGCGAGAAATAGAGAGAAACCAGAACCTGAAAGAGATCGAGTTGTCGGATCTGGGTCAACTCGCCATCGTTCAGGCGGATTTCGGTGTCTGTGAGCAGGCCCGGCAAAACGTCGCCACCATCTCAACCAGTAAAACCCAGGTCGCAGCCATCTTTGTTGGATTTGTGTTCGCCACTTGCGGCGAAGCGGCGAAGGCGGAGACCGCAGCCTCGGAACTTGGCAAGAACTATCCTCTGGATACGCTTGTCCAGAAGCTGGCAATCCCTCAAATTCACGCTCGGGTCGAGCTGCAGCATGGCAATAGTGCCAAGGCTATCGAGCAATTGCGGCCAACTGAGGCCTATCAGTTCGGCTACATCGCGGGTGGCGTACCGGCCTACCTGCGCGGTCTTGCATCTCCAAGCCAAGCAGGGTACGCAGGCGGTAACCGAATTCCAGAAGCTTCTCGATCACAAACCCGCGCTCGGCGCTTCCCCCTACGTATCCCTCGCCCGGCTCGGCCTGGCTCGAAGCTTTGCTCTGTCTAGCGACACTACGAAAGCTCGCACCGCTTATCAGGACTTCTTCACCCAGTGGAAAGACGCCGACCCCGATATCCCCATCCTGAAGGAAGCCAAGACAGAATACGCAAAGTTGCAGTAGCTGGCACTAGCCGGCAGAAGCTGGAAAAGTCTCGCCTAGGCGCTTACTGCTTACGGATAGTTGTTGTGAACGGAGTTTACGCCGGTTGCAGCAGTAATCCGCTGCGAACAGCGATTCAAAGCCTGTGATTTCAGCCCGCGACCGACCCGCCTAAATGACCTTGGTAACGGAACGCTCGTAAACCGGGACTATGATGTAGTGCAGCGCGTGGATTTATGAGGAATAGCGGAACGGCACGGTGTTGTATCACCGCTGCACACCGCAATAGAGCGCGAGAGAACCTGCATCGACCCATGAGAATCAGACTTTCACTTCTTGTCGTTGCCTCGCTTGCAGTTTGGGCTTTGGATCTTGCTCTTGCCCAAAATAAGCCAACCACTGCGGCTAACATTCTCGGCCTTGAGAACAAATGGAATGCCGCTTACCAGCGAGGGGATATTGCAACCATGGATTCCCTGCTGGCTGATGATTTCATCATCACGGTTGAGGATGGGACCACATTCAGCAAAGCTGGATATATCGCTCACAACGGGGACTCTACCGTGCACGTAAAGAAGTCAGAGATGTCGGACTTGAGAGTTCGAATGCACGGGAGCACCGCAGTCATTACGGGTGCGTATTACGAGAAAGGAACCACCAAGGGTAAACCTTACGAATACCGCGACCGTTTCACCGATGTTTGGATGGGCATTAATAGCAGATGGCAAGTTATCGCGTCGCACTACAGCGTTCCGGCCAGCCAATGATTGCTCAGATCGCCAAGCAAGGAACCTCGCTGACCAGTTGAGGATTGTTGGCGTAATGGCGACTTATCACCAGATGTCACGATGCAGTCGTTTGCAGGTGGCGAATGGTTTGACCCACCGCTCGGGAGCAGTACAATTCCAGCGATTCAGAGCTGAAAAGGGAGACTTCTTGATGAAAACGCTATTGGCGATCTTGCTGCTGGCGATGTGCTCGTTCGCCCAAACCACTGCACTTGCGGTGCCGACGGTTGCTCAACTGCTCGGAAGTTGGCGGCTGGTTTCGGTGGAAGTCACGTTGAAAGACGGAACTGTAAAACCCGACGACAGGTTCGGCCCCCGCCCGCTTGGGTACAT
Source organism: uncultured Acidobacteriota bacterium (assembly GCA_963729325.1). Lineage (GTDB taxonomy): Bacteria > Acidobacteriota > Terriglobia > Terriglobales > Acidobacteriaceae > JABCYV01. Next base: position 67,179 of record CAVSNS010000047.1, read on the forward strand.
CATGTATGAGCCTGACGGACACATGTGCGCGGAGATCATGAATCCCGACCGCGCAGCATGGAAAAATCCTACCAAGCCCACTGACGAAGAAAAATTACGGCTTTCAACGGATTTATTGCCTATTGTGGAACGTACAAGCTCGACGCGGAACATTTCACGGTTACGCACTATCCAGAAGTTGCTTTGAACCCGCCCTGGGTTGGTTCGACGCAACCTCGACCGTTCAGGATCGAAGGCAAACGGCTAATCATCACGCCAGCCACCACAGAACCGAACGAAGCGAAGTATGTCCTGACATGGGAGCGGCTGAGTAGCGATTACCGCCTCTCGCGTCGAGTCTCGTCTTACCCCATTTACGAACCCGACATCCGGCAGAGTCATCATTATTCGCGGCGGACACAAATCGAGTGTAGAGCTTTGCACGTTTGGCAGTTAGGCAAGAAAAACGAAACGTTCCGGTCCCTCACCCTTTTCTTAAGTTGGAAAGGATGGGGAACCGCGTTAGATAGCGATTACTTTTGCGCCGAAAACCTGGCCTGCCCGTCCTTCGCTGCACTCGCTCCTTGAGGAAGGTTCAGTACCCAGGCGCCAAGGCCATGCGAGGCTGCATAAAGCAAGCGCGCGCTGGGGACAATGGTCAGGCCCGCAATTTCCACACTGGGCATACCTTTCGCTGCAAGCACCCAGATTGATCGAACGCAGACGCTAAACGATATACGCCAAAATCGCTTGACGCGTAGAGGTCGCCGGTCGGGTTGTCGAACGCGACATCCGTGATCGGAAGGTCATGTGAGGTCGTAGCTCCGGTCGGTGAAGGTTGCCGTCTGCGCGACTGGGTCATAGGTCACCTCAAACACGTGACCGGGAGTTGCGGGCGTAGTTGCGCTGTAACCGCTGTAGGAGATCCAGGCGTGATTTGAGTTTGTGGGATCGATGAGATCCCAGTCACGAATCGGTTTGGCGCGGCCGACGAGCTGGTGTCGATGCGGGTGAACACCACCGAGGTATTCGGATCGGCATCCGCATTATGTGAGATGAAGACGCGTCCCGTGCTGGTGGCCGCCCACAACGTTGAGGTGTCGGCTGCAGTCCTTTGAACCGCGGCCACAGCGCCTCCCGCCAAAGTGCCCAGACTGTCCGCGGTCAGCGAGGTGGCGCCGATCGTCACCCAGTCGCCACACTGCACAGTGAAATCACCGGTGAATTCGTTGCAATGCTTCGCGGAACGCCGCCAAGCTCATGGATCCCATTCCGTGGTCTTCGTGCGATAGACGGTGCGGGTTCCCACGAACATCGTCCCGCTGACTTTGGGATCGCTGATGATGGGAACGTAGAATTCTTCGCCGGTGACGACGATGGGATCGCTGATCCAGTTCCAGTCCGAAGTAGCGCCATTGCTGAAGTTCACATCGACTTGAGCATCGAAAAAAGTGTGGAAACGGAATTCGGGTTGACGACGTCAAACCCGGACTGACCGCCGTCGCCAAAGATGGTCTGCCGGTATAAGCCAGGCGTGGTCGTGGACTGCCAGGTACCGTTGTCCTGTGTGCCGCCCTGAACAAGGGTCGAATCGAACGGGCTTATGGACAACTTTGGAACTGGAGCGTGGTCAGTCCTTTGTTCACGCTCTGTAGCTGAGTGGGAACTTGCGAAAGCAGTTGTTGGCAACGGCTGAGCACCGCGCCCGATAGGCCCCGCGAGCTGCAGTTCGCGGAAATATGGCGAGGGTGCCGCTGGAGCGGATGATTCCCCCGTCGTCGCTCTCGAAGAACTGCAAGGGGTTGCCGGGATTGGTGACCAGAGAGTGCTGATCTGGATGCAAACCGTTAGGATGCATCACGTCGGTCGCGTCCATCGTCATATCGGTGAAGGTCTTTCCGCCATCCGTGGAAAGCACTACGCCGCGGCCATTCGAGATGTTTCCCGTTTCCCCATACTGGTATGAGCCCCCGACGTATACGACATCCGGATTTCCAGGCGGGGTGTATACAAAGTTGTCGTACCAGCATTGACCAGTGCACGAGTTGTAGGTGGCGTATCCCGGAGAAGCAGGATTCTTACTGGTCAGAAGGAAGAAATTGGGAGTGCCGGTAGCCACGTTATTGCTCAGGAAGGTTTGCGCCGGGGGCGCGCCAACCTGCCCAATGACCAGGTACATACGGGTATTGCCGTTCGGCAACTTGGTGACCGCGATCTCCGGCCTTTCGGTGAAACTGGTAACGACGGGGTCGGCGATCGGGAGAAATATTTGCGCCCATGTATTACCACCATCGTTCGATCGCCACACACCCTTGGCATATGCCGACGCATAGACGATCTTGGGGTTAGAGGGATCGAGCGCCACTCTGCGCACACCGCGCACCGAGCACAGAGTCAGGTTATGGGCGACATTCAGCGTGTTACGGCAGCCCGCGGTCGACTGCGCTCCATTGAAGATGAACGACCAGGTAACGCCACCATCTGTCGACTTGTAGAGGCCCCACGGAGGAGCTCCAGGCGCCAGGGTTACAGCGCCACCGGTGACAGAGGACATGCCCCGCACCGCACGCGTAGTCGCCACGTACAGGGTGTTGGAGTCCGATGGGTCGATGGCAATGGAACCGATCGCACGAGCGTTGAAAACGCCCTTGCCAATTGGTCCGCTCCAGGTATCGCCACCGTCGGTGGACTTGTATAGGCCAACCCCGGCCTCGCTATCGCCGGAAGCGTTCGCTTCGCCAGTCCCGACCCACACGTTCTTGTTGTTGTTCGGGTCGAGCGTTACCGATCCAGCAGCGTTGATGGCAAAGGAGCCAGACAGGTATGTCCAGACCGGCCGGGCTTTCAACGCGTCGTTGGTCCGCCACACGCCGCCACCCGCGGGAGTTGCCCACAACCGGCAGTTGCCGGGAATACACCCTGGATCGATCGCCAGTGCCGTCGTACGTCCCCCGGCCAGATAGGCATTGGGCACGTAGTTGTTCGACGTCCGGAAGGGCGATAAAGGATAAAGGGCGTTACTCGGGCCCAATGACACCCACGTTGACGCTGCTGGAGCGGCCACATTGGTGCTGGCAAAGCCTTTTGCTAGATGTATAGCGTGGGCTGCGCGTGCCCCCTCGATCTTGTCCAGCGAAATATCTGTGTCAGGATAGGCCCGCGCCATGAATCTCCACTCGGCTGCCGAACCGGCGGGACCCTCACCACCGTTGCCGGGGATCGTCTCCATGAGCTTCTCCAGATGCCGCCCAAGGGCGGCTGGTAGGTCAGCTTCGACGGCCCTGTCCCGATCCACTTTGGCTTGGCCACTGTATCTGGCTGCCGCTGTGCCTTTTGCCTGTATAGGTGCGTCACTCGCGTGAGTATCAGACGACTGCTTGACAGTGGCAGCGTTGGACGACGCTACATTCTGAGAAGCCGTCGTGAACAGCAACCCGACCGCAAACAACAAAAGCGCAAGCAAGCTGAGCGGCAATAAGATTCGTTTCATAACGCTCCTTATGTGAAGTTTCCTTTGCATCGGAAGTTTCTTCCCGCGCCAACATATCCGGGAGCTACTGTTGAATTTCGCGCGCTGCGTTTAGTGATATCTCTGAAAACACGCGTCACTGGCCGCATTCCGGACGTCCACGAAGTCCGGGGCACGAATTATTGTGCTAACGGGGCGAAGGTGTCAAGGGTGTATTGTTGGGATCTCGAACAGAGCCTCGGGGACGCCGCCGAGCCATTCACGATCCTGCGGCAAGTAGCCTTTCTGTCACTCCCAAAACCGCTCCTGCCTTCGCTACCCTTAGATCTGGATGACTCACGCTCAGCTAGTCCAGAAAGCTGTCTCCTGGCTGCGCGCCTACCGCTGCGGCGTGGTTCTGTCCGAACAGGCCTGCGTCAGCGGCGAGATGCCCGATGCCATTGGCTGGAAGCGCGCCTGCCGCTCCGTCCTGGTCGAGTGCAAGATCTCGCGTGCGGACTTTCTGGCCGACCGCGACAAGCCCTTCCGACAACAGCCGGAAGTTGGCGTCGGATCGGAACGGTTTTACCTGGTGCTGGAGGGACTGGTCCACCTAGAAGAAGTGCCTGCGGGCTGGGGTCTGCTCGAAATCCGCAACCGCAAGATTGAAATGATTCGGCCATCCGCGAAGAACTTACGCACTCCAGCCGGGTTCAATAATGAGATGAATCTTCTGCTGGCCAGTCTTTGGCGGGTAGAAATGCGCATTGAGCCGCAGACGATCACCGACTTCCTTAAGTGGAAGAACCGCATGGCGGAATACAACCGCGGCTCGTTGCCGGAGGGTATCCTGGCCGCCGAACAGGAGCCGAATCCGTTCCTGGCGACGGACTGAGATTGATGGCGTGCGCGCATCTAACTATTTGGCAGGGGATGCGGGACGCCAAAGAGACGCGCGAGGGCAAGCGAGCACCCACTGGCTCGCGGGAGGAGAGCTTGAAAGCAGAGTCTTTCTTTTCCAAAATATTTCATGCACATGTGTGTGTAAAGACGTTGCTAGCATGCACGATCTTGCTTTGCGGCGCCGCGGGTTCATCCTGGGCGCAGGATGGCGGCATTCCAGTTGGGGGAAAATGGTGGGAGTTCGACACGGAAGACAAGATGACGCTGGCCAAGAAAGCAAAATTTGTGCTAAGTGCCGACAACTTCTTGCGCGACAGCACCTACCAGAAACCCAAGATTGAGGTCGTGTGCATCAATGGCAAGCTCGAAAATAGCTTCTTCAATCCCAATGTGAAGCTCGGCCCGCCTAATCGTCCGGGTTTCTGGGGTCAGCCCCAGGCAGTCGTTTTGGTTCGTGTGGATGACAGCCACGACAGTCACGGCTGGAATTGGGTGCCGGGCCATGCTCTCTCCATGGACAAGGGAACCACCCGCAAACTTTTTCGCGCCAATGTCTTTAAAGTAGAATTCCGCTCTGCCGGTGGTCCTGAAATCGCGGAGTTTTCACCCTCAGGCATTTATACCGACCGCGTATCCAAAGCCTGCGGCTTCAATCCAAAGTAGTGAGAGTCGCGTCAACAAGTTTCTTGGCTCAGGTTTGATCATTCGAGACCGTCAGCCATCTTCTTCGTGGTGAAGATGAGAACTATTTGCCCCGTCCTTCAAGTCCCCCGATTTGCACGCTGCCGAGAGCATCGTCGGTTACGCGCACCTCTCCTCCCTGAGGTCCAACAAAGCTTGGAGTGAAGGTCACGGTGAAGGTGCCGCTCGCGTCCACTTGCGGAGTGGGAAATCAGTGTCGCTAAGTAAGAGTAGTTTGTGCTTCTCGTCTGTCCAAAATGACTCTTACTAGTCGAATCGTTGTCGTAACCGGCCGATTATTCGTTGCTGATTGTCGCGATGCTCCCATCAAGCTTGGCAAGTTGGACGGTGAACTTCTCATGGTAGGTATGCGCTCTGTCCTGAAGGAAACTAAGCGCCAGAGCCTCGCCCAGGAGCATGGACGTTTCGGTATCGCTGCGCCAGTGGATACCCGCATGGATACCATGACCGTAGCTCACATTGTGCGCCAACTTGTTCAGTTCACCGTTGACGGTGATCTGGCCCGCATCCGCACCCGTGTAGGGCACGAGCGAGAGGCCATCACTCGTGGGCACCATGGGATTGGGCCATACGTGACTGCCGTCGAAGAAGAATTTCAGCAAGGTAATGCAAGCGCCCCCAACCGTTCCGTGACCAGTCGGATAGGACGGGTGATACGGGGAGCCCTCGGGGAAAGCCTGGGAAAGCAGATACGTCCCATATTTGCTGAAGCTCTGCGCCACCGCTTGCGAGTTCAGAACATTGCTGTTCAACCGAGCGTCGATCCTGTTCTTGTTGCCGCTCAGAATCTGGTGCAGAACCCCTCCGCCTGCCTCGGGACGATGCGTCAGGTGAATCAGCCACTTTTGGAACCACACTCGGTTAAGCGCACGAGCAGCGATTTCTCCCTGCGTGGCAGCGTAATCCGGTCCGCCGAACGTGCCGAAACCATTCTGAGTCTTTGATCCGTTGTAGGGATTGCCGGGGTTTACGGGGAACTGGAACACCGGCCATCACCAGGAAGGCTGTGAAGTACGCCTGAAATAACACATCCACGTGAGTATAGGCTGCCAGACCGCGCCCATCATGCAGGCAGCGCGGAATCGGATCGAGCTGATTGCTGAGTCCGGTGCTGATGCCATTCTGAACCTGCAGGAAAGTCGTGGTGTCGGCCATGTAATCAATGCCGGGCAGATACGTCGTCATCTGTTGGCTGAGCGGCTGAGCGCCACATGCCGTGGGAGTAATCATGAACTGCGACACGTACGGGCCTATCGCGTCACCGGGGAAGGCGCCACGGAAAAGCAGATCCGGCGTTACATTTCCGTTGCTGTCTCTCGGGCCATTGTAGGCTGGCATGGTTGTAAGTTCCGCCGCCGCGGCGATGGCAGTCGCGTTTGTGACGTAGTCGGTGAAGGCCACATCGCGCAAAAGCGAGGCCCAGTACATCTCCATCAATTGCGTGCCGTAATCCGCGCTCTCGATCTGCGCGAAAGGCGGGACGAGCGGGAGGCCGCCCGGATCACCGATCCACGGAGCATTGCCGAACTGGGCGGAGTCGGCAGTTTCGAGATCGAAGGCATACGCTCCCTGAGGACCGTTCAGCGTATGCGTGCCGCCCATGATGATGGCCTCGAAGTCACTGTTCCGGCCGGAACCCAGCGCCTTCTTAAAGGACGCCCACGCAGCCCGATTAACCACTCCAATATCGTCTTGCAGCAGACCCTTGCTATAGCTGGCGGAGTGATCGGGATAGCGTTGCTCGTCGCCGTTCGTCGTGTGCGGGGGAACGGGAATGCGTGAGTCTTTCTGCGCTGTCGCGACGCGAAGGTTAAAAGCATGTTGCAGCCGGCCGTTAAACCCGGGCGATGCATTGCTATTGGCAATAACGGAATCGCTGAGTTCCTGCGCCTGGGCGAACCCGGCCGGGGCCTTGCCGAGAACACCGGCTGCGACCGTTGCTATGCCCATGTTTCCTAGAAATTTGCGCCGGCTCTTGGAATTGATCTCCTTGCTGGCAGGACGGTGAACATACGCGTCGCTTTGGGGTGTTCTTCCCATGGTTGTGCGCCCTTTGAGGAAAAGTAATGGCGAGCGGTCGCAGGAGTGTCTCCGCGCCCAAGTCGCGCCCCTTGCCGGAGCGGAATGGGCTTAGCCGAGATCTCCTTGATGACTTCGAACAACAGCGGCGAAATTGTACATCCATCTCGCCTGATTCGCAATGTGTGAAAAGAATTTCCTCTAAAGCGCACCGATTCAAGCCACCAACAAAAAACCGGGCTGGTTAGCCCGGTTTCCGCATAGGTTCTCTATATTAGCTTGGGATCGTTCCTGCCGTATTTGGTGGCGCCGAAACGTGTTTTGCCGTTGCTTGAATCCCGCTTCGCGATGCTCTGCTCCAAGTGCAAAGCATGCCTCATTCCCGGGACCACAACAGTTTCTTCACTCTCGATTTCAGCCGGAACCGATCCAAGGCTGCTCCAGTTTTCGTCGAAACAGCATTGCAGGCGCGATAGATGCCGCTCGTTAGCAGTGCATATGCGCGTCGACGGAAAAGCCAGACGTCCGCTTCCGGATAGCTTTCGGTGGCTAAGTAATCCTTAAACTTGACGTGGGCCCCAAAATCATAAAACTGCGGTGAGTTTTCTTCGAACAAATCTTTCAGAACAAGCATGAGAATGATTGTGCCCGCGCTATAACTGCGCCAAGCCGGGTCGACACCAGCAGCATCGACGTAGAAGTACCGGCCATATTGTTGTCCCAGGACAAATGAGCAGGGCTCATTACCCGATTTCAAGACATAACATCGCAACCATCCACGCTCCGCCAAAAATCGCAGTTCGTCTCTCACCAGATCACGATCCCGCCTCGCCAAGCCCTGCGCAGCTCGATGAAATTGCCAAGTCCTTCGCGAGATGGCATAGGCTGGTTCAAGAAAGCGTCTATTTCGGATGCCTTGGTAATTCGAATCAGTTGTAAATCGCCACGCTTTCCGTAATAGCCTCAATTCGTACGACGCCGATTTTTCGTGCTTTGCTGAAAGCTTTCTGCATGTAGCTCTCGAACGTTCCATCCAGACGAATCAATAGACGGGGCGATGGTTGCCGTGGAATCTGATACCAGAACAATTTTCGGATGAGCGGGCTGTACCGCAGATAGTTCCAAGCAAACGATTCTGTTTTAAGTCCGGGAATATGGACCGCATCGAAGTCGGACTTCAAAATTTCCTCAAACAGCATGTTATAGGCCGATTCTTCCGCAGGTAGGTTAGGGGTATAACCTAGCCAGCGTAGGATACGCATGGGGAACTTCGCTACCGTAAACTCGCCTAGGTTGCACGCGAGCTCCTGATCGAGCACACACGGAACCGCGCCAACAACGGCATCATCTCTCTCCAGCAGAAATATGCGAACTCTGTCTTTCTCGTGCTTGAAGTGTTCTTCAATCCAATCGGGATTACAGTCAAGGGTATGGTCGGGAAAGTGGCTATTGCATTCCTTCCACCGGTCTGCAACCTCACGTCAAGCCCCGATCGAGCCGAATTTCCCGAATGGAAAAGGGCCGGGGGAACTCTGCGAGTTGCTGGTCTTTCTCGGTTGCCCTGCTTAATTTCCCAGGCGGTTTCTGCAACGACTCAAACAAAACCCATTTCTGTATTGTGTTCCGGGCGTCTTCGGGCAGATCAATAAATCTTATGCCTGCCTCTTTTCTCGATTCACTTACCCACGCAATCCGTCCATTTGTCTCTACCCAGCCCTTAGATTCGGGCAGCAGGAAACGCATTCGTAGAGTGGGATCCTCTGTCAGAGGACGATCCGCACGGAGGGCTAAACCGCTTTCGCTGATGCTCAACACCAGGGCGCGATTGCCTTCTCCCGGCTCGATGTAAGCTGGCGAGCCCGTTCGCCGCCGCACATGAGCCCGGCGGTCAGAAATATATTTGCGGGAGGGGGAGAAGGGAGACACACGTCACTTCCGGTTGGGCAAACTCATCGCTGAGGTTAGCACTTCGTGCGGTTACGTATAGTGTTTAGTCGGGAACGGATTGTTGACGAAGTTTTGCCACTGCCAACCAACATCTCGAACCGTGATTTACAAAACCGCTTCCTCGCACCAGGAATAAAAAACCGGGCTGGTTGGCCCGGTTCGTATTGCGTCGAGTTGAGATGCGGTTACATCACGACTCGGCGCGGCTGGCGCTGAAGCTGACTGCGGCAGTTTGCCGAGGTTTCTTCGCGTCAGCCAAAAATCATAGTGCGCGGCAGACCACCGATCATTGCACTGCAACCATGGTGCCAATCGCGCCGTCATCTTCTGCACGATGAAAGCATGCTAATGCGATGTATGGACGACAGTTAACGAATCTACCGGCCCCCGTGTAGACACCGCGCTTTCTCCTGGTAGACGGAAAAAGCTTGCACACTTTGGAAAGGCTCTTGTTCTGGGATTGGGTTAGGCGAAACTTCCAGAACTGCGGAGACTACAACTCCCGGCGTCCTTCCATGGCCTTCAGCATGGTGATCTCATCGGCGTATTCGATGTCGCTGCCCACGGGAATGCCCATGGCGATCCGGGTTACTTTCAGCCCCGCTCGCCGGAGTTGTCCAGAGAGATAAGTCGCGGTGGCCTCGCCTTCAACCGTCGGATTCGTAGCGATGATCACTTCATCCACTTGACCGTCGTCCACCCGTCGCATCAGGTTCGAAATCCGCAACTGCTCTGGTCCGACTCCGTGCAGCGGTGAAATCAAGTCCGTGCAGCACGTGATATACGCCATTAAAGTGTTTGGTCTTTTCGATGGACGCGATGTTCGTGGGCTCTTCCACCACGCAAACCAGTCGCTGATTGCGGGTGGCGCTGCTGCAGTAAACGCAGGGATCGACGTCGGTAATGTTGTTGCAGATCGAGCACAACCGGAGATTGGATTTCACGTCGCGGACGGCCGCCGCCAGCGCCTCTGCGTCTTCATCATTCGACCGCAGGATGTGAAAGGCAAGCCGCTGCGCCGTTTTGCTGCCGATACCCGGCAGCTTCTTCAGCTCTTCGATCAGCCGTGCCATCGGCTCTGCAAAACGACTCAATCTATGATCCTCAAAGTAACGCGCATTCCGTCTGCAGAAAATCCATCTTCACTAGGCTCAAATCACAGCCTCACAGCCCCGGAATACCCATTCCACCGAGCATACCGCCCATGGTGGATTGCATGGCTTCGTCCACCTTTCGTCCCGCGCCGTTGATCGCCGCCGTGATCAGGTCCTGCAACATCTCCAGGTCTCCAGCCTTCACTGCTTCAGGATCAATCTTGATGCTCAACACCTGCTTGCGACCATCCATCTTGACAGTCACGCTGCCGCCGCCGGAGGAACCTTCTACAACGGTCTCCGCCATCTTCTTCTGCAAGACTTCATACTGCCGCTTGGCTTGCGACATCAGTTCCTGCAGGTTAAATCCGCCCATAGAGTCCACGGGTGGCGAGTTCCGGATCTCAGGTCTTGGCACCTGACACCCAGGACCGGTCACCGCCTTTCTTTGTAATCGATGACAGTTCTAATCTCTGCCCCGAACTTCTCCTTCATGCGACGCACCACCGGATCCTGCTCCACACGGCCTCGTCCACCGCCGTTCGAGGCGGGCCGAACCGGTGCCGGGCTTAGCTCCGCACCCTGAGCCGTTCCTCCGGAAACAACTTTCAGCTTCAACGCTCGTCCCGCGACTCCGCTGGCGGTCGCGATCATCAGTCGTTTGGCGTCCGCGCCCAGAGACATATCAATCACGGTTGCCGATGCCGCCACTCTGATCACCAGTTCATTTCCTTCGAGTCGCCACTCGCCGGTTTCCAGCATCGCAGTCAGCATGCGATGGCCGCCATTTCCCAAGGCGTTCAGCACAGCCTGGCGCAGATCGGCAGGCTCGGCCTGCTGAATTTCCAGAGCAATTTCAGGCTCCGCTGCCATCACGTCAGCTTGGGATTGAGCCACTTCCGCCAGCGCCGTCGATCCCATAACCACGCTGGCGTTGGCAGATCCAGGCGCAAGCACCCGACCAGCGGCCGGGGCCGTCTCCGCCGACATCTCTGGTTTCGACCCGCTTTTCCGCGCCGAATCGGCCGCGAACGGAGAAACATTGCCAGACCGCGAGGCGGGTGACTCCGCCTTTTTGGTTTCTGGAACGATCACCGGCTTGCCAGGAGGCTTCGGAGCGCCCATCACGCCCGCTTCGCTCAGCAACTGTTCGAGCGGCAGCAGGCGCTGTGCGTGCGCCATCTTCAGCAGTCCCAACTCCAAATGAAAGCGTTGTTCCTGCCGGTAGCCGAGTTCGCTGTGGGTCCGCAGCATGATCTGCAGATGCCGCGCCAGATCTTCTTCGCTGAACAATTGTGCGACTCGCACCACGCGTTGCCGTTCGTCGCTTGAAATCTGCAGCAGGGAAGACTCGCCTCCCGCAACTTTGGCCACGACGGTATTGCGCAGAAATCGCACCATCTGTCGCGCGAAATGGGTGGGGCTGTGACCTTCGCTGATCAGCCGATCGACCAATCGCAGCACCGCTTCGCTTGATCCTTGGGCCACGGCTTGCATCACTTCTTCCAGCACACCGGCAGGTGTCGCGCCCACCAATTGCCTTACTTCGTCGGCGCTCAACCGGCCTCCCGAAGAAGCGATCGCCTGGTCCAGAATGGAGAGCGCGTCTCGCATGGAGCCGTCGCCAGCCTCGGCTATCAGCGCCAGCGCGTCTTCGTCCGCTTCCATCTTTTCTCTGGCCGCCAGATCCTTCAGCTGGCCGAGAATTTCCACGAAGCCCACCGCGCGAAAACTGAAGTGCTGGCAGCGCGAGCGAATGGTCTGCGGGATGTCCTCCGGCTGAGTGGTCGCCAGCATGAAAACCACGTGACCCGGCGGCTCCTCCAGCGTCTTCAGCAGAGCATTAAACGCAGCATCGGTGATCTGGTGCGCCTCATCCAGGATGTAGATCTTGAAACGATCGCGCGCAGGACGATAGCGCGTCGCCTCCCGCAACTCGCGGATCTCGTCAATGCCGCGGTTGGTCGCTGCGTCAATCTCGATGACATCCACGGAATTTCCCGCGCGAATTTCCGTGCACGACTCGCACACTCCGCAGGGCTCGACCACAGGCTTATCCGACGAACGGCAATTCAGCGCCATGGCTAGAATGCGCGCGATCGTGGTTTTGCCAATGCCCCGGTGCCCGCTGAAAATGTATCCATGCGCCGTTCGTCCCTGCTCAATCGCATTCTTCAGCGTGCGGGTAACGTGCTCTTGCCCGATGACCTCGGTAAATTTCTGGGGACGGTATTTGCGGGCCAGGACCTGATAGCTCATGGTGAGGAAGATAATCCGATTATACGTGATGCGGGGCGCACGACGTTCCGCGCTCCAAACCCTCGCTATCATGATTCGCTTGCGAAACTCGCCTCGTAGAGATACCCTTTGTGAGCCTGAGCTGGTGGCCGGTCTGCCAGCCTGAGGAGGGCCCCGTGGAACTGAAACTGAGCGTCCGCACTGTGGATGGCGTCATCGTTGTCGATTGCAAAGGCCGCATTGTCTTCGGTGAGGAAACCGCCGATCTTCGCGATACCGTGAGGAGAATGATCGCGCAGAGCAAGCGCATCGTGCTGAACTTGCGGATGTGAACTATATCGATAGCGGCGGGTTGGGGACGCTGGTGGCTCTGTACGCGACGGCCCAGAACGCCGGTGGTTCGATCAAGCTGGCCAACCTCACGCCCCGGGTCGACGATGTATTGCAGGTTACAAAACTGGTCACGATTTTCCAGATTTACGATAGCGAAGAAGCCGCACTTCAGTCGTTCAAGAAGGGCGCGGCGGCATAACTCCGGACGACTCGGATTCTTTCCACTCGCTTCAGGTCGGCGCGGTTCGTGCAGGCTGGGTCGGACGGACTTGGTTCGCACCAGCCGGTTAGGTCCTCTCGGATAGAGAATGATCCGCTGAATCCAAGCATGATCCTCTAAGGAATGATCCAGAAGATAGTCTTTGTCCTCGGCCTTGCTGCCGCCGCCAGCGGATTCGCGTCTCCTCCGATCGCCCTCGCGCTGGGCCTGGTTTTTGGTTTGACGTTCGCCCATCCTTTCGACCAGGGCGCGAAAAAGCTTTCTCGATATCTGCTGCAGGCGTCCGTCGTCGGTCTAGGCTTCGGGATGAATTTACACGATGTGATCCGCGCCGGCCGCAGCGGATTCGTCTATACCTTGCTCAGCATCAGCCTCACCATGATCGTCGGCCTGGCCTTGGGCGGACTCCTCCAGGTCGAGCGCATCTCGTCATTCCTCATTTCGACCGGCACCGCCATCTGTGGAGGCAGTGCGATCGCGGCAGTTGGACCCATTATTCACGCCACTGACGAGCAGATGGCGATCGCGTTAGGCACGGTCTTCGTGCTCAATTCGGTGGCGCTGCTGATCTTTCCTGCGATTGGGCCAGGCCTGAAGCTGACTCAAACTCAATTTGGGCTTTGGGCGGCGCTCGCCATTCATGACACCAGTTCCGTAGTTGGCGCCGGCGCCAAGTACGGGGCGATCGCCTTAGCCGTAGGCACAACGGTGAAACTGGCCCGGGCGCTCTGGATCGTGCCCGTGGCGGTCGCGACTGCCGTGGTCAAGCATGCCAAAGCCAAGATCCAGTGGCCGTGGTTTATCGCGTTGTTCTGTCTGGCCGCGGTCTGCAACACGTATCTTCCCGCGGGTCTCCCCGCCTACGGCTTCCTCGCAAAAATAGCGAGGATCGGACTCACTGCCACCCTCTACCTGATCGGCAGCGGTATCTCGATTGCTACTCTGAAACAAGTTGGCCACCGCCCACTGCTGCAAGGCGTAGTGCTTTGGCTGCTGATTTCGGTAGGATCGCTATGGTTGATTCGTGAAGGATGGATCGCACTGTAGCGCTTCTGGCGTTTAAAAAACGGAGAAAGCAGGCGACTCATGATGTTCTACCTCCCTATCATAATCATGATCCTGGGCACGACCTTCTACCACGTCGGCCAGAAATCCATCCCTTCGCACCTGAGTCCAGTCTTGTCTCTGGCTGTGAACTATGTCACCGCCTTGGTTGCAACTCTCCTACTATTGCCACTGTATCCTCTGCGCGCGACCGGATCGGGCTCACTCCGCAATGTGAATTGGGCCAGCTACGTTGTAGGAATATCGATCGTCGGGGTGGAACTCGCCGTCCTGCTGGCCTATCGCACGGGCTGGAAGATCAGCTTAGTTTCAGTAATCGGCAATACTGCGAGCGCGTTATTGTTGGTCCTTATCGGTCTGATTTTCTTTCACGAGCAACTATCAGGAAAGAATGCCGTGGGAATAGCACTATGCCTGGCAGGTCTGGCATTGATCACCAAGCCTTAAACTGAGAAAATCCACGTCTCCGCGCTTGCGAATAAGTCATGCATAAGAAGATCGTGGTTACCATCCAAAAGGATTCCTCGCGGCAAAGTTTCTACCTATGGAGCTATAGCTCGGGCCGCGGGATTTCCTGGCGCGGCCAGGCAAGTCGCGCGAACCCTGCATCGTTCTTTCGGACTGCCTTGGCAACGGGTGGTGGGCGCGGGCGGCGAGATCAAGCTGCGCGGCGATTCCGCCATCGAACAACGACTTCGCCTGGAAGCCGAGGGCGTGGCGTTTCGCGGCCGTCGCGTGGATATGAAGCGATTCGAATTTCGCTTTCCGCGCGCCAAGGCCGCACATCTGAAGGCCGCACGCCCCAAGGCTCCAAGAAAGACTCGAAAGGCTAGAACCTAGCGCTGGCTGATTTCCTTCGCAAAAACCTTCTGATTAAACTCGGCGGACCTATTCCGAGGCACGCTCAACGACTTCCATTCGCGCCCCTTGAAATGTTTTGCCAGCAGCACAATCTGGCCGCAGTGATAAGCATAGTGGGCGATCTGACGGTTGATCGCCTGCATCACCGAGTGCGCCTCGCCCCGGATCGTAACCGTGCGGCTCATATCGGCATCGGTGAGAGGCTCCAGGGCAGCGAACAGACAGCTCCAGCCTTCCTCCCACATCTTCATCACCGCTTCGCGCTTCGCCGGAGGTTGTTCGAACTCGCTGTCGCGATTGCGGTCCGGCTTCTCGCCATCACTGCTGAGAAAATCGGTCCAGCGCGAGCGCATGTTGCCGGCCATGTGCTTGACGATAATTGCGATGGAATTCATTTCCTCGTCCAACACCACGAACAGCTCCTGATCGGCCACCTGCTCCATGGCGCGCTCTGCCAGCTTCTTGTAGTAGCCAAACACAGCCGCTGAATCTTCGCGATACGACGTCATGAATTTAACCGGCATCTTCTCGATCCTCAAACTTTGAACTGATCATCAATCTCGACCTGATATCCCGCCGACAATCGATTGCTTTCATTCGCCATCCCGACGACCGCCATCAACTCCTGGAACATGGCATCCGTCATGCCCTTGTTTTTCGCCCCGACCGTGTGCGACGCGATGCAATAGCCGCACTGATTGGTCACGCTCACCGCCAGATAAACCATCTCCTTGGTCAACGGGTCGAGCGCGCCCGGCGCCATGATTTGCTTGATGTCTTCCCAGGTTCGCTTCAGCGTCGCAGGATCGTGCGCGATGGCCTTCCAGAAATTATTGATCCAGTCCGTCTTACGCGTGGCCATGATGTCGTCATAAACCGCCCGCACGGCCGGGCTAGCGTCTTCGTATTCGATAAGGCCAAGGGTTGCCATGGTTCCCCAATTATCCTTAGTTCTTAAGAACCTACTGCTTTTCCGGCAACTCGCCACTCAACAACTTCCCCAATTCCGCCGCCGGACAGCGCACGCCGATATAGAAATGCCCGAAAAGCGCATACACCGCGCTCACTTCGTCAAATCTCATCTCGTAGATCAGTTTCTTGAACACCAGAGGATCATCGGCGAACAAGTCCACGCCCCACTCCCAATCGTCGAACCCGATCGAGCCGCTGATGATCTGCTTGACCTCGCCAGCATAACGACGACCGACCATTCCGTGCTCGTTCATCTGCCGCGCCCGTTCTTCGATCGGCAGGGTATACCAGTTCTTTTCCTCGCCCCGCCGTCGATCCATGGGATAGAAGCTGATATAGCGATGCTTGGGAAGCTCCGGGAACAGCCGCGGACGCATGGCTTCCTTTTGTCGCGCCACGGTTTCAGCGATGGCGCGATTCCATTCTTCGGAGTGCGGTTCAACGCCGCGATCAGCAAGCTCGCGATAAGTCTTGATCGTTGACTCATACAATCCCAACTCTATAACCGACAGGTAGGATGTCGTCGGTTCCAGATAATCGCTCAATCGCAGTCGCGCCAGCTCCATTTCCGCCCGGTTCAACTCATCAAACGATTGCCGGAAGTGGACGAGCATCAGGTCGCCCTTGTGCCCGAGCAGGGAATAAAGCCCAGACTCGCCGCCCGCATTCTGTTCCATCTTCGCCAGAGCTGCGCTAGCCTCGTCCACGATTTCAGTCTTCTCCCTCGAACCCAACTGACGCCACCCACCCCAGCGAAACCGCATCATCTGGTGCAGCACGCTGTAGCCCTCGATAGTCAGAGGGACCGGAGGAATCGCCGCTGCGGCGGCTTGCGTACGAATCGGCCGAGTCGATGACATTGTGATCGTCAGATTACTTCAGCGCGCACCAGATTCACAACTCCTGGCGCTACCAGCACAACCGAGAATGACACCTGAGACCTGAGATCTGACACCCGAGACCTGACACCAGATACTGCCACTCCGAGCAAACCGCTACTCGCCCGTACTTGCCGGCTGCTTTTTCCTGTTAATCCAGCCGCTTACTTGTTTCTCCATCACCGTCAGCGGCAACGGCCCGTTGAGTAGCAAAGCATCGTGGAATTCTCGTAAGTCAAATGCCGGCCCAGTCCCCCCTTTCCCTCCCCCCCCCTTCCTTCGCTCGGGCGCGCGTATATTCCAGCAGCTCATCTTCATTCTTAGCGTGGAACTTCGAGTCCGTGCGCAGATATTGAAAGAACTCCTTCATCGTTCCTTTGAACCCGGCCTGCTCCTTTACCTGTTCCATCTCCGCGCTGATGCGCTTCACTTCTTGCAAGCCGATCTCGTGGATCTGTTCGGGAGTGAACGTAGTCGTGGTCATCGATCGAGCCAGATAGCTGTAGGTTTCGTCTCCATGCGGCACTTGCCAGGCGCCGACCTGTTCAAACGAGGCCGGCACATATTCCCTTTGCATGAAATCGCGGAGACGCCGGAAGGCCGGCAAGACATCGGACTTGATTCCTTGCTGGGCTGCCGTGGTTAAGCGTTTCCTGTCATCCTCCGAGAAAGTCGTCGGCATGTTCTTGAAAGGTTTGTAGAATCCGTGTTTCGTCGGATTCTCCCAGTCCATCCCGTTGAGCTGAGTAAGAATCTTCTCGCCGATGACCTTGGGCAACACTACATGCTGCCGCATCCCTTCACGCATCAGACCGATGTTTTGGTCCATGTAGTCCGGAAAGTTGTGGATTCGTCCCAGCCAGTCTTCGTAATCCTTCACCGTCTCGAAACGTAGTGAATTCACCAGGCCTTCCACAGTCTGAATGCCGTTAAAGGTGTTGGTCCGGATCAGGTACCACTTGTACGGCTCGCTCGCCACGAAGTCGGTCGTGTTGTAGTCGAAGACGTCATAGTTCAGTTGATCTTCCGAGGAAAGCTGGGACCGATCGATCACACGCAGTCGCTCGAGCACTGCATGGGCGTGCTGGAATTTTTCATGCATCGCCTCCAGGCTCAGATCGGGCCACTTGTCGTTCCATCTTCGGTCGCCGAGATTGGAAGCGCGCACCGGATTGTGCTGCATCTCGTATTCCCATTCCTTGTCAAACAATTGGTGAAGCGACTGGGTGGCCGCGTTTTCCACCGCGGCTGGGCTCGGAGCATCGGCAGCGACGACTGTCGCCATGAAGACCACTGGAATGAAGACAACAAGAAGCGAAACAGCCGTATGACGCATGAGAAGGCTCCCGAGGAAAAGTTTATGAAGCGCTGGACAATTACTTGTGTTGTGCGTAATCGCTTGCGCCCATCAGATGAAGAGACACATACGGTTCGTCGCCCACCACCCAGCTGTCATGACCGGGTGCGATGTAGAAAATATCGCCTGCTTTCATCTCGATCACTCTGCCATCGTCCATGGCCGCCGTCGCCCGGCCTGACACAACAAGACCAACGTGTTCCACGCTGCAACTCTTCGCTCCGACGGAGCGGCCCACATGCACCGACCACTTCCATCCAGGTTCATAAGTCGCACGGCCGATCGTCATGCCACCGATCCTAACCACCTCAAATTTGCCTTTCTCAAAGGTGCGAATCTCGTCGGGCTGCTCAAAGCGTTTCAGAATCACTTCGTACACGGCTGATCTCCTGGAATCCGTCTAAAAGGCTCTCTCCCGCCCATCGGAACTTAACTCTCGTACTTCACGTATCATTACTGGGAATTCATGCGTCTGCTTCTCGACATCTTCGCCCAGACTCTGCGTACGCTGTGGGCGCATAAACTGCGCTCTTTCCTCACCATGTTCGGCATCGCCTGGGGCGTGGGATCATTGCTTCTCCTCGTCGGCCTGGGCGAGGGCTTTCGCTCGGGCAACCGCAAGCAGTTCGATGAGCTGGGCGAGAACGTGATGTTCATCTGGTCCGGCCGTGCCCCAGCCCTGAACGGCAGTTTCACCGGCATGCGGCAATACTACCTCACCTACAAAGATTATCTCGACATCCTGCGTGATGCTCCAGACGTTAAGGCGGCTGCGCCCGTCATCATGCGCGACGATGTCCGGGCCGTCAGCGACTTCTTTCAGAGCAGCGGCCGGCTCATGGGCGTGCCCGCTGGCTATGGTGAAATCCGCTACCTGCCGCTGGCTGACGGACGCTTTATAAACCGGCTGGACGACGAGCAGAAGCGTGCGGTCGTGGTGCTCGGCGATGAAGCTCTCCGTCTCTTGTTTCCCGGCCGTCCCGCAGTCGGAAGCACCATTCTGTTGAACGGCGTCCGCTTCCAGGTAATCGGAGTCATTAAACGTCTCGGGCACGGCGACAACAACGTTCTCAATATGCGGATTTTTGTTCCCTTTAACACCATGAACGAGAACTTCCGTCCACTGAATGTCGGTGGAACCCAAGATGCCATCAGCATGATCAACTATCAGCCCTGGAGTCGCGATCTGCACGAAGCCTCAAGACTCGAAGTCCACAAAATCATTGCCCGCAACCACGGCTTCGATTATCGGACTCTTGATGGCTGGGACGAGTGGGATACCATCAAAACCGTCGATACCGTAGGCAAAATTTTCGACGCTATGAATCTATTCTTGGGCAGCGTCGGTCTGGTCACGCTGGCTCTGGGGGCCATTGGCATCATCAATATCATGCTTGTGGCCGTTGCCGACCGCACCCGTGAAATCGGCTTGAGAAAGGCCCTAGGCGCCACCAACCGCAGCATCATGTTTCAATTTTTCATCGAAGGCGCATTCCTCACTCTCCTTAGCGGAGGCTTGGGCATGGCCGGGGCTGCAGCACTGATGGCCGCTCTGGGGACGCTGCCCCAACCGCCCGGCTTCGACACTCCCAAATTAGTGCCGGCGACCGCGGCGCTGGCGATCGCTTCGCTTACCCTCGCCGGCACGGTGGCAGGTTTGTATCCGGCGCGCAAAGCAGCGCAATTGGAACCCGTCGAAGCCTTACGCAGAGAATGATTGCTGGGAATAAGAGAAGGACATGAAACGCGACCTATTGCAGCAAGCCTACGGCGCCATGCGTCACGATCTGCGTAAGACTCTTCTGACCATGCTGGGCATGGCCTGGGGTATCGCCACCGTTGTTCTCTTGCTGGCATACGGTGACGGTTTTGGCCAGGCCATTGCGAACATCTTTGAAAGCTTTGGCGCCAGCGCTGTGGGCATTTTTCCCGGCCGCACCTCGCAGCAGGCCGGCGGCAATAAAGCCGGAGTGCAAATCCGCTTCACCAACGATGATGTCGAACTCTTGCGCAACGTAGTTCCTCTCGCCCGCCATATTTCCCGGGAGGCAGACAAACCAGCCACGGTTGTTCAAAGCGGACCTCGTTCCTTCAGTTTCCCGGTAGTCGGCATCGACCCCTCCATCCTGGACATCTGGAACCTCGAGATCGCAGAGGGTCGCTTTCTCAATGATCAGGACAACATGACGCACGGCCACTTCGCCATTCTTGGCTCCGAAGCTCGGGAGAAACTGTTCTCCGGTATGCCCGCGGTCGGCGAAACCATCCGTCTGAACGGAGTCAGTTTCGAGGTTATTGGTGTTTTGAAGGCCCGCATGCAGGAAGCCGATGACGACCAGAATCGCAGCGTCTATCTCGCCTTCAATTCCATGGATGTGCTCAAGGACAATCACTACTTGGACGGCATTTGGCTTGATTCCGAGGGTCTGGACCATGAAAAGCTGACCAAGACTATCCGCGAAGCCCTGGCCGTAGCCCACACCTTCAAGCCCGACGACGAGCGCGCGGTGCACGTCTTCGACGCCCAGAAGCAGCTTTCCCAGTTCGCCATTATCACTCTGGGGCTCAAGATTCTGCTGACTTTCATCGGCACCATCACCCTCGGCATTGGCGGCGTCGGCCTGATGAACATCATGCTGGTCTCGGTGACCCAACGGACCCGCGAAATCGGCGTGGAAAAGGCGCTGGGCGCGCGCAAGCGCGACATCCTCTTTCAGTTTTTGGCGGAGGCGATGGTGATTACCGCAGTCGGCGGAATTTTCGGAATTCTGCTTTCTTACGTGGTGTCGATTTCCGTTGGTCGGCTTACCCTGTACAGCGCCATGGCTTCGCACGCCGAAGCCGGAGATATTCGTTTGATCGTTGCTCCCAAGATTCTCTTGATTGCCACCACCATTCTTGCCCTGGTGGGCGTGGCCAGCGGCATGTTTCCCGCGGTCCGGGCAGCGAATCTTGATCCCATCGAAGCCCTGCGCTACGAATAATGCCGGTAGCCAAAGCCAGTCGCGATTGAACCAGCAACTCTCAGTTGGTGTAAACGCTTGTGGGTGTTGAAAAACTCTGGGATTGGCGGATCTTTGTGCGGGCGGGGTGGATACTGCCGAGTTCTTCTTGTTTCTAGGCGGTGACAGGCAGCGGTGCTGATGGCTGGCTGAGGAAGCGCACCAGTCGCTTGATGTTCTGCGCAGCC
Organism: uncultured Acidobacteriota bacterium; assembly: GCA_963729325.1. Lineage (GTDB taxonomy): Bacteria > Acidobacteriota > Terriglobia > Terriglobales > Acidobacteriaceae > JABCYV01. The sequence goes on from CAVSNS010000047.1 coordinate 88,385, forward strand.
GCTGCCAGGAAGAACTGCTCGCGGACGAATTTCATCCGACGCAAGCGCAGGCGGCGCAGCCCGATCTGATGCTTCAGTTCAGCAAACAAAGCCTCGACTTTCTTTCGCTGTCGTTGTGCCGTGGAAAACTCCGGTGTGTTCGCCAACTCCCGTGCTCGTTGTCGCGCCGACTCATGGATGTGAATGGCGAGATATTTATATCGTCCAGTTGTGCATTGCGCTTTTTGGGAGCATGCTCCGCAGCGTTTGGCGCTGCCGATATAGGCATGGGCACGATTGCGAACGTTTAAGCCGACATAGTTCAGTTGCTCTCCTGCAGGACAACGGTAGCTGTTGCTCTCCGGTACATAGGTAAATCGCTCCGGGCCATAGCCGGGGTTGTTCTTTCTCAGAGCACTGTCTCGCGTGCGCATGTAAGGCGTGATGCCGCGATCCAGCAACCATTGCAGAAACTCCCCATTGCCATAGGTCGCATCCGCTGCTACCGACGCTGGCTCTCGACCTTGCCACTGCATAAAGCGGGTGATCATGTCTTGTGCCGCAACCGTCTCCTGACTCATGCGTGCCGCTGTGGCTTGGACTCCAACGATCACGCAACTGTGATTGTCGACCAGGTAGTTATCGTAGTACCCCAGGCGAGCCGGGGTGCCACCCTTGGTGGCGTAGGTGGAATCGGGATCGGTAGTCGACACCTGATCTTGTTCATGTACCGGCTCCTCCACCGGATTCTGCTTTTCGAGCTCTTTCAGATACTCACGCAGGGTGTGATGGACCTGGGCCGCTTCCACCAACTGCTCACGTGGAATGCGACTCTCCTTCGCGGCATTGGCTTCCACGAAGCTGCCATCCACCGACAGGTGCTTGCCCTGCACCAATCCCACTTCCACACACTGGGACACGATCTGCTCAAACAACTGCTCGAACAGCTTCGACTGCTGAAACCGTCCGTGCCGGTTCTTGGAGAACGTGGAATGATGCGGAATCTCCTGATCGAAGCTGAGACCGGTGAACCACCGCCAGGCCAGATGCATGCGTAGTTCTTCGACCAGCTTGCGCTCACTGGTGATGCCATACAGATAGCCGATCAGCAGAATGCGCAGCAGGAGTTCGGGATCGATCGACGGTCGGCCGGTCTCGCTGTAGCTCTCCTTTAATCGCTCGCGTACAAACTCGAAACTCACGTGCTTGTCGATCAGGCGCAGCAGATGGTTTTCGGGAACTTGGTCTTCCAGGCGGAAGTAGTAGAACAGCGCTTCGGAGCGGTCGTGTTGCCCCATCATGATCAGCAGGCCTCCGACGATGAGAATCAAACAGAGCATGGGCAGGATCACTTTCTTCTAACATGCTTCTGCTGAATTCCACCCGCCAATCGCAGTGACTTTTTCAACACCCACGCCTGTTCTCAACAATTACGGCTCTGGTGGATAATGAGCACAGCCAAATTGATCATGAAACAGAACATAATTCCGCCAGACGCCACCATTACTGAGCTTGAAGCGAAAGCTGCTGAGTACGAGAAACAATCCGCAAACGAACCAGAGTCACGAGCAACAGAGTTGCGGGACCAACCGAAGCTCTATCGAGAATGGGTGACTTCTCTTCGGTCGGGGCGGTGGACGCCCTGAGCGGATCGTGAGTGAAATCGCCTGTTCTCGACACCTGTCGCGTTGCAGTTCTCCCGAATACGCTGTGCCCGGTGACCTTGACACAGAAACGTTTTGGAGAGTAGATTCGTGCCGCTCAGCCGCAACCCCCATCTTCCCCTTCGCAGGTTCGACTGAACCGGGCCCTCGGCTTCCAGCCCATACGCGGAGGACAGTATGAAGACGTACTTCTCGCTGATACTTTGCGGGGTATGCCTGCTCAGCGGTTGCGGTAGCGGATCTTCCGTAGCGCCATTGGTGATTACCACAGCCTCATTGCCCAACGGTACATCGGAACTGAACTATAGCCAGACGATCCAGGCCAGCGGCGGGGTTGCACCTTTCACTTGGACGGTGAGCTCGGGTACGCTTCCCCACAATCTGGCACTCAACAGTAGTGCAACCAACGCAGTGACGATTTCCGGCACGCCGGATACTGCCGCGCAGGGAGTTGCGTTCACTATCAGCGTCGCAGATTCTGCCAACCACTCAGCCGCCCAGGCCTACACCGTTTCTATCCTTCTGGAACCAGACACTCTTACTCCCTCGCCCGCTAATCTGAGTTTTGCGCCACAATTGGTCGAGACTCTAAGCGGTGCACAGGCGGAGACGGTTACCAACACAGGTACCTCGGCGGTGATTATCAGCAGCATTGCGGTGACCGGAACCAATGCTACGGATTTCAGCCAAAGCAGTTCATGTGGTTCGAGCCTCGCCGCCGGAGCGAACTGTACCATTAGCGTAACTCTAACTGCTAGCCAGTTGGGCCCTCGCACTGCCTCGATAACCATCACCGACAATACCGTGGGCAGTCCACACTCGGTCTCCCTGAGTGGCGTGGGGCTTACTTCAGGCCCCGATGCTACTTGGTCGGCAACCAGCCTGAACTTCGCCAACCAGTCTGTAGGCACCACCAGCCCCGCACAGTCCCTCACACTGAGCAATTACGGCACAACAACCCTTAGCATTGCAGGTACCGCCGTGACCGCCGATTTCGGCGAAACCGACACATGCAGCGGTTCGAACCTCGCATCTGCGGCGAGTTGTACTATCAGTGTGACTTTCGCACCCAGCGCTTCTGGCAGCCTGAACGGCACAGTTTCGGTTACCGACAACGCTCCCGGCAACCCGCAGACGGTAGCGCTCACCGGGACTGGTGTTACTTCCACCTGCATTCCAATTGGGGGGTCTTGTTTTGGTCCCAGTCACCCCCATTGTTGCGCTGCCCCTTTCCCCCATCATTCGTTCTGCAGTAACCCGACTGGCTTTGGGACATGCGTGGAAGATTAGGTAGATTCCCGACGCCCCAAAAGCACGGCAGGGATTACAGGCGAGTCGTAACGAACAAGTCCCATCAGAGTCAGGGTTGACTACCGGGGCGATGACTGGCGAAAAATCGCGGTTACACGCAATATAAAAAGGCGCCCACTTTTGCGCTAGGTTGAGATTGTTCGCACCACCAACCTAGCGAAAAGGAGCGCCTTTATGAGTCAAGAAAAGTATATCGGGATGGATGTTCATCAGGCCACTATCTCCGTTGCGGTGATGGATGCTCAGTGGCAAGCTGATCATGGAATGCCTTCTGGAAACCAAGGCAGCCACGATTGTCGAGTTCGTCCGAGGATTGCGTGGGCCGCTGTCGCTCACCTTTGAGGAAGGAACTTCGGCGGCCTGGTTGCACGAAGTGCTGAAACCCCACGTCGACCGGCTGGTGGTCTGTGATCCGCGAAAGGCTGCCCTGTTGAAAGATGGCAACAAGAGTGACCGGATCGACGCGCGAAAGCTAGCTGAGCTGTTACGCACCAACCAACTGAAGCCGGTCTACCACGGAGAGCATGGGGTACGCACTTTGAAAGAACTGGGGCGCAGCTATCTGACCCTCACCAAAGATGTCACGCGGGTGATGAATCGGATCAAAGCCCTGTACCGAAGTTGGGCGATTCCATGTGGCGGTACGACGGTGTACGCGCCACGGCATCGCGCCGAGTGGTTGGCCAAGATCGGAGAACCCGGAGTTCGGGTTCGAGCCGAACGGCTTTACCAGGAACTGGATGTGCTCCAGCCAGTGCGCCAACAGGCGCGGCACGATCTGCTGCTCGAGAGCCACAAGCATCCTGCCGTGAAGTTACTTCGTCAGATTCCTTCGATCGGTCCGATTCGCGCCGCCCTGCTGGTGGCATTGCTGCAGACACCGCATCGTTTCCGTACCAAGCGACAGTTGTGGGCCTACAGCGGTTTCGCCATCGAGATACACGACAGCGGCGAGTACCGCTGTGTGCGAGGCAAACTGCAACGCAACCGAGAGCGCATCACGGTGCGCGGTCTGAATGACAATCACAATAAAGATCTAAAGAGTCTCTTCAAAAGTGCCGCCATCTCTGCCAGCACGCGTCCTGGCCCCCTGCACGATTTCTACGCTGCTCGGATTGCCAAAGGGATGCGGCCGACGATGGCACATCTCACTCTGGCACGAAAGATTGCCGCGATCACTTTGACCATGTGGAAGAAAGGAGTGGGTTTCGACCCCCAACAGTTGCATCGGCAAGCCGCTTGAACCTCTCCGGTGAAGAGGGCTTCCCATCTAAGGATTTTCTCGGGTGGTGGTTGCTCCGGTTCGGAGAGCTCGGTTCGAGGGTGAGTATCAGTCAATGAGGTCGGCCACGTGTGCTTCGGCACCCAGTCACCCATTACACGTTATGCCCCCTCGGAGAACCAGAAATAGCCATAGGCCACGAGCCTCGGATAGAACCATGGTTGACCTTAAACAGCAGTCTGGCTTGCCGCTCTCTCGAACTCGATGGCATCGCCACCATCGCGGAGGAAACTTATGAGCATGGGCAATCGGCCGAGCTTCACCAGAGAAGCGAAACTTCAGTGGGCTGGATCTCGAGAAAAAAACCTCGCCTCCGGTCGAAGTAGAGCTTTTTTTCTTGACATCCCTTTTTATAGAACTCATTGATCCGGTAGCACCGCTCCCGCAACTACGGTTTTGCATCGATCGAATTGCCGAAATCAAAATACTCGCGCCAAGAGGCAATGCTGCCGCCGACCAAGTCCACGATGATTGCATCGTGGGTGACAGCCCGCGCTCCATCTCTTCGCCGAGTCACATCCCAGTCCCACTCGATGGCCGCCTTAGCCCCGTCAGTCGAAATGAAGACATTCTTTACCGTTACTCGCAAATCGCGGAACTGCTTGAAATAACCGGCCATCGCTGTTTGCATTTCCTCAGCGGGTATATGCCCCGCCGGCGAAATCAATTCCCCGCTTGGAAGCCAGTCAGGGGCGGCAATTCCAAAATCTTGCTTCTCCCACGCCTGCACCTGCCGGTCCACGAGTTCCCTAATCTTCACCGTGTTATCGTTTTTAGCAGGATCGGGTCGCGCAACCGGCGGTTGGTTCGAGTTACTGATTAGATTGCGGGGGGCCTGGGCAGCCGTGGGTTCTTTCATGGCAATAATCGTAGCAGCCAGGTCAGTAAAGTTTCCGCAAGGATTGCGAGCGCTATGGGAAGACATTGCGTCGCGGGGTGAGAACGTGGCCCGGCCTGCCAACCGTTCGCCTTCGGTCGAACCCAGGACAGTGGAAACGGTAAAAACCTGTGCCGTCCCTCACCCCGAGACTAAGGAAAAGCTTAGACCCGCCAATAGCCGAGTTCAAGAGCCTCAAAGCTGAGCGCCAGCGCCGCATGCCTGTTGTAACATCGCGATAGCAATCATTGACCCGGATCAGCCAATTTTCAATGAGTGCAAACGCTGTTTTTGACAGTTGCTTCTTAGTAGCCCGTCGTGCCAGAAAAAAGGCCACTCCCCAACCGGGCGATGTCAGCGAGATCAAAGAAGGCTAAACATGGGCCGCCCGCCCCGATTCTGCCACGAGCAGAAAATCGGAATTCTGGGAGCAACCTACCTCCAGGCCAGAGTGGTCACTGAATTTGCCTTCAGTAGAACTGAAGCCGCCATATTCGCAAGCAACAATTCGATCGTCCTTGCAGGTCCCGTGTTGGTCACGATCAGCAGCTGTTGGCCGTCTGGATTTTCAACGCAACGTGCTGTAGGTCAGCGGCCGTGCTCTGGGAGTCAAAGCGGCGAGCCCCACGACGGATGACGCGTGAGTAGTGAGCAAAAGCCCAGTATTGTCCGCTACGGGTGATCTCCTTAGTCTGCGAATTGATCGTTACCACGCCGCCGCAGGGATACGGTCCGATATTCGGCCGGCCCTGCTCATCGAGAGCCAGGTTCCATGCTGTGATGGAGCGGCACCAGTTATTCAGTACCGCACTGAAAGTTCCCGCCCACTTACACCAATCCGTCAGATAACCAGGATCCGTGTAGTCCGGTCCGCCTTCCGTCCAATGCATCTCTGCTTCCGGATAGGCGACATGAGCCTTGCTCATCATGTCGGGAGTGCCATAGTAACCGTGCCAGGCGACCGCGTTGACGTATTTGCGAAGCTTATCGTCCTGCAGTGAGTCCAGGACGCGTCCCCACAAGTTGTAGTTGTGGTCCAAAATCCAGATCTTAGTCGGTTGTCCGCTGCTTTCTAAAAGCGGGCCTAGATGGTCCCGCACAAATTGAATTTCGTACTCCTGCGGCCAGATACAAGCAGGCATTCTGCCATCCTGATCGGTGTCGACCTCGTTCTGCGAAGTCAGCGCTTGCACCGGCAAGCATTCGGCCGCATAGCCTTGCAGGAACTTCAGGTAGTATTTCGCGTAAACTGCGAAGTAGTGACTGCGCATCGAGCCACCCAGCATCGAGTTGTTGAACTTCATCCAGCCGGGCGGGCTCCATGGAGATGAAAAAAGGAACAGGTCAGGATTCGCCTGACGCGCCTCGCGCAACACGGGCAGAATGTATTCGCGGTCGTGCTCGATCGAAAATCGCGGAGCTCCGGATCAGGTTCGCCGTCATCGTAGCTGTAAAGTTTCGTCGCGTAATCGCTCGATCCAACGCAGATGCGGCCAACACTCAGTCCCATTTCTGATGGATGGAACAGCTCATGGAACAATTGTTCGCGGGCTGCAGGCGCAAGCTGATTGAACATGTAGCACGCAGCGTCGGTAAAAGCTCCTCCGAATCCCAATATCTCCTGGAACTTTATGCTGGGGTTCAGCCGGAGCTGATCGGTTGCCGGTGTCCCTACTGCAGACGGCGCCAAGTGGCTCGAGGAGCGGCGGCAAAACGTTCGTCGCCCGATGTTTCCCAAATGGAAATCTCCAGGCTGCGATTCGACAGTTCGCTTGCGGGCGCGAGTTTTGCGGTTGCCGCATCCGCTGACCGGACCACCTCAGGAATCACTGCTGCTGCCAATCCCAAGGCAGAAATTCCGAGAAAACTTCTTCGCGAGGTCTGGTTTGTCGTAAGCCTCTCCTCTAAGTAGCTGTTTGTAGTCCTGGTTAACCTGGTTAAACTTAATCTATTTAAACTTAATTTGTCGGACGCGCCCCACGCAAACTGCACGAGTGGCGCTACCAAATCCTCTGACTCGATGCGGGCAGGCGAGATCGGCGTACACTTCTCGCGGTTTGAGGTCAAAACGGAAATTCCGATTGATTTGCTTCCTTGCTAGACAGATGAACGCAAGCCAAAAACAGGAAGGAGGAGGGACCATGAGTCCAAACGGTTTCGCTTTGCTCCATTGATCATTCTCGCCAGCTTTGTGCTCGATGCGACGTCCCCAGCCGCGGACGAGGTAACTACTAAACCCTCGTTTTCTTGGGTGCTCGGGTTTTCTTGAGCCGCTTTTCTTTCGCGTCGAGGAGCTTAACGATCTCGGAGACTAGTTCCAACATTCTTTTTGGGTCCTGTTCGCTCGCAGCCCGCTCACAGAGCTCTATCCAGCGTTCTTTGTCCTTCCCCATCATCCGAACACCCCGGCTTGCAAGGTTCTTGGACAGAAATAGATTCCATAGCTTCCCCGAAGCATAACAAAAATAATGAGGACAAGTCCGTAGCCGGTCTACGGAAACATGAAGGCGAAACCTAGGGTTTGTACTGTATCGAACAATCTCTTCGCGCTGTGGAAATCTGACCTGGCTGTGCTGCTTCGTCATCTGGAAGACCGAATCCGCGATCTCTACGAGAAGGCTATTTCAGCCACTGAACCGGACGACTTCAGTCAAATTATTTCAGATCTGCGGTCGGCCCTTCGCAACACGCTGAGCAAGTCCGAAAGCTGGCAGTCGCCAGCTGCTCCGGGAATATCCTCATCAGAAAAACGTAAGCCTGCCGCGTAGCCGCCGATGCCCGACCGCGTATCGTTATCACAATTTCACTGTCGGCAAAAACTGTGGAGGCTTCCTCGCCTTCGTCATTTGCTCGAAAGCGTAAGCGATCTTAAATAAGGTCGGCTCGCTCCAGGCCCGGCCAAAAAAAGAGATCCCAACCGGCAGCCCAAAAACGAAGCCAGCCGGCACCGTTATGTCGGGATATCCCGCGACCGCCGCCGCGTTGGAACTGCCGCCGGTCGAGTGGTCCCCATTTGCCAGATCAGTGATCCATGCCGGACCGCCGGTTGGCGCAAGGATCGCATCCAGTTGGAATTTGTCCATCACTCCATCAATTCCTTCTTTCCGCGTCAGGCGATGATTGGCCTCGAGCGCGTCCAGATATTCTTTGCTGGTCAACGGACCCTTGGCTTCGGCTTTAATAAACAGGTCCTGCCCAAAGTAGGGCATTTCTTTGCTCTTATTGCGCTGGTTGAAGTCAATCAACTCCTTCAGCGAAGCGGGCGCGCCGGGACGGCTTGCCAGATAAGCATTGAGGTCGGCTTTCAGTTCGTACAGCAGGACAGTATTTTCCGTATCGTCAAATTTTCCGAATGACTCCAGGTCGGCAGGGTCCACGATCACAGCGCCTTGCCTCTTCATCTCCCCGATCAGGTCTTCCATCAATGCGTCCACGGCATCACTGAAGCCGAAATACTTGCGCGCCACTCCCAGACGAGCTCCGCGCAGCCCATCAGGATCGAGAGACTTCGTGTAATCGTGAGGCGCCTTCCCAGAACTCTCCGCCGTGGCAGTGTCGCGCGGATCAACTCCCGCCAGCGCGGCCAGCAGAATCGCCGCGTCGCGCACGGTTCGTGCCATCGCTCCCGCCGTGTCCTGGCTGTGCGCAATGGGGATGATGCCGGCTCGGCTGACCAACCCCAGCGTCGGCTTGATGCCCACAATTCCGTTCGCCGACGCGGGACACACCACCGACCCATCGGTTTCCGTGCCCACTGCGATCGCGCAAAGATTAGCTGCGACTGCCGTCCCCGATCCGGAACTCGATCCGCAGGGATTACGATCCAGCGCGTAAGGATTCTTGGTCAGTCCGCCGCGTCCGCTCCAGCCGCTGGTGGCATGGCTGGAACGAATATTCGCCCACTCACTCAGATTGGTCTTGCCCAGAATGACGGCTCCGGCCTCGCGCAGTTTTTGGGCCACAGAGCGCATCTCGTGTTGGCCGCGATCCCATCAACGCCAGCGATCCCGCCGTGGTTTGCATCCGGTCGGCAGTGTCGATGTTGTCTTTGATTAGAACTGGAATGCCGTGCAGAGGGCCGCGTGCACCCTTGCCCTTGCGTTCCCGATCCACAGCCTCGGCGATGGCGAGAGCCTCGGGATTGACTTCAATCAGACTGTTCACGCCGGGACCGTTCCGGTCGATCTCCTCAATCCGGGCCAGATATTTTTCCGTGAGCGAACGAGCGGTGAATTTTCCCGAGGCCAGACCCACCTGAAGATCGGCGACGGTGGCCTCATCCAACTCGAACGGCCGAACCCCTACCGCCAAATTTGCCGGAGCCGCGAGTTCGCGAGCACCTGCCAAGGCTGGCAGCACGGCCGCACTCACGCCCCCGACTAGGCTGGTTCGCAAAAAACGTCTGCGCGGTGGCACTTCACCATCAGGTGGAACATTTCTTCGGTGTGTTCAAGTGGTCTCGCCCTCCCAAGGAAACGGAATTATAGGCGATCGGGCAATCGTGGATTGTCAGGGACGAATCGCCTGCTTTCCTTTGCCGGACTACTTCGTCCAATGACAGGCAGCGGGTGTTTTTGTGCGCGAAGCTGCTACAATCTCACGTTCTCAATGAGCATCCAGCCCAGTCTCCCGCCCGCGGAAGTCCGCCAGGAGGAATCCTAAAGTGTCCTATTTAAAGAGTTGGGTCATGCTATGTGTTATGGCTTGCGCCTCGCCTGAGCGCAGCCCAGGAGATGCCAGAAGGCCGGCTGATGCGCTTCCCCGACCTCTATAAAGACAAGGTCGTCTTCATGTACGGCGGCCACTTGTGGCTGGCCTCGAGTTCAGGCGGCGTCGCGCGACGCATCACTTCCGGCGCCGGACGCGAGCTGTTCCCGAAATTCTCGCCCGACGGTAAAGTGGATTGCCTTCACTGGCCAGTACGACGGCAATTTCAACGTCTACCTCATGTCCGCTGATGGCGGACAGCCCAAGCAGCTCACTTTCTATCAGGGCGCTGCCGCTCCACTCAACGATCGTATGGGGATTCATAACCAAGTCTTGACTTGGTCTCCGGACAGCAAGCGCATTCTCTTTCTCACGCGCCGCGATGCTTCGAACGGTTGGACGAAGCGTCCCTTCAGCATCAGCATTGACGGAGGACTGGCCGAACCTTTGCCCGTGATTGAAGGCGGGCTCACTTCCTTTTCGCCCGACGGCACCAAAATTGCCTATAACCAGATCTTCCGCAATTTCCGCACCTGGAAGCGTTATACCGGCGGCCTGGCCCAGAGTATTTCCGTTTACGATCTCAAGAACAATTCGGTCGAAGATGTGCCCCATACAGAGTGGACCGACACTTTTCCCATGTGGTCTGGCAACACCATCTATTTCACCTCCGATCGCGGCCCCGAACATCGCTTGAACCTCTACAGTTACGACTTGAATAGCAAGCAGATCGAGACGCTTACTCACTTCACCGACTTCGATGTGATGTGGCCCAGCCTTGGGCCGGGTGGCATCGTGTTCGAGAATGGCGGTTATCTCTTTACTTTCGACTTGCAATCGAAGCAGCCAAAAAAGTTGACCATCTATCTGCCAGGGGACGAAGAACAGAGCATGAAGCACTGGGTCAGCGTGACCAAGACCATCACTGACTTCGACATTTCTCCAGAAGGGAAGCGCGCGGTCTTTGGCGCCCGCGGCGACGTCTTCACCGTCCCGGCCAAAGATGGAAGCGTCCGCAATCTAACGCGCACCCCTGGCATTCGCGAGAAATCCGTCTCCTGGTCGCCCAATGGCCGCTGGATCGCCTACGTTTCCGACCGCACTGGCGAAGACGAAATCTACATCACTCCACACGATGGTATGGGTAAGGAGCAGCAGGTCACCAGCGGATATAAGGGGTTTAAGTTCGGTCCCGCCTGGTCTCCTGACAGCAAGAAGATTGCCTGGGCTGATAAAGATCTGCGCCTGTGGTACATCACCATCGACGACAAGAAACCGGTCGAGATGGTACACGGCAAATTCTTCGACATCACCAATTACTCGTGGTCTCCCGACAGTAAATGGTTGGTTTACGACAATAACGATGAAAATGGCAATGCCGTCGTCTACTTGTATTCGCTGGCAGACCGCAAGATCACTCCCATCACCACCAGCATGACCAACAGCAATTTCGCCATGTTCGATCCCGATGGCAAGTATCTTTACTTCCTGTCAGACCGTGACTTCAATGAAGTGCTGGGCAATATCGATTTTGAATTCGCCAACCCCAAGACGACTCGCGTCTACGTTGTTACCCTCCGCAAGGACGAGCCTTCGCCCTTTCCCGCTCTGAGCGACGAAGCCCAAGTAAAAAGGAAGAAGCAACCGAAGGCAAAGAGACTAAGACCGAGGGCAAGGCCGAATCGAAGGAAAAAGACAAAGAAAAAGACAAGAACAAAGAATCCAAAGAAAATAAAGACAAAGAAAAGGAAAAAGAAAAGCCTGCCGAATTTCGCATCGATCTCGACGGAATCCAAAACCGCATCGTAGCTCTGCCCACCGAGCCCGCTGTGATTGGTACCTTCGCCGCTGCTAAAGGTTTCATCTACTACGCGACCAGGCCCATTCAGGGGCTATCCGGTCCACTCCCGGGCGAGGGTCCCGCCGTACACGTCTACGATCTCAAAGAGCGCAAGGATAAGGTTTTGATCGATGGTGTCGAGCGCTTTGCGCTTTCCTTTGACGGTTCCAAGCTCTTGTATGAGGCCGGTCCTCCGGATGCCCACAGCTACGGCATCATCGATGCCAAACCTGATGGCCCGAAGAAAGTGGGGGACGGCGCGCTCAACCTCGGTGGCATGCGGGCAGAAGTCGATCCTCCGCAGGAGTGGAAGCAGATCTATAACGAAGTTTGGCGTCAGGAGCGCGACTATCTTCTATGAAGCCGCGATGAACGGCGTGGACTGGGAGAAGGTGCGAGACAAATACGCCCAACTGCTGCCCTACGTTGCCGACCGCTACAGTCTGACTTACATCCTCGGCGAGATAATTGGAGAACTCTCGAATTCCCACACCTATGTGAACGGCGGAGATTTTCCTGATCTTCATCCCGTAAACGTCGGTCTGCTGGGCGCCGACTTCGAAGCCGATCAGGCCAGTGGCTTTTATCGTTTCAAGAAAATCTATCCCGGAGAAAACTGGAATCCGCAGGCGCGATCACCCTTGACCGAGCCCGGAATCAACGTCAAAGAAGGTGACTACCTGCTCGCCGTGAATGGCCGCCCATTGCGGGTTCCGCAAAACCCCGATGAGTTGTTTGTGAACACAGCGAACAACACCGTAACCCTGACCGTGAATTCCAAGCCATCCGAAGACGGCTCCCGCAACCTGCAGGTGAAACCGATCGCGGACGAGTTCAGCCTGCGCGAACTGAACATGATCGAAACCAATCGTAAGAAAGTGGATGCCGCGACCAACGGGCGCGTGGGCTATATCTACATCCCGGACATGGGAGCACCGGGGCTGAACGAATTCGTCAAGCAATATTTCCCGCAGATTCGCAAAGAAGGCATGATTATTGACGTTCGTTACAACGGCGGCGGCTTCGTGGACCCGCTTATCTTTGAGCGTCTGCGACGCGTTTTGTCCGGCATGAATTCTGCCCGTAACTTTGAAAGCGGTACCGTGCCTGCGCCTGTCTTCTATGGCTCTATGGCTTGTATTACCAATCACTATGCTGCTTCGGACGGCGATCTCTTCAGCTATTACTTTAAGTATTACAAGCTCGGACCACTCATCGGCGAACGCACCTGGGGCGGGGTACGCGGCATCCGTGGCCCGATTCCGCTGATTGACGGCGGTTACATCACTCGCCCGGAGTTTGCCCGCTACGACCTCAACAGCAAATGGATCGTCGAAAACAAAGGCGTGCAGCCTGATGTCGTCGTGGAGAATCGCCCCGACCTGGTAGTAAAGGGGCAAGACCCACAACTGGAAAAAGCGATCGAGCTGGTGATGAAAGACATCCAGGCCAATCCCAAGAAGCTGCCCCCGCGGCCTCCCGATTTGCCGGCTTATCCCGAGGGTCCGGGCAATGTAGGCGCATGCGATGTAGGCGCGGGCGTCTCGCCCGTGCTCTTTGCCGAACTTCGAGTAACGGTTCAGGCTAGCAGTTTGAGTATAATAAAAGCTTCATGCCCAAGTACTCCATCGTCGTTCCTCTGCACAACGAGCAGGAGAACGTCACCGATCTCTACGATCGTCTGAAAGCAGTAATGGAGATCAGCGGGCAAAGCTTCGAGCTGGTCCTGGTGGATGACGGTTCCACCGACCGCACGTTTCACCTGCTGCGCGAAATCGCGGCGGTGGACAGCCGGGTTACGGTGGTAAAACTGCGCCGAAACTTCGGCCAGACTTCCGCCCTGGCCGCCGGCTTCGACCACGCCCGCGGCGACTACATCATCGCCATGGATGGCGACCTGCAGCACGATCCCGCCGACATCCCTCTATTTTTGGAGAAAATTTCCGAGGGCTACGACATCGTCAGCGGCTGGCGCAAGCACCGCATCGACAATCTATGGCTGCGCCGTATTCCCTCCCGCTGCGCCAATTGGATGATGGCGAAGCTGAGCGGTGTCGACATCCACGACTTCGGCACGACCTTCAAGGCATATCGCCGCGACATTCTGGAGCAGGTCCCGCTCTACGGCGAGCTGCACCGCTTCATTCCTGCGCTGGCGTCCGTGGCACGGTGCCACCATCTGCGAAGTTCCAATTCGCAATGTGAACCGCGAGCGCGGCGATTCGCACTACGGCATTTCGCGTACCTTCCGCGTATTTTTCGATCTGATCACCATTCGCTTCCTGCTGCGCTATCTCGCCCGCCCGCTGCATTTTTTCGGCACTTTGGGAATGTTGAGCATTTTCGGCGGCACTGGCATCGTGACCTGGCTTCTGGTGGAAAAATTCCTGCGCCAAGTTCCGCTCATGACGGCCCACGGCCCTCTCATGATGATGGCCTTGGGCCTGCTGCTGGGTGGCTTCCAGATGGTCGCTTTTGGCTTGCTGGGTGAGATGCAGGTGCGCCACTACCACGAACCCACCCGCCGCGCGCCTTACTCGGTCGACCGCGTCCTCCGCGCCCAAAGCGAAGAGCACACCATTTCGGAGTAGCGACTATCCGCTTGCGGATCCAGACCCTGCGACCACTGGCCCGCGGAACGCGGAATTCAGTTACGGTTCCCCGAAGTCGAGTGCGTAGACTTCCTGCGTGCCGGTGTCGCGCATCAGCAGAGGAGAGCCATCCGGAGTGAGCCCGCTCCAGCTTACAAAGGGAGCAACCACTCGACGCAGGTTCTTGAGGCTCACCATGCGCTCCAGCTTGCGATCGGCTACGCGCACCCGAAAAAAGGCTGGATCGTCTCCATAGCCAGTGTCGAAGTACACGTACTTGCTGTCTTGCGACCACTGCTTATAGCCAATGCTGGCCTTGACCAGTTCCGACCACCTCTGCTTGCCAAAGTCAAACAGCATCATTTTCTGTCCGTCCACCGTGTCAGCCACAAGATATCGCCCGTCGGGGAGGGAGTCGCACCCAGCCGCCCCTGGGAATTAGGCAAGGTTGAGACCTTCAAGGTTCTTAAGTCAACCGTGCGCACGAACGCATGGTCCGGCGTCGTCTCGGACTCGACGAACGTGATGGCGTCCCCGGCGGCCGACCAGCTCACCGATTGGACTGCGAAGTGGTTCACCGTAAACTGGTGAAAAGGTCCGCCGGCCGTTGGAACCACGTAGAGTTTCTCTTGCTCGGCTTTTCCCCGTTGCAGGGCGGAAAACGCGACTTGGGTGCCGTCCGGGGATAACACCGCACGCTCGACAAACAGCGGCACGGAAGTCAGTTGCAACTTTTCGCTGCCGTCACTGCGGCACCGCCACAGATTGCCTTCGGGAAAGGAAACATAGCTGATCCAGCGCGTGTCCCGGGAGAATGTCACATCCGATGCTGAAATACCTCCAAGATATGGGAGAAACTGCGTCGACTTGGAATCGTAGCGCACTAATTCGGCGCGCAACTGGGAGCCCACCGCGAAGATCTTCTTGCCATCAGCGCTCGCTTGCGGCGCCTCAAAGCTCAAGGGTCCGGCTGTCAACTGCACCGGTTCCTGGTTCACCTTGTGGAGGGAGTCAGAGCGTTCCCGCACCGCCCATAGATCTGCACGGTTTCCGTGAAACGTCGAAAACAGAAAATATTTTCCGTCGGGGGTCCAGTTGCCATGGGCGGGACCACCTTCCACGCCGAGGCTGGAAAATAGCTGATGCAGGTTGGAACCATCGGCGGCGACCTCCCATTGCGAGAAGTTATTTGAGCCATTGGTGACCGTGAAACGGAGGGCTCGGCCATCGGGCGACCAACGTAGCCAGTAAGCGAAAGCTGGAGTTGCCGGCACCGTGGCAAATTGACGATGATCTCCCGCGCCGCTGACCACTGTAAGCTGGTTGTCGCGGGCGATCAAGAGATCACCATTTGGCATCTGGATGCCGTCTTCACCCTCGATGTCCCCAAACCGGCGCGGCGATCCTCCCAACACGGGCACCGCCCACAGAGGCTGGTTTACTTCAAAACCGGTGAAGCTCCCCACGATCAATTCCGACTTGTCAGCGGAAATGTTGTCAAGCGCCGCATTGGGAAAGGGCAGGGGGATGACGACGGTGTCCCCTCCGTAGGCGGACACCTGCGCCACCACGAACCGCCCATTCACGTTCTCTTGGAAGTACAAACGCGGCCCGTCGTTGAGAACGATGGGCGTCGCCTGGAAATTGAAGCTTTTCTGCTGGCCATCGTGGGTAATCTGGTTGTAGCCGGTGACACGGGGCGGGGGCAGCTCAGGACGGAATGCGTGGATCAAAATGGCGGCAGCGGCCAGCGTGACTGCGCTGATGATTGCCAATTTCGCGCGGGAGCGTGGTCCCACTGACGCCGGAGCGGACGGACTTGTAGCTTGGGTTGAGGCGTGGACGGCTCGGCCCGATTCGATCTCGCGCCGCAGCCGCCTCAGATCTACCGCTATGTCACTTGCGCTCTGATAACGCAGCCGCCGGTCCTTCTCCAGAGCCTTGAGGATGATGCGCTCCAACTCTTGTGGCAAGTTTGGATTCAAGCGCAGGACTGTCGGTGGTTCCTTGTGAAGAATGGAATCGAACAACAGGGCCGTAGTGTTGCCGCAGAATGCAGGAACTCCCGTCGCCATCTCATAAAGCACCGCCCCGAACGAGAACAAATCGGTTGAGGCGTCCAACTCTTCTCCCGAAGCCTGCTCCGGAGACATGTACGCCATCGTGCCCATCGCAACCCCGGGGCTGGTCAAATTCGCCTGCTGGCTCAGGGTCGGGCTCCCCTGATCGGATGTTCGACCACCGTCCATGGTTAGTTTGGCCAGCCCAAAGTCGAGAATCTTGGCATGGCCGGCCGCGGTGACGAATATGTTCGCTGGCTTAATGTCGCGATGAATGACGCCCTTGCGATGCGCGGCGTCGAGACCGTCGACTGTCTCAATCGCCAACTCAAGGAGCTGATTGGCCGGGAGAGCGCGGCCCGCGATGCAGTCGCGTAGGGTCTTTCCTTCGAGCAACTCCATCACGATGAAGTATTGGCCATCCTGCTGACCAATCTCGTGAATCGTGCAGATGTTGGGATGGTTGAGCGCGGACGCGGCTCGAGCCTCGCGTTGGAAGCGCTCGAGGGCGGCTGCATCAGAGCTGAGTTCCGGCGGAAGAAACTTCAAGGCGACCCGGCGACCGAGCGTGAGATCTTCGGCACAGTAAACTACGCCCATGCCACCGCCGCCCAACTTTTCTGTGATGCGGTAGTGCGAGATAGTCCGGCCGATCATGAGTGCGCAGGAACTTAGGCATGTTAGGTCGTGGGAGGACGGCAAGTCAAAGAATCTCCGACGCCTGTAAGCGGATTCCCGACGATAACGTAAGGCAGCCCTACTCGATATTCTCAATCGCCCAAATGTCCCCGCCTTGTGGCCGAAAGCGATCAAAGAGTACCCACTTCCCATCCGGCGACCACACCGGATAATCGATTCGGCTTTCGCCGTCGGGAAATTCGTATACCTTCGCTGGCTTGCCACTGACCGCAGGCGATACCCACAGCGTCTTGTGTCCAACCACATCCATGATGAGCGAATAGTTGGGTGAGAATGACATATGCGAACCGCCGGCGATCTCGCTGTTCAGAGGAACCGGGTCCCCACCCTTGACCGATATCTGATACGTCTGTGGCTTGCCCCCGCAGGGACATTTGAAGACCACGTTTTCGCCATCCCGCGACCAGCGCAGGAAATGTCCCATGACTCCGATCTTCGACAATTGACGTTGATTGTTGCCGTCAGAATTCATTACCCAGACTTCCAGCCTTCCACTGCGATCGGATTGAAACGCGATCTGAGTGCCATCCGGCGAAAAGAAAGGATTGATATCCAGCGCCGGATCCGAAGTCAGACGCTTCAGCGAGTTCGTTGCCAGGTCAACCATCCAAACATCAGCGTTGCCTGCCCGCGAAGAAAAGAATACCAGCCGTTTGCCGTCCGGGGACCATTGCGGCTGAAAGTCGCCACCCGGCCCAGTTGTCACCTGCCGATTCGAGCCGTCCACCAGCGAGTGAACGTAGATATTCATCTCGCCCGAGCGATCTGAGTTAAACGCGATTTGTGTGCCATCAGGTGACCATGAACCGCGGCTGTCTTCGCGTGTACTTGCCAGAACTTCTTCCGGACTGCCCGTGGGCAGCCCCGTCTCCGGAGACACCGGAAGCCGCCACACGTCGGCGTTCTGCCGCAATATGGAAAATGCCAATTGCTTACCGCCGGGAGACATCGCTAGTTGCACATCCTGGCCCGAGCCCATGGTTACTTGCTGCGGCGCGCCGCTGGCCTCACCGGTTGGCGCGACTCTGATCCGCCAGACGTTCAGCCCACCACCCCGGTCAGACGAGAAGTAGATGTATTTTCCTGATCGCGACCAGACCGGATTCAGGTCATGGAATCGACCGTCAGTGAGCGTGGCTATCGCGTGACTCGCGACATTCACTACCTTAATGCTGAATTTCGTTCGCTCCAGATTCTGAAAAACGATGTTCTTCCCATCCGGCGACCAGTTCGGTTCCAGGTGATCGACCGCTTCGGAGGTATCTGATGTGATCTGCTGTGGGTTGTGCCCCTGTGCATCGTGGACCCACACCCGGCGAGGGCCCGCCCACGAAGCATCCACAGCGAGAAATTTTCCGTCGGGAGAGAACGATGGATTAAAAGCATTCTCCAGAGATTTCTCTTCCTTGCCGGAGGCGAGGTCCTTTCTCCAAACGTCTCCGCCCTCATATCGGCCGAACACATCGCCCAGATCCAATTTTCCGCGCGGTTGATTGGAGCGAACGAACAGAATCCCTTGACCGTCCGGTGTCCACCTCGGTTGGATGTCGTCGGTATTGCCGAAGGTCAACTGCTGCGACTCTCCCTGCAGCGGCATGACAAAAATCTTCTTGAAGCCGTTTACCTCTTTGCTGTAAGCGATGCGCTTTCCGTCAGCCGACCAGGCGGGGAACTCGTGCAGCCCCTCGGTAGTCGTAAGCTGCACCAGCTTGGTTGCAGCCAGCGAACCTGCCGAGTTCCCGTAAAACTTGTGCCAGAAACCGTAGCCGGCGATGAGGACCGCTAGAACCAGGATAGCCGCCCACATCGGATCCCAGCGCGGGCGTGGCGGCACCACGATGCTGGCCGTTTTGGCGCCTGCGCCTGATTCAACTCGCGCCTCAAGCGCTTGAGATCGGCGTTCAATTCGGCGGCAGTTTGACAGCGTAATTCGCGTTTCTTCTCCAGGGCCTTACTGATGATTTCGTCTAACTTGGGCGGAACCTTGGGATTTACTTGTCCAGCCGCAATCGGCGTTTGATTGATGATGGCATTGAAGACCGCCGCCGTAGTCGCCCCTCGGAAGGGAAGTACTCCTGTGACCATCTCATAAAGCACCACGCCGAGTGAAAACAGATCCGTTCGGACATCGAGTTCTTCCCCGAGCGCCTGCTCTGGCGACATGTAGGCCACGGTTCCTATCGTGGTTCCGGGAGAAGTCAGGTGAGGGTCGGTTGATCCTACATAAGTGGGATCGTCCGCTCCCGCATTGGCCATACGCCTTGGTTTTGCCGAGATCGCCAACCCGAAATCGAGCACTTTGACCTGACTCTTGGGGGTCACAAAAATATTGGCGGGCTTCAGGTCGCGATGGATAATCCCGGCCGAATGTGCGGCGTCGAGCGCGTCCGTCACCTGGATTCCGAGTTCCAACACTCGATCGATACTCAGCGGCTTGTTCGCAATCAGGGAAGATAGCGACTGGCCCTGCAACAACTCCATCGCAATGAAATACTGTCCATCCTGCTGGCCGATTTCGTAGATGGTGCAGATATTCGGATGATTAAGCGCGGAGGCGAGACGCGCTTCGCGACGGAATCTCTCCAGCGCATCAGCATCCTTAGCCAGCTCCTCAGGCAGAAATTTCAGCGCCACCAAACGGCCGAGAGTAGTGTCCTCGGCTTTGTAGACCACACCCATCCCCCCGGCGCCAAGCTTTTCGAGGATGTTGTAGTGAGCGACCGTGGTTCCAATCATGTGGCATGCCCCACCCCAGCAGTGGGCCGATATTAGTGCGCTGGGCAAGGCACGTCAATAACGCAGACGCGTACTTCTGTCATCCCGACCGGAGCGAAGCGGAGCGGAGAGCCTGCTCTGAGCGAAGTCGAAGGGGACCTGCTTTCTCCAGCTCTGGAGGAGCGGAATATTTCAGCCCCGGACGTAAGTCCAGAGTAAGGTGGAATACGATCACGCGCCCGAAGGGCGCGCACCACTACTTCCCAAACGCTTCTTTATTCACCACGTACGGCATCTTCGTAATATCGCCACCGTAGTTTCCTTCCAGTACGTCGATCAACCCCTGCACGCAGCGTCCTGCCATACCCTTATTCGGATCCGTCGAAAGCCGCGTAATCCTCGCCGCGCTGGCGAAGTGCGGATAGAGCCGGCAGCGGTCTTCAATCGCGGGATCACGCAGAGGTGAGTCAGCCGGCAATGGTTCTTTCTCGAAGACATCCAGTCCCGCGCCGGCAATCCACTTTTCTCGCAACGCCTTTGCCAACGCCGTCTCGTCCACCACCGGTCCCCGCGAATCATTCACCAGGAATGCGCTGGGTTTCATCATGCGCAGCGTGCGTTCGTTAAATAAATGATACGTAGGAGTTGGACTCTCGCCTTCGCGCAGCAGCGGCACATGCACGCTGACAAAATCGGCCTGCTTCAGAGCATCTTCCAATCCCACGTACCTGATCCACGTCTTCTCCTTCTGAATCCCGCGAGCATGGCGCAGATCCATCGTCTCTTGGATCGCCTTCACGTAGTCGTGGTTCTGATACGCCGGGTCGTAGCACAGGATGTTCATGTCGAAGCCGGCGCACTTCTTGATCATCGCCAGCCCAATCCGTCCCGTGCCGATGATGGCTATCGTCTTGCCCGTAACTTCGTCGCCCAGAAACGGCAAATAGGGATGCCAGTATCCCCACTTGTTTTCGCGCGTGAGGTGCTCGGCCGGCCACATTTTCCGCGCCAGCACCCCCAGCATGAAGAACGCGAACTCCGCCGTGGCTTCGGTAAGCACGTCGGCGGTGTTGGTGAACGGAATCTTGTAGCGGTTGGCATCCTCGCGGTTGATGTTGTCGAACCCGACGGCATATTGCGCCACCACTTTCAGCGTGTTCTTGCCAGCTTCGAAAACCTTAGCGTCAATCGGATCCCGCAGCGTCGTAATCAGGCCATCAATCCCCGATTTGACTTTCTCGATGATCAAACGCTTCGGCGGCGCTTCCGGCTGGGGATAAACCTCAACCTGGTATCCTCGCTTGCGCAGAACCTCGATCGCGGGACCAATGTCGCAAGTCGCAAAGACGCGGAATTGATTGCTCATGATTCTTTCAGGGTGTTCGAAATTGCGAGGTTTTCCTTCGTGCAACTTCGTGTCCTTGGTGGTTCAAAAGCTGAACTGCTACTCGAACTTCCACCGGGTGGCGCTGCCCATGAACTTCTTCTCCCATAGCCCGAATACAGTTCGCAGCCGCACTGCATACACCGGTTCTTTCATCGACAGAATATCGTCTTTCATCGACGACATATCCCACTTATATTTGCGCTCGTAGGCAGGTAGCAGCTTCCGGCGTGCGTCGACGTCAGCGATCTCCACCGTGCCCTCCACGATGACTGCTTCGTGCGCGTCTTCGGTGCAGACCACGCACTCAGGGTTCCGGGCTAGATTCCGCGCTTTTCGAGACTTGCTGCCGGTGCTGAACAACCAGCGGCCGTCCTGCCAAAGACCCCAGACCACCATCGTGTGCGGCGACCCATCGGGCTTGACCGTGGTGATCCAGTAGTTGTGCGATTTCTTCAGCCGCTGCTCCGCCCAGCTCCACGGCAGCAATCCTTTAGTGCTTTTTGGAAGGCCGTACCCAGGCGCGTACGGCCGGGAGGCTTTGGGCACGGTCAGCTTGCGAGACGCTTTCTTCCTGGCCACCGCTAGCACTCCCGGATAATGCCGCTACAGATTCCGCTTCGTCCACTGGTCGATGCGATCGAGCGCCTTGTTCAGGTTCTCCAGCGAATTAGCCACGCTGAAGCGCAGATAACCTTCCCCAAACTCGCCGAACGCCGTTCCCGACAAGCACGCCACGCCCGCATCTTCCAGCAAAGCGTCTGCAAGCTTCTTCGATTTCCATCCCGTCTTGGTGATGTTGGGGAAAACGTAGAAAGCGCCTTTGGGCATTCGGCAGGAAAAGCCTTTGATCTTATTCAGCCCCGCCACCACCACATCGCGCCGCCGCTGGAACTCGGCCCGCATGTCCTCCACCGACGACTGATCACCACGCACCGCCTCGATCCCGGCAATCTGCGTAAAGCTGGCGGTGCACGAATTGGAGTTGGTCATCAACCGCGTAATGTGTGCGGCCAGGTCGGCCCGCATCACGCCATAGCCCATGCGCCATCCCGTCATGGCGTAAGTCTTCGAGAAACCGTCGAGCAGAATCGTCCGCTCTTTGAATCCGGTCACCGACATGATCGAGTAATGCTCACCCTCGAAAATCAGGCGGCTGTAAATCTCATCCGAAAGCACCATGATATTGCGATCGCCAATGACGCTGGCAATGTCCCGGATATCCTGCTTGCTCAGCACGCCGCCCGTCGGGTTGTGCGGCGAATTAAGGATGATCAGCTTGGTCTGATCGGTGATCAGCGAAGCCAACTCATCCACGTCGAAACCGAAATCTCGCTCCTCGCGCAGCCGAATGGGCACCGCCCGCGCCCCCACGTAATGAATCATCGATTCATAAATCGGGAAGCCAGGGTTGGGGAATATGACCTCATCTCCAACATCAGCTAACGCCAGAATCGCAAAGAAAATAATCGGCTTACCGCCGGGGACAACCACCACTTCATCGCTGTCGACGTTCACTCCCCGCGAGCGACTGACATCTTCCGCAATGGCCTGACGCAGCTCCGGCAAACCCGCCGACGGACCGTAGTGAGTCCATCCTTTACGCAGCGCATCCACTCCCGCCTCAACTACATTTTTCGGCGTATCGAAGTCAGGCTCGCCAATCTCCAGGTGGATGATTTCCTTCCCCTGACGCTCCAGCGCGCGAGCCTTGTTCAGGACTTCAAATGCAGTTTCCGTCCCGAGCCGCGACATGCGCTCCGCCAGCCGCAATTCGTATTGTGTGATCGGTTCCATCGCTGCAAAACTCGCTATTATAACCCCCTTGTCATGCTGAGCGTAGGAACGAAGCTTCGCGCAGCGAAGTTCGTTCCGCAGTCGAAGCATCCCTACGTGTCAATCTGAAATCTTCAATCCGAAATCAGTAGTCCAAGCCGACTTCGGTATCATGGTCGCTCATGTTTTCCAAGCGTACCGACTGGAAACTCACGCCCAATCGCTTCACCGAAGCCGAGCGCGAACTTCGCGCCGCGGGCAGGGAAGTGCTCGACCTCACACTCTCCAATCCCACCCGCGCCGGATTGCATTACGACTCCGAAACCATCCTGCAAGCACTGAACAATCCAAAAGCGATGGACTACGATCCGCAGCCCAAGGGCCTGCTCAGCGCCCGCGAGGCTGTTGCCAATTACTACCGCAAGCAACACGACGAAGTCGATCCCGAATCACATCCTGCTCACCACCAGCACCAGCGAAGGCTACTCCTATGTCTTTCGGCTGCTATGCAATCCGGACGACGAAATCCTGGTGCCCAAGCCGAGTTACCCGTTGTTTGATTTCCTCGCTGATCTTCAAGACGTAAAGCTAGTTCCCTATCCGCTGATCTACGACCATGGCTGGCAGATTGATTTCCCTTCGCTCTCGAAAGCCGTCAGCGACCGCACCCGCGCCGTAGTCGTCGTGCATCCGAACAATCCCACCGGATCATTCGTCAGCAACGCCGAGCGGCAGAAGCTCAACGAATTCTGCCGCCAACACGACCTCTCCCTGATCGCAGATGAAGTCTTTCTCGACTGCGCCCAGGACGGCGCGCCTCGCCCAAGCTTCGCCGCTAACCAGGACGTACTCACCTTCACCCTGAGTGGACTGTCAAAAATCTCTGGTTTGCCCCAGATGAAAGTGGCTTGGATTGTTAGCAGCGGTCCCGCCAACAAAGTAACTGCCGCCCTCGGACGACTCGAGATCATCGCCGATACTTATCTCTCGATGAACGCTCCCATCCAATTGGCAACGCCGGTGCTGCTGGAGCAGGGCAAAAGCATTCAACCGCTCCTTCTCGATCGCCTGCGCACCAATCTTGCAGAACTCGATCGCCAGTTGACGCTCCAAAAAACCTGCCAGCGACTGCAGCTCGAAGGCGGCTGGTACGCGGTGCTGCGCGTGCCCGTGACCCAATCCGATGAAGATCTGGCGATTGAACTTCTGCGAGAAACTTCCGTGCTGGTTCATCCCGGCCACTTCTACGATTTCCCCAGCGACGGTTACCTGATCACCAGCCTCATCGCTCCGCCCAAAGATTTTCGTGAAGGCGTCGAGCGCGTACTGGGACGCCTGAATCCGTAGACAGAGAGAGCAAGAAATGAAAGAAACGATCAAACACGCTTCTGTCGGGCCCGACGGCAAGCTTCGGCCGCTCTGGCGATCCGCGATCTATTACGCAGCGGGCACCTTCCTCGTTTTTCCGCTCCTGGGTGGGCCGGTCGCACTTATCGCGAAATCACTGCATCTCGGCCCAGGACTCAGCGCAGGCAACATCGCTCTGGGAGAACTCAGGAACTTTCTGGTCGCCCTCATTTGTACGGGAGCATTCGCGCTCTACGAGCGCCGCCGCGTCGACAGCTACGGCCTTCCGGTCAATCGCGCTTTCAGCTGGCAGACGTTTGAAGGGGCGGCTGCTGGCGTCATAATGGCAGGCGCCGTTGCTCTCGGAATGATCATGCTGGGCGGCATGCAGATCAAAGGACTGGCAGGCAGCGGCAGTGCGCTCGCGCTCTCCGCGCTGGCATGGCTCGGCGCAAATATCTGTGTTGGCATTGCCGAGGAGCTGTGGTTCCGGTCCTATCTTCAGCAGACGCTTTGGAAGAGTGTTGGCTTCTGGCCGGCCTCGATCGTCATCGCACTCATCTTCGCTGCCGAGCACTATTTCTTCAAGGAAGGTGAAAACATGTGGGACGTAATCACGCTGGTCTCGCTGAGCCTGCTCCTGAGTTACAGCATGCTGCGCACAGGCATGCTGTGGTTCGCCGTCGGCTTTCACATCGCTTTCGATTACATGCAGCTCTTCGTCATCGGAACGCCAAATGGCGCACAATTTCCCGTCGGGCGGTTACTGGATGCGCGCTTCAGTGGGCCTGCGTGGCTGACAGGCGGTGTACTCGGCACCGAAGCCAGCTTCCTGATGTACCCTGCCATCGCGCTCCTGTGGTTCTATGTGCGGTGGCGCTATCGCGCGAATCCGCCGCTTCGACCGTAAGCACGATTGTTGGCGCCCTTTCTCGGCCAAGCCAAGGTCGGAACGCGATGGTCTCAACATCGCTGGCTGCATCACTTCTCGCGTTCTGTTATCGGCGTTAGTATCCTAATGGCTCGCGACCAGATGAACATCCTTCATAGAAAAGCGTTCGCCGGACTCGTGTTCGTTCTTCTGGTCATGGCGGCGCTGCTGTTTTTTCCAGCCTGGGCGCTCGATTATTGGCAGGCGTGGACATTCCTGGCCGTATATTTCGCATCCTCTCTTGCCATCACTCTCTACCTGATGAAGAAAAACCCGAAGCTCTTAGAGCGACGCATGAGTGGCGGCCCGACCGCCGAGAAGGAACCGACTCAAAAGATCATAATGTTTTTCGCGTCGCTAGGATTTATCGCTCTCCTCGTTTTCTCCGCCCTCGATCATCGCTTCGCCTGGTCTCGCATGCCGCCGTACCTAGCCCTGGCAGGGGACGTACTTGTCGCGCTCGGCTTTCTCGCCGTTTTCTTTGTGTTCAAAGAAAATCCGTTTACCTCCGCCACCATCGAATTGGCCCCCGACCAAAAAGTTATATCGACTGGCCCGTACGCCCTCGTACGGCACCCGATGTACGCCGCAGCTCTCGTCATGCTTCTTGGTATACCGATTGCGCTCGGTTCGTCGTGGGGGCTGCTCGTTATCGTCGCCATGATGCCCGCGCTCATATGGAGACTGCTTGACGAAGAAAAATTCCTGTCCAGGAATCTGCCGGGTTACGTGGAGTACCAAAACAAAGTGCGCTATCGCTTGATCCCGCTAGTCTGGTAACCCTTTTGGGATAGGAGTGCCCCACTTCTCGCCGTTTTTGCGAGAAGTGGGTACGCAGAGCTTCCGATCCGAGTCGAACCAACTGCGAAAAGGTGAGTAGGGAAGGAAAATCCCCCCTTGAAACGGCTGTAGAAGAGCAAAGGCTTCCAAGTGTGCCGAACCTACCAGCAAATTGTCATCCCGAGCGGAGGATACCGATTCGGTCGCGAATCGTCACGGGAGCCGAGGTGACCTGTCCAAGCTTTGCTTGGGCGGGGATTTTGAGACGACCAAAGACGAACGACCAACGACTAGCTACCACCGACCGGCCTACAACGACTAATGACGCTGGAGACAATTGGGAAGGGCACGGCTTCCAGCCGTGCCCTCTCACAAATTACGGCTGCGCTTGCGGTTGCGCTTCAACGTGCAGGTCCGGGTTCAAGTGCAAGGTCTTGCCCGCGGCGACGTAGACTTTCTTATCAAACTGCGTCCGTCCCGGTGCGCGCACCTCGATGTCGTAGCTGCCCGGCCGAAGATTCATGGTTTTCAGTTTTCCCACCGTTCCGGCGTAAGCGCCATCGATGTACACCTCTGCGTCTTTAACGCTGGTATCGAACTTCACTGCGCCAGTCGTAGGAGCGTAACCGTAATAGCCATACGGATATGGTCCCCAGTAAGGCGAGTACCATCCCCACCCAAAACCCGGCGTGACGAAGACGCGAACTGGACGTGCGTAAGCCGCAAGAGGCGCCATCATCACTGCCACCGTTATTCCTATCATCATTAACTTCTTCATAGCACCCCTCCTATGCAATTAGATGCCGAGTTGCACATTTCTATCGTAAAGAAGAGTAAAGGCGCACCGAAAACTCTGCAACTTCGTCAGTAATCTTCTCATCCTGAACACTAGGGAGCTTCACGCCATGTCTGCCAGGCTTGCTGGTTTGATTGTCGTCTGTTGCATGCTATCGATTGCTCTCGCGCAGTCGAGTTCCCGCCTCGCGTCCGCCAAAATCCAGTCAAGCTCAGCCCTCTCCGCTCTCAAAGGGTTTCGTTCTGCAGGATGGAACCGCCGTGACACTCCGGCTGGGCCGCAGCTTGTCCTCCGCCGACGCCCACGCTGGCGATCGAGTAGATTTCGAGGTGGCTGAAGAAGTAAGCGTCAACCGAATTGTTGTCATCCCGAAGGACAGCCCTGCGTCAGGAACCGTAGTTACGGCCCACAAGAAAAGACGGATGGGTCGTGCCGGCAAACTCGATGTAAGCATCGAGAGCGTCCAATTGGCGGATGGCGAAAAGGCAACACTACGCGCCGTGAAGGAGAGCCAAGGAGGTAGTCACACCGGGATAATGGCCGGGGGCATGGTCGCCACCAGCTTGGTCGTCTGGCCCGCAGCGCCAGTGTTTCTCCTCATGCATGGGAAGGATGTCACCATCCCCAAAGGGACCGAGGTCACGGCTTACATCAGCGGTGAGGTGAAACTGGACCTCGCAAAATTTCAGCCAGTGCCCCTTGTTCCTGCCGCAGCACCAATCCCTGCCGCACAATCGGTCCCCAGTGCATCGTCAGCCGCTACTCCGAATGCCGGGCCCGCCGAGACCTCCTCCGTTTCGCCGGACCAAGGCGCGGCGGCTGAATTAGAAGTGTCCTCGACTCCCGATGGCGCCGATATCGAGATCGATGGCAATTTCGTCGGCAGCACATCGTCCACGGTGGGGGTTGCGGCAGGACCGCACCTGGTCTCCGTAAAGAAAGCCGGATTCAAGCCTTGGGAACGCAAAATCACCGTGTCGAGCGGACACATCAAGATCGACGCCACCCTGGAATCGCAGTCAAATTAGCGCAGCGGTTGCTCGAGGGTGCCCTGTCCAAGCTTCGCTTGGGCGGGATTTTGAGACGCAACGACCTACGACTAACGTCCAACGACCAAAAACGGATTGCTCTCGCGCTCTTCGCCAATCGTAGTCAACTCCCCATGACCTGGGACGACGATCGTTTCATCCGGCAGCGCCAGAACTTTTTCGCGCAGCGAATTGATAATCTTCTCGAACGAACCACCCGGCAGATCGGTGCGGCCAATGCTCCCGGCAAATAGCGTATCGCCGGCAATCAGCTTCTTCTCCGCGGGAAAGTAAAGGCAGACGCTGCCTTCAGTATGGCCCGGCGTGTGGATCACGTCCGCCACCAGCGAACCAGCTTTCACCACATCAGCTTGTCCCAGATTCTGGTCGATCTCAACCTTGCCGGGAGCTGGCACGCCAATCCAGGCCGCCTGCACATCGAGCATTTTGAGCAGCGCGTAGTCGTTCTGGTTGAGCAGGATGGGCGCCCCCGTGGCGGCCCGTAGCTTCATCGCGCCGCCCACGTGATCAATGTGAGCATGCGTGATGATGATCTGCTTGACTTGAAGATTGTGTTTGCGGACGAGAGCGAGGACGTCTTCGATATCGTCGCCCGGATCGATCACCAGCGCTTCGCGCGTGCCTTCATCTCCAATGATGGAGCAGTTGCACTGGAGCGGGCCGACGGGAATGATTTCGTGGATCATGCCAGGATGGATTTACTAGAAGCCCTCTCGTAATTTTTTTTGGGCCGGGTGGCCCGTCCAAGCTGTGCTTGGGCGGGGATTTTGAAGAGACCAACGATCTCGACGAACACCAGGCTCCCACCGAATTGTCATCCCGAGCGGAGGATGATGATTCGCATGCGAATCGCATCCGTAGTCGAGGGATCTGCAGCTTACCCGCCCCCACCAAACGAACGCCGGGTTGGAAGAAATTGGGTAGGGCACGGCTTCAGCCGTGCCACCCAGCCGATAAAGAAGCGGGGCTTTAGCCGCTGAGGAGCCCTTCAGTCATGAGATGGCTTGCTGCCACCTGACACCTGATAGCCGCAGTCACTTCTGTTGGGCCGGCGCTGGCGGATTCGCCGGCGCCGCCGGCTGCGACTTGGTCTGCGATGACTTCATGCCCTGGAACACCGAGTTGGGCCCAGTCCGGCGCGAAACGAAGATCGAAAGCGTGATGGACGTTACCATGAAGATGATGGCCGACCATGTCGTCGCCTTGGACAGGGCGGTGGCCGCTCCTCGCGGACCAAAAGCGGTCTGGCTGCCCATGCCGCCGAACGCAGCCGCAATGTCTCCGCTCTTCCCGCTTTGCAGCAACACTACGACGATCAGAAAGAAACAAACAATGATGTGAACGATCGTGATCAATGTAACAACCATACGATTAGGCGACTACTCCTCTCCTTTTTCCCTGACCTGCTCTTCGTTCTCAAGGGCGACTCTGATGGTGCGGAAGGGGGGATTTGAACCCCCACGCCTTTCGGCGCCACCCCCTCAAGATGGTGTGTCTGCCAGTTCCACCACTTCCGCAGTCTGTAAATTACCTGCACTCAACAACTTAGCGATATCGGCGTCTGAGGGTCCATCCCACTGCACCGGATTTTGCACCGACCCTTTGCATTCTACACGCCCCTCCGGCCGCTCCAGATCCCCGAGCCGCACAAACAGTTTTTCAACTGCCTCTTCGCGTGGGTGCACATAGCGCATCGTGGTCTTAATGTTATCGTGTCCAGCTACGTACTGCAACGTGAACGGATCCGTGTACTCCCCGGCCTCGGTCAGAAAGGTGTGCCGCAGCGCATGGAGACCCGCGTCCGGGTGGGTCTTGATCTTTTTGCGCAGCTGTGCCATCTGCTCTTCGAGTACCCACGGTCCCAAGGGCTTCGCCGTATCCTGCGGGCTCGTGAACACGTGCTCGCAGTCTGACTGTTTCATCAGCCGCTCGAGTACTGCCTTCAT
Source organism: uncultured Acidobacteriota bacterium (assembly GCA_963729325.1). GTDB lineage: Bacteria > Acidobacteriota > Terriglobia > Terriglobales > Acidobacteriaceae > JABCYV01. The sequence goes on from CAVSNS010000047.1 coordinate 118,119, forward strand.
CTCGCGATCAACGACCAACTTGCGTTTCCGCGCGCGACGTTTCAAACCGCGTTTGATGGTGAGCTCACCCAAAACCTTTCCGTTGCCCTGATGCACCCGGTAGAAGCGCACACAATCCTTCATCAGCTTCAGCATCTCGTTTCGGCAAATGCCGGAGTGGCGCGCCAGAATCGACGCCGAGCGCAAGGGCTCAGCGGCCGTCCCGATCCAGTCGATGTACTCGCGGGGGCTGAAGACGTAATCGTTCTCGCGCTCCGCTCCTTCATCCCGGCTGTACTGTTCGACCACCGGCACCTTGTCGATGATCTTGAGCTTGCGATGGGCGTAACGGAGGGCCTTGCGCAGGGTGGCCAGGTAACGGTTCACCGTGGTCTTCGAGACCGGCGTGCGTTTTCCATTCCGCCGCCGGCCGGCCTGCTTCAAGGCCCAGGCCTTGAAGGCTTCGATCTCCGGCTCCTCGATTTCGGCCAGCGTCAGGTGGGACCACGGCCCGTAGTCGAGAAGCTTCTGATAGCTCTCCCGATAAAACTTGACCGTGCCCTTCTGCTCCGCCTTGGCGGTTCCGACCCACTCGTCAAAAGTGGATTGAAACTCGCCGAGCGTCGGAATGTGTTTGCGGGAATCTTCGGTCGGATGGGCTCCTGGCAGCGGCTCCGGCTCTTCCAGTCCAGCCGCCTGGCGAACGATGCGCGCCCGAGCCGCAGCCGCGATGGATTCGGCCTCGCGGCGGTTTTCCGTACCCGTCGAACGATAGTATTCCCGTCCCCGGTACTGGAACTTGTAAGCGTAGTATGAGCTTCCGGGTCGTTTGAAAACTTTCATCAGCCAGCCGCACGTCGGGTATTGTTGGTCACAAACTGACGGATGGTTTCGGGCCGAATCATGACTCTCGCGCCAACCTTCACGTAGTCAATCCTACGGCCCTGGATCCAGTCGCGCAAGGTCTTGACCGAAATGCCCAATAGATGAGCAGCCTTAGTCATGTCGAGCAGGGGTTCGATGGGCTCAAGACCAGAGCGTGGGCGCATCGCTTCGTGCAATGCCATGATGTGCCTCCTTCCGAGGGCCGAGGGTGTTTAGCCGCGGGAGTCCCGCCACTAGGCCGAACTTTTCGACGGAACGGAACGTTCTCGGTTGTCCTAAACGACTCGGACGTGATTCTCCCATTAACTGACCTCGCCGACGTGCCCGTTGTTGGGGTGCGTGGGATCGGGTGTTTGGCCAGTCATAAACCTTCCCTCTGAATGTCCCAGCCCGAGCCTAGTTCGACCATGACGAATGAGTCCAAGACTTCCTCGTCGGCGATTGATAGCTATTCACTATGCTTGTTGCATTCAAGCATTGTCCCCACCGAGCACCGCCCCTCGAACTCCCAGTTGCAGCTTCGAGAAACGAAAACGATCGCGACTCGAAGAGATCAAACCAAAACCATTCCAAGTCAAGCCCGGATCACTGCCCTACTCCGGCAGCTTAGGACACAGTTGCCTTGTGGGCCGTGAGGGACAGTCCCGCTTTCTCGCACCAGCCGGGTTAGTTTGCCTGCGCGTGCGTGCGTGTCAAGGTGCTTCGCCCGCGAACGCGGCGCACCTCAGTCCGACCTTGACACACACGCCCTAGCGCAGGCAGGGCTCCGCCATGGTTCGAATGAGTCTTTCCTGCGCTGCGCGTCCGCGGCAGCCAAGTCCCCAGCGCAAGTCATAGTCTCCAACTATCAAACAGAGCCAGCAAAATCTTGGACTGGCACACCGGTCGCTGGCTACCATCCCTCATCACTAGCCCGATTTGCTCCCCACCATGCGACTCGACTTTGGCATTCCCGACGATATTCCCGACGCTCGCAGGGACCGCGACTCCGAGCGCCGGCCAAGCGAGGCTTCGCACATGCCTCGCTCGATCCCGGCTCTGCCGCCGACGCCGCTCGAACGCCGACGCGAGATCATGAAAGAACAGGCATCCAACAAACGCCCGCTCGACATTTCCAAATCCACGAGGCAACGTGGACCGGACCGCCCCAGGTCCGAACGGAAGCGGGAACTCTCCCCGGAACGGCAACTGGAAGTCCAACGGCGAATCGGCCGAGACCACCTTCCCCCACGCTATCTTGGTCTCCAGATCCGGCCCGAGGAGGTGAAACTGCTAACCGAAGTCGGGCGGCTTCGGGTCATCACCGCGCGCGATCTCAGCGAAACCGTTTATCGCGGACAGAAGGGGCAGCTCAGCCGCGATCTGCAATTCCTGCGAGACAAGGATTTGATCTCCACCGACTTCGTCAACGCCCGCCGCGACGGACGACTCAAGAAAGTCGAGCGAATCGAGGTCGTTACCCTAACTAGAACTGGCCGAGCCCTGGTCCGGCAGAGCGGTGAGCTACGTCCGGATCAGGAAGTGTACGCTGGCCTGGTCAAGCGACGCGAGGTTGAGCATGACTCCCAGATCTACCGTGCTTATCTGAAAGAGGCAGGCCGGATCGAGCGCCTCGGTGGCAAAAATCCTCGCATTGCCCTCGACTTCGAGTTGAAAGCCAAGGTTCAGCGAGCGATCTATCATGAGCGAACGGCCAATCCCGAGCGCGACCTGCAGGAGATCCGGCAGCAAGTCGCCGACGAGATCAAGCTTCCTGTGGTCGACGGACAGATTCAGATTCCCGACGCACGCATCGAATACGAGCTCGACCAGGGAGCCCGGACTGCCTTCTCTGACATCGAAGTCGCGACCGCCGCCTACCGTCCCGGCCATCTCCGCGCCAAGGCACAAGCCGGTTTCCGCATCTATGCCTCATCTCGCGATCGCTCCCGTTTGAGTGCGCAAATCGAAGGCGAGCACCATATGCTCGACCGCATTCTCGATCTCTGATGAACCGCGATCCTATTCCGTTCATCGAGGAACTCGGCTACCCACCCCGCGAAGCCACCTTCCTCTATGCCGTTGGCATGCACTCGGGCTACTTCCTCCGCCGCCAGTTTGATGGGTACATCGGCCGGGTTAAGGGAGCCATCTCCCAGCATTTTCTAAACAAGGCGGAGCGCCGTGGCCACATCCGGGCGCTCGACTACGGCCAGAACCGCACGGTGTTTCATCTCTACTGGAAGCCGATCTATCGACTGCTGGGCGACGAGGACTCCCAGCACCGGCGCGTGAAGGGCGACTTGCAGGTCAAGATTCGACTGATGATCTTGGACTATGTTTTGCGGGACACGCAGGAACATTTCCTGGAGACGGAGCAATCGAAGGTCGAGTTTTTTACTCGATCGTGCGGCCTCTCCGCCGACCTGCTACCGGTAGGTGGTTCCACCAAGCGGTATTTCCCGGACCGCTTTCCGGTTTCGACGCTGCCGCGCGGACGAGACAAGGATCCGACGATCCGCTTTGCCTTCATTGATGAAGGGTTGTTCTCACGGCGGAAGTTCGAACGCTTTGTCCTCCAGCATGAGAGGCTTTTCCGCGCTCTCGGACGGTTTACGGTCGTTTATGTTGCCGACGCTCAGCGAAACTTCTCGGCCGCCGACAAATATCTCGCTCATCGTTTCCCACGGTACCCTGATGCGCTGAGGGAGGAGGACTTCCCACTCGGGATCGAACACTTCCTCGAATACTTGGAAGCGAGCGACGTGTTCGATAACACCCGGCTGGTCCCGACTCGGAGGGAACTGGATGTCCTGGAGGAAGGCGAACGCGTTTACACCGCACCCATCCACTCCCAACTGGAAACCGATTGGTACGAAGATCGCATAAGCCTCGATCAGATTTCCGAGCGATACGCTCGCGGTCGGAACAACGCGCCATTTGAAACCTTGTTGCTCCCGTTCAAATATCCAGTGCTTGAGCACCGACGTTCTCGCGGAGGTGTCGATGAGTCGGTGCTAATGAGGACTCTACCCTTGCCACTCACCGCACATGACTAACTACCGCGGCACCAATCAGATGCACAGAGCATGCGGTCTGAGAATGTTGCCGGCTAAGGGCGGGAACGACGCCATATAAAAGGGCGCCCCTCCGGGCCATGGCGTCGTTCCCGCCCTTTGGACTGCGTTCACGAACAGGCGGAGACGGATCAGAGCTGGATTAGCCTGGGAGACGAAGTGGATTTGACCTCGTCACCGATGAGATCCACGTGAGAACTGCGATGGATCGATTCAAGATCGAACGAGACATCAGCTCGGGGGACGAGGCGATCGCTGCTACCCTCGGAGTGCAACGAGGAGTTCACTCCAACGAAGAGAAGGAGCACCTTGATGGATACCGTCAGATACATCGGCCTTGATGTCCACCGCGATACCGTCTCTGCAGCTGTACTGGATCGAGAAGGCAAGCTGATGATGCAGTCCGTACTGGCAACGAGAGCACCAGCGATCTTGGATTTCCTCGGTGGAATCCAGGGTACGCTGCAGGTTACCTTCGAGGAAGGAACACATTCGGCCTGGTTGTATGACCTGTTGGTACGACGGGTAGCGCGCTTGGTGGTCTGTGATCCGCGCAAGGCTGCCCTGATGAAAGATGGCAACAAGAGTGACCGGATCGACGCGCGAAAGCTAGCGGAGCTGTTACGCACCAACCAACTGAAGCCGGTGTACCACGGCGAGCACGGAGTCCGCACCTTGAAAGAACTGGGGCGCAGCTATCTGACCCTCACCCAAGATGTCACGCGGGTGATGAATCGGATCAAAGCCCTGTACCGAAGTTGGGCGATTCCGTGTGGCGGTACGACGGTGTACGCGCCACGGCATCGCGCCGAGTGGTTGGCCAAGATCGCTGAACCCGGAGTTCGGATTCGAGCCCAACGGCTTTACCAACAACTGGATGTGCTCCAGCCAGTGCGCCAACAGGCGCGGCACGATCGGCTGCTCGAGAGCCACAAGCAACCTGCCGTGAAGTTACTTCGTCAGATTCCTTCGATCGGTCCGATTCGCGCCGCCCTGCTGGTGGCATTGCCGCAGACACCACATCGTTTCCGTACCAAGCGACAGTTGTGGGCCTACAGCGGTTTCGCGATCGAGATTCACGACAGCGGCGAGTACCGCTGTGTGCGAGGCAAACTGCAACGCAACCGAGAGCGCATCACGGTACGTGGTCTATGTCTCGTTTGTGGATGTTGCAAGTTTGGTTGGCAACAGTGGTGCTGAGCACAGGATTGGCTGTCGTGCCAAGCGTGGCTGCTGACAACAGCACTCAGACCTTTACCGGAAAAGTTAGCGATGCCATGTGCGGCGCAAAGCACACCGAGGGGGGAATCGCCCCCGCAGATTGCGTCCGTGACTGCGTGAAGAAAGGCGCTAAATACGCTTTGGTAGTCGGCGACAAGGTGTATAACCTTGACACCTCGGATCAAGCCGCTCTGGACGAACTTAACAAGCTGGCTTGGGAGCAGGCCAAAGTTACGGGCACGGCCAACGGAGATACCATTGCAGTGAAGTCGGTGACTTCGGCCGCCAAGTAGGAGCCGGAGAATGGTGATCCCAAAACCCGACGCCGCGAATTTGGTAGGTTAGCCCAATCGGTACCGACCGCAGCGCGTTGGAGCCATTCCCGCAGTTGAGAGGCAGATCGTAGGGTCCGTCATCCATAGTGAAAACCAGTAAACACCGGTCTCATCTCCGATTCAGACAATAAGGGCTGGGCTCTGAGCTGCAGATCAAGGACTTCCGGCTTCTTGGCTTAATTGCCAAACCCTCGGTTATACTCGACGATGTTCTGAAGGCAAATGCTGGAGGAAAAAGTATGTTTCACTTAATCTGGTATGTTCTTATCGGGCTAATCTCGGGCGTTATCGCGAAATCGGTGATGCACGTGCACATGACGATCTTCTGGACGATCGTGCTCGGCATTATCGGATCAATCATCGGCGGCGGCGTTAGCCACATGTTTTCGCGCCCGACAAACGAACGATATCATCCCGCCGGCCTCATTTTCTCCACACTGGGCGCGATCCTGATTCTCTTCATTTGCTATAAGCTGAAGATTCATTTTCCCCAGGTCAACCCGTTCTAGCTCACGACGAACTAACCTCGTATTGTGGTAAAGAAGAAGCTGTTTGGGGATGATGAATGAGCGTGCAAACCTGTGAGCGGTTTTCGGTCGCTGACTCTATCCGGATGGAGAAAGGCGCGTGCGCGGTCGAAGGTCACGCAACAACTCGATGTCTGGGAGACCTGTCCAACGGCACTAGCTTCCCGGACTCGCAACAACAGCCGGATTTTCAACGAGACGAATCTCGTTCGCGAGGAGCTTTCAGTCTTTAATTCCGTGCAGTCGCGACGCAGTTCCGGATAATACAACGGAATATTAACTCCATCTCAGAAGAAAATCTTGCTTGATTGATTTCTGTTCCTTCTCATCTAGTTTGGAATACGTAATATCGAGGATGCCGTGAGGCGTTGAGTTCTTCTTGCCCAAAGGTATGAGTAGCGATATGTAAATTGCGCTGTCCGGAAGGAGACGAACCGGCAGTCATCGTCGCCCATCTTGCCCATGAGCAGCCGCGATTTTACCGCGCGCTGCGGACAACGTGGTTTAGCACCCGAAGGGATGATTACACGTTCAGCTTCCAATACCCACTGAGTGGAGCCTTCTGGACTTTCTGTTCTCCAAGCAGGAGGTTCAATGCTGTCCCGACAATGTCCGGACGCTTTCGAAGTTGTGCAGCCAAATCGTTCTCGCCAACCACCACGTCCCCGGTTGGATAACGGAGATGGACTCTGCGCCCATAGCTTGAGATTCTGTCAGCGAGGGCTCGAACCTCCTTTTCCTTCATTCGCTGGGCGCGTTCGGCACGTGCCTTGTCTGTCTCAAGTGACCGTCTGCATATGAGGGCAATTCCAATGGCACCCGTTACCGCCGCACCGGTTCTCCAGTGGGAGGTAATCCAAGAGGGGAGGCGTGTCAAAAGATTCATCATTCGAAGGCTCTGGATCACTGTGTTTGGTGTTGTCACAGTACCCTTACAGGATCGCAGCACGAAGATCACAGAAGTGTTACGCCTTCGGCGGCCTACAAACTGAGCTTTATTCAAAAAGGAACGTACTCCAGCAAGTTCCAGCCATGCCCGTCAGCCATTGCTCGTGCACCGATTTTCCACCTGACCGGCTTTTTCGAGACTAAATGAGATGGCCTCAGTCAGTGGCTTACGTCACGTTGGCATCGAGCTATCCTCGCGATTGTTCTTTTACACGCTTTAACAACTCCTTGACGAATCATTACGTGCCTTCGCCGGTTCACTCTAATCCAATGTACTGGAGCAAGAAATTAGTAAGGAATTGGAGGGTCATATGACAGTCCGTAAATGGATCATGGCAACAGCAGCACTGGCGATCGGACTCAGTGCTGGCGCGTTCGCAGAAAATCAACAGCGGGGCAAGGGCCGCTACGATAATGAGTCCGTCTATGCCCAACATTATTCCAACTATCGCGATTATGCTTGGAACAACAGCTACCATGGTCGGGATCGAGAACGTAACGGTGGTGATCGTGACATGCGGAATCGTGATCATAGTGATCGTGATCGTGACCACGGCCGACGCGATGACGGCGTCCGAGGCGGGTAGGACCGCTGGCAGCAATTAGCTACTTAGTTAGCGCGGGAGAGCCCTCACTAGCAAGGAGTGGGGCTCGTTTTCCCCGAATGGGGAACGGGCTAATGTTCAATATCGAAATAAATCTTCGTTGCGGCGCGGTACGAGACTATCTTCTTGCCTTTGATGGCAGCATTGAACTGGCCTTCGGCGGCAAGCTCAGCATAGGTCCGGCCTTTCGGGTCACCCGGGTACTTCTGGTCGGCCATATCGGCATAGGCATCGGTTAGATCCTCTCGGAGTGGAGACTTCCGGCCCGTGGCTGTACAATTCCCTAACACCTGGGAAACCCCAACGATTAATTTCGCAACATACGGGTGAATACACACCCTTTAGGTGACGCTTGTGATCGGCCCGGCGTGAAGCAAGCGAATATTCCTAGAAGGAGTGCCATGCGAATTCTGCTTTACAACCCTGACAACGGCGTAACCCGCAACTTCATGCCCCATCTCTGGATGTTTTTGCTCCAGGCGCTCACTCCTCCCGGACATGAAGTTTTGCTGATCGATGGCAATGCCAAGCCCATGGACGAGGCTCAAATTGCGCAGTTCGTTCGCGACCAGAACATCGGGCTGGTTGGTATCGGCGCAATGACCAGGATGGTTGCCAAGGCGTATCGCATGGCTGATGCTATTCGCGCCGCCGGGGTTCCGGTGGTCATGGGAGGGCCGCACGTAACCGAAGAGGCCGATGAAGCTCTCGGCCGCGATGGTGGTTCGCGCCATGCCGATGCCGTTGCCTTGGGAGAAGCCGATGAGACCTGGCCGCAAATCGTGAAAGATGCTGTTCGCGGTGAGCTAAAGGAAATCTACGCGCCTGTTGATGGTATGGGCAAAGAGCGCAAGCCTTCCCTGAATCCCTATCCCGCGATTCCATGGGACAAGCTTGATCTCCGCCAGTTCAATCTCGTTCCCAAACTGCTACACCCCCTGCTCAAGAATTTCCGGGAAAACTGGGGAACATTTCGAATCGTGCCGGTTGAATCGGGACGAGGCTGTCCTTACGGCTGCGAGTTCTGCACGGTCACCGGATTCTTCGGCGACTCCATTCGGTTCCGCACGAATGAAAGCGTCGTCAACGAATTGCTCCTGCTGAAAGCCCGCGCCTGCAAAGAGCAAGGTCAGATCGCAGTTTTCTTTATCGACGACAACTTTGCCATCAACATAAAGCGCACCAAGTCACTGTTGCGTGACATCATCGCAGCGAAAGCCCAAGTCTTTTGGGTGGCGCAGATCAGCGCCAATCTGCTGCGCGACGAAGAACTGGTTGATTTGATCGCTGCCTCCGGAGGCAAGTGGATCTTTATCGGAATGGAGTCCATTGACCCGGCAAATCTTAAAGACGTGAACAAAGGATTCAACAAGCCTGGCGAGTATGCCGCCGTGCTTGAGCGTCTGGCAAAACGCAATATTTACGCGATCACCTCGTTCATCTTCGGTATGGATAACGACACTCCGGGAGTCGCCGAACGCACCTTACAGCAGGTGCGCACATGGCCTCCGGGCCTGCCCATCTTCGGGCTACTCACGCCGTTACCCGCAACGCCTTTATACAAGCGGCTGGAGGCCGCCGGACGGCTCACGCGCCCTCGGCACTGGAAGGATTTCGTTCCGTTCACAATGGCGCACACTCCGCTGAGGATGACGATCGAAGAAGCGCATGCCGAACTGAACTACGGCTGGGCTCACTCCTACAGCCCGGAAGCGCTGGCCCAGGCAGTTGCGGCGCTGGACGATCAGCATGTGGGCGATCGTGTCAATGTTTTCCTGGCGCATCTTTGTTTTCGCGGAATCTATTTCCCGATGCTGACAAAATCGTCGTGGCTGTGGGTCATTATCGAGAACCGCCGAACGATCCTGAGGCTTTTCAAAGAGGGAGTATTCCGCTGGATGCGCCCACGAAATTCTGCCAGCCAGGATTCCTTTGACGTCGCAACGCCCAATGTCAGCGGCGAAGGCAACGCTTAAACACATTTCCTGGAGAGCTGTGCACGACCCAAGGCTCGCCTCGCCGCTCCGCGAGATTTGGGAAACACCTCAGTGCGATGCCGCTCTCGCGGATGGAGGAGACTATGTCGAGCATTTGGCTTATGGAGGCTGGTAGCACACCTGCTGCTGCCCGGCGATTTTTATTTCCTCCACGTTGATGCTAGCTGTTTCAAGATGCTGGACAGGTACTCAAGAACCCACCATCGGTGCTTCCTTGCTGAGATGCCGCGCTCCCCGCACATTCGTCGAGCGCGACCTATTCGAGTAGGCTGTTTACGTGTGCAATGAAGTGGCCTAGATTCTTTTCGCTGTGAGCAGTTGCTCTGGGGGAGAGCTGCTTAAAAACGTGTTGTGGACGCGCCTCAGATCCCCCCGATCTGGGGCGCTTTCTTTTGGCACGATCTTCCACTGCAGTGTGCAGTATTGCTCAGATTTGGTTTTTGAATCCAAGGTAGCTTGGTGAATCATCGGAAGGGAGGCACCGCTATGGTCCCGCACCTTGAAGATGGAGATTGGCAATCCATTGCAGAACAAACCAGTAAAGAGATGGACCCAAGGAAGCTGATGAGCCTTATCGCAAAGCTTTGCCGTGCGTTAGACGTTGAGCATGAAAGAAAAGGCTCATCGATTCGGCATTCTGCGTGACTTTGTTGGGCGGAGCTTCTCAGCTCGGCTTGCGGGGGACGCAACGATCCTGGCATGATTCTGCACGTCTCAGATGGTTCCAACTCGCTTTCTGCCGTCTTTTTAAATAGGTGTTCACTATTGAGCAGCGTTCCGCCATGAAAAGCTGCAACGTGCGAGAGTGAACCACGATCGGATACGAGAGATAAGCACCGAGATGTCTGGCCTTCTTGACGAGCAAACCAGACTGTTAAAGAGTCAGACGGGGTTCACTGACCTCAGCGGAGAAGAACTGGACGGCTTCACCCAAAGGAATGACCGCCTCCGCCAACTTTGCAAGGAACTGAACGAACTCGGCTGACAGCCCTTCCCCCGGTTGGAGTAAAAAGGCTCAGCCCTAGCCCGCGTCACTCCGTCGCGGGCATTTTCATTTTGAAAAGGAGAACGAGATGCAGCAGAGATCCTGCGCCGCGCACGGACTCATGTGCACAATTGACCAGCCTTCCGCCGTGAGAATCTGTATCATTTTCCCGATTGAGAAGAAAGACGTTCCAATGACACGTAAACGCGGAAATCCGAATTGGGGCAACGGACGATTTCCCCGAATACTAGCGCTGCCAACCGCTTTCGAAAGGCAGGTCCATAGGCTCGGATTGAATGAGCAGACTTGTGCGACCTCAGAGCAGCTAGCGCAGTGGTGTGAGCACAACAAGAACCTTTGCTACGTCCCGGAAAACCTGCTGAAGCAGTGGGGGATGTCGGTTGACGCCGATGTCAGCGGCTGAGCTGGAAATAGCCAACCCCAATCCCGGGACACTCCGAGACGTGTCCCGCATACCGTCTCACCAGGTGCTTATGTGCAGTACGTGTCACGGTGTCATTTTTTGGGAAGTAAACCTTTGAAATTACAGGGCGAGTTTAGAGGCAATGCCCTTCCGAAACACGAGTGCCTGCGCGGACACGGTGTGGCCTGTCACATCTCGCACCTAGACCAGTGAGGCGGCCCCAGTTGATTATGCAGCAGATTTTCGGTCTGGGGAGTCTCGCCTAGGCTGACCGCTTCTCCGCGGCACTCTTGCAATCGTCCCCCCGAGGACATTTTCGCGGTGTCTACGGTGTGCTCTGTTAGCGAACATAATTCCCAGGCAAAATCCAAGCATCGCCCCGAGAAATGCGGCGGTGATCATGACGCTGAGCGAAGACACACTCTTGGTGTCAGCCAACAAGAAGGCCGCATACGCCATACACAGAGGCCATATCACTAGGCGGAGGTTTGCAAAGACTAGGCGGAGGTTCATAGCGGGGGTTACCTCCTAGGTGAAATAGTGTTATGCAAGGACTCGCGAATGGCCCGCGCTCGTTAGGACTCTTCTCATCGGTCTAGGCCGCCGACCAAGAGGATGTTGTGGGTTCGACGTAACTGAGCATCGCCTGCTTCAATTGCGAGTCCACTTCGTCTGCGATGGTCATAACATCCAGCAAAACCTTACTGAAATCTACTCTGGCAAGATTATTTTGGAGGGTGTTAAAGATGCTGACCTGAAGGATGCGCGATTCTTCCACCATCATTGCGGCTGTGTATCCTTGTTTGCGTCGCAAATCTCCGTGTTCGCGTGCTGCGATGGAGATTTCTGCCTTTGTTGCTATTGGTAGTCGTAAGCGGTAAATCAAATCAGCCAGTATGCCGGGAAGATGCCCGGTGCGGTCTTCAAAGTTCAGCCTTATACAAGTCAGCTCGGCGTCCTTCTCCACCAATGCCATCCAGTATTGAATCGTAGCATCAAGGTCATGCTCCAATATGTCTGCCACGCTTTCAGTCGGAACCGGACAGTGAGCAACAGGGTGCTCTAGCTTTTCGTGGATGAGTTTTCTGAGTGATGCGATTTCGATTGGTTTGCAGAGGACCTCGTCAGCTTGCAAGCGGATAGCAGCCAAGCCTTCTTCCAGAGCCGGGTAACCACTGAGTACCAGCGTTACCGCGTTCGGGTGGGTGTGACGCATGGCACTGACAACGGTAAAACCATCGCCGGCGTGTGGCATATGCAGGTCGGAAAGCAGTACATCGAATTTCTCATTCGCGATACGACTGAGGGCTTCGGTTACGTTCATTACTGATACGACTTCAAACCCGTCGCGTTCCAGAGCCGCTTGCAGCATGAATCGTACTGAGTCGTCATCGTCGGCTATGAGAACTCTAAGCGCAGTTCGTTGTTCGCTCGGAGTCATACAGCACCGCCTCTCGTCACGAACAGTGACATTTTAACTCCTAGACTATCTTCAAAAAGTGGTCAATTTTGAACACTTGCCATTTAGGTAAAAGATCCTACAATCATGACTGGATGAACCGGATAACAAAGAAAAAGGCCGCAGCCGATATTGGGTAAAACAGTTAAGCCTTGAATCGCGCCCGCTCTGGGCTATCGTGGTTAAGCATCACCGTTTGTGGGGGCTTTCCTGCGAAATTTCTCTTCTGTGGACGTTTGCTCTGGCTTGGCTCCACGGCCTCGGCTGCGGAAAGTTTCCGATCTCGGTGTGGCTCGGTGCGCAGGGCGCCCGTAAGCAGTGCACAAGCTTTCCCGATCGCCGCACGGCAAGTAGGACAAGGCACGGATAATATCTGTTTCCGGGTGAGTTCCTGGGTTTTCACCACCACATGATGCAACCTTCCACACCTGGAAAATGCTCAATATTGCTCATTTTCAACACATTAGCTAAGCGGCAGTCTTTCATTCGGCCGCAGCCGTTTTTAACAATTCTGAGCAAAAGTGAACATCTTTGGTGGCACACTATTTTGATAAAATGTTTAAGGGTGTAGCTCCGCGCAGGTGAAACCTTTGGTGCCACCAACCAAATCGGCCAAGAAAAAGGGCGAGTTCGACCCAAGGAAATTCCTTGCCACTATCGGCGAGGGTAGGAAAGTCGTGGCCTTTCCCAAGAAACAAACAATCTTCGCGCAAGGGGACGCGGCTGACGCAGTCTTCTACATTCAGCAAGGCAAGGTGAGACTCACAGTCGTATCCGAAACTGGCAAGGAAGCAACCCTGGGTATATTGAGTGAGGGAGAGTTTTTCGGAGAAGGGGGCCTGGCTGGACAGCCTTTACGCATGGGGTCTGCAACCTCCATGACGGACTGCGAATTTCTGCAAATTGACAAGAAAGCAATGATGCTTGCGCTCCACCGAGAACACACGTTCTCGGACCTGTTCGTAGCATATCTGCTGGCACGGAACATCCGATACGAAGAGGATTTAGTTGACCAACTTTTCAATTCCAGCGAGAAGAGACTAGCTCGGATTCTGCTCTTGCTGGCTCACTTCGGCAAGGAAGGCGTACCCGAGACTGTAATCCCCAAGATGAGTCAGGAGACGCTCGCCGAGATGGTAGGCACAACCCGGTCTCGGGTCAGTTTTTTCATGAATCGGTTCAGAAAGTTAGGCTTCGTTGACTATGGCGAGAGCGGGCTGCAAGTTCATAGTTCACTTCTAAGTGTCGTTCTCCACGACTAGCTTCTGCGCTGCGCCGCAATCGCAAAGACCAAGCTCCAAGATAGAGATGAGGAAATCAGGCACTGGCTGGATCTAATCCGGAAATTGGAGCTATTTTCGTCGCCACCAGCACCTCCAACAACGTGGCGGTGTTCCGAACGCTTCCTGAGATGGTGATGAGTGCTTCTGAGACGAGGGGATGTTGCCCCGCCAGCGAGTCAAGACGGTCACTCACCTTGTAGAGTTGCTGAACTTCGTGCAGGATCGCATTCGGATGCATGGGTACGCGGCTTTCCTGAGAACCTAGACGAGTAAACTCCAGGTGGACTGACTTAGTTCACGGGACCTGAAAAAGGGTTCGCGGGTCTATCTCCTTCGAACGCTCAGCGCCACAGATTAGGAGCAGCGTGGCCAAGCGTTCATCCTGTAACCGGGCTAACCGCGCCAACGAGAGTATCCCCAGCCCCCGCCACCGAGCAAAAATACCACCAAAAGAACAATCAATACGGTTTCCATGTTGTACCTCACGTGTTAGGAGGAAGCTGGACTGGCCTGTGTAACGGTCGTCTCACTTCTTCACTAGGCAACATGATAGAACTGGCCAAGGCGGATGTCTGATCACATTAGCAGGCTGCTGAAAAATTACTCCTAATCCACAGCCGACTATGGTACGAGAAGGCATGCGAGGAGACGATCAGCAGCAGAATCATGTGTTCAGTTACTTGTGCCCGAGATGCGCGTTCGCAAGATCATCCGCTGCGTGCATCCGAGCGATGGTGGACGAAGTCCTCACTCAACTCTCCCGGCGGTTGACAGATGTACGCCCGCGTGGGCCGTCCGTCGATTGCGCCAGAGAAATTGTTGCGAGCGCAGTTGCTGCAGATGTTGTACTCGATCCGCAGCGAGCGCTTGCTGATGGAAGAGATGGACTACAACCTGTTGTTCCGTTGGTTTGTGGGGCTGAACGCGGATGATGACGTATGGGACGCGACGGTGTTCACCAAGAATCGGGACCGTTTGCTGGAGGCCGACATTGCGAAAGAGTTTCTGGCGCGGGTGGTGGAGCAAGCGCGGGCGAAAGGTCTGACGTCGGACGAGCATTTCACGGTCGACGGCACGCTGTTGGAAGCGTGGGCGAGCGCCAAGAGTTTTCAGCCCAAGGATGGAAAACAATCGCCGCCGGACGATCCGGGCAATCCTACGGTGAACTTTCGTGGCGAGCGGCGATCGAACGAGACGCATGAGTCGAAAACTGATCCGAGGCCAGTTGGCGCGCAAGAGTGAGGGGAAGGAGTCCAAGTTGAGTTACAGCGGGAACCTGTTGGTGGAGAACCGCAACGGACTGATCGTGGACGCGGAAGTCTTCCAGGCCAACGGAACGGCGGAACGAGACGCGGCACTGGTGATGCTGGAGCAGATTCCGGGAACGAAGCCGGTGACGGTGAGCGGCGATAAAGGGTTTGACACACGCGGGTTTGTGGGCGAGTGCCGGAATCTGGGGGTGACGCCCCAGGTGGCGCAAAACCACGCGCGACCGGGCGGAAGCGCGATTGATGGCCGCACCACACGCCACCCTGGATATGCGATCAGCCAAAGAAAGAGGAAGCGGATCGAAGAATGCTTTGGCTGGTTGAAGACGATTGCGCTGATGCGGAAGGTGCGCCACCGTGGGGTTTGCAAAGTGGACTGGATCTTTACCTTCGCTTGCGCGGCTTACAATCTGGTGCGCATGCGAAACTTGGCCGCCGTAGTTCCGGCGGTGTAAGTCGCAGCCGAAGTGTGTCCGAGTAGCATCGAGTTAGACTCAGAGCCCAAAAAACATCGAAAACGAGCCAGGGATCAACCATGATCAGAAACAGAAAGAAAAACGCTCTACTAATAGCTTAGACCACTTTGGCGCTCGATTTTTACGGCGCACCTTCCATGATCGTGACCGGATTTGTGCTCTGATTCATAGGGAATTTACACTCCAACTCTTTCGTGCCGACATTTGCCTCAGCTCGATGGACGCGATTGCTGTAGAGGTCGCTCGGCCCGGGCGTTATCACCGGGGCCGCTGACGATGATCCATCAGGCATTGCCACATATTCTGTTGCGGGCGCGCAGCTTGGAACTAAGCTCTCTGGACTGCACTCCTGACGTGGCCACTGATGGCCGCGGTTCAAATCATGTGTGCCCGAATCGGCATGGTGACAGGGCAGGGATTGGCCGGTAACTTCAAGCAGCGATTTCCAAGGTGGCTGCTAGTCGTCTTCATTGTGGCCCTGCTTGCAGCAAACACGATTAACATCGCAGCAGACCTCGCCGGCATGGCTGATGCAGCGGAAATGCTATCCGGGATCAATGCGCACTGGTTTGTCGTGGTTTTCGCAATCTTGATTTCGTGGGCTACGGTTCGGCTCCCCTATCACCAGATAGCGAACGTACTTAAATGGCTAGTGTTGGTGCTCTTCGCATACCCCATAACAGCGTTTGTGGTGGGAGCTGATTGGGGCCGAGTGGTACGCGCTACCCTCATACCGTCGATGCCGCATACCAGAGATGAATGGTCGATGCTGGTGGCCATTCTCGGCACCACGATCAGTCCGTATTCGTTTTTCTGGCAAGCGAGTGAAGAGGTTGAAGAGGAAAAGGCGGCAGGTCAGAGTACGCTTGCTAAACGCAGAGGGGGACGGTCAAAGAACTTCAGCTGAGACGAATGGATGTAGGTGTGGGAACGCCATGGCGGTTGAGTGTGATGGCGGTTGTCAGGACGATAAAGAACATGACCAGATCCGAGAAAAACGTTCCCACACACCCACATCGAGAAGTCTCGCCAGGCCGCCGAAGCGCTTCGACCCATCGCCGGCAAGTTTGCTGCCATGCTGTTTACCGTCGGCATTGTCGGTGTTGGATTTCTTGCGATCCCGACGTTGGCGGGGTCAGCGGCATATGCATTCGCGGAAACGCTGGGGTGGCGCCAAGGCCTGGACAAGAAGCTGAAGCAGGCACGCGCCTTTTACACCCTCATTCTAGTCTCGACTGGGGTGGGTGTCGGACTGGACTTTGCAGGCATAAACCCCGTGAAGGCGCTCTATTGGACGGCCGTCATCAACGGATTGTTAGCCCCCTTCCTCCTAGTCGCAATCCTAATTATCGCTTGGGACAAGAAACTGATGCAGGGCCAACCGAGTTCACGTTTGGGATGGACCGTCGTGGCAATCACCACAGTGGCAATGTTCGCCGCGGGCGTCGCCATGTTGGTTGTGTAGACTGCCGATCTTCCTGCCGTCGAGCACGCTCGCTCGACAGATACCTGCGTTATTGTCAGAACTGTGCAGTTTGGACCAGCCAGACCATTCTTTCCAAGCCTACGCTGTATCTATACGAGCAGATAAACAGTCGTGGCGAAACGTGCTGCTCCGACCTTTTGGAAAAGAAGCAATGGAATATGACCCATATCACGAACAAGCTGATACTCAAATTGCATAAAGCTTCCCAACCGCCCCTGTCATACCCCGGGGCGACCCCTGACTCAGACCGTGCCAAGAAGCCACCGCTCGCCGAGCCCGCTGCCACCGACCAGGAGTTGAATCCTGGAGATCGGGTCGAGGGTTTGGGCGACTTCGGAAAGCCGACTGGAGAATTCGGCACAGTTGAGCAAGCTAACGAAGATGACGCGGTCGTCAAATGGGATGATGACGGTCGTATGAGACTCCACCAACCATCGCTCAAGAAAGTTTAGGCCGTCTGGTCAAGCTGGGTATCGACCTGGAGACGCTCGCACTGGGTGCCTTCGCCGAGGTTGAAGGAATATAAGGAAGGAAAGATCAATGCGACATAAACTCGCCCTCTGGTTTGTGTTATTGATTGCTGGATTTCTTACTGGGCTCATCCTGCAATACGCCAGACTGCAGCGAGTACAGGAGGAACTGTCGGCCTCGACAAAACAATTGGGCTCCTGTCAGTCCAGCCAACAATTGTCGCAGCTTCGAGACACAGCCACGATGATGTATCTGGAGGTAGTGCAAAAAAACTATGGGAAGGCCGGGGAGTATTCCAGGGAGGTTTTTGATCAAGCTCAGCAAATTGCGAGTAGCACTGAGGACGCCGCAGTCCGCAACTTGCTTCGTGACACCCTGGCAACCCGCGATCAAGTCACGGCGGACCTGGCGAAGGGAGATGCCGCTGCACTTTCAGAAATACATCCACTCTTATCTAAACTCGAGCAGACTTCGAAGCATTGACGGACTGGGGCAGTAAACCCTGCGCGACTCTCCGAGACACTCAGAACCGGTATAAGCGGGAGAACGTTAATGATTTTTTCTCTGCACCCCTTGCACACATTCGGCTAGATGCCGCAGCACTGATTTGCAACACCATCAATTCTGATCAGTTTTCCAAAGCCCAAAGTTTGATATTAGTGATTCACAAGGTTCTGCGGGTCCAGGGAACTTCGTTAACACATTTGGTCTGGACATTCTTGACGCAGGGAAGTTTCGATGAATCTAAGTCTGACGGATCCGAAGCTGATTGTGCTCGTCGCAGTGGTAATTCTGATCATCGCAGTGCTTGCTTCGCTGTACGTGCGAAAACGCAGGAGTACGACTGCAGATCTGCGGCAAAAGTTTGGGCCCGAATACGAGCGGGCGGTGCTGAAGTATGGGTCAGAACGAAAAGCAGAAGCGAAATTAGCCGATCGCGAGAAGCGGGTTGAAAAGCTCAACATTCGCGATCTTGATCCAATGGAACACGAACGCTTTTTGAAACGGTGGGAATCCGTACAGTCTCGCTTTGTCGATTCCCCCAAAGGGGCAGTCACAGAAGGCGATGACCTGGTGTCCTCTTTGATGAAAACTCGTGGCTATCCCCGAGATACCAGCAGCACGCCGCAGCCGACTAGCGAAGCGCCCGCCCAACGCCTCCACCCGATATGTTCTTTCAGGATGTACTTTGCCAGCGCCGTTTCCAGTACATAGCTGGACGCCGTGGCTGGCACCGCGAAGCTCAGGTTGGCAATGGAAAGCAGCGCCATTAGCGCGAAAAACGAAACGGCCATGGCTGGTACGCCAACAGCAAGATGAGGACTGCGTGCGAGGGAAGCGATCAACCGCAAAATCGCGTATGGTCGAAAGTCGTACACCTCGCCGTTGCGCCTCATGCCCATGGTGTTCAGCACATCTGCAATCGTGCCGGGAATCACGATCAGCGCAATCAGTAGCCACCTCATTGCGCCGCCTCGTAAGGCAGATCGCCGAATTTATGCAGCACCGGCGCCGTGCGCGGCGCGGTGCGTGCCACCAGGCTAACGCCCAGGCCAATCAGGCCAATTCCAATCCAACTCTCAGTGGAGACCCGTTCACGCAGCAGGAACTCGCCCATCAGCGCCGTCAGCACGTAGGAAACCGAGGTCACCGGCAGCATATAACTGAGGTCCACCCGGCTCAGCAGCGATAGCTGCGAGATCAGCCACACGATCAGCAGTAGCGCCCCTACCTCCACCAGCGGGTTTAAAAATGCATGTATGTAGGGCCAGGGGGAAAAAGAGACAAGCCGACCGACTTCGTGCAGCCCACGGCTCAAGGTAAAGTTACCCAGGACATTGCTGACGACCAGCAGCAAAATTATAGTCCGGGTTTTGAGGCGGAAAGGCTGAGACCGGTTCTTGAAAACGCCGGCGGCGAGGGTCGCAGTGGACGGGCCCGCTCCCAGAATTGGGGCTGGGACCTCGTGCGTCAGCTGAAGCTCCGCGGAGTCAGCTTGATCATGAGCCATGAGCAGCCACTTTCGCAAATCGCTCTTCCACTTCTATAGATGCCGTTTCAGGCAGCGATCTAGGTCATGTGCACGAACTCTTCATGAGGCAACCAATGCTACAGCGAGAGGGCTTCGCATAGATGGTCACTTGTGACCATCTATCCAAAGCCATGTGCTATAGCCTTAGGTTTCCTAGCATTTAGGAGGGCACTTGTCCGCTGTGAATAGCTGGTTCAAGACGTGCTGTGCGCTGTCGCGACGACGGGTTGTGCGATTGGTATACAGCACTGCGACTGTTTTGGTGAGCATCATTCTGCTCGGATCGACCACACTTCCTCAATCGGATTCTGGGAGTCCAGGAGTGTCGGCTAACGAGCTGGCACGGAAAATCGTCAGAAACGAACTGAAATTCCAAGATGAGGATCACGGCCACTGGATGTACCGACTCGAGAAAGAAGAATCCGGGAAGAAACAGGTCCAGGAAATCGTCGAAACCAAAGATGGTTCTCTCACTCGACTCCTCTCCATTGATAGCCGCCCACTTGACGCCACACAGCAGCAGAAAGAGGACCAGCGCATTCAGAGGCTTGTGAGCAATCCAGATGAGCAACGGAAATTACAGCAGGCAAGAAACAAGAGGGCAGAACAAGGAGAGCGACTGTTCAAGTTGCTGCCTGATGCATTTGTGTTCAACTACGCGGGTGGTGACGGAAATCTGGTAAAGCTGAGCTTTAGACCGAACCCGAAATTTCATCCGCCCTCCCTGGAGGCCCGCGTTTTCCACGACATCGAAGGCGAGATGTGGGTTGACTGCAAACAGGAGCGACTGGCTATGTTTAACGGTCGCCTCACACAGGACGCGAAATTCGGACTCGGCCTGCTGGGACACTTGGACAGGGGAGGCCACTTTGAGGTTAGGCAGGCAGAAGTTGCACCGGGTTTTTGGGAAATGACTGTCCTGAGCGTGGACATGAAAGGCAAAGCTCTCCTCTTCAAGACAGTCGGCGTGCACGAGACCGAAAACCACAGCGACTTCCATCGAGTGCCCAATGACCTTGCACTTGCTGAGGCGGCTGACATACTCAACAGACAGATATTTGTCGCAAGTAATCGCTAAGGCGTCGCAAAAAGAAAGTTCTAAGCCAAGTCACGCGTCAAGTCGGAGAGCCCCGTTTACCTGGACGGTCGAATTGGTGAATCGAGCTGGCGAGTCCAATCAGTGGATGGTTTCAAATCAGGGGAAGCCCAGATTGACGGAGATTGTGTCAGGTGGCTCACGACATGAGCCATTCTGTACAGTATTGGGCTCGTAAATGAGCGAACCTATTGATGCTTCAAGAGAGCAGTTTTGCCCGTCAAACCAGGCGGCCGATCTTCTCTCTTGAGGCAGGCCCTCCCCGAGAGACAGGGTGTAGTAGCGCTGCCGGTCATGTTCGGCAGCCAGCATCCGCAATCCATGCTGTCCGGATGGACGGCGGTTCGCCTGGGCCGGCCCGAGTAGGTGAGCCCCCGATGGCACAGGAACGCTCAGGGGCTTTACCTTGGACCGGCAGCGCGTCAAATGAAGGAGAAGGAATGTTCTTAGCCAGCAAAGCCGCGTGGGCTGGGGTTGTCTTCATATTCCTGGCGACGGGGATCTCGGGACCACGCCCGACGCCGCTTGCTTCGAAAGCCAACCTCAGCAAAGAAGAGCCAGGGGTCGGAGTCGGGATCGGGACGATGTCAAGAAGATGCAGGAAACTCTGCGCGATAAAGGACACTACCGAGGCAAAGTTGATGGCATCTTCGGTCTACGGACCCGAGCGAGTATTCGCGCGTATCAGAAGGCTGAGAATCTGCCAGTCACCGGGCAGGTTGATACCCGGACTGCAGACGGACTCGGTGTCAGACCTGAGGGTCACGTGGAGACTGGCAACGAGACTACGAAAGGTAAACCTTCGGCAGGCATAAAATGGGCTAAAGGTTCGGGGCGAACAAGCAAGACACTCCGGAAGGCAGTCAAGACAGTGGCCGCTACTGAAAGCGGCCGAGGAGACGGCGAGAAGGCACTCCAAGCTGAGAACAGCAACCACCCACAATAGTCTGAGTTCTTTCCAGTTCGCAAAGCATGGTTATCTCTTACTCCTTTCGCGCAACGTCGAGGAAGACTTCGTAGATCAGATTTCCATTCGAGCGAAAAGCTATTAGCGCGGATTCTATTGCTGCTAGCGCAGTTTGGAAGGCAATCCGAGTCGAAGTCGACGGTGCTGAAGGTGAGCCGCAACTCTCGCGGAGATGATGGTCGGTACGACGTGCTCGCGAGTGAGTCACTTCATAAATGAGTCCAGAAAAATGGGATTCATCCACTAGAGCCGACGCTTGCAGGCGCACTGGGAACTATTCACCTTCGCCCACCACGAGTAAGTGAAATGTGAGTTCCGACGCGGTTTCAATCTGGACTCGTGCAGAACAGAACAAAAAGGATTTCTTCACGACAATTTGTCGGCAATTCCGTGTGCAAGTGTGAGCATTATTGCTCAGACCTTTGACTTCTGATTTGCTAAGGTCGGAACTGACCTGGTGTGCCGTCATGTCCACTCGGATTTGGGTGCGAGTGTACACACCACGAAACCAAAGAAGCGGCGCAGAGGTCACAGAAATGAGGTTGTCCCATGAAAAAAGTAATGTTCGTACTTGCGATGTTGAGTCTCGGCACGCTGTGCTGGGCGGGGTCGGCGCGGGAAGATGCCACCGACCGACTGGACAACGCCACCACAGTGTTACACGAAATTATGGGAATGCCCGACAAGGGGATCCCAGAAGAAGTGTTGGAGCACGCAAAATGCGTAGCCGTTGTGCCCCACATGGTCAAGGGCGGGTTTATCTTCGGAGGCAAAGGAGGCAAAGGCGTCGCCAGTTGCCGCACTTCGAATGGCTGGAGTGCGCCGGCATTTATCACGATTTCGGGCGGAAGTTGGGGGCTGCAGATCGGCGTAGAAGCTGTGGACGTGGTAATGATCATTCAGAATGAAAAAGGAATGCAAAGGCTGCTCTCCAGCAATTTCCAAATCGGAGGGGACGCTTCAGCCGCAGCGGGTCCAGTTGGACGGCATGCCGAAGCTGGTACGGATTGGAAGATGGATACGGAGATCCTGACCTACTCCCGTGCCAAGGGTGCGTTTGCCGGGCTCACATTGGAAGGTGCATCGATCCGTCAAGACAATGATTCCCGGCACGCGATGTACGGCCGCAAGGTCACAACTCGGGCTTTGCTGTTGGGCAAAGTGCCGGCTCCGGCCGCAGCCCAGCCGTTCCTTGCGGAAATTCGCGGAGCAAAAGCCCAAGCCGTAGCCGAAGGGAAAGGTGAAGCCAAGTCTGAAGCCAAAGAGAATAACAGAAAGTAGGGCTTCCGGACTCGATCTGCCGTGGTTTGTCTTCAGCCGAAGGCTGCGTGTTCGAGTGGAAGTACAGTCCATCATCTGTTCTCTTATCCGTTTGCGCGAAACAGCTCTGACGCGGATGTGATGAGATTTACGTTCGTGTGCGCGCAAGGGAGGTTGACACGGTTTGGACGGTTCTTGTTGTTCTTCTGATTTTGTGGCTTCTGGGTTTCAGTCTGAATATCGGCGGAGGACTGATCCACTTGCTCCTGGTTGTCGGGTTGGTGATTCTATGGTTCTATTCATTGACCTGCTGAGCGAACGACGAAGTGCGGTTTGAAGAAACGCATTACGAGTTCAGGCACCAGAAGTCCCGGCGTCAGTCGCCTGGCCTCTGTTTCACTCCAAGTCCGGGTTGGGTACAAGCATCGCTACGGCAAGCAACAACGAAACTCCAAGAGTAGCTTCCTAATTCGACTCCAGCCCGCTCGGAAAACCGCTGGGGTTATGTCGATTGCCGGCGGTGAGTACGTGTCTGTCCACGGCAGCTGAGGTGCGTCCAACGCCGCCGTTTTTCTCGCCTGCAATCGCTTTGTGGAGTTGCAGAGCGTCACCCCAATAAGCCTCACTGCCAAAAGTGTCGAAACGAAATGTCTGTTGCCCTTCCTTCATCATCCGTTCCGAGTTGCTACGAACGACGGCGTCAAATCCCGAGGGCGGTGCCCCCGCACCGAGGATGCAGTGACAGTCTGGCTCTTGAACGCCCGGTATGTGATTTTCATGCTTTCTGCCGTCGGTACACAGGGCTTGCTCATCACCGCTGCGTCGTCCACCTTCGGGCCATCTGTCGATTTGGGCTGCACCTGCTTAGACTGTGCGTCTTCGCAGCTTGTTCGTCCGTCGCCTTCTGCTCGGTCAACGAAGGGGCACGACCCCACACCAGCACACAGACCATCCACATCAGAAAAAGCATGAGTAGCCCAGCATATAGTTTCATTTTGTTTCAGTCATGCCATCTTGGGATTGGATTTTACGCTCCCCACGCCTGCTTGCGTGCGGTAATCCCCCGCGCAGGCTTCCGAGCCATACCGAACCTGGCACGGAATCGTCTCGCAAGCCCGAACTAAAGAGCCCTACTTGCGCGACGATACGATCCTCGCCTTGTTCTGCAGGTCTCAACGCTGTGGACCTATGCCCGCGGGGAGTATGAGTCTTGCGTATGATACTGACTGCGTGAGGCTTATTTTGGAATTGTGCAAGCTCCGTAAGTTAGATCCGTGCCGCTGAGAATTAGTGCAACACCTGCGCAACACTGTTGTGGTTGTTTCGCTTGGCTCGCAGATCACTTCGGAGGATCATCTCGCTGGTCTGCGATAGGAAGACGACATTCGAACAATTCCAATTCGACTTCAGCATCCTTCTTTGAAATGTGATCTGAGGTCCGGCCACACCTCACACAAGACCATTCCTGCAGTTCTGGATTCCATCTGATTTCCGCGTGTTTCATTGTTTCGCCCAGCTGTTCTAATCATTGTCGGTAGATCGGCGCTTCGCCCGTGCGGGAAAGTCCGCAACTAACTTCCTCAAGCGTCGCGTATGCTCGGCGAGGGCTGCCTGCAATTCTTGGAGAATTTCGTTCAACTCGGGGGACTGTGGGGTCGCCACTGCTTTGGCGCAAAGCTCTTTGATCCGATCGTCCAATCGTTGACGCATGGTGGGCCAGGGTTTTCGTAGCCTGCCACATCCCAAACAATTGCTCGATACAGTGCATACTGTAATTGCTCCCTAGGTCCCGTTGCTGGCCGTGACGAGCTTAAGGCTCAACGCCGCAAGCGGCAGTAACTAAAGTTATCAGCAGCACGGGCCATTCCTCGCCGCCTTCATTTCCGCCATTCTGTCATCAGCCGAGGCAACTCGGTTAGGGTCCGGTAACCGCTTACTTCACACCTATCCGCCGGACCCGACTCTTATTTGGAGGTTGGGCAGGAATGACGATTGAAGAGTACACACGGAAAATTCAGGAAGTCGCGACAGTGGAATACAAGATAGAGCCCCAGATAGCTAAGGCGCTCTACCTTCAGAAGCGACCGGATGGATTGTGGCAAATCTCTTTCATAAGTCCGGGCCTACTTACCTGTGCGCGATTGCGGCACTTCGCTAACTCGGTCCATAAGAATCGCATTGACCTGCTGCCCGGTGGCAGTGACTAAAGCTCCCCAGGCCTGGTTGGGGGCTTGCCCCATACAACCTCTCCTATTCCCATCTGTTAGTTTTTTCGTTGAACCACTCTAGACCCAAATCTGCTTTTATTCTCCCCCGCACCGCGGCTGTCGCTTCAGAGTCGTCGAACAAAAAGATAAGAATGGGCGGCCTGATCGGCGCTGCTTTGGTTCCACAGATGATGTTTGCCAACACTTCCCACCCCACTTCATGGTGGACCATCGGGTCGTACCGCGATACAAAGACATCACAGCTTGGTGCCACTGCGATTAGAGTCAGTCGCCGCTTGAGACCTTGGTCAAATCCCCTCTTGATGATTTGGTTGATCCGGGCAAAACGCTCCGAGTCTGGCCCCGCGTTCGCCACCAGGAGAACATCGATCCAAGCGGCTTGAATCTGTTGCCTTTCATCCTCGGTCATGTTTGTTCCCCCTTTCCCTGGCTAGAGAGGCAGGCGATTGTACCAGCGTTCGATGACACGGACCCGAATCGGCAAATTCGCTGCTCCCAATGTGCATGGGTCTTCAACCCTGCCGGTCCGCCTATCGGCGAAACTTTCGAGGCAATTAAGCAAAACTTTGAGTCGCACCGTGACAAAGAGTTTGCGTCGCACGCGTGCGCTAAACACCCGCGCGAACCACGCCCGACGCTACTAAGACGTACAATGGGGTGTCATTTCCCACCCCGCGCACCCTGGTAGCGCCCGCAGAACTCTTGATGGCCAATTAAATCTGGCCGTCGGAAAAATCTGAGCCTTCCTTCATTGTCTGGGGTTGCCCGTTGCTCTGCTCCGAACCGTAACCCTCACTTTGGCATCCGGCTTCAAGTGGACCTCTTCGCCGTTTTCGTCGGTCAGGGTGTTCTCGATACGGATCTGCATATACGAGTGATCGGCCTCTTCGACGGCGATCTGTGCTCTTTCAGGTTCGTTGGCAAGGGGGGATTTTATGATCATTTCGACGGTTCCCGATAAGGTGGCATTCGGTTTCTCATCCATGGCTTGTCCTTTTCTAGTCCGGTCTGAAGGCTGCGGTTACTGCGGCGGCTTCTCGTCCCGCTTTGGCTGTTCGTCCGGACGCTTCCTCTCTTCCGGCTTCAAAGGTTCTGGCTGCGGGCGCTGTTGTTGCGGTGCCGCACGGGGCGTTTCCGCAGGAGGAGGAATGCGCTGGGGCTGCGACCGCTCGGTTGGCGGAGGAGTTTGCGACCGCTGAGCAGGCTCGGGCCGATTGTTCGGCTGCGCTGCGGACGGACGGTTCGGTGTAAGCGGACTTGGTTCCGGATGATTCGACTCGTGTCCGTTGTTCGGCTGGGCAGCGGGTGGACGGTTCGATTCAGGCCGATTTGGTTCTAGGCGGTTGGGCTCGGGTCGATTGTTCGGCTGAACAGTCGGCGGACGGTTCGGTTCCGTCTGGTTATTCGGGGCAGGCCGGTCGGGGCGAACGGCGTTGTTCTCTGGATGCGCTGCCGGCGTATTGGGCGGTGGCTGAGTTGCGGCACGATTGACTGCGGGGTTGTAAGGTGCCCCTGCCAGTCTGGCGGGTACGACTGCGCGGTCGTTAAACGCTCCCGGATTAGGAGTAGCGGCGACTGGCGGTGCGCCATGGTTCACTGAGGCTCGTAGCTCTGGTTTCGCGCTGGCAGCCTGCGCATGTTGAGTTTGAACGGCCACAGGGGGGATATGTCTCTCATGTGCCACAGCCTCTTCTTGAGGCGTTGGACGCGCAGTGATCCCACCATTGCCACCGTTATAGCTGACCCGGTTCACCGTGGTGTTGTTGATCACCGTGGTGTTGTAAACATTGTGAATGTTGGTGATGTTCACGTTGTTCACCGTACGGTTGTAGTAAAACTGTCCGCCTTGCCAACGTCCGCCTTGATAGCCCTCACCAAAGTATCCGTAGCCGTAACTGATTCCTCCGTAGAAACCTACCTGCTGACCCCAGTAGCCATCATAGAAGACATATCCGCTGCCGCCCCAACCCCAATAGGCTGGAGTCCAGAGCAGACCGGGTTCCGGAGCCAACACCCATGTACCCGGTACCCAGTAGTAGTCATCCTCGGCGTAAGCCCAGTACCCAGGGGTCCAGAGATAACCGTCGGCGGGACAAAGGGGCTGCTCGTATACGGGCAGTTCAGGCGGGGCGAATGAGATCGATACGCCGATTTGTGCGTAGGCTGCCGCCGACATGGCCAGCAGCACGAGTGCGAACAGCGGCGAACGAATGGAGGAGATGATACGCATTGTGCTTCCTCTTGCCGATTATCCTGCGCGTGCCCGGTGTCGCTCGGCTGCTGCGGGTTGCGCGGATTGAAAGGCACGATTTCCGGCCGAAGCCTCAGGACTCCGTCTCGTTCGGAAATAGTTCTGGCAAAAACTTTCTCATTCGGGAGCTGTCGAAGTCTGTGCAAGAAAGCTCACTTCTAGCCCTGGGTGCCAGCAGTTCCGCGTGGTAGAAAAAGGATGAATCAGGAAGAAGAGAAAAAGAGATAGACAGATTGTCGGCAGCAAAGCTGCAGGCTCACTCGGCATAAGGATTTCGATTCACCCCTGAAGAGCCATTCTCGCCCCTACTTGTGCCTTTGGACTACTCGTGCCTTCCCAAATTACCCAAGGCCATGACTCCGAATCGTCAGGAGCTTGGTTGTGGCTCAATGACCGGCGCACGGAACCCCCAGCCAGTGTGAGGCAAGCTTGGGAGTTTACGAGTCTGCCCAGTGCTGTCGGGCCCGGGTAGTGCGTCGAGTCCTCTTGGGGTCGGGTGCGGAAAAAGGCCGAACCCGTGTGGGTCCGGCCAGAAACGTGCACGTGCGAGCACGTATAGTAAAGCGGTCGTGAGGGTCCGAATGGTCGGTGTTTCCGCCGCTAACCCATGACCGCGTGTCGAGTTGTCAGACTCGGGGACAGTATCTGTTAACGGTTTCAATAACTGTTCAATTTTATACATTTCCGAAAATAAACCAGGGGTAACCCTGTCATTATTCGTGACGAGAGGCAATGCTATATGACTCCGACCGAACGACCTGTTGCGCATTAAAGTCCTGCTTGTACGGCCGATTTCTCTTTCGCAATCAATTGTCCTGTTTGTGCAGTTTCGGTCATAGCGGTGCTGAAAGCATGTGTCGCCGCCGCGTCTAGATTCAGGCACTTAGCCTGGACGCTTACTGGCAAGAAACTTGCCCGCTATTTTGCGGGAGCTGACCGAGTCCGTTAAGGATTCTTACTCGCCGCGCCAGACCTCCCTTGTTACGAACTACGAAAAAAGTTCTGGGAGGGGACTCGAATCGTGCCGCACGTTATTCAGCAGAGTGCATCTCATTGGTTCGAGTTCGAGACCGAGGTGCCGAGCCAAAGCGAGAACCTGGACACTCTGAGCCGAATCCATCGGGAATTGCTGGCGAAGGTTGAGGCCATGAATTTACCGGTGGGGTGGGTGCCAGATATCGACACGGAAATCCCGTTCTGTGGAGAACAGGAACACGGTCCCTGCGACGGGCACTTCGAGCCTACCTGCTATCACCAGTTGTTGCTGTTCGGGGACCAGGGCGACTGTCTGGCAGCAAAGCTGTGGCCCGAAAACGTGCCTAGTGCCAAGGACTGGGACGAATCGCTTTTGTCAGAAGTCGAGCGCCAGCAGGAACGGAGCACGGAAGCGGGGTTTGGAGGCAATGTCGCATTTGACCAACTGGAAATCTCCGAAGCACCCGAAAAACAGGGAATGACGCAGACGTTTCCCAGCGACAGCAGGTCCATGCCGGAACCACCGAACGAACACCCGATCGATCAGGCTTGCCAAGCCGGCATGGAAGTGCCCAGGGGGTTACCGGCGCTCTGGCGGCCGACTGAAGCAGCGACAGCCACCTCGGAGCGATTGAAGCGTGTTCGCCTGCGCAGGCCCTGGTGGAAGGTGGCCGGGCCAGCCGTCGTGGCTGCGCTTGTGATAACTTGCTGGATTGCCTACAGCGCTCGCCGCCGTGATTCGCCCTCAGGGACAGCGCTACAGAAATCGAATGCCCTCGAGCAGCAGGTGCCCTTCGTATCCCCAAAGCAGTTGCCGGAGAACAGCACGGCCATGCCGCAGAGCGTGCCAGGAGCCACGGAAGAAGCGAGGCCTGCCAGGAACAGAGGCGAGCGCGTGCGCGTCGGGGAGAATGAAGTCGACATTGGAGAAGATGTGACAGTGCGCTATTTCGCGCCCAAACCGGCGGTTGTGCCGCCGACAGGGCCGGTGCCAAGCGCAGCCCAGCCGGCGGACCACTCGTTGCCAGTGCCTGAGAGGTCGGTTTCGCCGAAACTTGCTCGGTAGCGATCGGTCACCACAAAACGCGCTTGTGATCGCGGTCACAACCCTAAAGTTTTTTTCTCACCTATGGGTCATTCCATCAGGGGTCGATAAAGCACCTGCAACACTACCTGAACGAGTTTGGCTACAGGTTCAACGGGCGGGAGCGGCTGACATTTTCGAGCAGACTGTGAGCCGGATGGCGAGGGGGAAGGCGCTGCCCTATAGCAAGTTAGTGGAGCAAAACGCTTTCATGCAGTTTGTTAGGCCGTAAGCGGCACGGAAATTATCGAGGCGAAGACTTAGATCGGGTTGCCTTGTTCTTTTGGTTGGTTCTAACGTCAGTCCTCTTCTTGGGCGGACTTTTCAAAAGTCGTGCAAACAGGGCGTCAAATTCCTTCTTGTTTACCTTTACTGCCTTGGCACTCGCGTCGAATTGGCCCTCGTCCGCTTTCATGACCAGAGTCTATCACTCTACCGATTCTTCTTTGGCATTTTGGTTGATCTTGCTTGGCTGTTTAATCATGGAGAGTCCCATCCGGGATAAAGCCGAGACAACCCCACACGACGGTTTCGGTGGCAGCGATGCCAAGCCGTTCCCAGCCAGTGATCCCGGAACTGAATGCTCTTCTTGCAGACGCGCGGCGGCGACGCATTGACAGCTGTCTGGTCCCCATTCCACTAGAGCAACTCTGCATGCAGATCTTTACTTCTGCTGCTTTCCGAGCAGGCCGCCAATTGCATTCGCCGGGTTTCCCTTCAAAGCGTTCTTCCCGCTCGTCGCTTCTGCCAATGCACCTTGCGCGACGCCAGCCGCAACTCCCTTCATGTCGGGGATGAAGTGCGGATTCGACGTCGTTCCCTCGATGAGGAAGGGAATGCCGCCCTTGCCGCTGCCCAGCGCTGCCACCTGCGTCAGTCCACCCGCGACGCCGCCTTTGAGATCGGCTAGCATCTTGAAGTTCAGTGACCCCGTCGGGCTCACCGTCCCCGCTCCGGTGACGACACCGATCGTCGGAACCGTCAGATTAATGTTGTCCGCCTTCGTCCCTTCGGGTGCCACATGCGCGTTGAGGCTAGCATTCTGGATCGACGTGTCCGGGTTGGAAACGGCCTTCCCGGCGAACGCCGACAGCGCCCCCAGTTTCGACCCCAGGTCGAACCCGGTCAGCTTAGTGTTGGCTAGCCGAATTGGCCCGGTGATCACCAGCTTGTCCAGCGGCCCCACAATGCCCAGCTCCGCCGACAGGGTGCCGCCTTTCAGCTGCGAACCCGAGGGAAGCACCACGCCCAGCGATGGCAGCATCGCTTCCAGTTCATCCCCCGGCATGTCGCGCGCATCCAGCTTCATGTTCAACACTTGCGTGTCGCCACGTGTCTGGAACGTTCCGGTCAGGTGCGCCATAGCCTTCCCGATCGCAATGTCCCCTTGCGTCAGTGTTCCCGACTGCTTATCGAGATCGACATCCACTGTGTGCTTGATGACCACCGTCTTCGGGAGCGGGCGTGCCCTTCCGCGAAAACTTTAGTTTCGTGCCGGTAAGTGTGCCGACGGCCTTCGCCTGGCTTCCATTCGAGTTAAGTGTCCCGTCCAAATTTGCCAGCCCTCCAAGGCCGCTCGACCGGATCGATAAATCCTGAGGCCTCGATATCCAGGTTGTTCACCTTCACCGCTGTCTCAAATGGGGTCTTCGCAGCGTCCTCGACGGTGATCGGGCCGGCTTTCCCCGAAATATTCGCGTCCCCTCCCCCCGGCAACTGAGCCGTGAGTTTGAACGAAAACTGTGAGGTGAAGGAGAAATTCTTTACGTCAAGATTCACCTTGTCATAGACCTGCGGTTTGGCTGAAGAATTCGCTTTTCCGATAATCAACTTCCCATTGTTCACATTCAGTTTCCCCACCGAGAGATTGGCCGAGGATGTCCCTCCGGACTTCGGCTCTTCCGGCGCCTTCTTGGCGGAAGCCCCGCCGATGCTTGAGAAATTCCATTTCCCGTTGGCTGCTTTCAGCAGCGTGATCTCGGGCCGCTCCAGCTTGATTTCGGTCACGTTCAGTTGTTTCGTGAAGATGAGCGGCATCACTTCCACGCCAACCTTCAGCGACTTCGCTGTAATGAAGGGGGACTTGCCGAATACGGGATCGTCAGCGATGGCTATGTTGTCGGCCACGACGCTGCCGGAAAGAATCGACAGGCTCAGATTGCCCACCGTCACCTGTCGCCCTAGCGCACTCATCAACTCCGACTCGATCTTCGGACGGAAACTGTTCACATTGATCAGCAAGGGTAGTGCGATCAGGATCACGAGGAGAATCGCAAATGCGATTGCGCCGATTTTCAGGATGCGTTTCATGTCTTAGTTCCTGCCTTTCCTACAATTGAAAACGGATGGGTTCATAAAGAGAAGGCCCCGCTCCGGGGAGATTAGGTGTACGAAATCTGAGCTGCGACTTTTAACTGGTCGCTTTCACCTGCAGCGTCGAGATTCCAGCAAATTGCGGCACCGTTCGTATAACTTGAATGGTACGACTTCTACATCATGGTAGGACTGCTCAAAATTGCTCATTCTTGCGAATAATCTGGGGGAACAGAGTGCCGCTGATGGTGACCAAGGCGGTGCTGTATGACGCCACACGGAGGTGGGCGGAGCCGTGGTCGTAGAATGGTGGCGATCGCCAGTACCGGAGCCATGCTTTTTACCGGGCACAAAGGCACCAGTGGGAAGTCGGCCTTAGCTCGCCGAAGCGAATCCTCGACAAGACTCGACAAACACTACGGCGCCGCGACAAGTTTCTGGCACCAGCGACTGCGCCCAAGGCGCGATCAACTGCTTTTTATAGAACTCATTGACCAGATTTATCTACAGGCTGGGCATCTTTCCTTTGAGGTTGCGGGAAGACTCCGAGTACTGGACCATTGTCAGGTTCTTACTGCCTGAACACCTTCGGAAATTCTTTCTTCAACTCGCGATCGACCGAATCAATGTTACCAGCGTAAAAATCGGATACCTCGTACCGTACCTCATCTTCCAGGCTATCGAACAAGACAATGAAACTGGTCTCGACCGGTTGATCCTGCCTACTATCCAGGTATCTGGTCAAGTCCAGAGAGGCTTCCTCGATCACGCGGATTCGGGCCCCCCTCATCTCCATGGAAGTCAAGAAAGACCGAATGCCAGTTACCTCAAATGCCGAAGCAACGGCTTGCATCAGGTGCTTTCTCAACGGCCGGTCGATGTTCTTTGGTTTACAGCCCGGGCAATACCTTGATTCGTCCCTGGTTTTGGCCGCCCAGCGCCGTCCGCAGCACTCACACGGAGAACTGATCAAACTCATCCCTGCCAAAGCCACCTCTCGCTACGCTCAGCCAGTGCGGTTGTCAGTGGTCTAGGCCGAAGAACCATTTTCACCACCGTAAACGGGGTAAGTACCTTGCGTCTGTTCACAATTGCACACCTCGATGTTTTTTCGCCATCGTGGAGTGATAACCGGGTTCGAGTGCTTTAGTCAGGAGGAGCGCGGCCAGTGATCCACGCTCTGGGTGCGTGCCGAGACGGGCCGTCTGCGCGGTAGGTGAGTCAAGTCAACCATACAGTAGGGTGGCGAGTGGCTCGGCGCGACGTCACGCAACCCGAGCCTGGGAGGATCGTAGCCAGTCAAATACGTGCTGGTAGAGAACAAGGAGTACGACAGAGATACCAAATCCTATCGTGTTCCTATCGCGCACAGACGATACGGAACGGCAAGCAGCTGGAGCTGTTGGGCGGCTCCCTTCAAACACGGCGGATCGCGTGATAAATCACCAAGAACACAACCGAACCGACGACCGCAAGTAACAAGCTGTACTGATTTAGGGAACCGAGGCCTTGAAGCATTTCCGGGAAGGGGTGCCCTGAAAGAAGCCCACACAGTCCCGTTTGTTCCAGTCCCAACCCGAGGGGGATAAATGGACATACTCAAGCAGTTGAAAGCTGCGCGTGACAGAGCTGCATTCGAGTTAGGTCGGTGGGAAGCTGCTGTTTCTGCCTTATCGGGGTCAGGATCGAAGTTGATCAAGTGCACGGGAACACGTCACAGACGGAAGAAGATGACGGCTAAAGCACGCGCCTCTATACGACGGGCTCAAAAAGCTCGTTGGAGGGCTTGGAGAGCCAAGCACACTAAGAAATAGGCGAGATGCGGATTTGGCAAACGGCAGGGAACCTTTGATTCCGCCTACATCTTCGTCATGGTGAAGTTGCCTGACCCGTTGCAACCGGTCCCACCGGTCAAGGTCCACATGCCGGAGATCGTATTCCCGTTCGCCGTGCCAGTAAGGGCTAGCGTGTTGCCGCTAGGCGACCCCGACTGCACCGTAAACTGAAACTTCCCCGTGACGTTGCCATTGAAATTTCCGCTTAGAATGAACGACCCAGTTTCTGACTCTCCCGATTCAAAGCACGGGGATGACGTTGAGAAGCTGAAGTTCGTCACACTTAACGACCCGTCACCGTTGACACTGAGCGATGTCGCGAAATTGAAGGCAGTATTCGTGAGCGCAGCCGTCCAGGTGCCGTTGATATTGCCCGAATTGTTCGAATTCCCACAGGCTACAAGTGTCACTAGCAGTCCGAGGATTGTTGCGATTGCAAGTTGCTTCATTAGTATCCCGATATTGTCATTGGCCCCGATCGCGAAATGCAAGATCAAAGAAATTACGGCAAATACGAGCAGCAGGTGAACAACCCGCCAGCTATATGGAACACAGTGAACCGCCGATCCAAGCGATCAAAAGGACGTTGCCCGCTGAATGGCTGTCCACAGCGAAAGAACTGGCGAACTAGTGCCGGTCCCTGTCGTTATCTGGATGTTCGTGGCGCCACCTCCAGTATTCTGACTGCTCTTTACGATTCAGCTTGGAGAACTCACGATTCTCGTTCCTCTCCGGCTGCCAGTTCCGGTAAGCGCTGGCCTCGCGTTCATCCAGTTGTGATAGTCCTTGTGGTCGCGGTCGTAGTACCGCTTCTGGTGTTCGTTCTCCCGTTGTCTGTCGTCTCGATGCCGGTCATCCTGCCAATTTAAACCGGCGCGGATCCCCGCTGGTGCGATCAGGGCCGCGCCGAGTAGAAATGAACCTACGTAC
>CAVSNS010000048.1:0-13087 GCA_963729325.1 uncultured Acidobacteriota bacterium
GTCCTTTGAGCCGCGTCACCATGGGCGAATCCCAAGACGTGGGAACCGGAGCTGAGGGCTTGGCGGGTGCGGCGGGAGCGTGGGCCGCAGGTGGGGTGGCGGATTTCGGGGGTACGCCAGCCTTTTCCGGGGGAGAGGACTGAACTGTGCCGGGAATCGGTTCACCCGCCGCCGCTTTCGGCTCACCGGTCGGCGGTGGTGTAGGGGATTTGGTTTCCTCGGGCATCTGCGAAGGGGCAAACCTCTGACACGGCTGCGACACAAAGGAGAACGTTAACTTCTAACAGCTTGCAAACAGGCTGTCAATCGTAGGAGCGGGCCGTTCATTTCCTCGAATTCGCCTGGTAGGTTTCGATCAGATCGCGAATCCGTTGCGCCCCCGCTTTAGTGTGGCCGTGGCTAGTGATGGGATCGGCGCCGCCTGAGGAATCAATCCGAATCACCGACCAAATCACCCCAGTAGTAATGTGCACGGAGGCGACTTTGCCGATGGCGATGCTCTCCTCGTTGCTGCCAAAGAGGCGAGGCTTGATCCGGCTCACGTGTTGTGGCGTGACCGTGATTCGTGTGGGGAAAAGCAGATTTCCTCGGGTCAGGCGGCTGGCGACGAATGTCTCGGACTGTGGAGCTGGATCAGTCATGCGCAAACCAACCTAGATCCATTCCAAGGCGCCCTTCTTCCAGATCCAGATGTAACCCACGACCAGGATGGCGAGGAAAATTAGCATTTCGACGAGTCCGAACGCCCCCAGGGCCTTGAATTTTACCGCCCAGGGAAAAAGGAAAATGGTCTCCACGTCGAATACCACGAACAGGATAGCAACAATATAGTAACGAACGGTATAACGACCGCGAGAGTTGTCCACGGGATCGATGCCGCATTCGTAAGGCATCAATTTCGCCTTGCTGGGATTCTCCGGGCGGACCAACTTGGCCAGCAGCAGCGGTAGAGGAATCATGATCGCCACCACTGCGATGAAGATAAAGATAGGAACGTAGTTTTGCGGCATTAACTTCCCTCACGCCTTGCTGCTGAACACAGTTGACTCGTAATAGTAACTTCTGACCAGCCCTCGCTTCAAGGATCAGGGTTCAATCGATGGCGGAACTGTTGAAAGAACTCGAGTGTCCGCTATCGCCCGAGACATAATCCGTCATCGCTGTTTTGTGATGCTACAGCTTTGTCGGTCGCCTGACTGCTAGCGTGAAATGTGCGTGCGTGCGCACTCCTGATCTCTGGAAAGCCTTGTTGGGCACGGTTTTTGGCATTTTGTGCAATTGTTTGCACTCATCAGATACGCCTTGACAGTGCTCTGTTACTAGTGACAAACTTCGACCCCGCTCTTTCCGCGCGAGGTTCGCAGCAAGGCGCAAACCCGCGTATGTCAGCCCTTCCAAGGAGATTCAGTTATGTCGATCCAGAAAGTCGCCACTCTGCTCGTAATTTTCACATTGGCCGCTGGCTTTGGATTTTCTCAATCAGCCCGGGCGCAAGTTGCCGCAGACAACCCTTCGCAAATGCTTTCGAACGCAGAAAACCTTGGTGCTGAGGATTTGTCCAAGCAGATCACGGTCACGGTTTGGTTGAAGCATCATAACCAGGCCGCATTCGATGAACTGGTTCGAGAGATGTATGACGCGAATTCTCCGAACTATCATCACTTCCTCACTCTAGAGCAATATCACGCGAACTTCGCGCCGACGGCCCGGGAAGCAGCCGCGGTCCGCGACTTCCTCACAGGCCGTAATTTAACCATCTCGTCCGTGGACAAAAATAACCACTACATATCTGCGCAGGGCCGTATCGCGGACGTTCAGGGTGCCTTCAAGGTTGAGATCAACCGCTTCAAAATCAATGGAGAGATCCATCGGGCGAACCTGACCGAGCCGTCGATCGAAGGACCTGCCGCAAGCGTAGTTGCTGCGGTGCAGGGATTAAACGACCTTCGCTACCAGTCTTATGCGCGGCGACCGATCAATCCTGATACCGGTGGCCCGGCTCGAGGCATTCCGCTCAAGTCTGCAGGCGGCGCGGGCTCAAATGGACTGTTTTTCACGGCAAACTGTCTCGGTGGGCCTGCGACCGAGACTTTCACCACCGCTGGCGGTGGTCCATCAGCCGTCTACTCGGGCAATACCTACGGTTCAGGCATTGCTTCCGTTCCACCCGGCGCTCCCCAGTGCGGCTATGATGCTGCCGACATGCAAGCCATTTACGGGTTGGATACGGTCTATGCCAACGGCTTTGCTGGCACAGGCCAGACCATCGTGATTGTCGATGCCTTCGGTTCGAATACGATTCTTGCTGACGCCAACACGTTTTCCAGACTTAACAAGCTGCCCCGGCTCACCTCTAAGAATTTCCAAATCGTCAAGCCCAATGGCACGGCGACCTGCACTGCTAAAAACGGCTGTATCGCAGGAAATTGGCAATTCGAAACCACTCTCGATGTGGAATCGGCGCACAGCATCGCTCCAGCTGCCAACATTCTCCTGGTGCTGGCTGCGGACAACTCGGGCACAAATCTCGATATCGCAAATCTGTTTGCGATCGACAATCTCGCGGGCAACGTAATTTCCAACAGTTTTGGACTTCCAGAGATAGTGTTTGTCGACCTTGCGCCGTCAGCGCTCGTAGTTGAAAACAACATCGCAATGACGGCCGCGGCTCTGGGCATTTCGCTGCAAGTTTCCACCGGCGATGCTGGTGACAACCTCGCCTTCGATAATGCGAATTTTGGCATTAACGCCAAGTCTCCTGGATTCGCTGCCAGTTCACCGTTTGCGACGGCCGTGGGTGGTACTAGCACGTTCTTAGGTGCGGACCACACCGTCAAATTCCAGACCGGCTGGGGCCTCAACTTCGCTCGAATCGCGAACCCCAACCCGAATCCTCCCGTCGTCCCGCCTCTCGGTTTTGGCTTCAATGGCGGAGCAGGGGGAGGGCCCAGCAGCGTCTTCGCCAAACCATCATTCCAGAAGAATTTGCCGGGCAGTTTTCGCCAGACGCCAGACATCTCCATGGTTGCGGATCCACAGACCGGGATAGAGATCATCGTGACACCCGACAGCGTGCCGGGTCATCCGCAAGTCGTCACAGTGTTTGGAGGAACGAGTCTCTCGTCCCCCATGTTCGCGGCCATATGGGCGCTCGCGAACCAGGCGGCCGGCGGCGGTCCTCTGGGACAGGCGGCACCTCTTCTCTACAACCTGCCTCCTCGCGCCATCAACGACGTACGCCAGATCGGTTCCCCAAATAACGTGACTGGGGTCATTTCAATTCCCAACACGCCACCAAAACCGCCCACTATTATTCACGAAAGTGCGAGGGCTCTGGCAGCGCCATCCGCATGTGCGCTTCCACCATGTACGCTGGGGGGTACGCAAAACTTTGTCAGCGCGCTCTTTCAAAGCTCTACCTCCACACGTTGGGATGTGTTTGTCTTCGGGACTGACTCGTCCCTCACCACTGGTCCAGGGTGGGACAACGTGACGGGCTTGGGCACGCCGAATGGGTTAGAGTTCATCAATGCAGTCGTGGCAGCGTCAGCGGGCGGCGGTGCTGCGGCTGCCCACTGAACTGCATCCTTTGAGATGATTATTGGGGTCGCCCGTCGGGTGGCCCCTCTTTTTTTCACCTCTGCCCAAGGGACGGCCTGGATACCTCCACATCCCCGAATCCAACGGACGTTGTTTATAATCGGTTTTCCTGATTCAGCCGGAAACCCTCTTTGGGGATCGCAATCCGCGCAATAAAAGGAATTCCTTGGCACTCGACGACGATATTTATCAACTGCGGCGGCAAAAGCTGAAACAAATCGAAGCACTCGGCCAACCGGCTTATCCCCGAAAGTACGAGTTCACCCACACGATTCCTCAAATTCTTGCGGAGCACTCGGATAAAACTGCGGAGCAATTGGAAAATCCGCGCGTGAATGTGAAAATCGCCGGGCGCATCATGGCCATCCGGTTGATGGGCAAGGCTGGATTTGCGCACCTGCAGCAAGGGGGGCAAAGGCTGCAGATCTACATCAAAAAAGATGCCGTGGGCGACAAGGGTTTCGAGTTGTACAAATTACTTGACCTTGGTGATCACATTGGGGTCAGCGGATATCTGTTCCGCACGCGCACCGGAGAACTGAGCGTGCATGTTGATGAGATTACGTTCCTCTCCAAGGACCTGCTGCCACTGCCAGAAAAATGGCACGGCCTCACCGATGTTGAGCTGCGTTATCGCCAACGCTACGTTGATCTGGTCATGAACCCCGAGGTCCGGGAGGTCTTCCTCAAACGTAGCAAGCTGGTGCAGTCGCTGCGGCGGTCCATGGAGGCGCGCGGTTTCGTTGAAGTTGAAACTCCCATGATGCAGCTCATTGCGGGCGGCGCGGTCGCGCGACCGTTTCGAACTCATCACAACACGCTCGATATGGATCTGTATCTCCGCATCGCGCCGGAGCTTTATCTCAAGCGCCTCACGGTGGGCGGCCTGGACCGTGTCTACGAGATCAACCGTAATTTCCGCAATGAAGGCCTGGGCTGGCGGTGGAATCCTGAGTTCACAATGCTGGAGTTTTACCAGGCGTATACCGACTACCGCGGCGTGATGGACCTTACGCAAGAGATTATCGAACAGGCAGCGAAGGATGTCACCGGAGGAACAAAAACCAAATGGGGTGAGGATGAGATCGATTGGGCGGGCGCAAACTGGCGGCGGATGACCATGCGCGAGGCCATCATTCATTACTGGCCGGAGGCTGCAGGTGCCAAGCCCGCAATTTCAGACTTCGCCACGCAGGATTCGGTGAAACATCTTGTGCAACGATTCAACGCAGCTCACGCGCACGTTGCTTACGATCCGAAAGAGCCTCCAGGTAAAACTATTGCCAACTTATTTGATGCAGTTGCGGAGGAACAACTGGTTCAGCCAACTATCATTTATGAGTTCCCTACGGCCGTCTCGCCACTGTCGAAGCAAAAACCCGATGAGCCCGACTGGACCGAACGCTGGGAGATTTTTGTCGGAAAGATGGAAATTGCCAATGGCTTCAGCGAGCTCAATGATCCTGAAGACCAGCGTCGCCGCTTCGAGCAACAACTAAAAGAACGCGAGCGGGGCGACGAGGAAGCCCATCAGATGGATGAGGACTATATCCAGGCACTTGCTTACGGCATGCCTCCCGCCGGAGGTGTGGGCGTGGGCGTGGACCGATTGGCCATGCTGTTGACTGACTCGCACACCATTCGTGATGTGATCCTGTTTCCGCTGTTGAGGCCAGAAAAACGAGCAAGCACGGAGCACGGCGAGGACGTAGAGAAGAAATAAGACGACTTCGGAGCAGGACAATTGTCTTCTGTCTCTTATGTTCGCGTCGTCAACGTCATCCCGACGCCCCGCGCTTTCACCAGCGGGGCGAGGGATCTGGCGTGAGAACGGCAAGTGCCCGAGTCAGCTCCGCGCGAGATCCCTCACCCGGCTGATCTGCGCCGGGTCTCGGGATGACGCCTCTGAAAATCCCAAACACATGGTCCGCGCCAACCCAAGATTCGATTAAACTCAGCCGCTGCCGAGCCTGTCCCCCGCGATTTGACCGCAAGTTTCGGATAGATGATTGCGACGTTTGGGCGGAAGGTGTAGTCGAATATCTATGAGTTTCGACTTCGATTCTGCAACTCGCCGAAAGCTCGGATATCAGCTGATCGACCAGATCGATACGTTTTTCTCTTCTCTCCCCGATCGCGCGGTCCAGCTTCCCGCCCCGCAGCGCACTTATGGACCGCTTTAGGATTCGCTTCCGGAAGCTGGGGAGGATGCAGCGAAGGTGCTGGATAAACTCTGCCGTGAAATGGTGGATCAGGGATTCCATGTGCCTAGCGCCAACTATTTTGGGTTGATGAATCCCACTCCCACCTACATGGGCGTGCTGGGGGAAGCGCTGGTCGCAGCGCTCAATCCACAACTGGCTACCCTGGCGCGCTCGCAATTGGCGTCGAAGATCGAACTGGAAACCATTCAGTGGATCGGAGGACGAGTCGGCTGGCGCGGTCCGTTTAATGGAACTTTCACCAGCGGCGGCAATGAAGCTAATTTCAGCGGTCTCGCTCTGGCCTTGGCGGCAAAGTTTCCGAACTCGATTGATGATGGCGTGGCTTCAATCGGCGGTCAGCCGGTAGCCTATGCTTCGACCGAGGCGCACCACTCGCTCGACAAATCCGCCGGTCTGCTTGGTATCGGACGCAAGGCGCTAAGACGGATCGCTGTAGATAAAAACTTGCAACTTGATCCAGAGAAGCTTGAAGTGGCCATCCTGGCTGATCGAGCGGCCGGGAGAAAACCTTTCTGCGTGATCGCTACCGCCGGCACCACGAACTCTGGCGTTGTGGACGACCTTGTGGCTCTTTCAGAACTTTGTCGCCGCCACGATCTCCGGCTGCATGTGGATGGCGCATATGGCGCAGCAGTCATCTTCTCCGATCGACATCGAAAGTTGGCGAGTGGAATCGAGCTGGCAGACTCGATCACCATCGATCCGCACAAATGGCTGGCTGTGCCTTTCGCCGCAGGCGTTATTTTGACTTGCCATCCGGAAACGCTGGAGCGTGCCTTCGCGGTGAGGGCGCCTTACATGCCAAAGGCGGCGGGAGCGAACTTGCCGGACAATGCTCGCATCAGCACCCAATGGACGCGGCGGATGAACTCACTCAAGCTCTGGCTGACGCTCCGGGTTCACGGCCGCAAGGCGTACGAGGAATTGATCGATCGTCAGCTAGCGCTAACCGAACAATTTGTGGAATGGGTCCGGGCTTCAGAGGACTTTGAACTGGCGGCTCGGCCGACTTTGCCCATTGTCACCTTCCGGCTCAAATCGTTTAAGCTCAGCCCCCAGCAATTGGCGGCAGCGCATGGCAGCGTCGTGGAAGAAGTCACTAGCGATGGGCGGCGCTGGATCTCGGAGACCACGGTGAACGGCCAAAGCGTTATCCGCATGATGGTCATTAGCTATCTGACCGAAGAGCGCCACCTGCAGGATTTGGAACTCGCTTTAACGACAGCGGCCCGCCATTTAGTCTCTCATGCCAGAGTAGGGTGATCAGGCTTGTTCCCGGTTGCCCGACAATACACTAGAAATGGTGCGGCCCCGCGCCTAGGCTTTTTCTCAGTCGGTCAACAGGCAGCGCTATCGTAGCGTCCCTCCAGCCTCCTAGGACGCTGGGTCGATAGCGCTCTGCCTCTCTAGGTTCTCTTCAAGGACGCGGATTGTTGTTGCGCCCAGTTCCACGCGGTGGCGACGATTTGTTTAAGCGAACGCGTGGCTTTCCAATGAAGCAATGTCTCGGCGCGCCGAGGGTCGGCCACTAACTCTGCAGGGTCGCCTTGGCGTCGGGGTGCCGTACGGGTGGGGACAGTTTGGCCGGTTACCTTTTCAATGGTGGAGATAATCTCGCGCACGGAATGGCCTCGGCCCGTCCCCAAATTGAGCTTGGCCGAGCTTCCACCCGAGAGATACTCCAAGCCCAGGACGTGCGCTTCAGCCAAGTCATTCACGTGGACGTAGTCACGCACACAGGTGCCGTCGGGAGTGGGGTAATCATTCCCGTAGATATCGAGTGCGGCGCGGTCTCCCCGAATGGCTTCGAAGGCGGATGGAATGAGATGAGTTTCGGGGGTGTGGTTCTCGCCGGCGCCTCCGTCTTCATCTGCGCCTGCGGCATTGAAGTAGCGGAAGCTCACGAAGCGTAATCCATAGGCGTAGTCGTAGGCTTCGAGTGCCTGCTCCAAGGCCAGCTTGGTAATTCCGTAAGGATTCACTGGCGAGCGCGGCATGTCTTCCGTGATGGGGACCTTGGCGGGAATGCCGTAAACCGCGCAAGTGGACGAGAAAATAAACTTGCGCACGCTGGAATCCAGGACGGCGTGGAGAAGTGCGAGGCCGCCCAGTACGTTGTTCTGAAAATATTTTCTGGGATTAGTGACGGATTCGCCTACGTAAGCATGAGCGGCGAAGTGCATCACGGCATCTACCCGGCGCAGCACCGGCGTCAAGCTGGCTGAATCAGAAATGTCGGCCACGATCAGCTCAAAACCCTCAGCCAGCATTTTGTACCCAGTCGACAAGTTGTCATAAATGATAACTTCGTGACCGTGACGCCTTAGGACACGCGCCGC
This sequence comes from uncultured Acidobacteriota bacterium, assembly GCA_963729325.1. Lineage (GTDB taxonomy): Bacteria > Acidobacteriota > Terriglobia > Terriglobales > Acidobacteriaceae > JABCYV01. The sequence continues at coordinate 8,165 of CAVSNS010000048.1, forward strand.
GTGACTGCCGATGTATCCCGCACCTCCTACGACTAGAACAGTCAAGCCAGTCCCTCCAACTTGTGTTTCTGAAGCATCCAGTCGGATTCTAGCAGAGGCTTTTCGCAGTGCAGGCTACGCGCTTTCAAGTCGCAAAAATTGGAGGGTCGAGTGCCAAGTCGCAGAAATGACTTCACGATTTGTAGCTGATACATTGGCCAAATGCAGAAAGACGCCCCATCCGGAAAACAATGCTCAGTCCATGCTGCAAATGTCAGTGGATTTCGCCGGGACTTTCCTTTTTGCGGTCGAGGGTGCGACGGCGGCGGTGTTGAGCGAACTCGATTTCTTTGGAGTGATGGTATTAGGTTTCACGACCGCCTTGGTCGGCGGCGTTGTTCGTGACCTTTTAATCGGCGCGGTGCCTCCCCGGTCAATTCGTGATTGGCGCTTTCCAGTGGTAGCTTTCACAGGCGCTGGAGTCGTATTTTTCCTGCACCGTTACGTCGAGCGAATCCCGAGTCCAGTGATGGTCACGCTGGATGCAGCATGCTTGGGGTTGTTTGCGGTTGCTGGGGCGGAGAAGGCGCTGGCGTACCAGATCAATCCGTTCATTGCGACTCTGATGGGCACAATCACTGCGGTGGGGGGAGGGACGGTGCGCGACATACTGCTGGCGCAGGTTCCAAGCGTTCTCCATTCCGATGTCTATGCGACTTGTGCCCTGCTGGGGTCGGTGGCCCTGGTAGTGAGCCGCGCGATGGGGTTGCACCGCACTCCGTCGGCCGTCCTGGGCGGGGTGGTTTGCTTTTTACTGCGCGTGGTCAGCGCCTGGCAACATTGGAGCTTACCGACAGCATTCACGACGTAACGGCGGCCAAGAGTAGCGCGTTGGCGGGATTTACGCTTGGGATGGACTCATTGGTTCCCCGTGAATATAGGGATCCTTCGACTCGCAAGCTCTCAGGTTTAACCTGGGAGCTTACTCGCTCAGGATGACAAGAGGAAGAAACTAGGTCTCTTCACTTTCTCTCAGCTTGGCAATCACTCCAAAATCTTCCAGCGTGGTGGTGTCACCTTTCACGTCGCTGCCGCTGGCAAGTTCGCGCAGCAGGCGGCGCATGATTTTTCCGCTGCGCGTTTTGGGTAGCATGTCAGTAAAGCGGATGTCGTCGGGGCGGGCTAGTGCGCCAATTTCTTTGGTGACCCAGCGTCGCAATTCTTCTTTCAATTCCGGTGAGGGCTTCTGGCCTTGCTCAAGCGTAACAAACGCCGAAATCGCCTGGCCCTTCAGTTCATCCGGACGGCCGACCACAGCGGCCTCGGCGACAGCATCGTGCGCCACCAAGGCGGATTCAACTTCCATGGTACTGAGCCGATGGCCGGAAACGTTAATGACGTCGTCGACGCGGCCCATGATCCAGAAGTAACCGTCTTTGTCTTTCCGGGCGCCGTCTCCGGTGAAGTAGGCGCCTGGGATCTGTGACCAGTACTGCTTCACGTAGCGATCCGGATCGCCGTAAATGGTGCGGAGCATGCCCGGCCAAGGCTGCGTGAGAATCAGAAATCCACCCGAGCCGGCGGGCACAGGCTTTCCATCCATGGACACAACCTCTGGGACGATTCCAGGAAATGGCCTGGTGGCCGAGCCTGGTTTAGTGGCAATGGCTCCCGGCAGCGGCGTAATCATAATTTGGCCGGTCTCGGTCTGCCACCAAGTGTCGACGATGGGGCAGCGATCGTGGCCGATGATTTCGCGATACCACATCCAGGCCTCGGGATTGATCGGCTCGCCGACTGTCCCCAGCAGACGCAGGCTGTCGAGTTTGTGCTTTTTCGGCCACTGCTCGCCCCACTTGATGAAGGTGCGGATCGCCGTGGGCGCGGTATAGAACACGTTCACTTTGTGGCGATCGATCATGCTCCAGAAACGGTCGGGCTCAGGAAAATTTGGCGCGCCTTCATACATGACGCTGGTGGCTCCGTTTTGCAGCGGCCCGTACACGATGTAGCTGTGACCGGTGACCCAACCAATGTCAGCCGTACACCAGTAGGTGTCTTCTTCTTTCAGATCAAACACCCACTTGGTTGTGAGGTAAGTGCCAACCGAATAGCCGCCCGTGGTGTGGACCACTCCTTTCGGTTTGCCGGTTGTGCCCGAGGTGTACAGGATGTAGAGCGGATGCTCTGCCCCGAGAGGCTCGGCCGGACACTCGTCGGAGACTGAAGCCATCAACTCGTGCCACCAATGGTCACGGCCTGCCTGCAGATTGACCGCCGTGCCCGTGCGCTTGTAGACGACGGTATGCTTCACCGATGGACAGGACTTCAGCGCTTCCTCTACCGCTGGGAATAATTTGACTTCGGCGCCGCGACGGTACGACCCATCCTGTGTGACGACCACCGCCGCCTGCGAGTCGTGAATGCGATCCACGAGAGCATGAGCAGCGAAACCGCCGAATACTACGGTATGGGGCGCTCCAATCCTTGCGCAGGCTAGCATCGCAACGGGCAGCTCGGGCGTCATTCCCATGTAAATAGCTACCCGGTCGCCTTTCTTGATGCTCAGCGACTTCAGGACATTGGCGAACTTCTGGACTTCGCGATGAAGTTGTTGGTAGGTAAGGATGCGGACTTCGCCCGGTTCACTCTCCCAAACCAGTGCGGCTTTGTTCTTGCGCCAGGTCTGCACATGCCGGTCGAGACAGTTGTAGGAAAGATTGATCTGGCCGCCCACAAACCATTTGGCCCAGGGATTATTCCACTCCAGCACCTTGTCCCACTTCTTGAACCAGTGCAGTTCTTCCGCAATTCGGCCCCAGAATTTCTCCGGATGCTCGACCGATTCACGGTAGATGCGCTCGTATTCCTCCAGGCTTTGAATATGGGCGTGCTGGCGGAAGTGATCGGGCGGCTCGAATTTTCGCTGCTCTTGCAGGATGGAATCGATGTTAGTGCTGGCTTCGGTGGTAAGAGCCTTGTTTACCATTCGTCGTTCCTCGCGGGAGTGTGAAAAGAATTTACCGCATGGCAGATTCTACTGCGCCGGAGGGAGGAATGTCTGCATGAAGGGCGCAAGTGGGTACCGGTTTAATTTGAGTCGCGCAAGTTTCCAACTGTGGAAATCCAAACTGACAATTGAAGAGGAAATGAAGATGGAAGATCTAGATGAGGCTCGAAAAGCGTGACTATATAATTTAATTGACAAATGTTATGTCACTCTATAGTGTATCGATTGTGGCCCGCTTCAAAGATATCGTTCGCGGCATTAGCCAGCAGACTGCACGCAAGTGTGCAGAACTGACTAGAGATATAGAGGAGTTAAATAGTCTCCGGGACGGATATCAGCGTTACCGCGAATTGTTTAAAGAGGTGGAATCTAAGGAGCGAAGTGTCAAGATTGGATATGCGCTTATGTTGAATGCACCTGCTAAAGACAATCCTAAAGGGGATGCTTATGCGGTCGCCCAAGATCGTGAATGTGGGATGCAGGAGGCCGTGGGTCTGGTCATAGACGAAGCTGAGATGGACCTATCCAAGGTTTCTCTCTGGCGTGTCATTCGCGAGATCGTAAGGCAAACGGTAGAGATTCGAGTTTTCGAGCTAGAGTCGCACCTAAAGAGCTTCGGGCTAAAGGCCAGCAGACCTGCAATTGAGTCCGCGCTTACTACACACCCGAAGGAATTCAAGCTCACAAAACGTCGGAGAGAGAAGTTTGTCTCACTGAAAGGAGCCTAGGATGCCTCCTCCACCAATCACAAGCGCAAAAAGCAAGAGCCGCTAAGACTGGAATCTCAAGCGGCCCAGAAACCACAACCCGGCAAGCCGGAATCATGGCCTCGCAACCACAATTATCGGCTTGCCTCATTCTTCCGTCAAGCGGAATGACCTATGGCGGATGTTGATCTGGCACCATCACATCGATGCTCTTGCGCCGATAAGTACCTTGCTTGAACAAGCCCCGATCTATATTGGTGAGAAACGAGCATGAATTCATCCCAGGATAGGTTTTGGGGTACGGTCGGAAGGTGGTGCAACTCGAATCCGAAACCCTCAATAGCGGTTGAGGTTAATACCTCTGGGGATAGATGGCCAGACACCTTCAATGCCACGGTCAGAGGATTCTCACAAGAACGGCGTTCAATAACTCTTGAGCTAGCTCCAGGTGATTTCCGAACCTTGGACCTGCGTGGTTGTAATGTGCGCTCGGTATCAATGCCGAGGCCGGGGCGGGAGCTAGTAGAGTGGAACACAGTAGTGACCTTTAGGCTTTTGTGCGAATCAGATGAACTATTCTCAGACGTACGGTTTTCTTTTACTGAACTCAGAGAGTTGGGAGGAATGATGTAAGGATGAGAGTCGGTCTGCGGCATAATGCCTCGAAACACCACTAAAAATAAATTATGAGGCTCCAAGAGATGGAGCCTTTCGCTTTTTGTGGGTTAAATTATGAGTCAAAGGAGGCGGCAAAATGGAATCCTTGAGACTTCTGCTTGCGATGATCCTAGGACTGACTTTAGGGATGTGGCTCCATCGCCCAACCGAGGCCAAGGCTCAAGCCGACGTTAAGGTAACGATCACGGGCGGTCGCATGATTGGATACACTCTCGGCAACGGTTCTCAAATCGTCGGATTCTCTTGCGTATCAAATGACGGTTCGCCGGAGTGCTACGTCGCTAGTATTAAATGATGCAATTAACGTGCCGTCGCTGCGTTGTAGTCTAGGGAGATTAAGCCACTACCTGCAAGCGCTAGGGTCTCACGCCGATGGCCCAGTACAAGTCAGAAGTCTGATAGACAATGCCGTCCTTCACCACAGTCGTGACGCGGCGAATGTCGCTAATGTGGGCTGCAGGGTCGCCGTCCACCAGGATGACGTCGGCCAGCTTTCCAGCCTCGATGGTTCCCAGGGCCTGATCGCGTTTCATGACGCGCTGACAGAGG
>CAVSNS010000049.1:0-107415 GCA_963729325.1 uncultured Acidobacteriota bacterium
GAATAACTACCACTCTGGGCAAAAGCTAGATGATGGACACCCAATGCGACGGCCAAAATCGCGAACAAAAATCCGACAGTCGTTATCTTTTTCATGCCGCACTCCCCTAATCAAAGCCCACTGTTAACTATGAAAATGGGGCCGCCGAATTTGTGCTCGGCGGCCCGTACACGGCAAGGCATTTCAGTTGCACGTTCTAGCAGTTAAGCCTTAGAACGCGTAGTCTTCCGCACCGCAATAGCAGGTACCGCGACCGCTGCCCAGAACGATCTCGAACGAGCAGAACTGCTGCAAGCCGGCTAGTTCAGCCGCCGAGAGGTTCGCATCGTGCAACTCGGTCTCGGTGATCGCGTAGCCAGAAGTTGCTCTCTGGATATGCGTGGCCCAACCCCGGATTCCAGCCGTGGCGGCGCCCTTGGTGGGATCACAATAGCCGGAATTTTGAGTCGTCGAAACCACCTTAATCACGCCGCGGTGGTTCACGAATGAGGTCAGAGAATTCGCCAACAGGTAACGGTTGACGGATTCTGAAATAAGGCCGTCGGCGGTTACCGGGCAGCTGCAGCACTCCTGCATCTCCTGGCTATCGTCGAACACGTAGAACGCCGCACAGAGGGTGCCCCCGGTGTCGCCGTCGTTGATGACCCGCACTGTGGCATCCGGCGCGCCCGTAGTATTCGCGTTCGAATAATACGTGACAGCGTAGGTGCTATTGTCTTGCGCCACCGCGGTTCCCGAGACCACTCCCAGCACGAGGGCAATGGCCAGAATAGACAGAATGGTACACACTACTTTCTTCATGAAGAATCCTCCTAGTTTGGGCGCTGCAGGCTGGGGAGAGTCAGCTAAGGGGGCGCGCTGGGGGGGCTTTATCGCGTCGTAGGATCTTTACAACTACCTACGTAGCCTAGTCGGAGTCACTAGACCTTAAAAGTTAATCTAATGGTTTAGTTGCTTCGTACCATTGCATTTGCGGGCTATCTGAGCTAGATTCGCTCCATTGATGATCCTACCTCTGCCGAATCCCCCTTCGGCTCGCCCCGTTAAACGAAGATAAGCGAGATCGCTAAGCAGGTGCGTCGCAGCCGCGATACCGCCTAGTATCCAAACAACTACGATGCCTTGAGCCAAAGGCGGATTCAGTTTTTTGGCCGTCATATATGTCGTGTCGCGATATGTATAGATGTTTATAGATATGTATTAGATGCTGTGCGCCGGCATCCTCGTTCCCGTTGGCCGCATCTTGTTAAGTAGGGACCGAGGAGAACGGCGAATGTTAGGGTTGAGACTGGTACACCTCATCGAAGGGCACTCCGAGGAATTGGCACAGGAGTTAACTCGGCAGCTCCGAGAATCGGAGCGTACGCGTGAATTTCGGAAGATCCCGCCCGAGGAACTGCACCGAGCAGTGATTGAGGTTTATCGCAACTTGGGGGAGTGGCTACTGCAAAAGAGCGAGGCCGATATCGGGGAGCGGTTCCGAGCAATCGCCGCGCGCCGGGCATCCCAGGGAGTCCGCCTGTCTGAGTTTGTATGGGCGTTGGTGATCAGCCGTAATCATTTATGGCATTTCCTGCAGCGAGAGGCTTTTGTCGACAACATCGTGGAACTCTTCGGCGAATTGGAATTACAGAAGATGCTCAACCAGTTCTTCGATCGCGCAGTCTACTACGCAACACTGGGTTACGAGGAGACCGAAGAGCGAGACAGCAACCGAAGCGCTGACAAAGAACGCTTGGTTGTGGGAACGGCACGACCGGCTTGAAACAAGCGCGAGCCGAATAAGAGAAGTTCGACGCTAGTCTCGCTTGGCCCCGGCGTAGTATCCAGTGCGCGCCTGGATCTTATAGTCTTTGTTTTTAGTATGGATTTCCACTTTGCGGAAGGTGCCGTCCTGGGACGTATTGGTCGGCGTATAGCCAATGTTGTATTGACTGCGTAGCTCCAGGGCAATCTGATCGAAGGCCTGCTTCAGTTTCTCCGGCTTGTTCCCCACATCAATGACTCGGCCGCCGGTTTCCTGGGTAAGTTTCTTCATTTCGCCTTCGCCGGAGTAGCCGAAACCGCCGTAGAAGCCGCGGTCCGCGCACAACAACACATAGACGATGCTGTCCGATTTCTGCGCCGCTTCGACCGCATCCTTGAGTTTGAGCTGGCTTCCCTGGTCTTCCCCGTCCGTCAGGAGGATCATGGCTTTGCGTCCGACCTGTTGTGCCAGCTCATCGTGGGAAGCGAGGTAAACCGCGTCATAGAGTAAGGTACCGCGCGGATTACTTGTCGGCACGGGTCCTCCGCCCATGCCTGGAATACCGGCTCCGCTGCCGCCCCCAGTATTAATCTTCGCGCTGTTAAGCGCCGCCTTGAGTAGACGCGGGGAGTTGGTGAAATCTTGGAGCAGATCCACATTCACGTCGAAGCCGAGTACGAAGGCCATATCCTTCTCGCGCAGGATCTGGGAGAGAAACGCGCCTCCGATTTCTTTCTCCATGTCCAACACGCGCTGCTGACTTCCGCTGGAATCGATCAGGATGCCGAGAGTAAGCGGTAGATTGGATTCCGCCGTGAAGTACTTGATGGTCTGCGGCTTGGAATCCTCGAGGATTTCGAATTCGTCTTTGGGCAGACTCGGGATCAATCCCCCCTTCTTGTCCTTGACATTGAAAAATAGCTGGACCACGTTGACATTGACTTTCAGCGTGCTAATCGACTGGTCTTCCGCCTGATCTTGCGCCGGGCTCTGGTCGGGGGTGACGAGCCGGGGCATTTCCTGCGCTTGAGAGAGAACGGAGGCGGACAGACAGGCGATGAGCAGGAGACCAGCAAAGGATTGAAAGACAGGGACTTTGGGCATCAGAAGTATTCTCTCGCGCTTTTTGTTAGTCTATTCCTCTAGCGTTAGATGCACCAAGTCGGCGGTCTCAGCATCCGAAATTAGACGCAGTTGTTGGGAGCAGGGGAGGATACCCGGTGTTAGCAGTAATCCGGAATCGAGGGTGGAGAGCCTGGCTAAGGGTGGTAGCTTTTTGCTCGGTTCTATGCCTGATCTCCGCGATCGGTCATAGCCCAACAGCAGGATCCGGCAAAGCAAGAGCCTCCACAACCGGATATCCCGGATGCGCCTTCGGCCACGCGACCGGTACCACAGTTCCCAAACACTCCGCCCGAGGCTACACCGGAGCCCGCGCCACCTCCAAACCAAGCGCCACCTGGCGAAAGCACGCCTTCAGGCGGCCCGGCACCCACGCCGGAGAATACAAGCTCGGCGCCTCCGTTCAACATCAAGACCGTGCCACCCGGAACGGCGGCGGAGCCGACGGGCCCGAATGAGGGGCTCTATAAATTTGTGGTTCCGGTGAACGATGTGCTGGTCCCGGTGCGAGTGACCGACCAGGCGGGCCACCTGGTTAGTGGATTGTTCTCCAGGGACTTTTCGGTTTTTGAAGATGGCCAGAAGCAGAAACTGAATTTCTTTACCAGCGATCCGTTCGCGCTGTCGGCCGCTGTGATCTTTGACCTGGGGATGCCGGACGTTGCCGTGCAGAAGGTCAACCAGACGTTTCCCGCGCTGGAAGCGGCGTTCAGTGGGTTTGATGAGGTCTCGATTTATACCTATAGCAGCAATGTCGCCCGAGTGGCGGACTTCACCGCCGTGGGCAAGAAATTGACCGACGTGCTGAACGAACTGAAAATGGTGCGAGGCCGGAACAATGGTCCGTCCGTGCTGAGCGGTCCGCTGGCTCCGCAAGGGCCGATCGTGAACGGGCGTCCCCTCGATCCCAGCGCGCCGACAGTGGTGACCCCCGCCAAGGAGTCTCATGTGCTGAACGATGCAATCTTGGCGGCGGCCATGGATTTGAGTAAACGTGAGCGCACCCGCCGCAAAATTATTTTCATCATCAGCGATGGACGTGAATACCGCAGCGACGCTAGCTATCGCGACGTGTTGCGGGTGCTGCTTTCGAATGGGATTTTGGTCTACGGCATAGGAGTGGAGTCAGCAGCGATCCCCGGTTACAACAAGATATCAAAGCTGCATTTGCCGCTACAGGGTTATAGCGACATCCTTCCCAAATATGCCAACGCTACCGGGGGCGAAATCTTCACCGAATTCTCCCGTGATGCGATCGAGAGCGCGTACGCCCGTGCCGTGGGCGATGCCCGAAACCTTTACACGGTCGGCTATGCGACCCGCGCCACCCCCAGCAGCACTTATCGGCAGATCGAAGTCAAGGTCGCGCGTCCCGATCTGAAGGTGTATGCCAAGGACGGATATTACCCGGCACCCGCGCCACCGAGGCATTAAGTCCTTCTGCCAGTGGTTCTTGAAGCCGCGGGGATTGCGGCCAGTAACCAGAGTAACCTGCCGGTAAAGCCGAACCCTGTGGTATAAAACCAGCAGCACCAAGCCAAATCCTGAATGCGGGGGCGGTCGGCGAATCGACTGCGCCGCCGCTGTTTTGAGGAAAGTCTTGAGTTTCATCAATTTTGCCGCCCGCGAGATCAATTGCAAGATCGTCTACTATGGCGCCGGACTAGGCGGCAAGACGACCAACCTGCAGTTCATCTATCAGAAGACCGCCGAACAGCAGAAGGGAAAGATGATTTCGCTGGCCACGGAGACGGAGCGCACTCTGTTCTTCGACTTCTTGCCGCTGGATCTGGGCTCGGTGCGCGGCTTCAAGACTCGCATCCACCTTTACACGGTTCCCGGCCAGGTGTTCTATGACGCCAGCCGTAAGCTGATCCTGCGCGGGGTCGATGGCATCGTCTTCGTCGCCGATTCGCAGGAAGAGCGCATGGACGCCAACGTCGAAGCGCTCGAAAACCTGATGGCCAACCTCAAGGAGCATGGCTACGATTTCCACAAGATTCCCTACGTGCTGCAACTCAACAAACGCGACCTGCCCAATGTTCTGCCGGCCGAGAACCTAGCCAAAGAGCTACGGCGGAAAAATGAGCCGGTGATCGAAGCTGTGGCCTTCCAGGGCCCGGGCGTGTTCGAGACGCTGAAGGAAATCGCCCGGCAAGTGCTGACGGAATTGAAGCAGGGAGGATAAAACCGACCTCAGACTTCGGACCTCAGACTTCGGACCTCAGGCTTCGGGCCTCAGTCTTCAGAATTCGCCTCCACTGGAAGAACAAAAAAAGCGCCAGTTCCCCGGCGCTTCTAGTTTCCAGCATTTCAAAGAACCTACTTGCTGTCGGTGGTTCCGGTGGCGCCTAGCTCGCGGCGAGAAGCAACCGGTCGTGCGGTACGAGCTGACATTGGAAGCACTCCGGCAGCCGCGCCATAACGCTCCAGGAGCATGGGGACCATCGCGTTCTCCGCTTCCTTCACGAAAGTGAGCCTGCCGTCCGCGCTCATGTCGATGCGGATAAAGTCTCCCAGTTTGACCTGGCTGGTAGCCACCAGATTGGCCAATTGAAAGACGATGTGACGCTCGATGGCACGTTTCAAGTGCCGCGCTCCGTACTTCGGATCAGTGCCTTCGTGCAAAAGAAAACTCTTCACCTTGGGAGTGCAACTGAAGACGAACTGGTTCGCGGCCGCAGCCATCAGAATGCGTTGCTGCACCATCCCCAATTCAATCTCCAGAATTTGCTCCAGGTGCTCCGAACGCAGGGTGCGGAACACCACCGCCTTGTCAATGCGGTTCATGAATTCAGGGCTGAACTTACGCCGGGCCGCGTCGACCGCCGTGCGATTGATTTTCTCATCCAGACTCGAATCTACTTCGGTGGGCCGCTGGGCAAATCCCAGGCCGCCGTCAACCAGATTGCTCATCTCGCTGGCGCCCAGGTTCGAGGTCATAATGATGATGCACTGTGACAAGTCCACGCGGCGGTTATCACCCAAGGTCAAGGTTGCTTTATCCAGGATGCCGAGCAGCAACTGCCAAAGCGCGTCGGAAGCTTTTTCGATTTCGTCAAACAACAAAATCGATAGCTTGAGTTTCTCCGTGTGCCACTGATTCAACGCCTCTTGGGTGAGCAGGGGATGGGTCTCACGATGCCCAAGATATCCCGGAGGCGAACCGATCAGCTTTGCGATCTCATGCGAATGCTGGAACTCGGCGCAATCGATCTTGATGCAGGCGCGCGCGTCGCCGAATAGAGCCTCGGCCATCGCTTCCACCACGCGGGTCTTTCCCGAACCCGTGGGTCCAAGGAACAGGAGGTTGCCCACCGGACGACCGGGAGGATTTAGTCCCGCCAGGAACATCTGGTAGATCTCCACCACTTTTTCGACGGCCTGATCCTGTCCGACAATGCGACGGCGGAGAGCGCCTTCGAATTCCTTGGCATCACTGCTGCGGCGGGTTGGGTCCAGCATAGCGTTGAGGACGTTTTTCATAGGGTCTTGGCCCTTTCCTTTCTTGGGCCCTTATTGCTGCCTGGGAGAACGGGTCAATCGACTACCGCGGGCGACAAATTTTGTCATTCTCCTTTATCGCCGTCGCTTGGTTGCTGCAAATGACTCGCCATCCTGTTTCGAACTGCCCATCACCAATTTCCTATAAGTCTTAGATGCATATAGGGACAAAGAAGAGACACCCTAGGTTCGGCGGCGAAATCCGGTAAAGAGAAATAGTTTGCGTATCCTGGAATCTTCTTTGGCGCAGTGACGGAAATGCGGAACTCACCGTCTGGGGCTGACCCGACGTAACCTAGCCCGCGAATTCGCTCCCCGCTAGCATCCGTGAAACAGCATCACGGAGAATCTCTTGCGCCGTCTGGGCCCCTTTTGCTTCGCCATTATCTACTGCCTGAGTTTAACTTTCATTGTCTGGTGTATCGTGGGCGTCCCTTCCGCGGCCGCTCAGTCTGCGCAGAAACCGCAGCTTCTGCGCACGACGAAGACCACCATTCCGGCTAGTCCAAAAGCATTGGAGCCACCTGCGCTGGTTCCGGTAGCTCCACCGGGGAGCGCACTGTATGTAGCCAAGCGGGGAGACAGTATTCCCTTGGTAGCGCGCCATTATATTTCTCAGACTTCCTATCTGACTTCCAGCGAGCTGACGGAGGCGATCCGTAAAGCGAACAACGATCTGCACGGCAGCTTCTTGAAGGCCGGCCAGCCAGTCGTGATTCCCGGCATTCTGGCGATTCCGATCGTTGAGAAATCGGTTCCGGTTGCATCCGACTTTGAAGTTCGGGCAGTGTATTTGACTGGTGTGATGGCGGACAGCGATCGCGGCTTGCGCATCATCCGCCGCTGGCGCGAATTGGGCGGCAATGCCGTGGTCTTTGACGTGAAGGACAGCGACGGAGTAATCAACATTCCTTTCGATCACGCTCTCGCGGGTGGACCCAGGCCGGTGATTCGCGATCTGCCCAAATTCACACGATTTCTGCATTCTCAGGGCATGCACGCCATCGCTCGAGTAGCTATTTTTCGCGACCAGCGGTTAGTGACGGCGCATCCGGAGCTGGCCGTGAAGTCACGAAAGAGCGGTCAGCCGTGGCGGGAGAACGGGAAACTGGTCTGGACCGACCCCTCGCAGCCCAAGGTGCAGGAATATGACATCGCGCTGGCCAAGAAGGCGGCTGAGTCGGGCGCGGACGAAATTCAGTTTGACTATGTTCGCTTTCCCGCGGAAGGTGATCAGAAGGATGCCAGCTTTCGTGTTCCAGACTGCGCATCCCGAGTGGCATCGCAGCGACGTGATTAGCGACTTCCTGAAACATGCTTATGCCGAATTACACCCGACGGGTGTGTTGTTGTCGCTGGACGTGTTCGGCATCATGGCTTGGCAGCGTCCGGTGGACTTGGCGCATACAGGCCAGGACATCGTGCGCATGGCGAAATATTGCGACGTGCTTTCGCCCATGATCTATCCCTCGCACTTCTTCGGCATGGACGGAATCGCTCGTCCCGGAGATGCGCCTGAGCACTTTATTGGTGAATCCATGGAACGGTTCGAGAAGATTACCGAGGGCAGCGGCGTGGTGATTCGTCCCTGGCTGCAGGCCTTCCGCTGGCGCACCCGAACCTACTCGCCGAAATACATTGAGACGCAGGTACTGACCGCGAAAAACAAGGGCGGCATCGGCTTTTTGTTCTGGAATGCCGCCAATGACTACAGCAAACCGTTTCTTGCCATGCCGGAGATGCGTGCCGTCAAAGGGCAGTATCTGCGCGGGGATGAGCTGCCGGTCCAGGCGAGACTGGCCCCCACCACCACAAACTGAAATCCGCTCCACTCAAGATGAGCTGGGCACGGCGACAGGTTTTGAGGCCTGCCGCGTGCCGGAGTTTCTTGAAGGTGGTCTCTCTGGGTCAGTTCAGTTCTGAAACAAACTTCTCGCTGCTGTATCCGGGGTGATCCGGGTTGCGCTCAGCAGACCCTTGATGCGAACGAGAACCTTTCCCGCCGAATTGTACTGGACAATCACGAACGTCCCCACAAAAGTGCTTCCGTCAGAACTCAGGATGACGTTCTCCCGGACGTTGGCCGGGCCGAGCGGATTGTTCGGGTCGGTATTGGGGTCCCAACTGATGGCAAAGTGATTGAGTTTATACCTCAAGAGACCCAGCTTCTTCCACACTCCCAGACAGAAACTTTGTGTAGCGGGGTTGCGTGACGAATTCATGATCTCCGTGCCGTCGTTGTGCCACTGGACAAATGCGTTATCTATGACCGTGCCGTCTGGCGGCAGTCCAGGGCCGACGTTGCCTTTTGCAGTGAAGGTCACTCTCCATAAGCCAACGATGGGGTCGTCACCGTAGTCGGCGATCAGCCGCAGCGAGCCTGATTCATCGCCCTGCCCTTGCCAGGATTGACGATGGAGCGATGCACCCGGCATGATCTGTTGCAGGTTTCCGCACGCGGCGTTGGCGGTTGCGGTGAGGAAAGTGCCGATCAGAGCGGTTGCGAGAACTGCCGAGAACTTCCTGAATGTTGTTTTCATACAATCTCCTTTGAAAGAGCCAAGCGTCCGGAGTGGCATGCTGCCGTGGACTGGCAGATTCGCACAAGGAACGGGAGATGAAACTTGGGTAAAGAATCGGTAAAGCCGTAAGTGATTGAGCCGGCAGATAGTTCAGCAACTACGCCCTGAACAATGCTATAGTTTGCTCCCCCGTCGGTGAGGTCGTCGTGTCTTTGGCTTCCCGCAAGTTTGGCGAATTCGAGCTGGATGGTGCCCGGTTTGAGCTGCGCCGCAATGGACGGTCCCTGAAGCTCGAACGGATGCCCATGGAGTTACTCATCCTGCTGGCGGAGAAGGATGGCAACGTAGTCAGCAGGCAGGAAATCATCGAGCGCCTCTGGGGCAAATATGTTTTTGTGGATACCGAGCACGGCATCAACACGGCGATTCGAAAGATTCGCAGCGCGCTTCGGGAAGACGCAGAACGGCCGCGTTTTGTGCAGACGGTTCTGGGAAAAGGCTACCGCCTTGTCGCCGAAGCCAAGAATGGCAACGCCGCGGTAGAGCCGACTGCCGACCTAAAGAGCGCGGAGCCAACCGAAGCTGCTCCTGCAAAAAGTAATTCCCGATGGCTGGTAGCGGCCGTGGCGATTGCCCTGTGCTTGATTGCCGGGGCGGTGTGGGCCCTCGAAGTGGGAGGAATTAGCCAGCGCATTTTTGCGCTGAATCGAATCGGCCCCATCCAGTCCATTGCAGTGCTTCCACTAGCGAATCTTTCCGGCGATCCCACCCAGGATTATTACGCCGACGGAATTACGGACGAACTGATCACCGCACTTGCCCAGAACCGCTCTCTGCGGCTGGTTTCGCGGACTTCTGCAATGCAATACAAAGGAGTCAACCGGCCCTTGCGGGACATTGCGCGGAAGCTCGGAGTTGACGGTATTCTTGAAGGATCAGTGAATCGCTCGGGGAACCATGTGCATGTAAACCTGCAACTGATCTACGCGCCTACCGACACGCACATCTGGGCACAGAGCTATGATCGCGACCTGGACGGCGCGCTGTTATTGCCGCAGCAGCTCTCGCAGACAATTGCGAGTGAAGTGAAGGTTGCTTCTGCTCCTAGCAGAGCGAAACGCTACATCAGTCCTGAAGCGCATGATGCTTACCTGCAAGGTCGTTACTACTGGTTCGGTAGCAATTACGAACGAAGCAAAGAATACTTCGAAAAAGCCATACAGCTGCAGCCTGACTACGCACTCGCGTGGGATGGCTTGGGTGACAGTTATGGGGCCAGCGCGGTAGCGGGCCAGGTTCTTCCGCAGGAGGCCTGGTCAAAAGGGCACGCGGCCACCCTCAAAGCGCTGGAGTTAGATGACTCGCTTCCTGAAGCCCACAACTCGATGGCAGCTTTTTATTTTTTTAATCGCTGGGACTGGCATAAGGCCGAGGCGGAGTCGCTGCGCGCCATCGAACTGGACCCAAACTATGCCGAGGCCCACCATATTCATTCCTACATCCTTTCGGCGATGAATCGGGACTATGAATCAGTCCAGGAACAAGAGCGCTCCACCGAGCTCGATCCTTTTGCCAGGCCGGAGGCACTCGGGACTGCCTATCTTCGTGCACGGCAGTACGATGCGGCCATCAATGAGTTACGCGTGCGTGCAGAAATCCAGCGCCAAGACCCTTATATTCAATTTCTTCTTTTTGAGGCTTATAGGTTCAAAGGCATGAAGACAGAGGCTGGGCAGCGCGCGGAACAGGTATTTCTCCTGGCGGGCGATAAGCAGTCGGCTGAGACCTTTCGGCGTGCGTGGGAGCGAGCGGGCGAGGCGGCAGTAGGAGAGCTCTTTCTAAAACAAGACCAGCACCGAGCCCGCAAGCAGTACCTCTCTCCGATTCATCTGGCGTATGACTATGCCCTGCTCGGACGCAAGGAAGAGACGTTGCGTGCGTTGGAAGATTGTTTTCGGGAACGTGCTCCATTGCTAGTGTTCTTGCAGAAGTGGCGGGTCTTCGACTTCCTGCATTCGGACGAGCGCTATCGCGCCCTGGTCCATAACATAGGGCTGCCGCCAGCGTATTGACTCGGTGCTGGGAGTTCGTTTCTCCGCGATTACCCGTATAACCGTCCCAGCTCAACCAAGCGACGTGGGACAGGCACGGTCGCTCGGTTATAATCCTTCTAGTGTGTAGGAGTGTCCATGGCGATTCAGAAAACCGAGAAAATCTGGCACAACGGCAAACTCATTCCCTGGGATGACGCCCAACTGCACGTGATGTCGCACGTGGTGAACTACGGCTCGTCGGTGTTTGAGGGGGTTCGCTGCTATCAGCTTCCAACTGGACCGGTCATCTTCCGTGCGCCAGAGCACATGCAGCGGCTGCTGGATTCGGCCAAGATTTATCGCATCGACGTGGACTTCACGGCCGATGACCTGGTCTCGGGTATGGTGGCCTTGGTGAAGAATAACGGGGTCTGGCCGTGCTACATCCGCCCCATCGTACTGCGCGGTTACGGCGAGGCTGGGGTCAATCCTTTCAACTCGCCGACCGAGGTCTACATCTGCAATTATCCTTGGGGCAAGTATCTCGGAACAGGAGGCGAAGGTGTCGACGTCTGCGTTTCTTCCTGGACGCGAATCGCCCCCAATACGCTTCCGGCGATGTCCAAGTCGGGTGCGAATTACATGAATTCGCAGCTCATCAAGATGGAAGCCATCGTCAACGGCTACGTGGAAGGCATTGCGCTGGATACGAACGGCTACGTGAGCGAAGGCTCCGGGGAAAACATTTTCGTGGTCCGCAACGGCACGCTCATCACGGCGCCGCTAGGGAATTCGGTTCTGCCCGGCATTACGCGAGACTCGGTAATGCGGATCGCCCGTGAACTTGGGATCCCCACCGTCGAGCAGGGCATTCCCCGCGAACTGCTCTACATTGCTGAGGAAGTCTTCTTCAGTGGCACCGCGGCGGAAGTCACCCCCATCCGTTCGGTGGATAAGATCAGCGTGGGCAAAGGCGTCATCGGGCCGATTACCAAGGCAATCCAGAAAGAGTTCTACGCGATTATCCGCGGTGAGAAGGCCGACCGCTTCAACTGGTTGACGCCAGTGCCGGTGGGCAGTAAGCAGCCGGTAGGAGTGTAGATCGCCCCACGTACGAGCTGTGTGAAGCATCAGCCGCCCCTCACGGGCGGCTTTCTTATGTGAGCGCAAAAAATCGGTACAGAACCTTTAGTTTCCGCACCAGACCAACTTGACCGGGTATTTTCTGAAAGAGCGGTCTGAAGTGAGAATTACCATATCCTCGACCAAGGCCTGGGCGATGAGCATCCGGTCGAAGGGGTCCTTGTGATGTGCCGGGAGATCATAAACTTTGGCCGCATGAGTGTGAGTGACGGAAAGCGCCCGAAGACTTTGCTTGGCCATGAATCGCGGCACGTCATGTGACGGAGGTCCGGCGAAATTCAGTTTCCCCACGCGCATCTTGATGCTTATTTCCCACGACGTGACAGCCGAGAGGTAGATTTCCTCTTCTCCGCGTTCCAATATCTGGCGGCCCTCGTCGGCAATGAGTTCCGGTGATTGCAGACTCCACAGCCAGACGGCGGTATCCAGCAGGTACTTCATTTACGTTTCCGGCGCTGGAGCTTCGGGATTTTGCCTCCATAAAACGCTTTCAGCAAATCATCCGGCAAGGGCGCATCGAAATCGTCAGCGATCCATATTTCCCCGCGCGCGAAGCCGAGTGGGCGCACGCTTTTCTTATTCTCTACTGCCACTAGACGTGCCACCGGCACTCCCGCTCGCGCGATCGTTACCTCCTCTCCCTCCGCCACTTTTTGCAGAAGACGCGAGAGATGAGTCTTTGCCTGATGAATGTTCACTTCCATGGGACTCAATCTAGACTAAGTCTGTGGACTAAGTCAACTATAAGGCCCGACCGCCTTCCGGGACGTTGCGAGCGGGGCACAAATCTCGATCGTCAAGCGCTCGCAAGAACTACACTCCCATTGAAAATCTGATTGGGTTCCGCCGCCTAAAGGCTAGTCCAACCACGTGCCGCGCCGTTACTTAGGTCATCTTGGGCGCGGTGACTTTTCGGTTCATCATATGAAAGTCCCTAGGGGAAGTGTCGAATGAACATTGATGATTTACTGCGCATCGCCATGGAGCGCCGGGCTTCCGACTTGCACTTGAAGGTCGGCAACTATCCGCACCTGCGCATCGATGGCGAACTGGTTCCGCTCACCGACCAACCCCGTATCAGCGCTGAGGACATGCTGACCATGGCTTTCAGCATGATGTCGGCGCGGCAGAAGCAGAAGTTCAAAGAAACCACCGAAATTGATATGGCCTACGGCGTAGCCGGACTGGGCCGCTTCCGTGTGAACGTCTTCCAGCAACGTGGCAACGTAGGACTGGTGCTGCGCGTCATTCCCACTAAGATTCGCGCGCTTGATGAACTCTATCTGCCCAAAATCGTGGAGCAGGTTTGCGATATGCCGCGCGGTCTGATTCTGGTGACCGGCGTCACCGGTTCCGGTAAATCAACCACGCTAGCCGCCATGGTGGACCGAATCAACTCCACCCGCGCCGAACACATCATCACTATCGAAGACCCAATCGAATTCCTGCACCGCGACAAAAAAGGCTACGTGAACCAGCGCGAAGTGGAGGTCGACACACCTTCCTTCGGAGCGGCATTGCGTGCTTCTCTGCGTCAGGATCCGGACGTGATCCTGGTCGGCGAAATGCGAGATCTGGAAACCATCGGCACGGCGCTACATGCCGCTGAAACTGGGCACATGGTTTTTTCTACCCTGCATACTCTTCGACGCGGTAGAAACCATTAACCGTATCATCGCGATCTTCCCTCCTCCGGAGCAGAAGCAGATTCGTCTGCAGCTCGCAGCCGTGCTGCGGGCCGTCATCAGCCAACGCCTGGTGAAACGATGTGACGGCGACGGCCGCGTGCCGGCCGTGGAAGTGATGATCAACACCGCGTATATCCGGGAATGCATTCTGGTGCCAGAAAAAACACGGGCTGTCCGCGACGCCATTTCCGCAGGTACTTCGCAGTACGGCATGCAGACCTTCGACCAGTCGCTATGGGATTTATTCCAGGCCGGCTTGATCAATTACGAAACCGCTCTGGAAAATGCGTCCAATGCCGATGACTTCAAGCTGCGCATGCAGGGCATTTCTTCGACCAGCGATCTTTCGCGGAATGCCATGCAACAGGCGGGCTTCGGCGGCCGCTGAGATCTTATCCTTGAAAGTGAAATGGCGCGCCGGGCGCGCCATTTCTATGTTCAATTGTTGGCGACCGGTGTGTAATCAGGCGCTAAGCAAGGCGCGATCCACGCTGTGATGCTGTCTGCAATCCCTGGTACCCAATACTTGTAGAGCATCGTGGAGCGAGGAAATGTTGAATACACGATCCAGCCGCGTGCGTTCCAGCACTTCGCGGACGAAATTCGAGGGATTCACGAGTTTTAGTTGGATGGCGTGGCTCCGCGTCCAGTGATGCAGAGACAACAACGCCGTCAGTCCGCCCGCATCCAGCGACTCTACTTCTGACAAGTCCAACACGACAATGCGGGTGTCTGTTTCGGACACGACTGCATTCCTCAGGGTGCGGATTCCTTCGCCGCGAACGATTCTTCCGTTGCATCTCACCACTGCTACATCGCCCATTTTTTCCGTATCGATGGTAAGCATGACTGACTCCCTCGCTCTCTGGTATCTACGCAAATAGACGGGGGAAAGTTTCCAATGTCATCAGAAAGAATGTAAATAGATGTAAACAAACGTTATGAGAAGTTACCCCAAGAGCTCATTGTGGGATAAGGTTTACCAAGTCATGTCTTTTCCTCGTCCGAAAAAGACCGACTCGGAAGATGAGCTTTACGAATACGCTGTGGGAGCGCTGGCGCGCCGCATGCGTTCGATCGCCGAACTTAAACGTTTGCTGCGGCCGCGGGTGGAATCCGACACGGAGTATGGCCGGACGCTAGTCGAACTGGTGATCCGGCGTCTCAAGGACCAGGGCTACCTCAACGACGCAAAATACGCCGCCGCATATTCTTCCTTCCGCCGGGACAATGAGAAATTCGGACGCAGACGTGTGGTGACCGATCTGAAGGTCAAGGGAGTCCACGGCGAAGTGATCGAGAAGGCAGTGGCCTCCGTCTACGATGAAGTGAATGAAGAGAAGCAAGCTCGCGAATATTTGCGCCGCAAGCGGTTGCAAAAACCAAAGGATCGCAAACAAGCCGCCCGGGTCTTCCGTCAGCTCGCCCGTGCCGGATTCGGCTCGAAGACAATTTTCGCCATTCTCAAAAAATGGGACGTGGATGACGAAACCTGAGTGCCCTGGAGGGGGAGTTGGAATGAGAAGCGCCGACCTAATCAACCACGAAGGACACAAAGTATCACGAAGGAAACACTCAGGACGAACGCCTTCGTGTGACTTCGTGTTCCTTGGTTGTTGATGCGTTTAGGAAGAATTTCGCCTGACTGAAGCGGGTTGCGTTTCCCCTCCAAATGCTGGATACTCCACGAATCCTTTCAATCTAGTCTGGAGGCAACATGAGATCCAAGTGGGCGACAATTCTGGCGGCACTGGCACTCAGCTCGGCGACGGTCGTGTGCGCTCAAGACGTGGCATCCGACGTCGACAAGGCGGCGAAAGACACTGGCCACGCCACGAAGAAAGCAGCCGGCAAAACTGCGAAAGGCACCGAGAAAGCTGCTGATAAAACTGCGGACGTAACCAAAGACGCGGCAAAGGACACCAGTCACGCGGCCAAGAAGACAGGGCACGGCGTCACCAAGGGCGTGAAGGGCGTCGGTCACGGAGTTAAAAAAGGCGCTGACAAGACCGCGGACGCAGTGAAGTAATTCGCGCGGTCGCGATAGTCCGGGCGTTCAGCTTTCGATCCGGGTGCGGAGCAAGTCCTCGACGTCACCGATCTTGTCTCCGATCAGGTTGATCTTGTGCGCGAGGCCCTGGATCTCGGTTTCCGCACGGCGATTGACCTGGTAGTCGAGTTCGCCGCGCAACCGGTCCTTTTTATCCTGCCGGTTCTGGCTCATCATGATGATGGGCGCCTGAATCGCTGCCAGCATGGAGAGAAACAGATTGAGAAGGATGAAGGGATAGGGATCCCACGCGCGCGCGGCCAACCCTACGTTGATGGAGGCGTACGCAATCAGGACGATCAGGAACGAAGTGATAAATATCCACGAGCCCCCGAAACTTGCGACGCGGTCTGCAACACGTTCGCCGAGCGTCTCTTTCTCATCGATGACTTCGTTTGGGTTGCGGGCAGCGCGCACCCGGACCAGTTTCTGTGAGGCGTGAAACTGGCGTCCGAGCACGGCCAGCATATCCATTCCGGCCATGGGCTTACGCTGCAGCAGGACCGCAATATCATTGCGGTCCACTTCGAGACAAACCGTCTCCTGGAGAGCAATCGCGCTCGACTGATGGACGGTTTCCTCCAGCATGGAAGCAAAACCGAAGAACTCTCCCTCCGAGGGCTCATCGACCACGACTTCCTGGTGATCCTCGTCGACGGTTGTTACCCGAACTGTCCCCGAAACCACGACGTAAGCCTGGCCACCCGGATCGCCCATTTTGTAGATTCGCTGCCGGGCAGCGAACTGCTTGACTTCGACCTGGCTGGCCAAAACGCAGGCTTCGTCGTCGTCGAGTAAGGCGAAGAGCGGAACCTGTCTCAGAACTTCTGGATCGCAAGCCATTGGATACCCCCGTAGGAATCTTCCCTCAAACGCACTGATGAGGATTACATACCTAATTTGAATGAAGCAATCAGCAGTACTCATTGTGGTTATGGTTTGCCTTTCATTTAGAATTGAAGCTTCGATGCTGACTGGATCTGAAATTCGCCGCAAATTTCTGGACTATTTTGTTCAGAAGGGACACCGCGAGGTGCATTCGTCCTCGCTCGTGCCGCAGAATGATCCCACGCTGCTGTTCACCAACGCGGGGATGAACCAGTTCAAAGATGTCTTTCTGGGGCTGGAAAAGCGGGACTATTCGCGCGCCACTACGTCGCAGAAGTGCGTGCGGGCGGGAGGCAAGCATAACGATCTGGAGAACGTCGGGTTTACGAATCGGCATCACACTTTTTTCGAGATGCTGGGAAACTTTTCCTTTGGCGATTATTTCAAGAAAGATGCCATCGCCTATGCCTGGGAGCTGATCACTTCGAACTAATGGTTTGGGATATCGAAAGACAAGCTCTATGTGACGATTTTCAACGGTGCAGGTGGAATCCCCCGTGATTCCGAGGCATAGAAAGCTTTGGCTCGGTCGGCGTTTCTAAAGATCGTATTTTCGGATGGGGATGAAAGACAATTTCTGGCAGATGGGCGACACGGTCCCATGCGGCCCAGCAGTGAGATCCACTACGACATGGGTGCGGCGGCGTCCGATCAGGGCCACGCGGATTGCGAGTTCCCTTGCGATTGCGGACGGTATGTCGAGATGTGGAATCTAGTTTTCATGCAGTACGACCGGCAGCCAAGGGTTCCGGGCGGCACTCTGCTCGGATTGAGACGCTGCCCAAGCCGTCAATTGATACGGGGATGGGCCTGGAGCGCGTGGCGGCGGTGCTGCAGGGTGTGATCTCGAATTACGACACGGATCTGTTCCGGCCGCTGATCAAGCGAGCAGCGGAGTTGACTGGCGGGCTGCGCCCGCCAGGACAGCCGAGGGCGGCTGTCCCCACGCAAGCAATGGGCCACCCCTCCGCCAAGGCCGGGCGAAGCTCTGCGGCCGAAACCACCACAGCTCACGTGGGGACGGCCGCCCTCGGCCGTCCAGTCGAGCAAGGCTCGACGGAGGCTTCCGCACACAAATCCGCAGCTTCCCTCCGAGTGATTGCCGACCACTCCCGCGCAGCAACGTTTCTAATTTCGGATGGGGTGCTGCCATCGAATGAAGGCCGTGGCTATGTGCTGCGCAAGATCATCCGTCGGGCGATTACTCATGGGAGGTTGCTGGGGCAGACCAAGCCGTTTCTGCACCAGATGGTGTTCGCGGTCCGCGATCTGATGCAGGATGCATACCCGGAGTTGAAGGAAACTTCAGAGCGTGCCTCGAAAGCGGTGCTGGTAGAGGAGCAGCGGTTCGCGCACACGTTAACCGAGGGGCTGGCCCGTCTCGAAGACGCCATCATGCTCGGTGTCATGAACACGCCCGGGGTCGTCCAACCGAAAGGCGGGATCTGGACTCTGGACGCGATCCGCGATCTCGCGAGCCGCTGTACCTCATTACAACTGCCAGGGGTCGAGGCTTTCAAGGTTTATGACACATATGGACTCCCAAGGGATTTCATTCAAGACTTCTGCCGAGACCTCGGGGTAGGACTCGACGAATCCGGCTTCGATCAGGCGATGGAGGAGCAGAAGGCCCGCGCTCGCGCTTCCTGGAAGGGCGCGGCCAAGCAGACCGCGAATCCGACATACCAGAAGCTGCCGAAATCAGAATTTGAAGGCTATCGGCAGACCCGCTCCGATGGCTGCGAAGTCCTGGCCATCATCCATAACGGACAGGGCGCGCAGGAACTTAAGCCCGGCGAGGAAGGCGAGGTCATCCTCGATCACACGCCGTTCTACGCGGAGTCCGGCGGGCAGGTCGGAGACCGCGGATGGCTCTACAGCGACGATCACATCACGATCGTTGCCGAAGTGAAGGGATGCTATTACCCAATCCAGGGTGTGCGCGCGCATCAGGTTGTGGTGAAGTCCACATTCCCACATTACGAGAACCTCGTGACCGAGGAAAGAAAGGTACGAGAGGTCATCGATAAGCTAGATCGTGGGTACATCCTCAAGGTGGGCGACAAAGTGGATGCGGTGGTCAATACTGAAATCCGCCTGTCCACTATGCGCAACCACACGGCTACGCACCTGCTTCATGCCGGACTGCGCGAAATCCTGGGCAAACATGTGAAACAGGCAGGTTCGCTGGTTGCGCCAAATCATCTGCGCTTTGACTTCTCGCACTTCACTGGGGTTGAAGACGAAGAGCTGCAAGACATCGAAGATCTCATCAATAAGGAAGTACTGCGTAACCAAAGAATAGAGGTCATTGAGAACGTTCCGATTGATGTGGCCGTCAACGAATACAAGGCGATGGCGCTGTTTGGCGAAAAATATGGCGACAGAGTGCGCGTGGTCAAAATCGGAGACTTCTCCACCGAACTCTGCGGTGGGACGCACACGGCGCAAACTGGCGAGATTGGGCTGATCAAGATTTTGAAAGAAGGCAGCGTCTCAGCGGGAGTGCGGCGCGTGGAGGCTGTGACCGGAGAAGGCTCCCTTCATCACTTCCAAAGAGATCATGAGCTGGAGAACGTGGTCTCAAGCTTCGTTGGTCCCACCCCTTCGCCTCGCTCAGGGCAGGATCTTTCGCAAAAACCGCGAAAGGATGGGGCACCCTCAGTTGGGGAGGGAACAACCGGAGAGGCCCTTCTGTCTCCTGCCGAGGCGCTGAAGCTGGAACTCGACAAGAAAGACGCAGAGATCAAGCGCCTGGCCCGCGAGCTCGATCAGGCGCGGATGAAGTCGGCATCGTCCACGGTAGCGTCGGTCAGCGACCGGATTAAGGACGTCCGTGGCGTCAAGGTTCTGGCCCATCGCGTGGACAACCTTGAACGCTCGCAGATGCGGACCCTGGTGGATCAACTCCGCAACAAACTGGGTTCGGGCGTAGTGGTGCTGGGCTCGGCTTCGAACGGGAGCGTGTCACTCATCGTCGGCGTGACTAAAGATTTAACTTCCCGCATTCAGGCCGGGAAGGTGATCGGCCCGGTGGCGCTGAAAGTCGGCGGCAAGGGCGGTGGTCGTCCCGATCTGGCCGAAGCGGGAGGCAAGAATCCCGAGGCACTGGACTCGGCGCTCGCCGAGGTGTATACCGTCGTGGAATCGGTGTTAGGAAGTTAGGCCCGTCCCATTGGACCTGGAAGCGGTAGGAGTCGACTCGCCTTTACGGGAGTTCCCATGGATAACCGCATTCGCTTCGTCCGCCACCGTGGAAAACTGATTCTGCTGATTGATATCAGCCACTGCACGCCCCGCGAGATACTGACGCTGGCTGAGGAAGTGCAGCGCCAGATCTCAAAACATCCGCACAATTCCGTGCTCACGCTCGCTGATTTCACGGCCGCACACTTTGACAAGGTTGTAGCCACCCGAGTTAAGGAGTTGCTGGTGTTAAATCGTCCGTACGTGAAGCGCGCCGCCTGGGTGGGAACGGAAAGTCTGCCGAAGGTTTATTACGAAAATTTCAAGAGTTTCTCCCAGCGCGAGCTCCCCAGCTTCAAGACTCGTGAGGAAGCCATGGATTGGCTGGTGGAAGATAATGCTGAGCTTGCCGAAAGTAACAGCTAAGCTTCGACTTTCGCCAAAGTATCATTATATTGACATAGCTATCTTAGATAGCTATCATGAATTAATGCAAGTCAACGTAGCCGACGCCAAGAACAAACTGCCGGAATTGATCAAGGCGGTGGAAGATGGGCAGCCCGTGACCATCTGCCGCCGGGGTGTGCCGGTGGTGGACATCGTGCGCACTAAGAAGCCTGCGCGCAAGAAACGCATGCTGGGTACGCTGAGGGGCAAAATTCAAATCCTGGATCCGGATTGGTGGAAGCCGATGACCGACGAAGAGGCAGAAGATTTCCTCGCGGGGCGCGGCTGAAGTGCGTCTGCTGCTGGACACGGCAGTTCTTATTTATGCGGTTGAGTCACCCGAGCGGCTTAGCAAACGCGCGACCTCCGCACTGAAGAATCCAGCGAACGTTCTTGAGTTGAGCGCAGTTTCTCTGGCTGAGATCGCGATTAAGGCAGCTCTGGGCAAGCTGAGACTGTCTGCCGCGATTGCGCGTCAGGCCGTCCAGGATCTCGACCTCCGCATACTGCCCTACACGGCCGATCATGCATTTAATCTGTTTGACCTACCCCGGCATCACGGCGACCCCTTCGATCGCCAGATCATCGCTCAGGCATTGTGCGAGAAAATTCCGATCGTGACTTCTGACGAAAAATTCAGCCTTTACAAAGGACTTCAACTGATCTGGTGAATGGGGTTCAGAGCAGCACAGGCGCTGCAGAATTACTCAACTCCTCCACTTCAACGTGACTGGTCCGGGCATCGGGTGTTTCATCTCTCCGCCGCTGCGCTTAGCTTCCAAGTGGGCTGCCTTAAGTTGAAAATACCATTTCGCGGGACGGTCAGCGTCGTCGATCAACATCAAGTGAGGATTGTGCTTCAGGCCTTCGCTCTGTTTCTCCATCGTCTGCCGATCCTGCTCAACAAACTTCGCAAACACAAATTTGAGCAAAGCTGGTCCGAAAGGTACCCAGCGGAAGATGTTCCATGCTGCAACCACATCAATCCGGCAATAGTCGCGTGTGATGGGCGTAACCGTGGTCAGGCTGGAAAACCAGTATTTGCCGGCATGGATGGTTTCAAAGCGCAGGTTGGGCAGGACGAAATCAATGGCTGTGGTAATCGAATCGGCGTCGGCATAGAGACGCAGCAGTTTGTAAGGCGCGCTGTTTGAGCTCGGGATGTGCGCGCTCATGCGGAAGCCGTTGGGGATGGGCTCGAAGGTTTTTTGCTTCTCGTGGATGCTGTGGCGGCTTCGCCACCACCAGGCTTGGTGGACAAACGGCCCGTGCGCGGGATCCATGAGCCCGATGATGCCGTGATCCACAGTGCACGGCAGTTCGGCGGAGAGATGGGCGATCTTATATTTGTCGCTGAAGGTTGGAACGCGAGGCGCTGGCATCGACGGCTCCACAGCTTTCGTGAAACCTGCCCCAGTCGGTCCAGGCTCGGGTATGTAGACCCAGATGTAGTCGTCGTGCTCTTCGCAGGGATAGCTGCCAGCGTAGATGCGATCTACGCGCAGCTTCTGGTCTGCAGTCAACGATGGAATGAGCTGGCACTGGCCGGTATGAGGTTCGAACTGCCAGCCATGGTAGCTGCACTCCACACGTTGGCCGTTGAACCAGCCATGGGAAAGCGGCATACCGCGGTGTGGACAGGCATCATGCAGAGCAAATGGCAAACCTTGGCGATCGCGCCCGATGGCTAGAGGCGTCACGAGCAGCATCGCCTTCTGCAGACGCTTTCCAGTGACCGCTTCGCTCGGGAGGGCGCGATACCAGAAGCCGAAGAGCATTAGGGAGTCCGGCGTCTGGCGCTGTGTAGTCTCCAACTCGGTCATGAGGAGGGTGCGAAGTTCTGGATTGCGAGGGTACTACAGGCGACGCAGGTGGTAAACCATGCGAGGTTGCGGTCCAATCCCACTCCAACGTTAAAAAGTGTGATAGCCAAGTCTTGACCTTGCAGGCCATCCTGTCGAATGGGTCGCTACTGTCAGGCAGACCCTTAGGCGGATGTTCAGCGCTATGGGTGCTAAAGAGGGCGAAGAGACGGCGCAAGCTCGTATCAACAGCAACGCCTACATTGTTCCGCCGACCCGCGCTTTCCCTGCGTACTCGATTATGCGGGCCGTTAAACTGGGTGTTTTCTGTAGAAAGCTGTCTATGATTTCTTCGACCTCTTCGCCATACTGCCGATGCCAATGATTGAGCCCATGGAGTGCACTGAGTTGGCACAGCTCAGAGGGTATTGAAAGTATCTCGGCCATTGTGTTGAGACAAGCTCGATGCAGTTCAGGTTCTCCTCCTGTGTCATTCCCATATATCGGCCCGCCACGTGTTGGAAAGATGTCCCACCACATGTAGCAGACTCCCTGAAAATCATCCTTCTGCTCATTCGCCTTACCCGGTGCCACCGGAGCAACAAACATGCGGAAGAAGTTCGCCATTGCACGGACACAGTCGATGCGGGGGTTTAGCGGGACTTCGGAACTCAGCAAGGCATACGCCGATTCTCCCGGCGATGATTCGCCAATTAAGAACCATATCCCTTGCGCGACCTGTTCCAGTGAATACCGCTTTAGCTGATCAGGGGCCAAGAACAAGCGGGTCATGTACTCAACCATGACTGCGTCAGATAACTCCAGACGATCCCAATAAATATCGAAGTCTTCATTCCAGTACCATTCTTGCTCCCGAACAGGATGGTCGAATGCCGCATCGAGCCATCGATCGAAGGGTGCAGTTCGCATCCACCGAGTATGGCATGCCATTTGGTGAAAAATCGCCATACCGCTCACATATACTTCTGTAATGCCGGGAGACCCGTTTTGGACATCCTCGTAGCCCCGTCACACTTGTAGCGGTGGTCATTCTCCTATTTGTCCTCGGTTGAGTGATCTTGCACGTTTCGGGCTGGCTGCGGTAGTTGGTGAAAAATCCCGTGGGTGTTGAAAAACTCGAGATTTCCGAAATCAGGGAAAATTTGGGGGATAGAAAACGTCTAGCCGATCAGAGAAAGTCGTTTGTAGGGCATCCTGACGCGATCTAATTTCTGCGGATTTCTGGGAAGTGAGTTTTTCAACACCCACTCCCGATTTCACTCAAAATCCCCCCAATTGAATTTCAATCTGTGTCCGATACGTAGAAACTCGCCAACGCTGTCCGTAAGGTCGAGTCCAAGCTATTACACATAAAGACTAGAAAAAGTTCTGAAAAGCTTTCAGTACCTCGTCTGCCAGGCCATCCCGTCTTGACTTGCCTTTGAATCCCAAATCATGCCCTTCGCCATCGACGGGCAACAATTTCGTTTTCGCTGGAATCAGCTGCAGCGCTGACTCCATCTCTTCGATCGACCCAAACGGATCGCGCGTGCCGTGAACGAATAAAGCAGGGGTCAGCAGCTCGGGCAGATGTTGCGTGCGGAGCTGCGCCGGCTTTCGTGGCGGATGCAGGGGATATGAGAATAAGAGCAGTCCGTCCGCAAGCATCTGGTATCTTCGGCACAAAGCATTGTTGCCTGGCGTCCGCCATAAGAATGCCCGCCGAGAAATATACGTCCCGAGACCTGCCTACGCATGGCGGACACAGCGTGCTTCAAGCCTTCGCGGTCACGGTTGGCGTCGCCCGGCCCGGGAGGGCCATAAGGCCGAGTTTGACGGTAGGGCAGATCGCAACGAAGCACCGTGAAACCAGCGCTGGCAAAGGCTTCTGACAAGGCGACCAGCAGAGCTGCCCGACAATTTGATCCCGCGCCGTGGGTTAGAACGAGGCCAGCATCGTTGGGACTGTCGGAGCGGTGGAGGAATCCACGGACGGGAGGCGCGAGGAATGTGTCGGCAAAGTGCTCGGCGCTAGAGACCATGCTTGGACTGTTCTTTCCTGGCCACGGCTGAGCGGCGTCCGCGCAAAGCTTTCTGAGTCCCGGTCACTACGGGCGTTACTACATGCAAGCGCATGAAGTTGGTCGAGCCTGATGCCATCTGCGTTCCCGCCACCACCGCCAGTACGTCTCCTGCCTTGATTCGGCCCAGTTGCAACAAGTTCTTCTCTGCGACCGAAACCATATCATCGGCACTGTAAGTCTGTTGCTGGCGCACCGGGTGCACTCCCCAAAATAAGTTCATGCGATTGCAAACGGGGACGGCCTGGCTGAAAGCGTAAATCTCGCTCTGCGGGCGATACTTGGAAATCATTCGCGCGGTATTTCCGGACTCTGTGAACACGGCGATGGCTCCCATACGCAAGTCTTCGGCGGCGTGGGCAATGGATTCGCAGATGGTCTCCGCAATAGAAAGGCGGCTGTGCTGACGTCGCCGCGGCTGGGTGAACTCTGCCATGTTGCTCTCCGCCTCGACTACGATTTTTGCCATCATTGCGACTGCCTCCCGCGGATAGCGGCCAGTGGCAGTTTCGGCGGAGAGCATAACAGCGTCGGTGCCATCGAAAATCGCGTTAGCCACGTCGCTGGCCTCGGCGCGGGTGGGGCGCGGATTCTCGATCATTGACTCCAGCATTTGCGTGGCAATAATCACCGGCTTGCGCCAGTCGGCCGACCTGCGGATTACGTGCTTCTGAATGACCGGGACCTTCTCCGGCGGCATTTCGACACCCAGGTCGCCACGAGCCACCATTACGCCGTCAGCGGCTTCGAAGATTCCCTCCAACTGCTCCAGCGCCTGGGGCTTTTCCAGCTTGGCAATCACGGGCACGTCGCTGCCATGCGCCGCAATCACCTCCTTAACGCTGCTAACGTCAAGACCGGAGCGCACAAATGATACTGCCACCATGTCGACGCCGTGCTTCAGACCAAACTCAAGGTCGGCGCGATCTTTGGGGGTAAGCGCGGGAATGGAGAGCGCAGCCCCGGGCAGATTGATGCCCTGGTGTTCGCCGAGCAATCCGCCATTCACGACCTCACATTCGACCTCATCGCCACGCACCCTCAGGACACGCAACTCGATCCGTCCGTCGGACAGTAGAACGCGAGCACCGGGCCGAACTTCCTGCGCCAGGCTTTGAAATGTGGTCGAGATTAGGGTCGCTGTGCCCAGAATGTCGCGGGGCGTTATGCCGACGCGGGAGCCAGTCTTGAGGAGGACGGGGGTATGAGCCTTGAGCCGTCCGGTGCGAATTTTAGGACCTTGCAAGTCCTGCAGGATGCAGATACTGCGGTTTTCCTTTTCGGCGGCACGCCGAATCCGGGAGATATTCTGAACATGTTCGGGGTGCGATCCGTGGGAGAAATTCAGCCGGGCCACATCCATGCCCCGCCGCATAAGATCGCGAAGAATCTCTTCGGAATCACACGCCGGACCGATGGTGCAGATGATTTTGGCGCGGCGGTCGACCGGAAGTGGTTCGATGGGGAGATCGCCAGAAACTAAATCTGACTTGCGGGGTTTCAACGCGTCATCACCAATCCTCACGGTGGGAGAAAAACCTAATGACAGCGCGGATTTACTTCCGCGTAGAGTTCCTGGAGTTACCCATGGCAACCAGCTCTTTACCCAGCGTGGCGCGCGGGAAAAGCATGGCGTTAAACTCCGCGCCGACCAGAATAATCAGCGAAATCATGTACATCCACACCAGCAGCGCAATGCCCACCCCCAACGAGCCATAGATGATGCTGTAGTCAGCGTAGTTCTGCAAATACCAGCCGAAAAGCATGGTGGCCGCGAACCACAGGGCGGTGGCCAGAGTTGCGCCTGGCAGGACACTGTGCCAGGGCTGGGTGCGGGGTACGGCATTGTGATAGATGAGCGAAATCACCGCGATGCTAGTGAGCCCGGCAATAAACCAGCGAATTACCGTCCACATCACCAGAATGAAGGGACCGAACTCGTGGCCGAGATTGAACAGGATGCGCGTCTCGATGCGGTTGCCAAAGGCCACCAGTACAGTCGCGAAGGTCAGCGGGATGCCCGCCAGAATCACCAGCGCGAACGCGATGAACCGCTCTTTCACCAGACCCCAGATTTTGGGCAACTCGTAACAACGGCGAAAACCTTCCATCCAGGAAATCATTACGCCTGAAGCCGTCCATAATGTGATCAGGGAAGCCGTAATCAGCAAGCCCACCGGCCGCTCTCCTGTCCCTCTCAGATAGGCGAGCGCTGCGCCGCTTCCGGCAGGAAGAATTCTGCCCAGAGCATAGGAAATTTCGCGCAGATAAGCCTCGGTCTTATGAGACGTCGCCAGCACCGAACCCAGCACCAGTAGCAAAGGAAAAAATGTCAGAATGGACGAATAGGCCGAGGCTTTGGCGATGGCAAACGCGTCATGCTGAAACGCGCGCCAGAATGCAAGGCGAAGCAGGCGTAGGAAACGCAGGAGCAATGGCCCCAGAGTATTGCGCCGCGGCATCGGGTGCAACTGGGAAATGCCGATGCGTTCCTGATCTTGCAATCGTTGTGGGTTGGCGTGCATGGGAAATGAGAAAAGCGAAGGGGCGGGTTGCCCGCCCCTCGCCCTGGATCGGGTAGTTTACTCCGCTGTCAGTTCCTCGGTCTCGCCTTCGTGCCGCATCAGTTCGAGCGCGCGCTCGGCCTCCTCGTACGCGGCAGAGACCTCCTCCTGCACCTTGGCGGCTGCCTCTTCCATCTCTGGCGAGAGGCGCACGTTGCGGTAATATTCCATGCCGGTGCCAGCCGGAATGAGCCGTCCGACGATGACGTTCTCCTTGAGGCCGCGCAGATGGTCGACCTTGCCGTTGATGGAGGCCTCGGTGAGCACTCGCGTGGTCTCCTGGAACGACGCCGCCGAGATGAACGAGTCGGTCGAGAGCGATGCCTTGGTGATACCGAGCAGCAGCGGCCGGCCAGTAGCAGGACGTCCGCCCTCCTTGATCACACGATCGTTCTCTTCCGCGAAGTGGAACTTGTCCACCTGCTCTTCCAGCAGGAACTTGGTGTCGCCAACATCTTCCACCTTGCGCCAACGCATCATCTGGCGGACGATCACCTCGATGTGCTTGTCGCTGATGTTGACGCCCTGCAGCCGATAGACTTCCTGGATCTCGTTGACCAGGTACGACTGCAGTTCCTTTTCTCCCAGCACGGCCAGAATGTCGTGCGGGTCAAGCGGGCCATCCATGAGCGGTTCGCCCGCCCGGACGCGTTCGCCTTCCTGCACATTGACGTGGACGCCGCGCGGCACTGAATACTCCTTCTCCGCGCCGCTGTCGGCCACCACGTAGATCTTGCGCTGGCCTTTTGCCACTTCGCCGAATTTGACCGTGCCATCGATCTCGCTGATGACCGCGGTGTCATGCGGCTTGCGGGCCTCGAACAATTCCACCACGCGCGGCAGACCGCCCGTGATGTCCTTGGTCTTAGTGGTTTCACGCGGGATCTTGGCCAGAACATCGCCAGGATGCGCCGTGTCCCCGTCCTGGACCATAAGGTGGGCGCGTGAAGGCATCAAGTAGCGTTTGCTGCTCTTGCCTTTGATCACGATGGCGGGCTGGCGCTTCTCGTCGGGTGAATCGGCCACCACGTGACGCGACAATCCGGTAACTTCGTCCACTTCTTCGTGCAGGGTGACCCCTTCCTGCAGGTCCTTGAATTGCACCGTTCCGCCGATCTCGGTGAGGATGGCGAAGGTGTAAGGATCCCACTCGACCAGAACTTGTCCAAGCTGGACCTGGTCGCCTTCGTTGACCTTTACCTTGGCGCCGTAAACCACCGCGTAACGCTCGCGCTCGCGGCCCTTTTCGTCGACCACAGCAATCGAACCCTGGCGGTTCATGACTACCAAGTCGCCGGACTTGGCCTTTACGGTTTGCAGATTGATAAAGCGCACCACACCGTTGTTCTTGGCATCGAGGCGCGACTGCTCGGAGACTCGCGATGCGGTACCACCGATGTGGAAGGTACGCATCGTGAGCTGGGTTCCGGGCTCGCCGATAGACTGCGCCGCGATCACGCCAGTAGCTTCGCCGAGCTCGACCAGCCGGCCCGAGGCCAGGTTGCGGCCGTAGCACATCACGCAGACGCCGCGCTTGGACTCGCAGGTCAGCACGGAACGGATCTTCACCCGCTCGATGCCTGCAGCCTGGATGGAGCTGGCCAGTTCCTCCGTGATCTCCTGGTTGATGTCCACGATCACGTTGCCGTCGTAGTCTTTGATCTTTTCGAGCGATACGCGACCTACAATCCGGTCGCGCAGGGGCTCGATGATCTCGCCGGCTTCGACGATACCTTCGACGTAGATGCCGTCGACCGTACCGCAGTCATACTCGCTGATGATTACGTCCTGCGCCACGTCGACCAGACGACGGGTAAGGTAGCCCGAGTCGGCCGTCTTCAGCGCCGTATCAGCCAGACCCTTGCGAGCGCCGTGAGTAGAGATGAAGTACTCGAGCACCGTCAGCCCTTCGCGGAAGTTAGCCGTGATCGGACTCTCGATGATTTCGCCGGAGGGCTTGGCCATCAAACCGCGCATGCCGGAGAGCTGGCGAATCTGTTGTTTGGATCCGCGGGCGCCGGAGTCCGCCATAACGTAAATCGGATTAATGAAGCCTTCCTTGTCCCGCTGCTGCATCTGGCCAAACATCTCGTCCGCGACCTTCTCAGTGATGGCGGACCAGATTTCGATGACCTTGTTGTAGCGCTCGCCGTTGGTGATAGCGCCGTCCAGATACTGCTGCTGAACGCTCACCGCCTGTTTCTCGCCGTCGCGCACTAAGGTCTTCTTGTTGTCCGGGATAACCATGTCATCGATGCCGATCGACAGGCCCGCTTTGGTGGCAAAACGGAATCCCAGGTCCTTAACCTCATCCAGCATCTTGACCGTGGTCTCCAGTCCGAATCGCAGGTAACAATACGTGACCAGTTGTCCGATACCTTTCTTTTTGAGCAGGCCATTGATGTAGGGCATGCCTTCGGGAAGGTGATCGTTCAGAATCGCGCGGCCGACCGTTGTATTCAGGAAGCTGCGCTCATATTTTACTGGCTCGGTATGGATGATCTCCTGATCGTCATAGGCGGCGGTCAGGTCGATGACTTCACCTGTGTGCCGCAAACGAATGGGCGACAGGGTTTCCACCTCGCCTGCTTCCATGGCCAGCAGAACCTCTTCAATGTTGGCGAAAGCGCGACCCTCGCCCTTGGCGCCGGGTTTGCCTTTGGTCAAGTAGTAGAGACCCAGCACCATGTCCTGCGTAGGCACAGTGATCGGCTGTCCCGAGGCCGGCGACAGAATATTGTGTGACGACAGCATCAGCACGCTGGCTTCAACTTGAGCTTCCGGAGACAGCGGAATGTGAACCGCCATCTGGTCGCCGTCGAAATCGGCGTTGAATGCCGTGCAAACCAGCGGGTGAATCTTGATCGCCTTACCCTCGACCAGCACCGGCTCGAAAGCCTGAATGCCAAGGCGGTGGAGGGTGGGAGCGCGGTTCAACAGCACGGGATGGTCCTTAATGACTTCTTCCAGGATGTCCCAAACGATGGATTCCTGCTGCTCCACCATTTCCTTAGCTTGCTTGATGGTGGTGCAGTGCCCGCGTCTGCTCCAGCCGGTGGTAGATGAACGGCTTGAACAGCTCAAGAGCCATCTTCTTGGGCAGACCGCACTGGTGCAGCTTGAGCTCGGGTCCGACCACAATGACGGAACGTCCAGAGTAGTCCACGCGCTTGCCCAGCAGGTTCTGGCGGAAGCGTCCCTGCTTGCCTTTGAGTGTGTCCGAGAGTGACTTCAGCGGACGATTATTGGCGCCACGCAGCACACGGCCGCGACGGCCGTTATCGAACAGGGCGTCTACCGCCTCCTGCAGCATGCGCTTTTCGTTGCGTACGATCACTTCGGGCGCATGCAGGTCCATCAGCTTCTTCAACCGGTTGTTGCGGTTGATTACGCGGCGATAGAGGTCGTTGAGATCAGAGGTGGCAAAACGCCCACCATCCAATGGAACCAGCGGACGAAGTTCCGGCGGAATAACCGGGATAACGTCCAGGATCATCCAGTTCGGTTTGTTGCCGCTCTTGCGGAACGCCTCGACCACTTTCAGGCGCTTGGCATACTTGAGCCGCTTTTGCAGCGAGCTCTCATTTTTCATCTTCTCGCGCAGTTCGCTGGACAAGCCTTCGATGTCCACGCGCTTGAGAAGCTCCTTGATCGCCTCCGCGCCCATCATGGCCTTGAAGCCGGCAGGCCGGAACTGCTGATCGAGTTCACGGTACTTGGCTTCGTCTTTAATGACTTCGTGGTCTTTGACTGGCGCGTCACCGGGCTCGACCACCACATAGGCCTCGAAATAAAGAACGGACTCGAGATCGCGCAGCGAGATATCGAGCAGGTGGCCAATGCGGCTGGGCAATCCTTTGAAGAACCACACGTGCGAGCAGGGCGACGCCAGCTCAATATGGCCGAGGCGCTCGCGGCGGACTTTGGACAGCGTAACTTCCACACCGCATTTGTCGCAGATCACTCCGCGGTGTTTCATCCGCTTATACTTGCCGCAGAGACATTCCCAATCGGTTACTGGGCCAAAGATTCGGGCGCAGAACAATCCATCGCGCTCCGGTTTGAACGTCCGATAGTTGATGGTCTCCGGTTTGGTAACTTCGCCGTGCGACCAGCTCCGGATTTTTTCCGGGGAAGCCAGGCTGATGCGGATAGCATCGAAATCGGCGATAGGATTTGCCATGTCAAAGGGGCTCGAACGATACAAGGTGTTCCTCTGCTTCCTGCGGCCGTGCGCCGCCGCGGGCGGCTCCTGAAATCAAGTAGCTCGTGGTCAATGACCAGTGGCCACCTATTCTTTGTGGCTGCAGGACTAGGGTATGCGCTGCAAGCCTTTTCTTCAAAAATCTGATCGGCGATTCCGATTTCAAGGGCTAATCACTAGCCACTATTCCGCTAGCCGCTGTTCTTAATCCGCTGCTGCCGCCACCACCGGCTTCTTCTCGCCGGCCTTAATCAATTCCACATCCAGACAAAGCGACTGCAGCTCACGAATCAGCACGTTGAACGATTCCGGCACGCCCGGCTCCATGGCAGCTTCGCCCTTGACGATGGCCTCATAGATCTTGGTGCGGCCGTAAACGTCGTCGGACTTCGCTGTCAGCAACTCCTGCAGGATGAAAGCTGCGCCATAGGCTTCGAGCGCCCAGACTTCCATTTCTCCGAAGCGCTGGCCGCCGAACTGCGCCTTACCTCCCAGCGGCTGCTGGGTGATCAGCGAGTACGGGCCGATCGAACGAGCGTGGATCTTGTCATCCACCAGGTGCGAGAGTTTGAGCATGTAGATGTATCCGACCGTGACCGGCTGTTCGAACTTGTCACCGGTCATGCCGTCATACAAGTAGGTCTTGCCCGATTCCGGCAATCCCGACTGCCTAAGCAACGCTTTAATCTCACCCTCACGCGATCCGTCGAATACCGGTGAACCCATGTACACGCCTCGGCTTAGGGTTGGAGCCACTGCCATCAGCTCTTCATCACTTAGGTCAGCAATGGTTTCTGCCAGGGTCGTGTCCTTGAACAGGGCTTTGAGTTCGCGCCGGATAGCCTCTTCTTTCGTGTTCTCGGCCAGCATTTGCGTGATCTTCTTACCCAGTTCGTGTCCCGCCCACCCCAGGTGAGTTTCGAGAATCTGTCCCACGTTCATACGACTAGGAACGCCCAGGGGATTGAGGACGATTTCCACCGCCGTACCGTCTTCGAGGTAGGGCATGTCCTCGTCAGGCAGGATGCGGGCAATCACGCCTTTATTGCCGTGACGGCCAGCCATCTTGTCGCCCACGCTCAGCTTGCGCTTCATGGCGATGTAAACTTTGACCAGCTTGATGACGCCCGGGGGCAGTTCATCGCCCTTGGTCAGCTTGTCTTTCTTCTCGTTGACGATCTTCTTAAGCACGTCAATCTGACGTGAGGTCATCTCTTCGATCTCGTCGATCTGCTCATTCACCCGCGGATCTTTGTCGGCATACTTGATGCGCTTCAGGTTCCGAGTGGAAATGCGCTCGATCGTATCGCGGTCGAGGATCGTGTCCTTGGTCAGGAGGCGCTTGTTGGTGCGCTCGTCGTGCAGATCCGCCTGCACCTCCTTGCCGCCCAGGATGTTCTCCAGACGCTTGAGGCGCTCGTCGGTAAGAATCCGAATCTCGTCGGAAAGATTCTTTTCCAGCTTTGCGATCTGCGTCGCTTCGATCGCCTTCGCACGCTCGTCCTTCTCCTGGCCTTTGCGGGAGAAGATCTTTACGTCGACGATTACGCCCTCGATGCCCGGCGGGCAGTAGAGCGAAGCATCGCGGACGTCACCAGCCTTTTCGCCGAAGATGGCGCGCAGCAGTTTCTCTTCCGGCGTGAGCTGGGTTTCGCCCTTGGGCGTAACCTTGCCCACCAGGATGTCGCCTTGTTTAATACTGGCGCCAATTCGGATCACGCCCGCTTCATCCAGATTCCGCAGCATGGATTCGCTGACGTTGGGGATGTCGCGGGTGACCTCTTCCGGCCCCAGCTTGGTGTCGCGGGCCTCGATCTCGTACTCCTCGATGTGAACCGAGGTGTAGTAGTCCTCTTTCACCAGTTTTTCCGAGACCAGGATCGCGTCTTCAAAGTTGTAGCCGCGCCACGGCATAAACGCGACCAGCACGTTTCGTCCCAACGCCAGCTCGCCGTGGTCAGTGCAGGGACCGTCCGCAATCACTTCGCCTTTCACCACCCGATGTCCCTTCACCACGATCGGCTTCTGGTTGATGCAAGTGTTCTGGTTGGAACGCTTGAACTTCGTGAGCTGATAAATGTCGCTGCCCACTTCGCGGGAGAGCTGTCCGGGATGATGCTCGCCCTCGACGCGCACAATAATGCGCTCTGAGTCCACCGAATCGATGATGCCGTTGCGCTTGGCCAGAATCACGGCTCCCGAATCGCGCGCGGTCACGCCTTCCATCCCCGTACCAACAATCGGGGCTTCCGCGCGCAGCAAGGGAACAGACTGGCGCTGCATGTTGGCGCCCATCAGCGCCCGGTTGGCGTCGTCGTGCTCCAGGAAGGGCACGAGTGATGCCGCCACGGACACCAGTTGCTTCGGACTGACGTCGATGTAGTCAACTTCGTCACGGTTTACCAGCACGAAGTTGCCGGCTTTACGGGCGTTCACTAGATCGCCTACGATCCGGCCTTTGTCATCCAATTCCACGTTAGCCTGCGCGATCGTGTGCCGGTCTTCTTCCCACGCCGAAAGATAGAATGAGAAAGGCTCCAGCTCCGCGGGACGCTTGCGCCGTTCCTTCAGTTCAGCGTTGTTCTTTTCCGCCTCGTGCTTCTCCAGGTGATCGCCCACCTTATAATCGCCATCGCCGGCGTTTACTACACTCACGTAGTCGAGCACGCGGCCACTTTTCACTCGGCGGTACGGCGACTCGATGAAGCCGTAATCGTTGATCCGCGCATAGCAGCTCAAAGACGAGATCAGGCCAATATTCGGACCTTCAGGCGTTTCAATCGGGCAGATACGTCCGTAGTGCGTGGGGTGTACGTCGCGGACTTCGAATCCCGCTCGCTCCCGCGACAGGCCGCCCGGCCCAAGAGCCGAAAGACGCCGCTTGTGGGTGATTTCCGACAGCGGATTGGTCTGATCCATGAACTGCGAAAGCTGCGAGGAACCGAAGAATTCGCGAATGGCCGCCATCACTGGCTTGGCGTTCACCAGATCGTGCGGCATGGCCGTCGACATTTCCTGGTACACGCTCATCTTCTCTTTAATGGCGCGTTCCATCCGCACCAAGCCAATGCGGAACTGGTTCTCGAGTAACTCGCCCACCGCGCGCACCCGCCGGTTTCCCAGGTGATCGATGTCGTCCACGGTTCCGATGTTCTTGCGCAGCTTGAGCAGGTAACGGATGGTTCCGTAGAAATCCTCCGGCTCCAGCGTGCGATTGTCGAGCTTGGTGGCGTCCTGATTTTCAAACAGCTTGATGTTGAACTTCAGCCGGCCCACGCGTGAGAAGTCGTACTTGCGTGGATCGAAGAACATGCCATGGAAAAGCGCCGTCGCCGTATCAAGCGTGGGCGGATCGCCGGGCCGCAGCTTGCGATAGATTTCGATCAGCGCTTCCTGCGGAGTCTTCACTGCGTCGCGCTTTAGGGTCTGGCTGATCACCGTGCCGACGTCATCCCGCTCCGGGAAAAATAGGCTAAGTTCGACCACGCCTGAGTCCAGAATCTTCGACAGCTTGTCCGCGGTAAGCTCGGAGTTGGCCTCGAGCAGGACCTCGCCCGTGGTAGTATCCACCACGTCCCCAGCTACCCACGCGCCTTCCAGGTCAGCAACGTCTACTTCGATCTCGCTGATCTTCGCCTTCTGAATATCCTTCAGGGTTGCCGCGTTGATCTTACGTCCGGAATGCGCAATCTCCTCGCCCGACTTGCTCTTGATGCTGTGGGCCAGTTTCATCCCCAGCAGGTTGGTGGGTTTTTCGCTGGCGGAATCAATCGTCCAATAGAGCTTCTTGTCACGCACCACCAAACGATCCACGGTGTAGAAAGTCCGCAGGATGTCCTCGCCGGAGCGCAGACCTAGCGCGCGCAGAAAGATGGTGCCCAGGAACTTGCGTTTGCGGTCAATGCGGACGTAGAGAACGTTTTTCTGGTCGTATTCGAACTCCACCCACGATCCGCGATAGGGAATGATCTTGCCCAGGAAGTAGGTGCGATTGTTGGCAGTTTCAAAGAAAACTCCGGGCGAACGGTGCAACTGGCTCACGATCACTCGCTCGGTGCCATTGACGATGAAGGTGCCGTTATCGGTCATCAGCGGCACATCGCCAAAGAAAACTTCCTGTTCTTTGATGTCGCGAATGGAACGGTTGCCAGTCTCCGCATCTTTCTCGTAGATGGTGAGCCGCATGGTGACTTTGAGCGGGGCCGAGTACGTCATGCCACGCTCTTCGCACTCGCTCACGTCATATTTCAGTTGCAGCCCAACCGGGTCGCCGCACTTGCTGCAGAAATCCGGCGTGTTCGCGTTATACGTGCCGCACTTCGTGCACAGCACTTCGCCGGGATGGAAGGGATCGGTGATGACCGTGGATCCGCAGTTCTTGCAAGTGGTGCGCAAGTGGTGCAGACCTTTGAGGTGGCCGCACTTGCACTCCCAGTTGCCGATGGCATAGTCCACAAACTCCAGTTGGGACACGTTGCGGAAATCCGTGATCGGAAACACGGACTGGAAAACCGCCTGAAGCCCAGCATCGTCGCGCTCACTGGGCAAGCGATCCATTTGCAGGAAGCGATCGTAGGACCGCTTCTGGACCTCGATCAGATTCGGAATCTGAATCGTGGCCGGAATTTTGGAAAAATCAAAGCGTTTACGGAAGGTATTATTCTTCGCCATTAAGATGACTCCCAACTTTCGAGCGCAGCCGCCGGCTGCGACAAACTGCGGAATGTGAGGACGCGCCCCGCGCGCCGCGGCATTTACGAGTGTTCAAAATCAGAGAAAATACGCATGCGCCCGTAGGGACATAACTCCCCACAGGCGCCATTTGCGACGCTTGGCCTTTGTTGAATTGTCTCTTTCAGCGCCAGTCTCTAAGGCCTGTTCCGGTTCCGCTGCCGCGAAACAGTCTGCCAACCCTTTATCGCGGCCCTCCCCGCTTCCGTGGGTCTAGCTGGAGTTGAGGGTCGCACTCACTTCGATGAAGTGGGAAAGCGGTGTGTATTTAGATGATACCACCGTTTCCAAAGCTTCACAAATAGAGATCGGTCGATTCCGTCGAACTTGCACTGCTCGCGTTCGACGGATCGCTGGGGTAACGCCATCGGGCTCACGCCCGCAAGGCATCACTTGAC
This sequence comes from uncultured Acidobacteriota bacterium, assembly GCA_963729325.1. Lineage (GTDB taxonomy): Bacteria > Acidobacteriota > Terriglobia > Terriglobales > Acidobacteriaceae > JABCYV01. The sequence continues at coordinate 36,111 of CAVSNS010000049.1, forward strand.
CTCTACTGTGGCTCCCGCTTCGGTAAATTTCTTCTTGATGGTCTCCGCCTCTTCCTTGGAGATGCCTTCTTTCACCGTTTTAGGCGCGCCATCCACCAGATCCTTCGCTTCTTTCAAGCCAAGACTGGTAACCTCGCGCACCGCTTTGATTACATTGATCTTATTGGCGCCGACTTCCTTGAGGACGACGGCAAACTCCGTCTTTTCCTCCGCCGGAGCCGCGCCCGCTGCCGCTGCTCCTCCGCCGGCAACCATTACCGGTGCCGCGGCTGCCGCCGAGACGCCGAGCCGCTCTTCCAGTTTCTTCACCAGTTGCGCCGCATCGAGCAACGATAGGCCTACGATTGAGTCTTCTAACTGTTGCAGATCCGCCATGTCTATTTCTCCAGTTTTGTGCGTATTTCGCTATCCGGCAGCCAAGTTTCCAGTGCGGCCGAGCTCTCAGTCCGCCGCGCCAGACGCGCCGCCGACTGGAACCCGCGCAACCCTCGACTACTGATAACCAAACTTTTTCGGACGGCTTTCGTCGTCCCCAACTTTTTCGTCTGTCATCCTGAGCGAAGCGCCCTTTGCTTCGCGAAGGACCCAGCGCGCCGCGCGGATCGCCCGCTTTCGGCGGGCGACAAATCGCGCGTTTGGCGCGCATCCCTATCATGCTTCTTTGAACTTCTTCTTCTCCACGCCCTGGCCGACCACTACCGCCAAGTCGCGGCCTACGGCATTCATCACCGTAACCAGGCGCTGCGCCGGAGCACTGATCAGGAACAGCAGCTTGGAGTAGATCTCTTCCTTCGACGGCATGGTGGCCAATGCCTTGATCTCATTGATCGAGATCACGCGGCCTTCGACTACTCCCGCCTTGAAGGTGAACTCTGGATTGTCCTTGGCGTACTTTGACAGCGCCTTGGCCAGAGCCACCGGGTCGCCCGATGTGTAGGCGATCGAGGTAACGCCCGAAAGGTTCTTCAAAATCTCTTCAACTTTGGTGCCCTTAGCAGCGCGTTCCACCAGCGTGTTCTTTACCACCCGGTATTTGGCGCCGGAGCCTCGCAACGTCTTGCGCAACTCATAATCCTGAGCCACAGTGAGCTTGCTGTAAGTGGCGACGATCATGCTCGACACTTTCTTCAGCTCGCTTCCCAGTTGCTCAACCTGTTCCGTCTTCTTTGCTTTGGTGACAGCCATCTTTCAATCCCTCGCAACTCTGAAATTTGTCATCCTGAGGGCGACATGCTTTTGGTCGCCGAAGGATCTGCGCGCGCTTGGCGCGCTATCGCTTTACGCCTTGGCCGCCGTCTCGACCGGGGTGGTATCAATGGAGATCCCTGGCCCCATGGTGGAACTCAAATAGCATCCCTTGATGTACTTGCCCTTGGCCACCGAGGGCTTGGCCTTGATCACGCTGGTGATCAGCACTCGCGCGTTCTCTACCAATTTCTCAGGCGGAAACGAAATCTTGCCCACCGGGACATGGACCAACGCGGTCTTGTCAGTGCGGAATTCGACTTTGCCAGCTTTGACTTCCTGAACCGCCTTGGCCACATCAAACGTCACCGTTCCCGTCTTCGGATTCGGCATCAACCCTTTCGGGCCGAGCACTTTGCCCAGCCGTCCCACCGACTTCATCACATCGGGGGTGGCAATCAGCGCGTCAAAATCGGTCCAATTCTCCTTGCTGATCTTCTCCACCATTTCCTCGCCACCGACAAAATCCGCGCCCGCCTGCTCGGCTTCCTTTACTTTCTCGCCGGTCGCGATGACCAGAACCCTCTTCGACTTGCCCAGACCATGCGGCAGCACAACCGTGCCGCGCACCATCTGATCGGCATGCTTAGGGTCGACGCCGAGACGCATCGTCACTTCCACCGTCTCATCGAACTTGCTGTACTTGACCTTCTGCAGCAACGGCACCGCATCCTGCAGCAAATACGACCGGGGCTCGACTGCCTGCCTGGCTTTTGTAATGTTCTTTCCTGCTTTTTTCATTTTGTCTTCCTCGTCTCCCACCGCCCTATCGTTGTTCTGATGAACCGTGGTGTTTTCGACTGTAAAACCTATCCTGTCATCCTGAGGCGACACGCTTTTCGTCGCCGAAGGACCCAGAGTGAGCGACCGCGCCAACCTCGCGAGGCGAGGTTGGAATCAACGCGCGACGCGAGCTTCCTTATCCCACTACCTCAATCCCCATAGACCGAGCTGTTCCCCGGACGCTTTTCACGGCCGCATCCACCGAGGCCGCATTCAGGTCCGGCATCTTCTGTTTCGCAATGTCTTCGACTTGCTTGGCCGTAACCTTGCCCACTTTGTCCTTATTCGGCGCGCCCGATCCCTTAGCAATGCCCGCCGCGCGCTTCAGGAGGATCGAAGCTGGCGGTGTTTTGGTAATGAAGGTGAATGTGCGGTCGCTATAGACCGTCACCACTACCGGGATGATGAGTCCTTCGAGTTCCTTCGCACTGGTGCGGGCGTTGAACTGCTTGCAGAACTCCATAATGTTGATCTGCGCCTGTCCCAACGCCGGACCCACCGGAGGTGCCGGCGTTGCTTTGCCCGCCGCAATCTGAAGCTTTACTGAACCTGTCGCCTTCTTCGCCATTTACTCCATCCTCAATCTCGCCGTCATCAATCTTATCGTCATCCTGAGGCGAGACGCTCTTGTCTCCGAAGACCTGTGCGGCCGCGCGATGCGCCAAAGGCGCTTAACTCGCGCGCTTGGTCGCTGCCTTATCAAGCCACCTTCTCCACCTGGTTAAACTCCAACTCCACCGGTGTCGATCGTCCGAAAATCGTGACCATCACCTTGAGCGTCTCGCGGTCTTCGTTGACTTCATCCACTACGCCGGTAAAGCTGGCGAACGGCCCTTCCGTAATGCGCACGCTCTCGTTCTTTTCAAACTTGACCTTGAGCTTGGGCTTGTCCTTGGCCTCGCCCACGCGATACACGATGTGCTGGACTTCTTCTTCCGAAAGCGGAGTGGGCTGCTGCCCTGTGCCCACAAATCCCGTGACCCGGGGAGTGGACTTCACCACATGCCAGACGTGGTCGTCCATGTCCATCTCGACCAACACATAGCCGGGATAGAACATGCGCTCGACGGTATATTTCTTGCCGCCGCGCACTTCGGTGACGGCCTCCGTAGGAATGAGCACCTTGCCGATTTTTTCCTGCAAGCCGAAGGCCTGGACGCGCGACTCCAGCGACTCCTTCACCTTGCGCTCAAACCCCGAATAAGAGTGGATGATGTACCACTTCATGTTCGGGTTGCGGGGAGGCTCCGGCGCCGGGCGCTCGGCTGGTTCCGCCCTGGGTCGCCTGTTCGTCCGCGCTGGCTTCCACGGTTCCGTTCTTTTCTTCGTCCTGCATAATGATGCTCTTCACGCTCCAGCTTTCCCTTCCTGTGCGGTAACCCTCAGTTTTAGTGGAGCACGTAATGCATAACGCGATCCAGGATGGTATCGACTACGAAAAAGTAGACTCCAAAAAGGAAGACGGTCACGATTACCACCGCCGTGGTCGCCTGCACTTCCTTGAAAGTCGGGGCGGTCACCTTCTTCATCTCGGTACGAACGTCGTTATAAAAACTCTTGATCCGCTCGGGCCAGGCTTTTACTCGACCACCAAGGCTATGTTCGTCGGCTGCTGTGATTGACTTTGCCATTCTCTTCGTCTCGACTCCCATGCTCGATTCCAGTCCCGGCACCCGTGCTTCTCGCTCACCCTCTCGAAATTCTGGCAGGGGCGGAGGGATTCGAACCCCCAAGTTCGGTTTTGGAGACCGACAGTTTAACCGTTGAGCTTACGCCCCTAAAGTTCATTGCTAAGTGGATGAGTGACTGTTGTGGATTTCTTCGCTATCGCGTCAGGATCGACAGCCAGCAGCAACTCTATTTCACTTCTTTGTGCGGCGTGTGCTTCCGGCAACGGGCGCAGAATTTCTTCAGCTCCAGCCGCTCCGTCATCGTCTTCCGGTTCTTGGTGGTCGAATAGTTCCGCTCTTTGCACTCACCGCACTGCAACGTAATAATCTCTCGCGGCATGAAACACAACTCCTAGCGTTAGCTCTAAGCTCTACGGCGGGCGCCCTCGCCCGCGGAACTGCGAGCTTCGCTCCGCCTTTTACGACCCCTTCGAAATTCTCCGCTCGAAGGCAGCTTGGACAGCCGTCCCCACAGACATACTCCTACTGCACAATCTCCGCGATGGTGCCGGCGCCCACCGTGTGTCCGCCTTCGCGGATGGCAAAGCGCAAGCCCTTCTCCATCGCCACCGGCGTGATCAGCTCAATCACCAACTGTACGTTGTCGCCCGGCATCACCATCTCCGTCCCCGAGGGCAACTCCGCCACTCCGGTCACGTCCGTCGTGCGCAGGTAAAACTGCGGACGATAACCTTTGAAGAACGGCGTGTGCCGCCCGCCTTCTTCCTTGGTCAAAATATAAACTTCGGCCTTGAACTTGGTGTGCGGCGTGATCGATCCACCCTTGGCCAGCACCATGCCGCGCTCCACATCTTCTTTGCCAATGCCACGCAGCAGCAGGCCGGCGTTGTCTCCCGCCAAGCCTTCGTCCAACTGCTTCTTGAACATTTCCACGCCGGTCACGACTGTCTTGCGGGTTTCGCGGAAGCCGACGATTTCCACTTCTTCTCCGACCTTCACTTTGCCGCGCTCGATTCGGCCGGTAACCACAGTGCCGCGACCCGAAATCGAGAAAATATCTTCAATCGGCATCAGAAACGGTTTGTCCAGCTCGCGCTGCGGCTGCGGCACGCTCTTGTCCACCGCCGCCATCAGCTCGTCAATCTGCTTCTCCCACTTGGCTTCGCCGTTCAGCGCGCCCAGCGCCGATAGCCGCACCACCGGAACATCGTCCCCGGGAAACTGATATGACTTCAGCAACTCGCGTACTTCCAGTTCCACCAGATCGAGCAGCTCGGGATCGTCCACCGCATCGCACTTATTGAGCGCCACCACGATGTAAGGCACGCCTACCTGCCGCGCCAACAGCACATGCTCGCGGGTCTGCGGCATGGGACCATCGGTCGCTGCCACCACCAAGATCGCGCCATCCATCTGGGCCGCGCCCGTGATCATGTTCTTGATGTAGTCGGCGTGCCCCGGACAATCCACGTGCGCGTAGTGCCGGTTCGCGGTCTCGTATTCGACGTGCGCCGTGGCAATGGTGATGCCGCGGGCTTTTTCTTCCGGCGCGTTATCGATGCTGAATCAAACGACCGGAACACGATCTTCGGATTGTGCTTCTGCAACACCTTGGTGATGGCCGCCGTCAACGTGGTCTTGCCATGATCAATATGACCAATCGTCCCCACGTTGCAGTGCGGCTTGTTGCGTTCAAATTTCTCTTTCGCCATATCCCTCAGCCTCTAGCTGTGCTTAGCTGCTAGCTTGTCATCCATGTGGCGCGGGCTGCCCGCGTACGTCAGTAGTACTGGAACAACTTCTTGAACTTGTGCCTCAACTCGGCATCAACCGTTTCCACCTTCGAGAGATAGAATTCGCGCATCTGTGCCTGGTCGGAAAGCGCCAGGGATTCATACAAACCCCGCGCAGTTTTTCCAGACTTGGCCAGGATGTCATCCACTCGCTCAAACACGCCCTTGGCCAGGGCCGACTCCAGGTCACGAATCCGGTTCCCGTTGCTCCGTACGCGCTTGAGGAGTTGTTCGACCTTGTCTTGTCCGAAGGCGCGGCTTATTGAGCCCTTCAGCTCCTCGAATTCTTTCTCATTCTCAACTTTTATGGCAGCCTGTTGAAAGCCCACCGATGCTGGCCCCTACCTTCAATTTCTGGAGCGGGAGACGGGAATCGAACCCGCGACCAACAGCTTGGAAGGCTGTGACTCTACCACTGAGTTACTCCCGCTTCCCAGCGGCTTACCTTAAGCCGCTCGATTACTCCGGACTCTCGGCGGCACGGCTAAAGCCGTGCCGCTTCGACCGAATGCATTGACTCTAAACACCGAGAATCCCGTCGCAACAAACGTTCAGCGATTTCGGCTGCGGGCCCCCGCTGGTCACACCCGCAGAACGCCTCAATCTCTGGAGCCGATGATCAGGATTGAACTGATGACCTCTCCCTTACCAAGGGAGTGCTCTACCAACTGAGCTACATCGGCCAACCTCTACTCCGGGATACTCCGTCGCTTCTCGTCCGCCTCTTCGAGCTTCACCCGCCAGAAGTACAAAAGCGTTTTGAAGACGAACAAACTCAAAACCACCAACGTCGCCGTTCGCAATCTGACTTCGAACGCAAAGATCCGAATCGGTTCGTTCGATAGCGTTTGCCAAACCAGAAAAGCCAGAACCGCGTACGCGGTTAAGGCCAATGCAAGTTTCAGCTTGATATTCAACAACCAACCTCGGCGCTGCGCGACGCGGGCACAAGCGGTACTGGTGCACAGGGAAGGATTCGAACCTTCGTACCTCGCAAGGAGGAGCAGATTTACAGTCTGCCGGCTTTAACCACTCACCCACCTGTGCAGAAACGCCTAGCTCTCGGTCCTTCCCTTTATTCCGGCAATCCGTTCCCGGCAGTTGCGTGCGGGGGATCGTCCTTACGGCAGGCTGGCAAAAACATAGAAATGCGCGAGAATCTTATCCCCGCACTGAACACCGCACTTGGAAAAATTCCTTATGGAGTGCTGTTGGAAAATCTCTTAATGCCGTCGCGCCGCGCAATGCTCGTGATTCCGGATGCAATCCTGGAGCTGGCGAAGGGATTTGAACCCCTGACCCTCTGATTACAAATCAGATGCTCTACCAACTGAGCTACGCCAGCAGTTGGGGACAGTCGCCCTTGCAGAGCACAAACACATCCCTCTGATTCCCTAGTGCTGTCCGGGACAATTTTAAAAGTTATCACAACGGCATCTCACGTGCAAACCGATCTTATGCTCAACGCCGCCTGGACCCTCCTCGCTTGATTGGCTACCGCAACCAGCGGCTCCGAATGCTATGATGAATGCTTCCTGACTGCTCTTGGCGATTTTGGTACCAGGCTCGTTACGCCGGAGCGGTCGCCCTTGCATGCGAATACGACGCAGCCTCCCGGTTGTTCTGGGCGTTGTGGCGGTGGCAGCGGCACTCACGCTGATCGTCCAACTGCGCAAGCATGCTCCTCCCGAGCCGGCGCGGTTGCTTCCCGGAGCCGACGGCTTCCTTTACGTCAATCTGAAATGGGTGCGCCGCGCCAACATTGCCGACCGGTTGCCGCCGGTCTCGCACGATCCTGAATACGAGCAGTTCATCCAGGCCACAGGATTTCTGTTCGAGCGTGATCTGGAGCAGGCTGCCTTTGCCGTTCACTACGCCGCAAGCACGCCGAGCACTTCTGCTGGCGCCACGAACCAGGCACGGTTTTCCGAGGTTCTGGTGGGCCGGATAGAAGGTGACCGCCTGCGGGAGTATTTGCGGAAGATATCCAGTTCAGTCCAAAACTACCGCTCGGTTGACATCTACAACATTGCGCTGGAAGGACGGACGCTGCGCGTGGCGATTCTAGGGGTGGACACGGTCGCAGCATCCAATCACAGCGATCCGTTGGTGATCCAGGGGATTGTCGATCGCTCGCGCAAACTGGCATCCCCGTTTGGCGGCCCCGCGCTGTTGCGCCAGTATTATAAAGAGGTCCCGCTGGCGAGTTTGGGCTGGGCGATTTTCCGGATCAATCCCTATTCAAGCAGCTCCGGCGCGGGGACTTCGGTGGCTAATGGGGCCTTATCGTTTCTATTTTCCAAGCCAGCTGTGGTCGTAGCCTCGGCGCGTTATCTGGGAAGCGTGCACCTGCGGGCCGAGGCTGTGACACCAACCGCTGCAGACGCGGAGCAGCTCGCTGAACAGTTAAGCACATTTCTCAGTCTGTTTCACACCGCGGAAAATACGGTCTCTGCGCAAGGTACCGATGCGGATGTCAAAACTTTCTTCGACGCTCTCCAAGTTGGGCGATACCGAAATCGCGCCGTGCTAACAGCGACTGTTCCGCCAGGCTTCCTCCGCAAAGCGCTGGCCGAGCCACTCGAAGAAGCCCCCGTACGCCCAAACAACTAAACATCACACGACTAGAGTGTAGCTTCGCCAGAAGTTTGTAACATTGGCTCCAGACGCGCATCTTCTTCGATGGCAGATGTTCAATACCCGGATTTGCCGCCTAAAATCGTAGTTACCAGCAAGTGCTTGAGACGTCTATTTCAAGCGTATAGATTCGTAGCGCGGCGCCTGCGACAGGATAGAATAATTACGAATGTCTACTCTTCCGCTTCCGATCGCGGCATTTCTGGCGGGCTTGGTGTCTTTTCTCTCGCCCTGCGTGTTGCCTCTGGTTCCTGGTTATGTCTCTCTAATTTCCGGAGCGGGCGTCGAGGAATTGAAATCGCAAGAGTCTCACTTGCTGCGCAAACTGATGCTGAATTCCATCGGCTTCATCCTGGGCTTCAGCGTGGTCTTTGTTACCCTCGGTGCGATCGCAACTGAAGCCGGCCAATTGCTGGCGCGATACAAGTCGCTCCTGGCCCAGGTGGCGGGCGTGGTCATAATTCTGTTCGGCTTGCATTTAACCGGAGTTTTTAAAATCAAGGCGCTATATACCGACGCGCGGCTGCATAGCGTCAAAGGCGGCAGCACCGCAGGGGGAGCATTCTTGATCGGCTTCGCGTTTGCCTTCGGCTGGACACCCTGCGTAGGACCGATCCTGGCTGTGATCCTAACGCTCTCTGCGGCTCAGGATTCAGTGACCAAGGGAATTTTCCTGCTGGCTGTTTATTCCATGGGGCTTGCGGTCCCGTTTCTTCTGACTTCGCTGGGCGTTGGCCGCTTCCTGAAGTTCTATAGTCGTTTCCGGTCGCACATGCACGCCGTCGAAGTCGGCAGCGGAGTATTGTTAATCTTGCTGGGGGCGCTGCTTGTATTCGGGCGCTTTACCATCATTTCGAACTACTTGTCGTTCCTGAATCGTTTTGCGCTGTGACGGAGTTTTTTCGTGAGACGTGATCCGGTTGTCCTTATTCTCGTCGCCCTGCTGGTCACCTTCATGTTGGCGTTTGGCTTTCACAGGGCCCGGCGGGTCTCCAATCAAATTGGTGCTCCTGCCCCCAACACGAAAGGCGGCGTAGCTCCCGACTTTACCCTGCAATCGCTCGATGGCAAGACTGTCCGCCTCTCCGATTTTCGTGGCAAAGCTGTATTACTGAACTTCTGGGCTACCTGGTGCCAGCCCTGCAAAATCGAAATGCCCTGGTTCGTGGAGCTGCAAAAACAATACGGAGGTCAAGGGCTGCAAGTGTTGGGCATCGCAATGGACGACGCGAGCCCGGCGGATATTGCCAAGTTCGCCAAGGATTTGGGCGTGAATTATCCAGTCCTCGTGGGCAAGGAAGCAGTTGGTGATGCCTACGGCGGAGTTCAGTTCTTGCCCGCGACTTTCTATATCGGTCGTGATGGCAAGGTAGTCGACAAGGTATTTGGATTGAAGGGCAGAGGAGAGATCGAGGACGACATCAAGAAGGCCCTGGGCCAGGGGCAAGCAGTGCAAGCGCAAAAGTGAGCTCACGTCCATCAAGTTCGGTGGTTTCGAGTGAAAGTGCGGAGCGACTTATGAATCGGTTTAGCTCTATCCCGGTGCCGGTTATGCTCCTTGCGGCGCTTCTAGCCATCGCGCAGGATGACATTCCCGGACGGAAAGTTCCATCCGTTGTGATGTCGTCCGTGCCGACTGCCAGCGTTACGCGCGGCAAGTCGAGCACAGTCGACCTCAGTTTCCGCGTAGGTTCGGGTTTTCACATCAATTCGAATACACCGAAGTCTGAATTCTTGATTCCAACCTCGCTCAAACTCGAGGCCCCTACTGACATCGTGGTCGGAGTTAAGTATCCGAAGCGGCGAAGACCGGAGTTTCCCATTTTCTCCGGATGAAAAGCTGAACGTTTACACCGGAGATTTCACCGTGGCCGTGTCGGTGCGGCCCCTGGCCTCCGTGCTGCCCGGGAAATATGTTCTGCGCGGAAACCTGAAGTATCAGGCCTGCGACAATGCCGCCTGTTACCCTCCGAAACAGTTGCCGGTACAGTTTGAGGTAAAAGTGGTGAAGGCTCCGCCGCCACCCCGTAAGAATCCTGGCCAGAGCCCCCACATCCACACCTAGCGCAGTTCGTGTTGGTTCGGTTTTCGTCTTTAGACTTCCTCAGAGCCGGCAACGGCCTAAATTCATCAGCCATGAAGACGAAGTCACACTAAGCGGTAAATCCGGAAGGCTTCCTTCGTGGTCCTTTGTGCCCTTCGTGGTTAGTTCGCGTCAGCTTGCCTCGTCGCCATTCCCCTCATATACTCTGAACGTTTGCCCGCCACGCCGGGAAAAGTCGCCCCTTGTCGCAGGCCCACATAGGAATTGCAATCATCACGGAGATCCGCTTATGAGTACCACCACCATGACCATGGAGAAGGAAGCCAATCCGTGGGAATCGCAGTCCGCACGCTTTGACCTGGCAGCGCAGAAGTTGAACCTCGACGAGGGCATTTGGAAGGTGCTGCGCTATCCCAGCCGCGAGGTCATCGTGCACATCCCAGTGATGTTGGACAATGGGAAACTGGAAGTTTTCACTGGCTTCCGCGTGCAGCACTCGATCGCCCGCGGTCCCTCCAAAGGGGGCATTCGCTATGCCCCCGACGTCACCCTCGATGAGGTTCGCGCCCTGGCCAGTTGGATGACCTGGAAGTGCGCCGTGGTCAACATTCCGTTTGGCGGCGCCAAGGGTGGCGTGATTTGCGATCCCCATAAGATGTCGATGGGCGAGCTGGAGCGCATGACCCGCCGCTACACAGCTGAACTGATCGAGTTCATCGGCCCGGAAAAGGACGTCCCTGCTCCCGATGTGAACACCAACGAGCAAATCATGGCATGGATGATGGACACCTACTCCATGCACATGCGCCAGACCGTGACCGCCGTGGTCACCGGGAAGCCGATTAACATGGGTGGCTCGCGCGGACGCCGCGAGGCTACAGGCCGCGGCATCATGATCGTCTGCGATGAGGCCATCAAGAAGCTGGGCCTCAGCCGCGACCGGACGCGGGTAGTCGTACAAGGCTTTGGCAATGTGGGATCCAATGCTGCCCTGCTGATGCATGAAGCGCGATACAAAGTGATCGGCATAGCTGAAGTGGATGGCGGGATTTACAACAAGAATGGCATTGATCTCGTCGCCCTCACCGAGTATCGCCAGCGAAACCGAACTATCCATGGCTTCCCCGGAGCCGAACCAGCGGAACCCGCCGAATTGCTGGTTTCCGATTGCGAAATCCTCATCCCTGCCGCCACCGAAAATCAGATCACCAGCCGCAACGCCGACCGCGTGAAGTGCAAGATTCTTGCCGAGGGCGCCAACGGGCCTACCACCTCAGCCGCCGATGAAATCCTCGCTGACAAAAGAGTGTTCGTAATTCCGGATATCCTGTGCAACGCGGGTGGCGTTACTACTTCCTATTTCGAGTGGGTGCAGGACCGCCAGGGATATTTCTGGAAAGAGTCGGTGGTAAATGAGCAGTTGGAGCACATCATGATCACGGCTTTCGAAGACGTGGTCCGCTTTGCTGAAACCCACGGGGTGAACAATCGTATTGCGGCTTATATGTTGGCGATCGACCGCGTGGCGTACACCATCCGGCAGCGCGGGATTTACGCGTAGATCGGCAAGAGCCTTCGGACAGAGTGTAACTGGGGCCCCAACCACCAGGAGGAAAATCACATGAGCAGATCGCAATTGAAAGCAATGATCTGGGCCGCACTGCTGTGTTTGTTTTGCGCGCTGTGCATTGTCCCTGCGATAGCACAGGCCCAAGGCAGCTCGACGGACGACCAAACCGCTTCATCTACCAGCAAGAGTAAAAAGAAGAAGAAATCGAAGAAGGCTGCCTCCGCGGACGATCAATCCTCGGCAACGGGCGATACCGCAACTTCCGCTAAGAAGTCGACCAACAAGTCGACTGCGGCGACCGATACTTCCAGCTCGGCCAGCGCTGATACTTCGCCTGCGGCAGGCACAAAGAAATCCAGCCGCAAGAAGAAATCCGAGACTGCCGATACGGCCACCCCCTCCGCAACGCCGACGAGTGCCGCCAGCACCTCCGACGCGGCAACTGCCAAAAAGAGCCGGAGCAAGAAGTCCAGCTCGACGGAGGCTGCTGCCAGTGCCCCTGCAGCGACAGCCGCTCCCGCAACAAAATCCGCGCCGGCGGCGACCGCTCCGGAGTCCACGACCGCCCATCCGGCGAATGCCATGGCAAATAGCGTCACTCAGGCCAAGTCATCTTCAAAAATGGCGCCGTCAGGTTCTACTGCCTCAAGCTCGGAAATAGCGGCGGCAAGGTCGAGCGGCAAAGTCTGGGTCAACACCGATAGCGGGGTATATCACAAGGGTGGCCGCTGGTATGGCACGACGAAGAAGGGCAAGTTCATGTCTGAGGAAGAGGCTAAGGCAGCCGGCTACAAGGCTGCTGCAAGAGACTAATTGCTTTTAAGGAGGATCCATGGATAGGAAGAAGTCGATCTCGCGCCTTCTGATTGCACTCTTCGCTCTGGCGCTGGTAGTTAGCGTGAGCACAGCCAGGAGTGCAGCCCAAACCAAGTCCTCAAAACCAGCAGCTACGGCATCCGACAACGCGGACTTGCTCGACATCAACTCCGCCAGCAAGAGACCAACTTGAGGCTCTGCCTGGCATCGGTGCGGCCTACTCACAAAAGATCATTGATGGCCGTCCCTATGCGAAGAAGACGGACCTGGTGCGGAAGAAAATCATCCCCCAGGCCACTTACAGCAAGATCAAAGACAAGATCATCGCCAAGCAGAAGTAGTAAACATCATTTACGTGCTTGGTTGCGCCGTCCCGCCGGCGCTTCACAACCTTTAAGCTCGTGCTCGTATTTCTCGAGGAGGCTTTTATGGGATTGCTCGACGATATCGCGAATAAAATGGCGGCCGACAGTGCAAACCCGCTTGCTTCACACCTGATGGAAATGATTCACAACCAGCCCGGCGGGCTCTCCGGGCTTTTGCAGAACTTTCATGATAAAGGCTTGGGCGAGTTGGTTACTTCCTGGGTTGGGACGGGACAAAACCTTCCCATTTCGGCCGACCAGATTCAGCACGCGCTGGGCAACGAACAGGTGCAACAACTTGCAGCGAAGCTCGGGATTCCGTCCGGAGTTGTGAGTTCGCAACTCGCGCAGTTGTTGCCGACGGTTGTCGACAAGCTGACACCCAGCGGCGAAGTGCCAAATCAAAGCAGCTTGCTCGAGACAGGAATGACCCTCCTGAAATCCCTGAGCAAAACCGCAACCGACGCAGCTTAGACCCTCTTCGGGCAGAAATAACCTGGGTCAGCACTATTTCCTTCACTTTGATTGCTTTCGCTCTTCGCAGTGGAGGATAATTTGGCAACGCTGGCTTTCGCGCTTCCAACCGCGTCAAGTTAGCAGTGTGTACGGTGAATCTGCCCAACTCCATCACGTTCACCCGCATCCTCAGTATCCCGTTGTTCATCTGGATCCTTTCCACAAATCGGTTCCAGGGCTTGGGCGGTGAGAAAGAGTTGCTGGCTTCCGCCCTGTTCATCGCCGCCTCGATCACAGACGGCATCGATGGTTACCTGGCGCGCAAGCGCGGACAGATCACGACCATGGGCATGCTGCTCGATCCGCTGGCCGACAAGCTGCTGATTGCCGCCGCTTTTGTCGCACTCGTCCAGTTCAATCCCAGTCTGGTTCCTGCCTGGATCGCCGTGGTCATTATCGGCCGCGAGTTTCTGGTCAGCGGACTGCGATCGATCGCAGCTTCAGAAGGCTTCACCATTGAGGCCAGCGATTTGGGCAAGTTTAAGATGCTGGTCCAGATTGTTTCCGTGGTAGCCGTGATCCTCGACCACCGCTGGAAGGAATGGCCCATTTTGGGCGGCTATTTTTTTCCCGTCCATGCCATTGCTTTGGCGGCGATTTGGTTCATGGTGGTACTGTCTCTGGTATCAGCCGGCGACTATTTTGCCGCTTTCTGGTCAAAGATTGACCGGCAGGTGGTGAAGCGTCGCCGCCGCGCATTCGTCCTCAGCCGGCGGAGGAAGAGGGATGTCGCCGCCACGTGAAAATCCGCCCCCCGATTTGCGACCAGGTTGCCATTCTGTTGCCGCCCCGCAGAACGAATTCTCTCCCGAAGAACGCGGCCTCCTATTAAAGCTAGCCCACGAGGCGATCGTCTCAGCTCTGGAACACCGCGAGATCTCTCTGGTTGCACCTTGTCCCCACCTCGCCGAGCTGCGGGGCGCGTTCACGACGCTCTACTATCGCGGCGAATTGCGCGGTTGCGTGGGCTACGTTTTTCCAGTGTCTTCGTTATATCGCACGGTCGCGGAAACCGCGCGCGGAGCCGCCTTCGAGGACGGCCGCTTTTCGCCCGTGACACCGGACGAAGCGAGAGAACTCAAGGTTTCACTTAGCATTCTTTCTCCCGTCACGCCGATCCGGCCGGAAGACGTGGAGATTGGACGGCACGGACTCCTGATCGCCCACGGTGGATATCGCGGCCTGCTGCTGCCGCAAGTGCCGATCGAGCACGGCTGGGACAGAATCACATTCCTCGAACAAACCTGCAAGAAGGCAGGCTTGCCGCCCGATGCCTGGCAGACAGGAGCAACCATCGAAGCATTTACCGCGGAAGTGTTCGGAGATGGAGATCGAGAGATATTAAGGTGATTGTGTCGCTCTGAGGTCAAGGCGCTGTCTGAGGTTCAGCCTAGCCCATTGGCGTGGGCCTATATGCAATCTCTGCCTTCGAAAATAGCATCACGTCGACCGGCGGAGGGAATGAGGTCTCGCATGGCACAAAAGTACCATTGGCTTCCCCGACGCTGTGTTATATGTTGCAAGTAACTGGAGTAGGTTATGGTGCTGGCAGTTCTAATTTTTGTTTTGCTGATTTTGGGTTCGCAGATTCCCGGTAATCCTCACATTATTCTTCGCTAAGCAGCCCGCCTGAGACGACATCAAACAGACGCGTGCAGTTTGACCAGCAAGACCAGCCGATGAGCAGCCATCGTTGCCAGTGGTGAAGACTTGAAGCCCGCGGTTCTCACGTGGTCTTTAGTTCATGCCGAGAGATGCGAGAGTGTAGAGTTCAAGCCTTGGCAAAAAACCGGGGAGGTTATACTCCCCGGTTCGGGACTGCTGCTTAGTCTTGAGGAAATCTACTGAGCGTCCATCTCCACGTCATCGCCCACGTGCAGGTCTTCCATGGCGAACACGACCATGCCGGTGGCTGTCGTGGCTGTGGTATTGAGGATCACGATTTCGCCGACCGCCCGTCGAGGCAGATCGGCCACGTGGATCGCAGGTCCGTTAGTCTTTGTGAGCAGCTTAGGTTCGAAGGAGGGCATCTTCTTCTGCGTATCTTCGTTGGTCGAGGCTTTGAAGGAAAGCGAATCCACCGGATCGCGTAGATCAGCCTCGTAGGAGCGGACTGCGCGAAAATAATCTCCCACCTTGATGCCCTGATTGGCGCCGACATTCATGTAAACCTTCGAGCCCGTTCCCAGTTCGGAGTCGAAATCCTTGGCCAACACGATGCGACCGCTGAGTTTGCCGCTGGCCGGGGCGAAGCGGTCAAAGCGAATTTGAGGGTGAAACGACACTGCCGGCTTCTCGGCAAACGGAATCGCAATATCGCCCGGGGCGATAGGATCGCAACTGAATTCGACCTGGGCAACCGCCGTTTTGCTTCGGGTATCCACGATGCGGACGCGCCCCAGTTCAGCATAGGCCTGCCCAGTAGCCTTGAGCATGGAGTGCTGGCCGGCGAATAATTCGTAGCGGTTAGGATCGCGCAGCTCCCGAATAATCTCGTACTGCTGGCCGGTCTGGTAGCCATTGCCCTTCAGATAAACGACTTCGCCGTTGACAAACTTGGTAGTGTTGGGAGTTTGCAAACCACCGACCACGAAATTGGAGTCGGGAAGAAGCTGCTTGCTGACGAAGCCGGCGCAGTAGAGATCCGCAGTCGTAGGGGTTTGCACCCGCTCATAGGGGAAGGTCACGGAAGTGGCCAGAGTGCCTTGCGGCGTATCTTGGTTCGCCGAGGTCGAGTCGGCTTGCTGTGCAGCCGCGCTAACCGCTACGCATAGCAACAGCAACAGTCCTATTTTCTTCATGTTACCTCCAGAGTCAGAGCCGAGGTCGACCCGGCGTCCCCGCTAAATGCAGCAAATAAAGGGCTTTCAGTCGGACAGTAACAAGCGGGGTAATTCCGGTCAAGGTTACGGCGGTGTCATGCAAGGTACGTTAAAAAGTTTTTGAGCCTGCGCGATTGATAATCCGTTGTTGCATCTGCAATTACGCGCCTGTAATATTCGCGCCAACTCTCAACATTAATGACGGCTGCTCCTAACAGTTATATCTCGCGACATTTGCCGCTCCGGCTGCCACGGGTGTGCGTGGCCGTCACCGGCTCGGATCCGGTTGAACTGATCGAGAAGGCGGAGGGCCTGATTCGGGATAACACCTTCCTGGAGTTCAGATTAGACTACCTCTCGCGACCCGCCCTAGCGCTGCCAAAAATCAAGCGCTTCACCGAATACCATCCCCAGGTCGTGGCGATCGCTACCTGTCGGCGAAAAGCGAGCGGGGGCAGGTTTCGGGGTTCGATGGCGTCCCAGCTCGACCTGCTTGGGAAAGCGGCGGTGGCAGGCTGCCACCTCGTCGATATCGAGCTGCAAACCGCCGCCAAGTGCAAGCCCGAGCAACTGCAACGCCTGCGGAATCGAGCCGCGCTTATCCTCTCCTATCACGACTTTCGTGGAACAAAGCGTCTGGAAGAAACGTTGGACAAAATGGTCGCCATCTCCGCCGACTATTACAAAATCGTGAGCACGGCAACCACTCTTTACGACAACGTGACCATGATGAAGTTTCTGGAGAAGCGCAGCGACAAGCACTCTCTGATCGGCTTGTGCATGGGCGAACAGGGGATCATCAGCCGTGTGCTAGGAGTGCGCGCCGGCAGCGTCTTTACCTTTGCGTCGGTCAGCCCAGATGAGAAAACTGCGCCCGGCCAGGTCACCGCTCAGGACCTGCGCAACACATATCGCATCGAGCAGGTCGACGCTGCCACGCGGGTATACGGGGTTGCCGGAGATCCGGTCGTGCACTCCCTTTCCCCGGCCATCATGAATACAGCGCTGCGCCGCGAGAATGTGAACGGCGTTTATCTCGCCCTGCACGCCAAGGCGCTGAAAGATCTGCTGGCCTGCGTCCGCGATATCCCCATTCACGGGCTCTCGATCACCATGCCTTACAAGGAAGCGATCCTCAAGCATCTGGACAACACCGACTCCCACACAACCAAGATTGGCGCCTGCAACACGGTTGTGCGGGCTCAGGATGGCAAGCTCTACGGGTTCAATACCGACGCCGCCGGAGTAGTCCGTCCCCTCGAGCAGCGGATCACGCTGGAGAAGGCCAAGATACTGGTGCTCGGCGCGGGCGGTGCGGCTCGGGCAGCGGTTTTCGGCCTCAAAGAGCGAGGCGCCGAAGTCTACATTCTGAATCGCAGCGCGGGGTCGGCGAAGAAACTCGCCCACCGGGCTCACGCCCGCGTTATCAAGCGGGCTGATCTGAAAAGGCTCGCGTTTGACGTGATCATTAACGCTACCCCCGTGGGGATGGGGAACACTCGCGAGTCTCCGCTAAACGAAAACGAAATCAAAGCCCGCTACGTTTTCGACATGATCTACGACCCGCCAGAAACCCGTCTCATGAAACTGGCCAAGGCCCAGGGCGCGCAGGTCATCCCCGGGATCGAGATGTTCGTCCATCAAGCCGCGCGCCAGTTCGAGATCTGGACCGGCAAACCTGCACCTTGGGATGACATGCTGCGCGTGGTCACCATCGCCTTGCAGGAGCGAGCAGCGCCAAACGCGGCCAAGAGCGTCTCTTAATAACGATTCTGACAGGGGAACTCAAGGCGATCCCTTGCAAGCGGGGACACTGATTCGCGTTAGTGACCGATGGTCACAGTTGTGTTTCCTTTCAGATTCTTTCGCCCTGCCGATGCCCGGTGCAACGAAAAGGTTGCAATTTCCATTCATCTGGCGTTAATATGAACTTGTGGACGAGATAGCAAATGTCCACTCTAGTCGCTGTACCGCCCTTTCTTCCAAAAGGTTCAAGAGCCGTAGCCAACTGTCATGCATGTTTGAGGTGAAACACTCTCGCCTCGCACCAGGTTCGGAGAGAACTATATGGCGTGGTACGCTTATTGCCTTACTGAGCAACAAACCCTAAACAATGGCACACGCACCCGTAGGCCTTTTCTCTTGGAGGGGATCCAAGGGGTGAATGGCGCCGCCGTCCTAAGCTATCCCAGCGGTGATTTTTCCGTGGTGGTTAGCGAATACGAACGCAATCAAGACAAGCTCGAAGAGAAGCATGTGCTGGAGCATGCGCGGGTGGTCAGCGTCTGCTTCCGCACTGGCACGGTATTGCCATTTCGCTTTGGGACGATTTTCGACACTGAGGACGCGCTGCGCCAAGCAGTGCGCGCCAATCGCCGGGCGTTCGGACAGAGCGTGGCCAAACTGCGCGGCAAGGCGGAGATGCACCTGAAAGTGTTGGTCCGGAGCGGAACGTTGCGCGAGGCGATGGCGGAAGTGGTTTTGCCCGACACGGTCGGCGGCGAGTACCTGGTCAAGCTACGGGAAAAAGCCTCGAAAGACCGTGAGCGCCAGACCAAGGCCCGCGCCCTCTCGGTCCAGGTGCACAAGCTGTTTAATCCCCTGGAGGAAGAGATCAGTTGTAAGCGGGTGAGCTCGGACGGAATGCTGATCGACATCGCCCATCTGATCGATTCCAAGTCGGTGGAGAAGTATCAGAACCGTTATAGCAGCGCCGCTAAGCAGTTGAAGAATTGCGAACTGCTAATCAGCGGTCCATGGCCGCCTTACCATTTTTTGCCGGGAAAGCTGCGCACCGTGGCTGGCAACTCCTAGATGCGGGCTTAAGCTTCGACCAGGCGGGGTCGTAACCGTTCCATTCGCTCCTTCACGCCGAAGTATTGTCGTGCAGTGAATGTGCAGGATTGTGCATTCTTCCTACCTTCCCATAGCCGGGTGAAGGTGTCCGCCAACCATATGAATTCAGCCATAAGACCCATATCTTGCTTTCATTTGGCTCAGACCAGCCGGAACAAATAGAGGGGCACCGTCTTTTGGCCGCGCAAGTGCACTTTAAGCCTGCAAGAAAAAGAGGCTTTACAAGCCAATGATCTTCACCCTCTTCACATTGTTTTTGACATTTCTCTTTGAGCCGTTCCGCGTGCGGAGCGGTGCCTTGCGTCGCCTTTCCTGACTTAGCCCGCCAAAACCCTGCCTCTTTTGAATCGTGGCCCCAGAAATGGGGCCGCTTTTTTGAGTGTAAGGGGGAACCCACCCCGGACCACGGGCGGAAAACCAAGGCACTTCCTGGAGCGCCTGGTTCCACAGGGCCGGAAACACAAGCCTTTGCCGAAAACCTCTGAGGCTGAAGTACTCCCCGTTCAGCCGAGGCCAACCGAACTTCATCGCCTCGCCAGCAACGATGCGGCCGATGGGAGTTCCGCTGAACTCCCGTGCCGACGAGGAAAGCGCGACCGCGCCATGGTTGCCATGCTTCTCGGGTGCGGTCTTCGGCGGTCCGAACTCTTGTCCGTGACTGTGAAGATAATCCAGCAGCGTCAAGCACCACTGTCAGGTAGTCCCGCAAAGAGGATTAGTGAGAAAAAGCTGCAGTTGCATCACTTTTTACTTTTATGTACTTTCGCTCGAGTACCCGCAGGCGCTTTCCTCTTCAATTTGATCTGATTGTAATCAACGGCGGCACGGACGAGATTTTTTAGAGCACGCTCATTAATGTTATCGCCCTCGAACAAATCGATCGCTCGCCACGCGTTGCCTCCGAGGCCCGCGTTGAAGAGCTTGTCAGGATCTGGGAGGTTCGCCCCGTGGGAAAAAGTAATCTTTACTTTATCTTTGTGGGCGTTGCCGACCGCGATCATTCCGTCGTGAGACCACACTGGGCTTCCCATCCACTTCCATTCCTCGATGATCTCCCGGTCGGCCTCAAGGATGCTCTTGCGGATGCTGGCGAGCGTTTTGCCACGCCAGTCTGTGAGTTCTGCGATCAGCTCGTCGATTAATGTAGAGGCAGATTCCACCGGGACGGGCCTTTTCATGTGCACCTCCAACTCTCGCATCTAAATTTAGCTGCGCTCAGCGTAACCTGCAACCTCCGCAGTGGAAGCCTCTTCTGGTTTGATAGCAGCTCGGAAAGATGTGGCAACCCGTCCTGCCTTTCATTTCCTTCGACAAATTGAACGCGGCACTTCTTCCGAAATTCCTGTTCATCAGTTATGGTGTGCGCTATGGCTCTAACTGAGCAGGACATGCTGATTCGGGTACCGGAGAGCGAATACAAATCAATCCTTGACCGTGAGAGGGCGGTGGCAGATGTTAAGACTCATCTTCACCGATGGATTGGCTTAATACATGACGTTACCAGCTATGGCAGCAACCTCATTCCTCGGTGCTTTACATCGAGCGAAAGGAAGCTAAAAGACGTCATTCTGAATCGGAGTTTTGCTGCGCCAAGTCGTAGCGATGCTGGACGGGATGGATGTTCTCCTCACAAACGGCGCCACTTACGCCGCTCACCTGCAGATGCGGGCACTCTTCGAGGCAGCTGTCTATATAGAGTGGATTATGCAAGGAGACTCAGAGAAGGAAGACGGATTACTTTTATATTCACAATCTTCGCCGGAAGCGTTATTGGGCCGCTCGAACGCAACGCTGGACTTGTTGGCGCTGAGTCATTCCTGACAATGATGAATGACGACCGGTGTGCCTGTTACCGATGCCGCTAAAAAATCTTCTGAAGGAGCTAGTTAGAGGAAATCGACGAAGTGACTGGCTCAACCAAAATTCGCGGTCATTAACACCGAGTTCGAGAACCAACGGAAAAAGAGGGGGCACGAGGTAGCTTGGTATGCCCCTTTTGGGCCTAGCTCTTTCGCCGCTGTCGCCCGAGAAGTTAAAAGGCAGGCCTACTACGAGATTTTCTACTCGATCGCATCGGGAGTTATGCACTCGTCTAGTTACGACCAGCACGTCAAAATCGGGAAGAAACTCACTATTGAACCCATTCGCTGGATGGACCAGTTCCAGCCGATTTTCCATTTCGGCCTAAGTATGGCTATGTCCGCCTTTATGGCAATTTCGAAAGCATATCGTCCCGAAGATCTGTCTTTTCATCGCAAGTATATCGAGAAATGGAAAAAACATTTTCTGGACTTTCCGAAAATCGTGTACAAGTCCGACGTTACGGAAATTTAATGGGCGGGTGGCCCTCGATAAGAGCGAAGGCGTTGTCAAGGACACAAATATCTTGGGCGGTGCGCCAGCACCGCTTTGTTTGCCAGAGAGGTTGAGGACCAAGACTCTGGAAATCTCACGCTGAATCACTCTGCGGTGGAAGATCGTTCCACCAACCATCGATTCGGCCTAACCATCGACCATGATTCTTCTATGCGAACATCCCGCCGCGCGCGGGATGCGAGAGCGCCCAATCAACACCTGCGGTCTAGCTTGCGCCGACCAGGGCCACCCGCGAGCTGCTCTCGATGCGGACGATCTCCGGATACGCCACCTGGGTGCGCAGCATCCAGTAGAGTCGTACGGCTAACTTGCGCGCCGTTGCCACTTTGGCCACGCCCTTCGGCTTCTGGTGACAGCGATGCAGATACTCCCGGCGAAACTGCGGATCGTGTTGCACCGCGATTTGCGCCGCTTCCACCAGCAGCGAGCGCAATAGGCGGTTGCCTTGCTTGGTGATCGCACCCAGCTTCTGTCTCCCGCCCGAACTTTCCTCGCGCGGAATCAGTCCCAGATAACTCGCGATCTGCTTGCCCCGGCGAAAGCGACTCACATCGCCGATCGTGAGCACGTAGGCCAGTGCGGTGTTGGGACCCACTCCCGGCTGCGTCATCAGCAACTTGGCCTGCGGGTTTTCTTCCGCCGCGGTTTGCACCGCGGTATCGAGTTTGCCGATCTGCTGGTGCAACATCTCCAGCAGTCCCAGCAAATCTTCCCGCCGGCATGCCGCCCAGGGTTTCAGCGGCAGCCCACGCAACATCTTCTGTCCCGCCTGGCTCCACAGCTTGTGCTTCCGCTGCACTCCCTTATTCAGGGAAAGGTGTTGCAGTTCGTTTTTCACCCGGCTGCGGATCATCACCAGCTTGTGCCGGTGCAGCACCAGCTGCCGCAGATCGCGCTGTTCGCGATCAGGACTCCACAGGCGTGGAAACCGGCCTTCGATCACCAGCTTCAAAATGTGGGCCGCATCCCGCTTGTCCGTCTTCTGCTTGCGCACGTAACTGGCCCGGATCTGCGCCGCATCGCCAATCCAGATCTCGTGCCCCAAGTCTTCGATCAGTTCCACGAACCACTGACTGTTGCCCGTGGCCTCCATCCCGATCAGCACCGGCGCTGCCAGTTGCTGATAAAACTGCTTGGCATCGCCGCGGGCATGCACCAGCTTCTGCGTTCCGAACTCCCCACTCCCCGTGTCCACCCAACTCACTTGCTGCCAGCTGGGATGGAAATCACATCCTATAATCATCATTGCGAAGGCTCCTTTCTTCCCAGCGTCTTCGTCCTCAAACAAAGACTACCGGGTCGAATCAAGCCTTCGCTCTTATCCAATCAATTCAAGCCCGGTTTTGGCTTGAGCGGGGATGTTCAGATCTCCCAACTCTGTCATCCACCGGAGCGGATCACCGCGAGCAGCGGTGATTTGCGGAGTGGAGGGACCTGGTGGTGGGACGTCACCCGGCTGTGAGGGTCGGTGGACATCGAGTCAGAATGGACGGCACGAAAACGAGAACGAGCAGCGGGAAGACTTTGTCCAGCAGTAGAACTGCCCCACTCAAGCCAAAACCGGGCTTGAGTGGGCCACCCGTCCCGAACCTCGCGCGGGCTGCGGATCCGGTGCTTATTGCGCCGCCCTCCGCGCCGGCGTCCCTGCATGCACGCAGTTCTGCATCGTCGCCAGGTAGCGGTTCGAGAATTCGGTCGTCACGTCCATTTGCTCCTGTGCGGTCAGGCGCATCAGGGCCCGATTGGGATTTTTCGGGTCCACCGGCGGGGCGGAGTCCAGTTTCTGGTCGGCGGCGTCGCGCGTGGCTTTTATGTCGGCCTCGAAATCGGCGCGCTCTTTGGCCGACAGTCCTTTGCTGGCGTCGAGCCTTTGCTGCATCTTGTCCGCCATAATGCTCAAGCGCAGCCCCTTGGCCGAGTCGGTGCAACTGCTGAGCTGCTGGGCCCCGGCCTGTTGTCTAGCCTGCTGCTTCGCTCTCCTCTCTTCGTGCATCTGCTCCAGTGTCTTGGGGTGCGGGCTGGGCAGCGGGCCCACGGGAATGGTCGCGATGTCGGTGGCCGTCCGGATGTTGTCCTTCAATTCCTTTTCGTAGCGCGCCTGGCCGGACTGGTCAGAGCCTGGCGAGTAGCGCGTCATGCCACCGTATTTTTTCTCGCAGGCGAGATTGTTTTCCTGCACGAAGCGGTTGTGCATGGAATTGATGGCGGTTTGTTCGTCGTTGGTCAGTCCGAGAAAATAACGCTGCGGGTTCTTCGGGTCGGGCGCCTTGTAGGGCTGCGAGGGTTTGACCTGGCGCAGGGCACGGATCTCAGCGACCCAGATGTCGCGATCCTCGAGCGTGAGCGAGGTGGATTTGTCGAGCTTGGCTTGCAGACGGTCGGCCATGAGGTGTTCGCTGTGGCCCTGGACCCGATTCTGGCAGTCGGCGAAATTCTGCAGACCGGGCCCGAGCTGCGTCGCTCCCAAACCTTGCGCAAAACTCGCTGGCAACCCGATGCCCGAGGAAATCAACAACACCAGCCCCCACAAAACCATTGATCTTTTCATGCTTGCATCCTCCCCCAGAGTTTTCAGGATCGCATAGAGATTAGTACCTGGGAAATATTAGGCCCAGTTGCTCCCAGTTCAAAGCGAAAATGGATGCCGGAGCATGTTCACCTCCTGCTCATTGGGCCATCCAGCGCAGCCACCCGCGTGAGCTAGCTGTATAGTGACTCAAACACAGGAGGGGACGATGCGTCACCGAATCCTGCACCTGATCTGCCTCGTAACGTGCGTCGCAGTCCTTATGGCCGGCGCCCATTCCCAGCAAGCCCAGCAAAGCCATTGGGCCACCGACGACGATAAAACCGCGAAGTTCATGATCGACATGGAGCGCAAGTGGGCCGAAGGCGTTTGCACGAATAATGGAGTGATCTCTGAGTTGCTGGCCGACGATTTCCAGGGCACCAGCACTGGCGGCGAGCGCTACACCAAGGCGGATGAGCTACGCGATGAAAAAGGCCCGCACTCAGCGCACGGCTGCGCACTCGACGATGCCAAGGTGCGCTTCTTCTCTTCTTCCTCGGGCGAAGACGTGGCCATCATTTACGGCAGCGAGCACGCCATCGGCAAAGACAAAACGCATCCAGACGCGAAGCAGTGCCAGGTCTGGACCGATACCTGGTTGAAGCGCGATGGGAAGTGGCAGATAGCCGCCGCGCAGGACAACAAAGTCGATTGCAAGTAGCTAGAGGATGGCGTTAAATTCGGGCAATTCAGACCCTTAGCGAGCCGCGGAACGCCCTAGCGGCATAATAAGATTCCGCACCGTTGTGATACACGAAAACAGTGTCGTAGCGGCGATCACAGAAGAGGGCGCCGCCGAGTTTTCTAATATCAGAAGGTGTTTTCACCCAGCTCGACGTTTTCATATCGAACTTTCCAAGTTTCTGCAACTCTCGATATTGTTCTTCCGTTAAAAGCTCAATGCCCATGGCAGCTGCCATATCCATGGCGTTATCTCTTGGTTTATGTTCTTTCCTTGACTCCAGCGCTTCACGGTCGTAGCAAACACTTCTGCGGTCTTTAGGACTCTCCGGTGAACAATCATAAAAAATGTATTCGTCCGTCTTTTTATCATGACCAACAACATCCGGTTCACCGCCAGTTCTTTCCATTTCATTGAGTGACCAAAGCTTTTCAGTATTAGCTTCCAGCTTTGCGTGTGCGTTAGCCCATTCAAGACCTTTGTGGCGGTTCATGTTTTTCTCGAAACGGGCTTTCAATGCTCCGAGCAGTTTTTTACGTTGTTCTGCTGACAACTCCTTTTTATTCCTCTTAAGTGGTTGGTGCATTGTTTTGCGATCCACCTCGATTCACGACTCTTGAGCCGCATTAGGCGGCCAGTTGGGTGTTTCGATCCCGAACTGCTTGGCGTACTCGGCGTTCAATCGCTGCCAGCCGCCGAACTTCATGGCCTCGGGGCCGACGATGCGTCCGATGGGAGTCCCGCTGAGAAGGTGATCCAGAACATCGAAACAAATGTGCCACCCGGCAGCACCCATTGCGATGAAGCGGTGACCGATGTTGGTCCACAGCGTCAGGCGCGTGCCGCCACCCAAGGCTTCGAGTTCCCACCGCATATCGAAGCCGCCCCACTTGTACTCAAGCGCCTTGGGAACGTCGGCTCGTGTCACGGTTGTTTCGGTAACATGCGGCATGGGCGCTCCCACCGTGGTGAGCTTAACCGTGGTTCCAGCCGTAGCCAGGCTCCCATCGGCGTCGAAGGGAGCCCACTCGCGTAGATGCGCCGGGTCGGTTAGCGCCTGCCAGACTTTTTCCGGGGAGTGGCGCAGTTCTCGGACGAGAATGAGCGTCCACTTCTCTTCATCGTTTTGCCCCGGTCCTTTTGTACCCGCGCCCCGCTGGCCGGACCCGGTGTGTACTGCTCGCGATCGGTCATCTTTGTTTCCTTGGCCCCTGGCTGAAGTCGGCCTTCTTCAGGAAGCCCAGCACTTCGGTATAGAAGCGCACGGCCTTCTCCTGGTCGTCGACGTCCAGGCTGGTCAGTTTGATTTTCATCGGTTCCCTTGTGTTGTCACATTCGCGGGCGCCGCCGCGTGACTACTTCTTTGTTTTCGTTCGTGTTGATGATCCATGCAGACGTTGATCCATGCGGTCGAGGTGGCGTTCGAGAGCATCCAGATGAGTGGACCAGAACCGACGGAACTGAGCCAGCCAGGCATCCATCTCCTGAAATGGTTCAGGTTTCAGCCGGTAGAGACGGCGCTGTGCGTCCACCGTGGATTCCACGAAACCGGCCTCTCGCAGCACTCGCAGGTGCTTTGACACGGTCGGCTGCGGCATACGAAGCTGACGCTCGATCTCTCCAACCGACTGTCGTGACGAGACCAGGAGGCTCAATATCGCGCGGCGGTTCGGCTCCGCAATGATTTCGAACACAGATTCCATTCACTTTATATACTCCACAGAGCATATACTCGTAAAGGTATATTAAGCGGGGACTTGGTCGCTCCGAGCTGGCGCGTCCCAAGCCTGGCACTGTTCTAAATTCATCAACCACAAAGGACACGAAGTCACAGGAAGGATGAAATCTCAGGGTTTCCTTCGTGCTTTTGTGGTTAATTTTCGTAGCCTCCTGAGACAAGCAGGGCATGCTGGGAGAACTCCCGGCACGCCCTGTCATAGCGCGCGAATTATGGGTTCGGATTGCCTGCAGTTTTCACCTCATTCAGTAACTCTTCGGCTTGGAAAACAAGCTTTGCCGCCGAGGCTGAATCAACTGCATGCCCTTTGAATTCCGCACCATCCAAACGTCGGATGATCTGTTTCGCGAGCGAATCCCGTTGAGCAGTGATGGTACCTAAACGATTTTCAATCAGACTGTAGTTCAGGTCATCACCAGCCAGCGCAGATGTCGACGCTGCCAGGCTTTCTAGCCCAAGTTGCCCTATAGGGGCATTGATTTCCTTATATGCCTGGGCCAGAATCGTGAAATTGGCGCCGCTGGTCCTCAACGCGGTGGGCAGGGCGTTTGGTAGCAGATCCTCCACCAGCACACGCCCATCGCTTCTGTAGTCGTCCTTCAATCCGAGCAAGAGCAGCATTGTCGGACGAATGTCGGTGTGATCCGACCAGGTATTGTGATCGATTCCCGCCGACTGCACACCGGGCCCTACCATCCCCAGCCAGAGGGTATTGATCTTGGGATCAACGCCGCCATGATTCCAGGCGAAACCGGGGTCTTCGACGGCATCCGGTCCAAAGGTCAGGAAGAAGTAGTCGGGATCGGCAAACATGACAAACGTTGGCGTCCTCTGCGGATCAGCTGTCACCATGTGAAGGAGCTTCAATTCCACAGGATCAGCCAGAAAGCGGGTGAGGTGATCGGTCTTGCCGTCGATCGGGCTCACAACTTTCAGTTGCGCCGCTGCCCGCTCGAAGGCCCGCGCGACTGGATCGCCCACCGGTGGATTCCCCTTGATGTAGAAAGTGGGCGCCATGTCGAAGTGAATGTCGAAGGGGATAGGCGTGAGGGTGGGGTCCTGTTTGTCGATAAGATCCACGATGTTCGAATCGATTTCGCCAATCTTCTTATAGGTGCAGGGAATATTAATCCCGTCACAATTGGCCGGCGTGGGAGGCCCACCGGCAAAGTGATCGCCTTCGTCGGCGGTGAAAATGAAGAGAGTGTTGTCCTTGGTGATTCCATCGCTGCCGAGACGGGTGAAGAATTTGCCCCATGCCTCATCATAGGCCGTGAGCTGGGCGACGTAGCCGGCCTGGCCAGGGCCAAAGGCTACACCATTCACATGGTCATCGTGAGCGTCGGAAATGTAGGCGAACGTTACCGGAACCCCATGCTCCTGCATCGCCGCCACATATGCAAGCGATTGGGAGGCGCTGATTCCCTCAAAACCCGGGAAATCCAATATGCCCGCTTGCCATCCGTGATTACATTGCCGTCGAGATCGGTCAGCGGGCCGTTGGGGCTGATAACCGGCGCCACAAACTTATGGCCGAACAAAGCGCTGAAACCAGTGTACCCACCGGGTTCCTGCGGAAGCAGGTCTGGCTCTCCGCCATTAGCGCCTGAACAGACGATATCGCCGGCCGCGCAGTGAACCGCGATTCCCTCAAAGTCGGCAACTGCCTGATTGAAATTTTTCTTTGCCTCCTGAGCTTCAGGGGAGTTCGGTCCGAACACATTGTTAACGTCAGAACCCACGTTTTCTAGTTCGATGTTCGCGATCGAAACCGCCCCGACGTTACATCCAGCTCTGGTGTAAGGCACCCACGGAGCGGGCGCGTTCTTGCCTGTGGCGTCGATCATGTTGAAGGTGGGATCAGTCACGGGATTCACCAAGTCAGTCCAGTACGAGAAAGAACTGGCAAATCCGTCGAAACTCTTGCTCCCGGGCGGAGTAAAGAAGCCGAAACTATTGGCCACCGCCTGGCCGTGGCGATCGGGGTAAACGCCGGTCAGCGAGGTCAAGATGTCGTCTGCGGTATGGGAAATCAGCGGAGTGTGATGGTTGGTGAGCAAGGTTCCATTGCCCCGGATGAAATTGAGCAGATGGGGCATTTGTTCCAGATCAGAAGGAACATGCGCGTTATCACGGGTGAAATGCACATTGTCAAACTGGACATAGATAACATGCTTGATCTGTCCGCCAGCTGAATTCAGAGCGCAGCCTTGGGCTGCAGCAAGCTGGGGTGTGGCGCCATTCGTAATCACTAGCAAGATCAGAGAGGCGCAAGTTTGATAGGCAGCTACTCTGAGGGATTTCACATCGAACCTCCTGGAAGTCTTGGGGATGTTTTGAGGCGGTCAAAGTGTATCGCTATCGGCCCTGTGGATGGGGTTAACGGCACATGAATTTTTTGCAAAAAAATTGTCGGGTTGGTCGAGAGCCTTGTCGAGCGAGAGATGGCCATGAGGCGGGCGGGGCGCACGCCCCGGCTGGCAGTTGACGCATCTCAATTCAAGCGCTTATTATTTTTGTTTGACTCAAGCGGCAGGACGCATTAAGGGAAGCGGCCTTCGGGGCCGCGCAGTTATTTCCATGGACAAAAAGAAGCTCGATTACTTCAAGAAGAGGCTGGAATTGCGGCAGGTGGATTTGCGCCGCACGGTCTCGCGGACTGAGCAGGACGGTCGTACGGTCGATGAAGACTCGGCGCAGGACATTGCGGACCGTGCTGCCAGCTCCTACACCAAAGAATTCTTGTTTCACCAGAGTAACAACGACCGGCAACTTCTGCAGATGGTGGAGACTGCACTGGAGCGCATCCGTGAAGGCAACTTCGGGGAGTGCATCTCCTGCGGCAAAGAGATCAATGCCAAACGCCTGGAGGCTGTGCCTTGGACGAGGCATTGCATCGAATGCCAGGAAAAGTTGGAGCAGGGTCTGCTCGAAGAAGCGCCGAGATAACTATCGGGTCCGCGGAATTGTGGGGTCACGCCTTGGGTTGGATTCGTGCTTTCGTTGACAATAGCTCCGCCCTACGTTATGTTTAAACCTTTGGCAGTCCTGCAGTTGCCCGCCTGATCGCCCCGCGCCTTCGGCGCTAACGTGGGTTCTCAGCGGTCTTCTTTTACTTTTTTAATTTTCTTGGGAGATTCGTAATGTCAACCTATTTCCCCAAAGCGGGGGAAATTGCGCGCAAGTGGTACGTAGTGGATGCCTCGGGACAGACCCTCGGCCGACTGGCCTCGCAGGTGGCCCGCATCCTGATGGGGAAGGAAAATCCGAAGTACACGCCGTTCCTCGACACCGGTGATCATGTGATTGTCATCAACGCTGACAAGATCAAGATGACGGGAATGAAGTCCGAGCAGAAGGCCTATCACCACTACACGGGCTATCCCGGTGGACTGCGCTCGGAGGACTTCCGTGAACGTTTCGCGCGAAAACCGGAAGTGATCGTGGAGGACGCTGTCGCCCGCATGCTTCCTAAGACCAAAATGGGCAAGCAGATGTTTACCAAGTTGCAGGTTTATCGCGGTGATAAGCATCCGCACCAGGCCCAGAAGCCGGAAGTGTGGTCACTGGAAGCGCGGGCCTAAGGAGATTCAAGGTTCTGGTCGTGCCGGCCTAAGAAGGTTTGGAATTCTTTGAAAGTTTGAAAGCACCGGTTAGCTGAATGCTGACGGCTGAGTGCTGAGAGCGAAATGGCTGAACTAGTTCAATACTACGGTACGGGACGCCGGAAGTCGGCAATCGCGCGGGTTTATCTGCGTCCCGGCAGCGGCGACTTCAAAATTAATGGGCGTGCTTTTGAGGAGTATTTCGTCACGCCGGCGCAGCGCTCGGCAGCAAAACAGCCTTTGGTCTCGACCGAGACGGCAAGCGCGTTCAATGTGGTTGCCCGAGTTTCCGGTGGCGGCGTAAACGGGCAAGCGGATGCTGTGAAACTCGGCATCGCGCGAGCGCTCATGTTATTCAATGTCGAACTTCGGAAGAAACTCAAGGCCGAAGGGATGGTAACTCGCGATTCTCGTGCCAAGGAACGGAAGAAGTATGGTCAGAAGGGCGCAAGAAAGCGCTTCCAGTACAGCAAGCGGTAGGAGCAGGTTCCTCGACTCGCTCTCGTCGCGGAAGCGCGACTGTGAGCGGCTCGGAGTGACAAGGGTTATGGCCGAAGGCTGATAGCTAACGGCCGGTTTTGAAGGTGTTCAATTCTTCCCGTGCTTCGCGGTGCGGGGACGGGAATGGCAATCGCAAGCGGCCGCAAGGCTAGCGAACGATGCAGACTAAATGAGGAGGTTGATTGGCTAACATTACTATGAAGGAGTTGCTCGAAGCGGGCGTCCACTTCGGGCATCAGACCAAGCGCTGGAATCCCAAGATGAAGGAATACATCTTCGGAGAGCGCAACGGGATTTACATCATTGATCTGCAAAAGACGCTAAAGATGTTCAAGGAAGCGTCAAAATTTGTGGCCGAGCTGGCTTCGCAAGGCAAGATTGTGCTGTTCGTGGGCACCAAACGCCAGGCCCAGGACGCGATCGCCGAAGAGGCAACGCGCTGCGGCGGTTTCTACGTGAACCAGCGCTGGCTGGGCGGGCTGCTCACAAATTGGGTCACGGTGCAGAAGTCGGTGAAGCGGCTTAAGGAACTCGATGAGATGGCCACGGATGGCCGTTACGAGCTGCTGCCCAAGAAAGAAGTCATCAAGCTGGAACGTGAGCGCAAGCACCTGCAGGCCAACCTTGCGGGCATCAAGAACATGAACCGCTTGCCGGACACCATCTTCGTTATCGACTCGAACAAAGAGCAGATCGCGGTGCGCGAGGCGCGGAAGTTGGGCATCCCGGTGGTTGCGGTAGTGGACACGAACTGCGATCCCAGCGAAGTAGACTACGTAATTCCCGGCAACGACGATGCGCTGCGGGCGATCCGCCTGTTCGCCTCCAAGATCGCGGATTCCGTGGTAGAAGGCGCGCAGTTGATGAACGACAAGCAGGTAGCGGATCTGGCTGCCGCTGTATTCAGCGAACCGGCTCAAGGCGCTCCCGAGGGAGAGGTTGCGGCGGAGGCGGCCGCGGGCAACGGCGTGGCTGACGCGGGAGCCGAGGACATCAGCATGGAAGAGGTGCTAGGCAGCGGAGCGCGCAAATTGCCGGCTACCGCCAAGGATACTGCCGGCGAGGACGTTCCCCAGGTCGAGACCCAGACTTATTGAAGCGGTCGTTCGGCGTCGCTTGTCAGTCATCGATGAACAAGAAAATCCGGACTTCAGCCCACGAGGGCAACGTGACCCGCGCGTCGTCCGGCGCGGGTCAAAGTTTGTTAGGGTGCATCTATATTGTCGAGACGTTGTATGCAGTCAGTGATTGAGGCGTAGCAAAACTACGTTCCTACAGTAAGGATTTATTAGCAATGAGCACATCTACCGTGAATATTTCTGCCACACAAGTGAAAGAGCTTCGGGAAAAAACCGGAGCGCCAATGATGGATTGCAAGCAGGCTC
The DNA here is from genome assembly GCA_963729325.1 of uncultured Acidobacteriota bacterium. GTDB lineage: Bacteria > Acidobacteriota > Terriglobia > Terriglobales > Acidobacteriaceae > JABCYV01. The sequence continues at coordinate 68,045 of CAVSNS010000049.1, forward strand.
TGACAGAGGCCAAGGGCGACATGGAGCAGGCAGTCGTCGTGCTCCGCAAACGAGGAGTTTCGGTGGCCGCCAAGAAGGCGGCGCGAGTGACCAGTGAAGGTGCGGTGACGAGCTACATCCACGCCGGAGGCAAGATCGGCGTGCTGGTGGAGGTGAATTGCGAAAGTGATTTTGTGGCCCGCACCGAGGACTTCAAGGAACTGGTGCACGACATCGCGATGCATATCGCCGCCAGCGACCCAAAGTTTGTCCGCAAGGAGGACGTCACGCCCGAGGCCTATGAACGGGAGAAGGACATCTACCGCGCGCAGGCTGCGGCGACCGGCAAACCTCCGCAGGTGGTGGAGAAGATTGTCGAAGGCAAGATGAGCAAGTTCTATGAGGAAGTCTGCTTGCTGGAGCAGCCTTTTATCAAGGACCAGACGGTCAGCATCGGGCAGCTCATTGCCGCCAAGATCGGCAAGCTAGGCGAGAATCTCGCGGTGCGCCGCTTCGCGCGCTTCAAAGTGGGCGACGCAGGCGAGACTATTGCGATTACTAAGCCTGAAAAAAAAGCTGAATGACCAGGGGCGCCTACCGGCGCCCTTTTTTGTGCTTTGAGTGCTCGCAGGACAGTCAGCGCTACAATACAACCACCCATGTCAAATCCAGTCTTCAAGCGCATCCTGCTCAAGCTCTCCGGCGAGGCCCTCGCCGCGACCCAAGGTTTCGGTGTCGATCCCTATCGGATCCATGAGATTGCTGCCGAACTGGCGGACGTGAGGTCGCTAGGAGTGCAGATTGCTATCGTGGTCGGCGGCGGCAATTTCTTTCGAGGCGTGACCGAGCAGGCGAAAGAAATGGACCGCGTTTCCGCCGATCATATGGGCATGCTGGCCACCGTGATTAACGCCCTCGCCTTGCAGGATGCGCTCGAAAAGCAGGGTGTCTTTACCCGTGTGCAGTCCGCCATTGAGATGAACCAGGTGGCCGAGCCCTTTATTCGACGGCGCGCTATCCGGCATCTTGAAAAGGGCCGGGTGGTGATTTTTGCTGGCGGCACCGGCAACCCCTATTTCTCCACCGATACCGCCGCATCGTTGCGCGCTATGGAGATTAAAGCTGAAGCTATCCTAAAAGCGACCAAAGTCGACGGCATTTACGACGCCGATCCCATGCTGGTGAAGGATGCCAAGAAATTTAGTGAGATCAGTTATATGGAAGTGTTGAAGCAGGGACTCAAGGTGATGGATTCGACCGCCATCTCACTGTGCAAAGACAATAATCTACCCATCATCATCTTCAATCTGAACCAGCGGGGAAACATCCGAAAAGTCGTGAGCGGAGAGAAAATTGGCTCGCTGGTCAGCGCGTAGACAAATCTGGGGAGAGCTCATGAAGGGGAATCTAAGCTCGCGGGCCGTGATATGCCTGTTGGCGACTTCTCTCCCGCTCATCGTATTCGGACAAACGACAAATGCGGGCAAGAAGTGTGGGCCACCGCAAGTGACCTATAATCCAGCCCCTCCACCCTCGCACTATCCCTCGAAAGGCTCGGCGTTACTTATCGTAAACGTTCGTATAGATGAGAAGGGGCGGGTACGCGATCCTAAGATCACGCGTCCTTCAGGTAGTGATGAGTTCGACCGCGATGCCCTAAACACGGTACAGACGTGGCGCTTCAAGCCGGCGAAGTGCGATGGCAAGCCGATTCCAGCCCATGTAAGCCTGGAGATCAGTTCTCGCGTGAAGCAATGAGTTTCTGAGATGTGGGTTCCCCCCTGACGGCTACCGGCGCGAGAATGTCATTGCGGCAGTTTCGAAGGTTTATAATTCACAGTTTTGGCGACTCATCAGGGAGCTGACAATGGCTCAAGCTACGATGGCGGCAATTCCAGGCCTCAAAGAAACCTACATACAACTGAAAACCCGCATGGAGAAGGCGGTCGAAGACTTTCGCAAGGCGATGGCCGCGACGCGGACTGGGCGCGCATCAGTCCACATGCTGGATTCAGTCAACGTCGAGTACTACGGTTCGCAAATGCCGCTGAATCAGATCGCGCAGGTCCACGCGCCCGAAGCGCAGCTCATCACAGTGCAGCCCTTTGATCCGACGTCGTTGGGGGCAATTGAGAAAGCCATCCGCATCGGGGACCTCGGGCTCAATCCGATGAATGATGGCAAGATCATCCGAGTTCCAATTCCTGCGCTTACCGAGGAGCGCCGCAAGGACATGGTGAAGCACCTGCACAAGGTGCTCGAGGAACATCGCACCGCGGTGAGAAACATCCGGCGCGATGGCAACGACGCCATCAAGAAGGCGATGAAAGATAAGAAAATCACCGAGGATGACGAGAAGCGGGCCATGGAAGAAATTCAGAAACTCACCGACGATGAGATCAAGAAGATGGAAGACATGAGCAAAGCCAAGGAAAAGGAAGTCATGGAGATCTAGTGGGTTCCAGCCCTCGCTCTTCGAATAAAAATTTGGTGCGCCTAGGCAAGTTCGTGAACCAGCGAAGAACAAGATATGCGCTGTGCCTGATCAGTCTAACGATTATTCTTACCTTCATGAGCACTGCGGCGGGAGATATAGTGGTGCCCAAGATTGTCGAGCAGAGAGAATTTTCGATCATCGGGATCGAGGCCCGGACGAACAACGCCAAAGAAATGACTGACGATGGCGTTATTCCAAAGCGGTGGGACAAGTTCATTAAAGAAGGAATCCTGCAGAAAATTCCAAACAAGGTGGACCCAACCATTTTCGTGGTTTACGCGGACTACGCGAGTGACAGGAACGGCGACTATGCTTACGTCATTGGAGCGAAGGTAAGCGATGTGTCTACTGTGCCGCCTGGAATGGTACTGAAAAAAGTACCCAAAGGAAGATACGCAGTTCTAACCAGCGCTAAGGGTCAAGTGCAAAAGATTGTTCCAGAAGCGTGGCGACAGATTTGGAGCCTGGAAGATAACTCCCACCTGGGTGGGCCTCGCGCCTACAAAACAGATTTCGAAGTCTACGACCAGCGCAGTCAAAACCCGCAGGATTCCCAGGTCGACATCTACGTCGGAATCAAATAACACTCGGTAAGAGTTTCCCGTTAAAGGTCCGCGAACCTATACCCAAGCCCGGCTTTCCAAAGCGCTGTGACCGTATAATCTAGACATCATGAAAAAGGTCGTCCACGCCGCATGTCCGCATGATTGCCCCGATGCTTGCGGTGTGCTGATTACGGTAGAGGATGGGCGGGCGACTAAGATTGTGGGCGATCCCGTGCATCCGGTTACCCGGGGCTTCCTGTGCGGAAAAGTGGCGAAGTATCTGGACCGGGTGTATTCGCCAGAGCGTGTGCTTTATCCGATGAGAAGAATGGCTCCGAAGGGAGTAGTTTCGGCGCAGTCTTTTGAGCGCATTTCGTGGGACCAGGCCGTCGATGAAATCACGTCTCGATTCAAGACAATTGTTTCCGAGTTCGGCAGCGAGGCGATCCTGCCCTACTCTTACGGAGGCACGCTAGGCGCGCTGAACGGCGCTTCCATGGATCGACGGTTCTTCCACCGACTCGGAGCGTCGCAACTAGCTCGCAACATTTGTTCGGCGGCAGGGGAAGCGGGGCTGAAATCTGTTATCGGCATCAAGCTGGGAACTGAACCAGAACAGTTTCGCCATTCCCGTCACATAATCGCCTGGGCGTCGAACATTCACGGTAACAACATCCACTTGTGGCCGTTCATTGAAGAGGCCCGCCGTCAGGGCGCGAAACTCGTGGTCATCGACCCCTATCGCACCCGTACAGCCGCCTGTGCAGACTGGTACTTGCCAATCAATCCCGGGACCGATGCGGCTCTTGCGCTGGGAATGATGCACGTCATCATCAATGAGAATCTCTATGACGCGGATTATGTGGCGCGCCACACCGTAGGTTTCGACGAGCTTCGCGAGAAAGTGCAGGCATATTCGCCTGAGCAGGCGGCGAAGTGGACCGGAATTTCGGCGTCCGACATTGTGAAATTGGCCCGCGAATACGCGACCGTGCGCCCGGCAGTGATCCGGCTGAACTATGGAGTGCAGCGTTCAGAGGGCGGCGGCATGGCCACACGCGCCGTCGCCATGCTGCCCTGCATCACGGGCTCCTGGGCAGAAGTTGGAGGCGGGCTGCAGCTCTCTACCAGCGGTGCTTTCGGACTCAACCGGAGTGCGTTGGAACGCACCGATCTCATGAACAAGACGCTGGGCCGCCCGGCTCGCATAGTCAACATGGTGGAATTGGGCAAGGCGCTGAACACGCTCGAGGATCCGCCCATTCAAGCACTATGCGTTTACAACTCGAACCCCGCAGCGGTTTGTCCTAACCACAATGAAGTGATTCGCGGGCTGCGGAGGTCGGACCTTTTCACCGTGGTCCACGAGCAGTTTTTTACCGATACCACCGATTACGCGGATATCGTCTTGCCGGCAACGACCTTCTTCGAGCACAAAGAGCTGCAAGCGGCGTACGGTCACTATTATCTGCAAATGTCGCATCAGGCGATTGAACCGCTGGGCGAGTGCCGCTCCAATGTGGAATCCTTTCGCGCACTGGCTGACGGCATGGGATTTGAAGAGGAATGCTTCCACGAGTCGGTTGACGACATGATGGATGTCGCATTGGATTCAGGAAGTCTTTGGCTAAAGGGCATTGATCGGCAACGACTGGAGCGCGAAGGGCACGTAAGATTGGAGTTTGAGAGCCAGTCGCCGGGCGTAGGTCCTCAGGCATCAGGTATGTTCCTTCCGTTCGCGCATGGCAACTTCCAAACCTCAAGCGGCAAGGCAGAGCTGTACTGCGAAGCCCTCAAGGCCGAAGGCCTGGATCCGGTGGTGGAGTTTACACCGCCGAACGAGTCGCGGCATAGCGCGCAGGCCAAAGTCTTCCCGCTCGAAATGTTGGCGCGCAAAGCAGACAATTTTCTCAATTCGTCCTTCGCTAACCTGAAAACTGTGCAAGCTATGGAGGAAACGGGTTTGCTGGAGATCAATTCAGCCGATGCGGGTGTGCGCGGGATCTCGGATGGTGATCCGGTGCGAGTGTTCAATCGTCGGGGAGATATCGTGCTAAAGGCTCGCGTGGATGGCAAAGTACAACCCGGCGTGGTCTCCGCACAGCTCAATTGGGCCAAGCTGACTCCAGGCAGTCACAATATTAATGTTCTCACCTCGGAAAAACTTACGGACCTAGGCAACTCCGCTACGTTTTATTCCGTCTTGGTTGAAGTGGAGCTCTCCAAACCGACTTCCTGAACAAACTGTGATGGCCTGCGGCTTGGACGCTTTCCACTGCGCTACCGTATAATTGCGGTTTTCCATACTCCCGGAAAATGAGGTAGTAGCGATTCTTCGTTTTCATCAGGATAGCCCTGCAGTAACGAAGAGGAAGGGCGGCCTCGCGCCTCCTGGCCGAACGCTTCAGTCGGCGACATCTCCTTCATTTACAAAGCCTTGGCACGCGTTCCGTTGGCTCGTGTTTCTGCTTCTGTTTGGCTCGAACGGGTTCGGTCAGCAGGACATAATTACTGAAATTAACATCCACGGGAATCGGCGAATTCCGGCGGAAACGGTCCGCGCGCGTATTTTCTCCCGTCCCGGCGACGTCTATGACGCGGCCGCCCTCGAGCGCGACTTCAACTCGCTTTGGAACACAGGGTACTTTGAGGATATCCGCTTTGAGCGGGAGCAGACGCCCAAAGGATGGCGCATCGAAATCTACGTCAAGGAACGGCCGACCATCCGGGAGATTCTCTACGAAGGACTAAACGCAGTTTCTAAAAGCGACGTTCTCGACCGGTTCAAAGATCGCAAGGTGGGACTATCGCAGGAGAGTCAGTATGATCCCACCAAAGTGAAGAAAGCTGAAGTCACCATCAAAGAATTGCTTGCCGAGCACGGTCGGCAGTTCGCCACGGTGCGTACTGAAGTTCGACCCATCCCGCCGGCGCATGTGAGTATCACATTCGTGGTTAAAGAGGGGCCAAAGGTCAAGGTGGGAAAGATCCGCTTCGAAGGCAATAAGAATGTGAAGAGCCGAATCCTTCGCGGCGCTATGAAGAATCTGAAGCCGATTGGTGTTCCGCACTCCATCTTTCTGGAAAATCTTTTCGCCAAGACCTACGACGCCACCAAGCTGGAGGAAGATACGGAGCGCGTCCGCGCAGAATACCAGAACCGCGGCTACTTCAAGGCGGTGGTGCAGAATCCGAAGGTGGAGATCCACGATACCGGCAACAAAGGAGGTCTTCACATCCCGCTAATCTCAAAGGGGCCGGGCAAGGAGGTGGACATCACCATGCCGATCGAGGAAGGGGATAAGTACACCCTGGGTTCGATTACCTTCAAGAATAATAAGGCAGTCCCCGACGTGAAGGCATTGCGCCAATTGTTTCCAATCAAAGACGGCGATACGTTTGACCGCAGCAAGATCGCGAAAGGCCTGGAAAACCTGCAAAAGGCCTATGGCACACTCGGATACATCAATTTCACTTCGATTCCCAATACCAGTTTCAATGAAGAGAAAAAGCAGGTCTTGCTCGACATTGACGTGGACGAGGGCAAGCAGTTCTACGTGCGCAGAATCGAGTTCACCGGCAATACTACCACGCGCGACAAAGTGATCCGGCGCGAAATCGTTTTGGAGGAGGGTCAAGTCTACAATTCGCGCCTTTGGGAATTCAGTCTGTCGCGTCTCAATCAGCTAGGTTACTTCGAACCGTTAAAACCAGATGACCCCAATGTCACCGAGCGTCATCTGGACGAAAAAAATGGCGTGGTTGACCTGACTCTCAAGGTAAGGGAAAAAGGTAAGAACAGCATTGGGCTAAACGGCGGCGTCAGCGGCTTGGCTGGGGCTTTCGTGGGGCTCAGCTACAGTACGAATAACTTTCTAGGATTAGGCGAAACTCTCACAGTAAACGCCAGCATCGGCAATCTTGCGCGCAATATAACCTTCGGCTTCACCCAGCCTTATCTGTTTGATCGTCCGCTGCAGGGGGGCTTCACCATCTTCACTTCGAAATACGACTATAACCAGGCGCGGAACGCAGCCATTGCCACCGGCCAGCAACTGAATTTGCCCTCTCCTCTTTTGCAGAACCTGCAGAACTATACCCAATCCACCACTGGTTTCACGCTTTCGCTGAGCTATCCGCTGCATCGTTCCTACAAACGCGTGGGGATCACCTACTCATTTGATAGTTCGTCTCTAGTCGCGCTAACCACGGCCTCCAAGAACCTGTTCAGTTTTGTGGCTTTTGAGGGCATCAATGGGCCAAACGCTCTGAATGGAATCATCACCAGCAAGATCCTTCCAACCTTCTCCTTCAGTAGTATTAACAATCCCTATGCCCCTAAAAGCGGGAGCAGTATGACGCTCGGTGCTGAGATTGCAGGATTGGGTGGCACGGTGAGGTCAATACGTCCGATCATCCAATACAAACACTTCATTCCAGTGCAGAAGGGCCGTAACACCGTAGGATTCAATCTCCAGGCGTCTTATCTATCGGGCTACGGCAGCCTGGTGGCACCGCCCTTCGAGCGCTTCTACATGGGCGGCGAAAATGATTTGCGTGGATTCGATACTCGCTCCGTCTCGCCGGTGGCGTATTTGCCCAACAAGAGCGCTATTGTGCTTCGCAATGGCGATGGCTCGGTTGTCCCTCGCGATCCCAGCAATCCATTGCTAGGCGCCTGGACGGTTCCGGTCCCCATCGAGCAAATAGTTTTCCCTGGCGGGGATACAAGCCTGGTTGCCAATATGGAATACCGCATCACCATCGCCGGCCCGGTTGCCCTAGCTCCATTTGTGGATACTGGCTTTGACGGCATCCTGCGGCGCTCTCAATTGCAAATTACTCCGCAGCAATTGAGTACTCTCGACCAGACGATCTTTGGCTGCCCCAAGCTCGACGTTGGATTCAATTGTACCGGCGGAAGCACCCATACGTTTCCTGCGACCCTGCAGACCGCAGGCGGAACCAACTGGGTCCCACGCATGTCTACTGGGTTGGAGTTACAGATGTTCTTGCCGGTCGTCAACGCTCCGTTTCGTATTTATTGGGCCTATAATCCGATCCGCTTGGACACCAGCAGTTCATCGCCAGTGCCGATTACTCGCGGTATGTTCCCCGGTCCGACTTGCTTGCCGGCCCGCGCCTGTTCAGCGGGCGATTTCACGTTCTTGAATGCAGTCAACACCTTTGCCCCAACCTTTCAATTGCGCGAACCCCGCAAGACATTTCGGTTCACGGTGGCCACAACGTTCTGAGATCCGAGAATGGATCTTTGGACGTCGAACCTGGGATTTTGGGTCCCGTCACGAATCCGCAGCCCGAAGGCTGCGGTTTGACGTCAGGCAGCGGCTATCTCTATAATCCCATTATCCACGCCCTGAAAAATGGTAATCTACGGGGTGGTCGCCACGCCGCCAGGTTCGGCGTGAGGGACTGGGGAGAATCAGCCCGCCTTCCCCAGTGACATCGAGCCTTACAGTTGATCCTGGATGGAGTGCGCATTTGCTCGTAAGTTAAGAGGGATCTGAGCAATTTTCCTCACATAATTTCTCCAAGGAGTCCAAAACAAGCCCCATGACAAGCAAGCTAGTGCGATTTCTTCTGGGCACGGCGTTCGTTCTTCCCGCTCTGGCGTTTGCGCAGTCCAACGGCGCGCCTGCAGCTTTGCCAGCAGCGCCCAGTGCCACCGCCTCTAACGCCGCTACTCCGGCGGTCACTAATCCGAGCGGAACGAAACTAGGTACGATCAACATTGAGCAAGCCATCTTCGCCACCAACGAAGGGCAGCGAGATTTCGAGGCCTTGAGCAAGAAGCTGGAACCCAAGCAGAACGAGCTTAAGGGTTTGAACGACGAAGTGGAGAATCTGAAGAAACAGCTCAACACCCAGGGAGACAAGCTTAGCGACGACGCCCGCGGTACCCTGGTGAAGCAGATCGAGCAAAAGCAGAAATCGCTGGAGCGCTCAGTCCAGGATGCTCGCGATGACGCTCAAAACCAACAAAACGAAATTGCGCAGCGGATTCTACAGAAAATGGCCCCGATGCTGGTGAAGTATGCGGGCGACAATGGATTCGGCGTCATCATGGATACCTCGAATCCGTGGCCAAACGGACCGGTGCTTTGGGCAGGTCCTTCCTTAGACATCACCAAGCCGGTGGTGGACGCATACAATGCCCAGTCTGGCGTGCCGGCGCCTGCTCCAGGGACGCCAAGGTCGCCCGGAGCCAAGCCGAGTGGTTCTACGGGAACTAAGCCGGCCGCTCCGGCCGCCAAGCCGCAGAGTAGCGCTCCTCCGAAGTGAGTTAGTGACACCTGAGCCGTTTCGAAAGTTCCTCCAGGCCGCGCCTTCACGCGGCCTTTTTTCTTTGCATTTTCCTGGAAAGTTCGCGCTAAGAATCGCGAGCCGGTGTCCATAGGGATAGCACGATCCGTCTGATCTCAGCGAGGACGCCATGTTTGCTGATTCTTTGTGTGAGTCTGCCTCGACCAATCGTTCTCGCCGGGCTTGGACCACTGTAGTGTCTTTCGGCGTGCAGGCCCTGGCCGTCGGCGGGTTGTTGACATTGCCGTTCTGGTACACGCAAAGCCGTCCGCAACTGCGCGTGATGATCGAGCCTATCGCGCCGCCATCTGCGCGGTCCTCCGACGCTCAGCACCAGCGAGCAACTTCTTCGTCGGCGAACGACACGAGGGGAAAATTGCTTGTCACGCCGCCCAACATTCCAAACGTCATCGAAATTCCGAACGAAACTGCAGTACCGCCAGCACCCGACCTTCCTGCAGGATATGGTGTCTCACTGGGTGCGGATGGTCGAGGATCATTGAATCCAGTATTTGGCTCCATAGGCGACGGCACCAATCCGATCGTTTTGCCGCCACCGCCGCCGGTCGCCCGTCAGGTGCGCCCCTCCCACATGATGGAGGGTAATCTAATTTATCGAGTGCAGCCTGTGTATCCAGCGCTGGCGAGGCAGGCGCGTATCCAAGGCACAGTTCTGCTGCGAGCCGTGATCAGCCGCGAGGGCACAATTGAAAATCTGCAAGTCGTCAGCGGCCCTCCCATGCTGGTACCGGCCGCAATCGACGCGGTGCGGCAGTGGAGATACCGTCCGTATTTCTTGAATGACCGAGCGGTGGAAGTCGAGACTCAAGTTACGGTGAAGTTCGTGTTGTCAGGTGGATAGTGAGAAACAGCGCCGAGTTGTAGCACAGCGGTAACGTGGGTGCCTACCCCTTGCCCGCTATAATCGATGGCGGTGGCTACGGCGGAAATCCTGACGCGGGCGGCGACTCGTCCTACCTGGGCCGAGGTCTCGCTCGGAAATCTACGCTACAACTTCGGCGTGGTGCAGCGTCACGTAGGCGCGGGTGTCACGATATGCGCAGTAGTCAAGGCTGATGCCTACGGACATGGCGCTACGGAATGCGCTCGAGCACTCGAAGAGGAGGGAGCGCAGTGGTTGGGTGTGACCTCTCTCGACGAAGCGATCCCCCTGCGGGACGCCGGCATTGAGTCGCGCATTCTGCTGATGACGGGTTTCTGGCGGGGAGAAGAAGAGGAAATTGTCCGTCTCAGGCTAACGCCCACCGTCTGGGAACCGGGGCAGGTCGAATTGCTGGAAAGGGCTGCCGCTCGGCTTGGCGTGGCAAGGCACGCTGTCCACTTGAAAGTCGACACCGGCATGGGCCGCTTGGGCGTCGCGCCGGAGGATTTGCCCCAAGTCTGTTCCGCTCTCAAGTCATCGCCTCATCTCGTGCTCGAAGGATTGTCTACTCATCTGGCTTCCTCAGAGGTGCTGGACGCGCCTTCCGTGGGCGAACAGTTGAAATGTTTCGAAAAAGTCGGGCGCGTGCTGCGAAACGAAGGCTTCAATCCGACATTGATTCATGCGGCCAACACCGGAGCCGTCATCTCGCGGAAGGAATCGTGGAACAGCATGGTGAGGCCGGGAATCGCCCTTTACGGCTATTACCTGGCTTTTGAGCGGGCCGGAAGAGAGGTCAGCGGCAGTAAATTACGACTGGCGGTCAAGCCGGTCTTGACTTGGAAGACGCGAGTCCTCTCGCTCCGCGACATGCGCGCCAACCAAGCCCTGGGTTATGGCGGAACGTACGTTACCAAAGCGCCCACGCGAATCGCAGTTCTTCCCGTCGGATACGCCGATGGCTTTAATCGCCAGCTCTCCTCGCGCGGACGAGTCATCGTGCGCGAACACTACGCGCCGATTGTAGGACGCATTTCGATGGACCTGACCCTGGTCGACGTGACCGGTCTGCCAGGGATTGCAGTGGGAGATGAAGTCGTGCTCCTGGGCTCGGGCGATGGTCTCAGCGTGGATGCGCTCGAACACGCCGTTCTTGCCAACACTAGTCCTTACGAGATTCTGTGCAGCATCTCAAAGCGAGTGCCGAGGAAATACAGCAGCTAGCCATCATTTGGTAATTAGTAGTCAGCGATTTTCTAGCCCGTTTTGCCTTGCTGGCTTTCCACGTATTTTCGAAGCACTGCGTTGATTGTGGTCTGATACCCTTTGCCGTGTCTACGAAAAAAGGCGAGCACATCCGGATCTAGGCGCAACGTAATCTGCTTTTTAGGTCCCGGCCAGAATATCGCTCTTGCGAAGAAATCAGGACCGAGCTCGGGCATTTCAGAAACATCGATGTCCGAATCCCGGAGCGCGTCAACCCGCTTCCAGTCTGTTCTGGACCGCCTTTTCGTATTGTTTGCACTCACGGCGGGTTGCCTTTCTCAGGGAGATGACCCGAATGATCTCAGGGCCCCGTTCCGCAAAGACCACATACACAATGCGGCCGCGAATCGTGCCGATTCCAATCCAGCGCTTTTCTCCATAGTCTTCACGTGTGTCTGGGTTTACGACCAGTAGGCCGCGAAACATCTCTTCCGCATCGCCGAGGTCGAAGCCGTGCTTCCGGATGTTGGCCCGGTTCTTGCTTTCATCCCACTCGAACTTCACAAGGATTGTAACTCCAAATGTAGTTACTGGCAAATCTTCTCAACAACGTTGACACGGCGAGTATGTGGGCTATGGTCGAGCTCTTCGGTGACGGGCGTCACAAGCCGAATGTTTTTATAGTGCCGCTAAGTGCGTATCGCCCAACTCAGTGGCTGAATGCGAGCAGCCAGATGCCAATTGCTGCGCTTCGCTGTCGGAACACTGACCCAGTTCCCACCCTTTGCTATCCTCGATAGCGATGCCTTCCCGCTACGCACAGTGGATGTACGAGTGGGAGCACCGGCTGACGTCGGTGGACAATAACCGCGTCGTGCGCCCACTGGAGTGGGGAGTGGAGTGGGCGCGCAATTGGCCCTGCCGCAACGGCTTCGCCCCGGTCATGTCCCCGGGGACGCTGAGAAATTTCTAATCGACTACAACCGGCGAATTGTGGCGTCGAGCGACGAATTTTATTCCTACGCCACGCCGGCGGACTTTCGCTTGGAGCGGCGTGAGGTACAGGTTTTTAGCACGAGGGAAGTTCCGGACCCGGGTTTGGAAGAGAAAGTCCGCGGCACCTATGCGGACTTCTTACGCTTCACTTCACCAGTGCGCACACCATATCCGGAAAACAATCTGGTGAACGCGCGCTGGTTTCCGGCACGCGGCCGGCGTGCGGTGGTGCTGCTGCCACACTGGAATGCGGACGCTATTGCTTACACCGGACTCTGTCGCGTTTTGAATCTCTTAGGCATCGCGGTGTTGCGATTGAGCATGCCATATCACGACATCCGCATGCCGGAAGAGATCAGCCGCGCCGATTACGCGGTATCCGCCAACATCGGACGCACCATCGACGCCTGCCGCCAGGCGGTCATTGACGTACGCTGCTGCCTCGATTGGCTCGAGCAACAGGGTTACAACCGACTGGGCATCGTGGGCACAAGCCTGGGCTCTTGCTATGCGTTTCTTGCCGCCGCGCATGACCCGCGCATTCGCGTGGCGGCCTTCAACCACGCCTCCACATACGTTGCGGACGTGGTTTGGCATGGACAATCCACCCGCCACATCCGCCAGGGCTTGGAGCAGCAGATCGACGTCGCGCGGCTGAGAAACCTCTGGAGCGCCATCAGCCCGATCTCGTACTTCGAGCAATTCGCGCGCTGGCCCAAGAAGTCGCTCATCATTTATGCCAAGTACGACCTGACTTTCCTGCCCGAATTCTCTCGTGATGCTGTGAGTGAGTTTGCCGCCGAGGTTTGGACCACAAAGTCGTGGTGCTTCCCTGCGGACATTACACAACTGGCGAAACTCCCTACAAATATATGGATGGCTGGCAGTTGGCGTCATTTTTCCGGACTGCATTTGAGAGGATCTAGCTCTTGGCTAGTCGCTCCTAGCCTTTAGCCTGGATTCCGCTCGGGGCTGACAGCTCGGTTAGAATAGCCGCATGAGCGTCGTCCGGAGTGTCCTGCCGGTGGAAGAATACCATCGCGGCGAGTTCGTAATTAGTACCGATCCCGAGCGCCTGGATCTGAACGTGATTCACGGTTTTCTGACCGAGTGCTACTGGGCGAAGGGCATCCCGCGCGAGGTTGTTGCCAGGTCTATCGATAATTCGCTGTGCTTTGGTCTCTACGACAACAGCAAGCAAGCCGGGTTTGCGCGTGTGATTTCTGACTACGCGACGTATGCTTATGTTGGCGATGTGTTCGTGCTCGACTCATATCGCGGACGCGGGCTGGGGAAATGGCTGATGGAGTGCATCATGCAACATCCTCGGCTGCAAGGGCTGCGCCGGTGGAGTCTGGTGACCGAGGACGCCCACGGTCTTTACGCGCAATTTGGCTTCACGCCGCTGCGAACGCCTGAACGGCATATGGAGCTCCATAACGCGGACCTCTACCAAGAGTTCGAGTCAAGATGAATGCTGAGCTTCCCTGGAGCAAGGGATCCTTCGACTCGATTTGCTCTTTCGCCAGCGAAAGAGCAACGGCTCGCTCAGGATGACAGAAAGCTGGATGTGAGAAAGCTGAGAGTTACATCATGAAGAATGACGCGATGTCGCGCCGCCCTTTGTATCAGGCAGATCCCGAGGTCGGTGCCGCCATCGACAATGAAGTTCGCCGCCAGCATGAAGGGCTGGAGCTGATCGCATCCGAGAACTTCGTCAGCGAAGCGGTGCTAGAAGCAATGGGGTCGGTGTTCACCAACAAGTATGCCGAAGGATATCCTGGCAAGCGCTATTACGGTGGTTGCGAATTTGCCGACATCGTGGAGAACCTGGCGCGAGACCGGGCCAAGAAGCTGTTCGGAGCGGAGCACGCCAACGTGCAGCCTCATGCCGGATCGCAGGCAAACATGGAGGCTTATGCCGCGGTGTTGCAACCGGGCGATACCATCCTCGGTCTGAACCTGGCGCACGGCGGGCATCTTACCCATGGCCATCATCTGAATTTTTCCGGAAAGACCTATCGCATCGTCCCCTATGGCGTGACCAAAGAAACTGAGACCATCGACTACGACGACCTGGAGAAGCTCGCTCGAAAAAGAGCGGCCGAAGCTGATTATTGGCGGTGGCAGTGCGTATCCGCGAATCATTGACTTCGCGCGCATGCGACAGATTGCCGACAAAGTAGAGGCTCTCTATTTAGTCGATATGGCGCATTTCGCCGGACTGGTAGCTGGCGGCGTGCATCCGTCTCCGGTGCCTCATGCGCATATTGTTACTTCCACGACACATAAGACGCTGCGCGGGCCCCGTGCCGGCATGATCTTATCCCGGCAGGAGTTCGCCGCCGCTATCGACAAAGTAGTCTTTCCGGGAATGCAAGGTGGGCCGCTGGTGCACATCATCGCTGCCAAGGCGGTATGTTTCCTCGAAGCCATGCGACCCGATTTCCGCGAGTATGCGCGACAAACAGTCACCAACGCCAAAGTGTTGGCCGATGCGCTTTCGATGGAGGGTTTCCGTATAATTTCTGGCGGTACGGACACGCACCTCATGCTGGTGGACGTCTTCTCGCAAGGCATGCTGGGCAGCGAAGCGGAAAAAGCACTGGGTGAGGCTGGCATTACCGTCAACAAGAATGCCATACCCTTCGACACCAACCCGCCCATGAAGCCAAGCGGAGTTCGCATCGGAACCCCTGCTCTGACCACGCGCGGAATGAAAGAGGCTGAGATGCGGCAGATCGGACGGTGGATCTCAGAAGTGCTGCGCAATCGTACTGATGTCGCGGTTCTTGGCAAGATACGTAAGCACGTGCTGGATCTGGCCGAGGCTTTCCCGCTGTATCCGGAGCGAAGAGCAAAAGCGCAGGCGGAGGTAAGAGCGTAACACCAGAAACCGGACTACACGGTGTCCCGGAAAATCTTGACGTTCCTTGAATTCTCTGTGTACCTCTGCACGCCCTGTGGTTAAATCGGTGCCGTGAAAGTTGCCATCGACATCCGGCGGATGACTGAGTTCGGCGTGGGCACCTACACCCGTAACATTGTGCGCGCTCTAGGCCGGCTGGATCGCCAGAACAAGTATTTCCTGATCGGATCTCCTCAGAAGGTCGCTGAGATCGGGTCGCTTCCCGCGAACTTCCATACCGTTCCGCTGCTGGAACGCGACACCACAGTCAAAGGATATTTTGATTGCCGCGCCACCCTAAAGCGCTTGAATTGCGACTTGGTGCATATACCTCATCTCTTTTGGCTGCCGCGAAGCTTGCCCTGCCCATACGTAATGACGGTGCATGACGTGCTGGAACACATGTACCGCGCACGCGACCATTCGGGCATGAGGCGATCGTTGCACTTTCATCTTACGCGGCACGTGCTAAAGAGAGCGGCACGTATCTTCGCCGTCTCGAAATTCACCAAAAGCGAAATTGAGAAGCTGTTTGGCATTCCACCGGGTCGCATTGAAGTCGTTTATAACGCCATCGACGAGCGTTTCCTCCGTGGCCACACATCCGAGGCCGACCGCCAGTTACTTGCTGAACGTTATCTGGTGACCAATCCTTTTCTGCTTTACGCTGGCCGGATCAGCCCGCATAAGAATGTCGTTCGAATTATCGAAGCTTTTTCAGCTCTGAAAGCTGAGCTGGAAAAAGAAGGTAAATTCCCCGATTTAAAGCTGATCATAATCGGCGACGAGCTCTCGAAACATCCGGACCTGCGCCGGACCGTAGTCCGCGGAGGAGTGCACAACGATGTGCGCTTCATGGGGTTTGTCCCTATCGAAGTGCTGCGCATTTTCTATGACGCGGCAAAGATTTTCATTTTCCCCTCACTGTATGAGGGCTTCGGCCTGCCCCCGCTCGAGGCCATGGCCCACGGCACTCCAGTGGTGGCCTCAAACAGTTCTTCGCTGCCGGAGGTGGTGGGTAGCGCCGCCATGTTGGTAAACCCGGAAAATGTCTTTGAAATCATGCGTGCCGTGCACCGGGTATTAGTCGACCAGGGATTACGGGACAAACTCAAACAGCGAGGTTACGAACAAGCCACGAAATTCTCCTGGGACGCGTCTGCCCGTCAAATATTGGCGGCTTATCGGGATGTAGCAGCCCAGCGAACGGAAAAATCCCCGGTGCATGAGCCAGACGTGGGCGAAAGAGTCAGAGATGCCTAAGAAGCAGCAAGCACAAGAGGATGTCATGCGCACAATGGAAAGATCTGTCCTATCCGACTACTCCCCGAGGCGATTGACGCTGCGTAAACGATGGATTAGGATGATTCGGTAGGACGAGACTCGGGCCTCGAGAATCGCTCTCTGAAATATCCGGCTGAGTCATCCCCCGCGCCCCAGCCGAAATCTGACCTTAGGGATGACACTAATGAAAACTCTTATTCTGCTGGCTTGCCTGACGACGTTGCTGCCTTTGACTCTTGGCGAGACCAAGCCTCCACAACGGATAACCGCCGCAGAGGCGAAGAACCACGACGGCGAACTTGTAATAGTTTGCGGCAAGGCTGTCGACTCGAAGATATCCAAGTATGCGATTCCAGGTCGCGGCCGGACGGTTACGTTCGACCTCGACGAACCTGAGCCGAATCCGGTGTTCTACTTTGTGGCGTTTGGTAGTGATGCTGCGAAGCTTAAACGAATTCAGGAAACTTATCAGGGACAGCAGGTTTGCGTTACCGGCAAGATCACGAAATTCCACGACGTGCCCTACGTCATGGTTACTGAGTCTTCCCAGCTCAAGCTTCAGTCAGTCGGACAAAAATAGCGATAGCTTGCCTCGCGGTTGACATTAGTCAGACTGCAACCATGCTCGAATTGCCGACACGCGGACAGTCCGCCGACATCGTGCTTGGGCCCGATGGATGAAATTGTGATTGGTACCACTGCAAAGGAGGGGTATGTGGCACTGGCAGGCAAAGCTCACAACTGAAAGGAGCCTTCCAGCGGTTTGTGGCATTGCTAGCCCCGATGGTAAAGCCCATCGAAGGCTAGCAATTTCAGGGAGGGAAGGGGGAGGGATCGCTCAAAACTATTTTTGCTTGGTCAATGTTGACGCTGCTACCGCTTGTTTCTGCGATGACTGCGCCGCCAGCTCAGTCTCAACGGTTTCTCGGAGTTTTGCATAGGCTACAGCGCCACTCAGGAAATGACCGTTGGCAAAAAAGCTAGGCGTACCGGTTAATCCAAGATGCTTACCTTCAACCAGATCCTTTTGCACCTGTGCTGCCTGCTCGCCAGAATCCAGGCACTTATCGAAGCGTGCGGTATCGAGTTTCAAAGCGCGGGCCTGGTCTTTCAAGTCAGGAACTTGGAGCTTCTTGGTTTCGAACAGCGAATCATGAAACTCCCAGAACTTGCCCTGCGCTCCAGCGCAGCGAGCTGCTTCCGCGGCTTTCTCAGCGAGAGGATGCATCGGAAGCGGCAGATCCTTGTAAACCACAGCAACCTTATCCCCGAATTGCGCCTTCAGCAGGGCGAGTTCGATATGGACTTTCTGGCAATACGGGCATTCATAGTCGGCGAATTCTATCAATTGGACTGGTGCGTTCGGCGAGCCTTGCCTGAAAGCGTTAGCAACATCGACACGAGCGCTGGGCTGGCTTAGCGTAACGACCACGCCAAACTGTGACCGGAGTGAGTCGACGTAAGCACTGCGCGCCTTAGTGAAGCGGATCTGGTGTACGGTTTCGAGGATCTTGCCCCGTACAGCATCATAGGGCTCGTCGCTGCCCAGACCCTCATAATAGAACTTCAATTGGTCTTCGGTTGGTTCTGCGACCTGAACGTTTACATGACGCTTGAGCAGTTCGTCGACGCTGATCCCTTCTTTCTTGGCCTGCATTTCCAGCAGTTGATCCTCTACGAGCTGATCGAGCGCGTCACGCTCGGCGAGATAGTATTTGTAACGGGCCTGAAGCAGCTTACCTGCTTCTTTTTCCTGCAACTCGTCGGCGGTGATTTTGTGACTGCCAACCTCGGCAACGACTGTAGGATCCGTCCTGTCCGAGGGCAACTGGGTTATGAATTAAGCTTAGCGCAAGTCCAAGCGCAAACACTATGGCGATACGAGAATTCGACATTTCGAAAACTTCCCCCCTTAGAATCAGAACTTGTGGCCGGGCGCCGAGTTAAGCTCGACACCCGACCGCAAGGCATTTCGATTGGTAAGTTCCAGTGGTGAGTCCTAGAACGCTTGGTCTTCTAAACCGCAATTGCAAGTACCGCGACCGCTGCCCAGAATGATTTCGAACGAGCAGAACTGTTGCAGGCCAGCTAGTTCAGCCGAAGCAAGGTTCGCATCGTGCAGTTCAGTCTCGGTGATCGCGTAGCCAGAAGTTGCCCTCTGGATGTGCGTGGCCCAGCCCCGGATTCCAGCCGTGGCGGCGCCCTTGGTGGGATCGCAAACGCCGGAATTTGGAGCCGTCGAAACTACCTTGATCACGCCGCGGTGATTCACGAACGAGGTCAGAGAATTCGCCAACAGGTAACGGTTGACAGATTCTGAAATAAGGCCGTCGGCGGTTACCGGGCAGCTGCAGCACTCCTGCATCTCCTGGCTGTCGTCGAACACGTAGAACGCCGCACAAAGGGTGCCCCCGGTGTCGCCGTCGTTGATGACCCGCACTGTGGCATCCGGCGCGCCCGTAGTATTCGCGTTCGAATAATACGTGACAGCGTAGGTGCTATTGTCTTGCGCCACCGCGGTTCCCGAGACCACTCCCAGCACGAGGGCAATGGCCAGAATAGACAGAATGGTACACAGTACTTTCTTCATTGAAGATCCTCCTAGTTGGGCGCTGCCAGCTGGGGGGAGAATCAGCTAAGGACGCGCTGGCGGAACTCTAACTCGTAGTCCGATCTTTACAACTACCCACGTGGCCTAGTCGGACTCACTAGACCCCGCAAGTTACGTCTAATGGGCTAGTTCTGCAATCACCCGATTGGATTAGTCCGCTAGTTTAACCTCGCCGACTAGTCAATATGAACTAAGGCTGGTGACCAGTCCCTGAACGAAAATTTCCCTATGCGCTTCCGGCTTGGCTTGAGAATCTATTGCGCAGGCTCAGGTTGCTGCGGCGCCTGCTGCTGTCGCGCCGCCATGCGATCGTGCACCATTTGCTTCAGGACCTCCGGGGACAAAGGCTCTTTCGGCGCCTCCAGGTGCTCAGGGTTGGAAATTTGCATAGCCACCGGCGCTGCCGTCGGTACCGGGGGAACTGCGTCTTCGGAATTGTCCGAATCTGCCACGCTAGCTGTCTGCTGCGGAATCACAGGTGGTTGGCCGGACGATGCAGAGGGCACGCTTCCCGCAGGCTGGTCCGCGTTGGTCAAAATCATGCGCTGCAGCAGGTTCGGATTACCGGTGGATCCCAGCATCACATAATTGAATCGCGAACCATTTAGAAGAGTTGCGAGAACGTCGCGCACCGGCCCCGGACCTGCCTGGGCAGAAAAAGCGTCCCCGGCGCGCTCGGCCGGAAACTCTATGACCGCTCCGGTCTGTGTGCTGACTGCGCGCAGCAGGTCGCCAAGGCTCACGTTGAGAGCCCTGATTGTTAGCTGGCCATCACGGTAGGTGACTTTCGGGGCGCTTGAGGACTTCGACTGAACTGACCCCGTGGACGCAGAACTGGGCTGCCCAGCGATACAACCCGAACTCGCATTTTGTATGTTGCAATCGGCAGCGGGGCCCTGAGCGTAACCTAAGGTCACCAACAGCAAACTTAGCGCGAGAAGAATCAAGAATCGAAGTGGCCAAAAACTTACCATAGAAGACCTGACATCCAGCACAAGGAGTTTATCAGTTCGGTGGTGCATCCGCTTTGTCCCGCGCCTGGGTTGCGTTCTCGTCGCGCCCACATTGCGCAGCCGGTTCAGACCCAGAATCGGCCTTTGGTTCAAGAGAAAGTTTCAGCTTGTCGGTAATCATTTCGGAGCTGGCCTGATCTGAGCTCGATTGAGCGCCCGAATCAGCGTCGCCCGATTTGGCAGCGGAGGATGCCCCGACGACGCGAGAAGAACTCGCACCAGCTTCGTTGCCCTTGCCAGTCGCTTGTGCTGCGCCATCAGGCTGCGCACAAAGCGCTGGATCGGCATAGGGATCCTTGGCCGAGGCTGCATCTGGCACGAGTTTCCCCGGGTCTTCCTTTAGTTTCGCAACACTTGTAGGGGGCTTGGAGATAACCTCTTTAGATTTCGCGGTTTCAGCCAAAACCGGCAGTCCCACAGCTAGATACAGAACAAAGCCGAGGACCGACACGCCAAGTACGAGCAACCCGTCAATCGAGGCGGCAGTCTCATGTTGGCGGCGCCTTAGGTGGACGTCTGGAAGGGCGGACACAGCGGTCTCCGGGGTCTCTCCGAGAACACCGGACAGTAAATCATCTTAGCTGGGCTGCCGCAATAGCGCCCTTGTATTAGTCATAGTGACTAGTCCACATGGGTAGCCCATTCGGGTTAATTATGCGTTCGAATTGCCCTAAGAACGAGGGCAACCACCTTCCAAAAGCGCTTCAGGCTTGACAAACGAAGGCGAAGATGACAAACTCCCGGCGCATCGTTTCCTCCCCCACAGGGCTTAGCCCACTTGCAGTGTCGCGTGCCAGCGACCTGTTGTTCGTAAGAATTCAGTTCAACTTAAGGCACTCGCAATAGTGCCTAACCGTATCGCAACCCCCATGCATGCGCGGTGCGAATTGAGTTTGCAGGAAGGGGCCGGATGGCCTCGCAGTGCACAAAGAAATACGACGAATCGAACGGGCCAGGGAGTGATCGTGCCGATCGGAACATCAGAACCAGGTTTCTTGCTCGTGGGTCCAACGCTGAGTCCCATTGCTTGCAATGCCGAGGCTGTACAAATCCTTACTTTCCCCAACACGCCGGAAAAGATTAGGCGGCTAAATATATTTCTGTCGGACAAAGTCCGATCCAGCCTGGTCGATCGGCAAGCGGGACAGTCGCTGGAATTCGTGAAAGAGTTCAAGTCGGGCAAGCGGAGATATATTTGCCGCACATTCCGTCTTAACAGTCATGAGAACGATGATGGGGGCCTGGCTGTGGCTGTACTGCTGGAAAGACATTCGTCGGGCAGCACGGCGCTATCGGAGATTTCGCAACAGTTTGATCTTACGGAACGAGAGCGCCAAACCGTCGAGCTGCTGCTTCAAGGTCTGACCAGTAAGGAAATCGCATCCCGAATGAGCATCAGCCCGAACACGGTTAAGGCATTTCTGCGCTTGGTCATGGTGAAGATGGGGGTATCCACCCGCTCTGGAATTGTGGGCAAGGTAGTTGGGCCGCAATTATAGGGACACAGTCAGTACGATTGCGTAGCCTTGTGGAACTAATCCATTTGAGGAGTTTACGTTGATCGCCATTCGCGTAATCATCCCGCATCGTGAAACGTGTCTCAGAACGGGATCGTCGGCGCCATCCTCGCTTTCCTCAAGTGCTGGATATCAAGGCTCAGGATGTCCTGCCGCTAAAGGCAAAAGAGGATCCTCGCGCCCCCGTCCTGGGAAGAGTTCAGAATATGAGCAAGGGAGGGATTTGCTTCCTAAGCCAGCAGCCAATTTCCAAGTCTTCTCTGTTGTTGTGCGAAATTGGCGTTGGGGATTTTCCGGTCGCAATTCCTAGTCTCTTGCAGGTGCGGTGGACGAGAAAACAGAACTTGGAAGCCGAGAGTTATCTCTCCGGGCTCAAGTTCCTATTCTCCCTGCCGCAGTGAGCAGTTTTTGAGCTAGCTCTCCCCTTTCTCCCCCAATAGGCCATTTGTATTAATCCCTTTTTGCTACTACCTCGGGTTTAAACCAGACTGGCAGTTGATTCGGGTCGGACTAGCACTTATGGTGTAACCCGAGTCACAGCCAAACCCTCCCCCGAGCGCGCAGCAAATCAAAAGAGAAGGTCTCGACTATGGCACTCCGCTCCATTCAGAAAGTGCGTTTTGGGAGAAACCTAGCCGCCGCATCCCTGCTTTTCTTGTTCGCGATGGGTCTATCAGGCTGCGGAGGGAGTAGACTGCCTGGCGCCTCGTCGGCGGGCACCACGCCTGCCGCTAAAACCCTAAGATCACTTTCAATTTCCCCGGCCAACCCAGTGCTCACGTTGGGCAGCAATGAGCAATTCACCGTAACCGGCTCGTTCAGCGATGGCAGCCAGCAGGACATGACCCAGAAAGTGTCGTGGAATAGCACGCAGCCGACAGTCGCGGCCATTACTTCCCCCGGGATGGCGGTCAGCAAGCAATCAGGCACCACGATGGTGAGCGCTGCGTCAGGTACTCTCAGCAGTTCTACCAAGCTGACCGTTTCTCCGGCAGTCTTGGTTTCAATTGCGATAGCTCCTCCCAATCCCACCGTTTCCAAGGGCAAGGTGCAGCAGTTTGCTGCGATCGGCAAGTATAGTGATGGCAGTGCCCAAGACCTGACCAGCACGGTGGCTTGGAGTCTTTCTCCTTCTGGCATTGCGACTGTGAGCGGCGCCGGCCTCGCAAGCGCCCAAGCGATCGGAACGGCAACGGTCACAGCTACTTTGGGTTCGGTTGCTGGAGCAACTGCGCTCACTGTATCGGGACCGGCATTGGTTTCGATCACGGTCGCGCCTTCGAATTCGTCGATCGGGCTGGGAGCTACCCAGCAGTTAAGCGCTACCGGCACGTTCAGTGATGGGACGACTCAGGATCTCACCAGTTCGGCAACTTGGGCTTCAGCCAGTCCAACGGTGGCGGCTATTACAAGTCCGGGCGTTGCCTTGGCCCAGAACTTCGGCACCGCGGTTATTTCAGCCACTTCTTCTTCGGGATCGATCAGTGGATCGGGAACGCTGGTGGTGATGCCAGCCGCCGCCGTCAACTACTTTTCCAACGCGAATACTGCCGGCGCTCCCGATGCGACCGTCAACGTCATAAATCCCGGCCTCACCGGCGGAAATCTGTGCGCCATGATTTACGTGTTTGATTCGATCCAGGAGATGAACGAGTGCTGCGGTTGTCCGATATCCGCAGACGGCGAGCGAATACTTTCTGTGAACAGCGATCTAACTTCGAACACGCTTACGCAAGTTACCCTCAACGTGGGTCTGGTCACGATCGTTTCCGCCGACCAGGCCAGCAATCCCACGTGTAACGCGGGTACGATTACGCCTGCGGGAATGCTGACCTCGTGGTCCACTCATATTCAGGCAGCGGGGCTTGGTGCCTTCGCCACCACGGAAGGACCATCTCACCTGACTCCTTTAACCAGCGCTGAACTATCCGCCCTGCAGGACGACTGCACGTTTATCCAAAAGCTCGGCAGTGGTCACGGCATTTGTACCTGCGGTTCGGGAGACTGAACACGGATGAGAAAAGTTTGGAGCACCACTATTTGAAGGTCGTGGCGCCCATATTGTCCAGGACGAAGCGTGCCCGGCTCAGCCAGCTTTTTTCTGTTCCTGTTCTGGAGACGGCGTTTCGCTCAGACTCTTCTTTGCCAGATTGCGGGGAGCAGTATTGGCGCGTCTATTTGAGGACTTGCGAAACAGTGCGGCAAGAATTCTCGCTCCCGCTCTGAATGCGCGCTCGAGCCGAGATCCCTGGCCCGGCATGGCACGGATCATTGCTTCCCTATATTTCTCAATCCACTCCTGCTCCTTTTCCTTGTCAACCACGCCAGTGCTCTCTCGTCCCAACAGACTAAACATTTCGGCTACAAGAAACAACCGCCGGACTTTATACGCGCCCCAGGGTTCGTGGGCAATGCCCCCGAATGAACTAATCACTTGGGTTAGCCTAAAAATTATCTCTGGTCTCCAATTTCGGGGGCAGTTGATGTAGAATTAGCTCCCCTCCAGAATTGCGTCCCCGCAGGATCTTGCGGCTGGGTGCTAAAAATCTATGGCTCATCGTGCTATTTCTCGGATCGATCGGTCCGATCCTACGCGACAAAGTAATGCCCTCACGCCTTTGATCGTGAGAATCCGGGGCGAGGCCGATAGTGCAGCGTTGTCCAAGCACGACGCGGCCAGTTCACTAACTCCGGATGGCACAACGCTTCAGCAAATCGTTCAGCAAGCGCGCCTGGCGACCACCGCCACCGGTGCTGCAATCGTTGTGGCGAGGGCGGGTGAGCGGATCTGCCTCGCTAAGAGCGGCGCGACCGCAGGCGACGTGGCAACTTACCTGAATGCGCATTCAGCGATTCTGCACGCTTGCCTTCGCACGGGCGAAGCTCAGGGCTGCGATGATGCTGAGGCTGATTCTCGATTTGACCTGGCGATCTGTCGCAGACTTGGCTTACGCTCGATTCTGATCGTGCCAGTGCGGAGCAAGAGCATTGTGCGGGGCGTCATAGAGATTTTTTCTCCTCGTCCCAATGCCTTCCGTGATCGCGATCTGTCGATGCTGCGAGAGCTCGCCGACCGCGTCGCGGCTTGCGCGAATATCGATCTTGCGAAGGCCGTTGCCAGCCCTGCAATCGCCAAAGATGTCCCCGCCCAGCCAGTCTCCCTAGCGCAAGTCGCTCCACGACCGGGCGCTGGCGCATCTCGTCCGAAGCCAAAGATTCGCATTCCAGCGAAACCGCCAATTCATTGGACCCTGCTGGTCACTCTGGTTGGATTGCCGGTTTTGATGGGATGGATGCTGGGCGCGGCTGCTGCCGGGCCATCTCCAGCCGCGATTCAAGCGACGGCAGCAATCATGCCCACGCCCGCGTCATCGGTGGTGTCGTCGAAGCATTACGCCTTCGAGGATTGCGGCGGCACACGATCCGCTGTCCGCGGATCAGACGGCACAAGATATCTCCACGACCGTGAGCGTCGCACCGGCTCGTCCGGTACTGATTTCTGAAGACGTCGCCAATACTTATTTGCTGCGACGAGTTGAGCCCGACTATCCGTCGGAAGCAAGAAACCAGCGGATTCAGGGCACTCTAGTGATGAAAGTGATTGTCGGCAAAGACGGCCTGGTCGAGCGCGTCAGTCGCGTCGACGGGCGACTATCAATTAGCAGTGGCCGCCGCCACGGCTATTCGCCAGTGGCGTTTCAAGCCTCTTCTTAGGAATGGCCAGCCGACAGGATTTGAGAGTCAAGTCACTCTCAGTTTCGTATTGCCCTGATGCCATTAGCAGTGCGATGAGCCAGTCCGACAGAAATCCTTAGCGGAATATCGATGACACAAGACCCCTGACCTTGCCGAAGAAACCACGGTGAGGCGGTTTGTTCTGCGCGTCGGCCGGCGGAGCAGGAGGAACGACCGCATGCGCCAGCGGGCCCGGAGGCGGCGAGGACGCTAGAGGCAGATTTTGCGCATCGGTGATGGCAGGTGGTTTCGGCGAAGGGGTCGGGGCGGCGCGGTAGACGATTGGTGCTTCAAGATGCACACGAACTTCATTCGGCCTGGGAGGTGGAAGCGGAGCCGTTTCCGATCCTGGCGCCACTTGCAGAGTTGACACGCTGTTCGGATCAGTATTGCCCGACGCTGCTCCTGGCGGTATTGGCCTTGACGCTTCATCCCGCTGCGCGAGATGCACCGAATCGGAGCTGATCGCTGTCGATAGGAGTTGCCGACACAGACGCCAGCATCACCGGTACTGGCGCAGGCGGGCAACCGCAATCTCCGGGTAGCGCGGTTACCACTCCCCGCACCGAGTGCAAGGCAGTATCCGCGGCATTGATGTGTCCCGAGTGAAAAACCAGGCCTTCACTAGGCTCCAATTGATAGGTGCCATCCCCCATCAGCTCAGAAATAATTGCGGGCGCAGTATTGCCTGCCAGCCCGCGCATACAAGTATTACCGCGTGAGTCCGCGCTGATGGCGTAATGGAATTCGCCTGGTCCGCGCAAAAGGATCCGGAAATCGGGTGTTTGGATGACATCTGCCGCGTTTTCCAACGTGTAATGCGTTTCGACCGCTCCGGTACTCATGCCGACCATTAAATCCGGCCCGGTCGGGGAGCGGGTTACTGAGACCGTAGTCCCGGGGCAGATATGTATTTCACCTCCGCGGGCCAAGCGAAGCGTGGTCGTATCACCGCCCGCCGTCACAGATGCACCGGAGGCAAGTTTTTCCGCAAACACCAATGTGCCGGAAGTGGTTGGGCTGACCGGGACTGCCACCGGTTCTTGCGAGTGGACAAGAGAGGGAACGGAAGGTGGTGTTGCCGTTACTTCTTTTTCTTCTGCATGCAACCGAACCATAAGGCGGTTGCCGGCGACGTCCCAGGTATAGCTAAGCGGCTTGAGCAGTTCGATGACGACCCGAACCACCGGCGGAGTCATCGGATACTGGGTTAGGCGAACTGCGCCGATATCTTCACTGGTGACGTCGACACGCTTGTGTTTCACCGATATGCGAGCATTAGGCAGGTCAATGAGCAACCGCAGCGGATTTTCGAGCTTCGTAATCGTAGGGGTAAGCGGACGGGTAGACGTGATCTCCACGTCGGGCCAGCCTTTTTCCAGAACGACTTTTACCCGCGAAATCGCCGCCGGCTCTTGTTGACCGATGGCCGAAGGAACATCCGATTTTGCCTTGGATTCGGCCTGGCAAGAACCCGCAGCCATGGCGCTAATCAAACACAGCATGGCCAGTTTGTGGGCGATGCGAGGTGGGAATGTCATCCAAACCATACCTAAGAGGGCGATATGAAGATTTTACCGACTATGCCTGAACGTGTGGTCACTCCCATCTTGACCATGACCAAGCGCACAAACGCTTTGACTGTGTTTGGACTGATCTCCAAGCGGGTGGCGATCTCCTTGCTGGTGAGTCCCTGCAACAATAGCTCGACTGTTTGATTCTCACGCGGGGTAAACCCGAACATCTGCGCGGCCTGAGACAGTGCACTCACTCGAAACGGATTTCTCTCCAATAGCAACACTGTCGCCTGCCGGAAGCTTTCCGCTTCTTGCGGCTCAAGAGTGAAGGTACGGCAGGTGTAGCGCCGATTCCCCGACTTGAATTCCTTGGTGAATGTAGGTGATTCCGTTGCGCGTTCCTCGACCAAGCCCGACCTGACCCGATCGCTGAGAAAGACGTCGAGACGTTTGATGCGCTCCGGTCCGGTCGGGTATGCCAGGATCTTTACTGCTTCAGAATTGAAATGAAGAAGTTTGAGTTTGCTGTCCACCAGAAGAAGGCCAGCCTGTAACTTTTCGTTGCGCATCAAGGGATGCTCCAATCGCGCAGTTATTGAGCTACAAGCTCGAGGGGAGGGCAATTTAAGTGCCGTCACTTCTAC
This sequence comes from uncultured Acidobacteriota bacterium, assembly GCA_963729325.1. GTDB lineage: Bacteria > Acidobacteriota > Terriglobia > Terriglobales > Acidobacteriaceae > JABCYV01. Next base: position 95,704 of record CAVSNS010000049.1, read on the forward strand.
GGACTTACGACACTACAGCGCTCACTAGGGAGGGACTGCCCATAGTCTCTACTCCTTTTGGCTTAGTGTCAAGGTGTTTTAACTCTAAATTCCGCAATTGTTGGAGGCAGGGCGAGACTGGCCGGTCCCTTCCATCTGGCGCTGGTAGCGGCTTACCGGGCACTCGGAAGGGGGGTGCTGCCACTTGAATTCAGAAAGAGCCGGATCTGTAAGCTGGGCGCCGAGCGAGAGCGAAAAGCCGCTCCCGATATTTTGAGCGGAGAGCAGAATCTTGCAGGTGAATTTATGGCAGCCGGACCTGTAAGCCGAATTCTGTCTGCGGGATTGCTCCCGCAGGACGGTCATTCCTCTGGGCCACGCATTGCTGCGGGGCTCAAGCGACCTACCCGGAGGTTGTGACGCGCCGAGCCGGCACCTGCCTCGAGCGAACCCGAGACTCCCTCCCTATTTGGTCTTGCTCCGTGTGGGGTTTGCCCTGCCCGCTGCATTACTGCGGCGGCGGTGCGCTCTTACCGCACCTTTTCACCCTTACCTCGGCCTTGCGGCCGGGGCGGTATGTTTTCTGTGGCACTTTCCGTCGGCCGGGCTTGAACCCGGCCTCCCGGACGTTATCCGGCACACTGCTCTGCGGAGTTCGGACTTTCCTCCCGTCTCGCGACGAGCGACCGTCCGGTCCAGCTGCCAACAGAATCATTATATCGGACGTCAGGCATCGGACCTTAGACCTCAGACCGCTAGACCTCACGGGAGGCGCGATTTCCCCATCGGCGCGCGGAAAGTATTTATCCCGCGTGGAAGCTACTGAACTTGGATCCCATCGAAGCTCTACGATACGAGTAGACTGTCCCATCCGAATGATTCGCCATGCCCTCGAAATTGTCGGCGCCGCTCGGAACCGTTGCGAGCATGGCCTATAGCGCGCTCTGCCTGTGGAGTGCGGTGAAATTTCTCCGGCAGCGGCAAGATGCCGGCGAGGGCCGCGTTCGACTTCGCTCAGGGCAGGTTCGCACTACACAACCTGAGCTGCCGGTTTCGATTCTCAAGCCACTCAAGGGTACGGATCCTGAAATGTATGAGAGCCTGCGCAGCCATTGCATGCAGGAATATGAGGAGTACGAGATTATTTTCGGAGTTAGCGAGTCCGCTGATCCTGCGGCGAAAATTGTCGAGCGCCTGAAGTTGGAGTTTCCACAGCGCGCGATTCGTTTGCTGGTCTGTGAAAAGAACCTGGGTCCGAACACTAAAGTCAGCAACCTGGCGCAGATGCTTCCTCGTTCGAAATATGAGTATCTCCTGGTGAATGACAGCGACATTCGGGTGGAACCTGACTATTTGCGGCGGGTGGTTGCTCCGTTCGCCGACACGACGGTCGGGCATGGTGACCTGTCTTTACCGCGGCGTGGCCAGTCCGACTCTGGGTTCGCGCCTGGAGATGTTGGGCATCAGCACCGATTTTTGTGCTGGAGTACTGGCGGCACGTCAATTGGAAGGAGGCCTCCATTTTGCATTGGGTTCTACGTTGGCGTTCCGGCGCTCGGATTTGGAAGCGCATCGGAGGGTTCGAAGCGTTCGTGGATTATCTGGCGGACGACTATGAGATGGGAACCCACATCGCCGCCCGAGGCCTTGAAGTGAAGTTATCTGACGCTGTAGTTGAGACATTCCTCCCGCCCTACTCGTTGCGCGAATTTCTCGAGCATCAGTTGCGATGGGCACGCACCATTCGCGATTCGCGCCGTTGGGGTTATGTGGGTCTGGTGTTTACCTTCCTTCTGCCGTGGGCGCTGCTCACGCTGGTCTCCGCGAAGGGCGCCCCATGGGCATGGGGATTGTTTGCCTTAGCGTGTGCGGTTCGTCTGCTAACAGCTCTGGTCGTCGGAGGAGGAGTTCTGCACGATCGCCAGGTGAAGCGCTGGATTTGGTTGATTCCGCTGCGCGACGCGGTCGCGGTCCTGGTCTGGCTGGGTAGCTTTGCCGGACGCAGCGTAGTCTGGCGGGGCGATTACTTTTATTTAAAAGACGGCAAGCTCGTCCGGATTAACTGAGTAGGACTAGTTTATAGGTGGTTGGCTTCCCTCTGGGCTTTGCGGTTTAAAAAAATCTCCTCGGCGGCGAAACTTATATCTACCCCCGGTGTTCCCAACCTCGTATCCAGAGAGTTTTTCGTCTTACCGAGACCTAGACCGCTGTAAGCACATGAGTTTCCTGGCGGAGCGCAGAGTGCTTGTTCGCGGCAGCACCCGACGATCCAGACGGAAATTTCACGTGAAAGGAGCGTCCCATGTTTTCCCGCACCTCCGTCCTGTCCGTTGCCGCCCTGCTTGCTCTCGTGTTTCATCCAGGCTGCAACAATGCTCTTAATCCCCTCTGCGGTAGTTCCAGGCCCGCGCCCCTTATCGGTTCACTTGCCCCCAGCAGCATGAGTTTTGCTCAGGTGCAGCAGGGCACGTTGCTCATCGTGAATGGCAGCCAATTTGCCCCCTCTTCTGAAGTTGTCATCAACGGAAAGACTCTGGGCGCCACAGTTATCAGCGCTCAGCAGTTGAGCGTCATGATTACGACCAGTTTGATCTCTGCTCCAGGGAGCGTGAAAGTGACTGTGCATACTCCGGGTGGGAACTCCGGAGACCTGGGCTGCAGCAGCGGGGGCGATAGCAGCGCATTGTTATTGACCATCAACTAGTGCTGGACGAGCTTGGAATTTCTACCGAAGCCGAATCAGCTTCTGGCCGAATCCGTAAGTAGTTCGAAGCGTCCGTCACGATGCAGGCGATAACGGCGTCCACGCCACAGAATAGTGTTTCCAAAGAAACCGGCGATCCAGAAGCAGAACCCGACCACGTCTTCGACCGGAAGCAGCAACCAGTTGAGCTTCGCTTTCAGGACTCGCGCTGAGACTACGTAAGCAGCAAGCGCACGCACCAGGAGCGCTAGAACAGGCACGGGCCACCAACTGGGATGCCAGCCCCAGACCAGCAGCGACAGTGGCAAAGGCATGGTAAACAGCTGGCCGAGATATCCCAACGGCCGGGACCGCCGCGTACTGCGCGCCCAGCGCAGACGATGGGCCACATTCTGACGCAAACCGCTACCGCCAATATGGTGTTCGATCACATAGGAAGAGAGAAGCACCTCGTAACCAGCTTCGGCGGCGAACTTACCCATGACAAAATCTTCGGCTAGATAATCTTTCAGCCGGTTGAAGCCTCCGATGGATTCGAGCGCTGGCCGCCGCGCAACGATGGTCGGACCCACAGCGAACTGCATACCTTCGATCATCCTGGCCACCAGGATGCCGGCCATGAAATCGGTGTTCATGCCGGTAACTTCGAGGCGAGACCAGATGCTTGGGCCAGCCACGGCGCGGTAGGGGCAGGTGGCAATTCCCACACGAGGATTCTGAAATTCAGCGGCCACTTTTCGAAGTAAGGTGGGAGTGACGCGGGTGTCGCTGTCGCTCATCGCGATCAGGTCATGCGCTGCGACCGCAAGCATTCGATCCAGGCTGAAAACCTTCGTGTTGGGGTACGGTGCTGTACCGGTTACGATCGGGCGAGTGGGAATCTCTGGGTATTCGCGCCGCAGCTTTTCGACAACGCCAGCAGCAGGATCGTCGGCCGCGCCAACCGCAAAAAGAATCTCGAAGGCCGGATAGTCCTGTTCGAAGAAGGTTCGCAGGTTCGACTCGAGTCCATCCTCCAAGCCGGACAATGGCTTAAGAATGCTGATGGGCTCGGGAGAACTGAGAATAGGCGTCGGTACCGAGAGATAGCGCCACGCAGCAATGACGGAGAGCAGTGAGTACACCACGGCGCCCGCGAGCAGAGTCAGCAGGACGTAGGTCACTTCAGTCACTCAATCCGGCGGTTCGTGAAAATGAACTTCCCGCCACTGCGGGCCAGTTCGTATTTTTCGGCGCCGTGCAATTCCTTGGGATTCTCTTGGGTGCTCCACAAAAAGACCTCCGCCGGTCCCGCCCACAACTGGGCCAGAGATGATTCGGTTTCAAACACGTGGGGAGCATCGGGAAACTTCGATCCATACCAAAGATTCCCGCTGGGCTCATGCAGAACTCTTAGCGGGATGCCGGTATAGAAATTCAGGGTAGACGCTTCATGGTACTCGCCGTCGACTACGATGATGTCTCCGGGACGGTAATGCCCCTGTATGGCTACAGCGAGCTGGTGCGAAGACAGAATCGGCGAGAAGGTTACGAAAGCCGAATGTACACAAGCCAGCAACCCAACCATCATTAACGCCAACACCACGTTGCCCTGACTGGGGCGTCCACGCCTTCTCAGAATCCAATTCAATCCCGACCCCAGCAGCAGTGAAATAACGGCGCCTAGCAGAGGCGCGCGAAACGCGCCAAGAGCTTGCGGAGTCAGATCCAGAAAGTGACCGAGGGCGAGATCGTAGTCCTGAGGATTTTTCTTCAGTAGGTCAGCCAAATCGGTTCCCGGCGCGGGCGCGCGCGAAGACATCAACAGGATCACGCCAACCACAAAGCTTGCGGCCGCGATTGCCAATAAGACGGCGGAGGAGATTCGTCCAGCGCGACGTGCCGATGAATCCGTAGCTGCGTAAGATTCCTTTGCCAGCCATCCGCCCACCAGCAGCGCCAGCGCGGGAACGGCTGGAATCGTATAGTACTCCTGGCGAGTCGAGAAACTGAAGAATGCCACGATGACCAGCGCCCACAGCGCGAAAAATAGATTCGCCCGAAGACGAGCGTCGAGACCGCTGCGCAACTGGCCCCATTTCATCGGTACTTCACGGATCGCTTGCGGAAGAAATACGCTCCACGGTACCAGCCAGACCAGAAGCAATCCCCAGAAAATCAATAAGGGAACCGTGTCGTACCCGGGCGGCACCCGTTTGTTTACGTACCGCAAAAAGTGTTCGTTCACGAAATAGAACCACAGAAACCCCCGTACAGCACCCTGGCTGGGATTGCGTAAAGCTGCCAGAATGTGCCACGGCACCGCTAGCAAGAGAAAAACTAGTGTGCTGGACATAAGCCGCAGCTTCAGCAAGTGACGGAGGTTGCCGGTGAGGATCAAATAGAGGCCGATCGCAGCGACAGGAAATATCAGACCGATCAAGCCCTTTGTCAGTACGTTCAACGCACAGGTTGCGGCAAATCCCCAACAGCTCAGCCGCGAAGGCGTATCCTCCTCCAGCGACCGCAAGAAAAAAAACGCCCCCAAGGTTAGCCAAAGACCCACCATCACGTCCGGAATCTGAAAGCGGGTAAAGATGTAGGGACCGACCGCCGAGGCCAGCACAAGAGCTGAATAAAGCCCGCCTTTTTCTCCGTAGGACTGTCTTCCTAGCTTGTACGTGACCAGCAACAAGGCCAGCACGGCCAGCACTAGCGGAAGCCGCGTGCTCCAATCCGTCGCTCCGAAAAACACGTAGCTCACGGCCACGGTCCAATAGGGGAGTGGGGCCTTTTCCAAATATCGAATACCGTTGGTATGCAACGTCACCCAGTCGTGGGTCAGCACCATCTCGCGGGCGGCTTCGGCGTGAACGGTGTCCACATCATCGAGTAGGGCGGGAGTAAACATTCCCGCTAGGTAGATCGCAGCCCATAGCAGAACGATCGCGAGCAAAGATGAAATCGACGAACCAGGCTGAGCGCGAGTGAATGATGCCCGAGTGGGCGATGCGGAAACCGGATAACCAGACTCGTGACCGGGCTTCTGCGCAGCGACCGACAGATTCATGCAGGATTCCGGCTATTAATTATACGAGACAGGCGAAGAAGACACGATAGGAACTAGCTGGAACCAGCTGAGGCGGCCATCACGGTTTCAGTCTCCAGAACCTCGCGGATTTTGTGGGCCAGGGTTTTCAAGGAAAAAGGCTTTTGCAGGAAACGAGTGGTCACATCAATCGCCCCATGTCGCAACACCGTATTTTCCGCATAGCCAGAGACGAACAGCACCTTCATTCCGGGCCGTTCCGTCGCCAAATGACCCGCAAGCTTTGCCCCACCCATGTTGGGCATGACCACGTCGGTGATCATCATGTGAATTGGCGGAATGTAATCCCGCGCGATGCAGAGCGCATCTTCGCCGTTCTTGGCCTCCAGGACGATATACCCATTCAGCATCAGGTACTCCCGAGTCGACTGCCGGACAGCCAACTCGTCTTCGACCAGCAGCACAGTTTCGCATCCCTTGGAAGAGATCTCGATCGGCTTTGAAGAGTGGATCTTTTCGATCCCTTGTTGAACTCGAGGCAAGTAGATCTTGAAAGTGGTTCCTAGCCCAGGCTCACTGTATACCCAGACAAAGCCACCGTTCTGCTTTACGATTCCATAGACGGTGGCCAATCCCAGCCCGGTGCCTTTGCCTGCTTCCTTCGTGGTGTAAAAAGGCTCGAAGATGTGAGCCATGTGCTCAGAAGCAATGCCGGTGCCCGAGTCAGTAACGGCGAGCAAGACGTAATCGCCGGCGGGCACAATCGAATGCTCCTGCACATAATCCTCGTCAAGCTGGACGTTCGCAGTTTCGATCGTGAGCTTGCCACCTTTCGGCATGGCATCGCGCGCATTGGCCGCCAGGTTCATGACAATCTGCTCGATCTGCACCAGATCCGCTTTTACTTTGCCTAGATTTTGTCCTGGAGCAAATATCAGCTCAATATCTTCACCAATCAGACGTGGCAGCATCTTGTTGATCTCTTCGACGATCCAGTTCAGATCGACGAGTTGAAGAGACTGCACCTGCTTGCGGCCAAAGGCCAGCAATTGCCGGGTAAGGTCGGCGGCCCGGCGCGAGGCGGTCATGATCTCCTGCACGTTGCGACGCAATGGGTGCTCGGGCGCCAGCGAGTCCAACATCAGCTCGGCGTAGGCGCTGATTACCATCAACAAGTTATTGAAGTCATGAGCGACGCCGCCCGCCAGCTTGCCGATGGCATCCATTTTCTGGGCTTGCTGGAGTTGGGTTTCCAACCTGCGCCGTTCCGTGATGTCGCGGTCATTGGAGATAAAGTGAGTGATGTTTCCCTCAGCATCGCGCAGAGGTGTGATGGTTTTTTCCGCGAAGAAGATTTCACCGTTCTTTTTGCGGTTTGCCAAAATCCCACGAAACACTGTGCCCGAAAGAATGGTTTGCCACAATTCCTTATAGATCTCAGGAGTCTGCTCTTCAGATTTGAGCATGCGGGGCGTTTGTCCGATGGTTTCCTCACGGGAGTAGCCGGTGAGAACTTCGAAGGCAGGGTTGACGTATTCGATCACTCCATCGCGGTCGGTGATTATCACCAAATCCGCGGATTGCTCCACCGCGCCCCAGAGCTTGCGCAAGGCGTCTTCCGCTTTCTGGCGCTGGCGCTCTTTGCAGTAGACCTCAATGGCGCGGCGGATATCGCGGGAAACATACGCCACGTCTGACCCAGGTTTCTGGGAACAGCGGCCTGCTCCCGTTCTGATCGCGGCCTCTACAGTTGCGTCGTTCACAAAATCGCTGAGAAAGATGACTTGCGCCCCTAAACCCTGTTCGCGCAGCTCGTGCAATAGGCGAAGCGCCGCGCCGTCGGCGGACTTGTAGTCGCACAAAACCAGGTCATAGGTTGTCTGTTTCAGGAGCACAAGTGCTTCTTCGAAGGAATGGGCGTGGTTCAGGGCTATTTGTTCCTCTCCGGCCCGAACCAGCAAATCACGCAGGTAGGCGAAATCCTCGTCATCTCCTGCCACCAGTAGTATCTGCATTTGCCTGCTGCCGATCGCAAGATTAGTCAACCTGTGCATAGCCGCACTCGGCTAATTGCTACATCGGGGGCCCGTGACTGAAGCATCGCGGAGAGCGAGGTGGTTATTGGAAGAAGGTGTTGGCGAGGTGTCAGTTCAGGAAAAGGGGTCGTTTCAGGAAGACTGGCAAAGAGAGTCGGGCGATAATAAAGGCGAATCAGACCAGGCATCGACGCCGGTCGCAGAATCCAGCACGCATCCCATCTCATCCTTTATGCTAGTAGTGCAGCTATGGCAACGCGGTCCAAAATAAGCATCGAATCGGCCTCGGCAGGTGTAATAGACGCCCCCAATGGGGAGCGTGAGCGTGTGTTTGACGCATTTCGCCGCTGGGGATATCTGCAAGCAGATCTGGATCCGCTCGGTTTTCTGGCTCCCGTGTCGCATCCCGATCTGCAGATTGAAGGTGAACTGGCTCGCGCAGCGCGCCGTGTGTACTGTGGAACCGTCGGCGCGGAGTTCATGCATATCAGTGATCCTGAGCGCAGGCGCTGGATACAGGAGCGAATGGAAGGCGAGCAAGCTGATGTCGACCATGAACGAGTGCTCGATTTGCTGATCAGGGCTGACCTGTTCGAACAGGTTCTGCAACATCGTTATCTGGGCACCAAGCGCTTTTCCCTCGAAGGTGTAACCGCGCTAATCCCGCTAGTGGACGAGATTCTTCAGGCTGCTGGAGAACGCGGGGCGGTCGAGCTGGTAATGGGAATGAGCCATCGCGGACGACTGAACGTAATTGTGCATGTCGCCAAACGCGCCGCTGAAGAGGTATTCGCTGGTTTCGAGGACGTCGATCCCCGCAGTGTTCTCGGCGGGGGTGATGTGAAATACCACATGGGCGCAACCGGCGAGTACACGACGCGCAGCGGAGCCAAGATCCACATCCATCTGGTTTCCAATCCCAGCCACCTGGAGGCCGTGGATCCCGTCACAGTCGGCCGCACTCGCGCTAAGCAGGACCGCGCCGGCGATGGTGGAGCGCAGAAATATGTCCCCCTGCTAGTCCACGGCGACGCCGCGTTTGCCGGCCAAGGTATCACTGCCGAAACTCTCAACTACGCCGACCTGAAAGGCTATGACGTAGGCGGTACCGTCCACGTACTAGTCAATAACTTGCTCGGGTTCACCACGCTTCCCGGAGAATTACATTCGTCCCGATTCGCCGCACAACTTGCCCGCCGGCAGTCCATTCCTATTTTCCATGTAAACGGAGAGGATGTGGATGCAGTGGTACGAGTGGGTCGCGTAGCGCTTGAATATCGCTACGCCTTTGGCAGCGACGTGGTCGTCGACATGATCGGCTATCGCCGTCACGGACACAGCGAAGTCGATGATCCCACAGTTACGCAGCCGCTGCTGTATAAAGCGATCAAGGACCACCCTCCGCTGTGGGAGATTTACGCTGAGGATATAGAAGCAGAAAACGCTCCGGCGCTAGTAGAAGAAATCCGGCGCGAACTGGAAGCTGCACAGAAGAAAGCCGGCAGCATCACGAAGAAACCCACGCTGCGCGATTTGCCTAGCTATTGGGATAACTACCAGGGTGGACGATACAAGGCGCAGTACGAAGTTGACACGGGAGTGCCCACGGAAGAATTGCGGGAAATTACCGAACGTCTCACGACTTATCCTGAAGGATTCCACATCCATCCCAAGGTCAAGAAGTTGCTCGATCAGCGGGCTGAAATGGGCACGGGAAAGCGCCCGGTGGATTACGGGATGGCCGAGGCGCTGGCCTTTAGCAGTCTTGTAAGGGCCGGTATCCCAGTCAGGCTGAGTGGGCAGGACACCCGCCGTGGCACTTTCAATCAGCGTCACTCCGTGCTCCTCGACGTAGAGAACGAACAGGAATATGTGCCACTTGAACATATTGCAGCGGATCAGGCACGCTGCGAAATCTACAACTCCACTCTGTCGGAAGCGGGCGTGCTCGGATTCGAGTACGGTTACAGCCGCGACTATCCCGAGGCTCTTGTGCTTTGGGAGGCGCAGTTCGGCGACTTTGTAAATGTCGCTCAGGCCGTAATTGACCAATTCATTAGCGCGGGCGAGGACAAGTGGGGACTGCTCTCCGGCGTGGTTCTACTCCTGCCCCATGGATACGAAGGTCAGGGGCCGGAACATTCGAGCGCCCGCATCGAGCGTTTTTTGCAACTGGCCGCGCGCGACAATTTCCAAATCTGCCAGCCCTCAACTGCAGCGCAGTATTTCCATTTACTGCGTCGTCAGGCGTTACGCTCCTGGCGCAAGCCGCTGGTGGTTTTTACACCTAAGAGTATGCTGCGGCATCCGGACGCATCATCTCCCATCGAAGATTTCACCCACAAACGCTTCTTGAACGTCTTGCCGGATGCGGAAGTAACTGATGCCAGCCGGGTTCTGCTCTGCACCGGAAAGATTGGCCACGAGCTGCGTGCCGAGCGCAAGAAGCGGAAAGACACTACAACTGCCATCGTTTTTGTCGAACAACTCTATCCTTTTCCCGAGGACGAGCTGGTAGCCGCGATTGACCTCCATCCATCGGCGCGGGACATCGTTTGGGTGCAGGAAGAGCCAGCCAATATGGGTGCGCTCTTCTACATGCTGCCGCGTCTGCGACACCTTGCGGGCGAACGCTCCGTCCTTTCCGTGAAACGCTCAGCCAGCGCCAGTCCAGCGACGGGATCAGCGAAGGCGCACGAAGTGGAGCAAAAGACCCTGCTGGCGTTGGCATTCAGCAAGGCCTGAATTCGAGGTTACTTCCCGTTCGGACGCTCTGTCACCGGGTTAGCGCCGGAGCCGGGCAACGGAGTTTTTGCTCCACCTTGAGCTTCTCCTTTGAGCAGCGCAGCCAGAGAATCATAGGCGTAAATTGTTGGCGCATGATTTTGCATCAGCCCACCGGTATCAGCGGTAGGGCCGTAATTGCTATGCAGATCACGTCCTAACATTCGGAGCATTGCCATCAGTTGCCCGCGGTGATGCGAGGTGTGGTTCATTCGGCGGGTCATGACCCATGCCCGCGAGCGTTGAACGTTAAAGAAAGTTGTCTGGTCCTCCCACCAGGATTCGTTCTTTCCTTGCAGAGCAGCAAGGCGTTTGCCGCTGTCTTCCGCGTAGCGTTTCATAAACTCCAAACGGGTTTCGGATTGCGGTAAAGGCGGCGCGCCTACATCAATGCCCAGCATGTTGCGAAACCAGAGATCTTCACTGACACACTGATGCACCATTTGCTCGTGCACGCTGCGTCCACGCAGATCTCCAGAGCGAGGGCGGACGGAAAGGTCCGCATCCTTGAACTCGCTCCAAACGCTGATGACTTGATCCGTTCGGTTTCGTAGGTCAATCAGGAAGTTGTATTTCATGGAAGCATTTTCTCTGGATTCGCGAGGGTCGCTTTCGTTCTTGGCAGTCGGCGAATCCTCACGTTCGGATCTCTTTAAGCGGTGCCATCCCGAAACCCTGCGCACTTCAGCCGGGGTGAGGGATCTCGCGTGGACCTTCACCGGAGTTCTCTATCCTGGCCGCCATATCCCTCGCAAAGCGAGGGATGACTCCAGGGCGGTGAAAACCGAGCCACTACCGCAGGTCACCTTCACCATAAGCTCGTCAGCAAATCGTACCCTAAGTTCCAGTTTCAGCCGATGCGGCGCCGTTTACGAACTCAACCACTTTGCCTCGCCATTGACACCGGTGGCACCTTCACTGACTGTGTCTGGATTGATCGTGGACGCATTCGCATGCTGAAAGTATTTTCCACCCCATCGGACCCTTCACTGGCGATCGTCGAGGCCGGAAAGAATCGGCGTAAGCGGTCCTCTGACTCTGCTGCACGGCACTACTGTGGGCACCAACACGCTGCTGCAGCGCAAAGGCGCGCGCGTGGCTCTGGTCACCACTGCTGGTTTTGAGGATGCCATCGAGATTGGACGCCAAGCCCGACCCAAACTTTACGATTTCTTCTTCGA
>CAVSNS010000050.1:0-108581 GCA_963729325.1 uncultured Acidobacteriota bacterium
CGCGAAACCAGTGGGACCACGAATGGTTGATATTGCCCTTCGTCAGGTCCTTTGCTTCTCCGGCACCAGTGGTCAACAGCTTGAGCTGGGATGGCGACTCCTGGGTCTGGGCAATCACCGATTTCCCATCGGGCGACAAGGCCACGGCTCCGCCCTCCCCGAGCAGGACAGCGGGGGAGCCATCGGTTTTGCGAATGTATACGGCATAAGACAAGCCGCCGGACTTCGAGTAGTCCAAAGAGCCGCCGCCGCCCTCCTCGTCGAACAGCAGGGTTTTGCCATCTCCCGATAGGTCTGCCGGATAGGTGTAATCGAGCCAGGAAAGATCATGCTGTTTGGCATCGTCAGCGGTAATGCCGATCAATTCCGCCGCCAACTGGCGCGCATCAAGAGGACCCGGCCATCTTTGAAGATATCGAAGATCATGACTGCGCCCGGCAGGCGCAATACCATGCGCTCCTTGCCGTCCAATGTGACCGCGTACAGTGTCCGGTCCACACCTGACTTGCTGGCGGTGAACCAAACCTCTTTGCCATCGGGCGACCAAGCAACACCTTGAATGGTGAACCATTCGCCTGACAAGGACTTCTTATTTCCCGCGAGATCAACCAGCGCCAACGAACCGCTGTCGTCGCCCTGAACTGGGTGGTCAATGAATGCGATCTGGTCTCCCTTCGGAGAAACACGCGGGTGACCGATCCAGCCACCGGTTTCATACAACGGTTTCCCGATCGGATATTCGAGCCGATTGCGGCCGCCCAAATCCCTCACTACCGCCAGGCTGCTTCCGTCGGCCGACCAGTCGGCCCACTGCACCTGCTCCAGCACCTCCCGCGGTGCTCCACCAACCAGCGGCGCCCGCGCCAGTGTGCCCATGTTCACCCAGGTACCAATAGCTTTGCTGTTCAGCAGGACGGCCATCTCCGACGCAGAAGACACGGAAGCAAGTTGCGTCCGAGTCAAGCCCATGGAGCGCGCCTCGGGAGCCTCAGGCCGCGCGGTGAACACATCCACTGGACTGCCTTGCCAGGCCGCGCTGTAGAGAATTGTTTGCCCATCCGGTGCAAACCGCGCAGACCTGATACTGCCACGGCGAAACGTAAGTTGCCGATAGACCGGCGCTGGCATGGGCGGCTTTGTGAACAGTAATTTTCCCACGGAGATGCCCGCCGCCAGCGCAACGAGCGCACTGACTCCCACCACAGCCCAAACGGCCGGCCCTTGGACTGCGTTGTAGTTCGCGTAGCCGAACTAACCGCGGGTCCGGAAACAGAGGCTTCGGAAACTACCGAGGTGTGCGACGAATCAATCGAACGCTTCAGGCGTTTTAGGTCCGCTCGCACCTCCGCAGCAGTTTGACAGCGCAGGTCAGGGTCTTTTTCCAGCGCCTTGCTGATCGTCTCTTCCAGTTTCAGCGGAAGCTGCGGGTTCAGGCGCGCGGGAGGAGTCGGAGTCCGATTAAGAATGGCTTCCGTGATGACCGCAGAGGTCTCTCCGCGAAATGGCACAACCCCGGTGGCCATTTCGTAAAGCACAACGCCGAAGGAGAACAGGTCAGTTCGGCCGTCGAGCTCTTTCCCTCGCAATTGTTCCGGTGACATGTAGGCCACGGTGCCTACGGCGGTTCCAGGGCTGGTGAGATCGAGGTTGGTCACATCCGCCCGGGTCTGCGACTCGCCACTACTAGCCTTGCTGGCACGCGCTACCTTAGCCAGACCAAAGTCGAGGACCTTGGCATGTCCGCGATCGGTCACAAAAATATTCGCGGGCTTGATGTCCCGATGGACAATGCCCTTGGCGTGGGCGGCATCCAGTGCATCGGCCGTTTCGATGCCGAGATTCAGCAACAGCTCCAACTCCAGCGGATTCTCGTGGATCAGGTGCTTGAGCGTCTGGCCGCTAAGGCATTCCATGACAAGGAAGAGCTTCCCGTCATGCTGGCCAATTTCATGGATCGTGCAAATATTGGGATGGTTGAGAGATGAGGCCGCACGTGCCTCGCGACGAAAACGTTCCAGCGCCTGGGAATCCTGCGAAGCCTCGTCGGGAAGGAATTTCAGCGCTACAAACCTTCCCAGAGTGGTGTCTTCAGCCTTGTAGACAACTCCCATTCCCCCGCCGCCGAGCTTTTCTAAAATCCGGTAATGAGAAATTGTCTGCCCGATCATGGCGTGGAAGGGAACGGTGGTCGGGTCATCTTAGGGGGAATTCCCCGCTCCGTCAAACCGATATCGGTGGCAGTAGCGTGCCCTCACGATCTTTTCTGCCTCGAAGGCCACGCACCGAGGAATACGCTCTTGCTTCGACCACAAGCCCTTGCATTTAAACGTGATTTGGGTGGATTCAATTGTGAGCACTATGCCGCTCCTATGCCGGCGACCGAAAAATCGTCGACAAAATCAAACTTACGCAGCATACATAATGCGGCTTTATGCCCTTTTTTCAGAGGTGACCCATGAAAATCAGAGAAATCATGAGCCGAGATCCAGCTTGTTGTGTGCTCAGTGACAGCGCACAGATAGTTGCTAAAATCTTATGCGATCGCAATATCGGTTCTATGCCCGTTGTGGCCGATCAACAGTCGCGGAAACTCGTTGGCATGATTACGGACCGCGATCTGTGCTGCTCCGTCATCGCGCAAGGCATGGATCCGAAGACCACACCAATCGAAGAATTGATCACGTTGGCTCCTCTCACCTGCCGCGATGGCGAAAATATCGAAGCCTGTGAGCGGCTGATGCAGGAGCACCAGGTAAGAAGAATGCCAATTGTGGATGCGGAAGACCGCGTCATCGGCATCGTCTCTCAGGCCGATTTGGCGCTGAAGGACAAACCGGAAAGAGTATCGAAGACGGTCGCGGAAATCTCGAAGGCTTCCCGGCCTTCGATCGCAGCCTGACCTCGACCACGGCGGTTGGGTGCCCCAGGTCTCGCCGTTTTTGCAGACCTGGGAGTCTTACCTTGTCACCAGGGTTGGCCGTCACAACCGTTTTTATCTTCTGTTACTTCATGCATGCAATCCGGCTCCGGAGCAGTGGGCTTGGAGCAGCTCTCGTTGTAGTCCGCCTCCCTGTGAGACAATTTTCAGGTTGTAGACCCATGTGCCCAGAAAGGCAGTTCGGATCACTGCTACTCAACCGGTTAGACAAACGAACCTTGTTTTCGAGTCGGACCGACAGTCGGCTTCACAGAACCTGGAAACGCGGTTCAGCAGGCATTCCGATTCGCTTGCAGCGGTCCTTGCGGTGGTTGGTTTTCTGTCCGCGCCTGGCTGTCACATGCTACATTCTTCAATCCTGACGAAGCCTGGCATTTGTCGGTCGCCAACCAGGACTCACTCCGTCATGCGTACCAAGCGAGCCTGTTAGCTTTTTCATCCTCCACTTCTGATCCTTGTTCTTTATTACTGGCGAGCCCTAGGTGCGTCTGATCTCGTGCTGAGGTTACCTTGCGTCATAGCCGGCGCGGTCTTCTGCTGGCTGTACTACAAGTGGCTGAAAAGCGTGTTTGGTCAGACTGTGGCCTGGGTTGGATTTCTGCTGGTAACATTCCTTCCAACCATGATCGGCATATCCGCCGATCTGCGGCAGTACTCATTAATGCTGATGTTCTCGGCTGGTGGCGCCTACCTGCTAGAGCGCGCTTTCGCAAGGAACTCTCCCGGTGAGATGCTATTGTCCTCGGTATCCCTTCTCCTCGCGATGCTTTCCCACTACTCGGGATTCTTGTTTGCTGCAAGTCTGGGGACTTACGCCATCATTCGGATCTTTGCTCGACGCCCTCCCCCGGGCGTAGTTTTTGCGTGGAGCGCCGGGCAGGTTGCGGCTCTTGGACCCGGTTGGTTTCTGTATTCAACACACATCGCAAAACTCGCCGCCGTAAATCCTGGGGCGCGCCACCTGCGTCACATTGCGGACTGGTATCTTCCGCAATTTTATTATCATCCAGGGCATGATCACCTCTTGCCGTTCCTCTTTTGGGGCACATTCGGGATTTTTCGGTTTGCCTTCGCTTGGGTGATCATGGGCCACGCTGCCACACTGTTATTCGCTGCAGGGGTAGTTCTACTCCTGCGTGGCCAGTCGCCATCGCCGGTCCTGCGACTATCACGCTTGACAGGGGTTCTATTTGTGGCCTTTCGTTTTGAACGGTATGGCCGTCGCCGCAGGTCTTTATCCTTATGGCCGCACACGACAGTGCATTTTTCTGGCAATGTTTGGTATCGCTGGGGTAAGCGTCTCGGTCGCAAGAATCGCAAAACAAAGAACTGGGTCCCGCTTTGGCAATGGCGATGAGCATCGTGATTGTGTGCCACATCTTCGGAACTCAGCCTTCGCGGGATTGATCTTCCCCCTGTCCGATCGTCGGCACGAGCACATGGACCGGGCTATAGAGTTTATCCGCCGCGAGGTTTCCCGACTGATGTGATTTACCTAAACGAACCAACCGAACTCCAGTTTGCCCACTATCTCTGTGAGCAGAAGCCAGTCGTGCCCGATCGCTCAGTCGCTGGGTTTGAGTCATTCTGGTGCAATGGGTTTCAGATGGTCTCAAGCGATGCGGTGAAACCGGAAACCTTCTCCTACAAGTGGCAAGAGATGGCACGCGTGTATGACCTGAAGCCTGGGACCAGAGTGTGGGTGGTTGAAGCAGGATGGACCAGCGGATTTGCCGAGATGCTTCGTGATCGTTTTCCAGAGTTTTCCGGTCTCAAAGTCCGCTCTTTCGGGCATTACATAGAAATATTCAGCCTATATGTCGGATAGCTAGGGTCGCGGACACGGCCAACAAGCGTTATGAGCGGTATCTGGATTTCTGCCGAAGTCACGGGAACGCGCCGTTGCGGTTCCAGATCTGGTCCTTTCCGTAAAAGGGGACTCGATTTCTGATAGCTTTCGCCTTCGTCGCGCTGGGATCGCGCATGGTCGTGGTCGCCTGCCGACACTCGGTAAATCTTCTCTTTTGGGACCAGTGGGAGCCGTTGTTCGCTCATGCCTCGCTGTGGCGGATATTTACTTGGCAGCACGGACCACATCGTGAAGGAATCGGACTGGTCCTTGACAAATTCGTGCTGGACTGGACACATTGGAGCAACCGAGCGGAAGCGCTGCTAATCGTAGCCGCGATACTTGCCGCTGCGTCAGTTGCGGTTTGGCTGAAGCTAAGGATTTTCGGCAAACTCGATTACACCGACGCTGTCATCCCCTGCCTATTCCTCACGCTAGCTCCGATCGACATACTGATTGGTGTGCCGAACCCTTCGGATTCGGCCTTTCCAGAACTACTAATCATGCTGTATTGCCTGGCGTGGACCATGCGCGAGGCGGTAGCGCGATACAGCTTAATCATCGTCTTAAATTTTCTTCTGGTTTACCCCGGGTTTGGTGTCTTCATAGGAATAGTCACCCTGGCGCTGCTTGTCTTGGATATCCGACGGACTGTGCGAGTATCTTCGAGGCGGGCAGCCCTGTCTGGCGGGGCCGCTCTGGGATTGGCGGTGATATCGTTCGCCAGTTTCTTTTATCAATCTAAATGGGCGCCGGGAGTCCACTGTTTCGTATTTCCGGATCCGCATCCGATAAATTATCCCTGGTTTGTCAGCCTTATGTTTTCGTTGTTTATAGGTATTCGGCGATCGCTAGTACTTGCTACGGTGGTTGGTGCGTTGCTGACGCTACTCGTTGTGATACTGTTCCCGCGGCACGGGATTAGGCTTTGGCGCGCCTCGCACTGGGCCGACCTCGATGTAACGGTCGTAGCATTGCTCTGCTTTACCCTTTTGTTTGTGATAAACGCCTCGGTCGGCCGCGTCTGCCAGGGAATGCCAGCTGCCGCGCAAAGTTCCCGCTATATGGGTCTGCTTGCGCCAGCGTTTCTGGCCGTGTACTTACATCTTCTGTCGTGGCGCGTCGGTATAAAGAAAGTGTTGGCACTTGGCGTATTTGCCGTCACCGTCCTGCCGAACACATTGAAGATGCACACAGACCCAGTTCAGGAAAACGGCAAGCGTGCGTGGAAGGCGTGCTATCTCAAGGTGGAAGATGTCGACTACTGTAACCGGACGACCGGCTACCCGCCATACCCGCCCGACTGGAACGCTTCGCCGGCGCAAGTGAAAGAAATGCTCGACTATCTCAAGCCCAACCGGCTAAATCTTTTCTCAAGTCCATGAGCCAGCTTCTCCGCGGTGAGCATCGATAAGGGCACACGAGTCAACATCCGGCGGGGTACCGGTCGAACCCCACTTTCGGCCCCAATCCAACTAAACGCGCGAGCCCGCTGCCTCTTGTTCCATCTCCAACAGGGCCTTCTTCCGTTCTACGCCCCAGCGATAGCCTCCCCCGTCTCCGTCCCCTCGGACTACGCGGTGACAGGGAATCGCCACGGCAACCGGGTTCGTCGCACAGGCACGTGCTACCGCCCGCGTCGCGCTGGGCTGGCCGATGGCCTTCGCAACCTGGCCGTAGGAGCGAGTCGCCCCGAACGGAATCGATTGCAGACAAGACCAGACCCGGCGCTGGAAGGCAGTTGCCTGAATATCAAGCGGCAGCGACGAATTCAATTTCTGTCCGCGCATCTGCCGAAGCAGGTCTTCTTTCCAGCTTTGCATGGCTGCGTCATCGCGCCGCCGAATCGCAAAGGGGAACTCATGCTTCAGACCGTGTTCCAGCTCGTCGTCGGAGTTGGCAAACTGGATCGCACAAATACCTTTGTCAGTGGCGGCGATCAACATGCGTCCCAGGGGCGAATCTGTGAAGGTGTAGCGGATGGGAGCGGCGATCGCTCCCCGGCGATACTTGTCAGGAGTCATGCCGAGCTGCGATGCCGTGCGCTCGTACAAGCGGCTGCTGGAGCTGTAACCGGCGTCGTACATGGCGCGGGTAACAGAATGGCCAGCCCGCAGATTGTGCTTGAGCTGGTTCATGCGGCAGGAGTCAGCATAAGCCCGCGGAGTAACCCCTAGCACCGCCTTGAACGTGCGCTGGAGATGAAACGGACTCTGATGGAAAGCCGATCCCAGACGAGCCAGCGTTATCGGCTCATCGAGGTGCTGCTCGATGTAGCGACAGACGGCTTTGACCATTTCCATCTGAGCATTGCCACCGGTCGCTTTGGGGCGGCAGCGCAGGCAGGCGCGATAGCCAGCCTTTTCGGCGTCATCCGGCTTGCGGAAGAACGTTACATTTTCGCGGCGAGGGCGCCGCGAAGGACACGACGGCCGGCAGTAGACCCCGGTCGAGGAGACGGCAAAAACAAACATGCCGTCCCGACTGGCATCACGATCCAGGACCGCTTGCCATTGATCTTCGCCGCTCTGCATGGCATTCCTCAACGAATCAGTGTTCTGCGCCATGGTGTTCTGCACCACGTCTGTTACATCTCGCCGAGTTGAGTATCGCATTGGTCGTCATAGTGTTCCAAGATTAGGCCACGCCGAACTCGTGGGCTATCCGGATCTTGTGGTCAAAGCGATTTTGCAGCCTACGAGAGCAAATGTGCCGTTTCTCAGCTACCATCTTGTTTCCTTCGTCTAGACGATGATCCCGCACAGCATACCGTCGCAAAATCTCCCAATATCCTCTGAGATCGTCGCGGCACATGTTGCTACCGAGATTAGGCTGGATGTGGCACATCCAGCCGACGAATGGCGGAATGCCACAGCAATCGCATTCTGTTCGGACTGGCAAGGCAAGAATGCGGACCCGCGGCGTGAAACTCGAGTGCAGGCATTGTGGTCGCCGCAAACACTGTACTTGCGATTTGAGTGCCGTTACCGGGAGCTTTATCTTATTCAAGGATTCCGATCCCGACGGACGCCGCGATCATTTGTGGGACCGCGACGTAGCGGAAACTTTTCTCCAGCCTGATCCTTCGCGTGAACGCTACTATCGGGAATTCGAAGTCAGTCCCAACGGGATGTGGGTCGATCTCGACATTTTTCCCGGAGGACGTGCGGACCTGAGCAGCGGAATGCAGCGATCGGTCATGTTGGACGAGAAATCACACGTCTGGACCGCCGAACTTGCGATCCCGATGAAGTCACTGACTCTGCACTTCGATCCGACAGCAGTTTGGCGCGCGAATTTTTATCGGGTTGAAGGGAAGAAGGAACCGCGCGCCTATTTGGCGTGGCAACCGACAGGAACACCGCAACCGAATTTTCACGTACCCAGCGCGTTCGGAAAGCTGAGGTTTGCTAAGGACTAGGGGCAGTGATTTGCGGACGCTCCTCAGTGTGGCAACGGCTGGAGTGGTCCCAGCACGGTTGCGATACCGGCGCGTTTTCGCAACACGGTCAGGAGGGCCTGCGCCGCGTTTAGGTAAGTCTTGTTGGGATCGGAAGGATCGGACCACACTGCGTCATAGACCACTTGCGCGGCTTCCTTTAGATCCATGTGCAGTCCCGCTTCCATCAGGTCCACCCGCTCCTGCAGATGGTCATAGCAGGCCTGGCAAACAGCCGCAGGCTCAAACGCGCCCTGATGATTTTCTTCTTTACTGCAACGGAAGCTGGCCGCGGCATTGATCTGCATGTGTGAGGCGTAGACCTGCGACTTGAACTCCCGCAAAAAGCGCTCCCGCTCCGCCTCCAGTGCAGCTTCATCAGGTCCAAGAGCAATCGCTTCGGCCAAACTGGATGGCGCTGTCGTCACCGCCACTCCGGCCGTGGGCGACACTCTTTCCGTGTCTTTGCAAACAGGGCAGGCGGTCAATCCGGCCGCATAATACGTCTTGCACTTTGCGCAAGGCAGGCCGTAACCCGATCGAGTGGAGGGCAGCAGCGCGTCAGGAAGCCTTTCCGCGACTGTCCGTTCTCCGCGCCGGATCTCGCTACTCGGTTGAAAAACCGCTTGGGTGGCCGCTTTGCTGCCTGTGGAATGTGGCGGTTGGACCGAATTCATGTGCGCTACTCCCCGGAGTTGCTACCGATGCTGGCTATAACGAATTGCCTCGACGCTGGAATCCCGTGCTCATTCTAGGCTCCGACATTCCTGTCGCCGAGGGCACAGTAGTTCATGCTGGCACTGCCCCTTAGTACAGTGCAGTTGGCGAACCAAACGGTGTTGCCTTAAAACCAATAACTTAGCTAAGGCAATGCGTCCCAGCCTCAAATCATGCCGTTCGGTCGGCAGTCAAAATGAGACGCGTTGCGGAAACTCAAGGTGTGTTCCTCGCAGTTTCCTTCATTAGTCTCAGCAGCTCTTCTTTCCGGGCGCGATAGAGGTCTTGTCCCGGGGCCATGCGAGACGCCGTTTCGAGCTCGCCCATCGCGTCATCGTAACGGCCCATGCTCATCAGGCAGGCCGCGAGGTAGTAATGGTTGTTGGCGGTCGGTTCCAGGCGGACGGTCTGCCGGAACTCGGGTTCTGCTGCTTCGAACTCCTGCGCATTAAAAAGCGCGGTCGCCAAATAGTGGTGTGCCATAGCAGAATCGGGATCTAACTGAACTGCGATTCGCAACTGACGTAGCGCCTCTTGTTCCTGGTGAAGCAAGAGCAGAGCCTGCCCCAGAACGCGGTGTTCGGCAGCGCCCGTGGGATTCTGCACGATGGCAAGTTTCAGCTCCGCGATCGCTGATTGATAATCCCGCTTGGCCATGAAGGCTTTGGCAAGGCAGTCGTGTCCACGTTCCCAGCCAGAATCCATTTTGAAGAGTCCGCGAAACTCAGTAATCGCCGCGTCGTATTCGCCTTTGTCGCAATACGTGTTGCCAAGATTGTTTCGGATTGAGGCTTCATGCGGGGCCAGACGTTTGGCCTCGCGATACTCCGCGATAGCGGCATCATAGTTCTTGAGGTCATGCAGCATCATGGCCAGATTGTTGTGCGACTCCCAAGACTGCGGTTCCAAGGCGATCGCTTTGCGATAGGCAGCTTCCGCCGCCTTCGTGTCCCCCTGCGCGCGAAGCGTGATTCCCATGTCATAGTAGACATCGGCGTTGTTGGACTGGCGTGCCAGCGATTCCTGGAAAGCGTGCATGGCAGCGGAATACTGGGTATTAGCGTACAAACCCAGGCCAAGATAGCGATATGCCTCAGCGTTTTTAGGATCGATGCTGAGCGCTGTACGCGCTTCAGCGATGGCGTTGTCGCCGTCGTCAAAACGATAGAAGACGTAGGCCAGCCGGGAATGAATCTCCGACGAGCCCGGCATCAAGTCGCGGGCATCGGAATAATTATCGAAGGCCTCGTTCCACTCTGCTTGCTGCTGCCGCACATAGCCCAAAGCGAAATGCAGGGCTGCATTTCCCGGGTCCGCTGAAATCAGCCTTTGCAAAATGGGTTCAGCGTCCTCGAATTTTTTCTGGCGAATCAACTCGTTGGCATGGACAAGCGCTGCTGGACAGATCGCATCAGCCCCACCGGAGAGAACTTTGCTGTCGCGTAGCACCTGAATCAGTTCCGGCTGTACGCCTGCCGTTAATAAGCTGTTGGCGGTTGCGCCATTGGTGACGAATGCGACGCCGTTCTCGACGATCCGTTTTTCCAGTTGCTGGCGGGAAACGCCACCGGCCACCCACGCCATCAACTGCGCGCAGTCCAGGGCGATTTACGCCCTTCTGCTCACAAAAAGAAGGAAGCGCAAAGACAACAAGCGAAAGAAAAATGAGGCCCTTACGACGCACGACGACTCCTCAGGCCAAGGATCAGAATCGACCCTGCGGCCATGGCTCTCTGCAACATAGAACGGCTCACCCCTGCGCCAGTAGGTCACCGAAGTACCTTGGCCTTTGGCTTCCGCAACTTATGGGTGGTTCCAGGGTTATTAGATGATTGCAGGGCTTTTTGCCCCCGTAACGTGACCACATCGGCAGTTGACTCCCGCACGCCGGTTCAGTAACGTTGAGCCTTGGCCTGTCGCAGGCACTCGGAGGAAAATCATGTTTGAAGGCCTTTTTCAGCCGATGCACCTGCTGGTGATTTTTTTCATCGCCTTGCTGGTGTTCGGCCCCAAGAAACTGCCAGAACTCGGCAAGGGGATCGGCGAGGGCATTCGTGCTCTGAAAGAGGGTATGAAAGAATGCCCAGGCGGACCCGCCTAAGAATTCGGGCCCGGACGTTAAGAGCTAGAACACCGCCTTGCTGCTTTGCCGTTTTTTGTTTCCTTGGATTTCTTGGTCGCGCTCACCCCAGCCGCAATTTTGTCGTCCGGCCCCAGATTTTCTTGCGGTCTGAGTCAGTCGACCTCTCTAGAAAACTATCCGGTTGGTTCTGAATTAGTTTCGGCCAGCCGAGTACCCGTGCAATCGCGGAATTTCTAATCTCAGTTCCAATCGTAATTCTCCAAAGAGATTATCCAATCATTGAAGGAGGCAACGTCGTGGGCAATCTGCGGCTGGTGGTGGTTTTTCTCGTGCTTGCGTTCTCTTCGACGCTATTCGCTGATCAGGTGGTCTTGAAGAATGGAGATCGCCTCACAGGAACGATAGTGAAATCAGACGGCAAGACCCTGATAATCAAGACCGAATTTGCGGGCGACGTCACCGTGCAGTGGCCCGCAATCCAGGAAATTAATTCCACCCAGTCACTGCATGTAGGCCTCAACAACGGCCAGACCGTGGTGGGTCCGGTTGCGACCTCGGATGGCAACCTTGCCGTGAACACTTCGGCGAACGGGACCGTGACCACGCCGAAGACCGCAGTAGTGGCGATGCGGAATGACGCCGAAGAGGCTGCATATCAAAAGTCGCTGCATCCTGGACTGACTCAAGGCTGGGCCGGCGGAGCGAATGTTGGCTTTGCCCTGACTCGCGGTAACAGCCAGACCAAGAACCTCGCGCTCGCCTTCACTGCCGACCGCAAGACCCAGACCGACCACCTGGGCCTCTATCTCAATTCAGTGTATGCAACCAATGACGCTCCCGGCGCCACTCCTGCCACGACCGCTAACACAATCCAAAGCGGTGCTCGCTATGATCACAATATTACTGCGCGGCTATTCGGCTTCGTCGGTGCGCGACTTCCAGACGGATGCTCTGCAGAATCTCAATCTGCGTTCCGCTTTGGGCGGCGGTCTTGGCTTTCACGTCATCAACGACAATCGCACCACTCTGGATTTGCTTGGTGGACTGAATTACACCCGAGAGAATTACACCACGTTCAACCGCAATTTTGCCGCACTCACACTCGGAGAGGAGCTCTCTCAGAAGCTGGGTGCATCCACTGTGCTTACGCAGAAGTTGTACTTCTACCCCGACCTGAGCGACACCAGCCAATATCGCGGAGTGTTTAATTTTGGGACCGTCACCAAGATCAACAAATGGTTCGGATGGCAGAATGCCTTCGGAGACATTTATGTCACCAATCCGCCCGCCGGGAAGAAACAGAACGATATCATCCTGACCACTGGCTTGAACGTGTCGTTTACCCACTAGCCTGGTCCGGAACCGGACGCAGACGTTGGGAGCTAAAAGCCTCTGCTGCCCTTTGTAAAGTATTGTAAAGAATAAAGATAAATCGCAACCGCGCCTGACGACTACACGTCCAATATTTGTTGGCAGCATCAGTGTGCCAACCGGGAACACTGTGAGGACGGGGTCGATATGCGCCATAATGCGGATGCTGAGGACAAAGTGTCACCCGATCCCCAAGTTGCTCAATTGAGATTGATTTCAGTGACAAAGCGAGTTTCTGCAGGCTATAGGCCGTGCGGCATCCTTGCAGTTGCCCTCCTTTTCTTAATTCTGTCGTGCTTGGCCTGGGTCGGTTGCACCAGCGCGGATCCCAAGCCGACGACGGCCAGGGCCGCAGCCGCGGCGCAGGGTGTCCCTGTGGGCGTTGCTACGGCTGCGCAGCGTGATATGCCCGTGTATCTTACGGGCCTGGGATCGGTAACGGCCTACAACACGGTCAGCCTGAAGAGTCGGGTTGACGGCCAGATCGTGCAGATTAATTTCAAGGAAGGACAGCATGTAAACCAGGGTGAGCTCCTGATCGTCATCGATCCTCGTCCCTACCAAGTCGCATTGAGTCAGGCCCAGGCTCAACTGTTCAAGGATCAAGCTTCGCTGCGCGACGCAAAACTAAACTATGAGCGTTTCAAAGGTCTGCTGCAGGATTCCGGATCCATGTCGCAGCAGCAAGTGGACACGCAGCAGGCCACCGTCGATCAACTTGAAGGAACCGTGCGCACCGATCAAGCGCAAGTCGAGAACGCCAAACTAAACCTGGTTTACACCCGCATTACCGCCCCGGTAAGCGGGCGGATCGGCCTGCGGCTGGTGGACATCGGAAACATGGTCCATGCCGCGGATACTAATCCCATGCTGGTGATCACCCAGCTACAGCCCATTGCCGTGATTTTCACACTTCCCGAGGACAGCCTTCCCACCGTCGCTCAACACATGCAACACGGCACACTGCCGGTGGAAGCTTACAGCCGGGATGATCAAACTAAGTTGGCCACGGGCACGCTACTCACGATTGATAATGAGATTGACGCGACCACCGGTACTGGCAAGCTGAAAGCGATATTCGATAACAAAGATAACGTCCTGTGGCCGAATCAATTTGTAAATACGCGACTGCTGCTTGAAACCCGGAAGAACAGCATCGTGATTCCTTCCGCCGCCATTCTCCGCGGCCCGCAGGGGACCTACGTATTCGCGGTGAAGCCGGACAAGACGGTCGAGGTGCGAACCGTGGCAGTCGCGCTTACGCAGAACAATGCAGCCGTGATCGGCAATGGCATTGCGGCCGGCGACATGGTGGTCATCGATGGCCAGGACAAGCTTCAGGCAGGTAGCAAGGTCGAGCCACGCGCAGGCAGCACAGGAGGAAATCAAGGCGCGCAGTCCTCCACCACGGGAACTCCATGAGTCCGTCGCGGTTATTTATTCTTCGCCCGGTGGCGACCACCTTGTTGATGGCGGGTCTGCTCCTGGTAGGTTTGGTGGCGTACCGGCAACTGCCGGTTTCAGCTTTGCCCGAAGTCGATTACCCCACAATCCAGGTGGTGACGTTCTATCCCGGGGCAGATCCAGAGGTGATGGCGTCGTCGGTGACTTCGCCCTTGGAGCGCCAGTTTGGCCAAGTCCCGGGCTTGAGCCAGATGACTTCGACCAGTTCTCTGGGCAGTTCGATTATCACCCTGCAATTCAATCTGGATCAGAACATTGACGTTGAGGAGCAGCAGGTCCAGGCCGCGATCAACGCAGGCTCGACCTATCTTCCCGCAGATCTGCCGAATCCGCCTATCTACAGCAAAGTGAATCCGGCGGACGCGCCTATCCTCACCCTGGCGCTCACCTCCGACACTTTGCCTCTTTCCAAAGTAGAAGACCTTGCCGATACGGCGCTGGCACAAAAGATTTCTCAGCTCCCCGGAGTCGGACTGGTTTCCATCAGCGGGGGACAAAAACCGGCAGTGCGTATCCAAGCCAACCCAACGGCGCTGGCTTCTTACGGGTTGAGTCTGGAAGACGTGCGCACTGCGCTGGCCGCGGCCAACGTGGACCAGGCCAAGGGCGTGCTCGATGGTCCGCGCCAATCCTTCACCATTGGCGCTAACGATCAACTGCTCTCCAGCGCCCAATACAGTCAGATCGTGGTGGCCTACCGGAACGGAGCTCCGGTGCGGCTCTCCGATGTGGCCACGGCGGTGGACAGCGCAGAGAATCTGAAGCAGGCCGCCTGGGTGAATACCACTCCAGCCGTCATCATGAATATTCAGCGCCAGCCCGGCGCGAATATTATTAGCGTTGCTGACCGCATCAAGCTGCTCTTGCCGCAGCTGCAGTCGTCCCTGCCCTCGGCCATCAAAGTCCAAATTTTGACGGACCGCACACAGACCATCCGGGCCTCGGTAAAAGATGTCCAATTCGAGCTGATGCTCACCGTGGCCCTGGTCGTGATGGTGATTTTTCTCTTCTTACGAAACCTGTCCGCCACGGTGATTCCCAGCATCGCCGTGCCGCTGTCACTTGTAGGCACCTTTGGCGTGATGTATCTGCTGGGCTATAGCCTGAACAACCTGACCTTGATGGCGCTGACCATCTCCACGGGATTTGTGGTCGATGACGCCATTGTGATGATCGAGAACATCGATCGCTTCCTGGAGGAAGGCGATTCTCCGCTGGAAGCGGCGTTGAAGGGCTCAAGCCAGATTGGGTTCACGATCATCTCGCTGACCGTTTCTCTGATTGCGGTGCTGATTCCGCTGCTATTTATGGCCGATATCGTCGGCCGGCTGTTTCGCGAGTTCGCCGTGACTTTGGCGGTGACCATTCTGGTTTCTGCCATAGTCTCTTTGACCTTGACGCCGATGATGTGCGCCAAGCTCCTAAAAAAACAGGACCTCACAAAACGAAGCCGCTTCTATCAAGCCTCCGAAGATTTCTACAATCGTGTGATCGCGTTTTACGGCCGCACCCTGAAGTTTGTTTTGCAATACCAGAAAACTACTCTGCTGGTTACGGTGAGCACGCTCATCCTGACCTTACTTCTCTATGTGTACGTGCCGAAAGGCTTTTTCCCGGTGCAGGACACCGGAGTGGTCATGGGGATTTCGGAGGCACCGCAGAACATTTCCTTCGATGCTATGGCGCAACGCCAGCAGGATCTGGCCCGGGCCATACTTCAGAATCCCAACGTGGAAAGTCTTTCTTCGTTCATCGGAATTGACGGCACCAATACAACCATGAACAGCGGACGCATCCAGATCAATTTGAAGTCGCGAGACCAGCGCAAGGAAAGTGCGTCCGAGATCATTCGTGACTTGCAGCCAGAGCTGGCAAAGGTCGAGGGAATCACCCTCTATATGCAACCGGTGCAGGACCTAACGGTGGAAGACCGCGTGAGCCGCACCCAATTCCAATACTCCATCGAAGACGCCGACGCTCAGGAGCTCGCCGTGTGGGCGCCACGGCTGGTGGCCAAACTACAGAGCCTGCCACAGCTGCGCGACGTAGCCAGCGACCAGCAGAATGATGGACTGAAAGCTGATCTGGTGATTGACCGGGATACGGCTTCGCGGCTGGGTATTCTTCCCCAGGCGATCGACAGCACGCTTTACGACGCCTTCGGACAACGTCAAGTTTCCACAATGTTCACGCAGTTGAATCAATATCACGTGGTACTGGAAGTGGACCCCAGCTTCCGCCAGAACCCAGACGCGTTGAAGAATATCTACGTTAAGTCCAGCAACGGTGTGCCACCTTCCACTACGGGAGCGCAAACATCCAGCAATGGAACCGCGACGTCCGGGAGCCGGCATCGGGGACGCCAGACATCCGCGACCCAAGCGTCCGGCAACAGCGCTCAAGTGCCTTTGTCGGCGTTCAGTCACTTCGAGACCAAGAACACCGCTTTAGCCATCAATCACCAAGGCCAGTTTCCGGTCGTGACACTTTCCTTCAACCTGGCGCCGGGATCTTCTTTGGGTGACGCCACTAAAGCGATTGACCAGGCGGAGCGCGACATCGGCCTTCCCACAAGCATCCATTCCAGCTTCCAGGGAACCGCCGCGGCCTTTCAAAATTCGCTTGCGTCCGAACCTTGGCTGATTGTGGCCGCGATTGTCACCGTGTACATCGTGTTGGGCGTTCTTTATGAAAGTTACATCCATCCCATCACAATTCTTTCCACCCTGCCGTCGGCGGGCGTCGGCGCCATTCTTGCCCTGCTGCTGACCGGCAATGATTTAGGCGTCGTGGGACTGATTGGAATCATACTTCTGATCGGAATCGTCAAAAAGAATGCCATCATGATGATCGATTTTGCGCTGGAAGCGGAGCGCGTGGAGCACAAGCCTCCCGAGGAAGCAATCTTTCAGGCCTGCTTGCTGCGCTTCCGTCCCATCATGATGACCACCATGGCGGCGCTGCTCGGAGGTTTGCCGTTAGCGCTGGGACGTGGAACGGGTTCGGAACTTCGGCATCCTCTTGGAATTACGATTGTCGGCGGTCTGCTACTGAGCCAACTACTGACTCTCTATACCACGCCTGTCGTCTATCTGTGGTTTGACCGGCTGGCACATCGTTTTGAGCGCTTCCAGATCGGCAATCCTATCGAGGAGCCGGCAGCGGGCGATTAGGCCATGAATATTTCAGCGCCATTTATCAAGCGTCCCATTGGCACGTCGTTGCTGGCGCTGGCGCTTCTCCTGGCGGGAATTCTGGCGTTCACCAAGCTGCCGGTGGCCCCGCTGCCGCAAGTTGAGTTCCCCGTCATTCAGGTTGGCGCCGGGCTGCCGGGCGCGAGTCCGGAGACTATGGCCTCGGCAGTAGCCACTCCGCTGGAACGCCAGTTTGGACGGATCGCCGGCATCAACCAGATGACTTCAACGAGTCAGCTGGGTTCGACCAGCATCGTTCTGCAGTTCGATCTCAATCGCAATATTGACGCTGCAGGACGTGATGTGCAGGCCGCGATCAATGCGGCCCGCAGCCAGCTTCCCGCCAATCTGCCAGGCAATCCCACCTACCGGAAGGTCAATCCGGCAGATGCCCCAATCTTGATTCTGGCCCTGACTTCGGACACCATCACACTGCCCCAAATGTATGACGCGGCCGACTCTATCCTGGCGCAGAAGCTTTCCCAGGTGAACGGCGTCGGCCAGGTGTTTGTGGGTGGCGGCGCGAAACCGGCAATTCGTGCCGAAGTAAATCCGACTCTGTTGAACAAGCTGGGCGTGGGACTGGACACGGTGCGAGCTGCTCTGGGAGCGGCCAACGCAAACCGTCCCAAAGGCAATGTCGCCGATGCGATCAACACATGGATCATCGATGACAACGATCAGATCTTTCGCGCACGAGATTATCGTAGCCTTATCGTCTCCTACAACAACGGTGCTCCGGTTCGTTTGGGCGATGTCGCCGACGTGCAGGATTCAGTCGAAGATGCCCACGTCGTGGGCCTGGCGAATGGAAAGCCCGGGGTTCTGATGATCATCTCCCGGCAGCCGGGCGCAAATATTATCGCCACCGTGGATCGTGTGCGCGCCACTTTGCCCTATCTCAGGTCGTCGATTTCGCCTCGCATCGGCCTGGACGTTGTACTCGACCGGACCACAACGGTTCGCGCCTCCGTGGCCGACATCGAGTTCACCCTGGTCATCTCGGTCATTCTGGTCATCCTGGTGGTATTCGCATTCCTGCGAACGGTTCGAGCCACCATGATTCCCAGCGTGGCCGTGCCGCTTTCGCTGATCGGAACTTTTGGCGTTATGTATCTGCTGGGCTACAGCCTGGACAATCTCTCGCTCATGGCGCTCGCTATCTCGACCGGATTTGTGGTGGATGACGCCATCGTGGTTTTGGAAAACATCACGCGCTTCCTCGAGCAAGGGATGCGCCCCGTGGAGGCGGCTTTTCGAGGGGCTCGTGAAATTGGCTTCACTGTGCTCTCCATGAGCACATCACTGGTTGCCGTGTTCATTCCTATTTTATGATGGGCGGCATCGTCGGCCGCCTGTTCCGCGAATTTGCCGTCACCCTCAGCGCGGCCATCGCGGTCTCGCTGGTCGTGTCGCTCACGGTTACACCTACCATGTGCGCCAAATTCCTGCGGCCGGCACGCAAGGAAAAGCACAATCCAATTTACCGGGCCAGCGAATGGGCCTTCGACAAGACGCTGGCCATTTATACGCATAGTCTGGAGTGGGTCTTACGGCATCAGCCTCTGACGTTGCTGGTAACCGTTGCCACCGCGGCCCTGAGCATTTATCTCTACGTGATTGTTCCCAAGGGTTTCTTCCCGCAGCAGGACACGGGTCGAATCATGGGCTCGGTGCAAGCCTCGCAGGACATTTCATTCGAATCGATGAAAGGCAAGATGTCGCAGTTCGTAAACATCGTGATGCAGGACCCTGCCGTGCAAACCATCGTCGGATTCGCCGGAGGCAACACTACCTACAACACGGGCCGCATGTTCATCACTCTGAAGCCTCTAGCAGAACGAAAGATAACCGCAGACCAGATCATCGCCCGATTGCGAAGAAAATTGGCAGTGGTACCAGGTGCGACTCTCTATATGCAATCGGCCCAGGACCTGACCATCGGAGGCCGCCAAAGCCAGGCGCAATACCAGTACACGCTACAGGGAGAGAACCTCGATGACTTGAATAACTGGTCTCCGCGGCTGCTACAAAAACTCCGCACCATTCCCCAACTCCGCGACGTCAACACTGATCAGCAAGACAAGGGGTTGGAAGCGAATGTGATCATTGATCGCGACACCGCGTCCAGGTTGGGAGTGGCGGCGGCCGACATCGACAATGCTCTCTATGACGCGTTTGGCCAACGACAAGTTTCAATCATGTACAAACCGCTCAACCAGTATCACGTGGTTATGGAAGTGGCCCCACAATTCTCGCGGGGCCCGGACGCTCTGCAAAATATTTATGTACGCGCCGCTAACGGAACACCGGTTCCCCTGGCAACATTTACCCACTTCGGCCCCTCGAACACTCCCCTGGCGGTCAACCACCAGAGCCAGTATCCCTCTGTCACTTTGTCGTTTAACCTCGCGCCAGGAGTTTCCCTGGGGCAGGCGACACTAGCCATCGAAAACGCGGAACGCTCGATTGGGTTTCCTGCGTCCATCAATGCCAGCTTTCAGGGGACGGCTGCCGCGTTCCAGCAATCGCTATCCAGTGAACCGCTGCTGATTCTGGCGGCACTGGTGACGGTCTACATTGTTCTGGGTGTGCTCTATGAAAGTTATATTCATCCCATCACAATTCTTTCGACGCTGCCTTCCGCTGGCGTCGGTGCGATTCTGGCTTTACTGATCACCAAGCACGAACTGGATGTAATCGGGCTGATCGGCATCATTCTGCTGATCGGAATCGTGAAGAAGAACGCGATCATGATGATCGATTTCGCGCTGGACGCGGAGCGGCGCGAAGGAAAAGATTCCGCCGAGTCGATTCACGAGGCCTGCATACTGCGTTTTCGCCCCATCATGATGACCACCATGGCGGCGTTGTTGGGCGGATTGCCACTGGCGTTGGGCGCCGGAACCGGTTCAGAGCTGAGACGCCCGCTGGGTATTACGATCGTTGGTGGATTGATCGTGAGCCAGGCGCTTACGCTTTTCACCACTCCGGTCGTCTATTTGTATTTGGATAGATTGCGGCTCTGGGCTAGCCGAAAACCTCGTGCGACGCAGCCACGTCCTGTGCCTCCCTTGTCTCCCCGGCCCACACAGGCAGATTAAGGCTCGTCACCAATCTGATATCGCACCTGGCGCTTTCCAGGAACGGCGCTTTGTTGGCTGATGGATTCCGATTGGCCGCGATCTGGAGAGAAATTGTCCAGCATTGGCTTACTTACGTCTTCCTCGTGTTTCTGCCATACGGTACCGTATTGAGCAGTTCTCGGTGCCCCGTTCTCGGACGAGCGGTTTGCCCACCACTCCTACCTTCGATATAGTTTTAATAACGCTATGTATCAGGACTTTCGCGCCATCGATCGCTGGAGCAAGCGGGATGTGCATTGTGTCTATCAAGCGCTTATCGTGGCTATTGCTACGCGGCACGCTGACGCGGTGGACATCAAGTTTCTGGTCGAGGGACGTGCAGTCTGGGTGGCCCTTCCGCATCCCGCCTGGGTGGAATACAAGAACCGCACCGGCCAAGTGATCACCGATCCATTGGCGGTCGAAATCGCCGGACATTATTTGAAGATGGCGCTCGAATCTGGCGAGGGTGTTGATCGAGAGATGTACTCGCTTACGGTGAATCAAACTCTCAGTCATCTGGATGCGATTGTCGCTGAGCTGGAGTCCGCGCAGCCGGTGGGACAGGAATAAATTGTCCCAACACTTTGTCCTTTCAACGATTTACGGTGCTGAGCCGAGCCCGCGGGGCGTGAACCCTTGGAAGGCCTGTTCAAATGAGAGACAATATTGATCTTGTTTTTCGTCTGTGGCACGTTCCGCGACAGTAGCGGCTTCGCCTCGTCGCATCGCATGTCCTAAGTCCGCTAGTTTAGGAGACGCCCTCATGTCCGCTCTTACACAAACTCTCGAAGCTGAATCAGCAGCCAGCGGGAAAAACCATAAGCATCTGGCGCAATGGGTACAAGAAGTTGCGCAAATGTGCAAGCCGGATCGGGTGCACTGGTGCGATGGTTCGCCGGAGGAGTATCAGGCAATGCTGCGGCTGATGATCCTGGCCGGCGTTGCGATCCCGCTCGCTGCGGAGAAACGGCCGAATAGTGTTCTGGTTCGGTCGAGCCCAGGTGATGTGGCTCGGGTAGAAGACCGGACTTTCATCTGTTCACGCAGCAAGGACGACGCTGGCCCCACTAACAACTGGGAAGATCCAGCAAAGATGAGAGACAAACTGCGGGGTCTGTTCGCAGGCTGCATGGCGGGCCGCACCATGTATGTGATCCCGTACAGCATGGGCCCGATCGGGTCGCCGATCGCGAGAATCGGGGTCGAGATCAGCGATTCTCCCTATGTCGTTGCGAATATGCACATGATGGCGCGCGTCGGCAGCCATGTCCTCGACGTTCTCGGTGAAAACGGTGAGTTTGTGCGGGGTCTGCATTCGGTCGGCGCTCCCCTCGGCCCAAACCAGCAGGACTCAGCTTGGCCCAATAATCCTGAGCACAAATACATTTGTCACTTCCCAGAAACGCGCGAAATCTGGTCGTTCGGTTCCGGTTACGGTGGCAACGCGCTGCTGGGCAAGAAGTGCCATGCGCTCCGCATTGCGTCGGTGCAGGCTCGCGACGAGGGCTGGATGGCGGAGCACATGCTCATTCTCAAGCTGATCAGTCCCTCGGGTCAGGTGAAGTACATCACGGGCGCATTCCCCTCGGCTTGTGGCAAGACCAACCTTGCCATGCTGATTCCTACGGTTCCCGGCTGGAAGGTGGAAACCATCGGCGATGACATTGCCTGGATGAAGTTTGGCTCCGACGGCCGCCTCTACGCCATCAACCCGGAGTGCGGCTTCTTCGGCGTGGCACCGGGGACGAGCATGACGTCGAACGCCAATGCCATGCTCACGGTTAACCGGAACTCCATCTTCACCAATTGCGCTATGACCCTCGAAGGCGACGTTTGGTGGGAGGGCATGACCGCTGAGAAGCCGGCGGAATTGATGGACTGGCTGCGACGGCCCTGGTCTCCGGCTTCGAGCCGCAAGGCAGCGCATCCCAACGCACGCTTTACCGCTCCAGCCAAGCAGTGCCCGTCGATCGCTCCGGAGTGGGAGGATCCGAAGGGCGTGCCCATCGATGCCATCCTTTTTGGCGGGCGCCGCGCCGGCGTGGTTCCTCTGGTTACAGAGAGCTTGAACTGGCAGCACGGCACTTTCCTGGGAGCAACCGCCAGCAGCGAGACCACGGCCGCGATCACCGGCAAAGTCGGCCAACTCCGCCGGGATCCCATGGCGATGCTTCCATTCTGCGGCTACCACATGGGTGATTACTTCGCGCACTGGCTTAAGATCGGGGCACAGTCGGAGCCGTCGAAGCTGCCCAGGATTTATTACGTGAACTGGTTCCGTCAGGATGAAAACGGCAAAATGGTCTGGCCCGGTTACGGAGAAAATAGCCGAGTCCTGAAGTGGGTCTTCGAGCGCTGTGAAGGCAAGGCCCACGCGGTTGAGACGCCGATCGGACGCCTCCCGGCTCCCTCGGATCTCGATGTTCGTGGCTTGAACATCCCGGCTGCCGACCTATCCAAGCTGCTCAGTGTCGATGTTGATGGTTGGCTGGCCGAGATCCCGCTGATCAGAGACCATTTTGCCAAGTTCGGCAATCGTCTCCCGAGCGGCTTGAACCGTGAGGTTGACGAACTGGAGCAGCGGCTCAAGGCGGCTAAATAGGGAAAGTCAAAAGAACTGCCGAGATTTTCCGGACGCGAATTGCGATATCGCGGCAGGAGATTTTTTGAGCGAGTTCTGTAGTGATTCCAGTGTGACGGACTGCTATGTTTAGTGGTCGGGCTCTCTTTCTGTTGCATCCTCACTTATCGCACCATCCGATTCTTATAGCGTTCTAATTTTCACGATTTTGACTACCGTGGTCGCCCACCTGCATCTAATACCAGGATGAAGTCTTTGCAGTCTCGTCCTGGACTCACTTTAAGGGAACTATTCGCCGCTGGCGGAAACATTTTACGGGGCAGGGTTCCCATCCTTTCGATTGAAATTACTCGCGAGTGTCCGCTGAGTTGTCCTGGTTGTTACGCATACGGTGACCAGCATCTGGGAGATAGTGTCACGCTGCGCCAGTTGGCCGACTTTCGTGGCGACGAACTGGTGGAGGGCGTGTTGGAGCTGGTTCGGCAGCATCGCCCCCTTCATGTTTCCCTGGTCGGCGGTGAGCCGTTGGTTCGGCACCGTGAGCTGAGCAAGATTCTGCCCGCCCTCAGCGCGATGGGAATATTCACTATGGTGGTAACCAGCGCCGTCATTCCCGTCCCAATGGAGTGGATGAGCCTTCCCCGCACTCGAGTGGCTGTGTCGGTGGACGGGCTCCCAGAACATCACGATGAGCGCCGTAAGCCGGCGACGTATGATCGCATTCTGCGCAATATCGAGGGCCGCCAGGTCAACATTCACTGGACCATCACTCGTCCCATGCTCCAAAGGCCCAGCTACCTCGAGGAATATGTATCCTTCTGGGATGCTCGCCCGGAAGCGAAGCGCATATGGGTCAGCCTCTACAGTCCGCAACAAGGAGAGCAAAGCGCGGAAATGCTGACGTACGACGATCGTCGATTGGTGGCTGAGAAACTGCCGGGTTTGCGCGCCCGGTATCCCAAGCTGCTGATGAGTCCCGGCATCGCTCAGTCGCTGCTTTCTCCGCCGGCAAATCCTGCGGCCTGCCTGTTCTCCAAACTGTCGACGAACTATTCTGCCGACCTAAAAACCCGCGTCGAGCCTTGCATCTTTGGAGGGACACCTGATTGCAGTCAATGTGGATGTGCGGCCACCAGTGGCCTACATTACGTCGAACAAATAAGAATCCTGGGAGGGCTAAGGTTTGGTCACCTGGTGAGGAGTTCAATGGCCGTGGGTTCGTTCGTCAACCGATTTCGCGCGGCTTCCGCCAAGCCTACTCGTTGGGACCCCGGTTCCAGAGAACCGCAACAGAAGCCGGAGCTAGTGCAGATTCATCCTAGCTAGCCGCTACTCCCGATGCGGCGCGAAAAGCCCGCTTCCGAGTGGCTCATACCTTCTTCATCGCGCGCACGATCCGGCGAGGACGACAGCGCCCGAGAATCGCGACTAAAATGGTATAGATGAGCCCGCCCTGAGATGAAAATGCCCGGCCAGTCGCATGATAAATCCGCCAAAAATGGCGCCTGCAATGCCGAGCAATATATCCATGCCGACACCATAGCCCCAGCCTTTCATAATTTGCCCGGTCGCCCAGCCCGCGATCAACCCCACAGATAATCCACCATAGATAGAGTACATGGACTCCTCCTTACTAGATGCAGACGCAACATTTGTGCGTCGAAGAATCGGGCCGTGACTGGCTGGAGCTGTCGCGGCAGAGTATGCCCGGAATCTCTCCGTGTCAAGTTGAGGTGCGCGTGGCGGGCTCTGCCTATCTCAGGATGCTGTGTGTTTAAATCTATTCATGTTCGCCCGCAAGGTCCGCGTGGAGTACGAAGAAAAAGGCCGACGCCTGCCCTGTCCATTGAAGTGGCTGGACAGCTTCTCCATGCGCAACTTCACCAATGCCAGCGTCTTCGACGATACTTTGCCCTTAGCTGATGGCGTCATGGAGATTGGCACGCATGTTCCGCTGAATGAGTTGAAAGCGGCAATGGAGGATTGGTTCGGGAAGAAAAGCTATATCGCGAAAGACGGATCGCTGCTATTGACTGAGATGATCCCAACGGCTTGAACACGATCGTTCGTTTCCTTCTCGACTATTGCGCTTGTCAGTTAACTTCATTTTGGCCCAGCGCTAGTGATAATCTTCTTTGCGCCATGGGAAATCTGACGCGTCGCCGATTTGGCAAGACTTTGGCTGGCACCGCTGCGGCTGCACTTGCCAGCGGCTCAATCCCGCGGATTGCATTCGCACAAATGGCTACGGCGGGTTTGCTGCGGTTCCCGCCCAACTTTCTGTGGGGCTGCGCCACCGCTTCCTATCAGATCGAGGGCGCGGTGAATGAAGAGGGACGGAAGCCATCAATCTGGGACACTTTTTCACATACCCCCGGCAAGACTTTTCAGGGCGACACCGGCGACGTGGCCGACGATTCCTACCATTTGTACAAAGAGGATGTGAAGCTTCTGAAAAACCTGGGCGTGACGGGATATCGGTTCTCCATCGCCTGGCCACGCGTCTTCCCCGACGGGACCGGTCAGCCGAACGAGAAGGGCCTGGACTATTATCAGCGCGTTATTGACGAACTGCTCAAGAACAATATTGCCCCGTACGTCACACTCTTCCACTGGGACCTGCCGCAGGCTTTGCCCGGCGGCTGGCAATCACGCGACACCGCAAAAGCGTTAGCCGATTACGCCGGCTATGTTTCCCGCCACTTGTCGGATCGCGTCGGCCACTTTTTCACCATCAATGAGTTCGAGTGCATTGCCGACCACGGCTACAAAGACGGCAAATTTGCGCCGGGCCTGAAGTTACCGGATGCCCAGGTGAATCAGGTTCGCCACCATGCCGTCCTCGGGCACGGCCTCGCCGTACAGGCCATTCGGGCCAACGCAAAGAGCGGAACTAAGGTCGGCCTCGCGGAAAATTACAATGTCTGCGTGCCCGTGATCGAGAGTCACGAGCAAATCGAGGCTGCGCAGCGCGCCACTCGCGAGGAAAATGCGCAGTTTCTCACGGCCGTCATGGAGGGCAAGTACACCGACGGCTATCTCCAGCGCCAGGGCGCGAACGCTCCCAAGGTCGAGGCCGGCGACATGAAGATCATCGGCAGTCCGCTCGATTTCGTCGGCCTCAACGTGTACACACCGGAGTATGTGCGCGCGGACGCGTCACCCGCCGGCTACGCCGTGGAGAAGCGACAGACCTCCTTTCCGCGCATGGCTTCGGACTGGCTATACATTGCCCCAGAAGTGATGTACTGGGCGGTTCGCAACGTCGGCGATATTTGGAAACCGCGGACTTTGTACATCACGGAGAATGGCTGCTCCGCCGCCGATGTGATAACTGGCGACGGACGTGTCGAGGACACCGACCGCGTGATGTATCTGCGCAATCACCTCACGCACCTACATCGCGCGGCTTCGGAAGGCTACCCAATCAAGGGGTATTTCCTCTGGAGCCTGCTCGACAATTTCGAGTGGGCAGACGGTTACAGCAAGCGCTTCGGCCTGCACTACGTTGATTTCAAAACCCAGATGCGCACACCTAAGCTCAGTGCGGAGTGGTACCGCGAAGTGATTTCGCGGAACGCGGTCGAGTGATGCCCTTACTTGTCATAGTGCAGCAGCGAGAGCACGTCATATCCTTTGAGCTTGTCGCGCCCCTTCAAGAAGTCAAGCTCCACCACGAAACCCAGACCGGCAATTTCCGCGCCGAGTGAGGAAGCCAGCGTGGCTGTAGCTTGAGCGGTTCCCCCAGTGGCCAGCAGGTCGTCCACGATGATTACACGCTCGCCCTTCTGAATCGCGTCTTTGTGAATCTCCAATGTGTTGCTGCCGTACTCCAGTTCGTACTCGGCCCGCGCTGTGGCTGCGGGCAGCTTCCCTGGTTTGCGTACCGGGACGAAGCCGGCATTCAAGCGATAGGCAAGCGCCGGCCCGAAGATGAAGCCACGGGCTTCGATACCCAGGACCAGGTCAATTTCCTTTTGCAGATAATATTCGGAAAGCGCGTCAATTAGAGTCGCAAAGCCAAGCTTGTCCCTCAGCAGAGTGGTGATGTCGTAAAAGAGAATGCCTTTCTTCGGGAAATCCGGGACTTCGCGGATAAGCTTCTTCAGCGGCTCGCATTTAGCATTCGTTTGGGTGGAGACCGCATTCGTGGGCATCACCAGGCTCCTTCAATACGAAATGTAGTCAGGCCAGATACCGGCCTGGCTTCCGATTCCTCGACATGATCTACGCGTGCCGCGCGAGGGCCCTGCCGCAGCCGCGATCCTAAGCCGGCAAGCTGATCCCGTGTGCCCATAGCCAGAACTTCCACGCTGCCATCGTGATTATTGCGCACCCATCCAGCAATGCCGAGGATGTGGGCCTCGCGTTCCACGAACCAGCGAAAGCCCACGCCCTGCACGCGTCCGCGCACCACGAAACGGCGGGCTTGGAAGGGTTTTTCGGAGGAAGTCATGATGCTTGGCCGATGTCATCCTTAGAGGCAATGTCATCCTGAGCGAAGTGGCTGCGTTTGCTTCGCAAAGCGGCTACGTAGTCGAAGGATCCCTATAATCTACGTTGACAGTTCTGCCCTAGTATGCTCCTCGAACCGATCCTAGGTACAATTCTCGATCTCCCGCCAATTTAGCCCGTTAGGGATCCTTCGACTCGCAAGATCGTTCGCCAGCGAACGATCGGATCGCTCAGGATGACAGATTTACAAGGACAGATTATAGCGACACAGATTGAGCGTGCTCCGGCGTTACGCCCTCGACAAGTATGCCCCTTCCGCCGTGTCCACGCGGATCTTTTCGCCTTCATTGATGAATGGTGGCACGTAGACGACAAGTCCAGTTTCCGTTTTGGCCGGCTTGCTCACGCTCGAGGCGGTCGCACTCTTTAGTCCTGGCTCAGTTTCCACCACTGTCAGCTCCACGGTCTGCGGCAGCTCGATCCCCACCGCCTTGCCATCGAAGAATTCCACCTTAATCTTCAGATTGGAGATGAGGTAATCCACAGCATCGCCCAGGATTTCTTTGGTCAGGTGGGTCTGCTCGAAGTTGGTCGTGTCCATGAAGTAGTAGCTGTCGCCGTCGGCATACAAGAACTCCATCTCGACCTCGTCCACATTGATCCTCTCGATGGGGTCGGGCGAGCGGAAGCGGTGCTCAAACATGGCGCCGGTGCGGAGGTTTCGCAGCTTAGCCTGGATGAAGGCGCGAAGATTGCCAGGGGTTCGGTGCTCGACACTGAACACGGAATGTAGATCATTATTGTGCTTGATGATCATGCCGGGGCGAAGCTGGGTGGCGGGAATAGCCATTACTCAGTAAATCTCCTTTGATTGCGGCTAGTCGGCAGAAGGCGGGCGGCCACATTTTCCGCCAGACACAGGGACCAAACTATTTGATTTTACACGGGCCGCAACGGGAAGGGAAACGCATGGTCGTAATTGGCACTGCAATGCTGGCCAAGGTGAGTTGAATCAAATTTAGACCCCGTACGTGGGCATGCGGGCAGCTAAAATGGCGGAGGGCGAATCGAAGTAACACTTTTGATCACGCGAAAGGATTTCTTTATGCGCAGCGGAAAATATGAATCGTCCGAGAACGGCGGAAGCGTCGGCACAGCAGTAACGTTCCTGCTGATCGGGTTGGGAGCAGGCGCGCTGGTCGGGCTGTTGCTGGCTCCGAAAAGCGGAAAGCAATTACGCAGGGAACTGCGGGGGCGATATGACGACGCTCGGGAGGCGGTGGAAGACTTTGCGGACGAGGCCAAAGATCGGGTCGAAGAGGTGCTCGACCGCGGTTCTGAAATCGCCGAGAAAGTTCGGGATAAAGTCGCGCCCCTGACCAAGGGCATCCGCAGAGGATAGGACCGGAGCCCGTGCCTTTCTAGGCTTCAGGAAGGAATTCGTATTCCTCGATTACGGCTGCTACGGCTACTTTGCCTTCGGGGCCGCCGTCGTCCACGCGCACGACTTTGCCTTTGCAGCGGACGCGAATGCTTTCGGTGAGAGTGATCTCGGGCGGGAGCGTAAGGGTGAACTCGATAACCGAGCCCGCGGCGATGGCCGAATCCACATAAAAGCAGATGCCGCGGGCACTTACGTCGCGGGTCTGGGCCGTTTTTTCCGTCGCAGCGTCTTCGCTATAGGTGACAGAAACGGGAAGCCGCAGCGCAAACCGGCGGGTTGCCCGCTTTTCGTGCTCGGCTTCGGCCATGGTCCTCCAATAAGGCCATGTAAGCATGCTGTTTTGCGTGCAGCGTGTCAAGATGGTAGTTATGGGCAGGTCTCCTTTCTGCATTCTGCGTTGATTTCGGGTGTTAGGTTCACAGAGTCGGGAACGTTCTGAGTTAATCTAATAGCCTATATCGCGATGGTGTTCGTCCTCGACAATTACGATTCCTTTACATATAACCTGGTCCAGTATTTGGGCGAACTGGGGGCGGATGTCGAAGTGCGTCGAAACGACCAGGTGACGGTCGCAGAGGTTGAGGCTATGCGGCCGGAAAGAATCGTTCTCTCGCCAGGCCCATGCACGCCTCAAGACGCTGGCGTCAGCATCGAACTGGTTCGGCATTTTGCCGGCAAGGTTCCTGTGTTGGGCGTGTGCTTAGGACATCAAGCAATCGCCGCAGCATTTGGCGGCAAAGTGGTCCGCGCTGCAAATCTGATGCACGGCAAGACCAGCCAGGTACAACATGACGGACGCACCATCTTCGGCGATCTTCCCTCCCCCATGACTGCTACGCGCTATCACTCGCTGATCGTGCAAGAGAAGGGACTGCCCGCGGAGTTGGAGATCAGCGCGTCCACCACTGAACGCGACGGCTCACGCACTATCATGGGCCTGCGACACAAGAAGTTTCCCATCGAGGGGGTGCAGTTTCATCCCGAAAGCGTGCTCACGTCCGCAGGAAAGAAGCTGGTGGAGAATTTCTTGAAGATCAATAACTAATCGTGATGGTGCGCCCGGTTGGCTTCGCTGTCGCCGGATAGATGATGTGGGAATTGTCCAAATACATCGATCTCCAACTCGGCAGCCGAAGGAGTGTGCTCTATGGTTTGGCGCACACGATCAGGTGGGTCAAGTAATTTGAATTCCATGCCGCGGTCGTGTGCCCACCGCTTCAGAAACACGAGCATCCCCACACCACCGCCCTCCAGGGAGTCCACCTCCGAGAGATCTAATAGAACGGTTCGTGCGCTTCGCTGTTGTTTCACCGCATCGCGAAGTCTGAAAACGGCGTCACTATGAACCACTCTGCCTTCACAATGAAGAATCGCCACATCACCGATTTTCTCGACATTCACGTTGAACATGACTTGCTCCCAGGTCTTCGTAAAAGCTGAGATGCACGAATCTTGCTGCTCGTATCACGGTTTAGATTGAAAAAGATGCGGCTGACCGGAACGAGCCAAAACACAATTGTTGCAGTGGTTGCGAAAATCTGCTCTACAGGAAATCCTGTATTTGACG
Organism: uncultured Acidobacteriota bacterium; assembly: GCA_963729325.1. GTDB lineage: Bacteria > Acidobacteriota > Terriglobia > Terriglobales > Acidobacteriaceae > JABCYV01. Next base: position 30,231 of record CAVSNS010000050.1, read on the forward strand.
GCGGAGGCCACCTGAGCCGGTGGCTCAAGAAAAGCTGCTAGTCGCTTCCCCTCGCGGTTTTGACGGCCCGCAGCACTGCCTGCGCTTTGTTCATGCACTCCTCAAATTCACGCGCCGGATCAGAGTCGGCGACAATGCCGGCCCCCGCTTGCAGATAGGCTTTCTTTCCCTGCATCAACATGGTTCGAATGGCAATACAGGAATCCAGATTGCCCGCAAAATCGGCGTAGAGCACGGAACCGCCATAGATGCCACGCCGGGTTGGCTCCAACTCCTCGATGATTTGCATGGCGCGGACTTTGGGTGCGCCGCTGAGCGTGCCTGCGGGGAAGCAGGCAGCAAATGCGTCAAGCGCGTCGAGGTCATTGCGCAATTTCCCTTCGAGAGCGGAAACCAGGTGCATGACATGCGAGTAGCGCTCCACATACATTAGGTCTTTGACCTTCACCGAGCCGTATTCGCTCACCCGGCCCAAGTCATTGCGCCCGAGATCGACGAGCATCACATGCTCGGCGCGTTCTTTTTCGTCCGCGAGCATTTCCTTCTCCAGATGGACGTCTTCCGCCTCGTTATGGCCGCGGGGGTGGGTACCGGCAATTGGCCGGTACTCAAGCTTATGCCCGGTCACGCGCACCAGCATCTCCGGGGACGAGCCTAGAACATGGATTGCCCCCATGCGCAAAAAATACAAATAAGGCGACGGATTCACGGTACGTAGCGCCCGGTAAATATCGAATGGCGCCGCTCCCGGCATGAATTCCAATCGCAGCGAGAGCACGACCTGATAAATATCTCCGGCGGCGATGTACTCCTTGGCCCGTTCGACCGCCTCGATAAAGTGTTGGCGGCTGGTTCCTGCACGAACCGTGAGCTTGCCCTTCGCCGGCCGCGAGGCGTTTCGCCAGTGCGCGGGTCGCAAGCCAGCGGCTAGCTTCTTTTCCAGAATTGCGATGTCGGCGATGGCCCGCTCGTAGGCCCGTCGCGGACTCTCGCGCGAAACGTCAGCGGTGGCGATGATGTGTATTTGATGGCGCAGGTGATCGAAGGCGAGCAGACGATCGAAAAACATGAGTACGCAGTCCGGCACAGAAAGGTCGTCTTTTGCGTGCTCGCCGATGTTCTCCAGCTGGCGCACGATGTCGTAGCTGAAGTAGCCCACAGCGCCTGCGGTGAATGGAGGCAGCCCCGGGACGACCGCCGGACGATGTTGTCGCAGGAGTTCCTTGACGACCTGGAGTGCACCTCCTCTGCGTACTTCTTCTTGCTTTCCCCTTCGCAGCGTCACCTTCCCGCCGCGTGCCTGCAACTGCATGTAGGGCCGCGCTCCTAGAAAGGTGTAGCGGCCGATCTGCTCACCGCGTTCGTTGGACTCGAGCAGGAAAGCGTCCGGTTCATTGGCCGCGATAGCGAGGAAGGCTGAGACTGGCGTCAACAGGTCGGCGCTTACCGACTTCACCACTGGTATTAGCGTGGCCTCACGAGCAAGGCGCGAAAATTCCTGGTAATCCGGAGAAAGCATAAGGCGGCGCAGTTGACCCATTATAGGGGAGCGCGCCATCGCGGTTACTGTACCCCTGTAACCAGCGAATGAATTGACGGGCGGGTCATGGCGTTGGAAGATGAGGGTTTAGCCAACATCCGCTCAAACGGGGACGTATGCAAATCAGGTTCTGGGGGGTACGCGGATCGACGCCGACTCCCCAGGCGGAAAACTTACGCTATGGCGGCAATACTTCCTGTGTCGAGGTGCGCTTCGGCAGTCGCCTCTTTATTTTCGATTGCGGCACCGGCCTCCGAGCTCTGGGACATCAGCTGCGCCACGAGTTTGGCGAGCGTCCGGTTTCCGCCCATGTTTTCGTCTCCCATTTCCACTGGGACCATATCCAGGGAATCCCTTTTTTTGGCCCGCTTTACGACCAGCCGGAAAACCGTTTCATCTTTCACTCCTCCAGCCGGATACGCAGTCTGAAGCGAGTGATGGAAGAGCAGATGGCCTCTCCTTACTTCCCCGTCGACATGACCGAAATGAAAGCGCATCGCGATTTCCATGACATCGAAGAAGGGCGAGTCTCGCTGGATGACTTGACGGTGCAGACGACGTGGTTGAACCACCCCCAAGGTTGCCTGGGTTTCCGGCTCGAGACCAAAGAAGGTGTGGTGGTATACGCCACCGACAATGAACCCGGCGACGCGGTGTTTGACAAAAATGTGCGCAAGCTAGCCGCTGGCGCTGATGTGCTCATTTATGATGCGCAGTATCTTCCCGAAGAATACGCGGCGCGCAAACGCGGTTGGGGACACAGCCACTGGCGCGAGGCAATCAAGGTTGTCATGGAGAGCGGAGCGAAGGAGTTAGTCCTTTATCATCACGATCCCGACCACGATGACCGCTGTATCGACGGGGTAGTCAAGGAAGCGCGCAATTACTATCCCAAGGTTCGAGCTGCGGCAGAGGGCTTGGAGATTAAGATCTGACCGTTCCGCCTCGGCACCTGGATAGTTGTCACTTTTTCGGGCTGCCCTTCTCTGTCTTCTTTTCGATTTTCGCCCAAGTATCTTTCAATGCCACCGTGCGATTGAAAACTAGTTTCCCGGGAGCGGAGTCGGGATCGACGCAAAAATATCCCAGCCGTTCGAATTGATAACGGTTCCCCACTGCTGCGTTGGCCAGGGAAGGTTCGACCTTCGCGGGGCTTAGGATTTCGAGCGACTTCGGATTGAGATTTGCAGTAAAGTCCTGTCCCGCCTCAGTTTGGTTTGGATCTTCCTTCATGAAGAGGTTGTCATAAATTCGCACTTCGGCATCGATGGCATGGGCCGCCGAAACCCAATGAATCGTTGATTTCACTTTGCGTCCGTCCGGCGGAGAATTCCCGCCGCGCGTTTGGGGATCATAGGTGCAATGGACTTCGGCAACCTCACCTTGGTCGTTCTTAACTACGCTCGTACACGTCACGAAATAGCCGTAGCGCAGCCGCACCTCGCGGCCGGGAGATAGCCGATAATACTGTTTGGGTGGATCCTCGCGGAAATCATCCTGCTCAATGTAAAGCACGCGGGAGAACGATACTTTGCGAGTGCCCGCACTGGGATCTTCTGGATTATTTACCGCGTCCATCTCTTCGATCTGATTCTCCGGGTAGTTGTCGATCACAACTTTCAACGGCCGCAGCACGGCCATCACCCGCTGGGCTCGCTTGTTTAAGTCCTCGCGCACGAAGTGTTCGAGCATGGCGAGTTCGATCGAACCGTTGGTCTTGGAAACCCCAATGGCGCCACAGAAATTGCGGATAGCTTCTGGGGTATAGCCGCGGCGCTTGATCCCGGAAATCGTCGGCATGCGGGGATCGTCCCAACCGCTCACATGGCCTTCCTCGACCAACTGCAACAGCTTGCGCTTGCTGAGCAACGTATAGGTGAGGTTGAGACGATCAAATTCGATCTGTCGCGATGGAAAAATGCCCAGTTGTTGAATAAACCAGTTGTAGAGCGGCCGATGGTCCTCAAACTCCAGGGTGCAGATGGAATGCGTGATCTGTTCGATGGAATCGGATTCGCCGTGGGCGTAATCGTACATCGGATAAATGCACCATTTATTTCCCGTGCGGTGGTGTTCGGCGTGCAGGATACGGTACATGACCGGATCGCGCATATTGAGGTTGGGCGAAGCCATGTCAATTTTCGCCCGTAGAACTCGCGAGCCATCGGGGAATTCTCCGGCCCGCATGCGTTCGAAGAGGTCTAAGTTTTCCTCCACCGATCGCTTTCGATAGGGGCTATCTTTGCCCGGTTCAGTCAACGTGCCGCGGTGCATGCGAATCTCGTCCGCCGTCAGATCATCGACATAGGCTTTGCCGGCTTTGATGAGTTTGACCGCCCACTCATGCAGTTGGTCGAAGTAGTCCGATGCATAAAAGAGGCGATCCTCCCAATCGAATCCGAGCCACCTTACATTCTCTTTAATAGACTCGACGTACTCAGTTTCTTCCTTCGATGGATTGGTATCGTCGAAGCGCAAATTGGTCTTACCGCCAAACTCGGCCGCCAGACCGAAGTTCAGGCAAATCGATTTGGCATGGCCGATGTGCAGATAGCCGTTCGGTTCCGGCGGGAAACGCGTTTGCACGCGTCCTCCATACTTGTTGGCCTTCAGATCTTCGAGAACGATGTCGCGTATGAAGTTCGAAGGGTCTGGCGCAGCCACAGGCGTTTTGACATCGGCGTCGGTCGATGGGTTAGGGGGATTCATGTTCTCACTATTTTATACGGGCTGAGATTCATCGACCACGCGCCCTACACACCAGTAAGTGAATCGACAAGCGGTCAGGAACGGGGGCGGCCCGGAATACGTGGCGCGACGGCAAAGTAGAGCTGCATCAGAAGACGCTTTTCTGTTTGTGTTCGCTTGTGTTCTTCCGAGACTTAGGTTGCCCAAGTCTTCGCTGCCCATCCGGCGAGTGCACCAAATAGCAGACCGGTTCCTAGGATCCCAAAGTAAGACTTTAGGGCAAAAGCATCTGGCAGGCTTACCAACAAACCTACTAGCGCACCAGCCACAGCCGGATGAACGCGCAGCGAAACGTTGGCCGCTAGGAACCCGATAGCGAAGCGGCTGGAGAAAGCTTGTAGCAACATTCCCGTGGTTCTGTCGGGATGATTTCCGAAAACAGTCATCAGGACGTCGATCACTCCGAACGCAACTCCGCACAGAACTCCGAGGGCAATGCGATTCATGCCGTATCTTGTACACCATTCCTTGGTGCTGCTCAACATTCAGCGACAAGGGACCAGGAATACTGGGGGAACGACGCCGGAGGTAATCACGTGGCAGGTTACGATTGGAACAAAAAACCGCCTGCAAACCGACCTGCGGCCTCAGGGCGGCATCAAAGCTGGTTCACCGGCCGGGGATCGGCCCAATTTCGTTAGTGTCTTTGGTGTATTTAAATCGGTTGTTTTACAAGGCACGATATGAAAGCATTGATAGACAAACCCCCTTTTGCGTCGATCCTTAAGGGCTGTGGAGAGCTGTTTCCAGCGCCATGAACAGCGTCGCGATGACTATGGTGGTGGTGCCGGGCGTAGTCGCCCTGCTGCTATTCCTCGTCTTTACCTACCTTTACGAGCAAAGTCGGCAAGATTATTTTCGTGCCTGGCAATTGGGCTGGGCGGCCTACGCGCTGCATTACGCGCTGGGGGCGTGGAGCACCTTCCGCCAGCCCTCAGCCCTGATCTCCCTCTGCAGCTCTCTCCTGTTGGTGGCGATGGCGCTGTGCATCTTTGTCTCGACTCGCCTGATGCGCGAGAGATTCCGGCTACGCTGGTATGACGTCGGAGTCGGCTTGGCGGGTGCGGCACTCAGCTACTGGAATCTGCATGCTCATGTGGTGGGCGGAGTTTTCCACCCCGAAGTACTCCCCAACCCACGTTTCAGCCTGGAAGTGGGTTTGGCGATCGTGCTCCTGTACTGCTCAGCCTATTTCTATCGCTACGCCCAGCGTAGGAATTCGCTCGCGTTCAGCCTGCTGGCAATGGCGCTGGCGTTGTGGGCGGTCTTGATGGCTTTTGGCCAGTTCCGTAATTCCTATGTGGAGCTGTTCGATTTGCTGGGTCCGATCCCGCAGATGCTTCTGGGAATCGCCATGGTGATGGTGCTGTTTGAGAATGAGCGTAACGCGGTGCAGGAAAACGCGCTGGCCTTCTCCACCCTGGGCGTAGATCCGATGCGGCTGCTCTCAGCCGAGGACCTGGTGCCCAGCATGCAAAGCATTCTGGATCGACTGGTGGCGCCGCTGCCCGCTAGTCGCGCCGTTATCTGTATCTCCGAGCGCTGGCGCGCCATCCTGCCTTCGGCGCAGCGTGGCTTTTCCCCTGAATTTGTGGGCAAGCTGGAGAAGAGTGGGGCGGGAGAATATCTCTGCGAACTCGCCTACCGGCGAGGAGGATTCGTCACCTTCCACGGCGTGCCCGAGATGCAGGAGCCGCTGCCCGCGTTTCCCGGAGGGCGCTTTGAGCAGTTTCGCAAGGTTTTGACCGAAGAAAATATTCGTAACCTTACCGCGGTCAGCCTGCAGACTCGGGAACACAATTTCGGCGTGATCTTCTTTCCGCATGCCCAGCGCCGAATGTTTGGATCGTCAAACCTGCGTCTGCTGATTGGACTGGCCCTGCAGATCGGGCTGACCCTGGAAAATTACGTCATAATGCACGATGCCCAACGCCGCACCAAGGAATTCGAGCTGCTCACGCAGATTGGGCAAGCCATCAGTTCCCGTCTCGACCAGGACGAGATCCTACGCGCCATCCAGAAGGAGCTGGGACAAATCTTCGATACCAGCGACTTTTACATCGCGTTCCAGGAAGGCGATGAGATCCGCTTCGAATTGGAAGTGGTGGACAGCGAAGTTCGCTCCAAGCGCTCCCGCAAAGTCGGCAACGGTCTGACCGACTACGTGATCCGTACCGGCCAGCCGCTCCTGATCCACTCCGATCTGGAGAAGGCACGCGAGCGTTTGGGTGTCACTTACGTGCCGGGGAAACCAGCCAAGTGCTTTTGCGGCGCCCCTATCCTGCTCGGAGGCAAGCCTGCGGGAATGATGGCAGCCATGAGTACGGTGCGTGAATTCGCCTTCGAGCAGCGCGACCTGGAAGTGATGCAGATTGCGGCCGGCCAGGTGTCGGTGGCAGTGGAGAATGCTCGCTTATTCGCCGAGGAACAGCGTCGGGCTCGCCAATTCGCATTCCTCAACAATATTTCCAAGACCGCAATATCCAGCGAGGATTCGGAGCAGATGCTGGCCGAAATCGTGGGCCACATTCAGAAGGATTTCCACTTCGACCACATCGGTATCGGCATCCTGGACTACGCCACCAAGGACATCGAAATCAAAGCAGAGGCGGGGACTACTTCCCAGGCGCTGGGCAAACGCATCCCATTGGGAACGGGCATCTTAGGTCGTGTCGCTCGCACCGGTGAGAGTGCATTGGTGCAGACCACAGGGGAGGCCCAATTACAGGGCGTGCTGCCGGATGCGCGGGCCGTACTATGCATCCCGATCTCCTACGGCGAAACGTTGCTGGGGGTGCTCAACGTAGAAAGCCAGAATGAGAATGCCTTCACCCCGCAGGACGTCTTGGTCATGAATACCCTGGCCGATCTGCTGGCTACGGCTTTGCATAATGCTTTTGTGTTTCAGAAATTGCAGCAGCAATCCATCACCGATGGCCTCACTGGAATCAAGACCCGTCGCTTCTTCTGGGAAGCCCTGAGCTCCGAGTGGAAGCGGGCCTCGCGCTCCGGTCGTCCCTTCTCGGTGGTACTGATGGATCTGGATAAATTCAAGGGAGTCAACGACAGCCTGGGTCACCTGGAGGGCGACTTGGTGCTGGCCCACGTAGGCCGCCTTCTGGAGCAGAGATGCCGGCAATCCAACGTCGTAGCCCGATATGGCGGCGACGAATTTATTATCCTGATGCCGGAGACTGGGGTAGATCAAGCTCAAGTACTGGCCGAACGACTCCGCCACTGGGTGGCAACGGACACCATGTTAAACGAGCATCACATCACTGGCAGCTTCGGCGTGGCTAGTTTTCCTGTGCACGGGTTCTCTGTGGAGGATCTCATCCGAGTGGCGGATGCCGGCATGTACGTTTCCAAGCATGCCGGGGGCGACCGGGTTTCGACGGCCGAGGAGTTCGCTGAGGGCGAGACAGCGGCCGTGCAGCGCCAGCTTATCTCTGGTTATATCGAAGGCTTTCTGCAGCGCGAACACACCGGGCCTGAGCACTTGGAAGAACTCATCACCACGCTCAAGAAATTCTGTGGCGGCGAAGAGGAAGAATGCAACGTCGCCGTGCTGCGGGAATCGATCGAATCGTTGACCCATGCCGCCGAGTCGCGAGAACTGAACAGTTCGGGTCATGGCGAGATGGTGGCTCGCTATTGCGAGATCGTCGGGCGCGCTCTGGGCCTCTCTCCCGAGGACGTTGCCGACCTGGGTTATGCCGCCAGGGTCCACGACGTGGGTAAGATCTTCATTCCGGAACGCACCCTGAACAAATCCGGACCGCTTACTGAGGATGAATACTACCTGCTTAAAATGCACGCTCGTGTAGGAGCGGAAATTCTGGCTACGGTGCCGGGTAGCGAGAAGCTGCAGAAAGCCGTGGAGCATCACCATGAGGCGTTCGACGGTTCGGGATATCCGGCCGGTCTGCGCGGTGAGCAAATTCCGCTGTGGGCGCGCATCGTGGCCATCGCTGACGCATTTGTGAACATGACCAGCGAGCGCTCCTTCGCTGCCGCTAAGAGCAACGAACAAGCCTTGACCGAGATTGAAAAGCTGAGCGGTACTCGCTATGACGGCATGCTGGTGCGGATTCTCCTCCGGGAGTTGAAGGCGGAGCGGGCCTCGAGCATGGGAAATTGAACATCCCGGCTAAAATGCACTGATGACCATTCCCCTTTCTCTCACTGGCAAGGTTGCACTCATCACCGGCGGTTCCCGAGGCATCGGGGCTGCCGCAGTCCGCATGTTTGTCGCGGCAGGGGCGAAGGTTTTGTTTAGTTACGAAAAGGCGAAGGATACATCCGAACGACTGGTGAAGGAACTGGGAGACGATAAGTGCGTGGCCTTGAGGTGCAATCTTTCCGGCACCGAGACTGCCGGGGAACTGGTTGCCGCGACAGTGAAGCGCTTCGGTCGTCTCGACATCCTGGTGGCCAACCACGGCATTTGGCCGCCAGAGGACGCTCCCATCGATAAGATGGCGGACGCGCAATGGCACACTACCATCGCAGTCAATCTTGACAGCGTATTCGCGCTGGTCAAACATTGCGTCGCGCAGATGAAGAAGCAGGGGCGTTCCGGCGCGTCCGCCGGCCACATCGTGCTGGTGAGTTCAACCGCCGGACAGCGCGGAGAGGCCTTTCACTGCGACTATGCCGCGACCAAAGGTGCGTTGATCAGCATGGTCAAAGGGCTTTCGACAGAGCTTGCGAGCTCCGGCATTTACGTGAATTCAGTAGCGCCCGGTTGGGTGGATACCGACATGTCAGCCTCGGCCTTGAACGATCCCAAGACCCGCGATGCCATTTTTAGGACCATACCGATGGGCAGGGTGGGAAGGCCGGAGGAAATCGCCGCCCCAATTCTGTTCCTGTGCACAGAACACGCCGGGTTCATCACGGGCGAGATTTTTAACGTCAACGGCGGAGCCGTGCTATCGGGCTAAAGCTCATCGCGCCTTGCTCTGTCGGGTGGCTACGATCTTTTCTGTGAGCATCTAATCTGGGAAGCCATGAAGTCTCTGTTAGCCATCCTTCTGCTTGCGTGTCTGGCCCCCGCACAGACGAACCCGCCTGGAGCTCCGCCAGCCGCGCCCTCAGCCGAGTCCATCCCGGCCGACCAGGAAAATGTGCGCAAAGCCAGGGCTTTGCTCGATCAAATGATCCAGGCTCTGGGCGGACAGGCGTTTCTGAATATTCAGGACATAAGCCAGGAAGGCCGCACCTACAGCTTTTACCATGGCCGTCCGAACAGTTACGGAATCATCTTTTGGCGCTTTTACAAATATCCCGACAAAGAGCGCGTCGAGCTTACCAAAAAGCGCGATGTTATCTATGTCAATAACGGCGACAAGGGATACGAGATCACGTACAAGGGAACGCGGGCACAAGAACCGAAGGATGTGGCTGACACCGTCCGCCGTCGTCATTATGCGCTAGATTGGGTCCTGCGCCATTGGCTCTCCGAGCCCGGCGTGGCCTTGTTTTACGAAGGCCACTCCGTGGCCGAGCAAAAGCCAGTGGAGCAAGTCACCGTCATGAACGCGCACAACGAAGGGGTGACGCTTTCTATCGACGTCGACACACATTTGCCGGTAAAGAAGACTTTTTCCTGGCGCGATCCGACCGACAAAGAACGGAACATTGAAGACGAGGTCTATGACAATTTCCGTCCGATCCAGGGGGTCATGACGCCTTTGACTCTCACCCGCTTCTACAATGGGGACATGTCCAATCAGCGTTTCCTAAGCTCCGTCAGTTACGACAAAGGGTTGGCGGACACCATGTTCCAAGCCCAAGTCACCTACAATCCGGGGAAGCCTTAGCCGAAATCACGTTGACTAGAAGGATGACACCGTTGATTTTCATGAACCTCGCTGGACACCCGTAAACCAAAGCAAAATGAGGAGATGTAACCAGACAGGAATGAGGTGGCGTTTCTTTCTCACCACGGAGTGTGGTTACTTTGCCACAGCGACGCACGCTGCGCGGGCTGTAATCTTCTCATCAAACAACAAACAGTGCCAGCGATAAAGTCTTAGTTTGAGACAAGAACAAACAATCCGCACTTCCGTGGATGTTCGCGGCATAGGCCTGCACAGCGGAGCCCCTGTGCGCTTGAGGATTCTGCCTGCGTCAGTGGGATCCGGCATAGTCTTCCGGCGCATCGACCTCGATGGTTTCCAGGTCGAAGCCGTCAGCCGCAATGTCGCGCGGGTGAGCTACGCCACCAGCTTGATGAAAAAGGGCGTCCTGATTTCCACCACGGAGCATCTTCTCTCTGCGCTTATCGGTTGCGGCATCGACAACGCCATAGTCGAACTCGACAACCTGGAACTACCGATTCTCGATGGCAGTGCGCGGCCATTCGTTGAAGCCGTCCGCAAAGCGGGCGTCAGGAAGCAGCGCCGTCCGCGCACCTATCTTCGCATTCGGCGCAAAGTGGAACTGCGCGAAGGTGATAAATTCATCGCGGTGTATCCCGCCGAAACCTACTCGGTGGCTTATACAATTGATTTTCGCCATCCGCTCATTGGGAGGGAAACCTTCCGCGTGGATCTCTCCGATGGCAACTACGTGGAGCAAATTGCGCCGGCACGAACTTTCGGGTTCCTGCACGAAGCTGACGCCATGCGCGAGCAAGGATTGATCCGCGGTGCATCGCCGGAGAATGCCGTGGTTCTGACCCGCGATGAGGTGATGAATCCGCCATTGCGCTTCGGCGATGAATTCGTTCGCCACAAAGTGTTGGACCTAATTGGTGATCTGGCGCTGTTCGGCAAACAAATTCTAGGCAGTGTGGTTGCCGATAGGGCGGGCCATGCTATGCACGCCGCGCTGGTTTCTCGCGTGCTAAAAGACCACACCTTATGGGAGGAAACCACGGTCGAGGATGATCGCGATTCGGCTCCTGCCATGGCCCACCCCGCAGTGCAGATGGCCTGACGTATCCCGCCTGGAGCTTCATCAGCAAGGCCCAGTCAGAATTGGTTCACAAAGCCTTTTTGCGTGACGACGTAGGGATGACTGTTTGGTCCGGCCATGCTTCTGGCTTTGGCGGGATCGAAAAACGTGATTGACTCAATGCTACGCTGAAGTTCGTCTGCGAGGTGAGGATCGAAAGAAACGACGGTGAACTTTACCACGTAGCCATTTAAGCCAGTAGCGTAGGCGAGGGACTGCATCTTGGTCCCAGCCTTATCCTCATGCGATTCGCTCTTCCAGAATTCCTTTCCCCCAATTTGCATCTTCACAGGCGAATCCGCGCCGGGCGTTGTTACCGCCCTCTTCGCATCCTCCTCGGATGCGTGACCGCTCGTCTCAGTCGCTACTACGGTCAGAGCCGTAAGTCCGTTGGTCTGTGCCTGCAGGCCAAATAAAGAGTGGCGCGAGCGGTCCTGAGTTGGGATGCTTAAGTCCCGAATGTATGGATCTTGAGGCAAGGATAGCGAAAACCCGAAGAATGCGTTCGCGTACTTCTCGTGGGAAACGAATCCAGATTCAGGTCTGACCGTGGATTTTTGAGAGGGTGCAGCCTGGGCAAGTAAATTCGTAGACAGAAAAATCAACAGCGCAACCAATCTCATGGAACGTACCATGCCATCAGTGTACTGCATTTTGTTTTCTTGGCAGCAGAGTGAGCCTGCTGAGAACAGATTACTCATGTAACTCAGGCGCCGTAGTCTCGAATTGTTATCGACCAAGGAGTTCGACGGCATGCGGTGATTTTCTCTTCAATTACAAGTATCTATGCTTACCAAACCATTGCTGTTGGGCCCGATACAAAACTAACCCATTGGGAGTAACTTCCGAGGTGTACTGACCCCGACTAGACCACTTGGATAATTGTAAAGCCAGGAGAGCAAGTTAGAGTTCCTCCGGTGCGTCATAGCCGGTATCCCTCCCCCGAACTGGCGCCGCCCAATGAGGAGGATCTTTAATGAAGAAAGTACTGTGTACAGTTCTGTCCATTCTGGCCATTGCCCTCGTGCTGGGAGTGGTCTCGGGGACTGCTCTGGCCCAGGACAATAGCACCTACGCTGTCACGTATTATTCGAACGCGAATACTACGGGCGCGCCGGACGCTACAGTGCGGGTCATCAACGACGGCGACACGGGGGGTACGCTGTGTGCGGCGTTCTACGTGTTCGACGATAGCCAGGAGATGCAGGAGTGCTGCAGCTGCCCGGTGACCGCCGATGGTCTTATTTCAGAATCCGTCAACAACTACCTGCTGGCGAATTCTCTAACCTCGTTCGTGAATCACCGAGGCGTGATCAAGGTGGTTTCGACGAATGCTCCTTCCGGGAGTTGCGATCCTACCAAGGGTAGTCCAACCGCTGGAATCCGCGGTTGGGCCACACACATTCAGGCAGCCTCTCTTCCGGTCGGCTCGATCATTGTGCGTTCGGCGTTTGCTGTTACTGAGACTCCGTTGCACGATGCGAATCTCTCGGCGGCTGAGCTGGCCGGCTTGCAACAATTCTGCTCGTTCGAGATCGTTCTGGGCAGCGGCCGTGGTACCTGCACTTGCGGTCTAGAAGACCACGCGTTCTAGGACTCAGCTCTAAACGTAACTTGCTGAAATGACTTGTGTGGGCGTCGAGTTTAACTCGACGCCCTTTTTTCACATCTGCCTTGAATCTCCACTATGGACTGGGCGGCTTGAAGTGTTTACCAGACTTCTAGTCAGCGGGTTGGGGCGTTGGGTCATTGGCATCCCAGTAGGAACGCTGATCCAGCAATTTCTCGAGTTCTGTCCGGGCGTGGGCTGTCAACCGGGCAGCATAGTTTTTTGCTGATTGTTGGTGCTCGGGAGCCAATTCAGCGACCCGTACGGCCAGGAGCGGCGCATCCTCTTCCAGCATACGCAGCAATCGTTGTGCGCGATCAATCCTCACGTGAATCGGGAGCATTAGGCAATACCTGATTGGGGAATTTTTATTAAGCCTGACGGCTGGATTCGAAAACCGCAAGTTGTAATCTGGATACCCGGCCTCGGAGCCGGCTCGTGATGGGACACGCCGACTTTGGGGTCCGAGTAGCGGGTCGAGCCACTTTTCTTCTGGCAAGTGGCGGCGAGAAACTGGAAACTACTTCCACGGTGCAAGAAGTCGTCTATCTTTCGCTCGGCTCCAACGTGGGAGATCGTAGCTGCGAATTTGGACTGCAGCCATCGCCAGCCTGCGAAGCCTGGGTGAGGTGACTTCAGTCTCGTCTTTTTACGAAACTGAGCCAGTCGGCTTTACCGCCCAGCCTTGGTTTCTGAATTGCGCCGTCAAGCTGATGACAGACAAAACGCCGGAGCAACTGCTCGCGGACATTCTCGACCTGGAGCAAAAGATGGGTCGGGTGCGCGCGCAGAAAAACGGTCCCCGCGTCATCGATGTCGACATTCTGTTGTTTGGGAGTCGATTGTTGAAACCAAGGGATTGACCATTCCGCATCCGGCCATGCATCAACGCCGCTTTGTGCTGGAGCCCTTGGCTGAAATCGCTCCCGAGGCGCGACATCCCGTGCTTAAGCGCACCATCCGCCAACTGAGAGACGCGTTGCCGCCGGGACAAGCCGTGCGCAAGCTCGGTAAAACCTAGCTGCGGATTCGCGCGAGCACCTGCGCTACCCGCCGCACGGGTTAGAACCAGATCAGAATTGGAAACGCAGCATCAATTGAATCTGCCGGGGCAGGCCAGTGCCGGTATTCGGCGAAGCGGCGTTGTCGTTATTGTTGTTGAAATTGTTGGTGGTGGTGATCTGACCCGAGATTGCCTTTCGGGCTTGAAGACTGGACCGTTTGGATGGGTCCTCCGGGCGTTGACTGAACTTCCTATCGCGCTGATAGTTAAGGCGTCAGGTTGTCGGTGCTCGGATCTCCGAATTGAACGTGGTTGAAGATGTTGAAGACTTGCACTCCAAACTCCATCGGAAACGCGCTCGGTCAGTTTGGTTTCCTTCATCAGTGCGAAGTCGATCTGCCAGGAGTTGAGCGCCCGAATCAGGCCGTTCGGCGCGGTGCCAAATCGGCTCAGCAGGCCACAGGAGAGTGGGCAGACGTAGCTGTTTACCGTGCCGTCGGGGTTGTAGATGATCTGTGTGACTGCCCCGCCCGGATCAAGCGGCGGCGGGGCAAACGCAGCAGGGTTGATCTGAAGGGTGTGGTTAGGCGCTCCTCCGCCCAGCAATATCGGCACGCCGGGGACAAGGTCGGGCCTCTGTGTGGTCTGGTCATTGCCGTCAGGGAGCTGAGTGGAGTTGATATTCATCGTGACGGTAAGCGGGTGGCCAGTATGCCAGAGACCAATGCTGCTCAAGCTCCAGCCGCCGACGATTTTGTTCAGGATGCCACCCTCGTTCAGAAAGCGCTTGCCGGATCCGAAGGGTAGTTCGTACACGGCATTAGCCGTGAAGTTGTGGCGAATATCGAACACGCTTGGTCCCTTGTCGCATTGCAGGCAATTCACGTTTTCCGGCCCGTTGGATTCTCCGCCGCCGACCGATCCGTCGTTGATGGAATGCGACCAGGTATAGCGGGCTCTGGAAAGATAGGCCGTTGGTGAAACGGCGATCCAGGCTGAGAAGAAGCGCGTGGTAGGTGCTCGCGCCAATATCGGACTTGTAGTCAACTGAGCCGTAGGGATCGATGGTGCCGCCCGGGTTGTTGGGATCGGGATAGTACTGGTCCAATACGCGGGTGCAGTTTCCATTGAAGTCTGGTTTCGTGAGGCAAAAGTTGACACCCCCGCGAGAAAACAAGCGCACTCCGCGTGATACCGAGATACTGGGCAGACGCCAGAAAGTTGGCGGGCAATTCCCGATCGATGGTCAAGCCCCAAGTTTCAGCATAGAGGTCACGGCGTCCGTGACGCTGCAAGGCGCGGGGTTGCTGAGCAACCGAAAAATTGGGGTTGCTCTGCAAACCGCTGAGGTCTGGGACTTCCCGCTGATAAGCGGGCAAGAGAGGCGTGCCCAAGGCTTTAGTTGGGTCGATATTGACGAACGCGGTGAACCTGTCACTTTCCAGGCCGGCATTTAAATCATCGTTCTGTGCCGCGCCGTGGTAGATTCCAAACCCCGAACGAATAACTGTCTTTCCGTGAAACATACTCGGAGCCCAGGCAAAGCTGACCCGAGGATCGAAGTTCCTGTAGTCGGGGTTATAGAGCTGGGGATTTTTTGGGCATGGGGCAGTGTTGATTGGAGTTGGAATGGGCGTTGGAAGACTATCCCGCCAGGTCGAACCAGAGCCGAAGCAGACTCCATGGAATTGGCTGACGTCAAAGACTGTGGTCCGATTGTCGGCTTCGTGCGCCACTCCGTAGTATTCCCAGCGCAGTCCAAGATTTAGGGTCAGATTGGGAGTGACTTTCCACTCATCCTGGAAATAAGGCATATAGAACGTGCGCCGATATTTATGGCAGCACCAGGGAGCGGTAAAGGAAATCTGGTAAAGAGGCCGTTCACGAAGCCTGCGTCGGTCGGATTGCCGTCCGTAAAATTGAGAATATTGTCGGCAGTCTTGCCCTGATTCAGTCGAACCCGGCGAATCTCCATTCCCGTTTTGAAGGTGTGGCGGCCGCGAACCCAGGTAAGGTTGTCAACGACTGCCATAAGTCGTGCCAACTTCATGATCTGCGTTGATGTCGTTGATCGTAGCCCAGTTGTTCGTCTGGACCGAGTAATCCAGAGGGCCTGCCTGCGGGATTGATAAACGGGGCGCGGTTGATGAAAACCTTGGCTTCATTCAGCACGAGCGGCGAGAAAGTGTTCTGCAGGGCAATGAAGTAACCTGCGGGATGATTGATCGTCTTAATAAGGTCGTAGGGAAGGGCGCTGCTGCCGTTGGTGCCGCTTACCAAGCTGATGTCTCGGTGTGCGCTTCCGTATAGCGTGGTTTTGTCGTTGATCTTGTAGTCCATTCGAACGAGCCAGGTGTCTTCGTGAACCGTGGTTGGGGCAGGGGCGGTAAGCTGGTCGGTGTCGGGAACATTGACAGTGTCATTGGCTGAAGGCCCCATCAGGATAGACGTGCAGGGGACTGCAGCTTCCGATGGAACCGGCCGACGCGCGCCAGGGAAAGGCCTGAAGGATGGAACACATCTGCGGCGACGTGGCCAGAGTTCTCTGGATAGTGGCTGTGTTGGGCACCAGGAGCTGATTCGTCGTCGCGCCGTATTGGCGAAGACCTTCGTAGTTCAGGAAGAAGAATAGCTTGTCCTTGACGACCGGACCGCCAAGGGACATTCCATACTGCCCGTAGCGAAACGGGGGAATCGCCGGATTGCCGTTGATGTCAAAGATCATTGAAATTGCGCGCATCGAAAGCGGAATTCCGCAAATAGCCAAACACCGATCCGTGATAGGCGTTGGTGCCGTGCTTGGTTTCGACGTCGATCTGGCCGCCCGCCTGGGTACCGTATTCCGCATCGTACAGCGCGCTGTTGACGCGATACTCCTCGATAGCGTCCTGAGAAATCTGCAGGCGGGTTTGCGATTTCTGGGCCTGCTCCTGAATGCCGCCGGCATCGACGCCGTCAATCTGAAAGTTGTTGTCGTCTCGGGCGCGGCCGGCGAAGCGAATCGTTCGCTGGTCGCCGCCGCCGTCATCCTGAGCGAAGGGCGCGAGGAGGGTGAAGCTGGCCCAGTCGCGTCCATTGTTGGGGAGGTTAGCGATCTGCTCGGTGTTTATGACCGTCGACGCCTCAGCGGAACTGCGTTCCGAAGGAGCTGCGGATGCCTCTACCTGGACTTTTTCTGCAATCGCGCCGACTTCAAGCTTCGGTATCCAGCGTCCGCGTCTGCCCGACCTGCAATATGACGTCTTCTACCACCTTTGTCTTGAAACCGTCGTTGGTGATCGTCACCGTGTAGCGGCCTACAGCCAAACCAGGAAAGCGATAGTAGCCCCTCGAGTTGGTGCGCTGTTCCTGAGTGATGCCAGTATCGACCGCCACCGTTTTCACGCTGGCTCCGACGATGGCCGCTCCAGTCGGATCGGTAACCGTGCCTTCGAGCACTGCGCGATCGATCTGCGAGTGCGCCGCCCCGCTGGTCATCGTTAACACAGCTAGAAGCAAAATGATCCATTGAGAGAAGCCGAAGAAGGAGGTCGGGTGAGACGAATGCTTTAGTCGCATAAGAGCTCCTGATTCAGATCTAGGCGGTTTCTCCCGCCGAGTGGGTCGTGGCGAACTGGCACCGATTGAGTTATTCGGCTACACGGGTGGCGTTGTTGGAGCCTTGCAGGGGATGCTAAGAAGCCGAAGTTAAAATGGTGTTGAGTTTTGATGAAAAGCGCGTGAATTTTTTTCCACAGAACCAACCGGGTAGACACAAAGAAAAAAGAAAGAGCTGAAGCCTTGGCTTCGTCATGAGACGTAATCTTCAATCCGCGGCACAACAGTCCGCCTAGCCTTGAAGAGTGATGTTGAAAGATAATAGTTTGGTTCGCCCCGAGTGCCCGATATTGGAAGCAGGGCTGACCCCACCTCGGGCTTCCGACGGGCCAGCCTCAGGAGTCTTCGTTCCAGCAAGAGGTAATTCTTTGCAGAGGTGTTGGTCATGAAGCACTGGGTTCCCTTCCTCATTCTTGCCAGCTGCGCGATCTCAACCGCCCAAATTTCCTCGGCGACGCCGGCCGCCGGGCAGGCTGCGAGTCACGACTATGATCTGACTGTTCCAGCCAGTCAGGCCTGGACTGACACCAATCTTGAGCTGCATGCCGGCGATCTACTGCAGATTTCCGCCGCGTCGCCGAGCGACTCCAACCAGAGCGCGGCTGTTTGCGATCCTCGAGGCGCGAGCATTGATTCCTCCCAAACGACCAACTTGCCCGTACCCTCCGCCGCTTCCGGCGCTCTGATTGGCAAGCTTCATGCGCAAGGGGCAGAAGCATTCTTGGTTGGTCAGAAGAAGGAGATGAAAATAGAGGAAGCCGGGCATCTCTATCTGGGAGCGAATGCGGACGGAAAGCCTGGATGCGCAGGCAGCTTTGCGGTGAAAGTACACTTGGTTTCTTCGCAATCAACGCCAGATTCCTCCGGTCCTCCAGCCTCTCGCGGCGCAGAGGCGAAAGCCAAACTCGCGGCTGCCGCTGAAACCTGGTTGGCGGGGCAATTCGGCACACAGAACGCAGCGGGTTCAAATGCCACGTCTGGAAATACCCCTGCAGCGGCAGCTCCGGTGCTGCAGCTTTCTACGGCTTCGCTGGATCCACAACTGCAAAAAGCAATCGACCACCTGCCGCGGCGAGTCAATGACCAGTTCCAGCATCTCGGAGACATGGTGAATTTCGTCATCGTTGGTGCTCAACAAAAGGTCCAGGATGCACTGCAGGCTGCCAACTGGCTGGTGGCGGACAAGACGAAAACCAACGCTGTAGTTAACGCAATCCTTATGACCAAAGAAGATCATGACTACCTCCAGATGCCCATGAGCGAGTTGTACCTTTTTGGGCGAATTCAGGACTTCGGATACGAGCAGGCCGACGCTTACGCGGTAGTTGCCACCCGCCACCACTTCCGCTTGTGGAAGGCGCCATTCGAATTGAATGGGCAGCAGGTCTGGGTCGGGGCGGGAACGCACGACATCGGCTTTGAAAAAGATCAGCGCAACGGAAGCGTGACTCACAAGATCGACCCTGCGGTCGACGGTGAGCGTGATCACATCGGCGAGACTTTGCAGAAGACGGGCAAGATCAAGAGTCTCACTTACTATCTGCCACCGGATCCGGTGCAGGATGCTCGGAACGCAACTGGCGGTGGCTACCGCTCGGACGGACGCATCCTGGTGATTTCGGTGCAGTAGGGTTGCTGCTATCTACGCACCAGGACTGGACGCTTGGTACAGGGGAAGACCCTGGCGTCGGCCTGGAGACTCCGTGATGTTACATCCGCTCCGCCGTTACCGAGATGGGCACTCCGTTGGTCAGCGAGTCGAACACCGGGGAATGTTCAGGTCCCAGTTGGCCAATCTCTTGCAACTCACTGTCTGACACGTCGGCTTTTATCTTGAAGTTGACCCGGATTCCCTGGTAGCCGTTGCGAACGTTCTTGTCGAGTTGAAGAAATCCGTGCAGGTCAATATCACCTTCCAAGGAAGACTCGACTTCTTCGATCTGAATGCCGCGCGCCGCTGCGTGATAGACCATGGACGTAGTCAAACAGGATGCCAAGGCATGGAGCAGATATTCGACGGGGTTGGCAGCCATATCCTTGCCGAGCAGAATCGGAGGCTCATCAGCCTCCAGCACAAACGGCTTTGACCCGCAATTGCTCTTGGCCGGAACCGTAGAACGTGTCCGCAACCGAGCTACTTTGGCCGGCACCCACCCATTGATTGCGAATGCAAAACTTGAATTTCGCGATAGACGGCGTGGCCTTGATGGCATCGACGGTCTTAAACAGGTGGTCGACCGCAACTCCGTTGACAATCTTTTCAGGCCGCGTCGTTAGTCGCCAATCTGGTGTTCTT
This sequence comes from uncultured Acidobacteriota bacterium, assembly GCA_963729325.1. GTDB lineage: Bacteria > Acidobacteriota > Terriglobia > Terriglobales > Acidobacteriaceae > JABCYV01. Next base: position 49,987 of record CAVSNS010000050.1, read on the forward strand.
CATTTGCTTCTCCTTATGATGTATGTTCTTTAGATACACGACCTCATTGATGCCCCCAACAGTTCAGATCTCAGAACGGAAAAGAAAAGACGATCGTGACGCCCGATCTGCCGCTACACTCAACCATTCCGACATCTGCAAGATTGATGAGTTCGCATGTACCCCACCCTTTTCCGACAGATGAAAAAGGATGGGGCGCCCTCTCTCTCGCTCGCTAGGGCTATTTCACCTCGACCTTTACGCGCATCCAAGGATGGATGCAGCACTGAAAACGATGTTCACCTTTCGACAGACGCGTGACCTCGAGATGACTGCCTTGAAGGATTCGAGTCCTGGCCACCTTGACCTTCGAAAACCCACCGGAACATTCGGGAACCGTCTCCTCTCCGGGCGCGTTGAGCCCCGTTACAAAACCGCCACCGAAGTGCGCCACCTCGGTGAAAGTGTGGGGTTCACCACCCTGGTCGACTACGCTGATTTCTGTTCCTTCATTGACCCTGAGTATGTCAGGTTCGAAGTCCCAACCCCGGTCCGGAGTTCCGGCGGCCGCCTTTGCAAATAAGTCGGACAATGTCGTGAATGCTCCAAGCGTGACGTTCCGGCAGAAATCGGGTCCAAGCGCGGCATTAAAGGTACTCGGATCGCATTCGTCCAAGGCCACAACCTGTGCGAGACGTGGCGGCTGTCCTTGCAACGCCTGTTCTTGCGCAAGCGCCTGTGTCGCGCCAGCGGATATCAAACAGCCGGCCAGTAACCCGAACCTTGCGAGGGGACTTATTGCTAGCGCTCTCATTCTGTTTCTCCAACCTGGCTCCCACTTTTGCGCTTTGATTCTGATCTTGAGCTTCATAAGATTCTCCTTTAGTTTTGTGTAGAAACCGTCTACTTCTGAGTTCGCATGCAGGAAAGTCTTTGCTGATTCCCCGGTTGCGAGTTTTTATGCTGCGCCAGACTTGCAAAGCTGTTTTCCCATGCCCTCTGTATGTAACGGCGAAAAACACTGGCGGATTTGATCATCGGAAGAGAAATTACTTTAAGAATGGGAAACTCGCAGCCCTCCCGTTTCCAGAGTTTGACAGGCGAAACGGGAAGGAATAGGCTACGCAGCCAGTGCTTCCCGCGCGCTAGGTGCGAATCTGTTGGCGCATCCCCCTCCGAGTCAGGTCACAAAGCTGCTGCAGGGCTGGCGGGCTGGCGACCCCCGGGCCTTGGACGCGCTCCTACCCTTGGTCTATGACGAACTGCGCCGCCTGGCCCACTACCACTTGCGGAATGAGCGTCCCAACCATACTCTGCAAAGCACAGCGCTAGTGCATGAGGCTTATTTTCGGCTGGTTGGCCAGGACTTCCCGGAGTGGAAGAGTCGTGCGCATTTTTTCGCAATCGCGGCCCAACTTATGCGCCAGATCCTGGTGGACTATGCTCGCCGCCAACGCGCCTCCAAACGTGGCGGCGGCATCTGCATGCTCCCACTGGATGACGCCGTAGCCCTGCCCCAGAGCAAAGACGTGGATGTCCTCGCGCTCGACGATGCGCTCAATGCCCTTGCAGAGCTCGATCCACGGCAGACTCGCGTAGTGGAGTTGCGTTTCTTTGCCGGTCTTTCGTTGGAGGAAATTTCCGAGGTGACGGGGATCGCGACCGCCACGGTGCAGCGCGACTGGACTGCGGCCCGTGCCTGGCTATATAGGGAGATTTCACGGAGAGCCAGGACATGAGTTCGGAGCACTGGGAACGCATCAAGGAAATACTGGAGCAAGCGCTGCGGCTGGCACCCGCAGAACGACAAGCCTATCTTGACTCAGCGTGTCGAACGGATGTCGATCTGCGCAGCGAAGTTGAGTCTTTGATTGCTTCTCACGGGGAGGCCGGAAGCCAGTTTTTGGCTGCAGCCGCAGCGGATGTTCTGCAACTGGCTTCGCCGCGTGCCCTCGCGACTGGAACGAAGCTCGGCCCTTATGAAATTATCGAGCTGCTGGGCGCCGGCGGGATGGGCGAGGTTTACCGGGCGCGGGACGTGCGCCTGGACCGCTGTGTTGCGATCAAGATTCTGCCTCCCGCACTCTCCGCAGACAATGATCGGCTGCAGCGCTTCGAGCAGGAAGCGCGTTCCGCATCTGCTCTTAACCACCCCAATATCGTTACCATCTACGCCCTGGGACTACACGATTCCACTCACTACATTGCGATGGAGCTGGTGCAGGGCAAGACGCTGCGCGAGCTGCTTGCTGCCGGACCACTGCCCGTACGAAAAGCAATTGAGATTGCCGCGCAAGTAGCCGAGGGCCTGGCCAAGGCGCATGAAGCAGGCATCACGCACAGGGACTTGAAGCCCGAAAACCTGATCATCTCTCACGATGGAGTTGTCAAAATCCTCGACTTTGGGCTGGCGAAGCTCACGCTACCCAGCGGAGAGCTGACGGATATGAGCGCTACGCTCGCATGCCAGACCCTACCGGGCCTGATCATGGGAACGGTGGAATACATGTCACCAGAGCAAGCCAGCGGCCGTCGGCTGGATTTCCACTCAGACCAGTTCTCATTCGGCTTGGTGCTCTACGAAATGGTGACCGGAAAGCGGGCTTTTCAGGGAAGCACACCAGCAGAGATGCTGGCGGCCATTCTCCGGGATCAGCCCGAACCGATCGGAATGCAAAACCCCGATGCCCCAGCTCCGCTGGTTTGGGCCATCGAGAGGTGCCTGACGAAGGAGCCCGATAAGCGTTACGTTTCTACCCGAGATCTTGCCCGGGAACTTGCGGCCATACGCGATCGCTTCTCGGAAAAGCCGGTAAAACAGGTGGAGACCCGCCCGGCGAATCTTCCTGTGCAGCGGACTGGGTTTGTGGGGCGGGAGAAGGAAGTAGCAGCTGCCAAAGAACTGCTGCTGCGCCCGGATGTGCGCCTGGTCACAGTCACCGGTCCGGGAGGAATCGGCAAAACGCGCCTTGCGGTGCATGTGGCCACTAGCCTTGTCGAGTGCTTTCCGGGTGGCATTCATTTTGTTCCGCTGTCCCCGGTAAGCGATCCGGGCTTGATCGCTTCCGTGATCGTTCAGACGTTGGGGATCCGGGAGGCGGGAGGCCAGCCACCGCTCGAAGTGCTCAAGCAGAATTTGCAGGATTCGTCGCGCGCACCGATGCTGCTTCTGCTGGACAATTTCGAGCACCTAATTCAGGCAGCACCCACCGTGGCAGAACTCCTGGCCATCGGTCCCAATCTTAAAATCATGGTAACGAGTCGCGCAGCACTGCACGTGTACGGAGAACATGAATTTCCGGTGCCGCCGCTCGCGATGCCGGATTCGCTGGCCGTGCCTCCAGTCGACGTCCTGTCGCAATACCCAGCGGTCGCGCTGTTCGTGCAGCGCGCGGTCGCGGTCAAGCCGGATTTTGAACTCAACCGAGAAAACGCAGCCATCGTCACCGAAATTTGCGCCCGGTTGGATGGTCTGCCGCTCGCGATCGAGCTCGCAGCCGCCCGAGTCAAGGTTCTTTCGCCCTCTTCCATGCGGACACGCCTGGCGAGCCGGTTGCAGCTATTGACAGGTGGAGCGCGAGACCTGCCGCAGCGCCAGCAGACGCTTCGCGCTGCCATCGATTGGAGCTACGATCTGCTGAGCCCCGCCGAGCAGAAACTCCTCCGAAGATTATCGGTGTTCGTTGGCGGATGCACGCTGGAAGGCGTGGAAGCTGTGTGCGACACCAAAAGCGATCTCGAGTTAGACCTTCTCGACGGCATGTCATCTCTGGTGGACAAAAGCCTGGTGCAGCACTTCGAGCAAGCGAAAAGCGAATCGCGGTTCGTGATGCTGGAGACGATTCGCGAGTACGCTCTGGAAAAACTGGCGGCAAGCGGAGAGAAGCCCTTGACGAAACGCGCCCATGCCGCCTACTGCCTGGTGCTGGCAGAAGAAGAGGCTGCGGAGCAGAGCGGTGCGGAGGGGACGGAATGGCTGGAACACTTCGGGTTGGAACACGACAATTTTCGTGCCGGTCTTGATTGGCTGACAGAAACCGGAGATGCGGACTGGGGCCTGCGTCTTGGCACTGCCCTGTTTCGCTTTTGGGAGACGCGCGAGTACCTCGCCGAAGGCAGGGGCCGGCTGGGCAAGTTGCTGAAACTTGCAGGAGCGGCAGCTCCAACGAAAGCGCGTGCGCGTGCGCTTTTTGCTGCGGGCGTGCTCGCGGCCGAGCAAGGGGATTACGTCTCGGCGGATGACGCTCATTCGGGAAAGTCTGGACATCTCGCGTCAGTTGCGTGATCAGCAGGGCGCCGCTGTTTCTCTAAACGCGCTGGCGGTCAATGCTCGGGACCGAGGTGACTTCGCAACTGCGCGCTCGCTATTCGAAGATAGCTTAGCGCTATGGAGAGAACTGGGCGACCAGAAAGCTGTGGCTCGTTCTCTCAGCAACTTGGCGAGTGTCGTCAAATTGCAGGGTGACTATGCCAGCGCACGCTCCTTATATGCGGAATGTCTTTCAATCTTCCAGGGACTGGGAGATCGGACAGGCGTCGCGTGGTCGATGAACCATCAGGGGGATGTCGCTCGCGACCAGGGGGACTCCGCAATGGCGCGGACGTTGTACGAGGGGGCCCTGTCAATTTTTCGGGAACTGGGTGACCGCTGGGGCATTGCTGGCACGCTTGCTGATCTGGGGAGCTTGGCGAGAGAGCAGGGGAATTGCCCCTCAGCGCGTTCTCTTTACCGGGAAAGCATAAACGTGTTCCGGGAACTGGACCATAAACGCGGAATTGCGCGCCTGCTGGAGTGCTTCGCGTGCTCAGCGGCGGTCGAACTCGAAGCAGAGCGTTCGCTGCGGCTGGCGGGCGCAGCAGCTGCGCTGCGCCAAAATATTGGCGCTCCGCTCACGATGGCAGAACAAGCCAAACTGGAGGCAAGTTTGCAGGCTGCGCGGCAAGCATTGACCAACACGGCAGGGACAACAGCCTGGTTAGAAGGTTGGGCTCTGCCCGTCGAGAAAGCCATTGATGAGGTGATGATGCCCGAGGCTGCTTCCCCCTCGGGTCAGGGCATGGGGGTTCGGACGAGCTGACGCAAATGGCGAAGCAATCCGGAGGCCCAGAAGGCTCAGCCAGCGCTTACTCCGCGCTTGCCGGGTCGATAAGGCGGCGCACGGCGGAGACGCGATTGGCAGGAAGGCCCACGCGCTTGGCATGTTCTTGGATGGTCGCCTCGTCCGGGGCGAGGTAGACGCAGTACACCTTGTCGCCAGTTACGTAGCTATGCAGCCACTGGATCTCGGGACCCATTTCCTTCAGAACGTTAACCGACTTTTGGGAGATTTCCCGCAACTGGGCATCGGACAGACTTCCAGCTCCGGGGACTTCCCGCTCGATGACGAATTTCGGCACGAGCATCCCTCTGATGCGCACAGATGCTAGCATGCAGATGGAGCGGCTTCAAGACGGCTGGGCCCGAAGGTAGTGGTGCAGTTTGATTTGTCATCCTGGAGCAAGCACTCTTTGCGCCGCGAACGCCTGGCCTGAGCGCAGTCGAGGGCGATCTGGGCGAGCCGTGCGAATCGTCGCGTTCTTTGCGAGCGCAATATCGCACGCTTGGCTCGCTTCCTTGTCAAACTGCAGCAATACCTGGCCGAAGCTGTCCCGGTCACCGAAAAGTCGCCAAGTAACATAAACGAACGAGGTTGCAATGGATCTTCGAACGCTTCAGAAGCCGCTGAAAGAGCAATACCGCAGTGACCCTAATGCCTCGCAAATCACGCTGCGGGCGAAAGGCGGGCAGACGGATGTCCCAATTACCTGCTCGGTCGATATCGGACGTGCCATCTACCAAGCCGAAGCCCACAAGGGAGTCGGCGGCGCCGGTACCGGTGCCTGTTCCGGCGACCTTTTACTTGGGGCTCTAGCGGCTTGCGCGCAGATCACCTGTCAGATGGTGGCCGCGGCCATGGGCATCGCAACCGAACGCGTTGAGGTCACAGTGGAAGGAAACTTGGACCTCCGAGGTACGCTTGGCATATCAAAAGACGTGCCTGTCGGCTTCGAGAGTATTCATCTTCATTTTGATATTGCTGCGCCTGACGCAACCCCGGAACAACTGCGCGCATTGCGCGAGAAAACAGAACAGTATTGCGTGGTCATGCAGACTTTAATGCGGCCGCCGAAGCTCCAGACCGAATGGGTTGGTCAGGATTGAACACTCGGCCGCAGATTTGAATTTATCGAGCAGCTCACAGTTGCCTGTTTGGCAACTATCCGTCCAGAATCCGCCGCGAGGACGAAAAGCCAACGCCCGCTGGTCTTAGCCAATACTTGAAAAAATATCCGGTCCTTGTCGATTTCGTCATCCCTCGTTCGACAAACAAGTAGAGGCAAGAAGAAAGGCCAGAGGAGGCCGATATGGCGAGGCAGCGGACAACCTTTCGGAGTTCCCAGTCAATCGCAGGAGCAGTCCTCGTCGGGTCGGGGATGTTTGTTCTGTATGAGAACCTGGTTGTCTCGATTGCGTGGTTACGTCACGTCCTCGGCGCTAACAGTTCCGAGGCACTAGGGGTTTTGCCCGCCGTTATCCTGACAATCTCGCAAGTTTTGCAGGCCCATGCCGCCAACCACCAGCGTTTTCTACAGGATTTCTTTCAGCACATGTTGGCCGCCTCCTGGCCGTTGCTGCTCGTCACAGTTGGAATGGCATTATCCCGGGACATCTTCACGGACAATGTTAAGGCGGTTCAGAAGAGAGATCGCTCACTTGTCGATCTGACCGCCAGTCGTTCGACTCTAAGATAGAGATCAGCAAATCCCAAATTCAAAAGGAATATGAAAATGAGAGTCATGGTGATCGTCAAGGCCAATAAGGATTCAGAGGCGGGCGTCATGCCGAAGCAAAAGCTGCTTGCAGAAATGGGAAAGTTTAACGAAGAGCTCGCGAAGGCCGGCGTGTTGCTCGCCGGAGACGGCCTCCACCCCAGCTCGAAAGGCAAGCGCGTTCGCTTTTCGGGGGGGAAGCGGACTGTGATCGACGGACCTTTCGCCGAAACCAAGGAGCTGGTCGCCGGCTTCTGGCTGTGGCGAGTGAAGTCAATGCAAGAGGCTGTCGAGTGGGTCAAGCGCTGCCCCAGTCCTCACGAAGGGGAAGCCGAGATCGAGATTCGCCCGCTCTTTGAGCTGGAAGACTTCGGTTCCGAGCTGACACCCGAGCTCAGGAAGCGGGAACAGCGCCTGCGTGCCGACGTGGCCGCGAAGAAGCTGTAGTCGCAGCCACTTCGTCATTTGTCTCCAGTGGGAATAATACCGGCGTTTTCCACCATGAGAATCACAGTGCGCTGTGGGGCTCTGGTGCGGTGTAGCACTCCTTTAGACACCACAAATCCATGCCGGGGAGAGAGTTCAACAGTTCGCTCCTCCAGGTCGATCAGTAATTTGCCCTCAACCACATAAAAAAACTCGTCGTCGTGATCATGCTTGTGCCAGTGGTACTCACCTTCAATCACTCCTAATCGCACCACCGAAGCATTGACCTGGCACAGCGTCTGGTTGTACCACTTGTGAGGTGCCGCATCCGAGAGTGCCTTCTCATCGATCAGCTCTAAATTCTGGTGCAACACGTTGAGGCGAGTATCGTACGGATATTGTATTGGTGCGCTCACTTGATTTTCTCCTTTTCGCTCAAAGGGTTTCGGAAATCGCATCTCTGATGGCTTTAATTGCTTTCTCGTCTCGTTGGTAAAACGTCCACTTCCTGGTGCGCTTGCTTCTGAGGAAACCCGCCTGGGAGAGAATCTTCAGGTGTTGGGTGACAGCCGGCTGGCTCACGCGTAGCTTACGTGCGATGAGCAGACCGCAGACGCCATCCTTGACCAGATCTCCGTCACGCTGCGGCGGGAAGTGTCGCTTGGGCTGCTTCAACCACTCCAAGATTTGCAGCCGCCGCTCGTTGCCGAGGGCCCGAACCGACTTCATTATTGTCATTTCATCAATTAATAATTTAATTAAGTAATAATGACAGAGTGCGCGTCGAATTACAAGTTTTGTGGCGACGAAGTTTCTGGCACGCATCTACACGGCTGGAGAAGATACCTGGATCAAAGGGTAGTTACTTCGCGGGAGAAACCCTTGTTCACCCTCCGTCTCCCTGTATTTCAGATCCAGAATTTCATCTGCGGCCAGAGATCTTGCAGCGAGGAGAACTTTTTGCCTCGGCACAGGAAGATAGGACGATGATATTCATAGGGCATCGCATACGCTTGAGTCGTCTCCGCAACTTGAGTCACGCTGTCGTACATTCCATCGAGTACAGCCGGCGGTTTGCCGATGAAAATCATGCAATCGCCGCTGTAGGGAGCAGGACCCCAAAACCAGTAACTCTGGTGACCGCTGATGGCATGAGGTAGTCCCAGTCGCGGGCCGAAGTAATCGATCGCTGCCGCTTCGCCATAATTCTTACCATAGATTCCGCAGGATTCACGCTGACCGGCGGGAATCGAGTGGTAAACCTTCGCGACGGTTGCCGCCAGTTCCGGCCAACCAAACATATCGGCATATTGCTGGGGCAACTCGTTCACTGCGACGGTTTCTGTTCGTTCTGGCACGGCATGCAAAGCATGCTCGTAAGCAATGAATTTCTCCACCGGCATCATGGGCATCGCGAACGGCCAACCGATGGCGGCGCGTACGAACACGATGATTGCAAAGGCTGGTTTGACCGCCAACTGCACTAAATGCGGTGTTCGCGCAAACCAGGATTCGATAGCCACGCTGCCGGCGGCGAACAGCATCGGATACACGGGGGTCAGATAGTAGGTCTTCCCCTTTAGGACAATGAAAAGTATGAAGGAAAAGATCCAGCTCCAACCCAGCGCGCGGAATCCCTTCCCACCCTTCAGGAACAAACACCAGATCAGCCCCGGTATCCAGACCAGCAGGGTAAGCACGCCGAGGGAATCGAGATTCGATTTCAAATACGGCCAAGGCCCCAGAACGATGTTTTTGTCACTCTGGGCAATATTGGAGAGCAATTCGTAGGTTGCCCAGTGATGGGTGTACTCCCAAATGATATTGGGCAGAGCGATCAAGAACGCTATCACCGCGCCATACCACGGCCAGCGGGTCAGCAAGAGATTTCTTTGTGGCGAGACTGCAATGCCCACGAAGAACGCGATCAGAAAAAACAGCATGGCGTGCTTGCCTTGCAGGGCCAATCCAGCAAACAGACCGAAGAGCAGCCATAACCTCTGGCTTTCTCCAGCAAAAATCCGCGCTGCCACCCAGGCGCAGGCAGCCCAACCCAGGGTCATGAACATGTCAGTGTTGAGCCATGTACCGAAGTATTGTGGCGCTCCGAAGACACAAAGGCAGGTGAGCAATTGCGCATAGAGGCCGCCTCCCATCACGCGAGTGGTCAGACCGGTCAGAACCAATTGCGCAACCGCAAAGAGGATGGGCACAAATCGGATTGCAAACAGCGTATCCCCGAGAATCTTTTGCGACGTCCACGCGATGAACGGTGTTCCGGGAGGATGATCCACGTAGCCCCAAGCCAGATGCTTTCCGCAAGCAATGAAGTAGAGCTCGTCACGGAAGAATCCGTAGCCCTTGTAAAAGACCAGATGCACTACAAGAGCGACGAGCGCGAATCCCCCGAGGAGAAACCAATCACCTCGGCTGGACGGGTGAAGCTGCGAACTCTCCGCAGAGGACTTTGTCGTTACTTCCTGCTGCTGTTCGGTTCTCATGGACGCTTGCCGCAAATTATAGCTTTACGGTGAGCGAGGACCACTGGCACATCTACTTTCGCAATGAATTATCATGCCTGCTGCAAGGCAATCGTTGACGACCTGAAAACTCCCCATGAAAAATCTCGGAATTCTGCTCTCCGGCCGCGGCTCGAATTTTGAAGCCATCGCGAAGAACGTTGCCTCTGGAAACATCCCCAATGCTCGCATAGCCGTTGTAATCTCGAACAAGGCTGACGCCGGTGGCATCGAGACTGCCCGCCGGCTCGGACTGGCCGCACTGGTAATCCGTTCGCAGGGCAAACAGCGGGAAGAACACGATCGCGAAGTGGTGGCCGCCCTGCAGGAGCACAAAGTCGATCTTGTATGCCTCGCCGGATACATGCGTCTGCTCTCGCCCTGGTTCGTCCAGCAGTTCCCGCGCCGGATTCTCAACATCCATCCTTCGCTTCTCCCCGCGTTCCCCGGATTGGAAGCGCAGGAGCAAGCCTTCGCATACGGCGTGAAAGTGGCCGGCTGCAGCGTGCATTTTGTGGATGAAGAACTCGACCATGGCGCCATCATCGTGCAGAAGGCCGTGCCCGTACTCGACACCGACAACGAGCACTCGCTGGCTGCCCGCATTCTGGAGCAGGAACACATCGCCTATTCCGAGGCGATCAAGATTGTGCTGGAGGGAAAGTTTGAAGTGGTGGGGAGAAAGCTTGTGACAAAGATCACAGCAAAATAGCGACAAATTCCGGTACTTTCGAATTGCAGAATTTACGAATTGACGAATTGAAATAAACCGAGCACCGCATGAAGCCTGCCGATGAACTCAAACTGCGCACAAAGAAGTTTGCCCTACGAATCGTTAAGGTTTCCCAGGCATTGCCTCGTTCGGAGGATGCACGCACGTTGGGAAGACAGTTGCTTAGTTCCGGCACTTCTGTTGCAGCCAATTATCGTGCTGTCTGGCGTTCCCGATCTAAAGCGGAGTTTGTGGCCCGACTCGGCATAGTCGTCGAGGAGATCGACGAAACTGTTTTCTGGCTCGAGCTCCTGGTCGAGTCTGGAATCGTCTCATCGGTCCGGCTGGGCAATCTGCAACGCGAAGCAAATGAACTTCTTGCGATTTTCGTCAGCTCACAGCTTACCGCAAAGGGCATCGGATCGAATTCGAGAATCCGTAAATCCGTCAATTCGGCAATCTAAACGGCGATCATCGGTATAATTTCACGATAATGCTCACTTTCGCCCCCGTTGACGAACAACTGGCTTACATTAAAAAAGGTTCCGCGGAAATCATCCGAGAAGTCGACCTGCGCTCGAGGCTCGAGAAATCGCGTGCCTCGGGCAAGCCCATTCGCGTCAAAGCTGGCTTCGACCCTACCGCGCCCGACTTGCATCTCGGTCACACGGTCCTTCTACGCAAGCTCAAGCACTTTCAAGACCTTGGCCACACTGTCATCTTTTTAATCGGAGATTTCACCGGCATGATCGGCGATCCTACTGGCCGCTCCGCCACTCGTCCTCCGCTTAGCGCCGAAGAAATCATGCGCAATGCCAAGACTTACATGGCGCAGGTATGGAAGATTCTTGCCCAAGCCAAGACCGAAGTCCGGTTCAACAGCGAATGGTTTGACAAGCTGAAGCCGGCGGACTGGATCCGTCTGACTGCCAAGTTCACGGTCTCCCAGATGCTCGAACGCGAAGACTTTCACAGACGCTTCCTCGAAGAGAAACCGATTGCGTTACACGAATTGCTTTATCCGCTGGCTCAGGGATACGACTCAGTCGCCCTCCAGGCTGATGTTGAGCTTGGCGGCACCGACCAGAAATTCAACTTGCTCGTTGGTCGCGAACTGCAGCGCGCCTACGGGCAGGAATCGCAAGTGGTGCTGACCACGCCGATTCTCGAAGGGCTCGACGGCGTGCAGAAAATGTCGAAGTCTTTGGGCAATGCGATCGGCATCCAGGAGCCGCCGCTCGAGATGTACGGCAAGATCATGTCAATTTCCGATCCGATGATGTGGAGATACTACGAGCTGCTTACCGATGTTCAGGTTCCGGAAATCGAGAAAATGAGAAGTGAAACGCATCCGATGGAAGCGAAGAAAAATCTCGCTCGCACGATTGTGACCGACTTCCACTCCGCGGATGCGGCAGCGAAGGCAGCAGAGGATTGGGCCAAGCAATTCCAGAAGGATGAAGTGCCGGAGGATGTAGAAGAAGATCGAGCAGAATGGAGGATGTGTAGGGTCAGAATAAGGGTAGCTATCTGGTGGACGCGGCTGCTGAAGGCACATTTACGGCAGTCGGATCAAACTAGATCAAGTCTATGGCCGGGTGCGGCCTGGCGGATTCGGTCACCGATGCTGTCACGAAAGATTAAAGCAGAAGCGGTCGGAGTTAACGGTGAAACGTCAAGACCGATCCACTGATTCTTTTGCGAATCCTCAGAACAGAAGACTGGTTCAAGAGTGGGAAACGTAAAATCGCGATGAATCCGCTAGTGGTCACCCACTTCGGCTGACCGGCGTGAAGCTGTCAACTTCTCTGCGACTCAAAAGACACTGTCATCCTGAGCGAGGCTTGAGCTTCACGAAGTGAAGCTCACGTATCGAGTCGAAGGAGTCCCTACCGCCAACTCGACTTCAGGTGAAGTAGGGATCCTTCGACTACGCAGTGCCGCTCCGCTTCGCGAGACGGCACGCTTCGCTCAGGATGACAAAGCTCCGCTCTGGCTCTGCTAACGTCGCTGCTGTCAACTTACGGCCATGGGCCCGGCAATCTTCAGAGGTTACCGACGCGATCAAGGGAGCATCGGCGCACAAGATGAACCAGGCTTTCGCCGCCAGGACGAGTGTGGCAGCCAGAATCCTTCGACCATGTGTTGCGATCGTCGGAAAGTCTGCACGACAAGGTGCAGTACCTGCTCGAGAATCCCGTGCGCCAAGGCTTGGCCGTCCAGTGGAAACATTATCCATGGATATGGCTGAAGCCGTCCATCAACCCTTATGCTGTATAGATTACGTGTGTTGACGCAGGCTGGTCATTAACAACTTCGCTTCTCGGAAATACCTCTCGACGTTTACGCGGATGGCGAATATGTGTGCCGCACGCCTATTGAGGTTGGTCTGGTGCCTAAGGCACTAAGCGTGATCGTGCGATGACAAGGCTCGGTGTTATGCGAATGGATTCCCTGCCCTCACAGACGCTCGGCGATTGTCGAAGCCATCTTCTTGGCGGCGTCCGCAGCTGACACCGTTGGTTCGCAGGTCAAGGTTCACCATGACATCGCCCTTGCGCATCAGCAGAGCCGAGCCATCGGGGGCGATGTAGGCTTCGTCGCCGATGCCCGGCAGCACCGTAAACGTTCTGCGCCGGAAATCTGCCTGACCGCGCCATGAGCAAGTCTCATGGTCATCGCCCCACCCTGCCATGTGTACTCGATGTCCATCCGCTTGCCACCTTGACCGAAGCGATACTCGCAGGTCGTGATGCCGCGCTGTTCGACCGAAATGACCTTCTCTCCTAGAGCGCTAGCGGCTTCGGAGGTCGACAACATGGCGCAGGGCTCGCGTTTGCCTCGATACGGAGTCGCCTCGTTATCCATCTGACGGGAGAATTGTTGAATGCGCTGCTTCGCGCGATAGCCAATGTAGAAGCACGCTCCGGCCCCCAGCATCATCAGCAACACGAATGCAGCGACCACTCCGATAATGACCTTGACCACAGTGTTGCTGCCCTGCGCGGCTGCGGGGGTGCCCGGGGCGACGGGGACCGGGGCAACGGTTCCAGTGACAGGCGGCGTCGACGGCGTCACCGTCGTACCGCATTTCGAGCAGAACTTCGCCCCTTCTGACAACGGTGCACCACAATTCACGCAAAATGCAGCCATGACGCGCCTCCCTAAGACGCTTTACGCTTTCCGCGGGGCCTGATTACAGGAATGCAAAATGCTAGTAAACCGATACGAGCGAGAATACGAGCGAGAAAGGATAGCTAAAGCGGCGCAATCTTACGAAGCTTTTCATTCCGGGTCAAGAATTGAGCCTGCCAGGTCACGGCTCCACTTCAGCCACAACTGGCGTCATCCCGAGCTTTGCGAGGGATCTTGCGCGCAGACAAGCGAGGCATCCGGCGAAGCTCCCACGCGAGATCCCCTTCGACTTCGCTGAGGGCAGGCTCTCACCCGGCTGAGGTACGCGGGTTTTGGGGATGACGCATCTGAAGGATTCAGACTGAGCCAACTGCACGTGCCAGGTTCCAAAACGCACGCTGTGCGATTCCGGTGCTAAACTAGCCTATCGTTATGGCGGACAGCGGACGTTCCCGAACTTTGCTCTGGATCCTGATTGGAGGAGGAGCATTCTTCCTCTTCGTGCTGGCGGTATTCACATTGGTGTATCTGGCACTGCGCACAGGTGGGGAGCAAGCCTCGATCCGCGGATTCGGCGACAAACTCGGCGTGGTGGAGCTCCAAGGAGTCATCATCGATCCTTCGACGGTGGTAAGCCAGCTCAAGAAATTTGCCGAGGACGATTCGATTAAAGCCATCATTCTGCACGTGAATTCACCCGGTGGCGGCGTGGCCGCCTCAGAGGAGATTTATCGCGAGGTCAAGCGCATCCGCGACGAAAAGAAGAAGCGCATCGTGGCCTCGATTGAGACCGTAGGCGCGAGCGGTGCGTACTACGTTTCATCCGCGACCAATAAGATTTATGCAGACAACGGCAGTATCGTCGGGTCGATCGGCGTAATTGCCGAGTGGGTGAATTACGGCGATCTGCTGCGCTGGGCCAAGCTCAAGCAGGAAGTGCTGAAGGTGGGCGAATTCAAGGATACCGGCGATCCGTCGCGGGAGATGACCCCGGCCGAGAGAGCCTACATGCAGTCCCTCATCAATGATATGTACGGGCAGTTCGTGCACGCAGTGGCGGATGCGCGCCATGCCAAGGAAGAGGACATCAAGGCGATCGCCGACGGCAGGGTTTGGACCGGCCAGCAAGCGCTCTCCATGAAGCTGATCGATCAGGTGGGCGATTTCGAGACTGCCGTGGATGACACCGCTAAAGCCGTGGGGATTTCCGGCAAACCCGTACTGGTTCATCCTGAGAAAGACCGCAAAACTCTTCTCGACCTGCTCTTCGGCGACGTTTCGGAATGGCTTCCTAGCCGGGAAAAACTGCTGGAGCAACACCTGGGCTTTTATTACCTCTGGAAATAGGTTTCGGGCCCTAGTTCAAAGAAAGCAACATTTAAAAAAGCTTCTTGCCATAACCCCTTAAATTTGAGAAGTTTGTGCAGACCCAAGGGCGGCGAAGCGCTCGCCCCTCTGCGACTGAGATCGATATGGAGCGAAGAGTGTATGACAAAAGCTGATCTGATTGATGAAGTCTCCCGGCTGGCGGAATTAACGCGCAAAGACAGTGAGGTCATCGTCGAGACCATCTTCGATAGCATTGTGCGCTCGCTCCGGGTGGGCGACAAAATCGAGATTCGTGGTTTCGGGAGTTTTCGCACTCGACAGCGCAAGCCGCGGGTGGGCCGCAATCCCAAGACCGGCGATCGCGTGGAGGTTCCCGCCAAGAAAATTCCATTCTTCAAGCCCAGCAAGGAATTGAAGGATCTGGTCAATACTGGCGGGGCAACTCCTGCGGCGGTGCCTCCCGCAGCACCAGCTCCGTAGACTGCTGCCGGAATCTAGAAAACGACGCCCTGAGCCCGGGATTCGTTTTGCTACTTTTCTCCCACCTCGGGAATCATATATAAGGTGAAGTTTCTATTGACCGTGATGAAGCGGCTTGGTGTTGCATTCTTATTTCTTCGTCTAGGTTTTCTGTGCTTGGCTTTGACAAGTGCTGCAATCGCACAGGACTCCTCCTTGATTACGCCCGCACGGGTGGGCGACAGTTTGCCGGTGGTCGGTGTTCCGATAGGCGTGTTCCCCCTCGCTGATCCAGGAAGCGGTATTCAGTCCTTGCCGGTTTCGTCAGCGCTTCCGCTGGCGGATCGCGCCTCGCAAGCGCTGGCGTCTGCGACTACGCTTCCCCGTATGGCTCCCGAGCTTGCTCTGCAAGCCTATGAGCGCCGGGCAGCAGCGCAATCCAGTGAACTGGTTTCTTACTCCGCCAGCACGCTGATTCACGTCGAACTTCCCGATACTTCGCAGTACGGGGACTATGAACTGCAGCGGCACTATGCTGCACCCCGTACCCTGGAATTCAAACCCGTACGCTTCACTGGTGATGGTTTCGTGAAGAGCAACGTCATCACCCGATTGCTGCAATCGGAGGTGGACCATGTGCAGAAGGACGACACGTCACTGACTGCGATCACCCCCGCTAACTATAAGTTCTCTTACAAGGGAACGCTGCAGACGCCGAACCGTCTGATGCACGTCTACCAGGTCAAGCCGCGCAAGAAGCGGATGGGGCTATTCAAGGGCCACGTCTATCTGGACGCCTACACTGGTGCCTTAGTGCGGGTCGAGGGCAGAGCAATAAAATCGCCGTCGTTGTTTATCAAGCAGATCGAGTTCAATCAGGATTACGCCGACGTGGGTGCATTCACCTTCCCGGTCCACATCCGTTCAGAGGTGAGTACTCGGATTGTCGGCCGCGCGATTGTGGACATCTATCAGAGCGACTACCAGCCGGTGGCGAGTACAACGCAGACCGCGCAAACGCCAAAGATCTAAGGGGACACCCGGCGTTTCGTCCTTGGAGCTGGGCCATACTCCAATTAAATCGTTGCGTCCGGAACAATCCTCATGACGCAATGAAAACGAGACCTCCGGTTGGGTTGTCATGACACCGTCAATCACATTCGGACGCTAAACGGGACACTCCTATTGCGCTCCCATGAGGGGCTTATCTGCAACGATGACTTGCACAACACAAGTTACGGTCCAACGACGCTAGTAAGCTTGTTATTCGGGCCCAGGACCACGCACACAACCTGGCCAGTACCCAGAGGCGCACACGAGGGCGAGCCGACACCAGCTCCGCCGATCTTGGCGTAGCCAGACCAGGCAGTACCGTTGAAAACGTTGGCGTAGAAAGCGGCGTCGGTAACGGCGATCACGCCACAGACCAGCTCGCCCGGAGCCTGGCTAGTGCAACTGGCATTGTCGTTCACCGCACCGCCGAGACCTCCGTAACCGGACCAGTCACCAACGATCCACGATTCACCCTTGAAGAGGTTTACATAGATCCCTGAGCTATAGGCTTTCGCAAAGCACGTCACCTTGCCAGCCGAGTTCAAGGATGTGCAATCCGGTTCGCCGCCGGCGATCCCGCCAACATTGAGGAACCCCTCCCATTTGCCGGCGGCGAAACGATTCACCAGCGTCGAGCCTCCGGTCGTGTATATGGAGCAAACCACGCCGCTGTTGTTGTCCGTGGTGCAGCTCGGGGCGGAGACGGCAGTAGTGGTAAGACGTTCGCGAACGCGCTCCAGGTTGTGCCGCTGTAGTGCGACCATGCCAGCCCGCCGCTCACGTTGCGGGCGACGCAGAGCACTTGTCCGGCGATGTACTCGGCGCAACTGGGGGCGGAGTACAGAGCTGCAGCAACTGTTGTCGGCGTGCTCCAGGCCGTGCCGTTGAAAATGGATACCTGCAGCTTGCCACTAGTGGCTGTCGCGGCACAGATCACTTTGCCGGTGCCGTCGCTCGTGCAACTGGGGGCGGAACTGACCGCTCCGACCAGGTTCGTCCATGTGCCCCAAGCCGTCCCGTTGAACTCATTCACCATGATCGCGGCCTTGCCACTCAGGACCGCGCATACCACGTGTCCAGTGGACACGAAGGCGCAGGACGGGTTGCCGACTCCCGTGGCAAGTCCCGGTAGAGACGAAACTCCCCCAACTCGCCGAAGCCGAAGGAGCCAGGCTCAGACAGGCGGGTAATAATAGCGGCGACCAATCAGAGCACGCTTCATTGCCAACCCCTTTTAATTGGTGCTTGAATTTGGACTTGCTTTCAGCCAAGGTGAAGGCATTATACGCGGAAGGGGTGTATTGGCTGTCACATAGCCGTCCCAGACAGGAACTAAGTTCCCGCCTCGGACCATGAAACGCAACAGACCAAGCTTTGTATCTCACCTAAGCCTATTACAGCAGTGACACTGCCCCGTTGCGCTGTCTTTTCCCGCGAGACTCGAAGTTGCTCGAAGAGGACTCCACGCCTGGGGCTGTGAAGTTATAATTCCGGGTCTCTAAATCGCAAGCAGATTGCAAGGAGCAATCATGTCCCTTTCAGGACGAGTGGCGTTGGTGACCGGTGCGTCACAGGGCATCGGCCGGGCTTGCGCCCTAAAGTTGGCGCAGTCGGGCGCCACGGTAGCGGTCGCCGCTCGCAATCAGGAGAAATTGAACGAACTCGTCGGGGAAATCGCAGCATCCGGAGGCAAGGCCGCCGCTTTCCCGGTAGACGTCGCCGACGACGAACAGATCAAGACCGCGTGCAAGACAATCATCGGACAATTCGGCAAGATCGACATCCTGGTGAACAATGCGGGCATCACCCGCGACCAGCTTGTTATGCGTATGAAGCGAGCCGACTGGGACGCTGTGCTCAACACTAATCTCACGTCAGCCTACATATGCATCCAGCAAGTGATCGGCTCCATGCTCAAGCAGCGCTGGGGAAGGATTATCAACATAACTTCGATCTTTGGTCAGATCGGCCAGGCGGGGCAGGCGAACTATGCGGCTTCCAAGGCGGGCCTGATTGGATTGACTATGGCCATCGCGCGTGAAGTCGCCTCCCGTAACATTACTTGTAACGCGGTGGCGCCCGGATTCATCGAAACCGCCATGACGTCGGGGTTTTCCGATGAGTTCAAACAAACTGCGCTGAGGATGATTCCGCTTGGACGCATCGGCACTCCCGAGGATGTGGCGGGCGCAGTCGAATTTCTTTCTTCGGAGGCAGCTTCCTACATAAGCGGCCATGTGCTCAACGTGAACGGAGGAATGCTGATGGGGTAGCGCGTACAATCCCGGGTCTCACGGTTATGCAAGCGGAATCGCATGCCCAGATCGCGCAGACTCGCGAACTTTTCCTCGAGTACGCTGAATCGCTCGGCTTCAGCCTTTGCTTCCAGAACTTCGATCAGGAACTCGCCGGGCTTCCTGGCGACTATGCATCGCCCGATGGCCGCCTGCTGCTGGCCGAATATGATGGCCAGTTGGCTGGATGCGTGGCGCTGCATAAGCTGGAACCGGAAATCTGCGAGATGAAGCGCCTTTATCTTCGTGCAAGGTTTCGCGGTAAGGGCTTGGGCCGCGCACTGGCGGAGACGATCATCGCCGAGGCTCGCGCCATCGGCTACCGGCGCATGCGTCTGGATACCGTCGAGCCGGTCATGAAAGATGCGGTAGCGATGTATCGCCGGCTGGGCTTTAAGGAGATTCCGCCCTACCGTGCAAATCCGATCGAGGGCGCGCTCTACATGGAATTGCAATTGTGAAAAGAAGGCGATATGAAATTCATTTTTGTCTGCTGCCTTACTTTCCTGCTCGGAATGATCGCTCCAGCCGCTACTCCTAAGGATGTTTCCTACAAGAGCGGCGAGGAAACTGTTCACGCTATTCTCTATGTGCCCGAGGGTAAGGGTCCGTTCCCTGCGATCGTCGTCATCCACGAATACTGGGGACTGGACGGCTGGATAAAAGAACAGGCTTCGAAGCTGTCCGACCAGGGTTACGTGGCGCTGGCTATCGACCTCTATCGCGGCAAGGTCTCAACCTCGCCCGATGAGGCACACCAGATCGTGCGTGGCGTCCCTGACGATCGCGCCAAGCGCGATCTTCATGCCGCCGTCCGGTTCCTGAAGTCGCAATCCAATGTAAACAAGGATCGGATTGGCGCCATTGGTTGGTGTTGGGGTGGTGGCTATGCGCTCGACCTTGCCCTGGAGGAGCCAACCCTGGCGGCGAATGTCATCAACTACGGCCGCCTTGCCACCGACCCAGATTCCCTTAAGAGAATCAATGCCGCAATTCTCGGCATCTTTGGCGGTCAGGACAAAGGAATTCCGGTCGATGACGTAAAGAAATTTGAGTAACAATTGAAGCAGATGGGGAAGAAAGTTGCAGTCGTGATCTATCCAAACGCAGGATATGGCTTTGAAAATCCCAATAACACCGCTAGCTATCGGGCCGAGGATGCTGCCGATGCCTGGAAGCATACGGTTAACTTCCTTGCCAGCACGTTGAAAAAGTGATGGACTTCAATCATTGGATTGCAGAAGACGGTGGCCAGCGCTGCCCAGAAAAGGCTTAACGCTGCTTCAGCGGCATGCGGCATCGAACCGTGAAATTCCTCTTGCCAGAAGGTACTACTCTGGTTACTATGCACGCATCCTCGGGGAGTCTTAGTTGGCTGTTTTCTCTATGAATATCGGCGAGACCATCCGGAACTACCGGCTGCAGCGCGGGATGTCCCAGGGTGACATTGAGAAGCGCACGGGCTTGCTGCGGTGCTATCTCTCCCGAGTGGAAAACGGCCATACCATCCCCTCGCTCGACACGCTGGCCAAAATTGCTGGCGCCATGGAGCTCCCGCTCTCCCAGTTCTTTGCCGAATCCGGGCACAGCAACGGTTCCAAGGGGCTGCCCCAGCTTTCCGACGATGAAGTCCGCTTTCTCAGCCAGATCCGCCGATACGCCGTCAGCCTGAATGACAGCGACCGCAAACTGGTGCTCGCCATGGTCAAGAAGATGGCAGCCAGCGTCGGGAAGTAAGCTCGACAGCGGACTTAAGACAACCTTCAGACCTCGGACTTCAGACCTTGGACTTCAGACCTCGGACCTCAGACCTTAGACCTCGGAAAATGACAGCCCGCCTGACGCCTGAGGTCCGAGGTCTGACGTCAGAACCTGGGTACTTTCGTTCCATCCCTCTTGTGGCCCACGGGTACCTCGTCCCTTTACTCGCGACCTCCTACACTACCTCTTGGAGAACCTTGAGTGACCATCGACGAAGAACTGACTCTGCTCGACTCGCAATTGCGCCGATTGAAGATCGAGTACGAGATCTTCTTCAGTAACCCGACCAAAAGGCCACCCACGGACGTCGAGTGGAAAGTGCTCTCGCTGCTGCGCAAGTTCAGCGATGGCACGCGCATGAGCTTCTCGCAACGCTTTCGTTATAACGAAATCGCCCAGCGCTATGCCATCTATAGCGACTTGTGGCGTAAGAAGAGTCGCATCCGTGAAGAAGGCTATCGTCGCCCTCAGGATGCGCTGTTGTCGGTGCAGGGAGTGCGGCCGGAGGAACACCAGCCGGAGCACAAGGTCTACGGAGTTGGGCTGGCGTCAGTTTCAGCCGCCGCCGAAGAGAAGCCTTTCAGCGTGGAATGCTCTGACGCCCGCGCCGAGCGTGAACGAGTGGAGAAGCTTTACAAGGCCCTGGCGGTAGCAAAAGAGAAGGCCGGCGAAGCAGTGTCGGGCAATCTCGACAGCTTTACCTCATTCGTGCAGAAGAAAACCGACCAGATTCGCAAGCAGTACGGCTGCCACAGCGTTGAATACACGGTCGAGATGCAGGACGGCCACGTCCGGCTCAAGGCCAAGGCAAAAGTTTAGGCGACTTACGGGATCCGCTTGGTAGCGCAGATTTCTGAACCTTACTTGCTTCTCCTTTTCATTCCAAAAACATCTAGTTTGAGTTTTCTTTCGGAGCAAAGGCATGTTCGCATCGGTGACCCGTCTTCGCGTTCGATCGCTGAAATATCTTCCGGCGTTGTTGTGGATGACATTTCGCAGTCAGCAGCAGGTTCTGCGCGCAACCGAGTTTCTGGGCGGAAAGCTCCTGGTGGATGTTAAACGGACGTTCTGGACTTTGACAGTATGGGAAAGCGAGCGGGCATGAAATCATTTCGCAGTGGTGGACCGCACGCCCAAGCGATGCCAAAGCTCGTGGAATGGTGCGACAGAAGCTGCCTACGATCACTGGAGCCCAGGCGACCGCCGAAGTCCCATCCTGGCCTCAGGCATATGAACACCTTGTCGAATGATGGTACGATCTGTCTCGGGTGGCGCATCCATTTCAGTCGACCATCAAGCGCGAAGGTTTCCAAACCCCCGCCTGCGGCCCCTGATCGGGCAGGATGTGAAACCCACACGTTCAAATCCGAAGCCTCCATCAAGTGAAAGCCGGGAGTGAAATTGGAACGACCGGAACTCGAGTTCACTCGGGCGCCCCGGCCTTGCTGCTGGTAGAATTTCTGGCTGCACATTCTCCCAGTCGAGGCTTGTCACATGTCCAAAATCCAGCGCGCAATTCTTAGTGTCACCGACAAAACCGGGCTAGTCGAGTTCGCGCGCAAGCTTGCTGACATGGGCGTGGAACTGATTTCGACGGGAGGCACCGCGAAGTTACTACGCGATTCCGGTGTCGGCGTCAAGGACATCTCCGAACTCACCGGCTTCCCGGAGATGCTTGATGGCCGGGTGAAGACGCTCCATCCCAAGGTGCATGGAGGCATTCTGCATCGACGTGGGAACCCCACGCATTGCAACGCGGTGGCTGAGCACGGTATTCACCCCATCGACCTGGTGGTGGTGAACCTATACGCGTTCGAGAAGACGGCAGCCAAGCCGGGCGTGCAGTTTGAAGAGCTGATCGAGAACATTGATATCGGCGGACCTTCGATGATCCGGTCGGCGGCCAAGAATTTCCAAGACGTGGCCGTGGTCACCTCCCCAGCCGACTATGCTTCGATTGCGGAGGAGATGGACAAGTCCGGTGGCGAACTATCGCCTGCGACCAAGTGGCGCCTGGCGCAAAAGGCGTTCGCGACCACGGCAGCTTACGACTCCGCCATAGCGTCAACGCTTGAGCGAGTCAGCGCCAACGGGCGGTTCGGTTTTCATCCCGAGACGGGCTTCCCGCAGACGCTGCGGCTTTCGTTTCAATAAGGTGATGGACTTGCGCTATGGCGAGAACCCGCACCAGAAAGCTGCGATGTACAGCGACGGCTCCGGCACTGGCGTAGCCAACGGTCAACAACTCCAGGGCAAAGAGCTTTCCTACAACAACATCGTGGATTTGCAGGCCGCGTGGGATTTGGCGCAAGAATTCGAGGAGCCGGTGTGCGCCATTATTAAGCACACCAATCCTTGCGGCACAGCGACAGGCAAGACCCTGCTCGAGGCTTATAAGAAAGCGCTGGAATGCGATCCGGTTTCGGCTTTCGGGGGCGTGATCGGAGTGAACCGTCCGATAGATACCGCCGCCGCCGAGGAAATGGCCAAGCTGTTTCTTGAGGTGATTGCTGCGCCTTCCTTCGACGAAGGTGCTGTGAGCAAGTTCGCCAGCAAGAAGAATCTCCGCCTGGTGAAAATAGTCGACGCTCCTCAAAAGTGGGTGCTGAAGAATGTCTCCGGTGGAATCCTAATGCAGGATGCCGACGTGCATCCGCTGGAAGAAAGGGATCTCACAGTCGTCAGCAAGCGATCGCCGACAGCGGAAGAGAAACAAAGTCTGCTATTTGCGTGGAAAGTGTGCAAACACGTGAAATCGAACGCGATTGTCTTCGCGCGGGACGGCCAGACTGTGGGAGTTGGCGCGGGACAAATGAGCCGAGTCGACTCCTGCAAGATCGGGGCCATGAAAGCCGTGCTGCCACTGAAAGGCACAGTCGCTGCTTCAGACGCATTTTTTCCATTCCCCGATGGCGTCGAGGAGATCGCTAAAGCCGGTGCTACGGCGATCATCCAGCCCGGAGGATCAGTGCGCGACCCGGAAGTGATCGAGGCGGCAGATCGTATGGGCTTAGCTATGATCTTTACTGGCGTGAGGCACTTCAGGCACTAGGATTTTCAGATCGAGAATTGTAGAATTTGTATTGGCGCGTGACAGTTCTTTACAATCCGTCGATTTGTAAATACCGCAACAATCAATTCTGGTAGTCCCTGTACTTCCGATCATTACCATTCTGAGTTCCAATGCCCCTTTTTCGCTTCGTGGTTGGGACAAGGTTTACAATATTCCGAGCACCCAGCAGCAGCGGTTCAGCATCCAATCGCTATAGTTTTGGGAACCCAAAGGTCTTCGATGAAAAGCATTTATCGCGCTCTTATTGTTCTGTTAGTGGCCGCAACCGGCATCGCACAACAAGCTCCGAGTGCTTCCGATTCCAAGCCTGCCAGCCCGCCCTCGCCACGCAAGGCGGATCGAGCTGCAGCCTACTATCACTATGCCATGGCCCACATGTATGAGGAGCAGGTGGCGGTGTATGGCCGCAGCGAGCTGGCCAATAAGGCGATTGAGGAGTACCGCCAGGCCATCGATGCCGACCCGACATCTGAATATCTGACCGCTGGTTTGGCTGAGCTGTATGCCAAGACCGGCCGGATCCGTGACGCGGTGATCGAAGCGCAGGATATCCTCAAGCGCGATCCCAACAATCTGGAAGCGCACAAGCTGCTGGGCCGCATCTACTTGCGCTCACTGGGAGATCAGGAGAGCGCTGGCTCGCAGAACATGCTCAAGTTGGCCATCGAGCAGTATGAGACGATCATCAAGATTGAGCCGGACAGCGTGGAAGACCACCTTCTGCTGGGTCGTCTCTATCGTTTGAATAACGATTTGCAAAAAGCAGAGAGCGAGTTCAAGACCGCGGTCAAGCTGCAGCCCGATTCCGAGGAAGCAGTGACCATGCTCGCCTACCTCTATAACGATGAAGGTGATGCCACTCGGGCCACTCAGGTATTGAGTTCAATGCCGGATACGGCCCGTTCCGCCAAATTGTATTCAGCGTTGGGCTATACCTACGAGCAGCAGAAGGATTACAAGAAAGCCATCGAGGCCTACCGGCGGGCGATTGAGCTGGATCGCGACAATCTCGACGCCATCCGCGGCCTGGCCCAGAATTTGATGAACAATGGTCAGACCGACGCGGCGCTCGAGCAGTACAAGATTATCGCTGACGCCAACCCCGAGGACGCGGGAACCTATCTGCGTATCGCGGAGATTTATCGCAAGGCTGGCAAGTTCGATCTGGCACTGGAGAACTTGAAAAAAGCCGAGTCCATGGTGCAGGACTCCATCGAAGTGCCCTACAACATCGCCGCCGTATACCAGGCTCAGGGGCGATACGACGAAGCCATTCAGGTATTGCAAGGACTACTGAAGAAGACCGAAAAGCCCGACGGCAACTACACTCAGCCCGAGAAAAATAACCGAACCGTGTTCCTGGAACGGCTTGGGACTATCTATCGCGAGAACCGCAACGATCAGGCGGCACTGGACACTTTTCGCAAGATGTTGTCTCTCGGCGATGACAACGCTGAACGAGGATACCAGCAGATCATCGATACTTATCGCGAAGCCAAACAGTGGCAGCAGGCTACTGACGCCGCCAAGGAAGCGGTGCAGAAGCTCCCCAACAGCCGCGGATTAAAAATGGTGTACGCGGCCCAACTGGCCGACATGGGGCAGACCGATGCTGGCTTCCAGCGGGTCAAGTCGATGCTCAAAGGTACCTCGGAGGACCGCGAGGTCTACATCGCACTGGCGCAAATGAACAGCCGCTTGAAGCGCTGGACCGAGGCGGAGGAAGACCTGAACAAGGCGGAACCGCTTTCCACCAAGCCAGAGGACAAGCGTTATCTCTACTTTTTGCGGGGTTCAACCTACGAGCGCCAGAAAAAGTACGATGAAGCGGAAGAGATGTTCCGCAAAGTCCTGGTCACCGATCCCGAGGATGCCACAACTCTGAACTATCTCGGCTACATGCTTGCCGACCGCGGCGTCAGGTTGGAAGAAGCGTTCACTTTGATCAAGAAAGCGGTCGAGCTTGATCCCGCCAACGGCGCATATCTGGATTCGCTAGGTTGGGCCTACTTCAAGCTGGGCAAGTACGACCAGGCCGAGGATAGTCTGATCAAAGCCTCGCAGCGCATCGGAACCGATCCCACGGTGCAGGACCACCTCGGCGATCTTTATCAGAAAACGGGCCGATTGAAGCTGGCCGCGGCGCACTGGGAACGCGCGCTTTCCGAATGGAACAAAACCATCGCCCCCGAAGTGGACTCCACCGAGGTAGCAAAGGTGCAGAAGAAGCTCGAGTCCGCCAAGGTGAAGTTGGCCAAGGAAGAGCCCGAAAACAAGTAGCGGTCAACAGTATCCGGCGACCACAAATCATCTAGAGACAGCCGCCAGCGGCTGTTTGGCCGAGCGCAGCTCGGCCTTTTCTTATTGGAGGGAAGAATGGGCGAAAAGATCCCCATCCGGATCCGGGAAGCCAACCGAGAGGACATTCCGGAAATCCTCAGTCATCGGAGGGGCATGTACGAGGACATGGATTATACCGATGAGGAGGCCTTGGATGCCGTGGTTTCGACCTCCGAGCCATACTTCTCTGCCGCTCTGCCGGATGGTTCATTCCGGGGTTGGATCGCATTGGCGGGAGAACGCGTAGTGGCTGGGGGCGGAATCGTGATCAGTCCCTGGCCGAGTCATCCGTACGAGCATGCATGCCGCAAAGCCACCATTCTCAACCTTTATACCTACCCAGACTATCGTCGAAGAGGGATTGCGCGCGAGCTAATGAAAACCATGATTGAGTGGTGCCGGAAAGAAGGCTTTGATTCCGTTTCCCTACATGCCAGTAAGCACGGGCAGCCTCTGTACGAAGCGCTGGGGTTTGAGCCCGCCAACGAGATGCGATTAAAGCTGCGGTGAAGCAATCAGCTGCCATCGGCAACCCTCAATCAACAATGCTAGACTCACCTCATGCTCGCCGAGTACGCGGTGCGGGTGGAGGATTCCCGCGGACGCCGTTATCCCGAGCCGCAGCATCCTTACCGCAATGATTTTCAGCGGGACCGCGACCGCGTCATTCACTCGCGAGCTTTTCGCCGGCTAGAAGCCAAGACCCAGGTCTTTACCCGACGCTATTCGGATCACTTTCGCAACCGGCTGACACATACCATTGAAGTAGCGCAAATCGCGCGCACTATCGCCTCTCAGCTTGGACTGAACGTGGATCTGGTGGAGGCCCTTTCGTTAGCGCACGACGTCGGCCATCCGCCTTTCGGACATGCCGGTGAGAAAGCGCTTGATGCGGCCATGCGAGCCCATGGATATTTTTTCGACCACAATCTGCATGCGCTGCGCATCGTTGAGGACTTCGAACTGCGCTACGCCGCATTTCGCGGACTTAACCTGACCTTCGAAGTGCGGGAAGGAATCATCAAGCACTCAACAGACTATAGCGCCACACAATTTCCGGAACTTGCCGAGTACCTGCTCGATCAGCGCCCGCCGCTGGAGGCGCAGCTCATCGATCTGGCCGACGAAATTGCATACGATACCGCTGATCTCGACGACGGATACGAAGCTCATCTGCTGACACTCGCACAGATCCGCGACGGCGTTCCCATGTTCGACAGCTTCTATGGTGAAGCCGAGCAAACTTATCCCACCGCGATGGAGAAGCTGAAATTCAACGAGGCATTGATGCGAATTCTTGATCGCATGGTGAGCGACCTGATCCACCAAACGCAGGAGCAAATCAGGGCCGAGGGCATTCGCAATCTGCAGGACGTGCGTGCCTGCCCGCACCGTTTGGTCATGCTAAGCCCCGCGGTGGAGCAAGATCGGCGCGGCGCCAAGGAATTTCTATACGCCAATCTCTATTACAGCGAGGCGCTGGACCCGGAGAAGAAAGATGCCGAAAGGGTCATCCGGGAATTGTTCGAGTTTTGGATGCTCCGACCGGAAAACCTGCCGGCAAGTTATCAGGAAAAAGCAAAGCAGGACCCGCTGCCGCGGGTGGTATGTGACTACATTGCAGGTATGACCGATACCTTCATCTACGAACAGTACGAGAGATATTGCGGCTGAACTAGGCTAATCGCGAGTGTAAGATCGCGTTGGCGCTCCTCGCGCGACGTGCCCGCCTTCGACATAATCAGCACGGGCGAGGATCGCTCGCGACGCTGGAATACAATCTTTACTTCTCCCACGTCACCCGGTAAATCACGCCGCTGGAATCGTCACTCACATACATCGCTCCTTCGGGTCCTACCACAATTCCAACTGGCCTTCCCATCCAAATGCCTTTGCGTGTCTCTCCCGGCCGGATCCATCCGGTAATGAAATCTTGCGGAGGACCTTCCGGCTCGCCCTTAGGATTCAGGTGGACGCGAATCACTTTATAGCCGGTAGGCACACTGCGATTCCAGGAGCCGTGCAGGGCAACGAAAATGTCTCCCTGGTAGTCAGGCGGAAACATGCTTCCGTTGTAAAACGCAATTCCCAGCGGCGCTGAATGTGCCTGGATTTCAACCTTGGGGGGGATTGTCCTCTGGCAACGATTGTCGCCCGGCTTGACCTGCGAAGCGTCGGTTACTCGGTTACCATAGCAATACGGCCAACCAAAGTTCCCGCCATTCGTGCCCAAGTCATTGATTTCGTCCGGAGGCAAGTTGTCGCCTAGCCAATCCCGCCCATTTTCCGTGGCCCAGATGGTGTTGGTGTGAGGACTTAGCGCGAGCCCGACGGAGTTCCTCAGGCCATCTGCAAAAATTCGCTCACCGCTGCCGTTCGGGTTGAACTCCAGGACGGTGGCACGTCGCTTGTCTTTTTCCACGCAGGCGTTGCAGCTTGAGCCTACCGAGACATACATCTTTCCGTGGGCAAAGAGCACGGTGCGGGTCGCATGGTCCCCGCCGCGGGGAAGCGTGGCTATTACCTGGCCGTTGAGCCGCTCGGAGTTCGGACTCGTCCCAGTCAAAGCGCCGGACTTGATCGGTCTCAGCAACGTAGAGCTTCCCCTGGTTGAAGGCGATGCTGTTTGGTTCGTCCAGATTGCCCAGTACAGCGACCGTGCGTTGGGGACGTCCAGAGTGCTCGGGATCGGGAAAGGCAAGTACCGAACCGTCGCTCATGCCGGTAGCCAGCAAGACGCCGCCGGGGCTAAAGGCCATCATGCGGGCATGCGGCGCGTGGGCGAAAACGGCAACGTGGAACCCAGGCGGCACCTTAAGCCGAGCAATGTCAGGCTCCTGGGCGCGGGTACAGGAAAACAGAAAAAGCGGGAGCACAACGGAGAACCAGGCTCGCATGGGACCGCCCAACACAGCATTTATCTGCATCCGCCCTTTTGGATGACCAGCATGGGTCACGGGGTTCCAATTCGAGCATGAAGCGCATAAACACAGCAGTTTTTATATCGAGTTTCGCCAAAATTACCCTGCGCTGCAGTTTTCGCCCGCATTTCTGCCCGGCTGGCGCTACAATGTCCTTGGACAGCAATGGGTTAGGGCTGTAAGGGTTTGGCATTCAACCTGTTATGAGAAATGCCAGGTGGCGGGATCTGGGCCACCGATACATTGATTTTCTAAAAATCACTGAGCACGCCACAGACGTGCTGGAGCGGAGGCCCAATGCTTCCGCCCACTTGGAGGACGTAGAAAATGAAGAACCGCATATTCGTAGCGCTGCTTCTGACCGCTGTGCTGGCCCTTCCGGCACTTGCGCAGCAGACCGGCTCAACCACTCAAGACCAACCTGCAGCCGCCGCTCCGTCGACGGACCAGAGCAACTCCTCGTCGAATGCTGGAGCGAGCGGCAAACCGGCATTGCAGCCGGATACTCATGAAGGATTCTGGGGCAAGATCAATCCGTTCGCGCGCAAGAAGTATGTGCAGCGGCAAACTGCCCCTATCCGTGACCGGGTAAACGAACTGGACGATCTTACATCGGCCAATAGCAAGATGATCAAGGACACGGATTCGCGTGCGCAACAGGGGATTCAGCTTGCGTCTACCAAGGCAAACGAAGCCGACCAGCATGCCATTGACGCCGGAAATAAAGCCCAGATGGCCCAACAGACCGCCACTCAGGCCAACACCCGTCTCTCCACGGTGGAACAGGTAGTCGGCAACATTGATCAGTACAAGGCCGCGACGCAGACTGAAATCCGCTTCCGGCCTGGCCAGAGCGCCTTGAGCCAGAACGCGAAATCTGCTCTCGACGACATTGCCACTCCGCTGAAGAATCAGCGCGGCTACATCATCGAGGTACAGGGCTTTTCGTCTGGACATGGACAGGCCGCGATCGCCACTTCCCAGAAGATGGCGGACTCGGTGGTTCGTTATCTCGTCCTCAACCACGATATTCCGGTGTACCGGATCTATGTGGTCGGCATGGGCAATGCTCCGGTGCCAACCGCGGACGAGCAAGGCAAGAAGCACACCAGCGGTGGACGCGTGGAAATCAGCCTCCTGAAGAACGACCTGGAGCAACTTGCTTCCACCTCAACAACGCCAGCGAGCCAGGACCAGCAGGCTCCTCCTAAGTAAAGCCAGGACGACGGGCATTACGCTCGGAGCCCTCCCCCGGAAAAGCCTCTTGCGCAAGCAAGAGGCTTTTTTCTTTTCGCAAGTGATATCCTTCTCCGCTCTGGTAATCGCTGCGCCATGATCCTAGTCATCGCATCTCGAGTTCTGCCATCAGTCCGTCAACTGACTACGACTGGCCTCGTAAATACCTCGAAGTCGCATGGTGACGGAAGAAGAACTCAGCGGCTAAAGCCGGATGTTTCCCGCATCATGACAGCACGGCTGGAAGCCGTGCCCTTCCACGTCGAACCCAGCAGGTTTCATGCGCGCAGCGGACTGCATTGGTCCGACAGGATCTAGCTTCCCTTTGAGCCAAACCACGACCTCTGGCACCAAATCGGCCCTCCGCAAAGCTGGACTCTTTTACTTCGTCTGGGTGATGTTTTCCTACTGCACGGGCGGCCCCTTCGGGCTTGAAGATATGGTCACCACGTCCGGCCCCGGCATGACACTGATCTATCTTTTGGTCTTGCCGCTGTTCTGGTGTATTCCGGTTTCATTGGTCGCCGCCGAACTCACCACAGCCATGCCGGTCGAAGGCGGCTTCTATCGCTGGGTCCGGGCTGGATTCGGCGACTTTTGGGGATTTCTCGCGGGCTGGTGGAACTGGTGCGCCTCGTTTCTGCTCGGGGGCGCTTACGCCGTCCTCTTCACCGACTATCTTGGGTTCTACTTCCCCCAACTGATTGGATGGAGGCACTACCTCGTCTCCGTGGCCATGGTGGCGGTGATCACTTACATCAATGTGCGGGGAATCGAGCTGGTCGGCAAGGTTGCTACTGGACTCGAAATCTTCATTCTCTTGCCGGTGGTCGTGCTATGCGTCGCCGGGCTCGCCAAATGGCGGCATAATCCATTTTCTCCTGTCATCCCGCCTCATCAACCGATGTTTCACGTATTCGGAGTCGGGTTGGCCCTGGGACTCTGGCTCTACTCCGGCTACGAACAGCTTTCGACGGTTGCCGAAGAGGTTGACAACCCGCAGCGAAGCTATCCGCGCGCCCTGGCGTTGGTCGTCCCGATGTCGATTGCGACTTATTTCCTGCCAACGCTGGTTTGCCTGGCGGCCCTCGGCAACTGGCAGAACTGGCATACGCGTTATTTTTCTGATGCCGCCCAGCTTATCGGCGGACCGGGGCTCGGTGCCTGGATGACCATCGCCGCCATTGTCGGCAGTGTGGCGCTTCTCAATGGCACGATTCTGGCTTCCACGCGCATGCCCTTCGCCATGGCCGAAGACGGCTACCTGCCCAACGTGCTGACCAGGATCCATCCGCGTTATGGCACACCGTGGATCGCCATCATTGTTTCCGCCGTGGTGTACGGCCTGCTCGCGGTGCAGTCTCTGGTGCAGATCATCAGCATCTATAACTGGCTGCGCATCGCAACTACGGTGATGACCGTGCTGGCCGCGTGGCAACTGCGGCGTAAGCGTCCAGATATGCACCGTCCGTTCGTCATTCCGGGCGGAAGTACCGGGCTGATTTACTCCGTCGTCGCAGTGGTTGTGATGAGTGTCGTGGCGTTGCTGGGAAGCGGCCTCTACGGAACTATCGGTGGATTGCTGGCTCTGGCTGCGGGGCCGCTGGTGTATCTGGTGCTGAGGAGGAAGCGAAGATGGAGTTTAGACATGCGCAAGCTGGGTGGAACTCATCTGAAACCGCTGAGTCCCGCTAGCGACATGGCGATTTTTCAACAAACAACCCTTTGGAAATGCTACCAACTCCAGGGCCTTCATTGACTTGCCCTTTTCACAGACGTAAGATTTTGCGCCAGTGATCGGCCAAACCATCTCGCACTACCGCATTATCGAGCAGCTGGGTGGTGGTGGGATGGGTGTAGTGTACAAGGCTGAGGACACCGAACTCGGACGCTTCGTGGCTCTGAAGTTCCTACCTCCAGACGTGGCGGGAGATCCGCAGGCTCTCGAACGTTTCCGCCGTGAAGCCCGCGCTGCCTCCGCCCTGAACCATCCCAACATCTGCACCATCCACGAGATTGGGAAACACGAGGGCCAGCCGTTCATCGCCATGGAGTACCTCGACGGTCAGACACTCAAGCACCTGATCGGCAACCGTCCCATGGAGCTGGAGACGCTGCTCTCGCTCGGAATCGAGATTGCTGATGCGCTCGATGCGGCTCACTCGGAAGGCATCGTCCACCGTGACATCAAGCCCGCGAATATCTTCGTGACCAAGCGAGGACACGCCAAGATTCTAGACTTCGGACTGGCAAAGGTAACACCGGGCGGGAGTTTTTCGATCAAAACTACCGCGGCCGAGACGCAGACGCGCACGGTAGACGAGCGGTACTTGACCAGCCCCGGCACGATGGTCGGCACGGTAGCTTACATGTCGCCGGAGCAGGCGAAAGGGAAAGAACTGGATGCACGCACCGACCTTTTCTCCTTCGGGGCAGTCTTGTACGAGATGGGTACTGGCACAGTGCCGTTTCGAGGGGATACTTCGGCGCTCATCTTTCAAGCGATTCTCGATCGTGCTCCGATTTCTGCGATCCGACTCAATCCCGACCTGCCGCCCAAGCTGGAAGAGATCATCAACAAGGCACTGGAAAAGGACCGGGAAGTTCGCTGCCAATCGGCTGCCGAACTACGAGCTGATCTCAATCGGCTGAAGCGCGATACTGAATCGGGCAAAATGGCTCTCACCACGGACGCCACTGCGGCGAGTCAGTGGTCGCGTCCGAAGACACTTGCGATGTTTGTTCACTAGCCGCAATCATTGCTGTCCTGATTGTGGCTGGACGCGATTATTTTGGTCGAGCCCCAGACCGAATCGACTCGATTGCTGTGTTGCCATTCGTGAACAGTGGCGGTGATCCGAATACGGAGTATCTCAGTGATGGCATTACCGAAAGTTTGATCGATAACTTGTCTCAGATTCCCAAATTACGCGTCATGTCTCCGTCCACTGTCTTTACTTACAAAGGTCGTGGAGTAGATCCCCGCGAAGTGGGACACAACTTGCACGTGGCCGCTGTCCTGCAAGGGAACGTAACGAAGTTTGGCGACGCGTTGCGGATCAAGGTCGATCTGGTGAATGCCACCGATGGCACAGAGCTGTGGGGTGAAGAATACAACCCGAAGATGGCCGATGTCCTGGGCGCACAGGCGGACATATCGCGGAAAATCGTCGTCAAATTGCGGCTTCGGCTTACAGGAGACGAGGAAAAACGCCTTGCCACACCAGCCACCGAAAACCCTGAGGCATACCAGCTCTACCTCAAGGGTCGCTACTACGCAGAGAAGTTCACGAAAGAGGGGGTGAAGAAAGGAATCGAGTATTTTCGTCAGGCGATCGACCTGGATCCAAACTATGCCTTGGCCTACGATGGACTGGCTTTTGCGTATTCTGACGGGGACGACGATTTTTTCCTATCGCCGCATGATTCAATGCCCAGGGCGAGTGAGGCGGCAAAGAAGGCTTTGGAACTAGACGGCACGCTCGCCGAAGCTCATCTCGAGATGGGAAAAGTTCACTACTGGTATGACTTTGATTGGAATGCGGCCGAGAAGGAACTCCGGCGGGCCGTTGCGCTTGGACCTGAGTATGCCTCGGCTCACGCGTACTACGGCTGGTATTTGATCTCCGTGGGACGGACGCAAGAAGGCATCTCAGAGAGCAAGCGTGCCCTGGAGCTAGATCCGCTTTCCACCGAGACCGACACGGTTGTCGGCCAAAACTTCTACTGTGCTCGTCAATACGACCTGGCCATCGACACGCTTCGTAAGAGCCTTGACATGGACCCGAATTATTGGCTTGGGCACGCGTTCTTGGGGTTGGCCTACGAGCAAAATGGCGACCTCCCCCGTGCTTTGGAAGAGCTTCAGAAAGCCGGCAACCTGGAACCTGACATAGCTTGGCCTCTCGCCGAGCTAGGCCATGTCTACGCAATCTTCGGGAAGAAACGCGAGGCTGAAGAAATCCTGGAGCAGCTCGTAGATCGTTCCAAACAAAGCTACGTACCCGCTTATAGTTTCGCCGAGATTTATATTGGGCTCGGCGACAAGGAGCAGGCCCTTGCCTCGCTCGAAAAGGCATATGCGGATCGTTCCATGCTCATGACCTTCATTAAGGTTGATACCCGAATTCGACAGCCTGCACTCGGATCGGCGTTTCAAGGACTTGGTGCGTCGTATGGGCCTCGCGCAATGACGGCCAATGTCCACCTCAGACCGTTGTCGAACCCCGTACCATCACTCATTATCAACGTTCGCGCGCATCAATCGAAGTCTGCGTCCTACGTCAACAAGAACCGAATCAGTTCGATTCAGACTATATTTGATCCCATGCACAGCAATCCACGAGAAGTAGCTCTTCAGGATAACCGGCGAAACCGGCGTTTAAACCAACAATCCTCATGGCTATTCATGAGGTAGCTACTAGTTATCTCGCGTCAATCCGCAGGCAGGAATTCAGATTTTTTCTTCCGGAAACTCCACTTCCAGTCCCAGCGGATCAGTGAAGCGGTTCGTCAGGTTCGCCACGCCGACGAGCAGATGCAGGTCTACGACTTCGGCATCCGAGAAATGCTTTTTGAGGCTGGCGACATCGGCATCGGTGATCTCATGCGGAGTCCGGGTAAGTTTTTCCGCATAGCTCAAAGCCGCCCGTTCTTTTTCCGTGTAGCGAGAGTAATCGGCTCGCTTCAACGCGTTCCAGTCCTCCGCAGTAAGGCCCACTCGCTTCGACGAAGCGATGTGATGCTGCAGTCAATAATGACAGCCGTTGATCAGAGACACACGAATGTAGATCAGCTCATACAGTTTGCGGTCAAGCGACCGGCCTACGCTGGCATAGAAGGCGAGAAAGTTCTTGAGCATCTCTGGACGATGGGCCAGCGCTTTCTGAAAGTTGCCGGGTTTGCCACGAAGCGTTTTCTCGTAGATTTCTTTCACTTCGGGCGAAGCTTGATCATTTTCGACCAGCGAAATTCGTGCCATGAAGGCCTCGGAGTCAGGGAATCGAACCTCCGTATAATAGAACACAAGCTTGGGCGTGCTGACTTCCGGTAGGCGCGAGCGTCCCGCTCGTGCCCCGCTGCAGCACGAGCGGACGATTGAGCCTACATGTTCGAACCGGGAGGTCTGTTTCTATGAGAGCGCTGATTGCCATCGTCATATTGCTGATCGCGATCTGTATGCCCGCTGCGGCTCAGAGCACAGCCGACGTGGAGGCTGAGAGAACCAGAATTCTGGCATTGGAGAATGCCTGGAACCTGGCGGAGGAGCACAAAGACGTTAAAGCGCTCGATGGACTGCTGGCCAGCACGCTGGTTTACGTCGACTATGACGGTACATTCATGGACAAAGCGCAGTTCATGGCCAGCATCAAAGCGCCGTCCCTGCACCCCGAACAGATTGTCAACGAATCGATGACTGCGCACGTTTACGGCGATAGCGCGGTTGTTACCGGGATCTATCGCGAAAAGGGTGTTGCGGCAGGGAAACCCTACTTGCGTCGCGGCCGATTTACGGACACCTGGGTGTACCAGAACAGCACCTGGGTCTGCGTCGCTAGCCAGTCAACCTTGATCAGCCATTGAGGATCTGCCCATGCTGTCCATTCGTCCCGCGACTGTCAAGGACGCAACGCTTCTGAAGACTCTCATCCGCGAGCTGGCGGAGTACGAGCGCCTGAGCCATGAGGTCGTGATCACCGAGGAGGATGTGCTGCGGGACGGCTTCGGAGAACGGCCGAAATTCCGCGCCATCATTGCGGAATGGGATGGACAGGTGGCGGGATACGCCCTGTTTTTCGAGGTTTACTCCAGCTTCCAAGGGCGGGCGGGATTGCTTCTCGAAGACTTGTTCGTCCGGAGCCAGTATCGGAGTAAGGGGATCGGCAAGGCGCTACTGGTGCGCCTGGCTGAAATCGCCCTGCGAGAAAAATATTCCTATCTGCGCTGGGAAGTGCTCGACTGGAACACTCCGGCTATCGAGTTCTACAAAAAGCTGGGCGGGGTATTTCTTGACGAGTGGAAAACGGTATTTCTGCTGCAAGACGCACTGCAAGCGGTGGCGGGGATAGCGGGTAGCAAAATGACCAGCTTGCGAATTATCGGCGCCGGCCTGGCCGGTTCAGAAGCGGCGTGGCAATGCGCGCGGAGGGGAGTTGCCGTCGAACTGTGCGAGATGCGTCCGGTGCGCTCGACGCCGGCGCATCAGACCAGCGACTTCGCCGAACTGGTCTGCTCGAACTCGTTAAAGTCGGACAGCGAGAACACCGCTCCCTGGCTGCTGAAAGAAGAGATGCGCCGGGCCGGTTCATTGCTGCTGGAGATTGCGCGGTCGTGTGCCGTCCCGGCTGGGCACGCGCTCGCTGTCGACCGCGTCGCCTTCGCTGCCAAGGTGACCGAGGCAATCTCGCGCGAGCCGCTAATCAGCGTGCGGCGTGAGGAAGTCACGCAGCTCAGCGAAGATCGAATCACTATCATTGCCACCGGGCCCTTGACGTCCGATGCCCTTTCACAGGAGATCGCCCGGCTGAGCGGATCGAACCATTTGTATTTCTACGATTCGATCAGTCCGATTGTAGAGGCCGATTCGATCGATATGTCAAAGGTCTACATGGCCGCCCGCTATGACAAGGGTTCGGCCGACTACATCAATTGCCCTATGTCGAAGGAGGAGTACGACCGCTTCTGTGATGCGTTGATTGCCGGGCAATCGGTGGAGGAGCGCGATTGGGAGAAGCTGAATTACTTTGAAGGCTGCCTGCCTATTGAAGAAATTGCCCGCCGTGGCCGTGATACCCTGCGCTTCGGGCCCATGAAGCCGGTGGGACTGAAAGACCCCCGCACCGGGCGAATCCCGTACGCTGTGGTGCAGTTGCGGCAGGAGAACCTGCGGGCGGATTCCTACAATCTGGTCGGTTTCCAGAACCATTTGAAATTTGGCGAGCAGGCCCGCGTGCTGCGGCTCATTCCGGGTCTGGAGAATGCGCGCTTCCTGCGCTATGGACAAATCCATCGCAACACTTACATCAATGCGCCAGCGCTTTTGCGAGAGACGCTGCAGATGAAAGAGCACCCGCGGATGTTATTTGCGGGCCAGATTTGCGGGGTGGAGGGATACGTTGAATCCATCGCGACGGGGTTGATGGCGGGAATACATGCCTCAGCGCTGGCGGCAAGCACAGAACCAGTGGCGCCTCCCCGGGCGACTGCTTTCGGATCGTTGGTACACTACGTCTCGCATGCGGACCCAAAGAAATTTCAGCCGGCGAACATCACCTTCGATCTTCTGCCAGCGCTCGGCGAAAAAGTCCGCGACCGGCAGGAGCGGCATCGGAAGCAATGCGAATTGGCGCTGCGAGAGTTTGATGGATGGCTGGAAGAAATAGCTCCAGTTGCGGCTGCGGGGTGAAGAGCAAGAGTCCAATTGCAGATCTTTCGAATTTCAGATTGCAGATTTTAGATTGAAAATCCAAGAAGCCTCAAGTAAGAATGCTTTTCAATCTGAGATCAACAATCTGAGATCAACAATCTGCAATCTGAAAACTGCAATCTAAAATCTGCAATCATTCGCAAAATCCCATTGACCCAATCCTCGCTTCGCAGTACCTTGCTGCAAACCCATCATCGATCCGAGGTGAGATTTGCCGATTTCCGCCGTAGATGCGATTGGTCCGGCTTTCCAGCACGCCAGGCAGCAGCTTCTGCAGCCTTTCCGGGCCAAGCAGTGGGCCAAACTTGCGCTGGTCGGACTGCTGGCGGGCGAAATGAGTTCTGGTGGAGGAGGCTGCAATTCCGGCAGCTTCCGGATGCCTACTCACCCTACTGGCTCGCAGCGTTTTCTGGAGTTCGGCCTGCCGACGATCAATCCCATGCTCTACGCGTCACTCATCGCAGTGCTGATAGTTTCCGGGCTGGTGCTGCTGTTTATCTTTCTGTATGTGAACAGCGTGATGCGGTTCGTTCTCTTTGACAGCGTGATCGCGAAGGAATGCCGTATTCGCGAGGGTGGAGCCGGAGGCAGGGTCCGGGTCGACGATATTTCTTGTGGCAGATTTTGCTTTTTCTAGTGTTTGGCGCAGGTCTAACCATTTTGGTCGGAATCCCGGCGGGTTTCGCTTTCCTCGTGGGCTGGCTTAGGAGCCCCAAAGAGCACATCATCCCATTGATCCTCGGCGGCATGGCGCTTTTCTTTGTGCTCATGGCTTTCGTGATTACGCAATTAGTCGTTCACGTGATGAGCAAGGACTTCGTGGTCCCGCAAATGGCTCTCGAAGAGATCGGCGCAATCGAGGGTTGGCGGCGGCTCTGGCCTCAACTCAAACGGGAGAAGGGAGGATACGCCGGATACATCGGAATGAAGATTGTAATGGCACTGGGAGCTGCCGTAGTTCTGGGAATCATTTCAGCCATTGTCCTTCTCCTGTTCCTGATTCCAGTCGGCGGACTGGGCGCGGTAGCCGTGATTGTGGGAAAGATGGCTGGTCTGACTTGGAACGCTTACACCATCACGCTGGCAGTCGTCGTGGGATCTGTCGTACTAGCCTTCATCTTGTATGTGATTTCTCTGATTTCTGTGCCGGCGGCGGTGTTCTTTCCGGCTTATTCCATCTACTTCTACGCTTCGCGTTATCCCGCGCTGGATGCGTTGCTGCGACCCGCGCCCCCGCCCGTGATTTCTCCTCCACCGCCGGAGCCGCCACCGCTGCCGCCGACTCCGGAGCCGATCGGATAGCGTTGCTAATTATTGGCTCCGCCGGGTGAGGTCTTCAGAATGAGTGCCTGTGCTCGAACGTTCCTGGTCTGCGTGGCCGTGCTTGTTCCCTTATGTACGTCGGTACTGCTCTCACAGACGCTCAAGTACTCCAAGCCTCCCGACGTAAAGAACGGCGAAGTTCTTTATAAGAATGGCTGCATCGCGTGCCATGGCAGCAATGGGAACGGGGCCCCGCAGACGAGCACCGAATTCCAGTGGCCCGACACCTTCCCCGATTTCACGCGATGCGATCAGACGACGGCAGAAACGAACGTGGCGTACAAAGACGTGGTTGTCCATGGCGGGCGGTCTCGCGGTTTGTCGGAGATCATGCCGGCATTTGGCGAATTGCTCACCTCGGAACAGATTGACGACGTTCTCGCATACATGCGCGGGTTCTGCACCGACAAACGTTGGCCGCGCGGAGAACTGAACCTACCGCGGGCATTGGTGACGGAGAAGGCGTATCCGGAAGACGAAGTCGTGATTTCGACCGCAATGAACGTCACCGGGGCACCGGGCTTTACCATCGATGTTATCCATGAGCAACGATTTGGCATCAACAATCAGATCGAAATTGACGTGCCCATCAACGCACAAGACCAGAACCACGCCTGGAATAGCGGCTTGGGGGACATTACCTTCGCGGTGAAGCGAGTGATGTTCGCGAATCTGCGCAAGGGATCTATTTTGAGTTTGCAGGGCGGAGTACTCGCTCCTACTGGCAATAGCAAACATGGATTCGGCAATGGGACGACAACGTTCGAACCGTTTGCCGCATTCGACCAACTCTTTCCCACGAATACGTTCCTGCAATTTCAGTTGGGGGCCGATTTGCCTCATCGCACGGATATCACGCCGCAAAGCCTGTTCTGGCGGGCGGCAGTCGGGCAGACGCTCGCGGGGGACCATCGGTTGGGACGAATGTGGTCGCCCATGGTCGAGTTCCTGGCCGATCGCAACCTGATGGATGGAGCGAAAACCAATTGGGATGTGCTGCCCGAAATGCAAGTCACCATTAGCGCCAGGCAGCATGTGCGCTTCGACCTCGGGGTACGCACGCCTATGACGAATACTGCTGGGCGCGACAAGCAACTGGTGTTCTATTTGCTTTGGGATTGGGCAGATGGAAAGCTGTGGGAGGGCTGGAAGAAATGACGCTGCGCTGCCCGGCTCTGCTGCTGCTTTCGACCACGCTGCTCGGGTTGCCGGCGATGGCGCAGGCCGCTTCGAAGGACAAGAATCTGAAAACGGAGTTTCGTACCTCGGACCGTTGCGTCGCCTGTCATAACGAATTGAAGACGAGTTCCGGCGAGGATATTTCCATCGGATTTCAGTGGCGGGCCAGCATGATGGCCAATTCCGCGCGCGACCCCTACTGGCAAGGAAGCGTGCGGCGGGAATCGATTGATCATCCCGAATCGCAAGCGAACATCGAAGATGAATGTTCGGTCTGCCATATGCCCATCACGCACTTGACGGCGAAATCGGAGGGGCAAAAGACAAAGATTTTTGCGCACCTTCCGATATCTTCGTCGGACCAGGAGCATCGTGCGGCGGCGGACGGAGTCTCCTGTTCCGTTTGTCACCAGATCGAGAAAGAGAGATTAGGAACGAGCGAAGCAGTCAATGGAAATGTTGTTATCGCAAGTGCGGAGAATAAAGATCAGCGACCCGAGTACGGGCCGTTTGTGATCGATGCGGGGCATCGGCGCGTGATGCAGTCGTCGACCGGCGGCTTTGTGCCGGAGGCAGGGCGATCAAATTCGCGACTCAGCGCTGTGTGGCAGTTGTCACACTCTGAAAACGAAAGCCTTGGGGCCGGAAGGAAAAGAAATCGGCAGCCTGCCCGAGCAGATGCCGTATCAGGAATGGCTGCACAGCGACTACCCCGGCAAACAGACCTGCCAATCGTGCCACATGCCCGAAGTACAGGAAGCAGTGCCGATAACCGTCTTGTATGGGAAGCCGCGTGTGGGCATGCATCGTCACGAATTCATTGGCGGAAACTTCTTTCTCCAGCGCATTCTGAACGGCCACCGGGACGAACTCGGCGTGGCCGCACTGCCACCGGAACTTTCGACCGCCGCCGACCGGACGGCCAACTTTCTGCAGACGCAATCCGCGCGGGTGAGCATTCGCAATTTGCAGAGCCACCGCCACCGGGCTTTCGATGGACGTGCTGGTGGAGAACCTCACCGGACATAAACTTCCGACGGCATATCCATCGCGCCGCGCGTGGCTGCACATGGTCGTGCGCGACAGCAGTGGACGAGTCGTTTTCGAATCGGGTGCGCTCAATCCCGACGGCTCTATCGTCGGCAATGACAACGATGCGGACCCGTTGCGATTCGAGCCCTATTACCGCGAGATCAACAGTCCGGAGCAGGTGCAGATTTTCGAGCCGATCCTGAAAGACGCGCAGGGAAAGGTGACCACTGGACTTTTGTCGGCGATCGGATACCTGAAAGACAGCCGCATCCTGCCTAGCGGCTTCGATAAGAAAACCGCCGAGCCCGACATCTCCGTTGTCGGCGAGGCCGCCGACGATCCCGACTTCAACGATAAAGGCGCGCTTACCCGCTATGTGATCAAGACGGGCAATGCCGTAGGGCCTTTCCACGTGGAAGTGGAACTCTGGTACCAGCCAATCGGTTTCCGCTGGGCTCATAATCTCGCGCCGTACCAGGCGATGGAACCGCAGCGCTTCCTCGGCTATTACGAAGCGGCGGCAGAACATTCGGCTATCGTCCTGGCGAGGGCGGAAGCGAATCGTTGATCCGACTTCAGAACGCTCACAGTTCTAGGAAATGGACGACAGGCTGGGAGCGCGATGCGGCCTTTTAATCCCTGGCTCTGTTCTTGATCCAAATCGGCGTGCCCACGAAGCCAAACGCCCGCCGGATCTGGTTTTCCAGGAAGCGCTGATAGGAGAAGTGCAACTTTACTTTGCGGTCGGTAAAGATGACGAAGGTCGGCGGAGCGACCGCTGCCTGCGTCATGTAATAAATCCTCACTTGCTGCCGAGCGGGAACGGAGGCACGCTCGAAGTCGACGTGCTTGAGAAAGCGGTTCATTTCTCCGGTTCCGATACGCTTACGGCGCTCGCGGGCGACTTCTTCCAGAGTCGGGAATATCTTCTCGATGCCCTTGCCGGTGGAGGCAGAGACGAATAGCACCGGGGCGTAGCTGAGGAATTTCAGCGCATAACGGACTCTTTCCTCGTAGGCGGTGCGATCGGCCGGGCGCTTGTTTTCCTGCATTCGCGATGATTTTGTCTGCCGCCCGGTCCTCTCCTTGCCGCTGAGAACCAGGTCCCACTTGTTCACGATGATGATCATCGAGCGGCCGCTCTCGTGGGCGTAGCCGGCGATGGCGGCGTCGAGTTGGCTCACGCCTTCGGTTGCGTCAATCACCAGCAGTGCGATGTCAGCAGCCTCCAGGTGTTTGCGCGCCATCACCACGGAAAGCTTCTCCGCCATCAAGTGGGTCTTGCCTTTCCGACGGATTCCGGCGGTGTCGATGAAGCGAAATCGCTGGCCGTCGCGCTCAACGATTTCGTCCACAGCATCGCGCGTAGTCCCCGGGACGGGAGAGACGATGGCACGCGCGGTGCCGGTGAGCCGATTCAGCAGAGTCGACTTGCCCACGTTGGGATGCCCGATGATAGCGACTTTGGTTTCGCGAGGCTCGGCGGCCGCTTCTTCCCTTCTTTCGCCGGCTCCTTCCCCCGTTTCTGGAACCTCTCGAGAGTTCGGTTCAGCGATCTTCATCGCTGGTGGCAAAACCTCGAGGATTGCATCGAGAACATCATCAAGCCCGCGCCCGTGCTCGCTAGAAATGGGAAACAATTTCCGGACTCCGAGGCGATGAAACTCATCGATGAGTGACTGCTGCTTGTCGCTATCGATCTTGTTGACCGCAAGGAACAGCGGCTTACCGCTTCTAATCATGAGGCGGGCGAGTTCGAGATCAGGAGCCGCGAGTTCCGTGCGGCCGTCGACAACCATAATGACGGCGTCGGCTTCCTCGAGCGCTACCTTGGCCTGGCGAAAAATCTCTGAGGGAATGAAGTCCTTGTCACCCGGCAGCATCCCGCCAGTATCTACAATGCGGAGACGGCGTCCACGCCACTCGGCCTCACCGTAAAGCCGGTCGCGCGTGATGCCCGGCTCGTCGCCAACGATGGCGCGCCGCGAGCCCACCAGCCGGTTGAACAGCGTGGATTTGCCCACGTTGGGGCGACCGACGATGGCGATCGTGGGGACGCCGACCGTGGCAACGTCACTCATCGAGTTGGAATTGATTCGGGTCAAGGTCGGTCAAGGTCCTCAGCAACGATCACGTGGGGACAGCCGCCCCGGCTGTCCGGCCGGTCGAAGACCCGGCGGCGAATCTGATGTCCATATTCATATTGAAGTGTGCACTCTTCGAGTCCACGACAGCCGAGGGCGGCTGTCCCCACACGTGTGCAGTGAGTAGGTCAGGCAGCTATTATAGAGACTCGGTGGTCCCCGCCTCCCAGTCCGTTCCTGACGCCAAGAAGCAGGACGTCTCTCTCTATCAGTTCTTCGCGCCTGGAGGAGTGCTCTCGCGCACCCATCCCGCATACGAATTTCGCCGCGGACAACTGCAGATGGCCCAGGCGGTGGAGCAAGCGCTGGAAGAAAAGCGTCA
Source organism: uncultured Acidobacteriota bacterium (assembly GCA_963729325.1). GTDB lineage: Bacteria > Acidobacteriota > Terriglobia > Terriglobales > Acidobacteriaceae > JABCYV01. Next base: position 93,460 of record CAVSNS010000050.1, read on the forward strand.
CCTGATCGTCGAAGCCGGCACCGGCACAGGCAAAACTTTGGCGTATCTCGTTCCCGTGATTCGCTCCGGCAAGCGCGTGATCATTTCGACCGGCACTAAGAACTTGCAGGAGCAGCTCTTTCACAAGGATATCCCTTTTCTCGAGCAGGCGCTCTTTCCCAACGGCGAGGGCAAGCTGAATGTCTGCTACATGAAGGGACGCAACAACTATTTATGCCGCAAGAAGCTTTACGACCTGACCGATCAGCCGGTGCTCAGCGGCTTGGAGGAGATTGAGCACTACCGCGCGATTGCGGCCTGGGAGAAGAGCACGCAGACCGGCGACCGAGCTGAACTGGCGTCGCTACCCGAAGCCAGTGCGCTCTGGCACAAGCTCGACGCGCGCTCCGATACCTGCCTGGGTCAGAAGTGCAGTTCCTGGGACAAATGTTTCATCACAGAAATGCACCGCCGGGCGATGGAAAGTGACATCATCATCGTCAACCACCATTTGTTTTTTGCCGATCTGGCGATTAAGCAGCAAGCGGAATACGCTCCGGACGCTGGAATTCTTCCCGAAGTCGGAGCAGTGATTTTCGATGAAGCCCACGAACTGGAAGACGTGGCCGGCAGTTATTTTGGGATTTCGGTCAGCAATTCGCGGTTTGAAGAATTGTGCCGCGACGTGGAAGCTTCGCTGCAACGCAACCATATGTTGTCGGCATCGCTTTCCGGGGCGCTGAAAAGCTTGCGCGAACGGGCCATGTTTTTCTTCGCGCTCCTGCCCCAGGGTGAAGGCCGCTTCGCGTTTGAGAACCGCCGTGAATTCTTGGAAGAAAATGGCGACGAGTTTATTTCCTTGCATCAATCGCTGCAGCGGCTGGCTTCGGAACTGGAAAACTTGCCATCGAAGCCGGAGGAGGTCTTCAACTTTGCCCGGCGGGCGCAAGAGCTGCAGGTGCAGCTCGGATTTCTGATGGAGTCGGATGATCGTAACACCGTGTTTTGGATCGAACGCCGGCGCGGCGGCCGGGACAAGCTGAACACATTTCTCCAGGCCACGCCGATCGATGTCGCGCCCATCCTCAAGACTTGCCTGTTCGACAAACTGGAGTGCGCGGTCCTGACCTCGGCCACGCTGGCCGTGGGCGGCGGCTTCGAGTATATGCGGCGGCGACTCGGCCTGGAATACGTCCGCGAATCGGTGCTCCCCTCCCATTTTGATTATCGAGAATCAGGCGTTGCTGTACGTGCCTCCCGACCTTCCCGACCCACGCACGCCGCAGTTCGCAGCCAAGGCCGCGGACCGCATTCGTCGCCTGCTCGAAATCACCCGCGGGCGCGCGTTCGTGCTGTTTACCAGTTATGCGCAGATGAAAGATGTTTACCAACGGCTGCTGGGCGAGTTGGAATTTCCCATGCTGTTGCAGGGGGATGCCCCGAAAACCGCATTGCTCGAAGAATTCCGCCTCACACCGCATGCGGTCCTGTTTGCTACGTCGTCATTCTGGCAGGGCGTAGATGTGCAGGGTGAGCAGCTTAGTTGCGTGATCATCGATCGCCTGCCGTTCGCCGTGCCCACCGACCCGATCGTGGCCGCGCGCGTGAAATCAATCGACGCCGAAGGTGGCAATGCGTTTTTCCAGTATCAAGTGCCGGCGGCGGTGATTACTCTGAAACAGGGCTTCGGACGCCTGATTCGGTCGTTACATGACCGCGGCCTGCTCTGTCTTCTCGATAACCGAATCCTGAAGAAGCAATATGGCCGCGTATTCGTGGAGAGCTTACCCAATTATCGCCGAACCACAGAGATGAGGCAGGTGGAGGAGTTTTTCGGAATGAATCAACCCAGGTAAGCCGCCTATGCGTATTCCCGCTCGACCTCACGAATCGCCTTGTACCGTCCGAACGTCTTCTTCTCCGATTCCAGCCCTAACACGGAGCGCAGCGTGCTTCCGCGAAAAGTGTGAGCCAACATTTGCGGCGCGTGGCTCAAGATGAACCAGGGATCATGGCGAAAGGCCGCAGGCATGTGGCGGATTTTCATCCAGCGCTCCGACTTCCATCGTAGGTATTCGATCTCCTCGGCTGAAACATGTTTTGTGCGCACCACCGCAGTGGTGCCGTCGTATTCCTCGAAGTGTTCGTTCATGATCAGCCCCTGATCGCGGAAGTCTTGGGTCATGGGAGTGCGCGGATAAGGCGTGGGATGCTGGATGTAGGGCCAGTCGACGTAGCGTCGGGCGAATGCAAGATTGGCTTCGATGGACTCGCGGGTATCGTCGGGATTGCCAACGATCAGTCCGCCCACCACGTACATCTGGTTGCGATGCAGGTATTCGATGGCTTTCAAGGTCGCGTTTCCAGCGTTATGGCCGTTATCGCGCGCTGCGTTCTTCGCTGCCGCACGCAGGAATTCAAGGTCACCTTCGAGAATGTTCTCAATCCCCAGAAACACGTAGCGGAATCCGGCTTGTCGCATCAGCGGCGCTAGCGTTTCGCCGTGATTGGCGATGGCCGAAGTCATGCCCTGGACAAAGTAATCCAGCTTGTTCAGTCCGGCGTCGATGATGGCGTGGCATAGCGCCTCAAATCGGTGGACGTTGAGGGTAATGTTGTCGTCCACCAGAAAGATGGTGCGCGCACCGTGGTCGCGGGCATCGCGGATGTCCGCTATAACGCGATCAAACGAGTAGGCGTGAAAGTTTCGTCCGCGCATTTCGATGATCGAGCAGAAGCTGCAATCGTAGGTGCAACCGCGAGAAGTTTCGATCACGTCGACTTGACGCCCAAGTAGCGTGTAGCCCTTGAGCACACGCGCCCTGCGATTGGGCAATTTCACCTCGCCATCTTCGAGTCGATGAATCGGTCGATCGGGATTGTGCACCCACTGGTCCGCGTTTCGATAAGACAGACCACAGATCCGATCGAAGCCGCTACCCTGCTCAAGTGCACGCAACAGCTCGCGAAAAGTCAGTTCGCCTTCGCCGCGCACAATGTAGTCCACACCCGTCGGAGCGTAGGCATCCGGCGCAAGGCTCGGGTCGTAGCCACCGACAACTACCCGAACCTTCGGCTTGAGCGAACGTACCAACTCAACTATGCGCACCGCCGTCCGACGTTGAAACGTCATCACAGAAAGACCGACCACTTCAGGGTCGAAGTCGCGCATCAGCCGAGTGACCATTTCCCGCGAGCGGCGCTGTACCAGGATCAGGTCGGCCACAGCCACGCGATGGTGGGGATCGACATTACCGGCTAGGGAGGTCAGAGCTCCGTTCGGCATGCGAACGGCGACCGCAGGCATGTGCTCGAACGAGTCCGGCATCGAAAGCAACAGGATGTTCATAGCCTTCCGTTGTGCCTTCCGTCTTCTCCGTGAGGGGCAGGAGAACTGGGCCCGGGACCTGAATGATGCGGAGATTGTAGCGCGGCTCGCGGTAGAATAAGTAGTTAGATTGATGGATGAGGCCCGGCCTGTGTTTACTAGGGCCCGCCGAGGGGTCCATGTTCGAAGTCACAGTTGATGATTCGTTTGCCGCGGGGCACTACCTGCGCAATTACAAAGGCAAGTGCGAGAATCCCCACGGGCACAACTATAGAGTGCGGGTGACGCTTGCCGGCAAGGAACTCGACAAGGCCGGTCTGCTGCTCGATTTCAAGGATCTGCGTGATGTGATGAAGACCGTCATCGATCGTCTGGATCATCAGATGATCAACGATCTGGAGCCTTTTACGGTATTGAATCCCTCGGCAGAGAATTTGGCCAAGTATTTTTATGATGAGACCAATGTCAAGCTGGATCGCGCGACCAGCGGCCGAGTCCGAGTGAAGAACGTAACTGTATTCGAGACGGATACGACGACGGCGACCTATTCGGAGTAACTGTCATTCCGAGCGACGCTGAACCGCGCCTGGGCAGTGCAGGACTCGAGGAATTCCTACGATTGGACATGGACTTCGCTTTTAGGGGTCTTCGAGTCGCCTATGGTTTCGCAAGCGAAACCATAACGTCACTCAGGATGACAACGGAGCCAGAGCACAGCTGACGGATAAGCAGGCGCCATGCAGATTACTGAGATCTACAAATCGATCCAGGGCGAGTCAACGCATGCCGGAGTGCCGTGCGTTTTTGTCCGTCTGACTGGCTGCAATTTGCGCTGCTCCTGGTGCGACAGTGAGTACACTTTTACCGGTGGCCATCGCATGACGCTGGAACAAGTGCTGGAAGAAGTGGCGCAACTTAGCCCGGATGGCGGGCTGGTGGAGATTACGGGCGGCGAGCCTATGTTGCAGGAGCGCGAGGTGGTCCCGCTCATGCAACGCCTGTTGGATGGGGGCTACACTGTTCTGTTGGAGACCAGTGGCGAGCGGCCACTGGAGCGGGTGCCCAAGGGTGTGGTCAAGATTGTGGACGTAAAGTGTCCAAATTCTGGCGAGCCCGACACCTTCCACATGGAAAACCTGGAAGCGCTCGATTCGCAGGATGAAGTCAAGTTTGTGCTGAGTGATCGCACGGACTACGAATTCGCTCGCGACTTCGTGGGGCGTCATCAGTTGGGCCGACGGGTGAACGCGGTTCTGTTCTCACCTGCCTTCAGCAAAGATGCGAGTGGAGGACGCGATACCTCGCATTGCCTGCTGGATCCGCGGGAACTGGCGGAATGGATGCTGGCTGATGGCATTGCCGCGCGGCTGGGGCTGCAGATTCATAAGTTCATCTGGGACCCCGCGCTCAAAGGCGTCTAATCATGGAGCTGGCATGAGTCGTGGCGAATCACGCGCGGTTGTACTTCTGAGTGGCGGTATGGACTCGTGCGTCTGTGCGGCCCTGGCGGCGCGGGATTACCACGTCGCGGCGGTGCATATCAGCTATGGTCAACGTACTGAAGAACGTGAACGGCAGTCGTTTTCGGCGATCTGCGATCACTTGGGAATCCGCGATCGGCTGCTGGTAAGGAATGAGGCCCTGCGGGCGATTGGCGGCTCAGCGTTGACTGACCCGAACATTGCTGTGCCGGAATCGCACGCCATCGAGCACGACATCCCAGTCACGTATGTGCCCTTCCGCAACGCTCATTTTCTCTCCGTAGCCGTTAGCTGGGCGGAAGTGCTAGACGCCGAAAAGGTCTACATTGGCGCCGTGGAGCAGGACAGTTCAGGATATCCCGACTGCCGCCCCGCCTATTATCAGGCCTTCAACCAGGTGGTAAAGACGGGAACAAAGGAAGGCCGGATTGAGATCGTGACGCCGCTGATTGCCATGCGCAAGGCGGAGATAGTAAGGCTTGGCCTTGAATTGAACGCGCCCTTCGATTTAACGTGGTCTTGTTATAGCCGGGAAGACAGCGCCTGCGGATCATGCGACAGTTGCGTGTTACGATTACGCGCGTTCCGGGAGGCGGGAGCGGTGGACCCGATTCCATATGCCGCAGCACTGCAGGGCGCTTAGGATCTCGATTTCCGATTGTCCACTCTTAGTTTCGCCAAGCTGACGGGAGTTGGACGTATCAATCGAAACCGGAAATCTTACATTCAGGTTTAGCCGGGAGGCCAAAATGAAGCAATGTTCAGTGGTGTTGATCCTGCTCGCGCTAGTCGCGGGACTGTGTGTTTCTCCAGTCTTCGCCCAAGCAACGGGCACAGTCAAGGGCGTGTGCAAAGACATGGAAGGCAAGCCGATCGTGGGTGCAACGGTGGAGTGGTTCAACACAGAAAACGGACGCAAATACGCGCTCAAGACGAACAAAAAAGGCGAGTATTTTTCGCTCGGTATTGATCCGGGAAAATACCGGGTAACGCTGACCCAAGACGGTAAGGAACTGGACAAGGTTGGCAACTTTCCGGTCGGGGTGGATGAGGCAACCCTCGACTTCGATTTGAAGGCGTCGCAGGTCCAGGCCGCGCAGCAGCAAGGGATTAATCCAGAAAAGCTGAAGGAGATGCAGGCCCAGAAAGAAAAGGCCGAGAAAGAAGCCGGCACGGTCAAGACCCTCAATGAAAAGCTGGGTGCCGCCCGACAGGACATCAGTAGCGGCAACTTCGACCAGGCAGTCGCTCTAATGACTGAAGCCACAACCCTCGATGCCACTCGTGATCCACTCTGGGCAACGCTCGGTGACGCCTATCGCGGCCAGGCCCGGCAATTGGACAAGACGGACCATGCAGCCGCAAAAAAGAGCTATGAACAGTCCATCCAGGCTTATGAAAAAGCGATTCAAATGCGGCAGGATTCTGCCGCTGCGCAAAAGGACCCGGACGCAAACAAGAAGCTGGCTCCGTATTACAACAACGTCGCTGAAGCCTACTCCAGGGTCGGAAGGGTTGATGACGCGGTAAAAGCGTACACCCAGGCGGCGCAGTTGGATCCGCCCAATGCCGGGACTTACAACTACAACATGGGCGCGGTGCTGACCAATGCAGGTCGAACCGATGAAGCGCTGGCTGCCTTTGACAAGACTATCGCCGCCGACCCCACCAAGGCGGACGCGTATTACCAGAAAGGCGTGGCTCTGATCGCGAAGGCGACCACCGATCCCAAGACGGGCAAGGTGACGCCGGCCCCGGGAACTCAGGAAGCGCTGAACAAATACCTGGAACTGCAGCCCAACGGACCCTATGCTGAAGGGGCCAAAGGCATGTTGCAGTATATCGGCAGCACAGTCGAAACCAGTTTCGGCAGCAAGAAGAAAGGTGCAAAGAACTAGAATTCTATTGCGTTCGAGTAATGGAGTCAGGCGGCCTCAGGCCGCCTTTTTCTTTGCTCGGGCAGTACTTGGACGGAATGACCCCAGACATTACGAAGGTCCATGCACTTGACGTTCTTCCTAGAACCACGCGCCGCTTTTCGCTAGAGTGGAGCTTAGCTTTGGTATTCCGAAAAGACGATAGAGGATGACCGCGGCCGTTCCTGAACTTTTCCCTCCCCCATTGCTCACGCCGCCGTCCAGGCAAACCCTATGGCAGCACCGGGAACCGCACCTATCCAGGTAACGCTTGAAGCTGGCTCCGGCTCGGGCCCAATCGCTACCCACACTCTGCTGACGGCGATGTTGCGCGCTACGGATCACGTCAGCGACTTGATTTTCTCGCCCGGACGCCCGCCACAAGTGGAAGTCTATGGACAATTGATTCAGGTGCAAGCCTCCGGACTGCGCTCGTTGACCGCCGACGACACTCGTCGCATTGCTTCCGACTTGATTGGGAATAATAAACAGGCACTCACGGTGCTGCGCGAGCAAGGATCCTGTGATATTTCCTTTGGTTTGCCCGGACTGGCTCGGTTTCGCGTGAACGTATTCATTCAGCGCGGCAGTTGCGCCGTGGTGATGCGTGTGATCCCAACCGTTATCCCGCAATATTCGTCTCTGGGTCTGCCGCCGCAAATGGGAGAAGTGGGGAGCCTTCGCGATGGCATCGTACTGGTGACTGGCCCGCGGGGATCGGGGAAGTCGTTTACCCTGGCTACCCTACTCGACCGCATCAACGAACAGCAGACCTGCCATATCATCACCATCGAAGACCCGATCGAATTTCTGCACAATCACAAGCGCTCTACGATTCATCAGCGAGAGCTGCATAGCGACACCCCGAACTTCGCGCTGGCTCTTCGAGCAGCGTTACGGCAGGCGCCCAAGGTGATTCTGGTGGGCGAGATGCGGGACCGCGAGACGATGGAGATGGTGCTGGAAGCGGCCGAAACTGGACATCTGATCCTCTCCAGTCTCAACACGGTGGATGCGGCCAAGACCGTGGAACGTATTGTGGCAGCATTTTCGGTTCCGCGGAGCAGTCGTCGATTCGCAGCCGGCTGGCGAAAAGCCTGCGTTACATAATCTCTCAGCGACTCATTCCGCGGCGGGACGGGGGCCGGGTGGCTGCCCTCGAAGTCTGCAAAGCAACGGCACGCACGACGCAATGCATTGAATGCGAGGACCACTCAGGCCTGCTCCAGGCGGTGAAGAACGGCGCTTCCGATGGCATGCAGCACTTCGACGGCGAACTCGAGAAGCTGGCACGCGCCGGGATCGTCGATAAAGACACGGCGCTGGCGTACGCGACCGACGCGCCCGGACTCCAGAAAGCGCTGGAAGTTTAGTTCCTCGCCATCCCGCCTGTCGTATCATCGGCTGCATGGCTGCTCTGCCCGAACCCTCGTCAATTTTGAGCATTCGAAGAAGCGCGCCACCTGGTCGAGGAGCACGCTGCCCGCCTGCGCCCGCGGGGCAAAGAACTCGTCGACCTGCTTGAGAGTGCCGGACAGGTCCTGGCTGAGCCAGTAGCTGCCGACCGCAATTTTCCTCCCTTCCCGCGAGCCACGCGCGACGGCTATGCCGTGCGAGCCGCTGACCTCATTCAGATTCCCGCCACGCTCGAGGTGGTTGGAGAGATCAAAGCCGGAGCGTCTCCCGAAGCTGCCATCAGGCTGGAACCGGGCCAGAGCGCGGCTATCATGACCGGCGCGCCTGCACCGGCCGGGCGCCGATGCCGTAGTGATGGTGGAATACACATCGCGCCACGGCAGCCGAGTCGAGATCACAAAAGGAATCTCTGCCGGAGACAACATCGTACCCATTGGTTCGGAGGCCAAGCGCGGCGACCGCCTGCTTTCTCCCGGGACACGCTTGGACCATGCGGCTATTGCGGTAGCTGCTTCGGTGGGCAGAAGTCATTTGCTGGTTTATCGCAAACCGCAAGTCGCCGTCCTGGCCACCGGCGATGAGATTGTAGACATTGAGGTCCCGCCCGGGCCCAACCAGATCCGCAATTCCAACAGCTATTCACTCGCAGCACAAATCCAGGCTGCGGGCGGAGAAGCCGGTCTTGTTGCCGATCGCTCCCGATGAACCGGGGCGTCTGCGCGAGCTGATCGCCGATGGCTTCGAGTCCGATCTGCTGCTGCTGACCGGCGGCGTTTCCATGGGAAAATACGACCTCGTCGAGCAAGTGCTGGCTGATTTCCAGGCGGAGTTTTTCTTTACCGGCGCGCAAATCCAGCCCGGCCGGCCAGTCGTGTTCGGGCGCGTCCCATCTAATGCTGGCGCCCCCGCCCGCGTGAAGGGAGCTTCAGTCAGAAGGGCTGCAAGTACTTTCTTTGGTCTACCTGGGAATCCGGTTTCCACCATGGTCACCTTCGAACTCTTTGCCAAGCCGATTCTGGAAGCCTTGGCCGGGATGACACCGAGGAAACTGATCTTCCTGCACGCGAAGCTTAAATCCGAAATCAAGACCAAGCCTGGGCTAAAACGATTCCTGCCCGCGATCCTGTCGGGAGAATTTGAGCAGGCGGAAGTGGATCTCGTCCGCTGGCAGGGTTCAGGTGATATTGCAGCGACAGCGCGCGCGAACTGCTACATCGTGATTCCGCCAGACAGGGAGCATGTCGCTGCGGGCGAATGGATTCCCTTGCTGTTGCGATAAATTGCTGATTTAGACGCAGAGCTGTTCGAGTCCCGCAAAAGCCGTGAACTTCTTTTCCCAACCGGTGTAGGGCAGCGAAGTTCTTTTAAGGAAGCTGCCAGTCGAGCGCATAGATTTCCTCGGTACTCTCATCGCGCAGGAACAGTGGGGAACCGTCCGGGGTCAGACCATTCCACCAGAAGAAATCCGCCTGCACCCGCCGTGCATCAATGTCGGCGACGCGCTCCCGCCTACGATCTGAAACTCGCATCCGAAAAAACGCCGGATCCTTTACATCGAACGATTGAAAGTAGAGATAGATTCCATCTCGCGACCATGCTGGGCAGCCTTCCGACAAGGGAACGGGTTTCATCCACTTCCGACTGGCGGCATCGAAGAGCATCAGCTTTTGGCCGTCAGCCGTGGTCGCGGAGATGTAACGCCCATCAGGAGACCAGCGGGGACAGTACAGCCCTTCTGAGCCGGGCAGCGACGAAATCTGATGGGTCTTAAGATCAAGCAAATGGATGGCGGTGGCGGTGGCATCACCAGAGATCTCATCCGGCAGACCGCCGAACACCATCGAATTCCCGTCGGGTGACCAGTCCGGGGCGGCCTGGATGTCGTCTCCAGCCGTTGCTTCCTGTGGGCTCACTGCTCCTTCGAATGGGACGAGATAGATTTTCCATCCCCGACCAGGCTCTCGGCCCGTGAAGACAATCCGCTTGCTGTCAGGCGACCAGCGCGGCAACATTGCTTCCATCGGAGGGAAGGTCAATTGCAGCCGTTGAGTGCCGTCCGTTTTGCTCCGCCACAGTGTCCCCTCGGGATATGCAACATAGCTGACCCAATCGCCATCTCCAGAAAAGGCCAGCCCGTTCGCCGAGATTCCGTCCAGATAACGTACAAACTGACGCGACTTTGCGTCATATCGCACTAATTCGCCGTGGAGCTTCGAGCCCAGAGCAAAGAGCCTTTTGCCATCTTTACTGGGAAGCGGAAGCGACAAACTCATGGGTCCGGCGGTCAACTGCGCCGGTTCGACCCTGGCTTTAGGCCACCAAGCTTCTTTCTCGCGAATCGCCCAAATATCGATCCTGCCGTGACGGGTGGATTGAAAAACAAAGTACTTTCCATCCGGAGTCCAATTGCCACAACACTCTGAAGAATGGTTACTCCAGCCAGGCAGGAGAGGGTGCAAGTTAGTGCCATCCCCCGAAACTTCCCAGAGCGAACTGGTCGCTCTCGTCGGATCGTGCTGGCTGAAGCGCAGCACATTTCTGTTGGGGGACCATCGCGGCCAGACCGGCAATCCTGCCACGCTCACCAGCTTCCGGGCCGCGGTGCCGTCGCTTTTCGCAACGAACAGATCGTGGCCATGGGTATAGACGATCTGACCGTCGGCGGACCAGGTTGCGTCTTGGGTCACATCGCCAATTCGGCGCGGTGAGCCTCCCAACACCGGAACCACCCAGAGCGGCACTTGGAGTTCATTCGCTAACCACGTGTACACCAGCAAGTGGGATCCGTCGGGAGAGACACCAAGCACGCCCACGTTAGAAAAGGATGTGGGAACCAGCGCGGTCTCCCCGCCCGCAACTGACACCTGGCCGATAACGACATTGCCACCACCGCCCCTTTCTTCCGTGAAGTAGAGACGGGCGCCATCCGTGACGATTGGCGGCCCGATCGACCCGACCGACAATGCGCTGGCCTTATCTGCATGATCATTTGTGATCTGAGTGTAGTTCAGCACTCGCGGTGGCGGCAGTGGCGAAACCCACCGTAGCGCCAGCAACGCGCCCGCTATCGCCATGAGAACCACCACCAGAATCCCCGTCCGTGACGGTAGCCGCGGCGTGTCACGATTTCCGGCTTCCCCAGATGAGCCGGGCTCCGTGGCGGGTTTCGTTGGCGGCTGGGCAAGCATCTCCGAGCGAGCGGATGATCTTCAACTGGCGCAATGAATCGGTATCCACGGCGATGCAGGGTTTCAATGAACCGGGGATTCTCCGATTGGTCTCCCAGCGCTTCGCGCTGCTTCTTAATGGCGCTGTTCAAGCTGTGATCAAAATCAACGAATGTGTCCGCCGGCCAAAGCTTTTGACTCAGGTCCTCGCGGGTTACGATCTGTCCCGGTCGTTCCAGCAGAATCGCCAACACCTGGAAGGGCTGTTCCTGCAGCTTGATTCTGACCCCGCTCTTGTGGAGTTCGCCCTCCTGCAGATCAACTTCAAAGACTCCAAAGCGGATGACACGCGGAATTTGGGAAAGTGGCATCGCGATCTCGACGAGTCTACCATTGCCTCCACTTTTTGACCGCGGCCCATGGTCGGCGATTTTCTGATCTAAGCATCTTGTTATCAGCGTGTTAACTGACGACAACTCGATCACACTTAGATCACGGGCGGTGCATTGCAATGCCCTGGTGAGTATGGGAATTTTGCCTCGCAATCAGCGGTTTCAACCGCGAGGAGAACGATATGAAAAGACAATACTGGCAAGCCGTGGCATTCCTTACCCTGCTTCTGGCAGCGACGTCAGCAGTTGGCCAAACCAACCGGGGAGACCTGAAAGTGAACATCCCGTTCCCGTTCGTCGTGGGAAACCAAACTCTTCCCTCTGGACACTACGTCGTCACGCGGTTTAGTGACAGCACCCTTCGCTTTTACAACTCCCAGAAACAGGGCGCGTTTGTGTCCACGCACAGCGTGGAGGGCAAGGCGCCGGAAAGCGCCGGGAAGATGATTTTCCATCACTACGGGAACACTTATTTTCTCTTTGAGGTGTGGTCTCCCGCAAAAGGTACTGGACGACAAGTTTTTACATCGCGGGCTGAAGAAGAGTTAGCCCGCCAGGGAACTGAGAAGCAGGTTGCAGTGGTACGAATAGCGCAATAGTCAACTGGCACCTAAGGAGCGATATCACGTGGAGGTGCGGAGCAGGAACCACACCTCACGGCTGAGCGCAGCTCGATCAATGTAAGATAATGTTTCCAGATGCCTCAAAAGCTCTCTCACTACGACCGCGCCGGACGCGCCAAAATGGTGGACGTTTCCGCCAAGACAGCGACCAAACGCGAAGCCGAGGCCAGCGCCTTCGTCGTCTTAAGGCCTGCCGTGCTGAAAGCGCTGCCCAAGAATCCCAAGGGTGATCCGCTTGAAGTGGCGCGGCTGGCGGGGATTATGGCTGCCAAGCGAACTGCCGATCTGATTCCCATGTGCCATCCGCTGCCGCTCTCGCACGTTGCTGTCGAAATGCGGCTGTGCGAGAATGGCGTCGCTGTTACCTCAAAAGTTGCGACCACAGCGGTAACCGGAGTGGAGATGGAAGCGCTGGTGGCGGCCAGCGTGGCGGCGCTGACCGTGTACGATATGTGCAAAGCTCTGGACAAAGGCATCGAAATCCGCGAAATCATGCTGGAGCGTAAGTCCGGAGGAAAGAGCGGTGATTATGCCCGCGCTCGCAGGAAGTCATTGCCTTCATGCTGAATAACGTCAAAGTCCTGCTGGTGGATGACAACCCCATGGTTCTGGGGCTGCTGCGGGGCGCGCTGACACCGTTGGCTAATGTAACTACCTCAACTGACTCCGCCGATGCGCTGCTCAAGGCGGTCGATGACCCGCCTGATCTGCTGGTCAGCGATTATCGTATGCCGGGCATGGACGGCCACCAATTGGTTGAAAAACTGAAGAGCCGGCCTAATACCGCGGGAATTTCGGTGATCCTTTTAGCCAGCAAAGCCGACATCAGTGAAAAACTCACCCACCATGAGCCCATCGATGATTTTGTGGAAAAACCGTTCTTCCTGAAGGAAGCCACGCACCGCATCAAGCGCGTAATCGACAAAATCGCGTTGGAGAAGATGGCGAAGACGGTGGCGTCGGACGGCGTTCTGCGCGGCAGCCTCTCGCAGATGAATGTGATCGATCTGGTACAGTCGCTGGAAATGGGCCGCAAAAGCTGTGCGCTCACCCTGACGAACAAAGACGAGAAGTGCGAAATGTATGTCAGCGAGGGACAGGTCACACATGCGGTTTATGGGTCGCTCGTGGGTGATGCAGCCGTGTTCAAGGTGCTGCGCTGGACGGAAGGCAACTTCCAAATCGATTTCGAGGGTAAGACCTCCGAACAGACCACTCAACTCAACACTCAGGGCTTGCTGATGGAAGGCCTGCGCCTGCTCGATGAGTCGGCCAAGCGGGACGGTGACGAAGCGGAGGAGGAAGAAGATGTCCTCCTCGACTCCTGAGACTCTCACCGCCGCGGTCCTTACCGTCAGTGACTCTTCGTCGCGGGGTGAGCGAGCTGATCTCTCCGGGCCAGCTGTGGCGGAAGCGCTCAAGCAGCATAATTTCTCGGTCGTTGCCACCGAGATTGTTCCCGACGAGCAACCCGCCATTCAACAAGCGATTCTCCGCCTGGCAAAAGCCGCGCGTTTCGTGGTGACCACGGGTGGAACCGGAATCGCGAAACGCGATGTCACCCCCGAAGCCACGCGCACCGTGTGCGATCGTCTGCTCGAGGGCGTGGCGGAGCGCATGCGGTCTGAAGGTGCAAAGACAACTCCGTTCGCGGCCCTCAGCCGCGGCTATCTGCGGAACCTGTGGAAAATCCATAGTTCTGAACCTTCCGGGTAGCCCTCGTGGATCGGTCGAAGCGCTGCAAGCCGTGATCGATCTGGTGCCGCACGCTCTGGATTTGCTGCAGGGAAAGACGAAGCATGAGTAAGGGTGCTCATGTACAATCTTCAGACCATTGGCCGACCCGAATCAAAGCAAATCAGCGTTGAATAGAAGTCTGTGTTCCCAAACGAGAAAATCAGAGGACAGAAAATCTATGAAGCGAGCTTTAGCGGTGTTGGTTCTCACTCTGTGCGTCGGGGTTTTGGCTTCGGCGCAAACACTCACACCCGCCGAAAGGGAGCGGGCGACAAAATACCTGGAAAGTACGAAACAGGGCGTGCTAGACGCGACAGCGGGTCTTTCGGAGGCGCAATGGAATTTTAAATCAGCGCCTGATCGCTGGTCTGTGGCTGAGGTAACGGAGCATATCGCCGCAGCGGAGGACCTACTCCGAGGGATGATCATCAATAAAGTAATGACCGCGCCGCCACGTCCGGCCGGAGAGGATGTCGCAGCGATCGATGAAATGATAATCACCATGGTCCCAGACCGGAGTCACAAGGCGCAGGCGCCAGAGACTCTCAAGCCGGTCAACCGATTTGGTTCTCCGCAGGGCTCGCTGAAACACTTTGTCGAAGCCCGCCAGCAAACTCTGGATTTCCTGAACCAACATGATGATCTGCGCGCTCACGCCATTGATGGTCCGATGGGTAAGAAAATGGACGCTTATGAGTGGATATTGTTTATCGCCGCCCACAGCGAGCGCCATACCAAGCAGATTAACGAAGTGAGGGCAGACCCGAACTTCCCCAAGAAGTAGTCGCAACTTAAGGCATCAATGCTGACAGCTCCGCGCTGACTGTTTCACCGCTGACAGATTGCCACAGCTCCTCTGCTGACTAAATCGCCGTGGAAGGGCACGGCTTCAGCCGTGCCATAAACGGCCTGCAGCGAAGGGCTTTAGCCCCTGAGGAAGAATCCTGGTTTGTGAGGCGTGGCCGATCACGCCTCCCATGTTTTCGCGTAGACTCCTAGTTTTACCTGCGAGATCAGCGTCTTGAAAACCATCAAGCACATCCTCGCCCGCTATACCGGGTTCCTCTGGGCGTTACTGAAACC
>CAVSNS010000051.1:0-253660 GCA_963729325.1 uncultured Acidobacteriota bacterium
CGGGAACGTCTGCGATCATGTGCAGCTCGACCGTCTCGGCCAACAGATTCGACAATTCGGTCTGGGCGTCCTCGAGGCTTGGGCGCTCGGAGGGCTTCAGAAACCTCAGATCCCAGTATTGTCGTATTTCCGCTTTGCCATCCTTAACGAGCAAATAATGTCCTGGTGCGAGTTTACGGATCCCTTGAGCAAGGTCTCTTCGCCTGGCACATAGAGGAAAGTCAGAAACCGGTCGATGATCTCCGGGGCGAGCCTCCCGGCTGATCGCGGGATCCGCCAGGATTGCCTTGATCTCGGAAGCGAACACAATCGAATTGTCGGTTAGCGCGTAGTAAAGAGGTTTTATTCCAACCCGGTCCCTCGCTAAGAAAAGAGTCTTCGTGTTTTCATCCCATATGGCGAAGGCAAACATTCCGCGGAGCTTCTCCAGGCACTGGGGACCAAGCTCCTCGTAAAGGTGCACGATCACTTCAGTGTCGCTCTGCGTTTTAAAAACATGACCCTTGCTCAGGAGAAAATTGCGTAACTCGCGGTAATTGTAGATTTCACCGTTGAAAACAATCCAGATAGTGCCGTCCTCATTCGAGAGCGGCTGGTGGCCGCTGCTAAGATCGATGATCGAGAGTCGCCTGAAACCCAACCCCACCTCGGAGGCTATGTGGAGCCCTCGTCGTCAGGGCCTCGATGGCGAATAGTATCCATCATGGCCCGAATCAGAGCAGGCTTCACGTAGCGCCTTTCTCGAAGTTCAGTTTTCCACAAATTCCACACATAACGATTCCTGTCGCGACTCCCGGCCGCGGCTTACTTCCAGATAGTTTCTAGTCCGCAGAGCCGTCTGAGTTGCTGGGTGCGCAAATACTTTGATCAGCGGTGCATCGTTCACTCGCGGTGTGCGGATAAATAGCCTTTCACAAAGCCGTAACAAATCGCCGCTGAACCGATGACATAAGGCTGCTGACGTAGTCTCGAGAAGCAACTCGCCGCAAGAAACAGAGGGTGATATCCCGAGATATAGCACGCCATACCGTGCTTCACCCTGTCGCGCAATGCCCTTCGGCGGATCCCGTTAAGCGATGATGAGCAACGCGGAGTTCCCCGAAGCTGTAGCTCTTCCAACCCAACATATTGGCCTTTACTTCATCAATTGTGTCCCACCCCGGAGCTTCCACTAAACCCCCAATGGCTTCCCAACACGCCCTTCTATAGATCTTGGTCGCTCCTCTGACATGAAACCTGGGATTCGCTTCGAGTTTCGGTGCTCCACTGAAATCGTGATAGATTTCTCCTCCGCCAACTCCGAGCTTGGGATCGTGCTCAAAATGCTCGAAACATTTTTCGAAGTATTCGCGGAGAAAGTCAGGTCCCCATCGAGCTTCACCATAAACTCCCAGTCGTTGCAGTGGAGAGCCTTGTAGCCTTCATAGAAGGCCTCTATAACTCCGCCGCCGGACTTGCGGAAACCTCTGTTTGCCGGTGTACGACGGAAATCCATGGAAACTTGGCTTCATACCGATCGATGATGTCGCCGGTCCGGTCGCTGGAACCGTCGTCGACGATTACCCATTCCGCGGGCGGGATAGTCTGCCCTTTGACGGAGGCGATTGTGGCCTCGATAAACCTCTCCTCGTCGCGTATGGGTGTAATGATTACGTATTTTGTCATTTTTCTGGTAGACACTCGAGACAGGTTCTCGGATGGCCCACAAGTGCTCAGGGCCGTATTTTCAGGGCACAGTCATCCCGGCCCAATGCACTAGAAACGGTTGCCGCCATTGCTTGTTGCTCTCGCGATCTTATTGCTCGGAATAACATCCGGGGTTACGGAAACAGAATTTTTCTCTTCATAACCACCCACAGAGTCCACGCTACGCCTGTGCTAAAGAGAATCAATAGTGCAGCCGCACACAATCACCAGGAGCAGCGTTGTTCCATTTTTGTCGTGATGATTTTTGTAGTAATAAGCAGTGAATGCTCGGCCAAGATAATAGTTCGATAATGTGATATCCCGATAGTCCGAAACTTTTCGGAGAAGATAAACGCGGAGAGATCTTTTAGAGGTGCTGATTGAGGCTAAGTTAAGGTCATTCTTATATTGGATCGCTACGCTACGAATCCCTCCCGGCGGGAGCGATACGCTGAGGTCCAGATACCCTCCCCGTAGTTGAAAGGGGTACTCCCGGCCATCCACATTCACTGAGGTTATAACCGGAGAACCGGACTCTTGCTTCCTGACATCAAAAACCAAACTTCGTTCAGAGGTATTCTCCAGCTCGAAATTGTTCGAAAAAGCAAGTACATCGTAGTGGGAGTCGTCTTTCAGCCTGACTAGGTACAGATGCTTCACTATGTCGCCAACACTACGCCAGTGAGTATCCGGCTCAGAGGTATTCACTTCATCTGCGATGCTGTCGAAGGCATTGATGCCACTCGCAAAAAAGTCATGATGGGTGTAAAAGAACAGCGGGTTATCAAGGAATTCGTTGATCGCCAGAAAGCTCTTCCGACCAGGCGTTGCTGCCGGGTAGCGGCTGATGCTTGGGAAATTGGCGAAAGAGAGCGTCACCGGCCGCAGGTCAAAGAGGAGCGCTGGCGGCTTCTGGCGATCCATAGGAACATTCAAGGAGTTGATCGTAGCGATAAAATCGTAAGCTTTGAGGTTTTCGAGAATAGTTTCTGTCCCGATGCTGTGGGGAAACACGAACACCTTCTCGTAGGGAATCCCAGTGAGCTTTTGGAATTTTTCCATTCTCGCCAAGGATTGTTTTAGGGCAGCGATCTGAAGACTCAGAGGCTTGCTCTCCAGGTCTTCAAATTCCTTATGATCGTGATTATCTCCGTGAATGCAGATTGAAAACCTCTCACGATGGCCCCGAAAGAGCGAAACAACCTCGGCGTCGCTCCGATCGTAATTCCACGGTATGAAAGCAATGGTTGTATGAAAGTTATGTTTCTCCATCTCCTTGAGAAGACCTTTATAGCTGAGGTCTCCGTAAGGCTCACTGAGCCATGGATCATCAATTGTAAGGTTTGCGTAATGATGGAGGGCATGCCAACCTTGTTCACCGGCGCTATATTTGATGAACATCATCAAAGGTGCGATTTTGGCAAACGCGCTTTCCATAGAATCTGCGCTCTCTTGGACTACGCTATCGCCGGCAGTATGCGTCTTACAAAGCAGAAATACTTTTTGTCGGTGGAGGTCTGCCTCAATGAATACCGGAAGGACTTGTTGATCGTCCCTTACTGCGATAATTTCTTTAGCCCCGCTATGCCCTGATAATGCGAAGTAGAACGCATCGTTGCCCGGAAACAACGTCTCGAGATCCGTTAGTTGTTGGGTGATTCCCGCAACGCGGCCAACCAGATAATGCAGGTGAGCCTGGCTTGTCAGACGCTGAGCGCCAACTGCAGCACCACCTGACCAAGCGCTTAGGAGAGTTGGCGCTGTCCCTGACGTCACTCCGAGAACTAGCAACGGTACACTGCCCCGAGGATCTCGATGCAAGGCTCGCAGCAGTGCTTCTTGATTAAAGAGGGGCAGGGCATTTGCCTCAATTGCGACTGCCAAAGTCGCGTTCTGACGGACTGCGCGAAGTGCAGAGGCAGCATTGTCGTCGCTGACAGTAACCAGCGTGAGGTTGACTCCATAGAACTGGGTAGCAAGTTCTAGTTCGCCCTGCTCCGAAGACGCGCTTCCAGCTGACCGAATTAAGACGACATCAGCCGAAAAGCACCATATGGTCGAAACCAGGATTGCGAAACAAACGGTGCATGCGGCACGCACAGGACGACTACCCATCCGGTCAACTTGCTTTCCTACCTCCTGTTTCAGGCCTCCGTTGAAACTGCGTAATCCCACAGGAGATTTTGGGGGTTCCTCGCTAAGGAATGACGGTATGGGGGGACTAATTATGAGCATTGTCAATTCCGCCGCGTGGCGCTGCTCGACCGGGCAGGAACAACGGAACGGGAAGCCTCAGTTTTTCTCCTCCTTAGCGCGCCCCTTCACGATGTCACAAATCATGGTCAGACTGCAACGCGGTCCGATAGGCGCGTAGCAGTTCTTCTCTTTCCACTTCCCAGTTCAGCCTTTCCTCAATACGTCGCCGTCCACATTCTCCCAGTTCTTTGCGCAGCGACTCTGAGTCGAGCAGCTCGGCAATGCGAGCGGCGAAATCTTCTGGGTCGTTGGGACGAGCATACAAGGCAGCGTCCCCAGCCGAGCGGCGACCTTCGGTAAGGTCATACTGCACGATAGGAAGGCCGTAAGACATGTAGTGAAGTATCTTGTTCATTGTCGACTTATCATTCATGGGAGTGGCCGGATCAGGAGCTACGGCCACGTCCGCCGTCGAAAGATACAACTCAAGCTCCTCGTCTGGGATGCGTCCTGTGAAGGTTAGGATTTCATCCAGTCCCATTTGAGATGCCAGGGCCCTTAGGCGAGGGGTTTCAGTTCCGGAACCAATCAGCACGAAGAATGCATCTTGACGTCGATGACCGTGCACGATCGATTTGATCGACTGAAGCAGTAAATCGATTCCGTCCTGCGATTCCATAACTCCGAGGTATACAACCAGATGCGCCTTACCACATTTGAGTGCAGTTCTCGGCGATCTTTTTCGGACTTTGCGCAAGTCTAGGCAGCTACGAACAATAAAAACGCGCTTGGGCGAGATGCCACCGCGCTTTATTGCAAGATCACGGTAGGACTCATTCGTCGCGATGGAGACATCGGCGCACCGGAAGGTGAGCCGTTCAAAGAAACAGACCAGTCGATAAAGAACGCCCCGTTTTCCAAATTTCGCTTCAAAGAGTTCCGGGCAGAGGTCATGATGATCGAACACAAAGCGGACTTCAAGAATCTTGAACAATACACCTATCAGAACAAGAATGTCAGGTGGATTGCACGCCTGCAGCACACGGAAGCGTGTACGTCGATAAACTTTCAGGGCAAGAAAGAACTGGGCTACGATAGCCCAGGAATATTCCGGGAAATACCCCCATGAGCTAGAGGCCTCCCACGTTCGATGGCGGTAGATTTCAATGCCTTCAATTTTCTCGTAGCTAGAGTTTAAGCCAAGAGCTTTTGGGCAAATGATGGAAACGTGATACCCGGCCTCAGTTAATGCACGCGCCTCTTGCCAGACGCGTCGGTCATACGGTGCCGGCAGGTTCTCGACCAGAATGCAGATGCTAGCGAGGCGTGTCTCCACAGCTTGGTTACTTATTGCTGCTTTCTCTAGGAGTGAACTGTTGACAGTCAATTCGTAGTCCTCTTACATACCAGAAGGTGCGGCCTGCTCTGCATACATGTCCGCGCACTGGGTTGTGACATCCATCTTTTGCGGTTTCTTGAAATGCACCAAATCAAGCACAATTTGCTCAGGTCGAAGGTATGTCGACAGCTCGGTGGCTGTCACAGACTTGGTAGCGATAACAACGACTTCGGCTGTTTCCAACGCGCTTCTCAGGTCAGGATTGAGAAGCATTCCTATGTGTGGAATCGTGTCCTCGATGAAATGTCGATTTGATCCAACCAGGCGTCCCAAAGAAACGTGTGGATCCCAGATTCGAATGCGGAGACCCTCGCCGAGGAGCCTCTTCGTGAGCTGGACGTGCGGACTCTCCCTGAGATCGTCGGTGCCAGCCTTGAAACTGAGGCCCAGCAAACACACATTCTTCTTATTCGTATCTAATATGAGATCTACTGCCCGGTTAACATGTTCATTGTTGCTCGGCAGCACACCATCAAGCAGCGGTAGTTGCAAATTTAGTTCCCGTGCTTGATGGGTAAGTGCCCGCAGATCTTTGGGAAGACATGAGCCTCCAAAGGCAAACCCGGGCGAGAGATAAGCGCTAGAAATGTTTAGGGATTTGTCGGAAACAAAAATTCGCATTACTGTGTCAATATCCACACCAAGTTCTCGAAAGAGTGTGCCTACCTCGTTCGCGAAGGTCACTTTGACCGCGTGAAAGGCATTCGATGCGTACTTAGCCGCTTCAGCAACAGCAAGCGAAGTTTCAAAAACATGAGCGGAAGCCCACCCGTAAAGCTGACGCGCAACCACAACCGATTCGTAATCCTCAGCACCCAAAATCGTATAAGGGGGATTAAAGAAGTCGGCGACCGCGCATCCTTCACGGGTGAACTCGGGATTAAAGCATACCCCAAAATCTACTCCCGCCCGCTTTCCGCTGAATTTTTCTAATGTAGGAATCACTACAGAAAGCGTCGTACCGGGGATAACGGTGCTCCGTAGAATAACGACGTGGTACGAACTCTTGTGAGCCAACACGAGTCCGATTTCGCTGCACACCTGTTTGAGGTGGCTGAGGTCCTGCTTCCCATTTGCCAGGCTGGGTGTACCCACGCAAACGAACGAAACGTTTGATTCAGTAACCGCGGCTGAAGTGTCGGTCGTGGCACGCAGTCGACCTGCCCGATGACCTTCCGCTACGAGTTCGTCTATGCCAGCCTCAATGATCGGACTGCGGCCTGATCCGAACATATCCACTTTGCTTGAGTTGACGTCTACACCGATAACATTGAAGCCCTTGTGAGCTAGGCAAGCGGCAGTTACCGCTCCTACATAGCCCAACCCGAGGACGCTGACTACGTGTACGTCTGCTTTCTTCACAATAAGTTCCTTTCGCCTGCTTGATAGACGGATATTCGTAGGTGGGGATGGAGTGCTACTATCCCTTGCGACCTGAGCCAGCTGCTATATTAATTCTGCTGACAATATACTCGTTACGGCGACTTGGGTTAGTTTGCAGAGCCATTCCTGGCTTGACTTTGCACGCCTGCAAGAGAGTGCACATCTTTGGTTGTAGAGAGAGAGCGCGCAGGCGTCATCGGAGGCCGGCCTACGCTAACGTAGTGAAATCCACAGCGCGTTACCTCTGTCGCGTCAAGCGTGTTTCTGCCATCCACAACGAGTGGCCGTTCGACGATTAATTTGAGGCGATCCCAATCTACCTGACGAAATTCATCCCATTCGGTCACGATCAAGATAGCGTCTGCGCCGATGGCTGCCTCATACGGATTCGCGCAGTAGATGATATTAGGAAGCACCGCGCTCGCCTTTTCGGTTGCCTCTGGGTCATAGGCGCTCACTATCGCACCTTCGTCGAGCAATGCCCGCACCAGCGCGATCGAAGGCGCAAAACGAACATCATCAGTATTAGGCTTGAAAGCCAGACCCCATACGTGCGATCTTCTTGCCGCGAACGACCCATAGTTCCTTGCGAACCTTTTCGACGAACTCGTGGATTCGCTTCTGATTGATCTTCTCCACTTCTTTCAGCAAAGAGAAGTCGCAGCCAGATCTTTCAGCAATTCTGATGAATGCCTGCACGTCCTTGGGAAAACAAAACCCTCCAAAACCGATGCCTGGCTTCAAAAACGCGGAGCCTATTCTTGGGTCGAGTCCCATCCCTTCGGCGACCTTGGTCACATCGGCTCCGACCACCTCACACAGGTTCGCGACCATGTTGATGAACGAGATTTTCATCGCCAGGAAAGAATTGGAGGCGTGCTTGATCAGCTCGGCCGATTCGGTATCGGTCATCAAGAAAACTGGGTCTGTGAGCCGCCGGCAGTCAGAGTGTACTGGACACGCGAAGCTCTGGCCCACAATCGGCGCGTAAATCTCGCGCAGAAGTTCCGCGGCTCGACAGGATTCAACCCCTACCACGATCCGCTCAGGATGTAGAAAGTCCTCGACCGCGGATCCTTCCCGCAGAAACTCGGGGTTCGATGCCACGTCGTACTTCAATCCGTTGGTATTGTGCACCGCCAGGTGTTTACGGAGTTGGGAACCGGTTTGCACTGGCACGGTGCTCTTTTCGATCACTAGGCGATAACCTGAGGCGCGTTTGGCAATTGCTCGGGCCACTCCCTCGATGGCGGACAGGTCAGCGTCGCCATTCGGCAGCGGCGGCGTTCCTACGCAGATAAAGATCGTCTGACCCCAATCGATCGCTTCTTCGGTGGAACCAAAGGTGAGGCGACCAGATTTCCGGCCGTCGGCAACGACGCTCTCGAGATGCGGCTCGAAGAGAGGCATGACGCCATTTTGGAGCTTGTGTAACTTGTCGTCATCGCTCTCACTGCAGAAAACATCATGTCCAATCTGGGCAAGGCAAGCCGCAGTGGTGAGTCCTACATAGCCAGCGCCGATGACTGAGATCTTCATATTTATTTCCCTTGGGAAGGACCGGTTAAAACGAAATCTTCAATGCACGTAAATCTTTCTACGCGGAATGTTCAGCGGCTGCCAAAGGCATGGGCTCGGCTGCCACTGGTTTAGGGGCATCTGCGATCTGCAGAAAGCGGAAAATTTCCTCCGCCACTCGGGCTTGTTGTTCACTTGTGAGTTGGGGAAACATGGGCAGCGACACGATTTGGGCGGACACAGCTTCACAGACCGGAAAATCTCCCGGCGCATATCCGAAAGAGTCATAGGCCTTCTGAAGATGCAACGGAATGGGATAGTGAATGCCAGTGCCAATTCCCGCCGCTTTCAGATGTGCCATCAGGCCTTCGCGATCCTGCGTGCGCACGACGTAAAGATGATAGATAGCCCGAGACCACGACGGTTCATGAGGCAGAACTATTGAGTTCCTGGTTGAAGTGAACAGACGGTTGTATTCGGCCGCCCGTTCGCGGCGCTGGGCGTTCCACTCCGCGAGATGAGCCAACTTCACGTGCAGGATGCCGGCCTGGATGGCGTCGAGACGCCCGTTGTAGCCTTCTAGGTCGTGGTAGTACTTCTTGGACTGGCCGTGATCCCGCAGCATCTTGATCGTTGCTGACACATCTTGGTCGTTGGTGGTGACAGCTCCCGCCTCACCGCACGCCCCAAGATTCTTGCCGGGATAAAAGCTAAATGCTGCGGCGCGACCCATCGTGCCTGCCTTGCGCCAGCGATTCAGCTTTCGGGAAAAGTACTCGGCGCCGTGGGCCTGACAGGCATCTTCAATCACGAGCAAGCCGTATTGCTCCGCGAGCTCCAGAATCGGATCCATGTCTGCGCACTGCCCGTACAGATGAACCGGGACAATTGCGGTCACGGGCCGGCTACTTCTCTTACTGATAAGCCGGCCCGATTGATCTCTCGTGCACTTCCCTTCCAAGTATTCCCGCAATTTCTCAGGATCCATGTTGTAGGTACGTTCGTCGATATCCACGAATTCGGGCAACGCTCCTGCCTGGGAGATGCCTTCGGTGGTGGCGATAAACGTATGCGGCACGGTGACCACGACGTCTCCATCGGAAACACCCGACGCCATAAGAGCAAATAGGAGCGCGTCCGTACCGCTGCTGACCGCGATCGAGTACTTCGTATCGCAGAACTCGGCAAAGGCCTTCTCGAAATTCTCTACCATCGGGCCGCCGATGAAACCGGCGGTATGAAGGGCCTGGCGAAATACGCCCATGAGTTCCTGTTCCAGCTCAACATGTGGAGTAATCAAATCAAGAAAAGGAATGCTATTCGATACTGTCACTCTGCGACCTCCTGGGTCTGTTCGATATAACGCAAAACCTTGGCGGGATTTCCGGCGACGATGCTGTTGGCCGGAACATCTTTCGTGACCACGCTGCCCGCGCCTACGATGGCATTCTCGCCAATGCTGGTATGGGAAAGAATCGTAGCTCCAGATCCGATCGAGGCCCCCTTTTTCACCACGGTTCGCTCCACCTTCCAGTCGGCCTCGGTCTGCAAATGGCCTGCACCGGCAGTGGCCCGCGGATAGGTATCATTGATGAAAGTGACGCCATGACCAATGAAGACGTTGTCCTCGATGGTCACTCCCTCACATACAAAGGTGTGGCTTGAAATTTTGCAGCGCTTGCCCACGGTTGCATTCTTTTGAATCTCGACAAACGCTCCAATTTTGGTTTCATCACCAATCTCGCATCCGTAGAGATTGATGAATTTGGAGAGCTTTACATCGCGCCCCAGCTTCACATCCGGTGTTATGCAAACATAGGGATCCATAACTTACCGCTGCCCTCGTAAAGGGATCATAGGTATACCAATGCGCCTCTTTTTTTCACCGACGCGTTGGCCGCTTCCAGCAGCTTGACTACGCGCAGACCCGCTGCGCCATCGTTGAATGGGGTCTGATCGTTCGAAAGGCAATCGACAAAGTAAGCGAGTTCCTGCCTTAACGCCTCGACCTGCTCCACCTGCGGCGCCCACATGTCGCCCGAGCGGTAGTTCACCAACAGGTTGTAGAGGCCCTCGCGGCTGGTGATATGGACGCCCTTGTCGTAGATCTTGATTTTTTCATCGGCTTCCAGATCGTTCCACACCAGCATCTTCTTCTCTCCTCCGATCAGCGTGGTGCGGACCTTCACCGGGGACAACCAGTTGACGTTAATGTGGGCGATGATCTTGTTAGGAAAATAAACCGTAATGAATGCGACGTCCTCATGGCCGTTGAGATGGGTCTGGCCAGTGGCGGAGACTGCCTCCGGAGTTTCCTTGATCAGATGGTCGATGATGGACAAGTCGTGTGGGGCAAGGTCCCAGATTACATTCACATCGTGTTGGAATAGGCCCAGGTTCACTCGTGTCGAGTCATAGTAGTAGACCCTCCCCAGGGTTCCTTCCTCGAGGAGTTGGCCGATTTTTTTCACCGCCCCAGTGAAGAGGAAAGTGTGATCGACCATGATTTTCAGGTTCTTTTTCGCCGCAAGATTAATCAGTTCTTCGGCCTGATTGGAATCGCTGGTAAAGGGTTTCTCGACGAACACGTGCTTGCCTTGTTCCAGCGCGGCCTTAGTGAGTTCATAGTGGGTCCAGACTGGGGTAACGACAGCAATCGCGTCAATCTCGGTTGATGACAATAGATCCGCGCTGTCCGAGGCGACTTTTACGTGCGGGTGAGCCTTTTGAATTCGCTTTCGCGAGGTCGGGCTCTTGTCACAGACCGCCACCACCTGAGACCCGTCCAGATGGTCGAGGTTCCGGACCACGTTCGGGCCCCAGTAGCCGTATCCAATTACTCCAAACTTAACCATAGGTTTACCGCTCCCTGCCTGTGCATCAGTTTTTGGTTGTGATCTACGTCAGACTTGCCGGGAGGGAATCAGCTATTGCAAGAATTCAGTTAGAAACCGAAGAGGGGCATCTCTTAGTATGCGCCTTCACCAAACATGGCGCCGGGGGTGCGCAGCAGGATTTTTACATCCATCCAGGGTGACCATGTCCTGGCATACCTCAGGTCGAGACGAACCATATCATCAAAGTTGACGCGGCTGCGCCCATACACCTGCCATAGCCCGGTAATTCCCGGCTTGGCTTCCAACACCCGCCGCCGATGCCAGATGTCATAGGCTTCGACTTCATAGGCAATCGGTGGCCGCGGTCCTACCAGGGACATCTCGCCTTTGAGAACATTGAAAAACTGCGGAAGCTCATCCAGGCTGGTTCTCCGCAAGAAGGCCCCCACTTTTGTAATCCTCGGATCATCGGTCAGCTTATAGACCCCGTTGCCGTTGCCATTGCCGTTTGACGGTTTGCGCTCAGCCTGGCCGGCGATCAACTTGGTGACGTACTCGCGGTGAACCTTGGAGTCATTGCCCACGTACATAGAGCGGAATTTCAGAAACACGAACGTGGAACCATGTTGTCCGACCCGCCGTTGCCGGAAGAGCACCGGGCCCTCGGAAGTCATTTTGATCGCCACCGCAATGACCAGGAATAACGGGGACAAGCCAATGATCATCATCAAACTGCCGACGATGTCCATAACTCGCTTTACCACCCGGAAGACTTTTCTGGACTCATCCCGGCGCGTGAGGTCTGGATATAGAGTGGTGGTGCTGCTGGGACCTTTTGGGACTTCGTGGTCCCAGTCCTCCGGGAACAAGTGGAAGGAAATACTGATCTGGCCGAATTGCTCCAGGCTCAGGTTGCTGCGTAGGGTTTCGCTGACCCGCGCCATCATGGTGCTCAGGATAGAACCACGGTCGTCGATATTAATTTCGGTAAACATGACGCCGACAATGGAGTTGTTCTCGTACCAGCCGGTCACATCGGTTTCTCTGGTGGCCAGCGAGAGTGCGGAAAGAACTTTGCCTAGAACCTTTCCGTTCTTGTCCGAAGGCAGACAGCTCCCCATATCTAAAAGCATGAGCACGAATGGTTTTCTAGAGCGCTCTGTCCGTTTCCTCTCGAGCGAAATCATTCGCTGAAAAGCCTCCGCGTCCAGAACGCTGCCATCCGCCCCGGTTGCGGTTTGTGACCGGACCGGACCAAGACTTACACCGTTACCTGAGCGTCGTAAAGTCACGACTCCCTCTCCTCTTCCCGCTGCTACTTTTTGTTTGGCGCAGGAACAAATGAGCTGCAGATGATTTGTTTCATGCTTACTTTGCGTGGCGTTGGGGGAGGGGGAAATTAATTACGGAAGTCTGCGATGGATTGCAAACAACTACGATTGCTTTACGTCGCTTGGTGGGGACACCGTCGCCGGGCCGTAGCGCTGATAGTAATTCGCGTGGTCAGTGTTCTTTGAGCTGTTCAGCACCACGCCCAGTAATTTAGATTGTTCCAGCACTTGCAAGCCCCGGACCAATTGCCGCTTCTGGGTCGTGCCTTCGCGAGTCACCAGGAGGATGCCATCCGCCAATCGAGTCCACACGGTGGTATCGGCTAGCGGCAGCACCGGAGGAGAATCGATCACGATCCAGTCGAACCATGCCGTCAACCGGTCCATGAGTTCGGAGAGCCGACCCGCCTGCATCAGTTCCAGAGGATTTTCCGGAGGTTGTCCTGCGGGCAGGAACCAGAATCCCGGACCTTCGAGATAATAAATGTTCGCCATTGGGCCGATGGGCCCCTGCAGCCACTCGCTGAGGCCAGGCAGTTTGCTGAAACCAAACTGGTGACACAAGGATGGCCGGCGCAGATCGCCTTCCAGGAGCAGGATTTTCTGTTTTTGCTTGCGCGCCAAAGTGGTCGCCAGATTTCCTGAAATTGTGCTCTTGCCTTCTTCTGGGATGGTGCTGGTGACCAGGATTTTTTTCAGCGACCGGTTTTGCTGCAATTGTCTTAAGCGAACTCCAAGGAAACGAAATTTCTCCGCTCCCAAACTGTCTTTGGCGGTAAGGCAAATCAGGCGGGAATCTTGCGACGGCGAAATCGTGAGCGACCGAAAATCGCCGAAGTCAGGGTTGACCGAGGTCGCGGCTGTTACGTCCGGTTTTGCAACTTCGCGCTCGGCCGACTGCAAGAGTTCCGTGGCCAGCGATAGTGCATTCTCCGGGAGAACGCCCAACCGTTCCGTCTCTGACCTCTGTAAAGCATCAAAAATACGGCTCATTGTTTGATGGCTCCGGGTGCAACCTCTACCGGCGATTCGGTTTCCTTAGATTTCAAGCTCTGCAGGGCCTCATGCAATTGAAGCAGCGTCTTCACGGCTTGCTGCACATCGAGATTATCCCCATTCGTGGGGCGCTCGTTCCGGCTCGGGTGCATCACGTCCAGGCGAAAATCAGCGGCCACTTCATCGATGATGGCAGGAGTTGCGGTTCGCATGTGCCGCGCATACGTACTGATCAAAGTATTTTCGCAAATCGTGTTGATCAGCCTCGGTATGCCGCGAGAATGAAAGTAGACACGGGCGATGGCCTCGGTGGGAAAGATCTCGGCAGCGCGGGAATCCGCGCTGGCTAACTGCAAGCGGCGCTGCACATAACCCTTGGTCTCGTCCGCATCGAGCGGTTCCAACTGGGAACGCAATGCGACTCGCTGTTTTAGCTGCCGCAACTCGACGGAATCCAATTTTTCGTCCAGTTCGGGCTGTCCCACCAGCAGTATCTGAAGCAGTTTCTCCTGCGCGGTTTCCAGATTGGTCAGAAGGCGAACTTCCTCCAGCACCTCGGCGGTAAGATGGTGAGCTTCGTCGACCACCAGCACGGTGGTGAGCTTCTTCTGATGGCGAGCAATCAGAAAATTGCTCAGGTCCAGGAGCAGGTCGCTCTTGCCCTTTGCCGGATGCCGGCAGTCCGAAATCACCGGCGATATACTGCAAGAATTCCAGCGGGGAGAGGCGACTGTTAAAGACGTAGGCATAAGCGACATTGCTGCCCTTCAACAGCTGCAGTAGACAGCGAACCAGCAGAGTCTTGCCCGTCCCCACTTCTCCGGTCATCACGACGAAGCCCTTGTGGCGGCGAACCCCGTAGTACAGCGCGGCCAGAGCTTCGTTGTGTCTTTTCGTAGGAAATAGGAACGAAGGGTCGGGCGTGATCTCGAAAGGATTACGTTTCAAATTGTAAAAGGCTTTGTACATTTGGATCGCAGGTCATCCCCGCAGGAAACTGTAAGCCAATCCTCCCAGAATTGTAACAGCGCCAGAGCGGCGGTCGCCCATATCGCCCAGAGTTTTCTCTGTTCAGTCTTTTCTTCCTCCGGCGTAGTGAAAGAGGGGAGCTCTGAAATGACGGCCACAGGTAGAAGATCCTTCAAGGCCTTCTCGCTGTGCAGCCGATCGTCCAGGAACTCGGTGGCACCGGCGAGCCCGCCGCCTAAGACAAGGCCGACCCCCAAGCCTATCTCACAAAACTTGAGGTGATTCAGGAAATGCTGGTTTGCTGGGCAGGCTGGGTGGATCAAGCACTCGAAAATGTTCGCCCTGTTGACGTAATTCCATGCTGGTGGCCATTTCCGACGCATTCTTTTTCTTCAAAAGATCATCGTAGTTGGCCTTGGACTGTTCGTAGCCGCGGCTCAGGTCGGTCAATTGTTGCTCGGTCACCGGTTCCTGACTGAGATGGCCCTGGTAACTGTCGATTTTCTTCTTCAGCTCTGCGATCGAGTGCTCGCGGTTGGTGATCTCGATTTGGTTGGCGCGCAACTGGCTCTGGAGCTGAAACATGGGAGATGAGTCCCTGATGTCGGCTTCGGTTTGAGGCGCGGGTCAGAACTGTCATCGGTCTGGGCCTTGGCACCCGTCTTTCAGATCGGCGATGATTTGGTCCCTCATCTTCTCCGTTCTTGCAATCTGATCCTTGAGCTTGCGCACATCGGGATGGCGATCGGTGTAGTGGGAGCTGAGATCGGCGAGCTGAGCCTTGAGCTTGTCAAGCTCATCGTTGATTGCGGGCAGTCCCACCGGCGCTCCCTCGCCCGTCTTGGATGTTTTTTGGAGCGTACGATATTGGTTCAGCAGTGACTGCAAGTAGACATTTTGCTGCTTGGCCGCGTTGAGAGCATCCTCTTCGGTTTGGAGCTGATTCTGCAAGCCGCTCAGGATCTGCAGATTACTTCCCAATTGCGTGGGCAGGTCTCCTGGATGGCGGACCTTGAATTCCCGTACCTTTTCTTCCTGCTCGGCCAAGGTCTTTCTCGCCTCTTCCAGTCGGCTCTCGAGAAAGTTGGTGGTATCTTGGACGCCTGTTGCCGGACCTCTAGATTCTCACTGATGAACAAGGTGGTCAGCTCACTGGTGACCCGCTGGGCAACGTGCGGATCGCGGGACAAGTAGGAAACATTGAACGCAGTGACCTCGCGATTGTTTTCATCATGCACCAGCTCGATGCTCGATGTCTTTCCGCATGCGCTCGACCAGTTCATCCGGTGAGACGGCGGCCGCGCTCATCGGCGTAGAGATTCAGCTGCATCAATGATGTGCAGCAGTCGAGTACGGCTAAGAATCTGTTGGGTAATGCTCTGCAGCCGTTCTTGCAGGTCGTCGGTGACATTCGGCACCACATAATCCTTCGGCATGGTGGGCTGCTCCACCAAAATCAGCGTCGCCGATTTGTAAACCGAGGGTAGGAACCAGCTCGCTCCCCAGACCACAGCCAACCCAAGAAGAGGGGCCCCAGGAAATACCAGTAGCGGCGGCGAGCCAGGCTCCAGTACTGCTCCAGATTCAAGCTTTCTGCTGGTTTGTCTTCGAAGTCTTCGACCATGCTCACCTTCCTAGCGGTCTCTGAAACTGATAAGAGAGAGACACTGAAGCCTGATTTCGATCGGGAGTACGTGGAGATCGCCGGAATATTGCCGTAACTCTGGTGCAAGCGAATATATCCGATCCCAACGTTGAAGTGTTGCCCGAGGGCATACTGCAAAGTCACATTTCCTGAGATCGTGTGACCTCCGCTATTCGGTGAAATCAAAGGGTCCAGAACCTTGTTGATAGAGTAGTTTGCTCCCAGGCCGCGCTCAAGCTGCGGGTGAATTGCTGGCGCAGCGGAGACGGACGCGGTGTTGGAATGAACTGCCCCTGGCAGACCACCTCCATCAGTGATAGTTCGCGAATACGTGACTGCCAGGCTGGAATGCGCTCCCTGCCAGCCCGCGCTAACGCCAGTTGAGGGTGACCAGTTCCGCGACGGCAAAAATCCTCTTTGTTCGGTATCGGAATGCTGCGGACCGCCAAAGAAAGAGATCGAGAGCGTGGGCTGCAAATAGAGCGTGTAGAAAAGGAGAATGCTGTGCGTCTGGGTCTCGTTCTGGATCTGGTTGGGACTCGCCAAAAACATCGAATATTGATAGGTCAGACCGATGTAGTGCCTTCCGAGAGGCGCGTCAGTGTAGAAGGCCGATCCCCCCTTTCGAACTCTGATCAGAGAGGCCCGGTACCTGCGTCGGGTTGGGATAGTGCAAGTTAGAAAAGGTTCCGCCGGCTCCGACCATGGCATTGGCGCTGAACTGATATGTGATCTGCGCGCTTCCGGTGTTTCTGAGTACGCTGGCAAGAGGCGCAATCACGGAGTCGTTTGGTGCTGGGGGAAGCCGGAAACGACGTTGGGGAAACCAGAATCGATTGGCTGAATACGTTGGAAGTTTTCTGGAGAGAGTCTCGCAGGCTCAGGCTGACATGTGGACTCAGACGGAACTTGAAGTTCAGCGCTAAATTCTGGTCAGCCTCATTGCGGGAAGTTGTCTTTCTGATAAAAAGTGAATCCCGGGCCGTACGACAAAATCCCAATCCACTCGCGACCGAAAAGATCAAGCGCAATCGTCGGCATATCGTGTAGCTGACATCACTCATCGGACGGCCATTCGTCCCAGTAAAGAGGTTGTCGTTATAAGCGCTCAGGAGGGTCAATCCGCCCCGCAAATAGTTGCCCCGCTCCTCCGAACTGAATGCCAGAGAGTAACCTTCCCCGCTTACGGGAGCCGGCGTGACCATGCGCTGGTCGTCGCTGGGCGCGGGACTCACGTCACGGCCGGTTCCGACGCTTGGCGCCACTTGCGACCAGAGCGGCGCAGCCGCTAGCACAGCAATACACAGATAAGCATGGGTAGGCATCGACGGATTTTTACGGAACCACAACCGTGTCATGAGGCTGGAGCCTGATATTTTGCTCGACGTTCTTACCCTTAATCACGTCCTTATAATTAAACGGAAGCTTGATCTGGCTGCCATCCGGATTCTGGCGGAGAATGTAGATTGATTTCTGCTTGGCGAAATCCCGAAAGCCGCCGGCCAGAGCGATCGCGTCCAAGACCGTCGCTGCCATTGGTAAGCGGGTATGCGCCCGGTTTCGCCACTTGCCCCAGAATGTTGAATTTCTGACTATTGATCTGCTGGACGATCACCGTAACTTCGGGATCTGAAATGTAACTCTGCAATTTTGCCGCAATTGCTTTCTCCAGTTGGCGTGGAGTTGTTCCGCCGGCTTGTATTTCGCCAGCTAGCGGCAGTGAAATTTTCCCGTCGGAGCGGACCGGAACCAGGCGGGAGACCTCGGGCTCTTTCCAGACGCTGATGGACAGGACGTCATCGGGCCCAATCACAAAGGTGTCGTCGTGTGGCTTAACCTGTGCCGGGGTCCCAGGCTCGTTCCCTGCCGTCGGTTTGGCTGGGGCAGCCGCACCGCTGTTGCCAGCCTGACTGCCGCTTTCTCCGGCTTGCGATCGCCTAGGAAACACAACAATCGCCAGCAGCATGGTCAGTACCAGGCTCCAGCGGTTTGCGGATTCGATGGTCATGGCGTGTCCCAGCTTTCGTTTGTCGCGCCAGTGCTCCCTGCCATCATATTCCAATCAGCGTTCGTGTCCATTACCTCGTAGCCCGTTGCCCGTGACCGGGGCAGAAAGGTATTCAGGAGGACTCATGTGGTATTGCTGGATTTTGTACAGCAAGGTACGGTAGCTCACCTTGAGCAACCGGGCCGCCGCCTTGCGGTTCCAACGAGTCTGCTCGAGCGCCGTGCTGATAGCGTTTCTCTCCGCTTCTCCCTTGACATTCTGCACTAGCAACTTCAAACCGGAAGTGCTCTGTTCCACTTCCGTGTGCTCGATGGCTGGTTCGTCGCCATCCTCACGGGAGTGCGCTAGGTGCAAGCTATCGTCGCTTCGGCCCGGCGTGCCTGAGGTTGAGCCCTCGTCGCCCGCAACCAGATAGCGCTTCACAAACTGTTCCACTTCCCTTAGATTTCCCGGCCAGTTATACGCCTGACAGGCTTCCAGGACGGCGGGCGAAAAACTTCGTGGCGGCAAGCCATAGCGCCTGGCTAACTGGTTCATGAAGTGTCCGAGGAGCAAAGGAATTTCGTCTCTACGCTGGCGCAGCGCGGGTACATGAACGGTAAAGGCGCTCAGCCGATAGTACAGGTCTTCCCTCAACTTGCGGTCCGCAATTGCCTGTTCAATGTTGACATCAGTAGAGGCGAGGATGCGAACATCCATCGCGACCCGGCTCTCGCCTCCCAGCCTGACGAAGTAGCCTTCCTGCATGACATGCAGCAGCTTAGCCTGCAGGCCCAGGGGCATTTCCGTAATTTTATCCAGAAACAAGGTACCCTTTTCGCACAATTCGAACTTGCTGGGTTTGGTGCGTCCGTTCCCGGTTAAAGCGCCCTCATGTCCAAACAGTTCGCTCTCCAAAAGATCCGCGGGGAGCGCTGCGCAATTGAGTTTGATGAAGCGGAATCCGGAGCGAACCGATAGCTTATGAATTAAGCGAGCCGCCAGTTGTTTACCGCTTCCGCTCTCGCCGACGATGAGCAATGGCGCATTGACCTGTGCGAGCAACTCGGCTTGGGCTCGGAGCTTGCGCATGGTGGGGCTGGCCGCGACAAAGAACATGTCCTCACCGATTGGTTCGATATCGTCGGTCCCAGTCTCACTCTCAGGATTGTCGCCGACCGCCTTGAGACAGCCTTTGATCGCCGTTTCGACCTGCTGCTCGTCGAGCGGTCTGACCAGATAATCTTGCGCGCCCAGGCGAATCGCTTCCAGCCGCTGATCAGCGTCATCGGCATGCGATAGCACGAGAACGGGAAGATCAGGACGGACCCTGCGGAGCCAGCGTAGAGTGTGCAATCCATCGGCGTCGCCCTGGGCCAGATCGAGTAGAACCACGTCCGGGCCGGTTCCGGACTGCACGCGGTCCAGAGCCTCCCAGCCGCTGGTGGCGGTCTCCATCTGCCAGCAGTTCGCCTCACCGATCGCCCAAAGCGTGTGAAGGGCGGAGCGCTCCCGGCTCACTACCAGCATTCGTGATTCCGCGGAATGATCCGCCAATGGGTCTCCTTTAGCGCTGATTGAACGGGGAAATTGCAGGTGAGACTCTTATAGATCTGCTTCTGGAAATCTTAGATGGGTTCGACGTCGTATCCTTCGATGCGCACCGCTAGCGACCTCTGGATAGCGTCGACCGATATAATCAGTGTCCGATCTCCGTTGCGAGCGGTCAGAATGCCTTCCACTCCATCCATCGACCCGCCGCGGATTCGTACTCGCTGGCCAATTTTCAGAAAAGGATGCACCGACCACGGAAGTCGCTGGGTCACGAGGGTACGGACCGCTTCGATTTGTTCGTCGGGAATCGGAACGCCCTCTCCGCGCACGCCCACAATTCCGAACACACCGCTAATTCGGCACGCTCGCAAGCGGTCTTCGTTAGTGGGCAGCAGCTTCACGAAGATGTAGCAGCTGAACAATGGCAGTTCCACAGTCTTGCGCCGGTCGCTCCAGCGATGAACTTCGCTGACCAGGGGAAGGAACGAAGTCACGCCCTGTTCGCGAAGTCGCTCCGCAATGGTCTTCTCGTGGCGAGCACGAGTTTGCAGCGCATACCAATTACCGTCGGCTTTCGCCACTGGCACTGGAGACGCGACTGGCCACACTTCGCTGCCGCTGCTCACAGCTTCGCCCTCTGAGTCCCATGCATGACTTTGGCCCTGAGTAACTGCAAGATTTTGGATTACCGGGCAAGAGGGGGGAAATGCGTCGTCGGGTGCCCGTGTTGACAGTTGCATCCTATGGGTACATGCAAGTCGCTGCAAGAGGTACACACGCCCGGTGAAGGATGTCTCAGGAGTAAGAGGGCCGGCATTACTGTGGGACAGAGAGAAAGTAACCAGAGAATAGCTACTCTACGGAAGGTCATCATGGTGCGTGGTTACCGCTTGCACCGGGAGTAACCAGACGGGTTAGTTACGTCTCTCTCAATAGTTCTAACATGCTGATTATACATAGCTTATATGGCTCATTACTTTTCTGCAGGCCGAGCCCGGCGACTAGTCCCGCGCACATGGTCGCAGATTTGAGCTGGGGCACGCTTCGCATATTGAGACCGCAATTGTAAACATCACGTAAAGTGTGCAAAGCGCTTCAACTAACCGGTTGCATATTTCGTGCTAGTTTCGTACACTCTCCAAGTTGTTCCCTTCAGTGCCGTCCGATTTTCTTTGGTATCGATCGCACTTAAGGCCTCCCCCCGAAAAGTAGACCAATTCCCTCCCCGGTTCTCCGTGGACAAGGCGACTTGTTCCCGGACCGCTTTCTGAACTGGGTCGTATTTGGCTTTACGGATGCATCAACTCGAAGCGCCGCTTGGAGGGGTTATGCAGTACGCTGAAGGGTCGGGGGAGGAAACGATTCGTGTACTCGTCGCGGACGATACCCGGATTCACACGCAACTACTCGCGGACGCGCTGAGACGCGACCGATATTTGGAGGTGATCAGTTCACCTTCTCATTCGCGCGATCTGATTGAAGCCGCCAGCCTGCATCACTTCGATGTGTTAGTGATCAGTTCGAATCTGGACGAAGAGCCTGTTCGTGGCTTTGAAGTGCTGCGGGAACTGCGGGCGACGCGTGCCGATCTACGAGCCATCATGTTGTTGGACTCCTCGAAACGGGAGTCGATTTTGCAAGCTTTCCGTTCCGGTGCAAGAGGAATCTTCAGCCGCCATGATTCAGTCGAGACTCTGTGTAAGTGCGTTCGGACGGTACACCAGGGCCAAGTCTGGGCCAACAGCCAACAAGTGTCGTTCGCGGTAGAAGCGCTGGCTTCGTCCCCAACCGTTCGCGCGGTTGACGCCAACGGTCTGAATCTTCTCTCGAAGCGTGAGTTGGAAGTGGTCCGCTGCCTGGCGGAGGGACTAACCAATCGTGAAATTGCGGATCGCCTCGGTCTGAGTCAGCACACCATAAAGAATTATCTGTTCCGGGTGTTTGATAAGTTGGGGGTGTCCAGCCGTCTTGAACTCTTATTCATGACGTTGGCTCAACCCATCGTTCCGCAACTCGCGGGCCCGGCTTTTGAAAGCTCCAACAACGGGAATCACCGCAGTCCCGAAGCGCTGAGATCGAGGAGTAATCGAACCAGGCTCGCCGGCAGCGTATCTGGGACGAGCGCAAAATCACTCGCCCGAACCAGACCATTGGAGGGTCCTGGCGTGGGCGTGAATGCGGCAAACCAGCCCAGCAGCGTACGAAGAGAACAGCAAAGTGAGAAGCGGCCTCTGGGAATAGCGGCGGCTATCGGCGGCGACCCGCTCAGCTGAGGGGTAAGGAAATGTTTGAAACGTATCCAGGGCTTTACGCTTTACGTGGACTGAAAACGCTTATCAGGAAGAAAGACTCAAGGCAGAATCGGATAGAGTTCGGTACTTGTGGAACGGTGCGAGAAATTGTCCGGAAGCGATCAGTGGAAACTATTTAGGAAGTAACTTTTCGCCGCCGCTGAACTAAGAGTGCTGCTCCAAGAACTCCACCGGTCAACAGCAGAAGTGGGCCACCATGCGAGTCCGGCATCGCAACGGAGCAACTGGTCTTGTCAACCCTGACTTATGACCGTAGTCATCGCAATCCAGTCCTTGAGGTCTTTTGCGGACAACAGTGGAGTGCCCACCAGCAACGCGACAAATAAAAACAACCCTGCAAACCGGCTCGTTGACTGCTTCATACATCCTCCGGACACGGCAACCTGGCTCGATAGAGCTAACCGCAGTTGCCAGTCTATGGCTTACCTGTTCCCTGTCAAGACTGATAATTATTGCAATATAGGTTGCAAACGGCTGCAGCATGTTCCTAACATACTGATTACATTAGTAGTATTTGCATTTGTAGATTCCTCAAATTCGTCCTGAGAAGCCGAGAATAAATTAGCGCCCGGGTTTCTTCGGTTCGACGTGTGAGCGGGAGCCGACAAGGGCCGGAGCGTTCTCGTCGAGAAACTCGCGGATACAACCGACCACATAGCGTGCTTGCGCGTCGGTGAGTTCCGGGTAGACCGGCAACGCGAGCGATTCTTCCGCTGCTCGCTCGCTCTGGGGAAATTCTCCAGCTTTATATCCGAGGTAGGCAAAGCAGTCCTGCAGGTGCATGGGCACCGGATAGTACACCTCTGTTCCAACGCCTTTTTTCTGGAGAAAAGCCTGCAATTCATTGCGTCCTGAAGTACGAATTACGTATTGATTAAAGATGTGGCGATTGGCCACCACGGTGGGAAGAACGATGGGCAAGCCAGTCTCGGCAAAAAGTCGATCGTAGCGTTTGGCATTACGCTGCCGAGCGGCCGTCCAGTCGTCGAGGTGCGGCAGTTTCGCGGAGATCACCGCCGCTTGAATCGCATCGAGGCGAAAATTGCCTCCAACGATCCGGTGATGGTACCTCGGCTTGGCTCCGTGAGCACGCAGACAGCGCAGCTTATCCGCACGCTGAGCATCGTTGGTGACCACCATGCCTGCGTCACCCGCAGCTCCGAGATTCTTTGATGGAAAGAAAGACAGACAGCCGTAATGTCCGATCGAACCTGCGCGACGCCCCTTGTATTCGGCGCCGATCGCCTGAGCAGCGTCCTCAATGACCACCAAGTCGCGGTCATCGGCTACGCGCATCACAGCATCCATGTCGGCCATTTGCCCGTACAGGTGAACTGGGATGATGGCACGCGTCTTGTCGGTGACCTTCGACGCAATCTGCGAGGCATCGATGTTGTAGGTTGCCGGATCAATGTCAACAAAAACAGCAGTGGCGCCCAGACGAGAAATCGCGCCCACAGTAGCGAAGAACGTGTAAGGCGTGGTGATGACTTCATCGCCCGGACCGATATTCTCCGCCATGAGGCAGGCAAGCAAGGCGTCGCTGCCCGATGAGACTCCAATCGCGTGCGAGCATGCTGAGTACGACGCGATGGCTTTTTCGCACTGCTCGACCTTCGGCCCAAGAATAAAGTGCTGGGACTCGAACACCTCCGCGATGGCCGCGTCAACGTCAGCCTTGATGGCAGCGTACTGCGCCTTCAGATCGAGCAGCGGAACATTCATAGTCAAAATGGTCGATGGATTCCCGGCCCCGGCTTTCGGGACGCAGGAGACCAGCTAAATTTGGAAAGAACACATTTTAGTCTGTTCTCTTGTGGTGGCGACAGACTTCTTGGAGCCCAAGTAATTGGTTACGCGAGTCGTCGAGCACCACATTTGCCAACAACCCTCCAACCAAAAGCCTAAGGGATAAGGACTTAGAACCGATCGTCCGCATGGACAGTACCTTTGGTACCTGGGTTCAGTGGTCGAGGGCACCGTATAATCTCTACGATCGGCGGACTTTCTACTTGTGTTTTCGTAAAGGGCACGGTGGATCCTGTTTTGGCATTGGTGATTTTCGCGCTGGGGCTGGCATTCGGCAGCTTCCTGAATGTGTGTATCTACCGCTTGCCACGTGGTTTGTCCGTAGTGCGTCCTGGTTCGGCTTGCCCCAATTGCGAACAGCCCATCCGTTTTTATGACAATATCCCCTTGCTGAGCTGGTTGCTCCTTGGCGGCCGCTGCCGCAATTGCAAAGCTCGCATCTCGCCGCGGTATTTGCTGGTGGAAGTGCTCACAGGGGCGTTGTTCCTGGCTTGTTATGCGCATTTTGGTTTCACCCTAGCGATGCTGAAATATTGCGCTCTCGGATTTCTGCTGCTGGGCTTGATCTTCACTGACGCCGAAACGCATCTGCTGCCCGACAAGATGACGCTTCCCGGGCTGCTTTTGGGAATGGGATTCAGTTTAGTGGTTCCGGTGAATGATGTCGCGTCGCAACTGTTGCCCGGTTTGGTCTCCCTACCCGTAAGTTCCGATGTTTCCTGGCATCTGCTGTCGTTGGTGGATTCGGCACTGGGAGCTTCAGTGGGCGCATCCTTCATCTACGGCGCTGGTGCAATTTATCTTCGGGCGCGCGGCGTTGAAGGCATGGGCTTTGGCGACGTGAAGCTGATGGCCATGATTGGCGCGTTTCTTGGGATGAAGCTCACCATCTTCACTTTGTTTACCGCTTCGATTGCCGGATCCGCGTGCGGGCTCTGGACCGTGTTTGCGGTGTGGATCAAGCGGACTCGCCGCCGCATAGCGCGTCATCATGAATCTGTTCCGCAGGCGCGACGCCGGGCCTGGGAGTCAGCCGCCATTGCCCTCCGCCGTCATCAGATGCCGTTCGGCGTCTTTTTAGGCAGCATGGCCATGCTCGCATTCTTCTTTGGCAATCAATTTCTGCGTTGGTATTGGGGACTGCTCTGAAACTGATGACCAATCCCATTGTGTTGCGCATGGTGCTGGTTTTGTGCGCCGGCGGTTTCGCCTTTATGCTCGGATTACTGGTGACGAGGCGCATGCGCCGAAGCCTGGCTGAAGCGGGAGCACCGCTCGACCACCCTTCCTCAGCCGAGAATTTTCCGCTTCATACATATCACGCAGTGATCCAGCAACTGAAGCAGCAGAAACATGAGTTACTGAGTCTGCAACAAGTAGAGCGGCGACGGGCCAAGACCTCAGAGAACATCAGCGCGGCCGTGCTTTCCAATCTATCTTGCGGGGTAATGTTCTTCACTCCGAATGGGCTGATCCGGCAAGCCAATTTCGCCGCTAAGCGAATTCTTGGTTTCGCTTCGCCGACCGGAATGAATACCACCGACATCTTCCGTGACGCCACAGTGATTTCGCCGGCGCACAGCCCGCACACCAGGCTGGCGCAGGCAGTCGAGGCCAGCTTGCATGAGAAGACAACGCACCAGAGACTGGAAGCGGAATATGTAACTCCAGGCGGCGAGGAGCGCGTGCTGGACGTGGTAGTAAGTTCGGTGTACGCGCCAAACGGCGACGCGCTGGGCACGACATGCCTGATTAACGACAAAACTGAGATCGAGCAAATCCGCCGGCAACAGGAGTTGCGCGGAGAAATGTCCGCCGAAATGGCGCTTGAGCTGCGTAACTCGCTTACCACCATCTCGGGATACGCGCAACAATTGGCCGCGAGCCGCGATCCGGAATTGGCGCGGCAACTGGCAACTGACATCGCCGCCGAATCGGCCCACTTGGATCGTACGATTGGTGGCTTCCTCAGTGGAGCAAGAGGGGCGGCCGAGGCCGCGAGAGTTTAGTTTCACCACAGCCCATGCCGCTCTTAGTGATTCAACGGCTGGGCACGAAGGAATGGAGCAACTATGAAGCGCATTACTTACACCTGGTTGACGGCGTTAACTCTGGCAGCCGTTTTCATTACCGTCGCTGGCGCGCAGTCTGACTCGCTTGGGGATTACGCTCGCGCGGTCCGCAAAGACAAGAAGCAGACAACCACCAAGCAGTACGACAATGACAACTTGCCCAAGAATGACAAGCTGAGCGTGGTAGGAAAGCCGAGCGAAGAAGCAGGCGATCAGTCTGCTGACAAAGTCAACGGCGAAGCTGAGGCGGAAGCTAAAGCTAATCCGCCCGCGGGCGACCAGGCTGGAGCCGCTGCCAAATCTGCCGAGTCTGCGCCCAAGGCCGAAGACAAGGCTGGCTCATCGACCGCAGACAAGCAGAGGATGTATGACCAGTGGAAAGGCAAGATTTCCACCCAGAAGGACAAGATAGATATGCTCTCGCGCGAACTGGATGTGCTACAGCGCGAGTATCGCTTGCGTGCCGCCGCTTTCTATGCCGATGCCGGCAACCGCTTGCGTAATTCCGGCAGCTGGGACAAGGAAGACGCAC
Source organism: uncultured Acidobacteriota bacterium (assembly GCA_963729325.1). GTDB lineage: Bacteria > Acidobacteriota > Terriglobia > Terriglobales > Acidobacteriaceae > JABCYV01. The sequence continues at coordinate 26,227 of CAVSNS010000051.1, forward strand.
AGTATAAACAGCAGATCGATCAGAAACAGAAAGCGCTCGACAACGCCAAGCAGGAACTGGACGATATGCAGGAGCAGGCCCGCAAGTCGGGCGTTCCGTCGTCCGCGCGCGAGTAGGATGGCGTGGACGGCGCGACGCTCGTCCGGCGGAGTTAAGCTGGGCGGTCCGGGACGAAATTTGCTTTCAAAGCCCTCGCGTTTTGTGGGGGCTTTTTCTTGTGTAGCCATCCCTCCGCTCTTTAATTTGTTTCACTGATCGTGAATACTGACGGCCATCCCTGGGTTTCAAACGCCCTGGTACACCCACTCGAGAAATAGAGCTGGGGTCATGAAACCGTTGCCCCATTCCTCGTCCGTACGAGCGCTGGGCTTGGCGGCGACAACCTCCGCCAAAGATCGGCCGTGTTTCTTGAGTGCGGCTACTTTTTCGCGGAGGTCGACCATGACGTCACGGAAGAGCATCAGGTCGGCTTTCCCACCGACGGCGCCGTGCCCAGGAATGACGATCATCTTGTCAGTTACTTTCGCGAGGTTTGCTTCGGCTGCGCGAATGGTGCCGTCGATGCTGCCCCCAGTCGAGTAATCGATGAAGGGGTAGTTGCGATTCCAAAAAGTGTCGCCGGTATGAAAGACGTCCGCTTCCACGAAGTGCACCGAGATGTCGGAATCCGTGTGAGCCGGCAAATAGTGCTTAAGAACCAGGGTGGTGCCGTTGGCGTGCAGAGTGTAGTCCTCTTTGAAGACGGTTGAAGGAATCGCACCCGCAGGCGCGGCTGGGAAGGTGTACTTCCAGCCTTCGACGCGTGTGTCTACCAAAAGATGCTTTCGGGTGTTCTCTTGCGCCAGGATGCTCGCTCCGGCTTTGTGCACCCACTCGTTGCCACCGGTGTGATCGAAGTGCCAGTGAGTGTTTATCAATTGCTTGATGGGGTCCGCATTGATGCTCGCTAGAGCCGCAGAAACGTTCTGACCCGCGGTAACGATTTCGGCATCCACGAGGAGCTTTCCGTCGGGGCCGGTAAGAACGGCGATATTTCCGCCCGGGCCCAAGAGAACCCTGATATTGCGGCGAAGAGTTTGAACCGTGATCTTTGCACTGGCGGATTCCTTTAACGCATGTTCAACGAGGCCGCCTGCCTCGGCGAACAGGTTCCGTGGACCGAAGTACGCTGCCGCAACCGTCAAACCTCCTGCAACGAGAAACTGGCGGCGTGAGATTTCGGGTAACAGTGTGGTCATCATATGAGGCGCTCCGATGCTGAATACGTATGCACTCGTACTCAAGCGACGCGGAAGGGGGCTGGCCTTAGCACCACCCGCAGCCTTCGCGAGTCTACGCTGCCTTACTTTGTTGTGGTTGGAAGAAAAGGTTAGGAGGCAGCGCAGGGCAAGTCAATGTAATCGCTAGGACGCGGCGCAAATCGAGGAAGAGACGCCGCGAGAGGTCCCACTCCTTCAAAATGTGTCCTACTGCCGCTCTACGACGAGCACTGTGAATGTGCCAGGTTTCGGAGTCATTCGGGCTCTTTGCCCGCTGACCGCGGGCGCGGGCTGCATTTCCGCCGCGGACAGGAACAGGCGTTTCGATTTGGGATCGAAAGCCATGGTTTTCGCGCTTTTCTGGGTTTGAATGTCGCCCACAGGCTCATACTCGTTCGCGTTCTTCTGCCGAATAACTGATATCGTGCCATCACCGTTGGAGGCAAAGATCAATTTGTTGTCCGCATCGAAGGCGACTGCATCGACTCTCTCGCCAATCGGCAGAGTAGTGATCACCTGGCCGCTCTTAGCGTCCATCACGGCCAGGACCTTGCTCCTGCAGCCAATAAACAGACGGGAGTTAGGAGCATCCATTGCCAGCCCGGTCGGGGTCTTACACCCTGTGATCGGCCATTTCTGTTTGACAGTAAGAGCCTGGGGATCGAAGCTGACCACCATGGCCGCTTCTTCCAGGTTCACGAAACCGGTGCCTTTTCCATCGACGACGGCGGCTTCCGCACCGCCACCGAGATCTATTTTCCCGATCACGGCCTGCTTCTCCGGATCAATGGCCGTGATTGCAGCCGCATCTCCGTGGCAGACCAACACTCGATTGGTTTGCGGATCGTAGAAGATAAAATCCGGATCCTCGGCAACGGAAATATTCTTGATGGTCTTGAACGTGTCGGTGTCGAAGACCGACACCGTCGCATTCTTGCCGTTGCTGGTGAATCCACGGTGCAGCGTCGGAACGATCGCAACACCGTGCACCCCGGGTGTGTCTTCAACTTTTCCGAGCACCGTTCCGGAGTCCGCGTCGAGGACATCCACCTCTGTTCCATGCGAAACATAAAGTCGATTCGAGGAACTATCGAACACGATGTAATCAAAACTGCCGTCGCCTGGAACGGGGTACTTCTTCGCGACTTTGAAGCCAGGCGCCTCTGCACCTATGCATGCAGCCGCCATCGCCAGGAAAATACAGAACCGCGCGAGCGCTTTCATCCGTACCTATCCCCCTTCAGAACTGCTATCGGTTGCGGCCTTTGTGCGGCCTGATTCATTCGTGCCTGAGATCCCAGCGAAAGCCAAAGCTGTACGTCGGCTTGTAGTACTCCCGCTGCAGCACGAACTGAGGGCTACCAAAATAGAATCCGAAGACCTCGTTGTTTAGGTTCAGACCCGAGACAATTGCAGTAAGGCCTTTCCCAAGATAATAGCTGGCCTGCGCGTCAACTTGGAAATGCGCGTATAGGTACTGGTCACTAAAGGGACCTTTTACGCCGCCGGGTTGGGGGTTCGGAATCGTAGCTGGCGGGGGCGTAGGGTTGGCGGAAAGGTTGTGATACATATACTGGAAAATGTTCGGGCCATTGTAGGCGAGACCGACGCGGAGCGACAGCCGACGCCGATCGTAGGTGGGACTGATGTTCCAGGTATTCGGCGCCTGGCGGAGAAGTGCCGGGTTGTCGGTGCGGAGGGGGTCTACTTTCGTGGTCCCCGAGGTCGTGTAGCTGTAATTCGCCGATACTCCAAGTCCGCTCAGCAAGCCTGGAAGATAGGTGAAGTGCTGCTGGAACGCCAGTTCGATGCCGTAAACGTATGCACTACCGGCATTCGACGGGGTCGCCACGAAGTGACCTGCGAACGGTCCTGATGTAGCAAGCACCACATTTGTGACGATGGGACTGCTGATGTTCTTGTAGAAGAAACCTGCCTGGATCAGGCCGAGCGGAGTTAGATACCGTTCATAGAGCAGGTCGTAGTTGTTCGCGTGCTCCGGCTTGAGCACCGCTCCGACGTTGAAGGTAGAAGGCGCCGTGCTCGTATCTTCAGAAATTGCTGTGGTCAATTGTTGGGGGAGCGGACGCGACAGGCCCCGGCCGTAGACGAAGCGAAGTCCCGAATTGCTATCAAGCCGATAGCGCAACGATACGCTCGGCAAAACATCGATATAGGAGCCGGAGGCTAACACACAAAGCCCGATGCAGGGATTAATCGCCGTCGTGTTAACGCTGGCACTGTTAAATTGCGTGCCCTCGAAACGGACGCCGGCGACGAGGGTGAACCGGCTGAAATCAATCGTATTCATCAGATAACCGGCCGTGACGCGCTCTACCAGGTCGAAATTCGCGGGATTGGTCCCGTACGTGTTCCCGGTGCCGTTGTTAAAGAAGTTCCCAGGATTGGCCCTGAAGTACGTAAGGATCTTGTCCCAACTGGCCAAAGGCCCCAGGGGATATGAGCCACCGTAGTAGTGTTTGTCAGTGAGGCCGGTGGGAAAAGCTGCAACCGTGATCGTCGTGGGGTCCACCGAGGGCTGCACTGAATAGAAGTTTTCGAACGAATCGTCGAATTTGTGCGCGTTGCGAATTCTGAACCCCATCTCGAATCGGCTAGCGTGGGAACCGATAGTGTACAGCCTCCCCACAGAAGCCTGACCCTGAAGGTTCAGTTGGCTGGCCTGCCCGTGATTGGCGTCCTCCACCTGAGAAAGCACAAAGTTGGCAGGGTTGTACGCCTCCGTGAAACAAACCGGCGTGAACTGTGGACGGTAAACGCTCTTGGTTGCGGATTGATCGTATGCGCAGCTGCTCGGCGGCGTTGGGACATACGAAAAAGTGTCAATCGACTCGCCTCCGTTGATAGGATTGAAAACCCGAGAACGCGAGGCGGCGAGTCCCCAGCTTCCATAGTATTTTGTAAAAACGTGGTTGCCTCCCAACAGCACACTCGCTACCTGATAATGCGAATTTCGGATCTCAGTATCGAAAACTGGGGGAGTGTTAGATCCTCCGGTGGAGGCTAAGAACGCGGGATCGTTATTATTGAGCACATATTCCCACCTGCGACCGGAGTCCTTGAAGTCAGAAAAGAGGCCCCGTACGTAAATGTCAGACGACTCTCCGAGTTTATAGTCAACGTTGCCACCGAGTCCGTAGCGGTTGCGGTTGAATTTGTACTCCCGAATGGCAATGCTTGAATAGTCAGGAGTGAAGGTGGTTCCGGGAAATATCGCCGGAACCGGTTCAATGTCATTTATACCGCGACCGTTGTAATCGTAGGACCCGCTGACCAGGACGCCCCAGCGCTTTTGCGCCCCGAAGCGTTCGCCGAGGGTGGCTCCCGTCTCCGCCACCGGTACGGTGTTAATGATGGGTGTAAATCCGCCCAAGCCATATATGGAGAGGGTAGGCCGTTCTCCCGCAATCTTTGTAACCAGGTTTACGGTTCCGCCGATGGCGTCGCCATCCTGGTTGGCCTGCAGCGTCTTGTAAATCTGGACCGAGTCGATCAGACCCGTCGGGATGACATCCAGCTTTACCTGCCTTATCCCACCTTCCGGGGAAGGAACCTCAACGCCGTCAATGGTCAGGTTGCTAAGTCGTGGCTCGGTACCACGGATCTGGACGTACTTGGCTTCCCCCTCGTCACGTTCCAACGTGACCCCGGGCAAACGTCCGACGGCGTCGGCAACATTCGCGTTCGGTAGGCTGGTGATCACCTGAGCCGGCAGAACGTTGAGAATATTCTCTGAGGTCCGTATTTCGTTGATGGCGGCGGCTTCACCATGAGCGCGGTCAACCGTCACAAGGACTTCTTCGCTCTCGGAAGCAACGTTCAGAACGGCGTTTACGTGTGCTACTTGGCCAGCAGTGACGGTCACGCTGGTTTTCGACGGCGAGAACCCGACGTAGTCCACATTGACCGTATACGTCCCGGGGACAAGGTTCGTAATGGTGAACTGACCTTGGCTGTCGGAGACGGCAAGAACATTGCCCGGATCCACCTTTACGGTGGCGCCAGGCAGTATGGCCTGGCTGGTATCGGTGACAGTGCCGCTGATCGCACCGGTGCGTGCCTGCGCTGCCGCTGGAGAGGAGCAGAGGAGATCCAACACCAGCGGCACTAACACTAATAATAAGAAGGCGTACGGTAACTTGCGCATGAATCAACCTCCGGTTCGATCTAGAGTGGCCGGGAAGTGGTGGCTTGTTGGTCGACTAGCAGGTAGCGTCTTAAACATTTAAGACAGACCGACTAGCGCACGGTAGCGGGTGTATGTGAACACCAAGTTAAAATGAGGTTAAGATCTCGTTAAAAAGGTTTGCGCTTTGGGCGGCTGGCAACGTATGTGCTCTTAAGGTTCTCTTAAGGTTCGTTGTGCTTGCAAGCGACTACGAGTTCTTAGTTGCTCGGAGTTGTGCCCAATTCTCGAAATTTGTCTCACCTAACGCTGCTCGTGCACTCAATGAAAACTCCGCCACGTTAAACCATAGTTGGTGACCTTCGGTTTCCCGCGAGTGATGCTCAGAAGTTTTGATTTGCTTTTATCATTCTCAGGGGAGGACGAACCCATGAAGATTAGGTTGACGATAGGCGCCCTATCGATTGCAGCGTGCGCGTTCCTGCTGTCGGGCTCGGCGATGGGACAGGGCGGAGGACTGGTGCGGGCGGAGTGGGGAGTTCCGGGACGGAGCGTGGATGTGACATCGCGCGTTCGGACTTTCATCCACAACGGAGTACTGCAATTCGAGGTCACGCGGTTTGAACTTGGAATTGATCCAGCGCCACACCAGAACAAGACTCTGCTGCTTCGCATCCGGCACTGGGACGGAGACGTCAAGGAATATAGCTATCCGGAACGGAGCACGGTGCGTCTGGAACTTGATCCTGAGGACGGTTTTGACCGGCGCGAAGAGCGAGAAGAGCACCGCGAGGACGGATACGAACGGCGCGAACGAGGACTACAGATTCTGCGGGCCTACTACGGAGCCGAAGGGCAATTCATGAATGTGACCGATGTCCTGCGCAGACGAATCGATGATGGGAGGCTCTACCTGCGCGTGGACAACGAGAACCTGGGAGGCGATCCGCTTCCTGGAGTTCACAAGTGGCTGCGCATCCTCTATGTATACGACGGAGAGCGGCGGAACATCGTGGTCGACGAAAAAACCGATTTGCGGTTGCCGTAAAAACGATCCGATTCGCCAGTACTAATCTATGGCGCGTGGACAGCTCGCAATCGCAGAATTTGTTTCACGTGATGCTGTCCGTGCAGCCAATGAAATTTCCGCCACTGCTTACCTGTGAGCGGCCCGAGAATGGGATGGTCGATCAGCCGGATTCGGCCTCCATGCCGAGCCTCGCATTGCGCGATGAGTTGGTCCATGGCCAAGATTGTTGGCCCAATCTCGGCGACTACTTTTTCTGCCGCCATGCCACGCGGTCTCGTATTATTGGGCGCCTGTCGCGGGCCAGGCAAATAACCAGCTTCTACGGATATGACGGTGAACAAGCGGTCTTTGAGTCTGGGAGACCTCGCCAACGGTTTCCCTGCAGCCAGACAGCGCTCGAATCCTTTTATGGTCCCAGTGTAGGTAAGAAACAGATGCTCGAGGATCTCCGCAGGGCTCCACTTCCCTTCCGGATGGCGGGTGAGATCTTCAATCGTCATGCCACGAGTGGCCGACTCGATTGCTTGCTGCAGGCGCTGCAGATACGAATCCATGGCGTGCCTCTTTGCTGATTCTAGTAGAATGACCCGTCATCCCCGGTTGAAAAGTCCGAATATTCCTGAAGGAGCGCGGCTATGAAGAAGCTGCTGATGGCGACTTTGGCATTGGCCCTGATGACGGGTTGCTCGTCGGAAACGAGCAAGCCAGCGCAAACGGAAAAGCCACAACCCAAACCTGCCGAATTGGTCACCGGCCGCACTGCGTTCCAGAAGCTGTACGTCGCCGCCCGCGGCTGGGCCCGGGACGCCCAACCTTACCGGCTGGAATCGTCCGTCACGGCCGACTCCAAAGGGAGAGATGGCAAGTCGGCATTGTGGCGCGCCTTCTTCGGGTCTGCGGAGCGAAAAAGCTTAAAACCGTACGTCTGGTCGGGTGCGGATATCCCTGATGGCCCCTCGCGCGGTATCTCTCCGGGCACGGAGGACACTTACAATCCCAGCAACGCTTCTACACAAGTTTTCGACATCGCTTTCCTCAAAGTGGACTCCGACAAGGCGCTTGAGATCGCCCAGAAACATGGTGGCGACAAGATTCTGGAAAAGAATCCCGACATCCCCATTCTCTACATGCTCGATTGGAGCCATGCCACGAATGAGCTAATCTGGCATGTGATCTACGGCAACAGCCGGGATGACGCCAAACTGAAAGTTGAAGTAAATGCCAGCAACGGAGATTTCATTCGAGTAGAGAAATAGTCTGTAGCGTAGATCCTGCGATTCGCGTTATCCTGAGGCACAAGCGAAGATGACAAACTATTGCTTGGTCGGCGCTTGCTGGGACGCCTGGTTCTTCTCTTCCGCGACGCCGCAACTTCTCCAGTGCCTTGCGCGCTTCTTCCGCCAGCGGACCACGAGGCAGGATCTTCAAATATTCCTGATAGTGCGTGATCGCTTCGTCGGATTGTCCAGCTTTTCAAAGCACTGTGCCATGCGGAAGTTGGCTATGGCATCGTTCGCCTTCCACACCAGGGCCTCGCGATAACGATCGAGCGCCGCACGATAGTTCTTACGCTTGAAATAGAAATCACCGACCTCGATGTCTTTCAAAGCCTTGTGCGGGTTCCAGGCGTGGAATTCCTGCACATCGCCTGAGGAGTTTTCTTCGTCCGTGTCGGAAATGGCCGGGCCGCTGTTGGGATGGTCCTTGGCGTCGTTCTTCGGAGGGCTCAGGTCAATGCGAGTCTCGCGGCTGGAACTTTCCCCAGCTTCTTTATCCCGGTCTGATCGGGGAGGTGCCTGGTTCTGCCCCGGACCTTTTTCGTCTTGCGCCGGATGGGCCCATCCTGTCAAACAGAGCGACAAGACCAGCAAAGAAATCACGCGATGCATAGATCTATTCTAACCCTGCGATGACCTCGGATGGCGGAGCAGCCGGTAGGGCCGCCGTACGAAGTGCGACGTCCGTAACAAAAAATCAGGCCGCTCCATGGGGGTGGGGCGGCCTGCGTTGGCGAAGTCCTCCGGGGAGGAGGGAAAACACTCGTTTATAAGGACGGCGGAGCCGGATTCGTGCTTGCTGCCGGCTGCTGCGCTGGCGTCGAGCCTTCAACCGTATTGGTCATCAGGCGGACGTCCACGCGGCGGTTCTTCGCGCGCCCTTCTCTGGTCTTGTTGTCTTCGACCGGCTTATCCTTGCCCAGCCCGACCAGATAGATCTTGTGCGCTGGAATGCTGTGCTGAGAAGCCAGGTACTGGATCACAGCATCGGCGCGGCGTTCGCTTAGACCATAGTTGTAGTCCGCGGAGCCGACCGAATCTGTGCCACCTTCCACCGTGATGATGTAACCCTTGGTATTGGGCACGTCGGTGGCAAGCTGGTCCAGCGTTTCCTTGGCCTGCTTGGTCAGGTTGTCTTTATTGAAACCGAAGTGCACTGCGGTTTCAGTCACCACGCGATAGTTGTCCAAGTTGGCCACGGTGTTCTGCAGCGAGTCCACGCGATGGACTGCGTTGTCGGCTGAAGTCTGGGCTTCGCCAGCCTGGTTGCTGGCGGCTTGGGCCTTCTGATCGACCTCAGCCGCCTTGGCTTGCACGGCTTGGATACCAGACTGCGCCCGCGCGTCGACATCCTTGATGTCTTTAGTGTTCTTCGCGGTGAGGTCGTCCAGTTCGTTAGTCTTATTGATGATCGGCGTGGTCTCTTGACGTACATAGTTCTTACTGGCGCAACCTACCGAAGCTGCCACGCTCACAGCCAGCAGAACCGTTAGCGAAGTGCGAATCATCTTTGGAGGGCTCCTTCCTCTCTCAACTTCTTTCCGATTTTCCTAATCTCTTTTGGTCCTGGGAATTTTGGTCTAGCCGACTCGTGCCGGCGGGCTGGGAAGCATCGTGCCGTCCCTCGTCCGCATTGTACCTGAGCACGGGACATGCCAAGTTGCGGAAGCCTAGGACGGACTTGAAGTCGATGATAATAGGCAATTTACAGGGAAGAGCAAAAGTATTTCCATTAATCCATTCGAGCAAAGCGAACATGGTGATGGAAATTTTATACGGTTGCGAGTTGAGTCAAGCGATTGTGGTGCGGCACGCCTCTGCGCAAGCTAATGCCTTGGCGGGGATAGGATCGGGATGGTTTCACGCTTGTTTCGACGGAAAATACGGAAGTCCTTCTCGTCAATGGTAATGACCACGTGGTGGGGATAGAGTTCGCTCATCCGAATCAAACAGAGATCCGCCAGATCAGGCTGGCAATCGGCATAGCGTCGAGCCAGAGCCGACAAGGGCTCTAGGTTTCGAGTGCAGTCGAAGGCGACGCGGAGCAATTCATCCTGTACCAGGGTGAGGACGTAAGCACTGGATCCCAAGTGAAACGCCGCTTCGGCCAGCACCGCTTCACAAGTGAGCAAGGGTTCGGTAATCGTCTTGGCTAGATCCAGGGCCCACCGGTGATGACGATCATCGCGGTTGCCAAAGGCGACGATAAAGCCGGTATCAGCAATGGCTTTCACCGCCGCGAGAACCCCTCCCGTGTCGAGAGGTCGGGCGCCCCGGCAATCTTTCCCGCATGACGGAGAAAACGCTGGTTCCCCTGTTTCGCTCTGGCGCTCTCCACTTGCTGGCGGATGAGGCGCCCCACGGGCAAGCCCGTCTTTTGAGACATCTCTTTCAACCACGCTAAAAGCTCTTCCGTAATACGAATCGTTAGTGTATGACTCATATGTCTTAATTGTAACACACTATTCGTATGCCAAGGCCATGGTGCTTCGGACTCCTCCCTAGTCAATTCCATTTAAAATAGAAGTGCACAAACCCCACTGTGGACCTTCAGCAGAAAATTCGTACCCTTCCCATCTCCGCCGGCGTGTATCTCTACAAGAACGCCGAGGGAGAGGTTATTTATGTAGGTAAGGCGAACAATCTGCGCAGCCGTGTGTCTTCCTACTTCCGCGAAGGCCGGGTGGAGGACGCCAAGACCGGCACGCTGGTGCGGGAGGCGGTCGACGTTGACTATATTGTGGTCGCCAACGAAAAAGAAGCGCTGGCGCTGGAAAACCACCTCATCAAGCAGAAGAAACCGCGCTTCAACATTCTTTTGCGGGATGACAAGACTTATCCTTATGTGAAGCTGACCTTGGGCGAGCGCTTTCCGCGCGTCTACGTTACACGTCGGCTACGAAAAGACGGCAGCACTTACTACGGACCGTATTTCCCCGCTAATTTGGCGTACCGCATCGTGGACTTGATCCATCGGCATTTTCTGGTTCCGTCGTGCAATGTGGACCTAACGCGATACCATCCGCGGCCCTGCCTGCAGTTCTACATCAAGCGTTGTCTGGGTCCCTGCGTCGAGGGTCTGACGACGCCAGAGATCTATCAGGAGGCAGTACGCGATGTGAAGCTATTCCTTGAAGGACGGCCGACTGATCTCTCCCGCTCGTTGCGGGAGCGCATGGACAGGGCGGCTGAGGCCGAGGAGTACGAGCGGGCCGCCAAGTATCGCGATTTGATTTCAACGGTCGAGCAGTTGCAGGAAAAACAGCGCATCGCCGCCGTCGAAGGAGATGATGCCGATGTGTTCGGGTATCACTACGAAAACGATATGCTGGCGGTGAATTTGTTTCACATGCGAGGCGGACGCGTGCTTGACCGGCGGGAGTTCTTCTGGGAGGAATTGCCGGAAATAATTCCTCAGGGGCTGAAGCCCGACGAATCTGAGACGAATGACGGCACGGCTGAAGCCGTGCCCTTTCCAAAACCCGTTGGGGGCGGGCCGCATTCGACCGTCGACAGAGAACAAAGCTCGGCAGGTTCAATAGATAATTTCCGTCCCGGGGAGTTCTTCTCTGCTCTGCTGAAACAGCTTTATATCGGCCAGCCTTATGTCCCGCGCAACATCTATGTCCCAATCGAGTTTGAAGATCGCGAGATGCTGGAAGAACTGCTCTCTGACCAGATCGCAGGCGGAGGATCCCGCGCTACACGAGTCCATATCTTAGTTCCGCAGCGCGGGGACAAGCGCGCATTGCTCGATCTCGCAGGCAACAATGCCAAGCAGTCTTACGATCAGCGTTTCCGCGTAATGAAGCCAAACACCAAGGCCATTCAGGAAGCGCTGCAGGAAGCGCTTGGTCTAGCGGAGTTGCCACGTCGTATCGAGTGCTTCGACATCTCGCACATCCAGGGCGCCGAGACCGTGGCTTCAATGGTGGTGTGGGAAGACGGCCAGGTGAAAAAATCCGACTACCGCAAGTTCATCATTCGCAGCGTCGATGGCGTGGACGATTTTGCCGCCATGCGCGAGGTAGTCACACGGCGCTACAAGCGGATTCAGGACGAAAAAAAGAAAATGCCTAGCCTGATCCTGATTGACGGCGGTCTGGGCCAGTTGCATGCTGCGGCTCAAGCGCTCGAAGGTCTGGAGATCATCAATCAACCGCTGGCCGCTATCGCCAAGCGAGAAGAAATCATTTATGTATGCGGGCAGGAAGACGAGCCGGTCGTTCTCGACCACCATTCGCCCGTGTTACATCTTGGTTCAACTGATCCGCGACGAAGCCCATCGGTTCGCGGTGACCTTCCATCGCAAGCGCCGGCAGATGCGCGATCGTTCGACTGAACTGCTCGAGATCCCGGGAGTGGGAGAGAGCACGACTCGCCGTTTGTTGCAACATTTTGGCAGCGTGCAAGCAATAAAGCAGGCCGACGCCGCCGCGCTCTCGTCGGTCGTGACGCGAACCCAGGCCGACGCGATAAGGAATCACTTCCAGAAATAGCGGCCTCTTACTGTTCTTTCGGGACAGGACTGGGATTCCCCATGGTTTCGCGATTCCAGGAAAGCGCCATGAGCCACGCCACTGTCCCCAGCATCCCGCACCAACCCAGTCCCCGTACCAGGGCCGCAATCCTGGTGTCATACTGCAACACCCCGAGGCCGGAGAAGATCGTGTTCCAATCGTGCTCGACGTAATCGGCATCGCCGGCGGTAACCAGCGGCAACACCATAGCGCGCGCATCCGCCATATAGGTCGCCGTGTACAACCAATTCTCGAAAAAGAAGAATAGGCAGAAAGCGAAGGCCGTGGTCTGGCGTTGGGTGAAGAAATATGCGGCCAGGAGCAACGGCACCAGCCATTGCAGAATGGTCCCGCCCCAGAGTCCGAGGACCGGTCCAAACCAACCGAACAGCAAATGACCGCCCTCGTGCACTACCAGGTTGGCGAGATCAATAAATAGAAATTCGCCGTGTTTGGTGAAGGCGTAGATCAGGAACGCCAGATAAAAAATCAGCCAAGCTCCCAGCGCATAGCGCGAAACCGGCCGCCAACTTTCTCCAGCCACCTCCTGCAGGAACCGCCACATGCCCAGAATTTTAAGCGCTCCGCTCTGCGACTGAGGCAGATTACGTCGGTGTTTCCGGCTGTGGCAGAAAGCGCTCCACCGTGCAAGCCCACCGTATAATGGCGTCGTCGAGTTTTCTTACATTACTGAATGGAAGGCTGATGAAACCTCGTCAGTGGATGGCAACTTTCGGATTGCTCGGCCTGGTGCTGGCGGCTGCTGCCGGGCTCATTCTGACTCGGGAATCGGGGCCGCCGGAAACGTCCATGACGCCAGGCCACCGGACCCCGCTCGTGGATGAACGGCCGTTGCAGACTGCGCGCAAACTAGCATCCCTGCGCGCTCGATCGGGAAGAGCAGAGATTTGCGCAGCAGGCGATGAAAGTAGCCGACCACGAAGTTGACCTTGCCTTCGCCGCTGGCTTGCGCAATGCCACGGAGCATCCTGTCCCACTCACGCCTGTGGCCAAGCAGCTGTACAGCCACGTGAGCCAAGCTGAGGCTACGGTCAAAGCAGACGAGGACCGGATCGATCAATTGAAGAAGCAGCTTGCGGCGGCCAGCCCTGACCGCCAAGACAGCATCCAGCAGCAAATCGACTTGATCCACGCGCAACACGAGTATGACCAGGATGAACTGGACGATGCCAAGGAAGACTTGATGCGTTCCGGCGTCGATCCGCTAACGCGGATTCAGCGCCAATTCAACCGGCATGAAGATGCCGAGCATGCCTACGATGCCACTCATGCGCAGACCCCACCCAACAATGTGGAGGTAAATTATTCCGCCGGCAATTTGATTTCCGCGGTCAATGCCTGGCGCGGTCTGCGAGGAAAAGTCGTTCAACTAGAGCAAGCTCGCGACGACGCACTGCAGGCTGAATCCACTCTTGGCCAGAGCCATGAAGCGCTGGAAAAGCAAGTCAGCGCCGAGGAAGCTGACAAGCTGGCTGTGGCTCAAACCACCAGTCAATTCTCCGGCCAAGCGAAGGATGCGAACTCCAACGCGACAGCGAAGGCGGCGATCGCTACCCTTCATCGGCTTTCGGTGGATCAGAAGGACCTCTCCGACCTGGACAAACGTATTCAGGACCATCAAGAGCTGGCTAATATCTACGGCAATTGGACCAATCAGGTGAAATCGAACCAGCGGGCTGCCTTGCACGCGATGATCCGGTCCGCACTGCTGATCGCGCTGATCTTGCTCTGCGCGTATCTTGCAGGACGCCTGGTTGACCACTTCTTCGCGGACCTCGGGCCGGAGCGCACACGTCTGCGGACGCTGCGCGTGGTGATTCGCTTTGCGCTGCAAGCGGTGGCGGTGCTGCTGATCTTGTTTGTTCTGTTCGGCGCTCCCAATCAAATGCCCACGATCCTCGGTCTCGCCGGCGCCGGGCTTACCGTGGCCATGAAAGACTTCATCGTAGGTTTCTTCGGGTGGTTCGTGCTGATGGGACGCAACGGGCTCCGGGTCGGCGACTGGGTGGAGATTAATGGCGTGGTGGGCGAAGTGGTTGAAATCAACTTGCTGCGTACTGTGTTGCTCGAAACCGGAAACTGGGCTGACACGGGCCATCCCACTGGCCGCAAGGTAGCATTCGTAAACAGCTTCGCCATCGAGGGACACTTCTTCAACTTCTCTACCAGCGGGCAGTGGCTTTGGGATGAAATCCAAATTCTGGTGCCATCGAATCAGGACCCGTATCCCATCATTGATTCCATCCAGAAAATGGTTGCCAAGGAAACGGAAGCCGCCGCGCATGCGGCCGAGCAGGAGTGGAAGAAGGCCGCGGGCAGCCATCGCGCGCAATCGGTTTCAGCTGCGCCGGCCGTGAATCTGAGGCCCACGACCTCGGGGGTTGAGGTGCATGTCCGCTACATCACCAGCGCTCACGAGCGTTACGCTATGCGCACTCGCTTGTATCAGCAACTGGTGGCGGTGCTGCATCAACGACCAGAGCCGCAAGCAGCGGGCGCCGCGGTAGCGGCAGGAAAGAAAGAACAGTCGGCCTAGAGATCGTCCCGTAAATTCACCAGAAACCGCTGGTGTGCTAGCAGCCCTCGGGGCCCGGAGCAGGTGTCTCTTTTTCCAGGGGCTTTGGCTCCCACGTAGCTTTCCACCAGAGTTTTCTTCAGTTGCTTAAACATGGCTCCTCCTTGTTAGCTTGGCGCGGTACGCACTCAGGCTGCGGAGCGGCGCCACCCCAAACACCCACCGGCTAAGAAGCCAGGCTGTTGAAAAGCTGATGACGGCACTGGAAAGGTACATCAACGTAGTGAACGACAAGCAGGCGGTCCGCCCGAGCTGAGCACAGGGGAGAAGTAGGGAATATCGAGGATCGCCACTGCGGTGAACAAGAAACCGGCGAGACTTGAAAGCGGGCCCCAGAGAGCGCGGAATGTCCCGTCAAGTGTCCACAGGAGAAGCACTGCGATAGCAACAGCGGCTATGTGGGTGTCAGCTAAGATTTCGCGCAGAGAGGGTCTCACGGTTTCTCCGGTGCTAGGCACGCTGCTCCAGATCTTTGAGCAGATAGGATTTGGTTCTGGCCGTTAAGTGCGAGCCTTGCAGGATTTCTCGCACCTGGGCGGGCGGCAAGCTGCGAGCGAACTCCAGAGCTCGGGCCAGTGGGGTCTTTTCGTTGCGCAGCAGAGCAATGCGAATTTCCCGGCGTGGCGACCACTTGGAATGATGGCAGACAGCCTCAACGAATGCAGGGGGCGCGTCCCGGCGCATCAAAGCTTTAATCACAGACGACTCCGTTAGCCGGGAGTTTTCCAGCGCGGCGTGAATCACACGCACCTCGGAATCGAGCAGAAGCGCACCGGCAACCCGTCCGGAAGCACGATGCGCCAGCGATAGCCGCTCTCCGGCGGAAACTTTTTCCAGCCGGCTGATGAGCGCTTCTTCCGCCACCATTTTGATGTCAGCCGGAACCATGGGCCGGAGCGCCACCTGCATCAGATCGAAAGTAAACAGGTGTCGCACCATGGGAACGGAGATGTGGCGCGGCGTCTTGGGATGTTCGACCAGCGCCAACCTAACCTTGCGACTCTTCATCAGGCCGCCGTTCCGGCTCAGCCGATCGAGGGCTTCGGACGGCAAATCGCTGCGCTTAAGCAGTGCCAAGGCAAAATCTTCAGTGAGCGCGGGATCAGAAGCAGCAGCTATCAGCGCATCGGCGGATGTGCTGTGAATGTCCTCTTTCAGAGCGGTAGTTAGGCTCTCTTCTTTGACAGCGCGGACCGCAGTCGGACCGTTTGAAAGCATCGTTAGTTTCGATGTTGACGTTTGGATAAGAATCAACTTCCTCGCTGCGCAGCCTTGCGCGCCAGTTCCAGCGCCCCTCGAACCGGCTCAATTACCGTTGCATTCACGGCCACGTTGGGAAACTCGGATCGCAGACTATTGTAGAAAACCTGGCGCACCAGCGCGCAGTTACGGAATACACCACCGGACATGGCCACCGGTACGGCGTGAGCATCGGGAAAAAGACGCCTCACCGCGATCTTGCTGAGGGCAGCCAGCTCGGAACCCGCCTGGGTCAGAATGCCGCGAGCGATCGGATCGCCGCAATCAGCCGCCGAAAGCACCGCAGGAAGCAGCGCGGCGAAATCTGGTGACGGTGCGGCGTTCGCGGCGAGCACGACTTGTTCGTGGGTGCTGGCTTTCCATGATTTCATGACTTCCGCGAGCAGGCGCACGTGTTCAGGTCCCGCTTCATCGGCGGCACGCAGGGCGGCGGTGACAGCAGCGCGACCGATCCAGTGACCGGAGCCTTCGTCCGAGATAGCGAAGCCCCAACCGCCGGCGCGAGCTGTATGCCCACTGGCATTGCGCCCGTAGGCGACCGATCCCGTTCCTGCAATCACGATCACGCCCGGACCGCCGCCGAAGGCGGCTTCGAGGGCAATCACCATATCGCCAACCACTTCGATTTCGCCAGCAACAAGTTCGGAAATGATGCGGCGAACCGCATCATTGATCTCTGGCCGTGCGGCTCCAGCCAAGCCTACGTAGGAGCGCTGAATCTGTGAAGGACTGACATTGGCCACAGCGCAGGCTTGACGAATGGCCGCGGCGAGAGCTTCGCGCGCCTCAGATTCGCCGAGACGGATCAGGTTGCTTCCGGCGGCTGTTCCGCTTCCTAGTAGCGAGGTTTCGTCGCCGATGGCGCAGGAAGTCTTGCTGCCGCCGCCGTCGATGCCCATGAAGATGGCCACGAGCGTAGTTCTACCATAACGGCATGGGCTGCGGAGGAAGAGTCTGGGAGAGGCTTTGCGCCAGCGATAGCGGGGAGGATTGCGGCGATTTACTGAGCTGGATACCTGCCCCGCTCGTGGAAACGCGGGACGGGAATGACGACGCCGCGTAGAGAAGAACAAGCCCAGATGACTGCCTGGTAGGAGCTGAGACTTCCGGGCAGAAAGGTACCTGCACGCACGACGACGACGCTGGTGGAAGAAAGCCCGATACTCTTAGGGGAGACTTCCGGCAAAAGACCGAAGTCGCGGGCGACGGCGCCCGCGCCACACAAACATGGGATTGGACAACCTCGACTTTTTCATCATCGCGCTGTATCTGGCAGGAATAACGCTTTTCGGATTGCGCTTCCGCAAGCGGCAGCGCACACTCCGTGACTATTTTCTGGCCGACCGCAACATTCCCTGGTGGGCGATCGCACTCTCTATTGTCGCCGCTGAAACCAGCACGTTGACGATCATCAGCATTCCCGGGCTGGCCTACGACACCAACATGACGTTTCTGCAAGTCATATTGGGATACCTAGTAGGGCGCGTGATTATCAGCTTCGTTCTCCTGCCGCATTATTTTCGAGGGGAACTCTACACCGCGTACCAGTTGATCGAGCGCCGCTTCGGACAAAGGCTACGCTCGCTGACGGCAGGGCTGTTTCTGCTGACACGTGCCGCAGCCGAGGGCGTGCGCGTGTATGCGGTTTCCATCGTCGTGGCGATTGCTCTGGGTACGGGTGAGATTGCTTCCATCGCGATAATCACTGCGTTGACCCTGATTTATACGTTTGAAGGCGGGCTGGCTGCGGTGATCTGGACCGATGTAGTGCAGACGGTGATTTACGTCGGCGGAACGCTGGTGGGAGTTTTCACTATTGCCCACCTGGTGCCGGGCGGATGGACTGCCATTCATAGCGCGGCGGCGAACGCGGGAAAGCTGCGCGTTTTCGATTTCGCACCTGATTTCTGGAGACCCTATACCTTCTGGGCCGGCCTAATCGGAGGAACGTTCTTCACGATCGCTAGTCACGGCACTGATCAGTTGATCGTGCAGCGACTGCTGGCGGCGCGGAACCAGCGGCAGTCGGCTAAGGCCCTGATTTCGAGCGGCGTTGCGATTTTCTTTCAGTTTGCACTGTTCCTGATCGTGGGTGTAATGCTCTTTACCTTCTACCATACGCCCTCGGCCGACTTCGGTAAGGCAGACAGAATTTATCCCAGCTTCATCGTCAGGCAGATGCCGCACGGGATTTCAGGATTGTTGATTGCGGCGATTCTGGCGGCGGCGATGTCCAACCTAAGCGCGGCACTCAATTCGCTTTCTTCCACGTCGATCATTGATTTCTACTTGCATCGTCATCCGCAAGTGGACGAACGGCGGCGCGTGCGACTCTCCCGTTTTGCTACTTTGTTTTGGGCATTGGTGTTGTTTAGTCTGGCCGTACTTTCTTTGCACAAAGTGGGACGCGTGGTCGAGGTCGGATTGCAAATCGCGTCCGTTGCCTACGGTGCACTGCTAGGAGTGTTTCTGCTGGGTGTGTTAACTCGGCGCGCCAACCAGAACGGTGCCATGGTGGGCATGTTCTGCGGCTTCGTCGCGGAGCTCTTCATCTCGCTACGAACAAGCGTGCCGTGGACGTGGTACGTGGCAATTGGGACGGTAGTGACGTTCGGAGTGGGCTACGGAACCAGCCTAGGTCTCGATTTGGCTAACGAGGGTCAAGCGGGGAGAAAAATTTAACTAAGAAGATCGTGAGAGAGTGAGCGAGAAAAAGGGCTGACGTTGTGTTCATTCGTCACATCTTTCTTTGCGACCTTTGCGTTATCTTTGCGAACTTTGCGGTTAAAAGCTGCTTCGCTGGAGTCAATATCGTGCATGCCCGAGATCTCACTCCTGAAGTCATCGGGACCGCAATTCAGATTCACCGCAAACTCGGCCCGGGCCTGCTGGAGTCGGCATATGAAGCTTGTCTCGCCTACGAACTGCAAAAACTCAGATTGCATGTCGAGAGACAAAGACCCGTTCCCTTAGTCTATGAGGCCGTAAAACTCGATTGCGGTTTTCGAGCCGACTTGGTTGTGGAGAATCGGTTAGTGGTCGAATGCAAATGCAAAGAAGTCCTGCATCCCGTCGACGAAGCGCAGTTGCTCTCGCACTTGCGGCTACTGAACATTCCAGTTGGGTTGCTGATCAACTTCCACGTGGTTTTGCTGAAAGATGGAATCAGGCGAATGGTTAATAATTATCGCGAGCCTCCGGCAGAAAATCTGTAACCGCAAAGAACGCTAAGGAAATTTTCGAAGAGCGCGAAGAAAGGCTCTTGGTGCATACTTTTCTTGGCGAGCTTTGCACGCCTTAGCACCTTTGCGGTCAAGAGCTTTCTCTAGTCTTAACGTATACTTCAACCCCAACATGGAGGCCGATATCCGAGCAAACCCGCCCCGAACTGGCTCGCGATCTGGGCGTGAGCCATGCTTGGGCCGTGGTGGTGGGGACGATCATTGGCAGCGGGATTTTTCTGGTTCCGGCGGAGATGATGCAAGCCGTCGGTTCAGCCAAGCTCGTCTACCTGGCATGGCTGGTGGGCGGTTTGCTTTCGTTCTTCGGCGCGCTCACCTACGCTGAGCTGGGTGCGATGAAGCCGCAGGCCGGCGGCGAGTACGTTTACGTCCGTGACGGCTTTGGGCCACTGGCCGGTTTCCTCGATGCGTGGACCTGGTTTCTGATCTCGAAACCGGCGTCGATCGCCACTCTGGCTACCGGAATTGTCCGCGTTCTCGGAACGTTTTCCGTCTTTGCGTTCTTTGCCAGCGATTTCATCCAAACGCCCTTTCGCGTTTCCTACGGACAAGCCGTTGCTGTCGCGGCGGTGATCCTGGTGACGTTCCTCAATTACATCGGCATCAAGAAAGCCGGCGAGTTCCAACTAATTTTCACAGTGTTGAAGGTCAGCATCATTGTCGGCATCGTGGTCGCTGGGTTCTCCTACAGCGGTGGGAGTTGGGCGAACTTTGCCGGCAGTTATCTAGGGGCCAAAGGTGGATTCGCTGGATTCATGGCAGCTCTGGTCGCGGCGCTATGGGCTTATGACGGCTGGAATGACTTGAACATGGTTGCGGGCGAGGTGCGGAATCCGGAGCGCAGTCTGCCCATCGCGTTGATTGCCGGTGTCGCCGTAGTGGGGGCTCTGTACATTTCGGTCAACGCAGCCGTTCAGTACGTGCTACCTGCGGCTGCGATAGCCGCTTCGCAACGCCCAGCGTCGGACGCTTTGGCGCTGGTCCTGGGCCGCATGGGCGCAAGCATCGTTTCCGCGGGCATGGCTCTCTCCATGCTGGTCGCAATGAACGGCACCATCATGAGCGGCGGGCGTATGCCATTCGCCGTGGCCCGTGATCGTTATTTCTTCTCTTCTCTCGCGAAAGTGCATCCTCGTTTTCATACGCCTGCTACGGCCCTGGTGGTCCAGGCGATCCTTTCCATCATTCTTCTTCTCTCAGGGGGGAGCTTCCGGCAGTTTTTCTCCCTTGCTATCTTCTCCGAGTGGTTGTTCTACATGATCACGGCTAGCAGCTCTGTTCATTTTCCGATGGCGCGAACCGGACGCTCCGCGACCTTACCGAGTGTGGGGCTATCCTTTCGTGCCCAGCTTATTCGTGCTGGCTTCCGGCGTCCTGCTTTACTACACATTCACCGACAATCTTCGTAATTCGGCCCTAGGCAGCCTGGTAATTCTGGCGGGGATCCCTGTTTTCTATGGGTTTTCCTGGCGACGCTCCCATAAAGTCTGAGTTTGCAGGACCTTCCTGGGAAATTCCGCTCTCGGGCGGCGACTGATTACCAAGGTACAACCGCTGGCGACACGTTTACCCATTGGCCGTTCTCCCGTAATTTGAAGCTTCCACCCGGTGTGCGCTCCCCAGGACTGGGTCCCCCTTTTGGAGCTTATGAATGGCTACGCCTAACAGTTTTCAGTTGGGACTTCTGCCGGAGCGCAAGATGGATTGGCGCACCGTGGCGAGCAGCTACGGCCTCCAGGTTCTTCTGGTGATCCTACTGATTAACATGGGCTTGATTTGGCCCGACCGGCTGTCGCTGGCACGGACGTATCACGTAACCGAACTGATCCCAATGCCGAGTTTGCAGCCGAAGCCGTTTGAGGTAAAGACGCCTCCCGCCATTGTGCACGCCAAGTTATTGCCTCGAGCACCGGTTTTTGCATCGCCGAAGCTGACTGTGCCGCGCGAGATTCGAGCTCCGCGCCCGCAACAGCCCGACATGGCACCTCCGAAGATTGTGGTGAATCAATTTTGCCCCGACGATATTGAAGCAGGTTTCCGGAGCCCGTCCGACATTGATCGTGCACACCGGGGAATTTGGCAGTTCCGCGGCTCCGACCGTCAATGCCCCCATCCAGAAGGTGCAAACCGGAGGATTTGGCGATCCCAACGGCATTAAGGGACAAGGTAAAGAAGGCGCCCATCTGGTTGCTGCTAACACCGGCGCGTTTGATTTGCCGCAGGGCCCGGGCACTGGCAATGGCGCAGGCGGTGCGAACGGTATCAAGGGCACAATCGCCAGTGCGGGCTTTGGCAACGGCATCGCACAAGCCGGGCAAAGTGACGGCCGTAGCAGCGGAAGAGGTTCCGCGGTCCAGACTGCCGGCTTTGGCGCGCAACTGGTTGCTCAAGGCGGAGTGAAGACGGTGCCGGTAGACAGCGGCCCACCGACCACCCCGGTTGAGATTACCTACAAGCCCAACCCGGTCTACACAGATGAGGCGCGTCAACTGAAACTGCAGGGCGAAGTCTTACTGGAAGTGATGTTTGGCGCCAACGGACAGCTGCATGTGAACCGCGTGGTCCGTGGCCTGGGACATGGTCTGGATGAAGCCGCGATTGCGGCAGCCAGCAAAATGCGGTTCAAGCCAGCGTTGCGCAATGGTTCGGCGGTGGATTCCACAGCGATCGTACACGTGGTGTTCCAACTGGCATATTGAGAAGCGAGATTGAAGAAACGTAAGGATAGTGAGAGAGGATCAGAGTCATGCGTACTTGCAAATGGATAGTCGCGCCTTTCCTGCTGATCGCGCTGAGCGCAATGGCGCAGGAGCCGGCGGGACAATTGCCTTCATCGCCAACGCCGTCGGCGCAGTCCGTCATATCGACTCCGGCTCCCCAGCCGACAACTCCGATGCCCGCCGCCCAGGCGCGGCTGCCGCTACCGCACCGGCTCAACCAGCCGCAGGCGCTCCCACGACCATGGATCAGGTTGTGGATCGCGCCATCGCACGTGAGCATGCGCTTATGGAAGCGCTGAAGACTCGCACGCCACTGATGGAGACGTATTTGCAGAACCTGACCAACGACCCGCAACTCGGACCCGTGCCCAAAGAAGATCACTACTTCTTCGGGCGTATGGACCTGGCCGATAGCGGCCGGCAGGATTATCTCTCCAATGACACCAGCTTCCAGCGCCGCATGCTGGGCGGAGTCACCAAACTCTTTAAGTTTGAATACAAACCCCTGGGCTTCTCATGGATGATCTTCGCCGATCGCGAGGAGTTCGACCGGGCGCACTATGAGTTCAAGTACGTCCACCGCGAATTCGTGGGTGATGTCCGCTGCATCGTGTTCGACGTGACTCCGAAAAAAGGTGCCGGCAAGGGACGTTTCCTGGGCCGCATCTGGGTGGAAGACAAAGACTTCAACATCGTGCGCTTGAATGGTACCTACGCTCCGCAGCCGCGAAATGCCTACTTCTTCCACATGGATAGCTGGCGCCTGAACTTGATCCCGGGCTACTGGGTGCCGGCTTACATCTACAGCGAAGAGGGCGACTTCAGTTATGGGGCCAAGGACAAGATAGCGTTCAAGGCGCAGACCCGCATCTGGGGCTACGACTTGAAAAAGAACGGCAAGGAAGATGAGCTCACGCAGGTCCTGGTGGATTCTTCGGTGAAGGATGACAGCGCCGCGGCGCAGGATGCTTCTCCGCTGCAGGCCCAGCGGCAATGGCAGCAGCAGGCGGAAGACAACGTGGTCGAGAGATTGCAGAATGCTGGGTTGCTTGCTCCGGAAGGCGAAGTGGACAAGATCCTGCAGACCGTCGTGAATAACCTAGAGGTCACCAATAACATCGAATTGCCGCGTCCCGTTCGGACGCGGGTCATGCTGACTTCCCCGCTCGAAACTTTCAGTGTGGGCAACACTATCATCGTCAGCCGTGGGCTGATCGACGTACTTCCTGACGAGGCCAGCCTGGCCATGGTCCTTTCGCATGAACTCGCCCACATTGTGCTCGGACATAACCTGGGCAGCAAGTACGCCTTCAACGACCGCATGCTCTTTTCCGACGAATCGACCTATCAGAACCTGGGTTTCCGGCACGTGCCGGAAGAAGAAGTGGCAGCCGACAAAAAGGCGATGGATCTGCTGAAGAACTCGCCCTATAGCCAGAAAATGGATGTGGCAGGGTTGTTCTTGAAGGAACTGGCCGTGCGCGGACCGGCACTATCCGCGTTGCTCACGCCCCATTTGGGTAACAGCTTCACGGACGGCAAGGGAGGGATTGATCGCATGGCAGCGCTAATGAATTCAGCCCCCGCATTGGATCCAAACAAGCTCGACCAGATCGCGGCTTTGCCCATGGGCGGTCGAGTAAAACTGAACCCCTGGGATGATCACGTAGAGCTGATTAAGACCGCGCCCGTGGCCATCACCTCAGCCCGGGACAAGATGCCGTTTGAAGTAACGCCATTCTTCCCGCGACTGACGCGTTACAACAATGCTGGCGCGGTGAGTCCGACCAGCGCAGCTAACACGGCTCCAAGCAATTAGCCAGGAGCCTAAAACCACAAGTTGAAGGAAGCGCAGGCCGGGACCGGAAGCAATTCCGGAGTTCCGGCCTTCGTATTTTGGTTTGGCCAGTGAGTGAGTCAGACCGACCTGGGTTGTCATCCTGAGCGGAGTGACTGCTTCGCATTTGCGAAGCAGACGCGCAGTCGAAGGATCCCTAGAAATTGCGATGCTTTCATTTCCCGCCGGGAGTCAGTTCAGCCAACCAGTGTCCGCGAGAAGGCCTTGAGCCTCCAGTTGTCGATTGGGCTCATAGGGATCTTTGGGCTCGCCAGACCGTCCGCGGGCGGACGGTCAAACTCGCTCAGGATGACAATCTTACTCCCGCGTCTTGCCTTTCCCTGGTAACCCTGCGGGGTTTTCATGGGTGCGCTCACGGAAACCGCCTTTCAATCCGCTCGCCAGCGAGACGCTCGACTCTCCAAATCGGTCGCGTAGACGATCTGCTGCTGAGAGGGCCTGCTGCCAACGCTGACGCCGGGCATCTTCCAGCAGGTCCTGCTGGTCCGACTTCCCTTCGAAAGATGACACGTGCACGCCCAGCAATCGCACCTTCTCGCCGTTACGCCAGTTTTTGCGAAATAGCGCTCGCACCTGTTCGAAGATCTCGGTGTCGAGCTGGGTAGCCGCGGGCAGACTGTGGGCCCGGGTAATCGTCTTAAAGTCCTCGTAGCGCAATTTGAGTTGGATGGTTCGAGCATGAAGGCCGCTCTCCCGCAAGCGGCGGCCAACCATTTCGGACAAACGCATCAATGTGGACTCCAACTGCTCCAGATCGGCGGTGTCCTGATTGTACGTATGCTCGTGGCTGATGGACTTGGCGTCCAGGTCGGCGCCAACTTCGGAGTCGAACCATCCGCCCGCATCTTCGCCGCGAGCCTTGCCCGCTAGCGCTAAACCCCATTTGCCGAACTGCTGCTCAAGAAAAGAGTCGTCAAAGCGGGCGAGGTCTCCGACTTTGCGGATGCCCAGCCCATGCAGATTCTGTTCGGTAACCTTGCCCACGCCTGGAATATCTCGTACGTCGAGAGGCGCCAGGAATTTGGCCTCCTGCCCAGGAACAATCCACAGCACCCCATTGGGCTTGGCCTTCGCGGATGAGACTTTAGCGATCAGTCGCGAGATTCCAATTCCGATCGAGCAGTTGAGCTGTGTCTCTGCTTTCATTTTGGCGTGCAAGTTGTGCGCGGCACGGAGGGGCGGGCCGTGCAGACGCTGCGTGCCCGTCATATCGAGGTAGGCCTCGTCGATCGAGGCCATCTCGACCAGTGGCGAGAAGGAATTAAGCACGACGTAGACTTTCTCCGAGCACTCGCGGTAGCGGTCGGGATGACCGTCCACGAAGGTGGCGTGGGGACAGAGCTTAGCGGCGGTGCGTAGCGGCATCGCCGAATGCACACCGAATTTGCGGGCCTCATACGAGGCAGCCGAGACCACGCCACGCTCGTTGCGCTGGCCGCCCACCACCACCGCCTTTCCTTTCAATGAAGGATCAAAGAGCTCCTCCACCGAGACGAAGAAGGCGTCCATGTCGACGTGAAAGATGGTTCTGGCAGCGGCCTTTGTCTGCACCATTCCAACTGAGGGTGCCCCATCCTTGCGTTCTTTGCAAGGGTGGGACCTATGCAGCGAGTACTTGTTTATGCGGCGGGGATTTTGAGGTCTGGCATTGGCGTGCCTGCAAAAAGATAGCGGCAAGGCTTGGCTAGCCAACGCACCCAGCGCCCAGACCAGGTAATGCGGGCGCTATCGGTTGCGATGCCGGTATCGGCATACATTTGGCGGTAAATCTTCGAGATCAGAACAAAGGCCAGGCGCGCGCGGCTGGACTTGATGAAGCTCGAGCGCTTCCAGATGGATCCTAAGCTGTAGAAGCCGTCCCAGACCGCCTGGGTGCGCGAACGAATTTCCTCGGCTGACATTACCGGGTGGTCCCAGTAAAGTTTGGGGCGAAGCGCCTGTGGTATAAGCCACCGTCGAGTGAGGGGAATGCCAGCGATAGTGGGTGGGTTCTTGCCCAGCTCCTTTTCCCAACGGTTAAAATCCACGGTGCCTGGATAGGGGCTCAACATCACGAACTGCGCAAAGGTAAGATCAGCGCTGATGGCGGCGGCCGCCGTGGCCTCGAATGTTTCCGGACGATCGCTGGGAAGCCCAAAGATGAATGATCCCAGCACGTGCACGCCGTGGCGCCGGAAGGTTCTCAGGCGCTCGATTAGACTCTCCCCCGCGAGGTTGAAATCCTTGTAAACATCCTTCAGGCCCGCCGGCGTAACCGATTCCACTCCGACTAGCGCTCCCTTGATGCGTGCCGCCTTCATGGCGTCGAGAAAATCGGGATCTTCGGCTGCCTCCATCGTGATCTGAGTAAAGAAAATCGTGTCATCCGGAAGTTGCGCCAGTCGAGACATTAGTTCGAAGCGTTCCGCGCGAATGGCCATCAGCTCGTTCAGCCGGGCTGTGTTTTTTTGCTGGGAGGCCAGTTCCAAATCGGTCAGCGTGACCGGATAGAAATTGTCATCCGCCAGCGCAATAAACCGGAACCCGAGGCGGCGTAACTGAACAATTTCTTCGATGACAGCATCTGAAGTACGCTGGCGAGGCCTTTGTCCATCGGTCCGCCAAACCGAACAGAACGAGCAGTGTTTGGGGCAGCCTCGAATGGTCTGGACGGAGGCCCACATGTAGCGATTCCGCGGGACCAGATCCCAACGGGCTGGGGCGAAATCACGGGCTTCGATCTGGCCTCCGGCATAGATCGCTTGCGACATGCCATTCTGACAATCCGCCAGCGCTTTTGCCCAGACAATATCGCCATCGCCTTTCACCACCGAGTGTGCGCCTCCAAGTTCGAGCGCTTCCTCAGGATAAAGGGTGGCATGAATCCCGCCAAAAATTACGTGCGCGCCCCGGCTGCGTGCGATTTTTCCAATCTCGTAACCGCGCAGGGCATTGGCAGTGTGAATGCCGATCCCGACCGCATCGCCGGGTTGAAAGCTCTCAGGCTTTACCTGGATCAAGGTTTCATCGACCAGAATCGGGTCGCCGAATTGCCTAGGCGTGGCTGCGGCGAGGACATATTGCCAGCGTGGGGTGATAACGGCGGTTCCGAACGACACACTGCTAGGATTGATCAAGTGAACGTTCACGCAAGGAGTCCCTTTACTACCAATCGCCCTCGATCTGCGAACGAGCCCTCTCGTCGCTCACCGAGGTGGACAACTCCGCGTCGTTTCATTCACTCCGAAAGGCGCGAATCTTACTTTTCCTAGGAATCGGACACAGATAAGCCGATCACACTCTCCGACCGGAAGGACACGCAAAACACGACACCAGAGAGATGCACCCCTAAGGATGTTTCAAGGTTAGGCTAGAAACTCCGCTCTGTCAAGATTCGTGACAAGTGGTGTCGTTAGCACATGATATGTCCGGTTGAGATAGCAAGTGATGTGTCCGCTTTGCAGGCGGCGAGGGTAGGAGAGCATGGAAGGTATGTTCTCTTACACGCAGGCCGCGATGGAGCGGACCATGAAGGTACAAGAAGTGATTTTGCGGGCGCTAGCGAAGAAGATCACGTGGTGGCAGGCGGCCGAGATCATCGGGATCAGCGACCGGCAAATGAGGCGCTGGCATGAAGGGTATGAAGAGTTCGGGTTCCGAGGTTTGTTTGACCGGCGGCGGGGGAAACCGTCGCCCAAGAAAGTGCCGTTGGCGGTGGTGGAGAAAGTCCTGGGGCTGTACCGGGAAAAGTATTTCGATCTGAACGTGCGGCACTTTCACGAGAAGTTGCAGGAAGAGCACCAGGTCGAGATCAGCTACAGCTGGGTGAAGGGGTTGCTGCAAGGGGCGGGGATGGTGGCCAAGGGGCGCAAACGTGGGGTGCATCGCCAGCAGCGCCCGCGGCGTCCGCTGCCCGGAATGCTGCTGCACATCGACGGCAGCGAGCATCGCTGGTTTCAAGACGAGCGCTGGTACGACTTGCTGGTGATTATGGACGATGCCAACAGCGAGATTTATTACGCGCAATTGGTGGAAGAGGAAGCGACGGTTCCGGTGCTGACGGGGCTGAAAGAAGTGGTCGAATGCCGGGGCGTGTTTTGCGCTTTGTACAGCGATCGCGCCCGTCATTTCTGGCTGACGGCCAAGGCCGGAGAGGCAGTGGACCACGACCGTCTCACGCAGGTGGGGCGTGCGCTGCGCGAGTTGGGGGTGCGCATGATTCCGGCGTACTCGCCACAAGCGCGCGGCCGCAGCGAACGCAGCTTCGGCACCTGGCAAGGCCGGCTGCCGCAGGAACTGCGCTTGCGTGGGATCCGGACGGTGGTGGCGGCGAATGCCTTTCTGCGCGAGCAATACATCGGGGAGTTCAATCGTCGCTTCCAAGTCGAAGCGGCGCAACCGGGCAGTGCGTTTGTGCCCTATCGGGGCAAAGACCTGGAGCGCATCTTTTCGCTGCAATTCGAGCGCACGGTGAATCGGGACAACACGGTCAGCTTTCAGAACCTGACTTTGCAGATCGAGCCCGTGCGCTGGCGGGGAACGCTGGCGGGCTGCACGGTGATCGCGCACCAACACCTCGACGGAAGCTTGAGCCTCAGCTATGGGCCGCACTGTCTCGGTCGCTACGACGACCGCGGCGGTCCGATTCTCAACCGGAAACTGGCGGCGGGCAAGGCCGTGGAAAAGACGCGCCGTGGAAAAGTCCAAAAACCGACTTTCCCGCCGCGCTTGGAAATCCCGAAAAGTGCGCGGGATTCCCACTTTCCCACCGCCTCGGCGGCGGCTACGGGAGATTAACAAAAGCGGACATTTCACTTGCTACAACAACCGGACATTTTAACTTGCTAAGAACAGATTCGTGACAAGTGGTGAACGATATTACAACGACTGCGTCGCAATTTGGAGAGAGTTCCAAAGTTACGAGGCGGAAGCTTTGGCGACTACTTCAGCCCTTCGACAAGGTATAGGTCAGAGAGGGTGCGGCCGTACTCGTAAACATATGACTTGGCGTCGGCAGACACCAGAATCGGGCCAATATCAGTGACACCGGCGCCATCGGCGGGCATTAGCTGCCGCCAGAGTTGTTTTTGCCCAGTCGTAATATCCAACCGCTCCACTTTTGCCGGCAATTCCCCTGGACTATAAATGAGCAGCGATCGGCCATCACTACTCCACGCCACGGGCACGTCGCCAGGAGGAAAACCTGGAATAGCAATCGGCTCCCCACCATCGGTAGGATAGAAATAGCCTTTTTGATCGGCTCCGACGGCCGCTACACGCTTGCCGTCGGCAGAGAGCACGAATTGCGTCGAAACTATACCTTCCGGAGAGATGGCACGAGGTTTCCCGTTGACCACATCCTGCACATACAGCCGCACGCCATGACCGGGTTCATTGCCGATGAAAAGAAACCTCTTGCCGTCCGGAAACCAGCGCGCACGGGAGTGATTGATGGTGTCATGAGTCAACGCCTGAGCTTCGCCGGCGCCAGTGGGCAAGACGGAAAACTGTCGCGGGGGATTAGGAACTCCACCAATCACCCACTTTTGATCCGGTGACAGAGCATAGGCAAATCCCTCCCCGAGTCGGACCGCAGGCGATCCGTCGGTTTTGCGGATGTAAGCCGCATAGTTTTCCCCGCCGCCTTCCCCCGACTCCGTGAATATCAGACTTTTGCCATCCGCAGAAAGATCAGTGGGAGCAGACCAATCGAGCCACGACAGGTCGCGCTCTTTGGACTCGTCGCCAGCTAGGCCCACCATTCCCACACGCAGAATATCCCGTCCCAACAGGACGCGGCCATCGCGGCTCACATCCTGCAACGTCAAAGTGCCCGGTTCCCTGGCGAGCAAGCGCTCCGGCCCGGAAAGACTGGCAGCATAGAGGAAGCGCCCATTGCCCACACGCGCGACAGTGAACCAGACTTCATCTCCGCTCGGCGACCAAGCCAAACCTTGCGCCGTCTCCCATTCTCCCGAAAGAGTTTTGTGATGGCCGGAGGTCGACAATCACGATCGAACCAGAGTCATCGCGGCGTTCGGAATGGTCAATAAAGGCGATGAGATTGCCCTTTGGAGAAATACGGGGATGGCTGATCCAACCAGCGGTCTGGTAAAGTACCTTGCCGATGGGATACTCCAGGCGGTTTTGCCCCTCAAGGTCGCGCACAATGGCAAAGTTGGAACCATCAGGAGACCAGTCCGCCCACTGTACGCCTTCCAGAATTTCACGCGGCGCGCCTCCGACAAGCGGCACTCGAGCCAGCGTCCCGACATTTATAAAAGGCTCAACATTCTTGCTGTTGAGCAAAACGGCCATTTCTCCGGAAGGAGACACGGAGAGGACCTCAGCATTTTTTACACCGAAGGCGCGCGATTCAGGACTTTCCGGGCGGGTAGAAAAAATCTCCACCGGATTAGATTCCCACGCGGCGCTGTACATGACGGTCTGCCCGTCAGGAGCGAACCGCGCCATTCGAATACCTCCGTGGCGGAAAGTAAGTTGGTGATAGACCGGCGGCGTGACTGGTTGCGTCCGGCCAGTGCGCCTGCCCAGAAAGAAGGCGCCCGCTACAGCCGCTAGCAATAGCCCCACCGACAAAGGCACCACCAGCCTTTTCCGGATGGCAGGCTGGGCTACGGGCTGTGAGGGAGTGCCAGGCGTTACGTTGGATGCGAGGACTCGCCCCGACTCCGTATCACGCTTCAACCGCTTCAGGTCGGCACGCAATTCGGCCGCGGTTTGGCAGCGCAGGTCCCGTTCCTTTTCTAACGTCTTGTTGATGATTTCTTCCAGCTTGGCGGGAAGTTGCGAGTTCAAGCTGGTAGGTGGGGCTGGAGTGCGTTCCAAAATTTGGTTGAAGATCACCGCCGAGGTGGTGCCGCTGAATGGTTGCCGCCCGGTTGCCATTTCATAAAGCACGACGCCGAAAGAGAACAAATCAGTGCGGGCATCCAGCTCTTCACCGCGGGCCTGCTCCGGCGACATGTAAGCGATTGTCCCTAGAGTCAACCCGGGCTCGTCAAGTGGGCCTCTGTAGCCGCGGTGGGCATGTCCGTGCTGCCCGAGGCTGCGGCAAAACGCGCCGGAGGGCTGAGTTTCGCCAAGCCGAAATCTAGAATTTTGGCGTGCCCGCGGGTGCTGACAAAAATGTTAGCCGGCTTGATGTCACGGTGAACGATGCCGCTGGCGTGAGCAGCATCCAAAGCGTCGGCGATCTGAGCACCCAGTTCGAGCACCTGCTCGAGCTTCAGCGGCCGGCCCTCGATTCGATGCTTGAGGGTTTCACCCTCCAGCAACTCCATAGCAATGAAATGGTCGCTGTCGGCTTTATCGATCTCGTAGATGGTGCAGATATGGGGATGGTTCAACGCAGAAGCAGCGCGGGCTTCGCGCTGGAATCGTTCTACCGCCTGCGGGTCGCGGGAGAATTCTTCAGGAAGGAACTTTAGAGCTACAAAGCGCCGCAGCTTGAGGTCTTCGGCCTTGTACACGACGCCCATGCCACCACCGCCCAGTTTTTCGACAATCCGGTAGTGGGAGATGGTGCGTCCGATCATGCAGAAGGCCGTTTCAGCAGCAGACCGGCATGCTAGTGAGTAATGGGCTCCAAGTCAATCGCTTCGCTGCGGCGAGCTGACGTCGAACTCCCCGCCCGCATCAAGCGGACGCGGTCGTAAACGCGCGCGTATTCCTTGGCCGAGGCGTTCCAGGAAAAATCCTTGTTCATGCCGTTCCTCATGAGAGTCTGCCAGGAGGACTGATCCCTGAAGGCTCGCAGCGCCTCCCGGATCGTCAACAGAAGCGCCTCGCCCTTGTATTCGGTGAACTTGAAGCCGGTGCCCTTCCCGGTGCGGGCATCCCAGGGCTCGATGGTATCGTCGAGGCCACCGGTAGCGCGCACGATGGGCACGGTCCCATATTTCAGGCTGTAAATTTGGTTCAGACCGCAAGGTTCATACTTCGACGGCATAAGGAACATGTCGCTTCCGGCTTCAATTTTGTGAGCGATAGCATTGTCGTAAGCGACTTTAACGGCGATCTTTTGCGGGAATTGCTTGTGCAGGCGCTGAAACATTTCTTCATATTGCTTGTCGCCCGCGCCTAGCGCGACTACGATCATCTCCTCGCGCGCCAGTCGATCCGCGATCTGCGAGATCAGGTCAAACCCTTTCTGCGCCGCGAAACGAGAGACGATGCCGATCACGGGCAGCCGCGGATCGGCTCCGCTGACGCCAAAAGCCTCCAGCAGATCCTGCTTGCACCTGGCTTTGCCGCTTAAGTCCTGAGGTGAGTACTTGGCGGCGATAAATTTGTCTTTCTGCGGACTCCATTCGTCATAATCAACGCCGTTCAGGATACCGGTCACGGTCGCAGCCCGGTCCCGCAGCACGCCTTCGAGCCCGAAGCCATACTCCGTGGTCTGAATTTCCTGGCTGTACTTTCGGCTGACGGTGGTGACGTAATCGGACTCCACCAGCGCGCCTTTGAGGAAATTCACGTTGCCGAAGAATTCCATTCTGGTGATGGTGAAAAGGTCCCAGGGCAACATGAGCAGCGGCAAAATATCCGGCGGGAACAATCCTTGATATCCCATGTTATGAATGGTGAAGACTGTGCCTACCTCCCGAAACGCTGGATCTTCGACATATTGGGTACGCAGCAGCACCGGCACCAGGGCGGACTGCCAGTCGTGACAATGGAAAATGTTGGGAACGCCCAGAATCTTCGAAGCTTCGAGCACCGCGCGGGAGAACAGCGCAAAGCGTTCAGCGTTGTCGGGATAATCGCCGCTCGGCGTACCGTACAATGCATCGCGGTCGAAATAGGGGGGATAATCCACGAAGTAGAATTCGATGCCAGAGTGGTTGCCCTCGGTGACTACCGAGCAGAAACGGTAACGGTCATCAAAGGGTACGGTGATGCTGCGCACTACAGTTTGCGGATTCGTTAGTTTGGTCTGGCGGTAGCGTGGAAGATAGACGCTCACCTGATGTCCGCTGGCTGCTAGCGCCCGAGGCAGCGCTCCTACCACGTCAGCCAGTCCGCCGGTCTTCGAGAACGGCACGCATTCCGACGCCACAAAAGCAATATGCATGAAGGCTACTCCTTTGAAGTTTAAGCTAGTAAGGCGCAATCCCGTTTTCGCTGTCGCAAGCTATCATATGGGCGTGCCAATCGCACACACTTCCCCTGCGCCAGACAATCGCGGGATGAAGGTTCCAGTCTAAACGCCGGGAAGAAAGAGGGCAACGTGCCAAAAGTCTCCGCTTCGCCCCGCCGCAGCCACAAACCCAAACTTGGACAGCATTTTCTAATTGACGACGCGGCTGCCATGCGAATTGTGGAGGCGCTAGGTGATGTTTCGCAATGCACGGTCCTTGAAATTGGCCCGGGGCACGGCGCGCTCACTTCCCTGCTCGCCCGGCGGGTTCGGCGGCTGATCGCCATCGAACTCGACCGGGTGCTGGCCGCCCAGTTACGCATGAATTTCTCTCTGACACCGAATGTCGAGATTATCGAGGGCGATATACTTGCCATTGATTTCGATACCATCTTCGGGCCCAAGCCGGGAAGTACGCGTCCCGGCATCGAGCAAAAGCCAGAACAGGTTCGGGTGGTAGGCAACCTTCCTTACTTCATTACTTCGGACATTCTGTTGCGGCTTTTTGAACTTCGCCGCTATTTTGAAATGATTGTCCTGATGGTGCAACGCGAAGTTGCCGACCGTCTGGCCGCGCCACCGGGTGGAAGCGATTATGGATTGCTTTCAGCCACGGCACAACTTTATGCCAGGATTGAGAAACTGTTTACTCTGCCACCGAGCGCTTTCTCGCCTCCCCCCAAAGTACAGTCAACCGTGGTGCGGCTCACCATCGCTCCGAAGCTTGAAAGCCTGCATGTACCCGAGGCCGCCTTTGTCGGTTTCCTCAAGCTCTGCTTCGGCCAAAAGCGAAAAACCCTCTGGAACAATTTGAAATCTCGGTACAAGCCTGAGGCCCTACGCGCGGCTTTCGCAGAAGCGGGCGTGAAACCAACGGTGCGCGCCGAAGCCCTGTCCCTGGAAAAGACCGCGGCGCTATTCCGCGCGCTACCCTCAGTAGCCAATGCTTCCGAGGCAGCCGGAGAAATAGGCCGTGGCGTGAGCCGTGGGTCGACAGTTTCCAACGGACGGGGCCCGGGAGGAGCGAGAGAGTAGCCTGTAGTAGCCTTTCAAGCGCGGGGCACGGGTTTGCGCGCTATTCGGTGATTGCCAACGAGGTACTTATGGCTGTCCGCCATCCCGCCGTTGCCGGTCGTTTCTATCCGCGGAATCCGGATACTCTGCGCGCGGACGTGCTGTCCTTCATCTCTCCGCGGCAAGAGCCAAGTTCTGCCCTGGGTTGCGTAGTGCCACACGCCGGCTACATCTACTCGGGGCAAGTTGCAGGCGCGGTGTACGCCCGCATCAATCTTCCGAAACGCTGCTTCCTGCTGTGCCCGAATCATACGGGCTTGGGACCTCCACTTTCCATCATGAGCACTGGCTCGTGGGAGACACCGCTCGGGCCGGCCGCCATCGATTCCGCCTTGGCGAATAGTCTCACGCAGAAATTTCCGCTCCTAAGCGAAGACGCGGAAGCGCATCGCTCTGAACATTCTGCCGAAGTGCAACTACCTTTCCTGCAAGCCAGCAGGCCAGACTTCACGTTCGTGCCTATCGCTCTCGGCACTGCCCAATTCGAGATTCTAGAAAACCTGGGACTGGCGATGGCGGAGGCCTTATCGACGCAAAACGAACCTGCGTTGATGATCGCTTCGAGCGACATGAATCACTATGAGAGCGACGCGCTTACGCGGATCAAGGATCACAAAGCTATCGACCGCATCCTGGCCCTCGACCCACGGGGTCTGTTCGACGTGGTCATGAAAGAAAATATCAGCATGTGCGGCGTCGGGCCGACCATCGCAATGCTCACAGCCGCGAAGCAGCTGGGCGCTACCACCGCCGAGTTGATCCAGTATGCGACCTCGGGCGACGTGTCAGGCGACCGAGAAATGGTAGTAGGCTATGCGGGCATCGTGGTGCGGTGATGGTCAGCGATGTTGTCCCGCCTCGCACAAACGTCAGAGCCTTCAGGCCGCATGAGTTAGTCATAATTCAGTGATAACACGTGTGCTCGCAGCACTAAATGGCGAAATGTGAACTCGAATTGCACTGGTACGTGGAAGGCAAATCTAGAGAAGAGCAAAGTGTTAGCAAAACCTGCTGCCGGAAGGCCGCCGTCACGCTGGCAGTCACACGATCATTTGTGGGAACCGGTATGCGATCCTGACGTAGAGTGCGACCCGGCAGTACTCATGTGGGACGCAGAATTCGATCCCCCTCCTCTTGCAAACCCCGGCGACATCGAAGCCGAAGGACGCACCGGCACGGCGTGAACTGCAGCCGTAGCAAAGCCTTCAGTCTTCACCTGCTGCGAAAGGCGAGCAAGGTCACCAACCTTACCTCTTGGAATCCCCAGACCAGCGGAGTCGTCATGAATGAGAAGTTGGTGAGACGAAGCAATGCTTGTCGCTACTGGCCCTCGGTTCACGATTGTGGTTTGTCCTGGCGCCGATGGAGGTTTCGGCTGCGTAAATTGGCGGGGAGGGTTAACCACCGCAGGAATCGGTCTCCAGCCGCTGACTAAAGCTCCGGGCTGCCAGGCCCAACCGTAGCCGGGAAGGAATCGCCAGGATCCGTAGCGGTATGGCGTCCACCCCCACGGGTACGCAGAAACCCAGGTGTAACCAAAGCCGGGATACCACAGGTAGGCGCCGTTCATGAACGGATCCCAACCGGCGCCAGCAAAGTAAGGCTGCCACATCATTCCGTAGCCGGGAACACTGAAAAAGTTTCCGTAGTAGTTGAGGTCGCTTACGCCGTAGGCATAGGGCGAATAGCTGCTGTAGGTTCTACTGCTGTATTGCTGGTGATAGGACGATTGCTGTTGGTCCCAGGAGTCATAGGGGTCTGGCTCGAAATTCTTGGCGACAGTGGAGCGATCCTGATCGTCCAGAGCAAAAGTTACAGCCTGCTTCTTACCCACTTCGACCGCACCTGACGGACCTTCGACGCGCACGTCCCCTTTGAACACAGCAACTATCGCACTTGCATCTTTCATTTCGACTCGCAGATGAGCCGGTTTGCTCAGCGCGACTTTTTCATGGCCGAAGGTCAGCATGAATTCATCGGCTTTCGCGCCCGTGAAATTCAGGTATGCCGTGCCGTCCTTGACGTTAACCGTCGAGGCTTTTGCGCCCGAGTCGCGGAGAGAAAGCACTGGAAACTCAACTACTGTGCCGGGAGTAATACGCAATGTGCTTCCGTCCTCAAACTCCACTTCCGCCCGCGCATCCCTGTCGGTCCGGAGCTTGGTGCCCTCGGTGATGGGTGAATTGAGAAATGCCTTCTCATAACCCTGCCCGGTGTTGCGGTCAATCTGAACGGTAGCTTCGACGTCGCTAAGACGCACGATCCGCACCTGCGAATCGGCAAAAGACGGAACAGCTGGCAGGAAGCACGCAAAACCCGCCAGAACCAGCCCTATCACGACCAGTTTCTGCCTTGACATAGACACCCCCCGGGAACCCACCTTGCTCAATTAGAACATTATTTGACTCGTTTAGTTGTCTCTTTCTTGTAACGGCTGCGCGAGAGGCAAAGCGCCCTCAGACAAGACTTACTTGCCAGAAGCCCCTGCCCGTTCCAGCAGGCGCTGCGCGCGGGCCCGGACCACATTGATGACCGACTGATCCGTCTCGA
Source organism: uncultured Acidobacteriota bacterium (assembly GCA_963729325.1). Lineage (GTDB taxonomy): Bacteria > Acidobacteriota > Terriglobia > Terriglobales > Acidobacteriaceae > JABCYV01. The sequence continues at coordinate 62,902 of CAVSNS010000051.1, forward strand.
TCTGCTGCAGGATGGGCGCAATGGCGGAGATTTCCTGCAAGCTGTTCTCTTTGGACATCTCCTCCATCCGCTTGAGCTCCTCATCAAGGGCAAGCTTTTGGTAATGATGGAAATACTGGAGCCGACGGCCAAATTCCAGCGTTGTCGACATACTCTGAAAGAGACTCGTGAGTTCCTCCACGGCCGAGACCGGCGAATAGTTATAGATAGCTTGAGTATTTTTGTGGGCGTCCTTGTACGTCAGCGTCTTGGTGCCGGTTGAGGCGATGCCTTTCTTCTTGGAGTCAATTTCTCCCTCAAAGTAACGTGCGCGTTTGGCGAGGTCAAAAATGCGGGCCCTGGTCGCATCGGAGATGGTAAAGTCCAGCCGAAAAGGGTCGCTGGGCTCGGAGTCAGGGGTGAGCTTTCCGTTGGAATCGTACGAGGCCTTGCCGTTCGAGGAAACGGAAATGAAGTAATGCTCAGGTTCGGAGCCGGGGAAATCAAAGTTGAAGGTGATGACGGCAGCATCCTGAGCCTGCTAGCAAGATACAAGAGCAGAATATAAAGCCGAAAAGCCAAAGCCATTCGCCGTGGCAATGCTCCAGTTAGTTTTCTAAATTGGTGCGAGGCCATGCAGAACAAATTATGCCAAAAATCCGCGGAGAGTTGCTGTTGCTCTGGAACGACTCACCTTCCCACTGCGCGTTGGCGCAGGAGGGTAGCTGAAGTGTGAAGATGACAAATGGCGATGGCGAGAGCGTCAGCGGCGTCAGGGGGCTCTGGAATTTTAGGCAGTTTCAGGAGGCGTGTGACCATGTGCTGCACCTGCTGCTTCTCCGCCTTGCCGTAGCCGACTACAGCCGACTTGATGGTAAGAGGGCGAGTACTCGGCGACTTCCAGTCCGGCGGATGACGCGGCCAGCATAGCCACACCCCGCACTTGTCCGAGCTTAAAAGCCGATTTTACGTTCAAGGCATAGAAGACATCTTCTATAGCTACATTGTCGGGCCGGTGCGCGTGAATGATCTCGCCTAAGCGATTGAAAATTGTTGACAGTCGCCGCGGAAGTGGTTCGCGCGGAGACAGTTTGATGGCTCCGCAGGTCAAGCAGACCAGCTTGTCATCGTGGGCAAGTTCGACCACACCGAAACCGGTGTACTCGGTACCACAGTCGATGCCCAGGACGCGCATTGAGGAGAGTGTACCTCAGCAACAACGTGGCCGACGTACCTTCGCGACTTCGTGCTCTTGCAGAAATTCTCCATACGCGGCGCGAGAAGCGGGCAGCCGGTTCCGCGCCAGGAAAGCGCGCGTAGGCCGATTCATCAAAGATTTCGCGGAGCACTGCCCTGAATACCGACAGGCACGATTTCAGGCGCGATGTCAGCTGCTGAAATTTGCTATTCCAAGAATTCATCCCTGCTCCTCCGTGGCAAAGCCACTGGGAACGAATGGCGTCTCTTTTACACCCGCCTGCTTGCGACCAGAAAGCACACTCAGCCACAGAAATGCCGACTCGATTAAGATCAACGCAACCATAAAGATCAAGACTCCGGTAACGAAAGCATCAAGGCGATCATTGAAGATGAGGCGAGAATTCGCGGCTGTCGCCGGGACCATCGCCAATTGCCGGGCATGCGCCAGAAATCCGATACGAGGATTGGGATCAAACATCTTGTGCCACGAAGCGGTGAAGGTCACCGCAACCAGCCATAGTAGCGGCGTCAGAGTCACTGCCGCATAGCGCGCTTTCCCCATTTTGACGATGATGGTCGTGGCCACGCACAGCGCCACCGTCGCTAGTAATTGATTGGAGATTCCGAACAGCGGCCACAGCGAATTGATTCCTCCCAGCGGATCTTTCACCCCTTGCCAGAGGAAATATCCCCAGGCGCCGACGATCAATGCACTGGTAGCGAGAATGCTGGGATACCAACTGGTACGGCCAAGCGGCTTCCACACATGGGCGAGCGCATCTTGCACCATGAAGCGGCCGACCCTTGTGCCAGCGTCGAGCACGGTGAGAATAAATAGCGCCTCGAACATGATGGCGAAGTGATACCAGATGGCCATCACCGCCTGCCCACCCAGGCTGTTGGAGAAGATATGGGCCATGCCCACAGCAAAAGCAGGAGCGCCGCCGGTGCGGTTGTAGAGCGTCTGCTCGCCTACAGCTTGCGCAAGTGAATGCATTTCGGTTGCCGTGATTGGGAATCCCCAACTGCTGATAGTAGCGGCCGCAGTCTCCGGAGCCTGGCCCACGATTCCAGCTGGACTATTAATCGCGAAATATGTCCCGGGCTGCAGGACGCAGGCAGCGATCATCGCCATGATTGCCACCATGGATTCCGCCATCATGGCGCCGTAGCCCACCATGCGAGTCTCGGTTTCTCGCCGGATGAGCTTGGGTGTGGTACCACTCGAGATCAGGGAATGGAAGCCGCTGATCGCGCCACAGGCAATCGTGATGAAGGCAAAGGGAAAAATATTTCCCGCAAACACCGGGCCCGAGCCATCAATAAAGCGAGTGAGTGGAGGCATGTGGAGCGTTGGATGGAGCGCGACGATTCCCAGCGCCAGCAGCGCGATTGTCCCCAGCTTCACGAACGTGCTGAGGTAATCGCGCGGGGCGAGCAGCAACCACACCGGCAGCGCCGACGCCGCGAAACCGTAAATGATGATCAGGAGTGCCAGCGTGGGCGCGGTCAAAGTAAACCATCCGGCCACCCGCGGAGTCTGCGAGGCCCACTGTCCGCCCCAGATCGCCAGCATGACCAGAATGAAGCCGAGGACCGAAGTCTCCAGCACTTTGCCGGGTCGCAGGCGGCGCAAGTATAGACCCATGAATAAAGCAATGGGAATGGTCATGGCGATGGTGAACGCGCCCCACGGGCTATTCTTCAGTGCGTTAACCACAATCAAGGCTGCGACGCCGAGCAGAATCACGATGATGCTGATGATGGCGACATAGGCCACCACCCCACCAAGGCGGCCAACTTCCTCGCGTGCCATTTCGGTCAGCGATTTGCCATCGCGGCGGACTGAGAACAGCAGGATCACGAAATCCTGCACACAGCCGCCCAAGGACTGCGCCGGCCAATATCCATAGTGTCCCGGGAAGATAGCCGAACTGTGCTGCCAGCACCGGCCCGACCAGTGGTCCGGGGCCGGCAATGGCGGCAAAGTGGTGTCCGAAGACGACCCATTTGTTGGTCGGGACGAAATCGCGACCGTTGTCCAGGCGTTCAGCGGGAGTGGCCCGTTGGGGATCGAGGGCCAGGACTTTAGCAGCGATGAATTTGCTGTAGAAGCGATATCCCAGCGCGTAGGTGCAGAATGCCGCAACCACCAGCCACATGGCGTTGATCTGCTCGCCGCGGTGCAACGCGATAGTGGCCAGTGCAAAGGCGCCGAGAACAGCAACGGCAAGCCAGATCAGAATTCGCAGTGATTTTGGCATTTTCGGTTTTGCCCGCTTCTCATCCTGAGCGCCAGCACCAACATTGTGGCCAATCCTCGGCCCCGGCGCAATCGGCAAACTATGCTCCGGGCGGACTCTGCCCCAAAGGAGACATGCCTTGACTTCCTTCATCGCTCGAACAAAATGCTTTTACTAATGGTAATCTTAATATTCCGTCGCAAGTAAATGGCTCGAAGTGTATCCGCCTGTCCTACTACTCAATGGGCTGGCGGAGCGACGCGGGAAGTGCACATTCTTTCGAGGAGCAGGACATGAGGGTTGGAGTGTTAACCGGCGGTGGCGATTGTCCCGGGCTGAACGCAGTCATTCGCGCCGTGGTGCGCAAGGGTTGCTTCCACTACGAAGACCAGTTCGTCGGATTTCTTGAAGGCTGGCGCGGTCTGCTGGAAGACAAGAGCATGCCACTAGACCTCTCCAGCGTGGGCGGAATCTTGCCTCGCGGCGGCACCATCCTGCGTACTTCTCGCACCAATCCTGCCAAGAAGCCGGACGGCCTGGAGAAGTGTGTTACGACGCTGCAAAAGCATAAAGTTGAAGCCCTGATCGCGATCGGGGGCGATGACACGCTCTCCGTGGCCCAGAAACTCTACGCTAAGGGCGTCAAGGTCGTCGGCGTGCCAAAAACCATCGACAACGATCTGGCCGGTACCGACTATACGTTCGGTTTCGATACCGCGGTCAACATCGCCACCGAAGCCATCGACCGCGTGCATACCACTGCCGAGGCGCATAACCGCGTGATGGTGGTAGAGGTAATGGGACGCAATGCCGGGTGGATTGCGATGTACAGCGGTATCGCCGGAGGCGCCGACGTTATTCTGATTCCCGAGCAACCCTTCGACATCGAGAAAGTGGCGGAGACGATACGTCTGCGGCACGGCCGAGGACGCTATTTCAGCATTGTGGTGGCGGCCGAAGGGGCGAAGTTCTCTACCGAGCTGGACCCACGGCACGATGCGTCAGTTGTGCAGGACGTTGGCAAGGACGAATTCGGGCACGCGCGACTGGGTGGCATCGGCAACATTCTGGCACGTGAGATCGAGAGGCTCACCGGCTTCGAGACGCGAACCGTAGTCCTGGGACACATCCAGCGCGGGGGCTCACCCAGCGCCTTCGACCGCATGCTGGCCACCCGTTACGGCTTGGGCGCGATTGACATGGTGCACCGCGGCGAATTCGGGTGCATGGCGGCGTTACGCGGAAACAAGATTGTTTCCGTGTCCTTGGCCGATGCCATCGCTAAAACCCGTACGGTGGACCAGGAAGTGATCGACGTGGCCTTCGGCATCCTGGACAAGCTCAGCGTGGAGAAAGAGACAGTGGAGAAGTAGGGTCTGAGCTTCGTCTTCAGAGTTTTCTCTCGCCCGCGGACCAACTCAGAGATCGCCACCAAGGACTCCGCAATTTCACGCTCAAATCCGGGTATGATGGGCGGTCTTCCGTGGCCACTGCAATCAAACCGGCATCCTGGCTGACCGCGCGCCGGGTGTTCGTACATGGCTCACTGTTAGCGGCATGCCTTTGGATTGTTTATGCCGTAACCCTTTCCACGCCGGGCTTGCTTGACCGGAACGGACTTCTTAAGGGCACGGATTTTCTCAATTTCTATACGTTAGGAAGTCTCGCGCTCCAGGGCCGCGGAGATTTGCTTTACAACATGCGGGCCCAGGCAACGTTCGCCCAGAAGTTACTTCCGGAAGCTGCCGGTTACTATTACGTGCCGCTCTACGGACCGCAAGTTTCTTTGATGTTTGAGCCCTTCGCCAAACTTTCTTATGGATGGGCGTTGGCCGCCTGGCTTTTTCTAAATGTTCTTATTTACTCCCTGTGCTGTTACGCGGTGTGGAAGCGGTGTCCGAACCTGCAGAGCGAACGCTGGACCGTGCTAATCCTGGCAATTGCATTTCCAGGATTTTTTTACCTCTTGGCATTCGGACAGAATTCAGGCTTGGCGCTGGCCTGCTTTACCCTCGCTTTTCTCGCCCTAGAACGCGCCAAGCCTTGGCTCGCAGGGTTGGCCATCGGGTCTTTGGTATTCAAACCGCAACTAGGATTGGCGGCTGCAGTTGTGTTTATCTTCGCGCGTGAGTGGAAGGTGGTGGCAGGCGCCATCGCGGCCGCCTTGCCCAACTTGCCTGGGGTTGGGAGCACTATGGAACTCAGGTCATGCGCAACTACGGGCGCGCTCTCTTCCATTTCCGCGAGGTTTTCCCGCTAGTGGAACCCCGGCTTTATCAGACGCACTCGCTGGGCTCATTCTGGTCTTTGCTTTTGCCCTGGCCGCGCGCTGCCTTCGGTTTGTCCGTGGCCAGCGCGATCGGAGTTCTTGCGCTGACGGTTCTCTGCTGGCGCGCGCAGGCCTCGCTTGCAATTCGCTACTCGGCGCTGCTGTTTGCTACAGTTCTCGTCGCACCCCATCTGACCGTGTACGATCTGGTGATCTTGGCGCCCGCATTTCTACTGTTGGGAGATTGGGCGGCGGGACAAGACCTTGGAAAAGTTCGGAGCAGAATTCGGCAGCGACGGTGCGGCTGCTTCTTTACGCCTGTTATCCATTGTTCTTACTGGGACCGCTAGCGCGCTTTACTCATCTGCAACTTTCAGTTGTGGCAATGACTGCATTGCTCTGGATCAGTTGGCGAATTTCTTCTCCCCAATTGTCCTCCTGAACGTTTCTTAGTCCTGCCGTTTTTCAAACAAGAACGTCAGCGCTTCGGGCAGGCGTTTCGCCCATTCGGCTTCGCTGTGCGTCGCCCCGTCATCAATCTTCACTAGCAAGCGGTCCTCTCTCACGCCCGCTCGGCGCAAGATATGTTCAAGTTCGCGGACATCGTCCACTACCTCCTCGTCGCGATCAGGACGACCTGCCTCTCTGGTTCCGATCGCGAGAAAGATTTTTTCCGGCCACTGACGGAAGGCGCGACTGTATTTCAAGAGAAGTCGATTGGAGACAAATAGCGACGGACTCTCGAGCAGCAGCCGGCCAAAAATCGCTGGCCGATCCATCACCGTGTACAGGGAAATAAGGGCTCCCAGCGACGATCCTCCCAAGCCAGTATTTTCCGGGCCTCGGGCAATGCGGTAGCGAAGATACAAAAATGGCATCACTTCGTTGATCAGGAAATCCGGATAGCGCTTGCCTTGTGGCCGCAGTACCGGCGGATTAAATGAGCGATAAGGCAGATATTCTTTCACGCGGTCTTTCTGAGCGTGGTCGATGCCCACGATGATCAGCGGTGGAATCTTGCCTTCACGAATGAGGCGGTCGGCGGTCTCATCCGCTTGCCATTCAACGCCGGCAAACGCCGTCGCCCGGTCGAACAGGTTCTGGCCGTCGTTGAGATAAAACACCGGGTAGTGCCGGTCTTTGTTTTCCGGATCGTGATAGCCAGGTGGCAGCCAAACCCGCAACATTCGCACGTTGCGAAAGATACGGCTGTGAAACTCGTGCAGAATGAGATCTCCAACGACGGAGGAGTTCGGCGAAGCTCTGCTTGTCTCCGTACCGGCTACGATCCCGGATTGCGTAATCTCTTCCATAAGCATTAAGAAGTGATAGGCAGCCTATTTTGACCCCTGCCGTAAGGTGTACCTGACGAGTACCGCGGACAGAACCGTAATCGTAAAAATCAGGCTCAGCGATGACAGGCATAAGATGCACCACACTGCCAGCACGAAGGCTTCGACGTAAGTCAGATAGAGCGCGAATCCCAGCCCTGCCATTGAAGCAATCAGCAGCATCACCGGAGTTTCGTGCTTGGTGCGATATAGCGTCGCCAGCGCCAACAAGGCGACGTAGCCCATGATCCCAATGAGCGCCACTGGGATTCCGAACACGGTCGAGTAAGTGCTGCGGTTGACCAGGTCGCAGTTCAAGCTCTCTCCGAAGTCACAATAGGAAGTCTGCGAAGTACCGTAGTGGTGATAGAGAGACACTGACGAGACCACGGCTCCCGCCACGGCCAACAGCGCAATCGCCAGCAATATGCGCCGAGCGAGAGGGGTCATGGCAAACTGCATCCGGCTTTTTCACTTAGCAGTTGAAGTGATAGCGTGCCTTCCCGACGCTCGCCATCGGCGAACTGCCAAGTGGGAAAATGTTTTACTCCAACTTGAATGCAGCCAGCCGATTCCTCGCGAGAGCCTCGAATACCGCATTCAATATAAGGAACGTACTCAAAGGACCGGCCGAACACTTCTTTCTGATCGGCGCAATGCGGGCACCAGTAAGCTCCATACATCTTGACCTGCTTCGCCGCCAGACACTGAGCAAAGGCATTGAGACGACTGGCGCGTTTCCTTAGGCCAAGGTAGTATGCGCCCGCAAACACGGCGACGATGACCAATGCAATGACGATGCTGCGCATGGAAATGTTTCTTATACCATGACGTTCAAGGCAGACGGCAGAACGTCCAGCGTCTCGCAGTACAGAGTAAGCACCTCGCCATCCACCATGACATCGACCGGTGCGTCGAGGTAAAAATCGATTCGCTTCGCGGCCCGCCGTTCCGCCAGCGGATGGTTGATGTGAGTGCCGTCATATAGCGTTGGCAGGTTGCGGATCAGCCCCACGCGGCCAATCGGGCCCCAGCGTACATATTCGATCAGGCCATCGCTAACTTCAGCTTTGGGCGCAATCATCATCGTCCCGCCGGTATATTTGCTATTGTTGAAGGTGAGGAACAGACAAGGACGTCGGTCGATATCCGATTCTCCGTCCACTCGCAAAGGAAACGGACGCCGTCGAAAACGGACAAGCTGACTGAAGATGGACAGCTGATATCCGGGCTCTCCCCAACTGCTGAAAGCGCCGCGCCCGCATGGTAGCCACATCAGCGGCAAAGCCCATGCTCAAGAGATTGATGTAATGGATTACGCCGGCTTTGTGACTGAGTCGCAACACGTCGCAGGCTCTTGAACGGCCGGCGAGTATTGCGTCGATCGCGAGCTCCACCCCGCCATCGCCAAAGTCGCGCAGAAACGAGTTACCCGTGCCCAGCGGAAGAAACGCCAGCGTAGGACTTTCATGATTTGCGGCTTTAGGAAACAGTCCGTTTACGATCTCATAGGATGTCCCATCGCCTCCGACGGCAATAAAGCGGCGATAGCCTCGCGCATAGGCATCTCGGACAATTTCCGTGGCTTGCGCGGGCGCAGAGGTTTCGACCACCTCCAGCTTAATTCCGTCAGCACGCAGACGATCCAGCGCGGGACCGACCAATTTGCGGCAACGACCACCTCCCGCAGCCGGATTGACCACGGCAAGAAACGTCTCGGTCACAGCGTAACCACGGCGCCACGGCCCAGGGTTTTCCGGATCTCTTCAGCCAGCTCCGTGCGCTTGATTTTCATCGATGCGGTGCGAGGAAAATCCCTCTCCCAAACTAGAAATCCGCCCGCGCGTTTGAAATCGGGCACGCGACGGTTGGACGAGACCATTTCCTCTTTGAGCGTATCCGTGAGTTCCTGTCCCTGCTCGAGATGGATGACCAGCACCAGCATCTCCTGGCCGAGATTCTTCGCTGGCCATACGTAATTCGCGGCGAATATGCAGTATTCCTTCACCGGAAGACTGTCGAAGTAAGTCTCGACATCTTCGGGGTAAATATTCTTTCCGCCTTCGGTGACGATCATGTTTTTCTTGCGGCCAAAGAGTTGCAAATGACCGTTGCCGTCAAAGCGGCCCAGATCGCCGGTCAGCAGCCAGCCATCCACAATGGTTTGGGCGGTCAGCTCAGGATCGTCCAGATAGTGCGCCATCACGGTCTTGCTGCGCACGGCTACTTCGCCGATGCCATCCGGGTCCGGATTCAACAGCCGCAACTCGACCCCCGGGAGTGGCTTGCCCACAGTATCAGCACGGAAAGGTTTGAGGTCATTGAGCGTGATCGAAGTACCTGCTTCGGTGAGGCCGTATCCATTAGCGACAGGAATGCCGAGATCGTAAAAGAACTGCAATGTCGAAGGCTCCATGAAATGCGCCGCCGGTGAACATGGCTAGCAGGCCTCCGCCGAATGCCTTATGCACTTGCGGAAGCAATAAGCGACTCAAATGGATATCGGGCCGCCAGCCGGTCAGGAATTTGTTCACCGCGATCAATTGATTCAGGAGAAACCGCCGCCCGGAGGAAAGCGCTTCGAACTTGGCTTTCAGTCCGCGCTCCAGATTCTTCAGCACCAACGGAACCAGGCTGACGTAGGTGATCTTGTAGCGCACAAACGCGTCACGCACGAATTCCGGCCGCAGGGTGCGCAAATGCACCACGCAGGCGCCGCAAACAAACGGCCCGATGAATCCCACCATGAAATCAATCGCATGGTTGGTTGGCAGAATGCTGAGGTAGCGGACCCCCGGCCAGAAGCGATACAAGGTCGTCAGAGACTTGCATTGCTCCAGATAATTCTCGTGAGTAAGAACGCATCCCTTGGGCCGGCCGCCGGTGCCTGAGGAATAAACAATGCAGGCAACATCTTCGCGACGGCGCGGCACAAATTCGGGCTCACCTTTGCGGCGAAATTCCTCCCAGCGATATGCGCCAGCCAACTCGGCCGACGGCGGCGCCTCGGTTACCAGCACGAGCGCGTTGAGATTCTTGAAGTCTGGCGACTGGGTGATCGCGCGCCATAGGTAATACTCGACCACCAAGACTTGCGACTTGCAGTGTGACAACAATTGCAGGTGCTCGGCCGCGGTCAGCTTGTAGTCCAGCGGCACCAGCACTCCTCCGCAGAAAAACACCGCATAGGCAGTGACCAGCCACTTCGACTGATTGGTCATGATGATGGCGACGCGGTTCCCGGGCAGAAACTCGGCATCCTCGAGAGCGCGTGCCAGCGGCTGCGCCATATCCTTGAAATCGGAGTAGGTGAGGCGGGTCTTTTCCTTATCCCGGTCCGACTCGATCAGGCATATCTCGTTGGGCCAGCGGTCCAGCGCGTCTCGCAACGCCGCGCCCAGGCAAGTGTATTGATCTAGATTCAGCATTAAAGCTTTATTTCACCACAGAGACACGGGGACACAGAGGAAAGCATGTTAATCAGTTCATTACCCTTCAAGGCTGGCTCAAAATTAGGAGCGAGAACTGGCAGCCGAAAACTGAATTTATAACTCGTCCACGCGATAGTTGAATTTCAACGCAGAAATCGGGAAGCGGATTTCGCCCTCTCACAACCTTGCCTGGATTCGGCCCGCCAAGGTGCGAAAGTCCGATACGCCCTGCAACTCGTAGTCCGGCAACTCGACATTAAAATGGTGCTCCAGCCGGGTCAGCAGATCCAGAGCCTGCAAGCTGTCAATTCCCAGCGTTTTGAAGAAGTCGTCATCGCCGGTGAGCTTCTCTCGCGGAACCTTGAAGTGAGTCGCGGCGAGGTCAAGAATTTCATCAAGGGTTTGATCAGCGGTTCGCATAAGAACATTCTACGAGTTCATTCTTGTGTCGGTCTGTCCATGAATCTAGGGCAAATACGGTAGCGCCTCGGTGCTCTCCACAAACTTTTTCAATCCTTGTTCCACCGCCGGCTGCGTGAACAGCTCGCAGAAGATATCGATCTCCTTTAGCAACTCTTCGTATGGGATTGGCTTGATGAATTGCTTGGCCGCGATCGCGGCGCGACGGTCGAATTTCTTGAGTTGGGCCGCAGTGACGCGCGCCACCTTCAGCGCTTCGCCCTCCGCCACCACTTGGCTGACCAAGCCAACAGTCTGAGCTTTGGTCGCATTGATGCTGCGGCCTGTCAGCAAAAGGTCGCGGACCACGCCGTTCCCCAGATCGCGCTTCAGACGAGGGATCCCGCCGAATCCTGGGATCAGTCCCAGACGCAGTTCTGGGAAGCAGAAGCGCGCCATCTTGTCGGCAATAATAATGTCGCACACCAAAGCCAGCTCGAAACCGCCGCCGAACGTCACTCCATGGACCGCGGCGATGGTAGTCAAGGGCGAGGCGTCCAGCGTGTTCATCACCCGGTGAATCCTTTTCAAATAGTCGCGGACACCTTTGATGGCTTCCCTCTGCTCCATTTCCTGGGAACGATGATAAAGCTCGCGCAGGTCGGCGCCGGCACAGAAACCGGCCTTCAGATCGCTGTAGATGATGACAGCGTGCGCTTGCTCGACACTCTCCAGTGCTGAGACAAACCTCTCCAGTTCTTCTAGTGTCAGCGAGCCGATCTCGTTGCAGGGCTCGCGGTGTAGAGCAAGCTCGACCACGCCGTCTTTAAATTCCCAGGAAAGCGATTGGCCGTGAAACCGGTTCATGAGGCTTGTTTCACCTCGTACATGTCTTCGATCTCCGACTTAAGCCTTGCTGCGATCAGATCGCGCTTCAGCTTGCCGTTCGCGGTGAGCAAACCATTGTCGATCGAGAACGCTTCTGCGTGAATGCTAAACGCACGCACCTGCTTGTAATGCGGAAGGTGTGGATTCACTGCGTCCAAAGCCGCCTGCACTTGTTCGCGAGTAATGCTTCCGGTCACGATCGCGGAAAGATAGCCACGCCCATTTCCGACCAGCACCACTTGCTGTGCGCCGGACAAGGCCTGAAGCAACTCATCTTCGATCGGCTCCGGAGCGACGTTATGCCCGGAACCGAGCACGATAAGATTCTTGATGCGCCCGATGATACTCCAGTTCCCTGCCGCGTCGACTTCACCCTGATCTCCCGTGTGAAACCAGCCGTTGCGCAGTGCCTGCGCCGTTTCCTGCGGACGGTTCCAGTAGCCAGGAAAGACGTTCGGACCGCGCACCACGATCTCGTCGTTTTCGCCGAGCTTCATTTCGACGCCGTTGATCGCTGGCCCAACCCGCCCGGGCTCTACGTGACGCGGATCATCCATAGTACAGATCGCAGTGGTCTCGGTCAGTCCATATACCTGCAAGACCGGAATGCCCAGCATCATGAAGTAGAGTTGTGTTTCCATCATTAGTGGCGCCGAGCCGCAGATCAGAGCTTTGAGATTCGAACCAATCATCTTTTTGCGGATAGTCGGAAATACAATTGCCTTGGCTAACGCCAGCCAGACAGAATCCGAAAAGGTTTTTCGGCCTTCCTGCTGACGCATCCAGATGGCTTTGGCTCGAGTGTAAAGAGCGAGCGGGAAGCCGCCCGTCTTCCAAAGTTGTTCGTCTACGGCTTTGCGCATGCGCTCGAGCAAGGCGGGGACATTCAGAAAATAATCCGGGGCGGCGGCGCGCATTTCATTGGATACTTTGGTCAGGTCGGTATTCAGCGTCATCAGATTGCGGCGTCGCAGGCAGGTGAGCAGCATGATCCAGGAACCCGCAAAACAGAATGGAAGATAGTGGAAAACCCGGTCCTGGCCGGACTTGCTCTCCATCAGAAGGTCGAGTCGCTCGGAAGTGCAACCTAGCATGTGGCTGATGTTTCCCACGTTCAGCACGACTCCTTTGGCCTCGCCGGATGTTCCCGAGGTATAGATGACGGTGACCGGATCGGAGTCGGTCAGTTGCTGGGGTCTCGCGGCCGGCGCGGATTCCGTGACCGCGAACAATTCCTCGAATAGCACCTGCGGTGGTGCGTCTGCCCAGTTCTGTTTGACCGCGTCGCGAAGCGTCGCCTCACCGCAGCAGATCAATGCCGGCGAGCAATCTCTCATCATGGCCACGAGTTCTGCCGGCGCCTGGCGCGCGTAGAGCGGTACCACGATCAACCCCTCCGCCATGATCGCGAGATCCGCTGCCACCCAATCGATGCAGTTGTGCGCCAGCAAGGCACACCGGTCGCCCTTTTTCAGACCCTTGGTCGTGAGAAAAGCGCGAGCTTTGCTGACGGATTGCAGGAGCTGGCCGCCTGTGGCTATCGCTGGTCCACGATCCCGAAGTTCCTGTAGCACGGGAAGGTCTTGGGCCGCTTCGAGCCGCGTGAAGATTTCTTCGAGAAAGTTCATCGATTGTGAAGGGTCAGACGTCCTCGCCTGTCCAGGCTCAGCAGTTCTGACGAGCCCCGCGGCCCCGAGGTTTACTCCTACGCGGCTCCAGCTAGCCGAATGCTTCCACCAATTGCTTCAACCCGTTGCTCATCGGTGGCAAATAATCTTCCCAACCCCACTCACCTTTGCGCGTCGGAAATTCCGGATAGCGGCGCTGCACCTCTTCCTCAAAGTACACACCCATGCGCGCCATCACTTTCAAATTCTTCACCACTGTGCGCCCAATTCCTGCCGCGATCGCTTCTCTCTCCTTGCATAGCCTGTCCATGGCGACGAGCAACTTGGATTCCAAGTCGGGATCGTCTACATTCATCAACAGGTCCTCATGCCCGCGTTCGCCCATCAGGTTACGGATGCGTTCGTCCATCGTAATTCCTGCTGACGGTACCAGCGCCGGCATCGAAGTCACGATGCCGTGGAAGCGCGACGAAACCATCATGTGGCCGGCACGCAGGATGCTCACCATCTGATACATGTCGTAGTCTTCGGAGCTAAACACGGGGATTGCGCCACCGAGTTTTTCCGCAATACGCCGGCAAGCGCGGGCGTCTAGCGCCTCGGTGGCAACCAGAACCGTGAACACGCTGCGCTTCTGGCGGAATGCGCCGACCGCTCTTGCAATTGCCGTCAGATAGCGCTCGAAGGCTGCGTCCACATCATGGCCGGACTTGTGAAAGTAAACGGTGCGATAATGACTGTCTTTGTAAGCACCTGTTGCCACCCGAGCGGCGTATTTCACCAGCGACGGCTTCACCGGCCACCAGAACGGATTGATAGGGCAGACGATCAAAACCGGCTGCTTGCCATCCCAGCCCGCGTCGATCAGAGTTTTGCGCCCGTACTCAGGCGGAAGCGGCTCGAACGTCCAGGCAGTATCGGTTCCCAGCTCACTCGGCACTCCAAGATTGCGGAGCACCGTGCGCGATTCCTCGTTGCGCGTGATGATGAAAGAATTTTTGCAGTAGCGTCCGCACATTTTGGCGACCAGCGGATCCATGTATCCCGCCTCCGAGCCGTATCCGATCGCCAGTTTGTTCTCTGCTGCTGCCAGTCCTAACGAGCCGATGATCATGGTCGTCAGCGCATTGGCGAACTTGCTCTTGAACGCCGAGCCTTCATGAACTACTACTCCGTGATGCTTTGGGACTTCGCGAGAGAGGAACGGCGGAAAAATGTCCGGCAGATGAGCCTGCTCCGCGTCTTGAAAGTAGCCGCGCGTTAGGTCGAAATTCTGCGACATCACGCTGAAGGCAACATTATCGGCGCCGAGAATGTGCCGCAATTGACGCAGAGTCTCTTCCGGGCGCACATCGGACCCAGTATTGCGTGTGCCGTTATAGCCGGCAAACAGCAGCTTGAGTTTTTCTCCTGGCTGCCATGGTTTGCCTTTGCCCAGCATCCATCTGGTTTTGGACATCTCAATGAGGCTGCTTACCCAGGCCTCGAGGATGAAGTCCATCATGCCGCAGACCCTCCTGCCTTGGCTGCAGGCCAGCCCCGGTACTGGTAAGAAAAGTTGCTCTCCCGGCTGAACTTCAGCAACGGGTAGCTGTATTGCGAGAAGGGGATGGGTTTACGTCCCAACTCGGAGGTAACGCGGGTGTTGTCGAAGACTGTATTCCAAACAAGATACGGCAGGAATACTTTCATCAAAGCGGCGCTTTGCGAGATGGCGCTGCGCCGATTCGCCAATGTATTCACGGTCGATTGCGAATGGTCGCTCGAGAAACGGCAGGAAGATAGGTCCGCGCCGATTCTGCGCGGCCGCCAGCGCACTAGTCAATTGGCGAAACGTTTGGGAGTCAGTGCCTGAAGAAAGGTGGTACGTGTCGTATCGCGGATTTTCCTTCTGATGCAGGGTCGCGATGGCGTCGGCCACGAAATCCACGTTCACAATATCAATCTTGTCGCTCGAACGGAATGGAAGCACAGGCAGGCCGGCCAGAAATACGAACGCCCGCACCATGTCGAACTGGGTGGTTTCCGCGTAACGGCTGTCACCCAGCACGATGCTGGGACGGAAAATCGTGATCGGAACTTCGGGCAGCAGTTCCCGGATCATGTGCTCGCAGAATTTTTTAGTACGCGCATAAGGATCGTAGTCTGACCGGTCCCAGTCGATGGATTTGTCTTCAGTCACCACTTCGTCGTTGCGTTTTCCCGCCACGGCTACAGTGCTGACATGACTGAAACGCCGCAAACCATGATAGTGATACGAGCGCATGGCAAGCTGCAGCACTTCCAGCGTGCCGCGCAGGTTCACGTTCAGACAACTCTTTTCCGACTTGCGATTCAACGACGCGGCACAGTGGACGACCGAGTCACTGGTATGGATCAGGCGGTCGTAATCATCCCGCCCCAGGCCAAAATAAGGTGTGGTCAGATCGCCGCGAAAAATCCGCATGCTGGTCTGCAAATGTTCATAGAATCGCGGAAAGTCCATGTGCAATTGCAAGGCTTGCCATAGGCGCAGCTCGGCCTGGTGGGCGTCCGGCGCTCGGACCAGCAGGTTCAGCGACGCGCCGTGTCCATCCAGCAGATTGGCGGCGACGTGCGCGCCGATGTATCCGGTGGATCCAGTCAGGAATATCGCCACGTGGCTCCGTTGGTGCCTGTCTTGATGACTTCGCCCGCACCAGCCTCTTCCATCTCAAAGCTGCGGGCGGGACGAGCCTCCAGCGGGCGTCCTTCAATCAGAGGATACGTCCACTTGCGTAGCGCAGGAATATGGATGTTGATCCAATACTCCCACCAGTCAATGGATCGAGTGTTATAACCAAACTCTGCTTTCTCGTCAGCCACCAGCGCATGCGAAAGCTGTTCCACGTTGTCCGCCACGAAGTCATGCTCGTTGTGCAGGATAAACGGCTCAAATAGCTGAATAAGCTTTTCTACTTTTTCGAGGTTGCGTTCGGCGCGCGCCAACGGTGTTTTCTTTAGCGGCAATGGCGACATGATTCGTTGGATGGATTTGATAATCGCCATCTGCGCCGGCGCAGACATGCGGTTATAGCGCTGCTTGGAGACTGGAATTGCGTCCAGTCGCAGACGCAACCAGTATTCCAGGCCCTCCTGGGCGCGATAGTGTTTACGATGGCCGAGTGACGTGAGTTCGATCGAACGGCGCATATCACACGGATTCGTGACTGAGGTGGCTAGTTGGTATACGTGATGATTGCGCCGCTGGAGAATCGCGGCGGCAATCAAAGTCATGCCGGCGCATACCGAATCCACTGGAATAATATCGAGGCGCTTGCGTTCGTTTGTCGGCAGTTGACGGAATGACGTCCCCAGCAGATACGAAAGCGAAGCTGACGTGTTGATGCCTTCGTTCCAGCCTCGAAATGGTTCTTCGACTGAGGTCTCGACGATCGCCGGACGCACGATGGCAATCGGGAGCCCGGCACCGTACTTGCGAATTAAAGACTCGGCCAGGCTCTTGGTCAGGGTATAGGTATTCGGCCATCCCAGCTCGGTGGCCCGCTTGGTTCCTGCCTCGGTCAGGCGATTCCGCAACCAGCGTACGCGATTCTTCCGAATCTGATTATCCAGGGCGGCGCCGTGCAGATCCTTGGCTGCGTGTTCCTTGTCGAGCGCCTGCCGGCGAAGTTCTTTAGCGACTTCGGCACTCTCAGCTTGTTGCTCCGCGTTCTTAGCTAGCTCGTGGAGGCTTCGCCACTCTTGCTCAGCGTCGAAGTGGATCACTCCGGCAGGCGTGTAGTTGGGGCGTAGCGTCTCCGCTACCCGGCCATCGCGGGCTCCCGCCACGTAACACGTAGAAAGATGCAACAGACCAGCGTGATCCGACTGGCGCACGAAATCCACGATGTGGACTGGAGCATCCACGTTCGCGGCCAAAGCCTCGCGCAGGTCCGGATTGAAGTCGGTAAGACCCGAACTATTGATGATCAGATCGAGATTCTTCTCCAGGGATTCTGCCACTTGCACACTGAGACCCAACCCGGGTTGACAGACGTCGCCCTCCACCACTTCCACGCGATCACGCAGAAAGCGCCGCAGATGAGCACCGTAGCGCGCAAATAATGGATCGAAGACTGGCGATTCCTCAACTAACTTTTCGAAACGCCGTAAAGCCGGATTCGATTTCTGCCGTCGAATGAGTAGATAGATGCGTCCGATCTCCGGCAAATTCATCAGGGTGTTGACCAGCCAAACCTTGCCGATGAATCCGGTCACCCCGATCAGCAGGACATGCTTACCCGCGAAGGCTTTGCGCACCGACAGCGGGCCTACTCGCCGCTCTCCGTCAAAGTGCACGATGGGTCGCTCAAGTAATGGGACGCGCCGTTCCGCGGGAATCACTGCTGACTGCAGGACCTCTCTGCTCAGCGCGAGTTCGCGGAGAAGCGAACCCGGAGTTCGCTTCCCGTCCGGACCTGCTCCAGTGATGCGGGCAAAGAACCCGCGTGGCCGAATGACCGGCTCGAGCAAGCGCCCTGTGGCGATCCCGTCGCGGAACTCCAGCCGATTCGCGATCAGCCACCTCACCCCCAGATGTCTGGCCAGAGGGCGCATCACATGGTCCAGCCCTTGGCTGACCAAGACCGCTTCCGCTCCCGAGGTAATCAGCTCTTTGAGCTGCCGAATTCCTTCCGGTTTGAGATACGGTTGCAGCTTGTACTTGAAGTATTCCTCACCCAGCAGATCCAGACGATCGCGGCTGACTCCTCGCAACACCGTGTGCACCACTCGCGTGGCATAGACCCGGTTGGCGGCGTACAGGAATGGACGCAGTACTGCCATCAGGAAGACCAGCCCGCGGCGCACCCAGCGCTCCAGAAACGTCTGGGAGTTCCAGGTAAAAAAGGCTACCGGCTGGACCGTAGTCAGGTCTAATAGGCTGCCTTCAACCCGCCAGTACATGGGGAGCTCAGGACGTGGATTGTGGTTTGGCTGTACCAATATTCTTTGTGCCGAGACTCGAATGGCTCGGGATGCCCCCTAATTGGAGGTGAAGCTTTCTATTCTAAACTGTTGGGTCAAAAGGACAAAGCGCAGAATTGACGCCTTCGGTACTGGAGAGGAAGGGTCGGGATACTGTCTTTGCTGCTGGCAAAACTAAAGAGTCTTGCGCGGGTGTTCGAGACTTTGAACTAGGACATCAATGGGAAGGTTAGTACGCGAACCTCACCAGTCAATTCGCATCCTTGTCGGACGGATTGTTGAGGGCGATCAGCTTTCCCGGCGGATAGTCTTCTTCTGAAAGCGGAGCTGCACCGTCAGCATTCCGAATAGTCAGCACGTCTCCGGTGACAACGCCCCGCAGAATCAGGCTTTGAGCGTCAACAGCGATCACTCTATACTGCTGGTCGAATATCGCCATATCCCTCATGTTTGCTTGGATGCCAAATCAGCCATCAGCGATTCCGCGCTGAGTCCAAAACCTAACCTTCAAGGGGCTACAACCCACGTAGGAGCAGCCCGCGAGGCTCGACGACGCATGAAATTTTCAGCTTTGAGGCAACTTCAGCCTAGGGCCCTAGACAACCGGTGTCAAGATGTCCGCGATCTTCGATGGTTACTACCGTTCCCTTTTTGGTTCGAGCATGCGCGTGCCAAGGAGCTGTCTGGTCAAGGCTTTGCATGCGCTACCACGACAATTCAGCCACCATGGCTTTCACATGAATCCGGGTCGTGTCCAAAAAAGGGATTCCTCGAGTAGTCGAGTCACGAAAGATCGGTGGCAAATCTGTTCCCCCTAAAATCAAGCCCTGAATGCCTTCGCTTTCCTTCAGTCGATCTACCATCGTCAACAAGCGTTCACGAGTTTCCGGTAGAAAAATGCCCTTTACGAATTCATTCATGTACTTCTCGTGAATATAGGTTTGGTCGCCCTCATTGGGCACGACCAGTGAAATCCCCGCTTTGGAAAATACCTCGGGATAGAACTGCCCTTGCATGGTAAACCGCGTGCCAAACAACCCAACTCGGTTGAGTTGCAGAGCATTTGCGGCATCGCACGCCGCTTCCACGATGCTAATCAGCGGAATCTGCGACCGACGGTGAATTTCGTCGAAGACAATATGAGGCGTGTTGGCCGCTAGCAGCACGCAATCCGCTCCTGCCTTAGTAAGCTTTTGGACTTCACTCAATCAAATAGTCGGTCACTTCGGCTAATTCATTCGCCGCGATCAATCCCAGCATTTTCTGCAAATCGATACTGTTGATGATGATCGGAGGATAACTTCCATCCGGCTTCCGCTCGCGGTACGCCGCGACCATCTGGCGATAGTACTCAATCGTCGATTCCGGCCCGATGCCGCCGATAATCCCCGCAGTTTTCATTGGTTGCGTTCTCGAACAACATTCTGAAGCAATAAAAATAGGCCGCTCTTTCGAGCGGCCCGTTTGATCACTCTGTCGAGTGAGGCTTGACCCGATCAGTCTCCGAGCACCGGTTCGCTGACTTCCGGCTTAGGCTGGCCATTGGTCAGTGTCAGCGCTCCTAACGGGATGAAGCCGTTTTCCGCCACCACCGGCTTCTCCTTCAGCACAACTTCACGATAGAGAGCCGCCATGCGGGCGTTGTACGCCGGATCATTTTTCTGCTTCTCATCCCGCGCTCGCAATTTCTCCTCACGGGAGTTCTTCGCAATGCCCAGCTTGTCGAGATCATGCTGCACTTCATTGGTAACCAGTTCGTCCTTCAGCACGAGCGTGTGCCCGGCGTCTTCCATCTTTACATTCTTACCGCCGGCGAAGATTTCGTGCCGCCCGTGCTCTTCATACCACTTGGTGAGCGTGGCGGTCATGTGCATCTTCTCAATGATGTTGCGCCAACCCACGCCTGTGTTGTAGGCACAGAAGGAGATTTCCCCTTCCTGGGTGGCGTAAGGAATGATGCATTGCTCAGTTCGCCGGAAGTCGTAGTTGAATAGATCCTGGAACCACATGCCGGCGATGAACAGAAAGTTCCAACGATCCTGCCGCCGCTTCATGACATCATCAATGCTTCGGTCAGGCCCAACTTTGCCGTAGTTCTTGCCCGTCGCGTTGAAGTTCTTGTCGAACTTCTTCAACAGATCCATCAGTTTGAAGTGCGTCGGCGACTTGAAATGGATCGTAGTTCTTCATCAGACACAACGCCATGCCAACGATGGTAAGAAACTTACCGCGCGCGGCGTCATTGACCTTAGCAATGTCTTTAGCAAGCTGATCGCCCTTCAAGAAGGCAGTCACAGGGACCGCCTCTTTGGTCTCCTTGTCGATCATGACCGCCATGCCGGTACCGCAATTCGGGTGGCATCCGCAACTCAATTGGCCCCAGTCGTTGTTCTTGTCCTCAACGTGCATGAGATCGGCCCAGTCCGAGAATGTTCCCATGAACGAAATGGGAAACCAGTCGCGCGAAGGCTCGCCCAAACCAGTCTGATTCTTGACGTCGTGCGCCAAATGAGACAGCGTATAGCGCTGCGCGGTGCGACGGTCGTCAGTAACCGCTTCATCCCGCCCCGTAAAAGAAACCGGCTGGAAGGAGAGGAATCCGATCTTCTTGGGATTGTCGAGGGCGAACTTAATGATACGTCCGACTTGCTCGTTGTTGATGCCATTCACAATCGTGACGACCGGAACAATCTCAACTCCTGCCTTGTGCAGGTTTTCGATTGCCTTCAACTTCACATCGAACAGATTTCCGACTTTGCGGTGAGCATTGGCAGCGTTCCCGATGCCGTCGAACTGCAAATAGGCGTAGCGCATTCCGGCTTCGGCGGCCTGCTGCGCAAACTCCAGACTCTTGGCAAATTCAATCCCGTTAGTTGCGGCCTGGACACTGTTGTAGCCGACTTTACGGGCATAGCGCACCGCATCTAGGAAGTACGGCGAAAGCGTCGGCTCTCCGCCGGAGAACTGCACCGACATTTGCCGGCGCGGCTTAATGGTGATGGCGTTGTCGAGCATGGTCTTGATGTCTTGCCAGCTCAACTCGTGCACGAAACCAACCTGATTAGCATCCATGAAGCAGGGATCGCACATCATGTTGCAGCGGTTGGTCAGGTCGATAGTAAGCACCGAACCGCGGCCATACTTCACCGTGCTGGAGCCGTGGTTGTGCAACTTCTCATCGTTATGAGCGCGTATGTCTCGGCCGGGGAAAACCTCTTCCAGGTGCTGCGAGAATTCAGGATCAATCGACATCACGTCTTCGAAGTGTCCATGCATCGGGCAGTCCTTGACCATCAGTATCCGGCCATCTCGCTCGATGATCTGTGCCTTGATCTCGCCGACCTTCTCGTTGAGCAGGATTTCGACTGGCAGTTTGCCGTCTAGAATCTGCTGGCGGATTTCCGGAATGCACTTGGGGCAGAGCGAGTCCGTGCTGCGCGGCCAGCCCAGCGGCGGCTTGGTCTTTTCGTAGGACTTGAGCAGCGGCTTGTCTGACCACTTTGGCGTGGGCGAAGGATTCTGCTTGATCCGATTTAGCCGATCAAACACCACCCAGGCGCCTCTGGCGGCAACGGTAACTGCCTTCTCCATGTACTTTACTGGCTTGTGCATTTTCTCTCGCTTTCCACTCCCGGAACGCTATGGCAAATCAGCTATTTGCCACTCGTTCCTAGGTTTCGTACGAACCTTGAACCCGAAATTCTGGCTTACCTGGCGACCTTCACCCTCGTGAGACCAAAATAGGCCTCTCCCTCGGGGTCAGTACACTATGCTATTGAAGCTCTGGGGCGATAACACCCTTAACCCAATGAAAGGTGGAAAATCAGGGTTTAGCGGTGTAATGGCGCATTATTTGGTGGGTAAGTCATTGAAAAAGAAAGGCTAGATTGATCCCGCTAAAGCTCGCGCCAAGACCGATCTGGAAAATTAATCTGCCCTGATCCGCAGCACGCCCGCTCCCCGAATCTCACTCTTCTTCAGCGCCTGGAGGGCTTGGTTTGCCTGTTCCAGATCGAAGACTTGAATTTCGGTCTGAAGCGGGACCTGCGCGGCCAATTCCAGGAATTCGCGGGCATCGCGCCGGGTGCTGTTGGCCACGCTACGTATCACGTGTTCGTGGTAGAGCAATGAGTAGTCCATCTGCGGAATCGGAGTCATGGTTATCCCAGCCAAAACTAGTGTGCCGGCTTTGCGTAGAACGCGAAGAGCCTGGGGGACCAGCCCACCCGAGGGGGCGAAGATAATCGCGGCATCGAGCGGTTGCGGCGGCGTGTCTTCCGCCGCTCCGATCCAAGCAGCGCCCAGCTTCTTAGCCAATTCGCGATGCGCTGGGGTCCGCGTGAAGATGTACACGTCGCAGCCAAGATGCCGCGCTAGTTGCAGCACCAGATGTGCCGAAGCTCCAAATCCATAGAGACCCAGACGCGCCCCTGCGCGAGCGCCGCTCAGCCGATAAGAGCGGTAGCCAATGATTCCCGCACACAACAGCGGAGCGGCACTCTCATCAGAAAAAACCTCTGGGATCGGATAGGCGTAGGCTTCGCCCACAACCGTGAACTCGGCGTAGCCGCCATCCACGTGGTAGCCGGTGAACTGCGCGTTGTCACACAAATTTTCGAGCTTTTGAAGGCAGTACTCGCAGCGGCCGTCGGTCGAATGAAGCCATGGAATTCCGACTCGGTCGCCTTCTTTGAACCGGCGCACGCCCGCGCCCAGTGCGTCCACAATGCCCACGATCTGATGCCCCGGAACCAGAGGCAATCGCGGCAGCGGCAGATCACCTTCAACCGTATGCAGATCAGTGTGGCAGAGCCCGCAGTAGCTCACCTGCACGCGAACCTGTCCCGCCTGAGGCACGGGTAAAGTTATGTCGTCGAGGTGGAGGGGGGATTCGTCCACTGGTCGCGCCCGTTCGAGGACCATGGCACGCATAACATTGATTCTAATCGGGAATCGTCAGAGCCCGGTCAGCAGTTGGGCGGTAACCAGATCTTCCAGCGCGCACCCGACGCTTTTGAATAATGTGATGTCCGTGGCTCGGGTCCTGCCCGCCTTCTTCCCGCTTAGCAACTCGTGGAGATCAGAAATGATGTGATCACGGCCGATCTTGCCTTCGCTTATTGGAATCAGAAGATCACCGGCTTCCGCCAGCGCGCCGTCGTAGGTGTCCACGACAACCCGCGCGCGCTGCACCGTGAGCCCATCCACCTCTCTGGCATCGGGCTGAAAGGCACCCACCAGGTTCAGATGGGTCCCGGGACGAACCAGGCTGCCTTCAAACAACGGCGTATTCGAGGTGGTGCATGTGCAGATCACATCGGACTTGGCGGCGCAAGCTGACGCGTCAGCCGGGTCGACCGGCAACCCTACCTCTGCAGACAGTTGTTCTGCGAATTCTAGGCTTTGCTCCGGGTTCTCTCCGCACACCAGCACTCGCTCAAATCGTCGCACCAAAGGCACGACTCTGATATGGGCTCGCGCCTGACGTCCGGTGCCAAAAATTGCCAGCACGCGCACGTCTTCCCGGGCAAGAAACTTGGTCGCCACTGCCGAAGTCGCGGCGGTGCGCAGGTCAGTGAGATATTTTGCCGGTATCACCATCTTCGGACGCCCGGTCGCTGGATCAAGAAGCATGTAGGTGGCCTGGACTCGGTCCTCTGGGCGTGCGGGACTGTCCTGCACTACAACCAGCTTCATTCCCAAAATATGCCCGTTGCCGTCATAGCAGGGCATGGCGAGAAAAATACCGCCGTCCAGATTGATGTGAGTGCGGGCGGGCACGACCGTGGAAGGGTAGAGGTCGCGGAACGCATTCTCGATCGCGCCGATGACGCGGGCAGGATCGAGTAGCCGGCGTACGTCGTCTTCGGTCAGGGTATTCATCCCGTGAGGGTGCAAGCATAACGCAACTGGCAAGTTCAGAATTTGATGGCCAGCGAACTCCTATTCAAACTTCAGGGTGGTCGGGTAAGATACTTCGCGCCCTCGATATCTGAACGATCTCTGAACTCGATATCTGAACTCGATTTCTGAAAATGAACCGCGAGTACCACAGGGGATACAGCAGCGAACTGCATCGTGACATGGAGGTGCTGGTCTTTGGATACGCCGGCTCGCCTCTGCTCGTCTTTCCCACCTCCATGGGCCGGTTCTTCGAATATGAAGACCGGGGCATGATTGCCTTGCTAGGGGCAAAGATCGACCGCGGCGAGTTGCAGGTGTTTTGCCCGGACGCGGTGGATACCGAGAGTTGGTACAACAAGAGCGTGCATCCCAAGCTGCGGGTGCTGCGGCACCTGCAGTATGAGCGCTATATTCTCCACGAGATGCTTCCCTTCCTGCGCTGGAAGAATCCGACACCTCAGTTGGCAGTGACGGGGTGCAGTTTTGGTGGCTATCATGCGGTAAATTTTTCGCTTAAGCATCCCGACGTCGTGACTCACTGCGTCAGCATGAGTGGGGCCTACGATCTTCACCAATTCTTGGATGGATATTACGATGACGACTGTTACTTCAACTCCCCGCAGGATTTCCTGCCGAACATGAATGATGATTGGTTTCTCACTCGTTACCGGCAGATGAAGATCGTGTTGGGATCGGCTGACTGGGATATGTGTCTGGATCAGAATGTCAGGTTGTCGAATATCCTGAATGGCAAGGGAGTTCCACATTGGTTGGATGTGTGGGGCGACAACTCCAGGCATGACTGGCCCTTGTGGCTGAAGATGGCAGGAAAATACTTTGGCTGAAAATGGCGGCAAAATATTTTGGTTGAAGTTGTCATCCTGAGCACAACAAACCGATTCGCCTGCGAATCGGTTTGCGGAGTCGAAGGATCCCTAGCCGCTTGACGTCGTGAATAGACCTCGGGCATTTCCTTCTGCGGATGTCCGCAGCGCGGCTGGTAAAGCGGGTAGAGATCCTTCGACTGCCGGGCTGTTTCGCTTCGCGAAGCAGTCACTTCGCTCAGGATTGACAAGTTCGGGAAAGTGAGGTGCGGTATGAACAAAATCGGAATTATCTTTGGCATGGAAAACACCTTCCCACCCGCGCTGGTGGAGAAGATCAACAGCATGAGGGTTGATAGCGTGTCCGCCGAGTTCGTCAAGGTGGGCGGCGTCAAGATGGCGGATCCCAGCGGATATCGCGTAATCATCGACCGCATCTCGCAGGATATCCCGTTCTACCGCGCTTTTCTCAAGAATGCTGCGCTTGCTGGGCGATCGTCATCAACAATCCATTCTGGTGGACCGCGGACGACAAGTTTTTCAATTACTCGCTGGCGAGTAAGCTCGGCGTGGCTATTCCGCCGACCGTGATCTTGCCTCATCACCAGCATCCCGAAGGCACGACCGACCAGTCCATGCGCAACCTCATCTATCCGTTGAACTGGGACGACATTTTCCAGTACGTCGGCTTCCCTGCGTTCCTCAAACCGTATTCAGGCGGAGGATGGAAGCATGTCTATAAAGTCCACTCCCCGGAGGAGTTCTTCCACTATTACAACCAGACTGGTGACCTGTGCATGACGCTGCAGCACGGAGTTGAGTTCAAGGAATATTTCCGCTGCTACGTGGTCGGACCAGGACAAGGTCCGCATCATGCACTACGACCCCAGAGCACCGTTTCATGAGCGCTACGTGAAAAACCCGCCTCCAACCGATCCAACGCTGTACAAGCGCGTGGAAAAAGATGCGCAGACGTTGTGCCGGGCGCTGGGATATGACCTTAATACGGTCGAGTTTGCGGTCGAAGACGGCGTGCCCTATGCCATCGATTTCATGAACCCAGCACCGGACGCGGAAGTCACATCTGTGGGCCGGGAGAACTTTGAGTGGGTAGTAAACGCCGTAGCCGAAATGGCTGTAAAGAAGGCGCTTAGTGATGAGAATCCCGCGCGGGAGTTGCGCTGGGCGGCGTTCCTGACAGGAGAAAAACCAGCTGCGATACCGTCCGCCAAGCCCGTGGCCAGGAAGAAAGCAAAAGCCTAACCCCAAGTCCGATTGCTATACTGTTGCGTCTCTCTCGGGCAGCCTTAAGACAAGCTGTCACCACCATGCCGCCAACTTTCACGATCGGGATTGAAGAGGAATATCAGACCGTCGATCCCGTTTCGCGCGACCTGCGTTCCCACATTCACGCTGAAATTATCGAGAAGGGCAAGCTTCTCTTGCAGGAGCGGGTAAAAGCCGAGATGCACCAATCGGTGGTCGAGGTTGGAACCTCGGTTTGCGGCAATATCAAAGAGGCAAAGACTGAAGTCAAGAAATTGCGCCGGGACATGGTAGCTCTAGCCCGCGAAAACGGATTGCGACTCGCATCGGTGGCTACGCATCCCTTTGCCGACTGGCGCGTCCAGGAAATCTATCCAGACGACCGTTATAAGAACATTGTAGAAGACATGCAACTGGTGGCGCGGGCCAACCTGATCTTCGGTCTGCACGTGCACATCGGCGTGGAAGACCGCGAGACAGCGATCCACCTGATGAACCACGCCCGCTACTTTGTGCCTCATATTCTGGCGCTTTCGACCAATTCCCCTTTCTGGCTGGGAATGAACACCGGGCTGAAGTCATACCGTTGCAAGGTATTCGACAAGTTTCCCCGCACGAATATTCCCGACTATTTCCCCAGCTGGGGCGAGTACGAAAACTTTATCAAGCTGCTGATCAAGACCAATTGCATCGATAACGCAAAAAAGATCTGGTGGGACATCCGTCCGCATCCGTTCTTTAATACGCTCGAGTTCCGCGTGTGCGACATTCCCATGCGGGTGGATGAAACCATTGCCCTGGCGGCGCTCATCCAGGCGACGATTGCCAAGCTGTACAAGCTTTACTCGGCCAATCAAGGATTCCGTCTCTATCGCCGCGCTTTGATCATGGAAAACAAGTGGCGTGCGGCGCGCTACGGCCTGAACGGAAAGCTGATTGATTTCGGCAAGCAGACCGAAGTTCCCGTCCGTGACTTGATCGAAGAGTACCTGGAGTTTGTCGACGATGTCGTGGATGAACTGGATTCGCGCGAGGAATTGAACTACATCCGTGAGATCATGAAAATGGGCAGTGGCGCCGACCGCCAGCTGCGGGTATTTGAAGAAACCGGCGACCTCAAGAAAGTTGTCGACTTCATCATTGCAGAGACGGAAGTGGGGCTGGCTGAGACGGCTGCCCCGGCTTCCGCTAGAAAAGTAGGGTAATGAACGTTCCTGTCAGTCAAGCCAACCGGCCTCTCAGCAAGCTCCCTTTTGATCCCGAACTTACTCCCGGCGCACGCAACGCGGTGCAGGTCTGCCTCCGTATCCAATCGGACGAGAAGGTGACGATCATTACCGATGAGGCGACCAAGGAAATCGCCGCCAGTATTGTTCGTGAAATCGAAAATGTAGGTTCGCCGTATCGCGTATGGATACTGGAAGACCTGGCCTCGCGGCCGCTGACCGACCTGCCACCTGAAGTTCTCGAGGATCTGGAGACTACCCAGGTAAGCATCTTCGCGGTGCAGGCGCAGACCAATGAGCTACGCTCGCGCATGCAGATGACTGGTGTGATCAACCGGCGCAAGATTCGCCACGCCCATATGGTCAACATCAATCATCAGATCATGCTGGAGGGGATGCGGGCGGACTTCCTCAAGGTGGATCGCATCAGTGCGAAGGTCGTGGAAACGGTCCGGCGCGGCAAAGCAGATTCGGGCCAAAACCGCCGCCGGAACCGATCTGATCGCGGATCTGAATCCCAACTATCAGTGGATCAAGACGAGCGGCATCATCAGTCCCGATAAATGGGGAAACCTGCCAGGGGGAGAGGTGTTTACCACGCCGGGAGAGGTCAATGGAACTTTTGTTATTGACGGTGTCGTTGGCGATTGGCTGTGCGCCAAGTTTGGCAGCTTGCGAGAGAATCCTCTCACCATCCGCATGAAGGGCAACCGACTGACTGAGGCCCACTCCGTCAACCGCGAACTGGAAGACGACTTCTGGCGCTATACCCATACCGATGATAACAGCGATCGGGTCGGGGAATTTGCCATCGGCACCAACATTGAGTTGAAAGATGTGATCGGACAGATTTTGCAAGACGAAAAATTTCCCGGAGTGCATATTGCTTTCGGCAATCCTTACGGCGAGCACACGGGAGCAAAGTGGTACTCTGCCACCCACATCGATGTCGTGGGCCGCAATTTCGACATCTGGGCGGACAACGAACAGATCATGCGGCACGGGAGATTTTTGCTGGAAGCGTGATGAGGGTAAAACGCCTTCGCAGTCTGCCTTGACCTGGTCGAAGGGACAGCCGGCGGAACGCCGACGCTATTCATGATTCCCGCTCTGCGACAACAATTCAATGCGAATTTCACGCCGGAGAAGTACCAGCGGCTCCTCAAGCTCATGGAGGAGCGCTGCGGTACTCCGATCAAGTTCCGGCTTTGCGAGACTCCGTGTTTTTTCCCCAAGCCACTGCTGGATCAGATGACGCAGTACGGCAAGGAACTGGTGCAGCAATTGAACGGACTCGAGTACCGCAAGGCCTCATTCGACGCGATCCCGCCCGACTTCAATGTGCCCAACGAAAGCCCTCATCCCATGTTCATCCAGGTGGACTTTGGTCTGGTGCGCGATGCCGCGGGCAAACTGCAACCCAAGCTTGTGGAGTTGCAGGGCTTCCCTTCTCTCTACGCTTACCAGGCGATGCTCTCGCAGGTGTACATGGAAGTCTACGGACTCGATGCGAATCTGCAATATCTGCTTGGGGGGCTGGACTGGGAGGAATACAAAAACCTGCTGCGGCGCGCTATCGTGGCCGATCACGACCCGCAGAATGTAGTCCTGATGGAAATCGACCCGCTTCACCAAAAGACGCTCCCCGACTTCGTGCTAACTGAGAAATTGCTGGGAATCAAGACGATTGCGATCACGGACATCAAGAAGGTCGGCGAATCCTTGTTCTATGAATCCGGCGGCCAGCAGATTCCGATTCGCAGAATTTACAATCGCACCATCGTAGACGAACTGGTGCGCAAGAACCTGAAACTTGCCTTCAACTTCACCGACAATCTGCAAGTCGAATGGGCTGGACATCCCAACTGGTATTTCCGTATGAGCAAGTTCTCGCTGCCCTATCTGAAGCACGAATGTGTACCGCAGAGCTGGTTTCTGGATCGGGTGAAGCAGGTGCCGGATGATCTTGACCATTACATCCTGAAACCTCTGTTTTCTTTCGCTGGGCTGGGGGTAATGATCAATCCCAGGAAGGAAGATCTGGCCGAAATCCCGCAACAGAAGCGTTCTGACTACATCCTGCAGGAGCGTCTCCAGTTCGAACCAGTGATTGAAACCCCGCACGGGCCCACCAAGGCGGAGGTGCGCATCATGTACATCTGGCTGGACGAATTGCTGCCGGTAATGACCATCATCCGCATGGGACGCGGCCTGATGATGGGAGTGGATCACAATCGCAATCTGGAGTGGGTCGGGGCATCGTCGGGGCTATACCTGCCAAACTGACCTCGTTGCAAAACAGTTCGGTTGACGGGATAGCTATGGGAAGAGGGGACGGAGTCAAAGCGAGCTACCTAAATCATTGTCCGTCGCTACAGTGTTCACCCGATGCAAGTGTGCCTCACAAGTATTAGGCTTTAAGCGCGCTAGCGGACTGGCACTCGGGCTAGTCCTTCACACAGTTTTCGGAGGTTAATTTCATGACTTTCAAGATGTTGGCATGGATCATTGCGATGTTCATGTTGGCGAGTATCGGACTCGTCACGGCGCAGGACACAACAAAAACCACGCACAAGAAAACGCGGACGCTCACGGGCTGTCTTCAGAAAGGTGACAGTGCCGATGAGTACAATCTCACCACGACGAAAGGCGGCACCTGGGAGGTCAAGAGCGATAGCGTCAAACTCGGTGAGCACGTCGGACACACGGTTACGATCACGGGCGTAGTGTCAAACGCGACAGCTCACGGGATGAAGGAAGACACGAAGGAGGAGATGAAAGAGCACGGCATGGACAAAAACGCCACCGAGCACGGTCATCTGACAGCAACGGCGGTGTCGATGGTCAGCGATAGCTGCCAGAAGTAAGCCGCAGAGGAAAACGGCGCTCGGCGCAGGCACGTGACTGGTGGTGGCCCACCTTTGCGCTCTTTGCTAACACTTACGAAGAGACGGGCTGCCCGAATCAATCAGGAACCGATGAAGATAAGGGGGGAGCGCAGCCTGAGTCCGGCCTAGCCCCCTTTTCAAAGACTGCAAAGGGGCCACCGGCCTGCTTTTATGTGTCCTAGCCACGACTTGATCTGACATTTCCGATAGAATGCGCCGGCTGGCGCAGAGAGGAGATGTCAGAATGAGCACCGATCAGAAAATCATCAAGAACAAGGTGGGGTTGTTGAAGCTGGCTGAGATGTTGGGCAGCGTTTCACAGGCCTGCAAGATGATGGGCTACTCACGGGATAGTTTCTATCGTTTCAAGGAGCTTTACGACAAAGGCGGCGAACTGGCGCTGCAGGAAATCAGCCGCCGCAAGCCCTGTGTGAAGAACCGCATCGAAGAGCACATCGAGAAAGCGGTCGTGGAGCTGGCGGTGGAGAAGCCAGCCTACGGACAGGTGAGAGCGGCCAACGATCTGGCCAAGCGCGGGATGCTGATTTCGCCCGCCGGGGTGCGCTGCGTTTGGCTGCGCCATGATCTAGAAACCTTTCGCAAACGGCTCAAAGCGCTGGAAGCCAAAGCCGCCCAGGAAAATCTGATCCTTACCGAAGATCAGGTGCGGACCCTGGAGCGAGCGCGGGAAGAGAAACAAGCCCACGGGGAGATCGAGACCGAACACCCAGGCTATCTCGGCGCCCAGGATACTTACTACGTGGGAACGATCAAGAGCATCGGCCGCATCTACCAGCAAACCTTCCTGGACACCTATTCGAAGCTGGCGTTCGTGAAGCTCTACGACCGCAAGAATGCGCTGGTGGCGGCGGATCTGCTGAATGATCGGGTGCTGCCGTTCTTGGAGGAACAGAACGTGCCGCTGCTGCGCGTGCTGACCGACCGTGGTACGGAGTACTGCGGCAACCGGGAATGCCACGAGTATCAGCTCTACCTGGCCGTGGAGAACATCGACCATTCCCGCACCAAAGCCAAGTCGCCGCAGACCAATGGCATCTGCGAGCGCTTCCATCGCACCTTGCAAGAAGAGTTCTATAGCGTTGCGTTTCGCAAAAAGCTCTATCGCAGCTTGGACGAGCTGCAGTCGGATCTGGATGTTTGGCTGGGTGAGTACAATGAAAAACGCGAACACTCCGGCAAGTACTGCTACGGGAAAACACCCTGGCAGACTTTCCTGGATTCCAAACAGTTAGCGCAGGCGAAAATGCTCGACTCTCTGACAGTTGCAGTTTCGTCCGACGTCGAGGGACAGCACGCGGAGCCGGAGCGTAGCCCTGCGCAGCGAAGCGGAGGCGGAGCGCAAGAAACTGCCGCCTAACATAGGTCTTTGTCAGATCAAGTTCCAGCTAGAACATTTTATGACGGCGTTTTCACTGAGTAGTCCAGTATATGTAGCCCAGCCCCAGTGCGGAGATCACCACTAAGACGAGTGATCCGATCCACATCCAATCGGGCTTTTGCTTTGTTTCCCTCACCTCAGGACTTCCGGTTTCTGTTTTGCAGCCGCATCGTTTTCACGATCAATCGGGAGAATTCAGGCTCTCCGTTTGAGAATCTTTAGTGCGTACATCGCACCATGGATGGCGTGACGCTCAGCTTGTCTGTCTTGACTCTCACTTATTTCGCTCAATTGCTGGAGCCGTCCGAAGATCGCGGCCTCTGCCTCCGCCACACGGTCAGCCAGTCTTTTGGGATCAACTTCGAGCAGCGCAGCTTGATATAGACGCTGCCATTCGGGATAACCCAGAGCGGTTGAACTGTGGCGCAAGAGGGGGTCTGACGCTGACATCGCGAAAACCTCCCACAAATGCCGGTTATTATAACGCAGATGGTTTACCGATTCCGCTAGTTAAAATGCAGTAGCCCGCCAGATAGCGCCTCTCCCCTTTCCCCGTGGGAGGAATACAGTCCGTACCCGATGGTGCAGTCGGACGACCGATGGCAACCTACGCCGTGTCGACCAAGAGGGTACGCATGTTCGGATTGATCTCCCGATTATGCTTCGAGGACGACGGCCAGGATATTGCTGAGTACGCCGTGATGTTGGCTGCGATCCTGGTCCTGGTGGTAGGCACTGTTCGGCTGGTCGGTTCGAACGCGAATAATGCCTTCTCCTCGGTAGCCAGCTCGCTCCACTAAACCCGACCGGAGAGTGCGAGATTGATCGTCGGGAAGCATTCTAACGCGGCTATCTTGTTCATCGCATTCGCAATTATCGTGCTTTCACTGCTATTTCTGGGAATCAAGCGTGGAAGAACCACTATCCCCGAACAGGCTCCGCTACATCAGCAGAACTGAGTTCCGCGGGACATCCCCGACCCGGTAGGCGGTGTTAGGCTGAGCGCCTGTCCTGCAGTTTCCCATTCCCCTCAATGCTGACTAGCTTCGCGGCGGCAAGTCTCCTAAGACGCCCGTTATGTTCACGGAGGGCGGATCGTAGGGCGTGAAGGATCGCATGCAATTCGGATTCTTGCGCCGTCAGAGCTTTAGCGCAGAGTTCGCGGATGCGGTCTTCCAATCTGCGGTGCATGGAGCACGGTGAGCCGGACTGTTCTTAGATTCCGCCATCGCCGAACGGTTGTTCGATACCATACGCATTTTTGGCCAAAATCACCTCATTCCCCGGCGGGTGGCCTACCTTTACATTTCTTGGCGGGTGGCCCAGGTCGCTGCTGTTGATTCTACTTTGGAGGGTGCCCCGTCCGGGCTCCGCTTGGGGATGTTCAACCGTCACAGAGAGCTAATCGGCGTGGAGCTAACCATCCCCATGCGCTGAGTGCACGCACTCCGCGCCCCGCCGCAGGGTGGAGGGAGCATTTTGGAGTGCACCCTTACACCAACCCACCCTTAGGTTGACCAGACCCCGGCCTCGGCCTAACATAGCCGCCTGAAGAGAAGTAGCCTCTCCATGACCGGCCAGACGACGAACGGCCAGACCGCCAGCGGCCAAGGCATGATCGGCCAAACTGTCTCCCACTATCGCATTCTCAGTAAGCTCGGCGGCGGTGGCATGGGTATCGTTTACGAGGCGGAAGATACCCGCCTGGGCCGGCGGGTCGCCATGAAGTTTCTTCCCGATAATTTGACTGGCGACCAGAAGGCCATGGAGCGCTTTGAGCGAGAGGCCCGCGCTGCCTCTCAATTGAATCATCCTTGCATCTGCACCATCCATGAAGTCGAAGACCACAATGGCCATCCCTTCATCGTCATGGAGAAACTGGAGGGAGAAAGCCTCAAGCAACGCATCCACGGCAAACCCGTCGAAATCGACCAATTGCTCGACATCGCCATCCAGGTTGCCGAGGCCCTTGCCGCCTCGCACGCCAAGGGAATCCTGCATCGCGATATAAAGCCCGCCAATATCTTCATCACCAAGAGCGGGCAGACGAAAGTGCTCGATTTTGGTCTGGCGAAACTGCTGCGCGATGAGAAGCTAGCAACCAGCGAGGAAACTCCCGTTGAGGACTCGCTTACGGCTGTGGGCGTGATTCCTGGAACCGCGGTCTACATGTCGCCGGAACAGGCCCGCAGCGAGGAACTTGATCCTCGCAGCGACCTCTTTTCGTTCGGTGTAGTGCTTTACGAAATGGCGACCGGGAAAAAGCCATTTCAGGGCGGCAACGTCGTGACCACTCTGGATGCCGTCCTGCACCAGAAGCCATCTGCACCTCGCACGCTCAACCCTGCACTTCCCGTGGAGCTGGAAGGCATCATCGGCCGAGCGATGGAGAAAGATCGTGGCGCCCGTTACCAGAGCGCCGAGGCACTGAAAGCTGATCTGCAGCATTTGAGGAGGGAAACAGAATCCGGTTTAACTCGCAGTGGGCCACGCGAAAAATTTCCCTATCGCATGGTCACGAATACGTTTCAAAATGCGAGCAAGCGACAAACCTATCTTCTTATAGGAGTGTCAGCCTTGCTGGTTACGGTTCTGGCGGCCGGTGGTGCGTGGTGGTACAAGCATCGAGCTGGCACTACCAACGGCGCTGCCCAGAACACCATCGCCGTGCTGCCGCTCCAGAACATGAATGGCGATTTCAGCGTTGACTATCTGCGCTTTGCTTTGGCCGACGAACTCTCCAATGTTCTTACTTACACCCGTGCTCTGGATGTTCGTCCCTCTTCGGTGACAAGAAAATATGTTAGTCAGGATCTGGATCCGCAGGCGATCGGCCGCCAACTACATGTTGCTAACGTCTTGACAGGTCACTTCCTGCGGCAGGGAGATAATTTGCTGGTCACCCTCGAAGCCACAGATGCGAACAACGACCGGCTGCTGTGGCAGACCAACATCAGTGCTCCCAGCCAGGATCTTATCGCCTTGCAGGGACAACTGGCCACGCAAGTCCGGCAGGGCCTGTTGCCAATTTTGGGCGCTGCTGGAAGCTTCATCGACACCGGCAGCCGGCCGAAAAGCCAGGAAGCTTACGACCTCTATCTGCATAGCCTCGCCATACCGCGTGATCCGGGGCCGAACAAGGACGCGATTGCGGTGCTGGAACACGTGGTTAAGACGGATCCGCCTACGCGCCAGCCTGGGCAGAACTGGGTCAGCGGTACTACTACGATTCCACATACTCGACAGGCGGAGACGAAATGTTTCAGCGCTCCAACACCGCCTTGGAACGCGCGCTAGGCCTCGATCCCAACCTGGTCGCCGCGGCTTCCCAACTCATCGTCAATCGGGTTGACCGGGGTGAGGTGAGCCGCGCATACGAGGAGGCTACCGCCCTGGTCAAGCGGCGTCCGGAGAACGCCCAAACCCATTTCACTCTGGGATATGTTCTCCGCTATGCGGGAATGCTGGAGGAATCCTCGCGCGAATGCGACATCGCTCTGTCGCAGGATCCGGGAAACTACATATTCCGTTCTTGCGCGTGGGCATTTATGGAACTGGGCAAGACGGAGCGTGCCCGGGAATTCCTCCGACTGGACGCGGGTTCGGAGTGGGCCGCCTACGCTCTGCCGTCTCTTCTGTTGCGAGAAGGCAAGGTGGCGGAAGCGCGCGAGGCGGTGAAACGCATGTCCCCCACTCCTCACTACCACCGTGATCTTCTGGAAGCCTGTCTCGGACTCCGGCCTCCGTCGGAACTGGAGAGAATGGCGCGCGAGGCGGAAACCAGCCAGCCCTCCGACCCCGACCCTGAGATGTCGTATTACCAGGGAGCTGTGTTCGCGTTCTGCGGGAAGAAGGAAGCTGCCCTCCATATGCTCAAGACCGCCGTCGAGCAGAACTATTGTGCCCACTCGAATCTGCTTTCCGATCCCCTGCTGGCAAAGTTGAGGAGCGATCCAAAGTTTGACGCGGTGCTGACCGCCTCCAGCCAGTGCCAAGGGCGGTTCGAGCACCCGTGAATCCTGCAAGCCACTAAATCAGGTAGGATTGGGTAAAGGGTATTCACGCAAAGAGCGACGGCTAACTCTTTGGTTCCCGGACAGTCGAATAGAACCAAGCAAGGAACGTGCTAACCAGGAAAAATCTTGCCTCCGACCCTCGATAGTCACAATCCCATACCTATGAAACTTACGCCTCGACCGACGGCGCGCAGGTGTGCGTGTTCGGGTCGACTTTCGTGGCGGACCCTCTGGAGCGTCGGCCTGGGATTATTTTTGTGCTTGCCCGGCCTGGCCGAAGCTCCCGCCGCTGTTCCCAGCCCGGTTGATCCTCTGCCCCAGGACAGCGGCACTCTCGGACTGAAACAGATGCTGCTCCGGCTGCAGACCACGGCGCGCCTGATGCAGACTACTGCGCATCCTGATGACGAAGACGGCGGCATGTTGACGCTGGAATCTCGCGGCAAAGGCGCGAGTGTATTACTGCTGACCCTGAATCGTGGCGAAGGTGGACAAAACAAAGTCGGCAGTAATTTGTTCGACGTGCTGGGCGTCTTACGTACTTTGGAGCTGACTGCCTCGGATCGCTATTACGGAGTCGAACAGCGGTTTAGTCGCGTGGCAGATTTTGGCTTCTCAAAAAGCGCGGAGGAAACTTTTCAAAAGTGGCAAGGTCACGACGTCGCCTCTGGCCGACATGGTGCGTGTGATTCGGACTTTTCGCCCCGACGTGCTGGTGGCAAGATTCTCCGGAACTGAACGTGATGGGCACGGCCATCATCAGGCCTCAGCAATTCTTACCAAGGAAGCCTTTCGCGCCGCGGCGGACCCTAATCGCTTTCCGGAACAAATCAAGGAGGGCCTTCTACCCTGGCAACCGAAGAAGCTTTACATCGGCAATGTATGCGGGTTTGGAGCGACAACTTGCCCGCCAGAAAACTACACGGTCAAACTGAATACTGGAGAATTTAGTCCCGCGCTGGGCATGTCATATGCGCAATTTGCTATGGAAGGCTTGAGGCATCAGCTTCTCAGGGAGCAGGGGCGTGGACGGTTGATCCCGGGGACCGTTTTGCGTTCTACAAGCTAGTGGACTCGGTATTGCCTTCAACCACAGACAAAGACGGTCACGAGAAGGATTTCTTTGACGGAATTGACACCAGCTTGCCGGGATTAGCTTCGCGGCTGGGGGCGGAAGAAACCAAAGTGCCGTGGCTGCATGGAGAGTTGGTGCAGATCGCGGACGGTCTGAAGCAGGCGGCGGAGAAGAGCCAACAAGGATCCGAGTAGCGCTGCCACGCCACTTTACGCAGCGCTCGACGGTCTACATTCC
The DNA here is from genome assembly GCA_963729325.1 of uncultured Acidobacteriota bacterium. GTDB lineage: Bacteria > Acidobacteriota > Terriglobia > Terriglobales > Acidobacteriaceae > JABCYV01. The sequence continues at coordinate 100,052 of CAVSNS010000051.1, forward strand.
GCAAAAGCACGTATGGATGGAAGTGAGCTCGATCAACAAGCCAGCGAAGAAATCGGGAATCGACTGGACAAAAAGCAGCGACAAGCTCAGACCGCGCTCAATCTGGCTATGAATGTATCCCTCGAGGCGACCTGTCGCCCGCCGAAAGGGCCGCAGTCAGGGCTACCGGGCGAGCAGGATGCTCTAACCGTCGTCTCCCCCGGTCAGAAGTTAACAATCATTGCAAAGCTGCACAACGGATCGCACCGCTCTCTGCGAAATCCAAAAGGCGGAATTGGAGAGTCCGGCAGAGGTTGGGATGAACGCGCGTACGCGGATCAGACCACCGTCGCGCCGGGAGAAGACTATTATGCCAATTTCGCAGTGCAGGTCCCGAGCAGACGCTCAGTTTACCCGCCCCTATTGGCATCGTGACAACCCGGAGACGGATGCGGTCAACACGGTCGACGACAAAGCTTATGCGACCCTTGCCTTCCCTCCTCCGCCGTTGCATGTCCGCGTCAGGTACGAAATCGCGCCGCGCAAAGGGATTAAATTGCCGGCTCCCGATACCTTTGACCAACTGCGTCTGCGAAAACCGCCCGAGCAAGGGCATAACCCAGAGGGGGAAATATCCGACGGGCGTCTTCGTTCAGTTTCTGGACGACAAAGGCGTCGGAGCGGAAACGCCCGCTGGCGGTCGCACCGGTTTTCTCCGTGAACTTGAACCAGGTGAGCAGGTAATTCCGGTAAAGGGTGGCGGCTCGACGAGCGTGAAAGTCGGCGTGAACTGTAATCTCACAGGAGCGCCCAAGGGGACACTTCATCTGGAAGCGCCGTCGGGTTGGCGCTTCGAACCATCGAGAACTCCCGGTGGAATTCCACCGGCGCGGCGAGAGGCAGGACTTTCATTTCAAAGTATTTCCAGCCAGCTTGAAGGAGGGCCGAGCTGAGGTTCGCGCCGTGCTCGAATCGGGCGGCGTGAAATATACCGAAGGCTATACTGTCGTCACCCGTGAGGATCTCGACACCTTTTACTACTACCAGCCCGCCATTCAGCGCGTCAGCATCGTCGACGTGAAAATTCCGAAAGACCTAAAAGTCGGCTACATCATGGGCGCGGGAGACGATATTCCGACCGTGCTGCAGCAGATCGGAATGGACGTTACCACCATTCCGGCGGAGAAAATCGCGAGCGAAGACCTGAGCCGCTACGGAACTATTGTTCTTGGCATCCGCGCCTACGACACCGAAAAAGACATCGCCACAAATAACAAGAAGTTGCTCGACTACGTTTTCGCGGGCGGCACTCTGATCGCGCAATACAACACCGGAGTCGGGGACTTCAATGGCGGACACTTCACGCCCTATCCTGCGCAACTGAGCCGTGCGCGAGTTTCAGTGGAGGAAGCCCCGGTTGACATTCTCGCTCCAGACGACGGAATCTTTCATTTCCCCAACCCGATCACGCCGCGCGACTTTGACGGTTGGGTGCAGGAACGTGGGCTGTATTTCATGGGGCAGTGGGACAGCAACTTCAAGCCGCTACTGGCTTCTCACGATCCCGGCGAGCAGCCGCAGAAGGGCGGTTTGTTGCGCGCGCAGTATGGCAAAGGCACTTACATCTATACCGGGTATGCGTTTTTCCGTCAGTTGCCAGCCGGCGTTCCGGGAGCGATTCGCCTGTATGTGAATCTGCTGAGCGCAGGACATGAGGGCACGCGCTAGTTGGTCGTTCGTCCATTGGTCGCGTGTCGGCGGAATCTTTTGGAATCCGGACTTCGATCTCCATTTAAGCGTAACCCGATCTGGTGAAGCTCATGGTCCTCACCAAAGACCAAGGACGAACGACCAACGACTCACAACAAACTCCCCTCATCCGCGGAATTGGCGTGGGAAGTGCCACCGCACTCAACATGATCGACATGATCGGCGTGGGGCCATTCATCACCATGCCGCTGATCGTGAGCGCTATGGGTGGACCACAGGCCATGCTGGGCTGGATAGTGGGCGCCCTTTTTGCCATGTGCGACGGCCTGGTGTGGGCTGAACTCGGAGCGGCCATGCCAGGCTCTGGCGGCTCCTATCGCTACTTGCGAGAGATTTACGGTCCCAACCGTCTTGGGCGATTGATTTCGTTTCTCTTCATCTGGCAGCTCTCCTTCAGCGCGCCCATGTCCATTGCCACCGGCGCAATCGGACTCGCTGGCTATGCTTCCTATTTCTGGCCAGGTCTCGAACGCCGCTACGCTGGGCATGACTGGAATCTGCAAGTTCCGCTGATAGGAACCTTGCAGATGCACTGGCTGGTTTCTGGAGCGACCTTCGTGGCGATTGGTATCGTCCTCTTGGCGCTCGTCCTGCTCTATCGCAAAATCACCACCATTGGCTGGATGTCAAAGCTGCTGTTGAGCGGCGTATTGATGATCGTGGGGTGGATCATTGTCTCCGGACTATCCCACTTTGACGCCGCGCGCGCCTTCAGTTTTCCGCCGAACGCGTTCCAGCTATCGTCGCGATTCTTTCTTGGTCTCGGATCGGCCATGCTGATCGCCACTTATGATTATTGGGGCTACTACAATGTTTGTTTTCTCGGCGACGAAGTGAAAGACCCCGGCAAAACCATTCCTCGCGCGCTATTGCTATCCATTCTGTTGGTGGGCTGTCTATATGTGGTGATGAACATCAGCATTCTGGCGGTGGTTCCGTGGCAGGAGATGGTGCAGTCCGGACAGTCCAATCATGGTCTGTATGTAGTTTCGATTTTCATGCAGCGGATTTACGGACATTGGGCCGCCGGTCTGGCCACAGGTCTGGTGATGTGGACGGCTTTCGCATCGGTCTTTTCTCTGCTTCTGGGATACTCCCGTGTGCCTTACGCCGCCGCTGTTGATGGCAATTACTTCCGCGCATTTGCTCGCGTGCATCCGAAATACCGCTTTCCTTATGTATCACTGCTCGCGCTGGGCAGCGTCGCGATGTTATTTTGTTTTTTTTCGCTCGCAGACGTGATCGCCGCCTTGGTCGTGATTCGCATTACATTGCAGTTTCTGGTGCAGGCGATCGGACTGATCGTGTTGCGCATCCGGCGCCCGGACATGCCCCGCCCATTCCGGATGTGGCTCTATCCGTTGCCTGCATTGATCGCTTCGGTCGGCTTCGTGTTTATTCTCATCTCCCGAACTGACTCGACGAAAGAAATTCGCTATGCGCTGCTGATTCTGGTCGCCGGAGTGGTGATTTACATGATTCGGGCGTGGCCTAAGCGCGAGTGGCCCTTCGGAGGAGCAATTCCGGCCGCAGTTTCGGAGGTCTCGACGAATTGACCATGGCTGAGGCGGTGAAAACATCGATGCCGGAACGCTGGCCTGCGAGATCCGCGAGTTCTGCATGGGCGCCTTTGGGAGAGCCACTCTTCCGCTCGCTCTGGATTGCGGCTGTAATCTCCTACACCGGTACCTGGATGCAAAACGTTGGCGCGGGCTGGCTGATGACTCAGCTCACAGTCTCTCCATTGATGGTTGGCTTGGTGCAGGCTGCCATGACGGTCCCGGTATTTTTGGTGATTTTGCCTGCGGGCGCGCTGGCTGACATGGTGGATCGCCGCCGCTTTCTTCTGATCACGCAAGGCTGGATGGTTCTCGCCTCGGGGTTGCTGGGGGTCTTCACGTTGCTCGGCGCCGTCACCCCGTGGATGCTGCTCTTATTCACTTTTCTCCTCGGGCTGGGCGCGGTGATGAACGATCCCGCTTGGCAAGCTATCACGCCTGAGATTGTCTCGCCGGAAAACCACTCTCCCGCCGTGGCTTTGAACTCCGTGGGCTTCAATGTCGCCCGCGCCGTCGGCCCGGCGTTCGGCGGCCTGGTGATCGCCGCTGCAGGCTCTGGAGTTGCGTTCCTGCTCAATGCCGCTTCTTTCTTCGGAGTGATCCTCTTTCTCTACCGCTGGAGGCGACCTCATTGCGAGCATGTTGAAACCGGGCGCGTGAGCGATGCTCTGATCGCCGGTCTGCGCTATGTACGCGGTGCTCCCCTGGTCCGTTCAGTGCTGATCCGTACCGGTGCTTTCAGCCTGGCTGCAAGTTCCCTGCCCGCCTTGCTGCCAATCCTTGCTCGCCCCCACGGCGCCACCGGCTATGGACTGCTGCTAGGCTGCTTCGGCCTCGGAGCCTTGGCTGGCGCCTCAGTTTTGCCTCGATTACGCACTAGGCTTTCGGTGGATGGATTAATCGTATTCGCCATCCTACTGTTCGCGACTATGACTTTCGCCGCTGGACGCGTGCAAACTTTCAGCTCGCTTAGCCTGGTACTGTTCGCCAGCGGCACGGCATGGATCGGAATCCTTGCGTGCTTGAATGTCGCCGCCCAGACCATGTCCCCATCGTGGCTGCGTGCTCGCGCGCTTTCCATGTATTTGCTCGTATTGCAGGGAGGAATGGCCTTGGGCAGCGCCGCCTGGGGAGCGCTGGCGACCAAGGTCGGGATTCCCACGGCTCTTCTGTGCTCCTCAGTCGCCCTCGCTGCGGGGCTATTTACGGTTCGCGGCCACCGGCTCACGTCGCAGGAATTAGAATTTTCGCCCGCAGTCGTGCGGGATTAGTGCGGGCCCACATTGGGAGATGATGGTTAAGGTTTTCAAGGAGAATTCAATGATAAAGATGAAGCGTCGGTTCGCATTTCTGTTCCTGATCGCCGGTTGCAGCATCGCCTGGGCGCAAACCAATAAGCCGGCCGAGCCCCGCACTGTAACTGAAGTGCTGGATCGCGCTCTCAGCCGCGTGGAAAAACAATTCGTTGCCGCTGCCGATGCTATGCCAGAAGACAAATATTCCTTCGCGCCCACCAGTGGCGAGTTCAAAGGCGTGCGCACGTTCGCTGAGCAGGTGAAGCATGTGGCAGCGGTAAATTACATGGTCGCAGGCGCCGTTCTGGGAGAAAAGCCGCCGGTTGAACTGGGCAGCGAAAATGGCCCTGACTCCATTAAGACTAAAGCAGATGCGATGAAGTTTTTGAGAGATTCATTCACCTACATGCACAAAGCGGCTCTGACAGTTGATGCCGCAAACCTGGTGGAACCTATCAAGAATCCATTTGGAGAAGCGCCAGTCACTCGCCTGGCGATGGCCAGTGGAATCGTAGGGCACTGCTTTGATCACTATGGCCAGATGGTGGAATATCTGCGAATGAACAGTATCATTCCGCCCGCGAGCCGCTGATCGGACGCTTACCCGTCAGGAGACGACTGCTTTGGCGGGCTCCTTGCGAGGAGATTGCGATAGAAATAAGTTCCGCGGATAGTCCATGCTCGCGCAGATGCGTCTCGATCTGCGCCTTCACGCGCTTTGGTTTGACTTTCGTATCCAGGAAAATCAACACCGATGGGCCCGCTCCGCTTAGCGCCACCCCCAGGATCTCTGGCGTTTTGGTGAATTTCTGCAATGCCGGCAGCAATGGGCACAGAGCAGCCCGGTAGGGTTGATGGAGACGGTCTTCGAGTGCGGCCCCCAGCAAATCGGAGCGTCCTTGAACGAAAGCTGCCAGCAGTAACATGGAATTCTGAATATTTGCAACGGCATCCGTCCTGGAATATTGGACGGGCAAAACCCGGCGTGCCTGTTCCGTGGATAAACTCTCTTTCGGCACCGCCAGCAGCAAAGGCCAACGGTCCGTCGGGGCGACGCGAATGAATCGGGCTTCGCCTTCGGCTGACATTCGTGCCACGGCCAACCCCCCTAGCCAGCAAGCGGCGGCGTTGTCGGGATGATGCTCGCGACGGGAAGCCTCCCCGACAATGCGCTCATCCGCCCAATTTAATTTGCCAAAATGTACCGCCAAGGCGATCCCTGCCAACCGCGCCGCAGCCGACGAGCCGCACCCCTTGCCGATAGGAATCTGATTCTGAATGTTTAGCGCAAGCGGCTGTACGGCCTTGCCTTCCGCCAGCATAACTTCACGGTAAGTAGTCAGGATGAGGTGCTGGTCCAGCTGGCCGCAGATTTCGGCGTCTCGTCCGCGAGCTATGATGGAAAATTGGTTCGCAGCTCGCGCTCGCACTTTGAGGAACAAACTGAGGGCCAGTGCCGCCGCATCAAAGGCCGGTCCCAGGTTAGCGGACGTAGCCGGCAACACAACCTCGAACCACGAACTCGCGCGCCGGTGACTTGCCTTTCCGGTCATGTGATGTAGCAAATAGCGCGCTTCAGGATGTTTTCTCCGCCGTCTCCAGCACCTTCAAAACCGCATCCACGCTGGCCTCCAGCACCATGGGTCCGCGCTGCTGGGGAGCCAAAATTTTCGACTCCTCCTCGTGCGCCGTTCCTACAAACAGGTCTCCACGATGAAACTTCAGCGTGAAGTCGGGGTCCTTCAGCAAATGTCCAGTCAAGATCAGAACGACGGTTTCATCCGGATCGACGAACCTCTGCCGCACCAGCTTTTTCAACCCCGCCAGCGTCACCGCAGAAGCCGGCTCGCAACCAACGCCATCCGACCCAATTTCCGCCTTGGCCAGCGCAATCTCAACTTCGCTCACCTGCTCTACGGTACCGCCGGTCGCTTCCAGCACGCGCACTGCCTTTTTCCACGACCCGGGATTGCCGATACGAATGGCGGTGGCCATGGTGTCGGCTTGTACAGGAACCAGTTTCTTGCCGCCAGTTTCACGCACGGTACGCACTAGAGCATTCGCGCCTTCAGCCTGGATCACGGAAAGCTTTGGCAACTTCGGGATGAACCCGAGTTCCTTCATCTCCACCAGTGCCTTTCCCAGGGCTGAGGAATTTCCCAGGTTTCCGCCAGGAACGATTACATGGTCCGGCACTCGCCAATCGAATTGTTCTAGCAACTCGTAAGCTACAGTCTTTTGACCTTCCAGCCGAAACGGATTGATCGAATTCAGCAGATATATTGGCATCCGATTGACGATTTCACTCAGTAGCCGCATGCAGCCATCAAAGTCGGTTTTCACTTGGCAAGTGAGCGCGCCGTAATCGAGGGCCTGGGAAAGTTTGCTCCACGAGATCTTCCCGTCCGGAATCAGCACCAGGCTACGCATGCCCCCCCGCGCTGCGTACGCCGCCATCGAAGCGGAAGTATTGCCGGTGGACGCGCAAGCCACCCAGCGAAATCCATCTTCGCGAGCGAACGATGCCGCCACCGTCATACCCGTGTCCTTGAAGGATCCCGTGGGATTCATCCCGAGGTGCTTGGCATATAGCTGGCGAACTCCGGCAGAGCGAGCACATCGTGAAAGTTCGTAGAGTGGAGTGTTGCCTTCGCGCAGAGTGATGGCGGCATGGCTTTCTCCGAGCGCGGGCAGAACTTCGCGAAAACGCCACACTCCGCTTTCATCCATCGGGAGGTGCGAGGCGCGGCGCTGTCGCCACAGGGCCTTAAGAGCGACCGCGTCGAAATCCGAATGCTTTTCTCCAGCATCAGCCGATTGCGGAAAGATCACTTCGAGCAAATCACCGCACTAGGCACAAGCCAGACCCGATTCAGATACGGTTGTGACAGCGCCACAACCGATACAGCGGAGTAAAATCTCGTCGACTCTGGACTTGGTGGCCATGTGTTTATGTAAATGCCGTGGCTGGAAGCTCAGTCAGGATAGCAGACGAGACGAGTCAGCCTGGCTGTTGGTTTTTCACCCTGATGATCGTATCAGCCAACCATGTGTGGGCGTTTCGCTGGTTTGCTCTCTATTTGGCGGAGATACTGGTCTGTCTTATTGATCCAATCCGCGCGCGGGGGATTAAAGACGTCCAAGTCGACTGTGTCCATCAAAGCCTCTGCCCTATGCGGCATGTGCGGAGGAATGGTCAGCACCTCCCCGGCATTCACTACGATCTCTTTGCCGTCGATCCAAAACTTCAACGCGCCTTCCAGAATATAAGTAAGCTGCTCGTTGTGATGACTATGCTCGGGAACGACGCAGCCTTTTTTCAGCAACACACGCGCTAGCATGATGTCCTGTCCTACGACGAACTGCCGCTGCAGCAGCGGATTTAGATTTTCTAACTCGACCGCACTCCACGCGAGATACTTTAGTTCTGCCTTTGTGCTTGCCTTCTTTTGGGGACGCGCGACTTCTCGCTTTTTGCAGTCTTACCGACACGTTTTGCCTTCGCCATTTCAGTATGCCTTTCTTTTATCGAATGATCACGCGGCTACAACCCCTTATATAGTCCGCCGTCCACCAGAATCGTCTGCCCCGTGATGTACGATGCCCGTTCCGACGCCAGCCACACGATCGTATCCGCAACCTCGCGCGGCTCGCCCAGGCGTTTGAGAGGAGCATCGGCTGCCCACCCCTCGAAGACTTCCTTTTCGCTTTTGCCCAGCGCCGAAGACCGGGTCTTCGCCAGGTCCTTAAGCCGGTCGGTGGCCGTGTACCCCGGCGCCACATTGTTGACCAGAATCCCATCTCTGCCAAACTCATTGGCCAGACTCTTCACCAATCCTACGACCGCCGCGCGAACCGCATTGGAAAGAACCAAATCCGCCACGGGCTGCTTGGTCGTAATGGAGGTGATCGTGATGATTCGTCCCCACCGTTTGCGCTGCATGTGGGGAATGACTTCGCGGGCGAAATAGACCGTACTCAAGAAGTTCGCGTCCACCGCCTTTCGCCACTCCTCTAGGCTAGCCGCCAGAAATCCTTTCGCCGCAGGCCCGCCCGCATTGGTGACGCAAATATCTACGCTTCCGAATTTCGCCACCACCGCGTCCACAAAACTGTGGACCGCGCCAGCATCGGTTACGTCGAGTGCCTGGGCTAACACATCGACACTGTAATGTTTTCGTATCCCGTCCGCGGCCGTCTGTAGCACGGATGCGTTGCGGGCGCACATCGCTACCCGGCATCCCTCGGCTGCAAAGGCTTCCGCGGTCGCCCTGCCAATGCCCTGGCTCGACGCGGCCACAATGGCGACCCGATCTTTGAGTCCCATATCCATAAGGTTGGGATTATAAAGGCGGCGCACCAAGGCGTGCGACCATGGACGCAAACTCTTGCTCCGTTTGCGGCTGTAACGTTACTCTTGAAAAAGCATAAGGAGTACCCATGAGACCGCATCAGCACCGGCAGGAAACCGAAGCCGTCCGCGGAGGCGCCGACCTGAGAAAGAAGAATGGCCCGCTCTCTACTCCGATCTACCAGACTGCCACCTTCGAAGTGACCGACAACGACCAGCAACTTCGTGCCACCAGCACTGACATGTTTTACACCCGCTACGGGAACCCTACCCAAACCGCGGCCGAAGCGGTCATCGCGGAACTGGAAGGCACGGATGCTGCGCGCCTATTCGCTTCCGGAATGAATGCCATCACGACCTCCGTCCTCGCTCTGTTAAAGAGCGGGGACCACATCGTGGCCCAGCGAGACATCTACGGCGGCAGCATCAAGTTCTTCACTCAGTGGCTTCCGAAACTCGGCATCGAAACTACCTTTGTTGATACCACGGAGTACGACCAGCACGCGCGCGCCATTCGCCCGAATACCGGCTGCTCTATCTGGAATCGCCAACCAATCCGACGCTTCGGGTGGTCGACTTGCGCCAGGTGACCGCCCTCGCCAAGCAGCACAATCTGATCACTTTTATTGACAGCACGTTCGCCACGCCCATCAATCAGCGCCCGGCGGACTTCGGGATTGATCTCGTCATGCACTCTGGCACCAAGTATTTCAGCGGCCACGCTGATCTGATCTGCGGCATCGTTGCCGGCCGCCGCGACCTTATTCAGAAAATCCACGAAACCCGTACCACGCTGGGTGGCGTAATCGATCCCCATGCTGCCTGGCTGCTGATCCGGGGCATGAAGACGCTGGCGGTGCGAGTGCAGCGGCACAATGACAACGCGCTGCGCGTTGCCCGATTCCTGGCCCAGCACCCCAAAGTGCGGCGCGTGCACTATCCCTTTTTAGAGGGACATCCGCAGCGCGCTCTCGCCATGGAACAGATGCGCGGCGGTGGCGGCGTACTGAGCTTCGAGGTCGATGGATCCGCCGAAGACGCTCGCCGTCTAACCGAAGCGCTGCACCTTTTTACGCTGGCGCCAAGCCTGGGCGGAGTTGATTCCCTAGTCTGCGTCCCTGTTCTCACCTCGCACGCCATGGTCTCGGCCGAACACCGCAAAAGTATGGGCGTGACCGATCAAATGATCCGGCTTTCAGTGGGAATCGAAAGCGCCGACGATCTCATCGCTGACCTGGAACAGGCACTTACAGTCGTGAGTCGGACTGCGCAAAATGCCGAAGTGGGATGAACCAGTTCCTTCTTCTCAATCAGGATATGGTTCGTCCTTGCGGACAACGTGGATAAAATGGTCAGTAAACTTAAAGTGCATTCCGGGCATATCGTATTTCGGCATGTGGCACGTAACACAATTGTTTTTGCTCATCGTGCAGGCTTTGCCACGATGATCATCAGTTGAATGCGAATCAGTGGCGGAACGGTGACAACTGAGACATTTATCGTCGTACGCGGCTAGATCTCGGACCCTCGGCTCATGGGGATCGTGACAGGTCAGGCAAGTAACGCGAGCGTCGCTTTTTCTCCAGCACTGGCTTCTTTCCAGACGATAAGGTTGGAACCGAAGATTGGCGAGTCCCAATGTGTGGCTCAGGGCAACATCCATGAAAGTTCGATGGCATGTGCCACAGAAATCTACTAAGTCAATGGCATTGAGCCGTCCCGGATTCATAATCGATGCGATTCCTTCGTCTTTCTGACCAGCTTTCATCATTGCGACGTGGGTTGCGCCAGGCCCATGGCAGGCTTCGCAAGTCACTCCGGGAATAAGGTGGTTGGGATCGAATCGATCGTTCGTGGTTGCAGCAGTCGTATGACAACCGAAGCAACGATGCGTTTCAGGGGCATACAACATCCGTCGTCCCAACGCATCTTCCAAAGTAGGGGACGCGGTGCGAGGCGCGCCCGGAGTGAAATCCAGACCGTCGATGGCCCGGTAGTAACTCACGCGACTCTCGTAAAATGTGCCGTTCCGTTCAAAAACGTATGTTTGTCCTGATTCTCCCAAACCAAATGCCCAACCCAAAGGGGCTGAGATAGTGTGCGCACCATTTGTAACCGAATAGACGCTGCCGTTTTCCTTGCGGGTGATCTGGTAGGAGTATGGGGGAAGGTGAAAAGTCACTTGGTCATGCGAGCGCAGGACCTCGGACTCGGCCGCATGCGTGGAAGCATTGGCCATCGGCGTCCGTTTCTGAGTTTGAACCTTGGACGCATGGCAAGGCGCGCAGGCGTCGGGGCCCACGAATTGCTCGCGAGAGGCTGTACCCTTAGTGGGCCACCAGCCCGGGAGTTGTAAGCGGTCCTCCGTCGCCATTTGAACGCTTTGGACGCCGGCCGGGTCAGCCGACGGAGCGCAAAGAAATATCGCAAGGCAAACGGCTGCAAGCACAAGAAAGGATTTTCCGGGTCTACGCATGGACTGACGCTGACTCATCGCGAACCGGACGGTTTAACCAGCCGACGTCCCTTCTGTTCCACTAGCGTGATGAAGGCATTGTCTCATCAGGAGAGGGCAAGCCGTAAAGCGTCGGCACCATGCCGTAGCCGGTGTTTTCACCCGACTTCCTAAAAAGAAAACCTGGCCCCGGGTAGGGCCAGGATCGCAGGTTGCCTTAACAGGCTAGAAGATAAACTTGGCACCGAGTTGCAGAATGCGCGGGCTGTAGGTGGTGCCAACTTGCAGGAAATTTCCTGCTCCGAAGCTACCGGTGCTAGAGGATAATCCGCCGCTACCCGCGGCGCCGCCCTGATCCCCTCCAACGGGGCCGTACTCGACGTGATTGAAGATGTTAAATGCTTCCGCTCTGAACTCGAAGGCCATGGACTCCGTGACCTTGAAATGCTTGAACAAAGCCATGTCGATGTTCCAATGCCCCGGATTGCGCAGGAAATTTCGCCCTGAATCACCCAGGGTCAGCCCTGTCGGAGAAACGAATGCGTTGGGATTGGCCACGAAGGGCCCGAAGCCAGAAGCGGGGTCAAACCGAGGTATGTTCTGATGTGGGTTAGAGATAACGTCGGCGTAAGACTGACCCGCGCCAGCGCCCGATGCAACTCCATTTCCTAGTCCAGCGTTGTCACCATTCGCCGCACCGTTGTACACACTGAAAGGCGTGCCGGTTTGCCAAATGCCAATGCCGGATAGCTCCCAGCCACCAAGCAACCTATTTCTTAAACCCGAGCCTTTAAAGAAGGGCAGATCGTAAACAGCGCTTGTAGAAAATGCGTGTCGCTGGTCAAAGTTGGAGGAAGTCCTGAAGAGGGCGAAATTATAGGCGTCCAAAATGCCACCGTCACCAAACACGCCGCCGTCAGATGCGTCGTCGATGGAATGGCTGTAGGTGTACGCCACATTGACTTGCAGACCACCTACACTGCGCCGCAGTTGTGCCTGTAGCGCGTTGTAGTTCGACGTGGCTGCACTGTCGAGCCGGGTGATGTCTCCGAAGCCGAGGAACGGGCGGGAAGGATTCGGATCGTTACCGCAGGCAACCGATAGATTTACGGCAGCTTGGCCCGTTATCGGAACCCCGCTCGGGGTTTGAAACGTCGTGCAATCGTTGGTGCCGATAGCCTCGCCCGGCTTGTAAGGATTCTGTGATGCCGGAACGGCATGTAACTGATTGAGTTCGAACTTGCGGCCTAAATGTACCCCTTTGCTGCCGACGTACGAAACGGACGCCACTGTACTGCGATAAACCTCGTGTTGGACTGAGAAGTTCCATTGCTGTACGTAAGGCCAGATCGCTTTATCGGGGATAGAGTTAACGCCGAGCGGGAAAAGTAGCGGAGTTGCACCCACGGCAGATCCGATGTTGCCATAACCAACGATGTTGTATTGAGTGGGAACCTGCACCAACGGCGGTGAACTTTCCAAAGCCTCGGTATCTGCTTCGTTGCCGTTGGTGTGCTCGAAAAATATTCCATATCCACCGCGGATAGAAGTCTTCCCATCGCCTTTGGGATCAAAAGCGAAGCCGATACGAGGTGCGGGATTGAAGAGGTGCCCCTTCATACACCCTGGGTTGGATGTGCCGCCGATTGCGGCGTTCGGGAATCCAGGCGCCGATGCTGGGCCTCCTGGTTTTCCACACTGCACGATGCCATTAAAGGGATTGCCTGGCCCCGGTATCAGCGCCCCGGCCTGCCCCGTAACGCTGCCGTCCGCATCGATTTGGGGAGCCTTGGCAGCACTCCATGCGGCCGGATCGAAGTTGAAGGCCTGATGGAAACGCTCGCGATAAGTCCCGTAAAGACTGAATCGAATTCCCAAATTAAGAGTCAGCTTTTTGCTGGCATGAAAGTCATCCTGGAAGTAGGGCTCCAGGATTTTATAGCGGTTGTAATACTTGGCTTGGGCACTTGCTTGGGCGAAGTTGGCGATGTTGCCTGTTAACAGGTCGGCAAACGGATTGCCAGTCGAAACTGGCGCGGTGTTGCTATAGGTCAGGACGCCGTTAACCGAAGGGTTTGTTCCGGTGAGTTCGTTCTTTTGCGCGGCAACAAAGTACGCGCCAAATTGCAGGTTATGCCTGCCGACGATCTTGGTTACATTGTCGCGAAAGGTATAGGTAGGGTTGGAGTTGTAGGGCCCGTTGGGAACATAACCAACGTCTTCTTGGAAGCCGGTCCCGTAGGCCCCGCCAAGGCCTCCGGCGACGTTGATTCCCGGAAGCTTGCCTCCGTTGTCCGCCGAGGGGAACAGACTGCCCGCCGTAAAGTTAGCCGGGCGCTTCCAGGCATTCGGGTTCGGCGTGCCCGTGCTGGTCAGCGTGATGTGGTCGGTGGTGTAGCTGAAGACGAACTCATTCAGCAGCGTGGGCGATGCGGTGCTGGTGAGACGCGCCACTAGTGCAGTTGCGGGTCCGACGAAATTCGTCTGAATTGTCGGGAAAGTTGTTCCATCTGTCCACAAAGGTACGGCGGTTACTGTTGCCCAAGAGTCATGAACGTAGCGAAACATGACCCGATTTTTATCGTTAAGATTGTGGTCTACGCGAACCAGTTCTTCCCGCCAATTGGTGGGTTGCGAGGGGGCAGCCGCATACACATTCAAGGATCCTGAGCTGGGAGCAGGAATCAGGCCCAGCAACGCGGCGGCGTTGGGATCGACGGGAACCTGATTCCCGGGATAGCGGGCGCCGCCGGACTTAGGGATCGTGGGACAGTCCGCAAATGGATCGTTGCCTGAAGTTGGATTCGGGTTTGGGCACAGATCGCTGAAATTACCGGAGCGCTCGGCCAGCGAAGGAACTAACACATTGAAGTTCTGCCCGGGAACGCGATCCCTGCGCCACTCCTGCGACCAGAAGAAAAAGGTCTTGTCCTTGCTGGTGTTGTAAAGCCCCGGAATATATATCGGTCCGCCGATGGTATATCCGAAGTCATTTTTCTTATACGACGGCTTGGTTGTTTGGAATACTGGCGTGGCATTAAAGAAATCATTGCGCAAGAATTCGTAAGCATCACCGTGGAACTGGTTGGTGCCCGATTTGGTCTCGATTTCGACTGTGCCCGAACCGTTGCGGCCGTACTGGGCTCCGTAATTGGAAGTAAGAACCTTGAACTTCGCCGATGGCATCCAGGCTGGGATAGACGTTCATGCTGGTATTGCTGCCGTTATCCATATTGTCGCCGCCGTCCAGTTCCCAATTGTTGTATTCGGTTCTGCCGCCGTTCACGCTGAAGTTAACGTTCCCTTGGATGCCGACCGGCCCTTCGTCCTGCCCGGACTGGTTGCTGACTCCGGGCACCAGCGTGACCAGTTGGGTAAATTGCGGCCATTCAGTTGCAGCTGGTTGATTTCTTTGCCGGTTACTGTACCCGTGAGCTCAGAAGACTGGGTCTCTACCTGGGCCACATTTTCACCTTGGACCTCGACCGTCTCTTTGGTCGCGCCTACCTGCAAGCTCACGTCGGCGCGGGCCTTCTGGCCGACTCGGAGAATCACGCCTTTGGCTTCGTATTTTTTAAATCCCTGCGCGGCGACGATCAGATTGTAGGAACCGATGGGCAAGGCCGCGAAAAGGTAATCGCCGCTTCCATTCGTAGCGGCGGTGCGGGTGACGCCCTTCTCCGGATTGATGACCGTCACCTGGGCGTTCGGCACGGCGGCTCCGCTGGGATCTGTCACCGTGCCGGTAACCGAAGCCGTGTCCTGGGCCAGCACCGCGGCCGAAACGCAGATCATCAACACGAAGAACCAACATCCATACCAGGCGGGATTTCATAGTGGACTCCATGTGGTTCTGTTACGAAATTCAGAAAGATGGCTGGATAAGTCTCCCCAGCATGTTAGCGCGGGTGAACTGCCGCGCAAGCGTGCGTTGAATACAGGCACCCAACCGGTAAACTTTTGCTCTCGCGATAGGCTTAAGGACTTCCAGCCCGCTTTCTTGCTCCGATCACCTGACGAGTATTGTCATTTCCGGGTTAATTCCGCCATTAAAACGTATCAATAGCAGTAAATACTGCGGTAGGTGCATCGGAAGTGTCAAGCAGAAAATTGCCCGGTCAGCCTTTCCCGGCGGGCTCAGCTACAACAAGCTGCGGGTCGACTCTCGCACCGCTAGTTCCGGCGCCATTTTGCGATGGACGGCGGAGAATTCCCGCTTCTCGAGCAACGCATTAATTCCTTCGACCACGATGCTGACCGCTGTGGTACCCATAGCTTCCATTGGCTGACGCACAGTCGTCAGCGGCGGAGTATACAGAGCGGATGCTGCGACGTCGTCGAAGCCGACGACCGAACAATGTTCTGGGACACGCAGACCGGACTTCGTCAATGCACGTATCGCGCCAAATGCCGTCTGATCGTCGAATGCTACCAGGGCCGTGAACGGCCGTTTCTGTTTTACCAAGTCCTCGGTTAATTTATAACCGGCTTCAAAACTTGAAATTGGATCTCTTGATTCCGGGAGGTCCACAATCAACCGCGAATCTAATTCCAATCCGCTTTCCTTTGCGAAACTACGAATGCCGCGCCAGCGTTGTGCGCTGTCGGCCAAGGTCTTAGGGCCACGGATGAAGGCAATCTTGCGATGTCCGAGCGAGTGCAGATGCTCAAGAGCAGCGTGGGCGCCCAGTTCGTTATCCACGATGACCGAGCTGACCGAATCCGTCTGCAGCTCGCGCATGATCATCACGGTGGGGATACTGCTCTTGGCCAGATCGGCCAGAACATCGATGTCCACGAACAGCCAGTTGGCCAGCACGATGAGCGCTTCCACGCGCCGGTCCAGCAACATTTCCAGATAGCGCTCGAAGCGGCCGCGCTCATTATGCACAT
Source organism: uncultured Acidobacteriota bacterium (assembly GCA_963729325.1). Classification (GTDB taxonomy): domain Bacteria; phylum Acidobacteriota; class Terriglobia; order Terriglobales; family Acidobacteriaceae; genus JABCYV01. Next base: position 116,354 of record CAVSNS010000051.1, read on the forward strand.
CGGTGAGAATCGGGAGGTAAGAAGACTGGAAGAGAGAGTTCTCGATGCCCCGCAGAACCAGTGTGCAGTAAGGGTCGGTCATGTCGGCCACCATCACGCCGACGGTGTGGCTGCGCTGACTGCGAAGCGATCGGGCAAATAGATTCGGGCGATAGCCCAGTTTCTTGGCCGCCCGCTCAATCCGCTTTTTGGTGGGCGCGGGAATGTAACGCGCCAGGGGAGCGCTGTTGAGGACAATCGAAACCGTAGTCGAGGAAAAACCACTTTCCTTCGCCACGTCCCGAATTGTAACCATCTTGTTCTTCACCATCTCATTAGGCGTTAGCTTGAATTTCGTGCCATCGCTGGCGGACACTACAGTAGACTTCAAACCACTGTCAAGCAATCGCCTCAGACGCTCTGCAGGCGACTTATTTTGCCGAATTAAACATGAAGCTTGTTCTTCTCATCGTTGTCGTAGGGCTGATTGCAGTGACTGCAGCACCTTTGGCCGGAGAACAGGCACTTCAGAAGCAGCACAGCGGGACTGCTTCGCCCCCAAATGCCGACCCCGGTCAACTATTCAAGCAGGGCGAAATCGCTTTAAAGAAGAATGACCTTGACCAGGCTGAGCGTTCGTTTCGCAGCGTTCTTACACTCGACCCGCAAGCTGTGGGCGCCTATGCCAATCTCGGGGTCATCTATATGCGACGCAAACAGTGGCAGCGCGCACTGGAGATGCTGCATCAAGCCGAGCATTTGGCGCCAGGCGTTGCCGGGGTCCGGCTTAACATAGGGCTGGTCTACTACCGGCAGAATGACTTCCGCTCTGCTGATTCCATCCTTCGAGTCGGTGGTGCGCGATGCGCCGGATTCCTTCCAGGCACGCTATCTGCTGGGACTCTGCTACTTCTTCACCGAACGCTACGCGGAAGCCGCCAGCACACTCGAGCCGCTTTGGCCACAAGCTTCGAATCAGTTTAATTATCTGTACGTCTTGGACATCGCCGCCGGCAAGGCACAGCGCGCCGATCTCGAACTTCGCGCTCAGAGCCGCCTGGTGGAAATCGGCCAGGGCTCGCCCGAGTTGCATCTTGTCATCGGCAAGGCCCACATCAATCGCGAGGAATATGACGACGCCATTGCCGAACTCAATCAGGCGGCTAAAGCAGCGCCCAAGTTACCGTTTGTTCACTTTTATTTGGGCTGGGCTTATCTGAACAAGCAGGATTTGGATCAGGCCAAGGCGGAATTTCTTCGGGACATCGCCCTCGAACCCGATGTTGCCTACGACTATGATCAGCTCGGCGTCGTGGATTATCTGCAGCAGCATGATGAGGAAGCCGAGAAAAACCTGCGCCACGCGCTAAAGCTCGATCCTCATCTCACCAGCTCTCACTTCCAACTAGCCCGGGTCTATCAGCGTGAAGGAAAATATGCAGAGGCTCTGATTGAGATCGACGCTGCCGGTAAGAGCGATCCCATCAGCTACAACGTGCACTACATCCGTGGGCAGTTACTGCAGCGCCTCGGACGCTCCGAAGAAGCCAAGGCCGAGATGGAACTCACCACCCGCATGATGAACGAGCAACGAGGCAAGCGGCAAAAAGAACTCTACAGCAGCCCGTTGCCGAATCCCGAGCTTACGCAGGAGCCGCAGTAGCCAGGTTTTTGATAGACTAGGCCCCGCCCACGGATTGCTTAGCAACCCAGTCGTCTACCCAATAGAAAAGAGAATGAAGGGAGATCCGTCATGAAACGCGCGTTGAAAATCCTCGGAATCGTCATAGCCATCATCTTGGTGATTCTCATTGCGCTCCCCTTCGTCGTGAACGTGAACAGCTTCCGGCCCCGGCTTGAATCAGAACTCACAACCTCTCTGGGTCGCGAGGTCAAAGTAGGCAACCTCAGTCTTTCTATCTTGTCTGGAAGCGTTGCTGCCGAGGACCTCTCCATCGCCGATGATCCGGCTTTCAGCAAAGACCCATTCATTCGCGCTAAAGCGCTGAAGGTGGGTGTTGAGCTGATGCCGCTGATTTTGTCCAAGACGCTGCACGTCACCGACATCACATTGGATCGACCGCAGATTTCTTTGCTAAGGGCGGCTTCTGGAAAGTGGAATTTTTCCAGTTTAGGAGGTAGCTCTACAGCGAAGCCGGCTGCGAACGCCGCCAAGCCCGCGACTGAGTCTGGATCCGCAAGCTCTTCCACCGCGAATCTGTCCGTCAATCAGCTGAACGTGAAAGATGGCAGCGTGTCGGTGAACCGGGCCAATTCTTCCATCAAACCTCATGTCTACGACAAAGTAAATATTACGGTGAGCAATTTCTCCTTCAGCTCGCAGTTCCCGTTCACGCTTGCAGCGAACCTTCCAGGCGGGGGCGACGTGAAACTCGACGGAAAGGCGGGTCCTATTAATCCCACGGACGCCTCTTTAACTCCGCTCGAGGCGCAGATCAATGTGAAGCGCCTTGACCTCGCCGCCTCGGGATTCGTTGACCCGAGTTCCGGCATCGCCGGTCTCGCCGACTTCGACGGCAAACTCGGTTCAGACGGTAGCCAACTCCGCAGTAGCGGCACCGTGAAGGCTGACAAGCTCAAGCTCTCCCCAAAGGGCCAACCGGCGGGACGGTCCGTGGACGTGAAATACGCCGTGCAGCACGACTTGGCGAAGGAATCGGGCGAGCTTACTCAAGGCGACGTGTCCATTGGCAAGGCTCTGGCCCAACTCACTGGCACCTACCGGATGGAAGGGCCGACAACTCTCCTGAATATGAAACTCAACGCTCAAGGTATGCCGGTGGACGACCTTGCGCCCATGCTTCCGGCTCTTGGCGTGGTTCTTCCTTCCGGTTCGCAGCTCAAGGGCGGAAACCTCTCCACGACTCTGGCCATCAGCGGCCCGACCGATAAGTTGGTCATCACCGGTCCGGTCAAGCTAGCCAACACGAAGCTTGCAGGTTTCGATCTCGGCTCGAAGCTTTCCGCGGTCTCTAAATTGACAGGCGGGGCGAACACTGGATCAGATACATCCATTCAGAATCTGAGCACCGACGCGCGCGTCGCACCCGAAGGAATAAAGACCGACAATGTGAACCTCACCGTCCCAGCTTTGGGAACCATCCTGGGCAGTGGAACCATCAGCCCGGCTGGAGCGCTGAATTACAAGATGAACGCCAACCTCGCGAGCGGTGGCGCCGTAAGCGGACTCAGCCAACTCGCGGGCATCGGCGGAGGGGGAGGCAAGAGTGCCGGCATTCCCTTCTTCATCCAAGGAACCACTTCGGATCCGAAGTTTGTACCTGACGTGCAAGGGATGCTGAACAGTCAATTCAAGGGTGGGTTGCCCAACACCAAGAACCCGAACGTAAACAATGCCGTCGATGCGCTGACGGGAATATTTGGGAAGAAAAAGAAACCACAGTAGCTCTACAAGAATTGCTTCCAGGAGGCGAAGCTGTCATTCGGAGATTCTAAAGCCTCAGGCATAGCCTTGTAGGTTAGAGACATAACTGACCTCCGATACCAAAGGGTCCTAGAATCGCTCCCCGCCTTTGTGTCGACGGCTCAAATATCAAGCTAAAAACTGCGCGTTTTCGTGCTAAAATCTCCGCCCATTACGGGTCTGTGGGACGGGGGCGGGCTCTTCACGAATTTCACGAGGAGGCCACTATGCCCAGAAAGTCCTTGCTTGTAATCCTGGCGGCGCTTCTATTGACCGCTGCCGCCGCTACCGCCGCGAACCGAGAGATCATTCCAGCCGGCACCCTTTTACAATGCACGTTAGACGAGCCGAACTTCTCTTCCAAAACGGCCCAGGTTGGAGACCCAGTCCTCTGTCATCTGGGTTACGTCTCCGCTTTTGGCCGATCTGTATTTCCTCGCGGAGCGTCCTTGGGAGGCCATCTGCAGGACTCCAAAGACCCGGGGCACTTTGTCGGAAAAGGCTGGATCGAAGTCGATTTTGACCGCCTGGTCCTGCCGGGCGCCGAGGTTTATCCCCTGAGCGCCAAAGTGGTTTCGGCCCCGCACTACAAGGTGGACCGCGATGGAAAGATCCGCGGTAAGGGTCATCCCACGCGCGATGCGGTGGAATGGGCGATTCCAATTCTCTGGCCGATCAAGGTTCTCACACTACCCGCGCGTGGGCCTTACCCCACGCTGAAGGGCGAAACCCGAATCTCCCTGCGGCTCATGGAAGATGTTGAGGTTCCGTTACGCAGCGTCGCCAGTAACTCCGTACCGATGCCTCCATGGGCCTCTCCCGGCCGCTTTGAAGCATCTTCCGCCTCTCAACCGCAATGGAAGCCCGCCTCGGCCAAGGTCTCAGACGTGCCTAATGTAGCGATGAAATCCGCCTACCTAACCGAACCCTCGCCCCAACAACAGTCCACGCTGATTGTTCTCAAGGGCGGGTCGGCTTACGTGGCCGCCGATTACTGGGTTGCCGGCGGGCAGATGCACTTCGTGACCGAGGGCGGCGAGGAAAAATTGTTTCCCGTAGAAAAGCTCGACTTGTCCCAAACCGTCCGCATGAATCGCGAACGGAACGTTGAGTTCCAGGTGCGCTCGAGGGGTGTTGTCGAGCAGTAAGCGCCGGCGACAATTCGGGAAAACTCTGTGTCCTCCGGTGATAGGGGCGGGGCCATCGCTTCCCGCCCTTCCGTTTATCGTTAGAAGTGTATCCGCCGACGGTCTCTCCTTCTCACCACAGACAAATTACGTCGCCCTCTCTGGTAGTTTCGGCCTAGAAGTGTGAGAATCGTCAGTCCATCAAGTCCAAAAGAGGCTTCCAGAGATGAACTGGATATTGAGCGTACTTTTGTCGATCGTGATCGCCACACTATTTGTATCGAACGCGGTTGCCCAGGCGCCCGTGGACACTCGCCGCGCGCAATTGAATGCGGTCCTGCAGGAAGAGTGGGAGTATAGGCTCCGAACAAACCCGGAACTGGCGAGCCACACTGGCGACAACCGCTACAACGACAAGGTCAGCGATTTCTCTCCCGAATTCTTCGCCGCTGACCTGCAGCATGACCAGCAAATGCTGGCGCGCATTGATGCCATCGACACAACCGGTTTCCCAGAGCAGGAAAAACTGAACAAAGTGCTAATGCTGCGTGGTCTGCGCGAACAAATTGAGTCTGCCCAGTTCAAGGAATGGGAGATGCCGATCACCCAGTTCGGCGGCCCGCACATGGAATACGTAAGTCTGGCGTCAAACACATCCTTCCACTCCGTCAAAGACTACGAAGATTACTTGTCGCGCCTGCACCAACTGCCGCATCTTTTCGATCAAGTGACGACTGATATGCGTCTGGGTCTGCGTGATCATCTGATGCCACCCCGATATCTGTTAGAAAAAGTTGTCACACAGGCGCAGCGAATTTCCGATGATTCGCCCGAGGCCAGCCCATTCAGCCAGCCCGTTCTCAAGTTTCCGGAAAGTATCTCTGAGGCTGACCAGAAACGCCTGCGGGCTGCGGTCTTCGCCACCGTGAAGAATGATGTATCGCCAACCTACGGCAAGTTCGCGGCCTTTGTGCGCACCGAATATGCTCCCAGGGGACGCACCGATTTGGGGGTTTGGGCGCTGCCCGAGGGCGATGCGCGTTACCAGTTTGCGGTTCGAACCATGACCACAACCAACTTGAGCCCAGAGGAAATTCACCAGCTCGGCCTCAAGCAGGTGACGGAAATCGAAAGCCAGATGCTCAAGATCGCCCGTCAGCAGGGCTTCGACGACCTGAAGAGCTTCAATGAGCATATCCGGAAAGACGCCCATTTGCACGCTACATCCGGCCAGCAGTTGCTCGATCTCTATCAGCACTATGCCGATCAGATGTATGGAAAGCTTCCCCAGCTCTTTGGCAAATTGCCGAAAAATAAATTGGCCGTGGTTCCGATGCAATCCTATCGCAGTCCAGACGCGGTTCCCGCCGACTACAGCCCTGGCGCAGGAGATAACTCACTGCCGGGGCGAATCAATGTCAACGAATATAATCCGCAGGCTCGCCTGCTGCTGAATGTGGAGGCCATCGCTTATCACGAAGGCGTGCCCGGCCATCATTTGCAGTTCTCGGTCGCGCACGAACTCACTGACCTTCCAGCCTTCCGCAAGTTTGGCATCGACTACAACGCTTATTCGGAAGGCTGGGCATTTTACTCGGAACGTCTGGGCAAAGAGATCGGATTCTATCAGGATCCGTACAGCGACTACGGGCGTCTGGGAAACGAAATGTGGCGCTCAGTCCGCCTGGTAGTCGATACTGGCGTGCACTACAAACGTTGGTCGCGCGAGCAGATGGTAGATTTCTTCCGGCAGCATACGGCCATGGACGACCAGAACATTCAGACCGAAGTCGACCGCTACATTGCCTGGCCGGCGCAAGCCCTATCGTACAAACTTGGACAAATGAAAATCCTCGACCTGCGCGAACGCGCCCGGCGCGAATTGGGCGATAAGTTCGACATTCGCGCCTTTCACGACGCTGTGCTCGACCAGGGGGTTCTACCACTCGACGTGTTGGAAGAAAAAATCAGCGGATGGATTGGGTCCCACAAGACGGTAGCAAGCCAGTGACGGATGGCTGCTAGTGCGGCGTCGAATGAATTCCATCAGTCGGCGGCCGCCCCCAGGTTCGCGATTGGTTCAGGACGCCGGCGGGAAGCGCGATTGGGTGGCAAGCCGGCATCGCGGATCTTGTAGAGCAGCGCGCGATAGCTGATGCTGAGCGCGCGTGCCGCCTGTTTCCGATTCCAGTGATGCGCTTGCAAGACTTTCAGGATGACCTTGCGCTCCAGTTCGCGGGTTGCCTGGCGGGTCAGCTTCTTAAGCGAAATGGGGCCATCCAGATTGATGTCAGGATTGAAGTACTCCCGTTCGCCCGCCACCAGGTCGGTGGTGATCACATCTTCGTTTCCCAAGATCACATAGCGCTTGATGAGATTTTCCAGTTCGCGGATGTTGCCCGGCCAATGATACTTCTGCAGGGCAGCTTTCAGGTCGGTGGACAATTCGCGGGCCCGGCAATTGTATTTGCGGTTGTAATAATCGAGGAAATACGCAGCCAGGTCTTCGATGTCGCCACGGCGCTCACGCAACGGCGGCATTTGCAAGTTCACCACATTGATCCTGTAGAAAAGATCTTGGCGGAAGGTCCCGTTTTCGATCTCCGCTTCCAGTTTGCGGTTCGTGGCACAGACAACTCGAACTTCGACTTTCTTGTCTTCCTGGGCGCCGATGCGACAAAACTGTCCATCCTGAAGCAACTGTAAAAGCTTGGACTGCAGCCCCAGATCCAGTTCCGAAATCTCGTCAAGAAAAAGCGTGCCGCGATGGGCCATCTCCACGCGTCCCGGCTTGGTGCCGTAGGCCCCGGTGAAAGCGCCTTTCTCGTATCCGAAGAGCTCACTTTCCAGCAGCGTGCCCGGAATGGCGGGGCAGTTCACCTTGACATACGGACCGGTCTTCCAAGGTGAAAGGCTGTGGATCATCCGCGCGATGATGTCCTTGCCGGTACCGCTTTCGCCCTGAATGAGGACGGGGACGTTGGCGCTCGCTACCTTGTCCATACGGTCGCGGAGCGACTGCATGACCTCGGAGCGTCCAAAAACAATGGCGTCGGGTGGAAATTCACCTAAGGACTGGACCAATGAACTGACTGAACCTGAGTTTGTGACGGGCATTATGTAGCTATGACTCCTATACGCGGCCTCTGGTGTGCACCCCGAAAGCCAAACCCCATACAGCGTCGGGGTTGGCTTGTACATGCCTGTTAAGCGTCGAAAAATCAATAACTTCCAAGGGATCGATGGAAAGTAGCGTGAACCCGTGTGGAGGCGCTAAGCCCTGCTAAACCGGGCGCGGGACATAGGAAAAGATTTTCACACTAGAGAAGCAACTTTCCTTCGTACGGGGTGCCGCTCCGGTTCTGGAGCCAAGAGAGGGTGGGAGAACTTCAAGCCGAGTAAGTGGTAACCTTCAGCGTGAGTTACCCTAACCGTTCGGGCCCGAAGGGTGCGGGATGCTTTTGGTAGCGCATTAATGGCAGCCAAGGGTGCGCTAGGGATTTCCAGCAGAACCCGTGCGGAAAGGGGCAAGGAGCGGCGGACTGCCACCAGTGCCCCTCCGGCGGAAACATTGAGGGCGGTAGCAAACTCAAGAAATTCTTTGCCCTTGTCGTCTCGACTACGAACGAAGACGGGGATCGCAAGTGGCAGACGCACCCACTGGCGGCGTTCTTTTTCCGGCTTCCGTCGGTTCACACCTACCCCTTGGCGCGAAATAACCCATGGTTTCCCCGCACCTTAGGGGCCAAACCACGTATCATGGATGGGTACTCTCCCGTACAAAAGCCCTTATAACACGGACGATTCCTTGAAACTTCGCTACTGCAGCCGAATCTGACGGCTTCCATGCAACTGCCGATCCCATCGAAGAGGCCCTAAAATTGAGCATTTTCTTGCCCACAACTGCAATGTTTTTCGCTTATGTGACCATTTCATTTCATTTTCGTTGACAGTGGTAAAGCTCTGACATAGCATTATTAACGAACCAGTCCAAGATCGCCCCTCCCCGGTCCGCCAAGCCACGAGTTCCCTAGGGTTATGGGCCCAACGCCAGAAAACACGTGTCTGCCTCAAGAAGTGAAAACCCGATCACAGCCAGAGCCCCGTCCTAGCGAGCGGCCACTGGCGGATATAGCTGACTACGACGAACTGCTGCGCGAATACAACCAACTTAGGGAACGATTTCTGCGCACAACGAACGCGCTAGCCTCGGCCGCCCACGACCTGAAGACGCCACTTGCCATTCTGAACGGATACATTGAATTGCTAGAGAGCGAGAGACTTGGCGCTCTCAATCAGCGCCAGAGCGAAATTCTTCACGACATGCATTCCAGCGGTCAACGGCTGCAGCACTTCATTCAGGACTTTCTCAGCTTCAGCGTGCTCGAGATCGGCGAGATGAAAATGCGCTACGAGACCGCTGACATGAATGCCTGCCTCTCCGAGGTATGCAGGCTGTGGTCGCACCGCTTTCAGGAGAATGGATTGGCACTTTACTTCCTGGGCAATGACAAGGTGGCGGCTTTTCCGTTTGATTCGGCAAAAGTTCAGCGCGTGATCTCGAATCTCCTGGAGAATGCTTCTAAGTTCACCCCTGCCGGCGGCACAGTATGGTTGCATGCCGAACCTTACATGTGGGAACGCCGAAGCAGCAACAAGCCGGGCGTTGCGGGCGAGCGGCGCCGTCACGACAATGCGCTCCCCAATTCAGTCAAAGTCAGCGTGTCGGATACTGGGCCCGGAATTCCTGCGGAATATCACATCGAAGTGTTCGATGATTTCTTCCGGCTGCCGCAAAGCGAGAATCAATCCGATGGAATGGGCCTTGGGCTGGCCATTGCGCGCCGTCTGGTCAATGGCATGGGTGGAAAAATCTGGGTGGAAAGTGATCCCGGCGCGGGCTGCAAATTCTCTTTCATCATTCCCCCTCCAACCCGTCCCCACAACCGCCAGCAGAGGGAAAAGCAAATGAGTGAGACGTCCAAGATATTACTAGTGGACGATGAACCCGGAATGCTCCGCTATATCCGCACCTTGCTCGAGGTCGATGACTACAAGGTGGAAACCGCCAGCACCGGCGAAGAAGCACTGGAGCGAGTGCAAAAAGGTCTTCAGCCTGACTTGGTGCTACTGGATCTGCTCATGCCCGGGATCGATGGCTTGCAGACGCTGGAGCAGCTGCGCCAGCTTCAGCCAGGCGTGAAAGTGGTAATGCTTTCCTGCGTCAGTGACACCCGCAAAGTAGTACAGGCTATCCGTCTTGGAGCCCACGACTACCTGACCAAGCCTTTCCAGAAAGCAGAACTGGACGCGGTTATCGACCAGTGCCTCGGAACCAACCAGCAGAACTACGCCGGCGACGTGGAAGAACTTAGCGATGACGTGTTTTTCGTCGCGGCCAGCCCGGTCATGCGCAAGATTCGTTCGCAAGCCGCTCTGGTGGCCAATGTCGACATTCCGGTTCTATTGCTGGGCGAGAGTGGCACCGGAAAAGAAGTAGTAGCGCGACTGATTCATCAATTGTCTCCGCGCGCACATCGTACTTTCCTCAAAGTGAATTGCGCGGCCGTTCCAGCCGATTTGCTGGAGAGCGAATTGTTTGGCTATGAAGCGGGCGCATTTACCGGCGCAACCCATCCTAAACCTGGCAAATTCGAGCTGTGTAACAAGGGAACAATCTTGCTCGACGAAATCGGCGAAATGCCCCCAGGGTTGCAGGCCAAACTGCTGCACGTACTGCAGGACCAGCAGTTCTCGCGTCTGGGCAGCCGCTCGGTGATCAAGGTCGATGTCCGTATTCTGGCGGCCACGAACATCAACATCCAGCAAGCGCTGGCGAACAAGCTTCTGCGCGAGGACCTTTACTACCGGCTGAATGCTTTCACCCTGCAGATTCCTCCTCTACGGGAACGTAAGGAAGAGATTCCCATCCTGCTGAAGCACTTCATGTCGCGTATGTCAGAGGAGTACGCGCGGGCTCCACTGCCGATGTCGCAAACCATGTTACAGGCGTGCCTGGATCACACCTGGCCCGGCAATCTGCGGGAGTTGAACAATTTCATCAAGCGGTATCTGGTACTCGGCGACGAGAAGCTGGCGATCACCGAACTGCAACCCAAGAACGACGGCAGTGGCGCCCATTTCGACGGAACTACATCCCACCCTCCCGAATCCGCTGGTGGTTTGAAGTCACTGGCCCGGACCGCCAAGGATGAAGCCGAAGCCGGAGCCATCACCAAGGCGCTAGAAGAAACCAACTGGAACCGCAAGCAAGCCGCAGCGCTGCTGCAAATCAGCTACAAGGCACTGCTCTATAAGATCCGGCAATACGGCATCGCCCAAAGTCAGAGCAAGAGCCATCACAAGCTATCGGCGGGCGCGTAAGCAAGCTCCTACAGCGCACCTGGCCCGATTCCCGTGATTCGATTACTGCACAACCAGCGAGATCTGCTGGGTATGTGATACCGAGCCCGAAGAGCCACTCACAGTTAGGGTGTAGGTCCCAGCCGGGGTACCGGTAGTTGTAGGTGTCGGGGCTGAGCTGCCGCAGTTTGTCTGGAACAATGTCAGCGTGAGGAAACCGCCCAACAAGACTCCCATCAGCCAGCGCCGCCGCCACGTCTTCTTCCTTCCGAAACCAGCGCCGAGTAGCGCCAACCCGGAAACCGGCAGCCAGGCAGCATAGAGTGGTCCGCCCTTGCGCCACAGACTCGCGGGAGTAGTAACCCGGAGGCTGGTGCTGAGCACCAAAACCCGGCTCTGGGCTCCGCTGTCCAGGTTTGGGATCGAGCTGGCATTGTTTTGAAAGCTTTGCGTAACTCCGGGGGGCAGCGTCGAACTCACGCACAGGGTCACCGTATCCGGGATACGGCACGCCGCTGGGCGCGGCTGTGACCGTGTAAGTGGCGGGTGTGCCAGCCGGCACCGTGGCAACCGTTGGAGCTACGGTGATAGTAAAGTCATTCACCGTGGCGACGGCGGGAGGGTTCGGCTTGATGCTTACACCGGAAACGGTGAATTGACCGCCGTCACTCAGCGATCCGCTCGAGGTTGGGATCAGGATAACGGTTACGGTTGCACTGGCGCCACCGTTGAGCGTTCCCACGAAGCAGGTAACGCTGCCCGCCAAAGCTGTCGTGCAGGTTCCTGGTGAACTATTGGCGGAGACGAAAGTGACTCCGGTAGATGAAAAGGTGTCATTAAACGTAATGCCCGAGGTCAAGTCACCGTTGTTGGTGAGTGTGTACACGAAGCTGACTTGATTACCCGCGCCCACCGGGTTCGGGCTCGCAGTCTCAGTTGCCTTCAGACCCAGCTTGGGGCCGAGCTTGGCAATAAAGGCGTCGCTGGGAGGGTTAAGACTGGGTTGGAATGGGTTGGCCGTAGGAAAATTGTTGGAGAATGTTTCTCCACCAACATAAGTCTGGTTCTGCGCATCATGGCGATGCTGGTTCCGGCATCGTTGCCAGTGCCGCCGAGGTAGGTGCTGAAGTGGCCCGCGGCGGTAGGCCGTTGTGGCTGTTGTATCGATGCGAGCGACAAACGCGTCCGTGCCTCCTGCCAGATGTGCACCGTCCTCCGGAGGGGGGACGAGCGGATTCTGAGTGTGAAAATCGGTTGAATTGGTCCAACCCGTGACTTGCGCGCCTTGAATGGAATCGACCGCGACGGACAGACCTACATCCGTGCCCGAGCCTCCAAGATAGGTAAAGTAAAGCAGCGGAACCGTACCCTGCGGACAGGTGGTCGTCGTGGTAGTGCATGGAGGCCCAATTTTGGCGACGAAGGCGTCGATTCCTCCGGCGTTGCTTCCCTGAAAAACCGTCACACCACTCGAGGGTGTGAAGTGGAAGTCAGTTGAAGACGTCCACCCGGTCAAATATGCGTTGGTGCCTGAGTCGACCGCGACTCCATAGCCGACGTCGTTAGACGTACCTCCCAGATAGGTCGAATAAAGCAATTGAGCGCCAGGAGACGCGGCCGGATTGATCTTGGCAAGAAAAATGTCGGTAGCGGTGGCATTGGTCGGACAGGGGGTTGTCGGATTCACCGGAGTATCCAGGCAAACCTGGTACGCATTCAAGATGGGGAAGTCAGTGCCAGTCCCCCCGGTAACATGTGAACTGCTACCGGTGTTCAAAAAGTTAGTCCCCCCGGTGAAGTAAACGTTAAAAGCATTGTTTGTATTCGTGCTGGTATCCACAGCGATTCCGCCACCGTTGGCCACAATCGGTGCGCCGCCCGCGGTAGTCCCCCCGCCAAAATATGTCGAGTACGCTCAAGCTGGAAACTCCGAAATGGCTGGGTCGACCTTGCTGACAAAGAACTGAACGGCTGCAAGTGAGGAGGTTTGAAAGGACCTTGAAAGCGCCGAGGGTAGCCGGAAACAGCGCCGTTGTCGGGTGTGTTCGTCGAAGTGGTGGTGCCGGTAACGTAAGCCTTGCCTTTAACATCCAGCGCAAGCCCTGTAACCGTATCCGTTCCGTTGCCGGATAGATACGTGGAGTAAATGAGCGTCGATCCCGCTGCATCGAGTTTGCTAACGAAACCATGAGTGCCCGCAACTACCGGCTTGGTCTGAAAGGGAGCAAGGACTCCATTGGTCGGGAAATCGCCGGAGTTCGTGTTTCCGGCGACGATCACGTTGAAACCCGAGTCCACAGCTACACCAGCCGTCGTCTCGCCGCCGCTACCCCCCAGATAGGTCGAATAAAATAACTGAGAGTTCCGGAAGGGGCCGTCGGGTTGATCTTGGCGATGAACGCGTCCGAAGAACCATTCAAGGTCGGGGACTTCGTGGGATTGGGAAAGTCCGTTGACGTAGTCGCACCCGCGATGTAAATGTTGCCGCTCGAATCCACTGCCACCGCCGGGCAGCCCGACGGCGGCGAGGCAATTCCGTCAATCGTGATTGGCGAAATTACAGTAGGCGCAATAACTGAACAAGCTTCCTCACCGGTGCCTCCAAGATAGGTCGAGTAAGCCAGCACCGGATCGATAATCAAAGTCTGGCTTCGATCGTAATCTCCAAGCGCAAAGCCAACCCGATTCTTCCCACGCTGGATGAAACGTCCCGGAACCGCTTTCTCTTCCCGGCCAATCTTCTGATAGATACGTGGTGCTTCAAACCGCACTTGACTCCCGCCGCTCACCAGCACCAGATCACCTTGGGCATTCAGCGCCAGCTTTTCCACGTCATGGAATTGGAGAGCGATGGCGCTCGGATCGGCGCCGGGAGAGACTTCGAAGTCGTACTCCAGACGTCCCTGATTGCCGTAGTAAACCAGATCAATGCCGGGATAGACGTTTTGATAACGGACGCGAGCGAACTGCGGAATATTGCGATGCCACTTAGCAGGATCATTGCCAATAAAATAGTTGCTCTTGCCCGGAAGAGGGTCGGTTCCAGCTGCGGCGGAACTATTTGCTCCATCCAATGCCATGCGAACTACAGCCGTCTGGCTGGCTGACCGCGGAGTGCTCTTGGACCAGTTCTGCAGCACCAGCACGGCTTCATCGGCAGTGAGGAATAGTCCGTAAGCGCCTCCTCTGGCCAAGAACTTCACCCGTGGATCGCTCTGCCCCTGATTCGGTTCGAAGGCCAGAGGAAGATGGCTGTAGACAGCGCCGAGGCCAGGATGGTCACTGGCTGAGATTGGGGAGAAAAACGGCGCGCTAGCGACTTCGCTGCCGCTGACCAGACTCTTCCCGGCGCTGTGGCCAAACCCTCCCAGGGTGACGGTTGCCACGCTCACCAGCGCAACGAATAGCAACAGAATCCGGCTTCGCGGCCAGACAGTCCCCGACATATGGCAATTCAATCTCACTAGCTCCTCCGAAATTCCGGGTTTCATGGAGAGGAAGAAGAAAATTGGCAGACAAACAGCGATGCTACTCGCGCTCGCGAAGCGGCATGTGCACTTGTCACCTGATTATGGTCGAAAAAATAAATAACTACTTAAACATCTGACGGATAGACTGTCAAGCTGCGCACCGACGTCCTGGCCTGGTTTGGTAAGACGTTTGGTCAGATGCGTCCACCGGCTCCCGGAGATGCCGCCTAAAGCCGCAAAAGTGCGGACCCAGTTCCACAGCGTGGTAGCGTTAACCGATTCAATTCCCCGCGCGTTTTGCGCTTGCAAACGGGCGTTCGGTACGTAACCTTTGGAACCATAGCGATCTCGTTTTTGCAGTCATGTTTCTCTGGAGTTGAGCACGGAAATTCGGCGACTTGTTCAGATAAATGTTTCTAAGAAAAGAAAGCACGGTGCGGGAGCCGACAGAGGAACGACGCACCATGCGACGTTTCGACCATGCGCCTACCCGCCTTAATCCGACTGGGCGACCGCGTTCCCGATGAGGTGTTCACGGAAACCCAGAATGTAAGCGCTCGCGGGGTGTTTTTTTATCTGGACCGGGCGGTGCCCGAAGGTACGCGGATTGAGGTGACCATGACGTTCCCGCCGCACGTTACTCTTACCGATCCGGTACGAGTCCGGTTTACGGCGCGCGTGGTTCGCGTAGAGGCGCCGCTGCCGGTCTCTCGGGTCGGCGTAGCTGCTCTGATTGAAGAATACGAATTCCTGCGCACCAATCCAGGCGCGGACTACCTCAGCAACATGCACTAGCGAGCAACGATCTCAAGCCTGCCGCCAGAGTGCGCAACCTCGGGCTCCTTCGATTACTTCTGCAACGCCTCGATTTCCCTTTGCAGGCGCTTGTATCGCTGAACCAGAGTGCCCAGGTAAGTGATATGGATGATCCACGTGGCGGCATAGGCGACATAAAGGAAAGTCATCGTAGACTCCGGGGTTCGAGGAGCGATTCCAGGGCTTGAGTTTCTTCCACTTCTCTGCGCAGGCGCTCCAATCGGTAACGCGACCAGCAAATCAGCGCAGCGAAACAGAGGAACGCAACCCAGTTGAGCAGCAGGATATGTAGCATGCGCGGATCAATCGAGCCTCCGCCTCCAATGACGGGCTGGGGATGCTGGGTGCGGAAAATCCAGATGGAAAAATAGACTAGGGGGACATCGAGCGCGCCAAAAACCGCCAGCGCCGCCGCCAGCAGGGGAGTCTGGCTGCTCGTCGAGAATCGTCGGAGCATCAGATAGCTGACGTAAATCAGCCACAGCACTAACGTGGAAGTCAGGCGCACGTCCCAGGTCCACCAGATTCCCCATACCGGACGCGCCCACAGCGGCCCGGTTACCAGAACCACGGTGCAGAAGACCACCCCGACTTCGGCTGTGACGACGGCGACGATATCAGCGGTGTGGCTGCGGCGAATCAGGTACACAACGGACGCCACAAAATTAATCAGGAACAACAGGAAGGCGGTCCAAGCCGAGGGCACGTGGTAATAGAAGATCCGTTGTACATCGCCCATGGTCTTTTCTGTGGGTGCCGCGACCAGAGCCTCATACAGGGCATAGCTCAGCAACAATGCGGTGAGGACTGCGAAGATGGGAAAGGCGCGTTTCATTCCGCGTGCAGCACCGTTTCGAATAACAGGAGACAAGCAATAGTAAACACGACATCGTAGGTTGCGAGCAATACGAACCAGAACCACGCCGACAGCTCACCTGTAAGGATGGCTGTGGTGGCGTTCACCATAGCAAGTATCGCCGGGATGGAAATCGGGAACAGCAGCAGCGGTAGCATGATCTCGCGGCTGCGGGTGCGTATAGACATCGCGGCAAAAAAGGTGCCATTCACCACCAGGGCCCAAGTCCCCAACACAGCGACTGGAATCAATTGCCAAGCCGGCCCCAGCGCTCTCAGTTTGTAGAAGACGACAAAGAGCGGCGTCATCAACGCTTCCAGCACACAGACGAAGACAAAGTTCCCCAGCGCCTTAGCAAGAAAGAGAGAATTTGCGGGCGCGGGAGAGACGCGGAAAGCGTCCAATACTTGATTGCGCAGTTCGCGCGCCCAAGTCTGATTGAGAGCGACCACGGCTGCAAATAGAAATGCCACCCAAACCAAACCGCCGGCGATCTGCCGGGATTCTTCTGCGTTGGGATCGAAAGAAAAGCTGAACACAACAACGACCAGCAGCGCGAAGAACAACATTGAATTGATGGCATCCTTGGAACGCCACTCCAGGCGGAGATCCTTGGCGAGAGTCGCTCTTGTGATCGCTGCAAGGCTCATCGCGCCTCCGCCCCGTGCAGGTGAGGGGTACGACTGGCGATCTGTCCCGCTTCCATCCAGATAAACTCGTCCGCGGCACTTTCGATGAGAGCGCCGATTGATGCGTAACCACGAAGATAGTCTTGCCAGCATCGCGCATGCGCGACAGCAAGCTAACCATTTCCCGCGCCGAACCCACGTCCACATTGGAGAAGGGCTCGTCGAGCAGCAGAATTTGGGGATCATGCAGGATTGCCCGTGCCAAAGACATTCTCTGCCGCATGCCCTGCGAATACTGGCCGACAGCGCGGGTCAGCCCTGGATCGAGGCCGACCAAAGTCAGGACGGTCTCACAGCGCTCGCCATCTTCGATTCCATACAGGCGGGCAAAGTAGCGCAAGTTCTCCATCCCACTCATCTCGTCGTAGAGCAGTGAAGAGTGCGCCATATAGCCAACCTGCTGGCAAACGGCGCGGAGATTAGTTGTACCCAACATCAAGACGGTTCCCCGCGTCGGCCGCGAAAGACCAGCGAGCGCCCGCAGCAGTGTCGTCTTCCCTGCGCCGTTGTCGCCCAGGATCGCGTACAGGCGGCCAGGAGCGAAGTCTGCAGTCACACCGCGCAGGGCGGCAAAGCGGCCGAATTGCTTGACAAGATCGGTAAGGATGACGACCGCAGAATCCGTAGGCGCCGCTGGGATTGAAGTCACGGAAGTGGAAGTGAAAAACGGTGTCAGGGTGAAGATAGACGAAGCCGCTGACGAAGTCGAGAACAGTGGTGCAGACATCGTGGCGAGGAGTAGGGATCCTTCGACTCGTCTACCTCTTCGCAAGCGAAGAGGCACCCTCGCTCAGGATGACAAATGAAGAACAATGACGCACGAAGCAACTACGAGCGATCAGTTTGACGTCGTGGTCGAGCCGCTTTGAACTTGGGTCACGCTCTTGGCAGGCTCGGCCTGCATCTGATTGCCCGGCGTTCCCGGTTGCTGGGGTGCATATTTTGAAGCGCACTTGGCCTGTAATTGTTTGGCGTGGAAGACGCCGTCGCGTCCGAAGCTGCCATCGGCCAAGCGCTTGCGAATTGTCCTTGAAACGTGTCGGGAGGCGCTTCAGTTCCGCTGTACACCACGGGCAGAATCTGGTCATTCTCGACCAGCATAAACTCAACCTTGGTTCCTGTCCGCTTGATCGAACCAGGCTGAACGTTTCCCGCGACTCGTAAGCGCTTGGTGTGGGCGCTGCTCTCCCATACCGCGCAGCTCTTTGATGGTGACATAGTAACTCTTGCTTTCCTGCACTCCGGTATAAGCAAGGAAACCTAGAGATAGCAGGATCACCACGATGGCGCTGCCGAATTTCAGATACTTGGCGTTTTGGCTGGACATGGGCTGGCTCGACCCTACTGCAAACATTATGCCTGTGGTGCCTAGCGGTCAAGCTGTCCGAAGGTGCATGGGGAGGAGCCTTAAAGTCACTGCGCGACCGGAACCTTCAACACGCCAGCGACCGCGTTCACTACGCGCTCCACATCTTCCTCGGAAGTCCGCCAACTAGAGACGCTCACTCGCATGGCGCGATGTCCGTGCCAAGTGGTTCCGCCAAAGAACGCCTCTCCCGTGGTTAGAATTGCCGCCATTACCTCCTCGGTTCGCCGATCGTGATCCTTTTCCGATGCGCCTGGTTCGACATCGAGGAAGCGCACCAGGCCTTGGTTGATCGTCGGCTCCCACAGAACTTCCGCGCCGGGCAGGCCCCCGATTTTCATTACAAGGGAGTGCGCGTGCTCGCAGCAACGCTCTACCAAATCTGCCACTCCTTCTCGGCCAAGTTCGCGCAGGGCGGCATAGCTGGCGAAACCGCGAGCGCGGCGAGACCACTCCGGATTCCAGTCCATCTCATCGCGCGCCTCAGCATCATGCGTTAGATAAGCAGCGCGATGAGATAACGAGGCGCGATGGGCCTCCGCGTCAGTGACGAAGGCATACCCGCAATCGAACGGGACATTGAGCCACTTGTGTCCATCCGTAGCCCAGGAGTCGGCCGCCGCCACTCCTTTCGCCAGATGACGGTACCGCGGAGCGCAGGCCACCCATAGACCGAAGGCGCCATCCACGTGGACCCAAGCTCCATGCTTCTTTGCCAGCGGAATGATGGTCTCGAATAGGTCGAAGGCCCCAGTATTCACATCGCCAGCCTGCAAAAGCACAATCGTCGGAGCCGATGGGTTGCTCTGTAATGCCTGCTCTAGTGCGGCGTATTCAAGCCGGCCTTGCGAGTCGGCTGGCAGAACCGTCACTTGCGAAAGCCCAAGGCCGAGCAGGCGGACCGCGCGTTCAAACGAACCGTGCAAGAGAGAGCTCGACAGAATTCGAATCGGAGGCGCTCCGTACAGACCTTGCCGCTCAACATCCCAGCCACGTTTTGCCAGCAACGAGTGGCGAGCAGCAGCAAGACAAGTTACATGCGCCATCTGGCAGCCAGTCACCAGCGCGAAGCTGGCTTCCGGGGGAAGTCCAAGGATATCTTTCAGCCAAGCACCGACCACCTCCTCCACCACAGCGGCAGCGGGTGCGGTGGCATAGAGGGCGCCGTTCTGGTCCCAAGCTGACGTGAGCCAGTCGGCGGCCAAAGCGGCAGGCACGGAAGCTCCCACTACCCAGCCGAAGAAGCGTCCGCCGGCGGAACCCAGGATGCCGCCATCAACGTCTCTTACGAGTTCCTCAATCACCTGCTCTGCGGGAATGCCCTCCGCCGCCAGCGGCTTCCCGAGCCGCCGCCGCAAAGTGGATAGATCGGCGGTGGCAGCGACCGGGCTGTTGTCAAGATTCTCTATGTGGGAGAGCGCATGCTGCAAGCACCGCGCCAAGCGTTTCTCGAAGCCGTGAATCTGTTTTCCTCATGGGCAAGCACCAACCTAGTCGAGTCTGATGCGGTTCAGCTTGATACTTTGCCCACTTAGATTCCATCCGGACCTTGCGGTTGAATTTTCTTTCGAAGTCCAAGCCCGCTGCCGAGTACAGGACAAGGAAGCGGGCGTCTCAAATCAATTTACCGTTACGATCCCTGCCCAGACTTAAAAACGAATTGCACCGTTTTGCTCTCGTTTGCCCCAACGGTGACCTGCTGGGTTGCGGTACCGAGTTTCTCGTGCCAGGCCTTGAGGGTGTAGGTCCCGGGCGGCAGGCCGTTCAAATCGAAGCTGCCGTCCTTGCCCGTCACGACGAAGTAAGGATGTTTGAATACGGCAACGTAGCTACGCATCCAGGGATGCACGTTGCATTTCACCGGAATCGCGATCTCTTCGCGAGTAAAAGTATCTTCCACCCTGGTGCCGGGCGGCTCGGCCTTGTTCCACTCCCGATTGTTGGCGGGCTGGGGGTGAATGTTGTGGGTTGTGGGATCGTCATTGACGACCTCCAATTTTTGGTTCGCCCGCATGGCGATGACATGGGGTTGATACATGCAGCCTTTCTGCTCGATCACGACAGGCTGACTCGGCGGCTCGAAGGAGTGATCGCCGAGGCCATCGGCGATAAAAACAATTGCGTTCTGCAGTCCATTGCCGTCGGTCAGAATTTCTGCAGCCGAGATCGGCATGGGATGCTGCTTGGCGCAGCTCGGGTCCGCCGCCATGTTGATGGGTTTTGATTTTGGAGCTACGCCTTCGAACTTGACGACACCTTTGATTGTTGCCGACGAATTTCCTGTGCTAGCCGGAGGACCAGCCCAAACTGCCTGTCGACCAGCATTGGAAACGACGACCAATAGTGCAATCACGCAAATGATGTATTTACTTTTCATGGGTACCTCCTGAATCTCTAATCGCAGCGTAAGAGTGGAGGACGAGCGGGTTGTCACTCCCACGTCACTTGTGGGTCATTTCGCTGCCATTTTCTTGTCATGAAATTGCAACCACTGAAAACGCGGGAGTTGCGCGGTTGCATGAGGAGAACAGAATTTGAAGGCAAGATTCGGAGGGCGTTCGAGCAGAAGGCAGCTTAGAGTCCGGTTCACAACCTAAGAATCAAAATCGCGAGATCGATGATCTAAAACCGCATGCATGCGCTTGACAATGTGATATGGAACGCGCTCACCACCAGCCAGGCTCACTTTTCTGAGGGCCGCGAGTTGGCGCGAAAGTTTCCCGCGGATGTCACTTCGCTTGGCGCGCTTCTCGCGCCGACCCACGAAGCTTACGATTCGCTGGCTGGTCTGCTCAGGGAAGGAATGGCGACTGGCCTGTTTCTGGAAGCACCTCCACAAGTGCCTGATGGCTTGACCGTAGTTGTCACGCTTCCGCTCCTGCAGATGATTTATGAAAATCGCAAGCCGTGCTCCGCTGACTCCCGCATTGCCTGGGGACGGGTTGATTGAGTTGACCGAGAGCGACGTGCCGGAGATGATGGCGCTCGCAGAACTGACCAAACCCGGACCGTTCGGCCGACGCACGCGCGAACTGGGTACGTATCTAGGTATTCGCCGGTCAGGAACTCTGGTCGCGATGGCTGGCGAGCGGCTACGCCTACCGGGATTCACCGAGGTGAGCGCAGTGTGCACCCATCCCGATCACGTGGGGCACGGCTACGCTGGCACTCTTATCACCGCGTTGGTAGAGCAGATACGCAATAGGAGCGAAGTGCCATTTTTGCACGTCCGAGAGGACAACATGCGTGCAATTGGATTGTATGAACGCCTGGGCTTCAGAAAACGCATACGCGCTCATCTGGCGGTTGTTCGCAGGAGCCAGTAATTCAGCCCGCTCACTCAAAGCTTCTTTCCTCGCGCCAGCTCTTACCAGACCCGGCAAGCGTTTTCGCTAACCATTGGCTGCCCGGTTTTGCAGCCCCACGTCTGCTGGAACTCGGGCATGTTCTGGACCACGCCGTTAATGCGATATTTCCCCGGAGAGTGCGGATCGATGGTGACCCGCCGGCGCGCTTCTTCGGGACGCTGTTTTTGGCACCACACTCGCCCAAATCCCAGGAAGAACCGTTGCTCAGGAGTGTAGCCGTCAATCTTCTCGCCTGCCTTCCCGCTGGAGTCCTGCGCGATCATCTTGCGCAGGGCAGCAAGCGCGATGCGCGCTCCCCCGTTATCCGCCGTGTTCTCCCCCAAGGTGAGACGGCCATTTAACTTGAGGTCATCCACCGCGACGAAGTTGCTGTACTCATCCGCAATGCAACTGACGCGCTTTTCGAACTCCTTGCCATCTTCAGCGGTCCACCAATCGCGCAGATTGCCTTGCGGATCGTATTTACGCCCCTGATCATCGAAACCGTGGGTCAATTCGTGCCCGATGACAACTCCGATGCCACCGAAGTTCACTGCGTCATCCATCCTCTTATCGAAGAAAGGCGGCTGCAGAATGCCCGCGGGGAACACAATCTCATTCCGCGGCGGACTATAGTAGGCGTTCACCGTCGGTGGAGTCATGCCCCACTCTTTGCGATCAAGCGGCTTGTCGATCTTTGCGATCTGCCGATGGGCTTCGAATTCATTTGCACGCAGGAAGTTTCCTACCAGCTCACCGCGCACGATTTTCAGCGAACTGTAGTCCCGCCAGACATCGGGATAGCCGATCTTGTTACCAATCGCTTCCAGCTTTATCTTGGCCTGTTTCTTGGTCTCGTCACCCATCCACGAGAGGCCGCCGATGTCCTCATCTAGTGAACTCTCAAGCGCAGCTACCATCTTCAGCATGCGTTGTTTGCCTTCCGCGCCGAAAGTCACTTCCACGTAACGCTGGCCTAAGGCCTCGCCCAGAGCGTCATCAGTGGCGTTTACGCAGCGCTTCCAGCGCGGCTTGATTTCAGCTTGCCCGGTTAAGGCCTGCCGCATTTTGAAATTGGCGTCAACAAATGGCTGGGAAAGCCAGGGGGCGGTGTTGTCGAACAGGTGCCAGCTCACGTAGGTTTTCAGCGCATCGAGCGACTCGGAATCAAGTAGCCCATTTACCTGCTTGAAAAAATCGGGGTTGCTGACATTCAGCTCCGAAAAGCTGGGCGCATTCACCTCCGCGAAATAACGCGTCAGATAAAAATTCGGCGCCAGGCCGGCGGCTTGATCGCGAGTCATCTTGTGATCCCGGGTCTTGGGGTCGCGCCGTACGGTCCGGTCCATGGAAGCTTTGGCCAGCGCGGTCTCAATCCGCAAAACAGTCTGGGCGGAATCGGCGGCTTGTTGCGGAGTCTGACCTGCCAGCGTAAATACCTGAGTCACATATTCCACAAAATGCTTACGCGTCTCCGTCATCTTGGGATCGTCTTTGAGGTAGTAATCGCGGTCCGGAAGGGTGAGACCACCCTGGTCAATGTAGGCAATGACTTGCCCTGCGTTATGCAGGTCTGGCTGGGAATAGAAGTTAAACAGAGGATTGGGACCAATCAAGTGTACCCGCGCAATCGCATCGATTAGAGCCGTCTTGTCTGAAACGCGCGCGATGCGGGAAAGCTCGGGCTTGAGCGGATCAAGGCCTTTGGCATCGGCCGCCTTCTCGTCCATGCACGAGGCGTAGTAATCGCCAATCCTTTGATCGATAGCATCGCGGCCCGGACCGCCCGCAGAGGCTTTTTCCACAATGCCACGCATGATTTCCTCATTCCGCTGATCCAGCTCAACGAAGCTGAGCCAGCGCGTCTGATCGGGTGGGATCTCGGTTTTTTTCAGCCAGTTGCCGCAAGCGTATTGATAAAAATCCGCGCAGGGATCAACCGATGTGTCGATATTGTCAATGCTGAAACCCAGTCCGGGCTTGGCGGGAGCGGACTGGGCGAAGGCGGCGATAGCGACCAAAAAGCAGATAAGGAGCATCGAGCACAAGCGCATGACTGACCTCATTTGGATGAACTGGCGATTCTAAGCCCGCCTGCTTAGACGGACAACAGACGAAACTGTTAGGCAATGTTTCAGCGTCGGACTGATAACAGATCTCTAGATCGGCTTAGTGGGTTGGATTGGAAAAATGCCAGGCAACGCAGCAAAGTGTTTGCGCAGCTCCGGTGCGCGACCTGCCCCAGAACGGGAAAGTGTTGTCTATCTCGTTGAAGAATACAGCCACCGCAATTGGATGGCAGCTTGCTCCCTTGTCGAATGAGTCGCGCATTGTTGGGTGATCTCGCGGCGAGCCGCTACGAGGACACAAGTCGACGAGTCACGGAGGGGATCTCGATTGCGAATGCTCCAGTTCACGATTCTTCTGCTTTTGCTTGGCCGGGCCCACGCGGAGACTCCCGGCGAGGCCCAGCCCGCACCAACATTCGCACCAGTCTCGGTGCAACTGGTCTCTTTGCCCGCGACGCCGGAAGCTCACACGGGGCCGGAACGACAAAGAGTAGTCGATAAGAAGTTCGTCATAGTCATGGGGGCGCTCGGTCTAGCCGAGGCCATGCATTCCACCACCAGGACGCTGGTGCTGGAGCACGAGCAAGCAGCGGGCGCCCCCTGGGTTACGAGTCTTCCTTCCAATCCAGGTCTAATCGCGACAAACGCAGCGATATTCGCCAGTGAAGTGCTGGTGGCCTACGAAATGAAAAAGCGCCACGACTGGCTTCCCGGGGACAGAATCATCCGAAAATTGTGGTGGATGTATCCAGCGGTGATGGCGGTGCCTCATGTCAAGAGCGCGGTCCACAACATCAGATTGCAGCCTCCGGCGGGATGTACCAGCCGCGACTGTCAATCGCCTTAGTCGAATCGCCTCAAGCAACATCGGCGCGAGCGATTGCGCTCGCATTGTGCCATGATCCGGGCCTTCGTGACCCTCTACGGCGTATAATCGTTGTTCAAGTGAAACTTCCCAAGGGGTTCATATCAGCATGATTCCCACCAACGGCAGCTCCAGCAAAGGCAGTAGTCTGCAACAAAATAATGAACGAGACATTCCCCAGCCACGTGGCGAATGGCTTGCCCGGCGCAAGTCCGAAAATGCCGACGGAAATTTCTCGCAAATGCATTACGCCCGGAAGGGCCGGGTGACGGAAGAAATGGAGTATGTGGCCGGCCGCGAAAAGCTTTCACCTGAGCAGGTCCGTGACGAAGTGGCTCGCGGTCGCATGATTATCCCCGCGAATATCAATCATCCTGAACTCGAGCCCATGTGCATCGGCGTAGCCTCACTGTGCAAGATCAATTCCAACATTGGCAACTCCGCCGTCACTTCCAACATTGACGAGGAACTGAAGAAGCTGCACACCTCTGTGCACTTTGGCGCGGACACGGTGATGGATCTTTCCACCGGCGGTGACATTCACGAGATTCGCGAAGCTATCCTGCGGCACTCGCCGGTTCCAATCGGTACGGTGCCGATCTATGAAGCCATTTCGCGAGTGAAGCGGGTCGAAGATCTCAACGCCGAAGTGATGCTGGAAGTGATCGAGGAGCAGGCCGAGCAGGGCGTGGATTACATGACCATCCATGCCGGGGTCTTGATTCAGTACTTGCCGATGGTCTCCAAGCGGATTACTGGAATTGTCAGCCGCGGGGGCGCGATTCTGGCGCAGTGGATGGCCCACCATCACAAACAGAATTTTCTCTACGAACGTTTTGACGACATCTGCAAGATTTTCGCCAAGCACGACGTTTCGTTCTCACTGGGCGACGGTTTGCGCCCCGGCTGCATAGCCGACGCCAGCGATGAAGCCCAGTTTGCCGAACTGACAACTCTAGGCGAATTGACCAAGAAAGCCTGGGAGCATGACGTCCAGGTGATGATCGAGGGTCCCGGCCATGTCCCACTCGACAAGATCAAAGAGCAGGTAGACAAAGAAAAAGAGCTCTGCTACGAAGCGCCCTTTTACACCTTGGGTCCGCTAGTTACCGATATTGCTCCCGGCTATGACCACATCACTTCAGCTATAGGCGCAGCCATGATCGGATGGCACGGCGCGGCTATGCTGTGCTATGTCACGCCGAAGGAGCATCTCGGTTTACCTAACGAGAAAGACGTGAAGGACGGCATCATCGCCTACAAGATTGCCGCGCACGCTGCCGACGTCGCCCGTCATCGTCCCGGCGCTCAGGATCGTGATGATGCTCTCAGCTACGCCCGCTACAAATTCGATTGGGAAAAGCAATTCGCGCTGTCTCTTGATCCCGAAACGGCGCGCGCCATGCACGACGAAACTCTGCCCGACGATTACTACAAAGAAGCAGCTTTCTGCTCCATGTGCGGTCCGAAATTCTGCTCGATGAATTATTCCAGCAAAGTGGATGAGTACAACAAGCAAGTGCACGGATTGGAGAAGAAAGATTACTCCGAGCTCGTGGAGAAGTTGGTCCCCATCAAATAGCACTTCGCGTAAGAACAGCCGCGCTCGGCTGGCTTTGAGCAGAGCTCGGAGGCTTTTCTTGGCGGGCAAGAGCCTGCCCGTGCTTTTTCCTGAGGGCGTCCGCACCACATCTATCACCTGAAGTCGGCAACGCCGTCCCATACCAACTGCACCGCGATGGCCAGGATCAAAAAACCGAAGATGCGGTTGATGGCTCCTGTGGCGCCCGGCCCGAGGCGCTCGACCAGCGGACCTCCAAGACGAAGAAACAGGTACACCGCTAGTCCGATGGCCACTATCGCCATCACCATCCCCAGATAAGCGACCTTGGAGTCGGCATCTGCTGCCAGACCCATCACGACTCCGATCGAACCTGGACCGGAGAGGATAGGCATTGCCATAGGCGTGAGAGAGATATCTTCTTTCGTGCTCGCTTCGTGGCTCTCTGCCGCGGTGATCCGACTGGACGCGGTCACCATGCCCCACGCTGTGTTGGCCACGATAAGTCCCCCGGCAATTTTCAGCACGGGCAGGGAAATCCCGAAAAAACTCAGCACGAAGCGGCCGAGAAACATGAAGAAGATGAGAATGACAGTCACGTAGATGCCGGTCTTCAGCGCGGTGCGATTGCGCTCCCCGGCCGAAAAATCCGAAGTCAAAGAGAAAAACAGGGGAACTCCGCCGAACGGATTCACAATAGGAAAAAGCGCCAGAAATGTTGCGCTAGCGGCCGTGGGCAATGTCTTGAGTACATGTGCGACGACATTCGGGGCCGTCATCGTGAATTCCCGATCTCCGATGTTGCAGGAAAAATGCCGCCATCATCCGGATGATCATTTCGGCGGTCAACCGACGGGAAATAATCTCAATAAGCTAGATCAAGCTCAAAGGCGCAGTGGATTTGTACGCTGCCCGACGGAAGCTGTTATTTTCGCGACGGCGAGGGCGGTAGGTCTGACTGGGCGCCGTAATGAACGACGGTGTCTTTGGCGATAACGTCAGCTTTCCTCTTCGGAGCCGCGGCTTGGCGATGCGATGCGGAGAGGCGTCCTGAAGGGGCACCGTAACGAACGATGGTATCTTTGGCGACATAATCTTCGTCGCTCGAAGCCAAGTGTGGACTTCGCTTTGACGCGACCACGCGCTCACTGGATGTGGCCAGAGTCACTTTGCCAATGCCGTTGTGGTCCAACTTCGATACTGGCAGGTTGGGTGTAAACGGGTTTATTGTAAGCGGCTCCGCTGCTGTAGGCTTTGCGGCTGTCGGCACGGGATTCTGCGCGCCTGGCGCCGCGCTGAGAATGCTCTTGGTCGGCGCTGCAATGGGCTTGCCCGATTTTACCTTGGCGAAAGGAACGGACTGTCGATCTCCCGAGCTCGGTGCCAATCCCGGCGGAACCGGGGAAAAGCGGTGAGCTGACACAGCCAGCAACAAAAACGCAAGCACGAGCATCGCCGCCAGCGGCGCAATCTTCCAAAACAACTTTTCGTTCCGCGACATTCGCGGGATCCGGACCCGGAAAGACGGAAAATCTTTATCATCCGCACGCGAACCGGTGATCGGTAGCGCCATCGGCTCCGGCTCCATCCGCGCTTCAATGCCCGCTGATGTATCGGCAACGTCCTCCGATTCGAAGGAAGCGGGCTGTCGCTCCTCTGGAATCTGCTCCTCGACCGAGGCCCACTCCCAGACGGGTGCGCAGGAGACAGGCTCATCCCCCTGCATGATCACAGCCTCCTGTTCGGATGACACGATCCTGAAGCTCAGTTCCGAGGTCAAGATGAGCCTCTTGGTCACCTGCGGGGGAAGTACTTTTGGCATTCATCGGAATAAAATCACACTCCGGCTCTTGGGTCTCGAGGCCTTCGGCTTGGAATGTCATGGCAGAACCATTCTCGGCCAGTTCGTGTGTAGTTCCTAGATCACCAATGGCTATAGCAGTGGGCTCGAGCACTGGCGGCTCGCATTCCGCGAGAGCCGGTCGCACCGGCGGTTCGGCTTTCATTTCCAGGACTGACTTGGCGGCAACCGCTTCAGGAATCAAATTCGCGATCCGGATGGGCCGCAAATTCTCGCTGACCGCTCCCGGTGCGATGAATACGTAGAGATCCGGAGAGACGGGAACGTGAGCAGCGCCTGACACCGCTTCTTCAATCGTGCAGTCTTCCAGAGTGATTTCCAGATCGGCAGGTTCCGAAGATTTTTCTTCTGGCAAACGGGTCTGCACTTCGTACCCGCGCGCGCGCAAATCTTTCGCCAGGACGTGAGCGTTTTCTGCATCTCGAGCGATGATGCGGGCCAGGGGCATGGGGGCGGCTAGCGCACTTGATTGAACCCAACCGTCAACAATATCAGCCCGAACAGCCGGCGGTCAGGCTACGGCATTCTACTCCAATGTGAGATGCTAGACGAGGCTTCAGAAGCGGATTTTGAAGGTACAGCGCAAACTCTTGCACATTCGCGTGCAATCACTTGTAATTCTCAAGCATCTTGGCGGCGCGGTTCAATGCCGCTGCCAGAGCAGTAAGTTGCTGCTGCGTCCGCTCGACATCGTGTTTGTCGATGGCTTCATTGACGCCGGGGATGACTACTGCGGCATACCCGGTGTATTGGCCTGGAGCATAAATAGCATGGCGGAACCACGGACGGTTGGGAAGCCCTTCGGGAATCAACAATGCCCGCTCGGCTTGGCGCAGCGCCTGATTTAACCCATTGACATCATTCCCCGGATTCCTCTGGCGGGCGAGAATCTTCGCTCCGGCCTTTTCAAAGCGACGAGCCGCCTCGACTGCGTCGGAAAAGTTGGGCGCATGATTGCCGAAGTTGTTGTTTGCCTTTTTCCTGGCGGTGTCGATATACGCCACAATTTCCTCGCCGTACTCTTCGTAATCGTAGGGCAGCACGTCGGCGTCGGCCATCCGAATAGCTTCGATTCCGTGGAGTCGTGCCATCTCCTGCTCGTAGGTGAAATCGGGATCGCCGAATTTCTTGAACCAGTTGAAATTATCGAACACAGAGTGATAAACCCCGTACGGTCCGGTCGAGCTGATGTCTGTTGAGGGAACACCCAGATGCTGCAAAAAGACGGTGTAATCCGATCCGCTGCCTAAATCGCCAACCGGCACTTCGCCCTTGGCCTGAACCGCGGGAATTCGTCTGCTATCACCGATGGCCTCAGTGGGTGATTGGCCAGACTCCGCTCCTGGCTGATTGGCTTTTCTCCATGCGTCATAGAGCGTGCCACCTTTCGGACTGGGCACAACTTTCGTCGCCTCTCGCAGAAACTGCTTTAGACTCGGCGAGGACGACGCGCCAAACTTCGGCCCAGAGACAGCCACATCCATATTGAAGTACGCGGCCGCGTTGGCTAGCTCGGCTTCGTGCTGCTCTCCCCATTCCGTGGAGCCGATCAGGCCCTCTTCCTCTGCGTCCCAACTGCCCAGCACAATAGAGCGCTTCGGCTTCCAGCCTGACTTCAGCAGCTCACCCATCCCGTGGACTGCCTCCAGCATGGCCGCAGTGCCACTGTTGGGATCGACCGCTCCGTACACCCAGGCATCCCGATGATTCCCACCTACAACCCACTCGTCGGGCAACTCGTTGCCGCGCACCCGCCCGATCACGTCCCAGATGGTGCGCAACTGGTAGTCCTGTTTGAGATGCATTTTCACTCTTACTGGACCGGGACCGACGTGGTAAGTGAAAGGCAGCGCTCCCTGCCAATCACGGGGTGACTCCGGACCGGCCAGGTGTTCGAGGACCGGCCAAGCGTCGGCGTAAGAGAGAGGGGTAGTCGGAATTTTCGGTAACTGCGTCGACTGTTCCGGTGGAATGCGCTTGGAATCAGGAAGGGATGGCACGGAGGCAATCCCAGGGGTGGTTGGGTCCCCAGGAAACTGGAACATGTATCCGATTGACCCGCGCTGCACGCCGGTGTCCGGACGCCAGGGCCCCTTCGGATATTTATCGCCGCGCTTCCAGCCATCATCGGCGGGGTCGGAGTAGATGATCACGCCAGCGGCACCACGCTCCTGCGCCACAAATGCTTTCACTCCGCGAAAATTCTCTCCATAACGAACCAGCACGATTTTGCTGCGGACATCTACCTTCAGTTGATCGAGCTTCCTGAAATCTTCAAGCGAGCCGTAATTCGCGTAAACCACATCGGCTTCCACGTCGCCAGAGGGCGACATGGCGTTGTACGGCATCACTACCCGAGGATCGTCGTCGTAGGGGTCTCCGTTCACCTGCTCGCGGGTTGGGCCATGCATAGTGACACCAGCAGGAGCGGTCACATCTACGCTGATTTCCGTGGGATAGTTCATCCAGACCCTGTATTCGACGATTTCAGTTTCCAGCCCAGCCTCGCGGAATTTTTTGGCCACGTAATCGGCCGTCGCCTTGTCCTCGGGCGAACCGGCAATGTGCGGAGCCTGAGTCAGGATTCGCAGATGTTCTTCGGCTAACTTAGGATCCGGCACCGCCAGGAAGCGGGTTTCCAACGCAGCTTCTTCCGTGGAATTGCGAAAGCCGAAAAAGGAGGCTGAGCTGACGTCATTCGCCGAAACGACTGATTGTGACGTTCCACAAACCTGGGGAAAGAGAAGAGTAATAGTGAGGATCAAAACAAGAATGAATTTCATCGGGCTCCTGGTTTCTTTGGACGCGGGCTTTTACGCGCGCAGCGTATTCAGTATCTCCTGCAGGTCCGGTACCTGGGTTACAGGATAGACTTTGGAGAGCTCAATCCTTCCCGTTTTATCAATTACGAAGATGGCCCGATCACCGGCCCCGGCTAACGGTCCTTTCTCGCGGAACACACCATATTTCTGGGTAACTTCGCCATGCGGCCAGAAGTCACTGCAAAGCGGGTAATCGAATGGACCGATATCGCGTTCCCAAGCCGTGGTGTTCATGATGGAATCCACGCTGATGCCTACTACTTCCGCGTTCCGGGCGAGAAACTTCTCCCGCTCCACCTGATACGCAACCATCTGTTCGGCGCTCACCGGGTCCCAATTCAGTGGATAGAAAGCCAGAACCAGGGATTGATCCCGGCGCTCCGCGAGATGGAAGCGCTTCTTCACCCCGCCAATCAGAGCCGGGAGATCGAAGTCGGGCGCCATTTCGCCGGTCTGCAACAATGTCATCTACCGTCGTTGAGAATTCTGTGCGGTTCTGATCGACAAGAAACCGATGATTTTACTCCTCGAGCCAGCCCCGCTGCGTTTGGATGCGACTTCGCCTAGATTTACAGGCGGTCAAGCGCCGAAGGGCGAGGCTATCTCTCACGATAAACTAAGGGCATGCCTGTGCAAGATCCCACTCAGCGTTTTTCCTCGCGGGTCGACAACTACGTCCGCTATCGTCCAGGCTATCCCGCAGCAGTTCTCGATCTTCTAAAGAAAATGTGCGGACTAACCCCCGATTCCATGATCGCCGATATTGGTTCGGGTACCGGAATTTTCACACGTATGTTGCTGGAGAACGGCAACCGCGTGTTCGGGGTCGAACCGAATACTGACATGCGTATGGCCGCGGAAAAGCTTCTGGCATGTTTCCCTTGTTTTACCAGCGTGGCGGGGACCGCCGAAGCGACCACGCTTGCCGATTACAGCGTCGATTTCATCAGCGTAGCCCAGGCTGCGCATTGGTTTGACCGCGACCGAGCTCGCCGCGAGTTCGTTCGTATTCTCAAACCCCGGGGATGGACGGTGCTTCTGTGGAATGAGCGCCGCACGGACTCGACGCCGTTTCTCGGCGAATACGAACAATTGCTGCTCACCTATGGCACCGACTATCAGGAGGTGCGGCATGAGCGCACCACGGCCGAGATTAGCGCATTCTTTGCTCCATCCGAATTCCAGCAGCGCGTTTTCCACATGAGCCAGGAATTTGACTACGCCGGTCTCGAAGGACGATTGCTCTCTTCTTCTTACACACCGCAGCCGAGCGACGCCAAGTACGCGTCCATGTTGCGTGAGCTGCGGCGAATCTTTCAGGCACATCAGGCTGAGGGGCGAGTGTCGCTTGAGTACGACACGCGTGTGTACTACGGGCAGCTGGCGTGATGCGTTGCCTTTTCTTAACTGTCTCTGTGGAGGAGAAAACCATTAACAGAGGGGCACAAAGATACGAAAAAGAAACCTGACGCAGCTGCACGAAAATGATCGGCCCGGAGGCCTATGCCCGAAGAAAAAACATTCCACATGAGTCCCGACGATTTCCGACGCCACGGCCATGCCATGGTGGATTGGATCACAGACTACTTCACGAGCATTGAATCCTTTCCGGTTCTTTCCCGCGTGGAACCGGGACAGGTCCGGGCTTCGCTGCCAAGCGATCCTCCAGCCAAGGGCGAGCCATTTGACACCATCCTGCAAGACGTCGAAAAACTCATTCTGCCCGGCATCACCCACTGGCAATCGCCCAATTTTTATGCCTACTTCCCATGCAACGCTTCCGGACCGGCGATTCTGGGCGATCTGCTCTCATCAGGCCTAGGAGTACAGGGGATGCTTTGGGCGACGAGCCCCGCCTGTACCGAGTTGGAGACGCACGTTCTTGACTGGCTGGTTGCCATGCTTGACTTGCCACGAAAATTTCTTTCGACAAGCAGCGGTGGCGGAGTGATTCTGGACACCGCTTCCAGCGCCTCGTTGTGTGCCTTGTTGGCAGCGCGCGAACGCGCCACGAGTTTTGCTAGTAATCAGCGTGGCTGCGACGGGACGCTTGTGGCGTACACATCGTCGCAAGCGCATTCTTCCATCGAAAAGGATGTTCAGATCGCGGGACTGGGCCGCCAGAATCTACGTCTCATCGCAGTGGACGAGAAATTTGCCATGCGGCCTGAAGCACTCGCCCGACAGATCGAACAAGACCGGCGTGCTGGAGTGGTCCCTTGCTTTGTTTGTGCCACGATCGGCACTACGTCTTCCAACGCGATTGATCCGGTTCCCGAGATCGGTCGCATATGCCGCGAGCAGAAAATCTGGTTGCATGTGGACGCGGCCATGTCAGGCACAGCGGCGCTGTGTCCCGAATTCCGCCACATCCATGATGGACTCGAATTTGCTGACAGTTATACTTTTAACCCGCACAAGTGGATGTTCACCAACTTTGACTGCAATTGTTTCTACGTAGCCGACCGCAAGGCCCTGATTCAGACCCTGAGCGTGCTACCAGAATATCTGCGCAATAAGGCGACGGAAACCGGCGCGGTGATCGATTATCGCGATTGGCAAATTCCGCTGGGCCGCCGATTCCGTTCCCTTAAACTGTGGTTCGTAATTCGTCACTATGGGATCGAAGGGCTGCAGCATCACATCCGTCGTCACGTCGAACTGGCACAGCAATTTGCCGAATGGGTATGGAAAGATCATCGCTTCGAATTGGCCGCGCCTGCGCCGCTAAACCTGGTCTGTTTCCGTCACAAGGGTGGAGACGAAGTCAATCAATCGTTGATGGATCGTCTGAATCGCAGTGGCGACCTTTATCTCACCCACACGCGGTTGAACGATCGCCTCACGCTGCGTCTCTGCGTGGGACAGGCGAATACAACCGCGCGTCACGTGGAGCGTGCCTGGCAGAGGATTCAAGAAGAAGCAGCCAATGCCATATGACGCGGAAGCAGAGTCTGGGTGCGCTCCTTGCCGAACAAGCCGGTTTCGTTGACTTGCTTTCGCATACCGCATAACATGACCCGATTCCATGGTCGGCGAAACGATCTCGCACTATCGCATCCTTGAAAAGCTCGGCGGGGGAGGCATGGGCGTGGTCTACAAAGCCGAAGATACCAGTCTAGGCCGCGCCGTTGCGCTTAAATTTCTCCCTGATGATGTGGCCCAGGACCGGCAGGCTTTGGAGCGCTTCCGCCGCGAAGCTCGTGCCGCCTCATCGCTCAATCACCCTGGCATTTGCACTGTCTACGAGTTTGGCGAGTATGACGGTCGAGCCTTCATCGTCATGGAGTATCTCGAAGGCCGGACGCTTAAACACTTGATCGGCGACCGACCTCTGGAAGTAGACGTTTTGCTTTCCCTCGCGATCGAAATCGCCGACGCGCTCGATGCTGCACACAGCGCCGGCATCGTGCATCGCGATATCAAACCTGCCAATATCTTCATCACCAAGCGCGGCCAGGCAAAACTGCTGGATTTCGGCTTGGCAAAGCTCACGCCGGGACAAGGCAACGCCGCGGATAAGACAGCTACCCGTGCTCAGGGACCGGAGTTGACCAGTCCCGGTTCGACAGTCGGCACAGTCGCCTACATGTCACCAGAGCAGGTACGCGCAGGAGAACTGGATTCGCGAACCGACTTGTTCTCCTTTGGAGCGGTGCTTTATGAGATGGGCACGGGGCAACCCGCATTTGCCGGGAACAGCACCGGTTTGATCTTCGAAGCGATTTTAAACCGTTCACCAGTACAGTCCTCCAGCTTGAATCCGGTAATCCCGGCGAAGCTCGAGGAAGTTATTTTCAAGGCCATGGAGAAAGACTGCGAGTTCCGCTATCAGACCGCAGCCGAGCTTCGTGGCGATTTGAAACGCATCAAGCGTTCGCGGGACACGTCGCGCCTGCAGACCGAGTCGTCTTCGTCGACTCAAGCCGCGGCCGTTGTGCCGAAGGCTCAACCTGCGACCGTGCGAAATCGAGTGTTGCCCGTGGCGATAGCCGTGGGTGCAGTCGCGCTTGTAGCGGGAGTCGGCATCGGAGCGTTGCTGCTCCACCAGCCAAGCCAGCCGGTGTTCCCTTTCTACCATCCCCTCACTTTTCAGAGAGGCACCGTGCATTCGGCTCGCTTTGCGCCTGATGGCAAAACTGTCATCTACAGTTCGGCGTGGGAGGGAAAACCGCTGCAGTTGTTCAACACTCGGCCGGAGAGTCCGCAGTCAAATCAGCTCGAGCCCGTGGGCGCGGACGTGCTCGCTATTTC
Source organism: uncultured Acidobacteriota bacterium (assembly GCA_963729325.1). GTDB lineage: Bacteria > Acidobacteriota > Terriglobia > Terriglobales > Acidobacteriaceae > JABCYV01. The sequence continues at coordinate 151,244 of CAVSNS010000051.1, forward strand.
GTCTGCGGGTGAAATGGCGCTCGCGTTAAATAGCCACACCAGCGATGCCTTTCTCTCTTCAGGCACGTTGGCCGAAGTACCGCTGGTGGGTGGAGCTCCAAGGGAAATTTTTGAAAACGTCGAATATGCAGATTTCTCACCCGACGGCTCAAGTATGGCCATTGTTCGAGAAGTGGATGGACGCAAGCGGCTAGAGTTCCCGGTGAACAAGGTCTTGTATCAGTCGGACGGCTGGATCGGTAATCCGCGCATTTCTCCCAAAGGCGATGTGGTCGCTTTTATCGATCACCCCCAGCCCAGAGATGACGGAGGCTCGGTGGTCATCGTCGATCTTGCCGGCAAGAAGAATACGTTGTGCACTGGATGGGACAGCATCCAAGGATTGGCGTGGTCGCCCCGCGGTGACGAGATATGGTTCACGGCAACTCGCACTGGCGGCGACCGGGGTCTGTTTGCAGTCGATCCGTCAGGGAAGATCCGCACCCTGGCTCGGGTTCCTGGAGAGCTGACGCTGCTCGATGTATCGAAGGATGGGAACGTGCTCCTGACTCGAGGGAATGATCGTGCCGGCATGATCGGCCTCGCTCCCGGTGAGGCTAAGGAGCGCGATTTGTCGTGGCTGGATTGGTCCGTTCCTGCTGATTTATCTCCTGACGGACGTGTTGTCCTCTTCCTGGAGGCAGGTGAAGGCGGAGGTCCGAAGTACGCTGTCTACAGCCGCAAGACCGACGGATCACCCGCAGTGCGGCTTGGCGACGGTACAGGTTTGGCCCTCTCGCCCGATGGAAATTGGGTGCTGGCGCGGCCGAACATTACACCCTCGCCTCTAGTCCTATTGCCGATGCGCGTAGGGGAAATGAAACCGTTGAAAGATGACGGACTGAACCACATCCGCGGGGCATGGCTGCCAGACGGCAAGTGGATTGCATTCACCGCAAACGAGCCAGGGCATGCACTGCGCATCTACGTCGAGTCGCTTGAGGATGGTAAGGCAAGAGCCATTAGTCCCGAAGGGGCTGGGCCAAGGTTGGTCGTTTCCAGGAATGGCGAATTCGTAGCAGGTACCAGCAGTGACCGCAAGATCTATGTCTACCCCGTCGCCGGTGGCGAGCCACGTGCGGTCACCGGAGCAGCGCAAGACGAAATACCTACCGCCTGGTCAGCCGACAACCGCTCGCTGTTTGTATTCCGAACAGGAGAAGTGCCGGCACGAGTTTTCCAGATCGATCTGACTAACGGGAGAAGAACACTCTGGAAAACAATTCAACCTGCTGACGCGGCGGGAATCTCCACCATCGGTGGATTGATAATCACCCCGGACGCAAAAACTTACATCTACAGCTATGTTCGCTCCCTCTCTGATCTTTACTTGGTCGAAGGATTGAAGTAATCACTGAGAGAACCGCGGAGCGTGAGTCTTCATGATAGCTGGTTGATCAGAGTTTTCAGTTTTTGGGCACGGCTACCGTCAGAAAGGCCCAGTTGCACCGATCATAATCGTGTTTTATGGTGACCCGCGGTCCTTGAGCCGGATGTAGGGGGTACGACCGCAGTCTTGGGCGCGAAATATCGAACTGTGACATCCTTGCCGATATCGACTTGCTTGTATCCAGCCAACACCGGCTGCGCCGTGGGGCTGGATGTGAAATGCCGTACCGTGACGTCGTCCGAAATGTAGTCGACTTCGTTCTTCCCGGAACGCACTCGATGGATCGTCCCAGGCTTCGATGCGATGTTCGGCACGGGCGTTGCGACTAGCATTGGCTCTTGGTCTTGGGCATTCGGTTTTTGTAGGGCTGGGGCCGCTGAAGATGGAACCGGACGGCGATCGGCGCTGGTAATCCAGCAAGTTATCACTATTGCAGCAACAACTCCTGCCAGGGCCAGGTAACTCCGGGGCTGTTTAAAGGCACTCTTCACTTGTTCTTTGATTGTTGTGATTGGCCCAGCCGCCTGCCACAGCCCTGTCCACTTGGCGGTCAATACCATGATAGCTACGCCAGCTCGATCGATTGGACGTGCGTTTGAAGGCTGCGGCACTGACCTGGCGCCACCGGGAAACTCGAAAGAAGTAATCTGGTGAATGGCGCGTGGGACGGTTGAGAGTTCCGCGGCGACCGGTTTTTGCTCGTCGAACTGCGCCTGGGACATCGCCTCCCCTACGAGTCCTGCCATCAGCTGATAGGAGCGTACCTCACCATCCTGGAAACGGTGCGCTTCGCTAAAAAAGACCTCCAATACTCCCGCCACGGCATGGTCTCGATAAATTAGCAAGATTAAAAGGGACTTAGCTCCAAATTGACGGCAAATCGCTGCTTCAATCCGCGCGTCAGTTTCGGCGTTGTCAACCCGCAGAATCTCGCGACTCGTCTTGGCCGCCGTCGAGACACTTAACGCGGCCATGACATGCCGCCCAATATAGCTGGCGGCACTTCCGCTTCCGGCGCAGTAAACGAGTTGATCTCCTCGCAGTAGCCCGATCGCGACTCCCGTGGCATTGGCAACATCTCGCACACGGTCGGCGATCAAATGCATAGCGCCACCCAGGTCGAGACTGGCTGAATTGATCAACTGCTGAACTTCGACAATAGCAGAGAGCGACTGAGTTCCCATCTGACTTTCCTGCACGGCAAATGCATTGGCCAAGAGCTTTTGAAAGGATTCGCGGTCGAAGCTGGGGCTGGTCCTCATAGCAGGGAGAGTGCTGGAGATCTGCGGCTGGACTGTTGAGCTGGTTTCGGACAGGAGATTGATCCGAGCCAATTCCACAGCCAGTAGTAAGCGCAGTTTCTCATCAAGTGAATCGGCTGTCAACGGAGACCTTAACTCCCCGAATGTTCCGAATCGGGCAGATTCGGAAAAATTTAGCGCCGCAATTGGATGCGAACGGTTGTCAGAGGGATGGCTGTGGATAAATCCACCGCCTGCCGCGGGATGCAACGGACACTCGCTTCAGATCTTAGTTCGGCAGCGGCGGCCGCTTTTGCAACTTTGGCTGTTCGGTCGGCGGAGTTGTTTCGGACGCATCGGGCTTCAAGGCCGCAGCGTTGGCAGGAGCTGACGAGTTCACCCCAAAATCCCAAACATAAAGGTTCATGCCTTCCTTGCCCAGCATTTCGACGACGGCATACTCGCCTGGAGCTAGCTCGTTGGCGGGAGTCAACTTCACCCAGCCGCCGGTGAGTTGCGTTGCGGTCGTGGGTACAAACTTCTCTTCTTGACTGACTTTACCGTAGACCGCGACCTTGACGTCTCCCACGATGCGCTTGTTCTGCTTAGCTTGCAAACGGACGATTCGGAAGCGGTCCCAAGGCATATTTTGTTGTTGAAGCTGGCTCGTCGCGTCGGCCCCTAGCTCGGGTTGTTCGAGGTTGACGTAGATAGCGGGGAGAGCCGCATGCGCCTGAATCTTCGCGTGTTCGCCCGCCAGCTCAATCGGCTGCCTGGCACTGGCGATGGGATTGATGGCCGCGCGCAAAATGTTCCCTTTACGGTCCTGGTTGATCTGGCCATTGCTCTGCTGCAACTCGATCAACTGTGGCTGGTTCTGAAAGGTATCCAGCAACACGACACCGCCATCTTCCGGCAAACGCAAACCGGGTGCGACGTGCGGAGACTTGGCCTCATCGGCTCGGCGTTCGGCCGCCAGTTCCCTGTCCAGATCAACCGCCTCAGGGGGAGGAGCACCCGCAGCCCGGTCTTTCTCGTATTTGTCCGTGGCCTCCCAATCCACCAGGGATTTAGGTACTTCCTCCCACTCGTTACGTTCTGCGCTCAGGTAGCGCACGCGGTCGCCTTTCACTTCCCATTTACTGGCAAGTTGGTAAGAGCCATCTTTCAGAATGAGACGTTTGGCGAGTTGTTGGGCCGAGACTGGAGGGGCAACCAGCAGGAACGGAAGGATTCCCAGAAGCGCCGCCGACATGAAGCGATACATCTGAAGCATCGGACTAATTTCTTTGACGGAACTGAATTTCATCTAGTCTACTGCGCTAGCCATTTTAGGACCAAAGCCTCATTTCTAACAGCTCGAGCGCACGGCTGAAGGTCTGCGCTAGGCAACTATTCCTAGCCACCTAACCCTGTTTCTGGCATAATAGGACGTGCACCCATCCTGCACAAAATTCCAAACACAATTTAAGGCGAGGAAGCGATGTCGGCAAAGTACATCTTTGTGACTGGCGGCGTGGTGTCTTCTTTGGGCAAGGGTCTGGCGGCGGCTTCGATTGGCTGCTTGCTGGAGAGTCGCGGGTTGAAAGTCAACCTGATGAAGTTCGATCCTTACCTCAACGTCGATCCGGGCACAATGTCGCCTTTTCAGCACGGCGAGGTATTCGTCACCGACGACGGTGCCGAAACCGATCTGGATCTCGGGCATTACGAACGCTTCACTCACGCTAAGCTTTCGCGCGATAACAACTGGACCACCGGCCGGGTTTACGAGCAGATCATTGCCAAGGAACGGCGTGGCGACTATCTGGGCAAGACGGTGCAGGTCATCCCCCACGTCACCAATGAGATCAAGGCCGCCATGAAGAAAGTGGCGCAGGACGTAGACGTAGCCATCGTCGAGATCGGCGGCACCGTCGGCGACATCGAATCCCTGCCCTTCATGGAAGCCATCCGGCAGATGCGCCAGGAACTGGGCCGCGAACACACCCTGTTCATGCACGTCACTCTGGTCCCGTTCATCGCGGCCGCGCAGGAACTCAAGACCAAGCCAACGCAGCACTCGGTCAAGGAATTACTTAGCATTGGAATCCAGCCTGACATTCTGCTCTGTCGCACCGACCGCTTCCTCTCGAAAGAGATCAAGTCGAAGATCGCGCTCTTCTGTAACGTGGAAGAAGAGGCGGTCATCACCGCCAAAGATGTGGCGACGATCTATGAGGTACCGGTGGTTTTCTCCCGAGAAGGGGTCGACACGCTCGTGCTTCGCTACCTTCATCTCAACGCCAAAGAGCGAGATCTTAAGGATTGGGAGGAAATTGTCCACCGTGTTTACAACCCAAAGGCGGAAGTCACAATTGGCATTGTGGGGAAATACGTGGAGTATGAAGACTCCTACAAATCGCTGAAAGAGGCGCTGGTACATGGTGCTCTGGCGCATAACCTCAAGCTTAACTTGAACTGGGTGGAAGCTGAAGGTTTAGAGACCGGAGATCGCACCTACGAAGAACAGCTCGCTGATTATGACGGGCTGCTGGTGCCCGGAGGCTTCGGGAAGCGCGGCATTGAGGGGATGTTGATCGCAATCCGCTATACCCGTGAGAAAAAGGTTCCCTTTTTCGGTATTTGCCTGGGCATGCAGGTCGCCTGCATTGAGTTCGCACGCGATGTGTGTGGGCTGGCCGACGCCAACTCCAGCGAATTCGATCCTGCCACGCCCCACCGCATCATCTACAAGCTACGGGAATTGCGCGGGGTCGAGGAACTCGGTGGCACCATGCGGCTGGGCGCCTGGCCCTGCAAGATTGAGCCGGGAACCCTGGCGTATAGGATTTACGGCAAGCTCGAGATCAGCGAGCGTCATCGCCATCGTTACGAATTCAATCGTGAATATGAAGGTACTCTGACCGCCGGCGGACTTCGCATCTCGGGATCAACTCCAGATGGCACATATGTGGAAATGATCGAACTGCCAGATCATCCCCATTTCATCGGATGCCAGTTCCACCCCGAGTTTAAGTCGAAGCCGTTGGAGCCGCATCCCCTGTTCAAAACGTTTGTCGGCGCAGCCTACGAACACGGGCTGAAGCGGCGAGCGGATAAGCTCGCGGCCGAAGTCGAAATGTTCCATCGGCCGGAGAAAATGGGGAGAAGATAACCACAGAGAACACAGAGGATCACGGAGGATATTCTTCTTTTTGCCGTGTGATCCTCCGTGCCCTCTGTGGTTAAAACATGAGTGCATCCTTTCAACTCGACAATGTCCGCATCGGCTCCGGGAATCTGTTTCTTATTGCCGGGCCGTGCGTGATCGAAAGCGAAGACCATGCGCTTTTCATGGCCGAAGTCATCAAGGGAGTCACGCGTTCCCTAAACTTCCCATTCATCTTTAAGGCTTCCTACGACAAGGCCAATCGGACCTCCATGCGCAGTTATCGTGGTCCTGGGCTGGCTGAGGGTCTGCGTATCCTGAAGACGGTGAAGGACGAAGTGCACGTGCCGGTCCTCACAGATGTACACGAGACCACCGATGTTGCGAAAGTGGCAGAAGTCGCTGACATATTGCAAATTCCCGCATTTCTGTGCCGCCAGACCGACCTGATTGTGGCCGCCGCCATGACCGACCGCGTGGTGAATATCAAGAAGGGCCAGTTCGCCTCGCCCTGGGACATGCGGCATGCAGTCGAAAAGTGCCGCACCGCGGGCAACGACAAAGTTTTCGTCACTGAGCGGGGAAGTTCGTTCGGCTACAACAACCTGATAGTCGATATGCGCTCGCTGGCTATCATGCGGAAATTTGTGCCAGTGGTTTTCGACGCAACCCACTCGGTCCAGTTACCGTCAGCGTCCGCCGACGGAGATGACACCGTGAGCGGCGGACAACCGGAATTCATCCCTGTTTTGGCCCGCGCCGCGGTTGCGGTTGGCGTAGACGGAATCTTTCTCGAAGTGCATGACAATCCCAAGGAAGCCAAATCAGACGGTGCGAACGCGCTGGAATCCACGAAACTCCGAGCCGTGTTGAAGGAGTTGCAAGCGGTGCATGCGGCGCTGACGGCCGCGCATCAGACACCGTAGCGCATGCGTCTGCCAGTCCTTCTGCGAGCACATCGATTCCGCCAGAATTTTGTCCCGACATGCGCAACCGATTCTAATTGCTTTAACGCAACCTAGTCTCACAGGGTAATCGCTTGAACTCAACTGAGTCCCACAGGGACGAACCAGCCTAGCCCAGCGCGGCAGCGCTGGGTAGCAAGACCAAGATGATCCAAGTCCCAAAGGGACGGCCGGTCTACCCCAGCACGTGTGCCGGATCATACGCAACGCGGTACTTCTTGAGAAACTCAAGAGACTCATCCTCATTAGTGCGCTTCGCGTGATGGACTTGCTGGCTCTCGATGTACTTTACGATCACATCCGTCTGCGATGCGCTTACGTTGAACGCGCCGTAACCTTCCTGCCATGCGAAATCTTTGCTAGCGCTCGCCTCGTTGATCCATTTAGAGGAACATGCCTTGACTATTTGGACCGCCTTGGCCAATGGGATCGTTGCGGGCAAGAGCAAAAGCGCATGTACGTGATCTTCCACACCGCCAACCTTGATCGCTTCGAATCCATGATTGCGGGCAATTCCGGCCATGTAGGCCCAGAGCTTTGGCTGGAGGATTCAGAGATCCGTTTCTCGCGGTTTCTCGTACTAAAGATCAAATGGATCCGATTGCTGGAATATGAATGCGGCATAGGTCGTCCCTCCGGGACTTTCAGCCGTTCTCATTGCTACCCAGCGCTGCCGCGCTGGGCTAAGGTCGCTCGTCCCCGTGGGACTCGATTTCATGGATCAACAATGGGTCGCGCTACCACGCGATTCCTCATAACGAGAAATTACATTACCCAGGCTGAAATCCGGTGTGACGCCCATCACACCAGAGAAAATCTGCTACCATCCCATCTCATCTGACGCCAAACATGCAGATTTTCTCCGCCATTGTCGGCATCGTGGTCATTTTCCTCATTCTCCTCGATGCGTTTGAGACCGTCGTTCTGCCACGACGAGTGCAGCGCCAATTTCGTCTGACCGCATGGTTCTATCGCCGGACTTGGCGTCCATGGAGAGCAATCGCCAGCCATATTAACTCGCCTGGGCGGCGGGAAAATTTTCTCGGATATTTTGGACCGCTATCGCTGATTTTCCTGCTGGCCTTCTGGGCCTTCGGCCTGATCTTCGGGTTCGCCCTGCTGCAATACGGCGCGGGAGAACACTTTCAGTTGGGGAACGAGCCTATCACTTTTGGGGCTCTGCTCTACCACAGCGGCGAGACTTTCTTCACCCTGGGGTATGGCGACATCACCCCCACGTCGGGAATCGCACGCGCGCTGGCCGTGCTCGAGGCCGGCATGGGATTTGCCTTTTTGGGCGCCGTCATCGGATATCTGCCAACAATTTATTCGTCCTTTTCTCGCCGCGAAATCGAAATTTCTCTCTTGGACGCGCGCGCCGGATCTCCGCCTTCTGCGGCCGAGTTACTCGCCAGGTTGGGAAACCATCCTCAGCAGACCGGGCTGGACCGCGTCTTTCGCGACTGGGAACACTGGGCAGCTGAGGTTCTGGAGAGTCATTTGTCCTATCCTGCCCTCAGTTTTTTCCGGTCGCAACACAACAATCAATCCTGGTTGGGCGCGCTGACCACCATTCTCGACGCGACCGCGTTAGTTATCGCGGGGGTGGACGGCATTCGTCTGGAGCAGGCCAAAATCACATTCGCGATGGCGCGGCACGCGGTGGTCGACCTGGCGCAGGTAGTGAATGCGCGCTACGACCCTCATGCGCCGGACCGACTGTCGGCCGCCGAGCTAGCCCAGTTGCGGCAGAGTCTGGGCGAACGTGGTCTAAAGGTGCGGGATGATGGCGAGGCCGAGGCGAAACTGGCGAGGCTGCGCGCGCAGTACGAACCTTATGCGCAGGCTATCGCACGTAATTTGTTGATCACACTGCCTCCGTGGGTGCATCCAGAGAGGAGAAAAGATAACTGGCAAGCTGGTCCGTGGGACCGGGCCATCCAAGCCAGAGGTTTGGGCGGACTCGGAGGGAAGGCCGAGCACGTGCCAAGGATCGACGAGCACTTTTAGATCATTTTCTGCGCCGCTTCTGTTCGCGAATTGAAGAGGTCGTCGAGGCTCGGTGGCGGAAGGTGAGCGCGTGCTAACATCCTTTTTCTTCCATGAAACACGTTGGAGAAAATGTGGTCCGCATTGAGGCCGAGGCGTTACGTGCCCTGGCCGACCGCGTTGCCGGACCCATGGCCGACGCCTTCGACCGTGCGGTGGAATTGATTCATGCCTGCCGCGGTCGCGTGGTGGTTACGGGAATGGGCAAGAGCGGGATCATCGCTCACAAAATCGCGGCTACGCTCAGCTCGACCGGAACCCCGGCGCTATTCATGCATCCGGTGGATGCGGTGCATGGAGATCTCGGCATGGTGGTGCGAGGCGATGTCGTGCTGGCGCTCTCGACCAGCGGCGAGACGGAAGAAATTCTGCGTCTTCTGGCGACCATTAAGCGCTTGCAGGTGGCGCTCATCGCGATGACGGGAGATGAAATCTCCACGCTCGCGGGCGAGGGCGCCCGCGCCACACCAAACAAGCTCTCCACTCTGGCTGCCGCTGCCGATATTGCACTCGACTGCTCTGTTGCCAAAGAAGCCTGCTCGCTGGGACTGGCGCCTACAGCTTCCACAACGGCGATGCTGGCACTGGGCGACGCGCTGGCCATGGCGCTGGCCGAAAAGCGCGGCTTTCAGGAAGAGGACTTTGCCAATCTGCATCCCGGCGGCAAGCTGGGCAAGCGTCTGGCCCGGGTTGAATCGCTGATGCATACCGGCGACGCCGTACCGCGCGTCACGCCAAAGACCAATATGCCGGACGTGATTTATGAGATGTCACGCAAGAAACTCGGCGTCGCTACCGTGGTCGAAGGCGAAAAGCTGGTGGGGATCATCAGTGACGGGGACCTGCGGCGACTGCTTGAACAACGCGGAAAAGATGTCCTCGACCTAACCGCGAACGAATGCATGACCAGGAATCCCCGGACAATTTCCGGGCAGGAATTCGCCGCTACCGCGCTGGCACTCATGGAGGAGAAAAAGATTACGTCGCTGGTGGTGGTTGATGGAAATATGAAACTCGAAGGAATCGTGCACCTGCACGATCTGTGGGGAACAGAAATGATGTAAGGATTGAAGCATTGAGAGACTGAGTCATTGAATCATTGAAAATCAATGAACATGCTCGACAAAGCCGAGGCAATGAAGGATCGGACGAAGAAGTTTGCGATCCGGATTGTCACGGTTTGTCGGTCGCTTCCCTCGTCACGCGAAGGTAATGTCCTCGGCAATCAATTGCTGCGATCAGGTACCGCGGTAGCCGCCAATTATCGGGCGGTCTGCCGCGCCCGTTCCAAGGCAGAATTTGTCTCGAAGATGAGCATCGTGGTCGAAGAGGCGGATGAAACCGTTTTTTGGCTGGAGATGCTAGTAGACACAGGGATCGTGCCGTCCGGCAAACTGGCGTTACTGCTAAAGGAAGCTAACGAATTGTTGGCGATTTGCGCTGCTTCGCTGCGCACGGCGAAGTACAATCGCCAAGTCTCATGAATGTTCAATGATTCAATGTTTCAGTGACTCAATGAGCTAATCCCATGTATCACTACGATCCCAACACGGCTCTAGAAGAATTGACCGAAGATGCGACCCTCCCCAACCCCGTTCACGTTCGCGACATGATACTGCGCAAACGGCTGGGGCCAGACAAGTCACTCGAGCTAAACCGGTTATTCGTCGAATATCAAAGGCTCTTCGGCGAGGCGCAGAAGCTGGGGAAAGAAATCCTGAAACAGTTGGCGGGCTGACATTCATCGCCGATCCCGCACGGCAGGAAGCCAACGGCGGTCCTCCTGCATGTGTACGTAGTCCAATCAATTACAATAACCAATTCCCTGCTACTCAGGACCCCCAAGTATGCATCGCTGGTCTGAACTCTTTATCCCTACTCTGCGCGAGGCGCCGGCCGACGCCGAGGTAGCCAGCCATAAGCTTCTGGTGAGGGCGGGCTACATCCGCCAGCTTGCTGCCGGAATCTACTCCTATCTTTTTCTGGGAAACCGATCTTTCAACAAGATCATCGCTATTGTCCGCGAAGAGATGGACAAGATCGGCCAGGAGTTCTATTTACCGGCGCTGCATCCGCGTGAACTGTGGGAGGCCAGCGGGCGCTGGGCCGTGATGGGTGACAACATGTTCCGCCTGAAAGACCGCAAGGGCGCCGACCTGTGCCTGAGCATGACCCACGAAGAAGTCATGACCGAAATTGCGCGCAAGGAGTTGCGCAGCTACAAACAACTGCCGCAAATCTGGTACCAGATCCAGAGCAAATTTCGCGACGAAGCGCGTCCGAAATCCGGGTTGCTGCGCGTCCGTCAGTTCATGATGAAAGATTCCTACTCGTTCGACATGGATCCGGCAGGGCTGGATGTTTCTTATCAAAAGCATTACGACGCCTACTGCCGCATCTTCGACCGCTGCGGGCTCAAGTACATGGTCGTGGAAGCGCACTCGGGCGCAATGGGCGGATCACAGTCGCATGAGTTCATGGTGCGGACGCCAGCGGGTGAAGATCTGATCGTTAGCTGCGAAAGCTGCAGCTATGCGGCCAACCTAGAGAAGGCGATCTCGAAACTTGAGCCCGTAGACGATCTGCCTGCAGCGGGAGACGGCGATCCGTTGGAAGTGCACACTCCAGGAATGAAGACGATTGAAGACGTCGCTCGGTTTCTGGGCGTGTCCCCAAAAAACAAAATTAAGACGTTGGCCTTGATGGCGAACGAACCGGACTCGAAAACCGGAAAGACGAAGCTGCGTCCGGTGGTGTTGCTGCTGCGTGGCGATCACCAGATGAATGAGGCCAAGCTGTCGACGGCCCTAGGCGGGAGAGAAACTCGTCCCATGGAAGCCAACGAAATCGAGGAGCTCTTCGGCTCTCCAGCAGGATTCCTGGGACCAATCGGTATCACTTGGGCAAAAGACCTGAATGACACCGAGCGTCCTGTGCTGCTGGTAGACAATGCGCTCGAGGGACGCAAAAACCTGATCGCAGGCGCGAATAAGGAAGACTATCACTTGAAGAATGTAATCCCCAGCCGCAACTTTCAGCCGACGGTCTACGTCGACTTGCGCAATGTGGCTGCGGGTGAAGCCTGCCCGAATTGCGGCGCTCCGCTGCGCATTGATACTGCAGTCGAGATCGGACACATCTTCAAGCTGGGCTACAAGTACTCGGAGTCGATGGGAGCCCGGGTGCTCGACAAAAATGGCAAAGAAGTTACGCCGATCATGGGCAGCTACGGAATCGGAATCGAGCGCATCCTGACTGCCGCCGTCGAGCAAGGTAACGATGAGAACGGCTTCTGGTTGCCGACGCAGATTGCGCCTTTCGAGATCATCATCACGCCGACCAATGTTGGCGATGAGAAGTTAAAGGCGGTAGCCGAAGACATTGCCCGCCGCCTGGAGACTTCTGGTTTCTCGGTGTTACTAGACGACAGGGACGAAAGGCCAGGGGTGAAGTTCAAGGATGCTGACCTGGTGGGCATTCCCTTTCGTGTCAACGTTGGAAAGAAGGTTACTGAAGGTACTGTTGAAGTGGTTCGGCGCTCGACACGGGAAATGCAGGATGCTAGCATCGCCGCAATAACTGACTACTTTCAGAAAGTCTTGCGGCCGGTGCCCTAGGGAATCGACCCGTGGCGTGCCGCAAGCGGAGCAGAATATGGGTTCGATCAAACTCATCTTTGGCGTTTTCGTGATTATCGCCGCTATATTCTTGGGCGCGGAGCTGATTCCACCCTATTTCTCCAACTACCAGTTTGAGGATGAAATAAAGACCGAGGCCCAGCTTGCAACTTACAGCACCAAGCCGGAAGACGCTATCCGGGATACCATTTTCAAAAAAGCACAGGATTTGGAGATTCCGCTCACTAAAGAGCAGATCAAGGTTCATCGCACGGGACCGACTGGTACCGGGACAGTAATGATCGAAACCTCGTACATGGTTCACGTGAATCTGCCCGGCTATCCTCTGGATTTGCACTTCGAACCGTCGGTCAAAAACAAAGGTGCATTTTAGCCAAGCGGCGCTTCGCAGAATCGCCAAACGACACCGACGTCCAGCGCACCCGCGTATTCGGACGTGAACCTGCCACGTCAATCTCGCTTACTTCGGTACTCTTGTTTCCAGTTTTGGTAACCATCTAACATCCGGAAAGTCCTACTCCAGCGCTGAAAGTGGAACGAAAACCCAACCCACACACCAGTTGCGGTGGACAAGAGAATGCGGAGGGATGTGATGGGCTTGACCAATAGAATCTTCTTCCTGGTGCTGGCCATCGTGGCCGGCATGAGCCTGGCGGGATGCGGAAAGCAGTGCTCCAACACTTCTCTCAGCGGCTCAGGCTCTAGCAGTGGAACGTCGGGAGGAATCACAACTGGGGGCAGCGTTTGCGGTTCCGGGTCAAATACCGGCGGTGGAGGCGGAGGCAGGAAGCACTACCAGTGTGTTCTTGTACTATTTCGCCACCAACAGTACTGGTGCTGGCATTATTGAGGCAGCAGGCCTCAGCAGCAGTGGCACCCTTGCACTCCTGAACCCATTTACGCCACCCACCCTGCCCAGTACTGGCACCGACAACATGGTAATCGTGAATAAGCAGTTTCTATACGTTCCCATGGGCAACTCTACGCTTCAAGCCTTCACCATCAATCACACTGGCGGAGCGCTCACGCCTATTGCTGGAACTCCATTTCCTGCGCCAGGAGCAGATTCGGCGATAAGCGATCCAAAAGGCCGCTTCCTCTTTGTCGGGGACGAATTCGCTGGCCAAATCGCAGTATTCCAGATCGATCAAACAACAGGCGCGTTGACAACCACAGGGACCTTCCAGAGTTTCAATATGGTTAGCGCCGATAGCTTGGCCGTGGATGGGAACGGGAAATTCTTATACGTGGGCCAAGGCTCGACTACGCCCCTAATTCCTATCGTTGCCTTCTCGATCGACCAAAACACTGGCGCCCTTACTGAAATCGCGGGCAGCCCGTTCAATTTAGGCGTTGCCACAGTACATGCGGACTCTAGCGGAAAATTCCTGTTGGGGGTATCGGGCGTGCTGGACCAACCCAACTCTGCAACTGACGACCATATTTCCGTGTTCTCCATTAATTCGACAAGCGGGACGCCAACTGCGGTTGCCGGTTCTCCATTCTCTACGACGGCGGCACCGTTTGAGTTCGCGATCCATCCCAGCGGTCAGTTCGTTTACACCTTTGGTGAGGACCGCACCGGCGCAGTCGCCGCGCTTGAAGGCTACCAACTCAATACCAGCACGGGGGCGTTAACGGCCCTGCCGGGCTCCCCCTTCACCAGCCTGCCCATTGTTCAAGATTGCCAGTTCGATCAGAGTGGCGGAGCGGCGTTTTGCATAGATGCCGTCGGGGGCGCGAAGTTTTCCGTGCTGACTGCAAATCCAACCACCGGGGCGCTTACGCATACCGTCCAGGATCTGACGGTTACAAACAACTTCCCCTTCGCAATCACCGACTAGCCTGCGGAGAATCGGAAGCGTCACATGCAGAAGCCGAGAGGCCGGTGTACCAGAGTACCAACCGCCCAGCGGCAAAATCATCGTTCGACGGGTTAAAATGAGTCATCTTTCCCCGAAGGCGAACGACCGGAGTCGAACACCGCGAGCCTGACGGCGAAAAAATTGTTCGCGTTCGGATAACAATACTGGCGCAATCCATCGTCAAAGTAGGTATGGAATTCGGTTCCAGCCCTCATCCGTGGCCATAACACTCAAGATTCCGAAAAGTTCGACCTCTGGTAAAGGCACCCAGGATCCGGTAGTCCGAGCCGCATTGATCGTTTTCGTAGTGCTCGCGACCTGCGTCGGCGGCATGTTCACTTACCTTTATGTGAAGTACGATCGCATTATCGATCAGCGCTTCAAAGGACCGGTATTCAGCAGCTCAGCCACCATCTACGCCATTCCTCAAGCCCTTCGCGTGGGCGCGAAGGCGGAATCCAAAGAGATAGCGTCGCGACTTCGTCGGACGGGCTATACCGAGACGGATGGGCAATCCTTGATGGGCAGCTACCGCTTGCTTGAGGGTGGGATCGAAATTAAACCTGGTCCCAACTCGTATCATAGTCCTGAACCCGCGACCATTCGCATTCGGGGCGGACAGGTAGAGAGCATCACAGGGAAATCAGGCGAGCTGGCAGCCTATGAGCTCGAGCCGCAAAAGATCACATCGCTGTTTGATGCAGAGCAACGCTCAAAGCGGCAAGTCATCAAGTACGACGACATTCCCAAAATCCTGGTAGACGCAGTCCTCGCTATCGAAGACCGCCGCTTCTTCGAGCACAACGGCGTAAATTTTGTCCGCATGGCCGAAGCCACCTGGATTGACCTGACCCACCAGCGTCACGAGCAGGGCGGTTCCACCATCACCATGCAGCTCTCTCGCGGCTTTTTTCTCACCCCCGAAAAGAAAGTGAAACGGAAGCTGGTGGAGATGCTGATTGCCATGGAGCTGGAGCACAAGTTCAGCAAGCAGCAGATTTTCGAGTTTTATGGGAACTGGGTGGACCTCGGTCAGCGCGGTTCCTTTGCTGTAAGCGGCTTTGCGCAAGCATCGAGGGCGTATTTCAACAAGGACCTGAAGGACATCACCCTGCCCGAGGCGGCAATGCTGGCGGGAATCATTCAGCGGCCGAGCTACCTGTCGCCTTATCGCCATCCGGAACGCGCGCTGGAGCGGCGCAACCTGGTGCTCGACAGCATGGTGGATACGCATGCCATCTCCAAAGCCGATGCCGAAAAAGCAAAGGCGACAGCCTTAAAGCTGGCTCCGCCCAATGTGGAGGCGAGCGACGCACCGTACTTTGTTGATCTGGTTCGCGACACAGTGATCAATAAGCTGGATGAGCGCCAGATGAATGAGCAATCCTATCGGATATACACCACGCTCGATCCAGATTTGCAGAAATCCGCCGCCCAAGCCGTGGAAATGGGGATGAAACTGGTGGATGACCAGGTCACCAAACTGCGCACCAAGCGGGTGAAGGTTGGCAAGAACAAGTTCGAGAGCGTCGTCGCACCTGGTCCGCAGGCACAAGTGGCGCTGGTGGCGATGGACCCCCACACTGGCGAAGTATTGGCTCTCGTGGGTGGACGCAATTATGGACTCAGCCAATTAAATCATGCGGTGGCGAAACGTCCGACCGGATCCATCTTCAAGCCGTTCGTTTATGCCGCGGCCATGAATACCGCGCTGGACGGCGCAAATCCGGTGTTTACGCCGGCGTCACTGGTCGAAGACGAGCCCACCACGTTTTCCTACGGTGATCAGATCTACGAGCCGCGCAATTACAAAGAGGAATATCACGGAGAAGTTACAGCCCGCTACGCTTTGGCACTCTCCTTGAACAATGCGACCGTAAAGCTGGCTGAGCAAGTGGGCTATGACAAAGTCGCAGACCTGGCGAAGTCCGCGGGGATTGTTTCGGTCAAGGCCACTCCGGCCATGGCTTTAGGCGCCTACGACGCCACTCCCATGGACATGGCGGCGGCTTACACGGTATTCGCCAACCAAGGGGCACGGATTTCGCCAGTCGTAGTTAACTCCGTGCGCAACCAGAACGGCGACGTAGTCATGGATTTCAAGCCAGAACAACGACCGGTTCTGGACTCGCGCGTGGCATACCTGATGACCAACATGATGGAAGGCGTGTTGAACTTCGGCACCGCTTTCCCGGTCCGTGCCCGCGGATTCAATGCCCCCGCCGCTGGCAAAACCGGTAGCTCGCACGATGGTTGGTTCGCCGGGTACACCAGCAACCTTCTGTGCATCGTGTGGGTCGGCTATGACGATTACAGTGATCTTCATTTGAGTGGAGCGCAAACCGCCGCGCCCATCTGGGCGGAATTCATGAAGAAAGCTGTTGCCCTTCCGCAATACTCGGACGTGAAGTCTTTCGGCCAGCCTGCCGGGGTGGTGGATGTGCAACTGGACAAGCTAACTAATCTTTTGGCAACCCCTTCGTGTCCTGACAATTACACTGCCGCCTTCATTGCCGGCACCGAACCCAGCCAAACCTGCGACCAGGGTACGGGGGTGGGCGGCTTCTTCTCCCGAATCTTCGGACTGGGAACGATAAGGTCCTTCCGCCTCCACCGGCAGGCGCAGGATCAGAGGTGGCGGCAGAGGATGCTAAGAAGAAAAAGGGTCTATTCGGTAAAATCGTGGGTATCTTTAAGGAGGACAAGTCGTCTAACTCTACGCCGCCCAAACCACCGGAGAATGGCGACCCTCCTCACTAGACCGCGGCGAACGGCCCCGCGGAGTTTTGGCTTATCTGCAGGAGGTAAGATTATGTGTGAGTCTCAGCTTGCCGCTTTACTGTTCGTAATTTTGGTCGCTCCCATCAAGCGCCGGCGCAAGTCGGCCCCACCGACCAGGTTCAGGTCAGTCCACCGCAGATACGGCGCGCCGATCCGCCCACCATCAATGCTTCAGTCACTGAACTGGAGCAGCGCGGTGATGAATTGCGCGCAGAAAAATCCTACCTGGATGCCCTGGACTACTATCGAGCGGCGCTGGCCAAGAAACCGGAACCCAAGGTTTACAACAAGATGGGAATCGTAGAACTGCAGATGCAGCGCTTCCGCGAGTCGCAGAAAAGCTTTGAACGTGCCATCCATGATGATCACAACTTTGCCGACGCCTATAACAATCTTGGGGCCGTCCACTACGAAGAAAAGGGCTATCGGAAGGCCATTAAACTGTACTTGAAAGCGATTGAACTCCGGGGAGACGTTGCATCCTACTATAGCAACCTGGGCGCTGCGTACTTCTCCAAGAATGAATTTGAGAAGGCGCTGCAAGCCTACAACCGTGCTTTGGAATTGGATCCGGACGTGTTGGAGAGGACTTCACGTACGGGCGTGACCGCCCAACTGGCGTCGCCTGGAGATCGCGCCCACTACAGCTACGTGATGGCCAAACTCTACGCCAAGATGGGCGCCACCGACCGGTCGCTGGAGTATCTGCGTAAGGCCATGGAAGAGGGCTACAAGGGAATTGACCAGGTGTATAAAGACGCCGAGTTTGCCGGGCTGCGCAATGACCCCCGCTTTGTAGCGCTGATGAGCGCCCGCCCGCCGGGAATACCTGAATAGGCCTGGTTTCGGGTTGAATGGGTATTACAAAACTTTACAAAATCTGACGCGACTTTTTATGAAGCCGGGGGTTAGATTCGGCAAATACTCCTGAAAACAACAGGGTGAGTAAGGAGAAACGGTAGCCCATCGGTCGTCGACCCGAGCACGCCCCAAGCAGACGGCCGGTGGGTTTTTTAAGTTAGCCATTAGCTTTCTGGCAGTTGGCGCGCCCAGCGCGTACTCGCCAAAAACTATTGGTCGGTGCTTTTCTGCGGACTCCGCTCACAGATGTACTGGCTGACTACCCGCTTCCACTTCCCTTGCGCTTTCAGGATGTACTCGATCGCGTCACGCAGGGCCCCGTCTCCGCCGGAATGGGACGTGACGTAGTGTGCTTCTTTTTTCACCTCAGAGCGCGCGTTGGCCACGGCAACGGCCAGTCCGCAGTTGCGCATCACAGGAAGATCGATGACGTCGTCTCCCACGAAAGCGGCTTCACCTGCCGAAATTGACTCCTGCTTCAGGATTTGCTTGAAGCACGTCAGTTTGTCTTGGATGCCCTGATGCACATGCTCGAGCCTGAGGTCACGGGCGCGCAGGGCGACGGTCTCCGAGATGCGCTTAGTGATCAGCCCCGTCTTGATGCCCGCGAGGCGAGCCAAGGAAATCGCGGCACCGTCATGCGCGTGGAAACCCTTGGCTTCGATCATGGTCTGACTGATCAAGCCGAAACCGCCCTGATCTTCACCTTTGAAGGCGCGTCCCTCGGTCGCTGGCGCGGCGCCGATGGGAGCAGGAAAAACAAAAATCTTGCCGTCAGTGAGAACACCATCTACATCGAAAAGCAGGAGCCTGATGTTCTTAGCTCGAGATTGAGCCGATTGTGCTTTGGCCATGGCGGGGATTCTAGCACCAGGCCGCAGACGAACTGGCTCGGCGCGCCTTCGCGGCTGAGAAGAACTTACCTCGGCGGCTAAAGCCTTCACTGAGTTGAGAGCATTTATCGCAGCGCTGGAAGCGCTGCGCCACCCAAAGCCAGAGTTCTCTGCTGCCTGTACAGCCGGAGGACGATTGGGCCCGCCGTAAAAATTAGTTTGCCTCCTAAAAACCGATCACATCCACAGTCAGGTTATATGCCGGCGAAGCGCCCCACTTGGGGGGCGAGAAATGGTACGTCATCAGTTGTACCGTCGCGCCAGCCCTCACGCGAATGGGAAACACCATCATCGTGGGAACACCGTTCGGATTGGCGCATCCGGTCTGCGTTTGACTTCTGGAATACTCGTCCGTGGAGATGACGTCCACACACATTACGTCGCCGGCGGAGTTTGGCACCTCGTCAAAATCAACCCGGACGAGATAGCTTTTATCGACGCTTGGGGCAGTCAAGATTGATTGCAAATTCGGATAACTTGCATTGGTCCACTGCAGCAGATCCTTATGATAGCTGGTGAGTGAGGTCTTCCCTGCAGCCGGGATCCAGAATCCAATCCCGCGAACAAAAAGATCGTAGCTGGTCCCGACTATTCCTCTGGTTTCCACAGTTACTCGGGTGTTGGCCGCGACCCGGATGGGGAACGCGATGCCCTGGGGCAGTCCGTTGTTGAGCAGTGCAAGGCTTTGCGATTGTGGGCCTTGCTCGTCGGTCCAGCGAAGAGTGGCAGTGATGTTCCCCATCACGGTGGTCGGCTGGTTGATGTACAAGGACATCAAATAGCTGCCGCTCGCGCTGGGCGGAGCCATGACACGGGTGGCCGAGAAGACCGTTGTCCGGTTAACAAAGTCCTTTGCGATGTCGGTAAGGCGTGCGGTCGCGTTCAGCGGGGCGGCCAGAAGCATTGTGATGGCGAGCAGGCGTCTCCATTTCATGTCTAGCTCCTAGTTCCAGAAGCCCACGCCAGTGACAAAAAGGTTGTAGCTGCCACTGACGGTCCCCGTGGTTGAAACGGTGAGGCTGGTATTTGCCTTGAGGCGAACGGCGAAGCAGGCCGATCCGCCTAAGACCGGGAACGTCTGCTGGTTGCCGTTTTCGTCCGTCCATCCGATTGTGGCGGAGACTGTGCCTCCGGCCGACTGGTCGAGGTAAACGGTGACCAGATAGCTCCCGTCTGCGGTAGGGGCGGTCATTACGCTGGTCGAAGAGAATATTGCGGTCTGATTGAGAAAGTCCTGCCGGACTTCGGTAAGCGATGCACTAGCCGTCGCCAGCAAAACCGACAATAGGATTAGGGAGGCGAATGATTTTCGGGCCACGGACTTTTTCCTGTTCTCGTTCTTGAAGGCTGAGGGCATGTTATGCAGAGATCTTTCGGTGGGAAAGGTTGCGCGTCACACGGGAGGAGAAATTGGTGCCGAAGTGGGATTTGGCGGGACGAGTAGTGCCCCCGGTTTGGATCTGGGAACCTCACGCAAGATCCCTCGCGAAGAGCTCGGGATGACAGCCGCGACCTCGGCGAGGCGAAGGCGAAGCTTTTACGAAAGTCTCGTGCTAGAATATCCTGATGTCCTCCCTTCCCTCCTCTCTCGGGTGGGCCCACCCCCTGGTCCGGGAGTGGTTTGTCCGGCGTTTTGGCACTCCGACCGAGCCCCAGGAGCAGGGCTGGCCGCACATTCTCGCCGGGCACACCACCCTGATTTCCGCTCCCACCGGCTCGGGCAAAACTTTGGCGGCATTTCTTGCTTGCATCGACCGGCTGGTGCGGAAAGCGCTGGCGGGAGACTTGCGCGACCGCACCGAAGTGCTCTACATTTCTCCGCTGAAGGCGCTGGGCAACGACATTCAGAAAAACCTCGAAGTGCCTCTGGGCGAGATTCTGCAGATCGCAGGAGAGCGCGGATTGCTGATGCCAGAGATTCGCACCGCGGTCCGGACTGGTGACACGCTCATGCACGAACGTCGCGCCATGCTGAAGCGCCCGCCCCACATTCTGGTGACCACTCCAGAGTCGCTTTACATCCTTCTAACCGCGGAGCGGAGCCGGGCGATTCTGCGCGATGTTGAGACTGTCATCGTCGATGAAATTCATGCCGTGGCTGATGATAAGCGCGGGGCTCATTTGGCGCTATCGCTGGAGCGGTTGCAGGCTTTGACCCATCGTCCGCCGGTCCGCATCGGGCTTTCGGCAACCCAGAAACCAATCGAAGAAATTGCTCAGTTCCTGACCGGCAATGGCCGTCCGGATCCGGTTGTCGTGAATATCGGTCACAAACGAAACCTCGATCTTGCGGTCGAAGTTCCGGCCAGCCCACTTGGCCCCATCGCGACCAATGAGATGTGGGAGGAGATTTACAACCGACTGGTGGAGTTGATCGAGCAGCATCGCTCGACGCTGGTTTTTGTCAACACCCGACGGCTGGCGGAACGGGTATCGCACAACCTTGGCCGAGCGAATTGGCGAAGATAACGTCGCCGCCCACCACGGCAGCCTGTCCCGGAAGTTGCGTCTCGCAGCGGAAAGCAAGCTCAAGGATGGCAAGATCAAAGTATTGGTCGCCACGGCTTCCCTGGAGTTGGGAATTGATATCGGCACGGTGGATTTGGCGGCGCAAATCAGTTCGCCGAGAGCCATCGCGACCGCACTGCAGCGAGTGGGGCGCTCGGGGCACTGGCGAGGGGCGGTTCCTAAAGGACGCTTCTTCGCGACCACTCGCGACGAACTGCTGGAATGCGCCGCCCTGGTGCGAGCCATCAGGCAGGGTGACTTGGATCGCATCATGATCCCCGATGCACCGCTGGATATTCTCTCGCAGCAAATTGTCGCGGCCTGTGCGGCCGAGAGTGGCAGTACTCGCGTGGCGCGGGCGCCCCGCCCGCGGACATCGGAAGCTGTGCTGGAACTTGAGGACACAAGAGCCAAGCTCCAGGACCGTGTAAGCCAAACCGCTGTCGCTCTCGATACGCGGGCAGGGCGCCCGCGCCACACAGCCGGTCCCACAACCCACACTACTGAAGACGATTCGGGCGGCTGGGATGAGGATGAACTGTTCGCGCTGATGAAGCGGGCTTATCCCTATCGCAATCTGTCGCGCGAAATCTACGAGGCTGTTCTTGAAATGCTTTCTGAGGGGATTGCTGCCAGGCGTGGACGTTACGGCGCTTACATCCATCGGGATCGCGTAAATCACAAATTGCGGGCGCGGCGTGGCAGCCGTTTGGCAGCGATCACCAGCGGCGGCGCTATCCCAGAGACTGCGCTTTTCACGGTGGTTGCCGAACCGGAAGGCATCGTCATTGGCACGCTCGATGAGGATTTTGCAGTAGAAAGCAATGCCGGCGACATCATGCTGCTGGGCAACAGTTCATGGCGAATTCGGCGGGTGGAAGGAAAGTCAGGTCGCGTTCTGGTGGAAGATGCGCACGGAGCCCCACCAACTGTTCCCTTCTGGCTGGGCGAGGCTCCGGCACGAACGCAGGAACTCTCCTTACATTTGGGCAATCTTCGGAAGCAAATCAGCGACAGGCTGGAAAACATTTTTCCAGTTGGAGTTTCGCAGAACGAGCCCGAAATCGCCGAGACGGTGGCTTGGCTGACAGAAGAGTGCGGCCTGGATGAATCAGGCGCTGAGCAAGCGATCGACTACATCCTGCAAGGACGAGCCGTGCTCGGCGCGGTACCGACGCAAGACACGATCATCGCCGAGCGATTCTTTGACGAAGGCGGCGGGATGCAACTGGTCATCCACGCGCCTTTCGGCGGGCGCATCAACAAGGCTTGGGGACTGGCGTTGCGCAAGCGATTTTGCCGCAGTTTCAATTTTGAATTGCAGGCCGCAGCCACGGACAACGGACTCAACATCGCGCTGGCCGAGCAGCACAGCTTTCCGCTGGCGGACGTCTTCCATTTTCTGAATGCGGAAACTGTCCAGCCTATCCTGGAGCAGGCAGCCTTGGCCTCTCCTATTTTCGGTACACGCTGGCGATGGGATGCGAATCGGTCGTTGGCATTGCTCCGTTTCCAGAGTGGCAAGAAGGTTCCGCCGCAGATTCAACGCATGCGGTCTGATGATTTGTTGGCTTCGGTTTTTCCCGATGTGGCAGCCTGTCAGGAAAACATCGCCGGGGACATCCAGATTCCCAATCATCCCCTGGTCAAGGAAGTCATGAAGGACGTCCTGACAGAAGCCATGGACCTCGACGGATTGAAAGATCTGCTCCGGGGCATGGCCGAAGGATGCATCCGCTGCGTAGCCGTAGATACGCCCGTGCCGTCACAGTTCTCGCATGAAATCTTGAATGCGAACCCGTACGCCTACCTTGACGACGCGCCGCTGGAGGAGAGACGGGCGCGCGCGGTGGAGATGCGCCGGATTCTGCCGGAGTCTGTACTTGAGGAGGTTGGCAAGCTTGATCAGGCGGCGATTGCGCAGGTTCGCGAAGAGGCTTGGCCGGATGTGCGTGATGCCGATGAGTTGCATGATGTGTTGCACACGCTGGTAGCTGTGCCGGAAGACGCCAAGCTGGCCATGATCGAATGGCAGGGATATTTCGAGAGGCTGCTCGAACAGGGACGCGCCACTCGCGCTGAGCACGCCGGCACACGTTACTGGGTGGCGGCGGAGCGTACAAAAGCTTTCTTGCTTCTGTTTCCTTCGGCGAGATTCGAAGAAAACGTGGCAGAAGTCGCGGCCGCCGTTCCCTCTCACGATGATGTCCTGCTCACTCTGGTCACCGGCTGGATGACACATCTGGGACCTGTCACTGCGGGGCAGCTGGCATCGCTGCTAGAACTTCCCTCCTCTGAGATCGAAAAGGCGCTGCTGCGCATGGAAGCGAGTGGCACGGTCCTGCGGGGGAGTTTCACGGAGCACATCTCGCGGGCGGGGGCGCCCGCGCCACACGAACTCGCCCCACACGAAATGGAATGGTGCGAAAGGCGGCTGTTAGCGCGCATTCATCGGCTGACCGTGGCCACGCTCCGCAAGCAGATCGAACCAGTCACGGCCGCTCAGTTCATGCGCTGGCTGCTGCGCTGGCAGCACGTTGCACCCGGAACGCAGGTCCAAGGGGAGCGCGCGACCCTTGAGGTGCTGCGACAGTTGCAAGGTTTTGAAATCCCCGCCAATGCCTGGGAGCGGCAGATTCTGGGCGGGCGCATTGCGAACTATGATCCCAAGTGGCTTGATCAGCTTTGCCTGACGGGCGCGGTGGGCTGGGGACGCTTGTCTCCCCATCCCGCGACGCTCGAGGATTCTGCCGCCGGAAAACGCCGAGTAATTCCCACCAGCGTGGCCCCGATCACATTCTTCGTGCGCGAGGAAGCCGACTGGATGAGCCCGCACGACCCTGCAACGGAGCAACCGGAGGCGCGCGGGCTCAGTGAGGCAGCGCGGCGGGTGTTGGAATTCCTCCGCCAGCGGGGCGCCTCATTCTTTGCTGATATTGTCCGCGGGACGGGAAAGTTGAAGTCCGAAGTGGAAACGGCGCTGTGGGAATTGGTCGCAGGCGGACTGGTCACGGCCGACGGCTTTGACAACCTGCGGTCGCTCATTGATCCCAAGCGGCGGGCCGGGCAAGGCAGCGGGCGTAGCGCGCGTCCGCGACACACCACTGGACGATGGGCGCTGCTTTACACCGACCACGCGGTCGAGCGCAATCGTGCGGTGGAAGCCACCTGCTGGATGTTGCTTAAGCGCTACGGGGTAGTCTTCCGCGATTTGCTGCCGCGAGAAGCGAACTTGCCTAAGTGGCGTGAACTGCAGATGGCATTCCGGCGCCTCGAGGATCGCGGTGAGATTCGGGGCGGCCGTTTCGTAGATGGCTTCCTCGGCGAACAGTTCGCTCTCCCCGTAGCGGTGGAATCACTGCGAGCGACACGCAATTTGCCGTCCACGGGAGAAGTAGTGGCACTCTCCGCCGCAGATCCTTTGAATCTGGTCGGAATCCTTGTACCCGGCGATCGTGTTCCAGCTATCTCTGGGAAGTCCGTGCAGTTCCGCGATGGAGTTGCTGTGCCACAAGCTGAGCCGTTGCCAAGCCTGCTCGCCGCCAGTGGCTAGCGGAAACAAGATCTTTTTTGCAACCTCAGGCGCTAAAGCGCACACGCATTTTGAGTCCAGCGGCACGGCTGAAAGCCGTGCCCTTCCCAGGATCGCGCAAGTCCGGGATCCGAAAATTAAATCGGGGAACCCGATGAGGGGTCCCTCGGGTTCCCGATGAGCACTGCCTAGCGAAATATCTGAAAGCGCTTCCCCCGTCGCTTTTGCCAGGCTAGTCGTCGACATTCACTACAGCACGTGTGTGACCACGGCTCGTCCTAGTTGCAAAGAGGCCAGTCTGTCCTTTAACGTATTGATTTCTTGGAAGGTTCGACCTCATGGGCACAATGCATGACAAAACACATCATCGGCGGTGGACTATCCGAACGGATAGCCGCCTATCCGTTCTGATAGTGGAACAGGCCGATTAGCGATAAGCTTACCCTCGAGAAGGTTGGTTAAACCACTCCGGGCTCAGGCAGGGGCTCTAAGTGAACCCAAGGCTTCAGGTAGTCGCGGGACCTTTGAAGGATTCGATTTTTGCGCTTCCCGAGGGCAAGCTTCCCGTCGGACGCGACCCATCCAATCTGCTCTCCATCAGCGATCCTTCCATTTCGCGGCGGCACTGTGTGTTCAGCCGTAAGGATGGCGGTTATCAGATCCGTGATCTGGATAGCCGGAATGGGACATTCGTAAACGGCGCGCCCATCAAAGAAAGCCAACTGAGTCATGGCGACCAGGTTTCCGTGGGAGATTCCGTCTTTATCTTCCTGGTTCAAGAGGAGGAGGAAGAGCTTGGATCGGGGCCGGTAGAGTTCGAAGATAGCCAGGCTCACACCACAACGCAGGTTCGTCCACAGGACGTGCTTTACTTGCAGCCAGATCGCATCCTCAGCGAACTTCCGGCAACTTCGCGGCTGGCCCGAAATCTAAACGCGCTGCTTAAGATCAGCCGGCTAGTCCACTCTATTGGCGACCTGGAGCAGTTGCAGGCACGAATTCTGGATTTGATTTTCGAGGTGGCTCCTGCAGAGCGCGGCGCCATCCTGCTGGATGGGAAAGGTGGCAATCAGTTCACGTCGGTGTTTGCCCGCCATCGCGGATCGCGATCGAGCGAACCGGTGCGCGTGAGCCGCACCATTGCGAGCAAGGTGCTCGAGGAAGGGGTTGCGATCCTGGGAATCGACGTGCCGAACAGCGGCGGATTCAGTGGAGTGGAAAGCCTGATTAGTTCCAATGTCCGCTCGCTGCTATGCGTGCCCCTGCTGATTTTTCAAAAAGTGATCGGTTGCATCTACGTGGACACCACCAATACGGCGACGCGCTTTGATAAGGATCACTTAGAGCTGGTGACGGCCATCGCTGGTATATCTGCCGTCGCCCTGGAAAACGCGCGCCGCCTGCAATGGCTGGAGCAGGAAAATCTGCGGTTGACCACGGAAGTGAATCTCGATCACAACATGGTGGGAGAAAGCGCCCCCATGAAAGAGGTTTATCAGTTTCTAATCCGGGTGGCCCCGACAGATTCAACTGTGTTGATCGAAGGTGAGAGCGGGACCGGAAAAGAATTGGTGGCGCGGGCCATGCATCGTAACAGTCCGCGATCGAGCAAACCCTTCATCGCAATTAATTGTGCAGCAATCCCGGAGGGCTTGCTGGAGAGCGAATTGTTTGGCCACGAACGCGGGGCGTTCACTGGGGCGGTCACGCAAAAGAAAGGCCGCTTTGAAATGGCCAACGGGGGCGTGGTTTTTCTGGACGAAATTGGGGAACTGGCGCCCGCTCTGCAAGTCAAGCTGCTGCGTGTATTGCAGGAGCGCGAGTTCGAGCGGGTGGGCGGCACTCGCCCGATTTCCGTAGACATCCGGCTGATCGCTGCCACCAATAAAGATTTGAAGGAAGCCGCGAAGGCCGGTTCTTTCCGTCAGGATCTTTATTATCGTTTGAATGTGGTCTCGCTGGTGGTGCCGCCACTGCGGGAACGCCGCGAAGATATCCCCATGCTCGCGGACTATTTCGTGGTCAAGTCCAGTTCCCGGTGCAAGTTAAAGGCTAAGCAGATATCTCCTGAAGCGATGGCGTGCCTGGTGAATTACGACTGGCCGGGAAACGTGCGCGAATTGGAGAACGCTGTCGAGCGCGCTTTGGTTTTGGCCTGGTCGGACGTAATTCGCCCGGAGGACCTGCCAGAGTCGATTCTGGAAAGAGATCCGCGCCCTGGGGTTTCGGCGAAATATCACGGCGCCCTGAAGGAGCTAAAGAAAGAACTCATTCTAGGTGCACTGGAGGAAGCCCAGGGCAATTACACCGAGGCGGCGCGCATTCTGGGAGTACACGCAAACTATCTGCATCGTCTGATCCGAAATTTGGGTTTGAAAGATTCTGCGCGCTCCGTCCCCGGCCCACGCAGCGGGGAGGGAAGAATTTCCGGTGGGCGGTCGTGAATTGGAAGTCCGGCGATGGCGGCTTACGGCAACTTGAGAGCGAGTAGCGTCGCCGGATTCAGGTAGATGCCTTGCCAGCGTACGGCGACGTGTAGATGAGGTCCAGTAACGCGGCCGCTCCCACCGCTCAGACCGATTTCCTGGCCAGCCGCTACGTGTTCACCTTCCTTTACCTTGATCTCTGAAAGGTGCAGGTAGAGCGTCAGTAGCCCCTGCCCATGGTCGAGCACAACGCAGTCGCCCTCGAAAAAAAGTGCCCGCGCCAGCAACACGGTCCCGGCATTGAGGGCTAAAACTGCTGTGCCCGGAGGAACCGAATAGTCGAGCCCCTGATGCATACTCTGCACTTTGCCGTTGAATGTCCGGCGGGTGCCGAAAACGTCGGAAACACGGGCATTTACCGGGAGCCGGAATCTCCCGGACCATTCGCGCTCGGGTTCAACTCTGCCGAACACATCCTGCTTGAGTGTCTTCTCTTGATTGATCCGCTCCAGTTGTTCGGGGCTGGGCTCCGTGAATTGCTTGGCAACGGTCACCGCAATGCTCGGATATTTCGCAGAGCGGACGCGTACCTTCTGTTCGAAGGAAATTTCTTTCCCTCCTGAGGTGGTCGCTTTCAAAGTCAGCAAATATGTTGCCGGATGAGTCTCGAGGCTGACTCCTGCGATTCCGTACCAACTCTTCTTAGTCGCGTCGAAATTAAAGAAGACTTCATGATCAAACCATCTTCCGGAGAGAGACTCGAGACGGGTTGGCGGATTGACCTGAAAGACAATGGGTGTTCCATTCACCAGTAGCGTTGGCTGCCAGCGGATCGACCATGACTGGAAGGTGGCGGCCTCACCGGAAGCTCTGGGCTTAGTCTGGTTCGTCGCGACAGAGGTTGCCGCGAACAACAGCAATGGAAGCAAGATGGTAAGAATAGCGCGGGTTGCCTCGAACTGCCGGCATGGCGTTCTCTCCACAAGATGAGCCTAGCACCGCCACCGCAGGTTGGGAGCTATAATTCGCGGGTGCGAACCCGGCTCTTCATCGTCGCAATCCTGAGCGCCGTGCCCGATGGCACACCGATCGAGATCAACCCCTAGCGTTTCGTCGGATCGGGGAAAGCCGGCGCTGCGTGCGGATTGTTGAGATGGATGCGAGAAAGTAAAGAGTGCGGTCCGCCATAGAGGAATTCCAGCGCGATGTTCCCGCCGACATATCCAAGTAGGCTGTAGTTCCCCATCCGCAACGCATCTTTGGCACTGTAGCGGTCCGGATACCATCCATAAACGGCTGTCATCGTACCCGCATAAGGAGCAACCACCGCAGCCACGGAGAAGACACGATGACCATCGTCGCCACGGCGCGCGCTAAACGTCGAAATTATCGCGTGGCTCAGACGAGGGAGCACGCCTTTACACTGGCAGCGGTAGTACAGGGTATCCTCGCGGAAAGCTGCCGCCAGCGCATAGCGTGTGGTTGTGGTTATCCCTGCGATGCCAAAGTCGGAGCCGAATCGCTTGCCGTAGGCTTCGGCGTCTTGCTTCCATTCCGGCGCGTGTTCTCCCCTTGGTTGATGCCGGCAGCAAGCGCGGCGCCGACTATTGGGTAGGGGCCAAACGCGTCGAATAAGTATCCACGGAGCTTCATTTTCTGGGTCGGGCGAGCGTAGGCGACCTGCGGAAGGAGCGCGGCTTGTGATACCGAAACTGCTGGGCTGGAGGGAGTGACAGAATCGGCAATCAATTGCGCATTTGCCGATCGTGACAGGACAGCCATTGCTACGACCGCAAGTAGCAACCGCGTGAACGGAGGCGTCTTCAAGTCTTCTCCTCACAGTCTGGCGGATTCATGTTCGGTCTAAGATAGGGAAGCACTGGCCGCCTCCTGAAGGTCGTCGAAATGCTTCCACGTCGTAGCAAATCCGACTTCCAAGGCCGGCGGAAGCATAACACTTAAGTCATGCCCTCGTTGGGAGATTCGTCCTTGAAGCGATTCACGATTGTAAGGTGGCTAGTTCTGGCTCTCGCTTGCTTCGAGACGCTCCCTGCCGCTGCGCAAACGCCGACCGCGTCCGTTAGCAAAGTGGCACTCGTAAGCGAACAGGAAGCGATCGTTCCCGGCAAACAATTCTGGCTTGGCCTGAAGTTTGACCTGGACCCCGGATGGCACATCTACTGGGTAAACGCAGGAGATTCCGGTGAACCCCCAAAAGTCGAATGGCACATGCCACAGGGTTTTCGAGTAGGCGACGTTCAGTGGCCCTATCCTGAGCGTCTGAAATCCTCCTCCTTCCTTGATTACGGCTACCAAGATCATGTGTTGCTCGTGGTGCCGGTTCACGCCCCCTTGGATCTCAAAGTGGGCGAGCGCGTCAGCCTCGAAGGGCATCTGCGATGGGTAGTCTGCCGCGAAGTATGCATCCCGGCGCGGCAGGATCTCACGCTGGTATTAGCCACGCAGCCTGCGACGGCCTCTGGTTCGAACGATCTGTTCGAGGTCACTCGGAAGCGGCTGCCCAAGCCGATGCCATCGAACTGGAGAGTTACGGCCGTATCCGATAACGATCAGTTTGAATTGACGATCAATGCCGGTCATCGCATTTCACAAAGTACGTTTTTCCCCCTGCTGCCGCAACAAGTTGAAAATGCCGCACCGCAACAACTGAGCTCCTTCCCGCGAGGCGTAAGGATTCGGCTAAGAAAATCAGACCAACTGTTGAAGCCGATTGCTGCGCTCAAGGGTGTGCTGGTCGTGGCGCCAGACCAGGCGTACGTCATCGACGCTAAAGTGCGGAATGCGGGAGGTCTTCGATAAAATGAGGAACAAGAGGGACTCATGAAGAAAACATATTTATTGCTAGCTGTGGTTGCGTGCATGCTGACACCTTCAGCGTTGTTCGGCGTGCGGATTGGAGAAACAGCGCCAGATTTTGGCGCAGTCGACAGCCGCGGGGGCACTCATCGGCTTTCGGATTCCAAAGGCAAGTTTGTTGTTCTGGAGTGGCACAACCAGGGTTGTCCCTACACGCAAAAACATTATCAGAGCGGTAACATGCAAAAACTTCAAAAAGAATGGACCGCTCACGGGGTTGTCTGGTACACCGTCATTTCTTCTGCCCCGGGTCAACAGGGATTCGTCACCGCACAACAGGAAAACGATTACCTGCAACGCATGAACGCTTCTCCTACGGCCGCGTTATTGGATCCCACGGGTCAGATAGGGCACCTCTACGCAGCCAAGACCACGCCCCACATGATTGTCATTGATCCAGTCGGTGTTCTGGTTTATGACGGCGCGATCGACGACAAACCCACAACTGACCAGTCCGATATCGTTACGGCAAAGAATTTCGTGTCTCTTGCGCTTCAGGAAGCCACTTCGGGAAAGCCGGTCAGCACCCCCACATCGCGACCATACGGATGTTCAGTGAAGTACGCCAATTGACCATGGGGAAGAGTGACCAAGTCACCCAGTTCTTCGGATTGCAAGTGTGTGGTCGATCGCCCGGGGTTGATCGAGAATGTCTCCCCGACGACTCAGATTCGCACGGGCGAGGACGCCCGCGCCTACATTCCACTCCGTAGAGAACAACAGCAGGTCCCTCCACTGCGCTCGTTGCGCTCCGCTTCGGTCGGGATGACAAAGTTGTGGCGGGATGGCGCGCGAAGGTATTCGCCTTCGATCACCGAAACCTCAGGGAGCACGATCTTCGCCAGACGAACCGAAACGGTGGTACCAGACTCTGGCCGCACCAATAAGATTGCTATCTTCGCCAAGCGAAGCCACCACTAGCTCTGTCTTGTCGTAGGGAACAAAGCGGCAGCTCGCGGCAATGACCGTGCGAATCCTTTCCAAAAAAAGCGTGGCACTTTTCATGATGCTTCCGCCTAGAACGATGGCGTCGGGAACGAACATGGTGACCAGATTGGCCAGACCCAAACCAAGATAGCGACCTTCACGTTCGACGGAACGCTGCGCCCACTGATCGCCATCGCTCGCCAGTTCGCAGATTCGCTTGGCGGTCAGTCCGGCACGGTGCGGATAATCTAGGTGAGCATTGCTTTCCAGCCAACTGACCATAGCCGGACCAGCCGCCAGGGATTCCCAGCACCCGCGAAAACCACATACGCACAGCGGGCCGGAAGCATCGATCACATGATGACCAATTTCAGGATGGGCCTGGTCCACTCCGCGGTAGACGTGTCCATTGAGGATGACGCCGACTCCGATGCCAGTACCTACGGTTACGTAAATCAGCCGCGACTTATTTTTCCCCGATCCCCAACCGGCTTCGCCCAGAGCTGAGGCGTCAGCATCGTTTTCCATTGCGACGGAAACGCCAAAAATCTTTTCCAGGTCTTTGACTGGATTTTTGCCGCGCCAACGGGGAAAGAAGTGCACATCGCCGAATTCGCCGGTAAACGGATGCACCGGTCCCGTCGATCCGATTCCGATGCCCTGAATCTTCGTACCAGTCTTGGCCGTGGCCGTTTTCAGCATAGCCACCGTGCGCTCAAGCGCGCTCTCGTAGGGGCCTTCAGGCTGAGTTGCGGATTCCAAACGGAACAGTACTTTGCCCTCTGGATTCACGATCCCAACCGCAATCTTTGTTCCGCCAATATCGACCGCGCCGACCATGCGTCTCCGAAGTCCAGCCATTTAATGTTTACTCCACTCCACAATCGCAGTCCTCATAAAAGCCGATTTTCGGGTGGGGATTTTCACTGCGACTGACGGTCACAGCTTATGCCGCGGGCGGTTGAACTTCTCGCAGCCGCCGCTCCAGAAAGCGGCGCTCGCTGTCGTTGGTGACCAGCGCAAGGGCCCGCTCGTAGCTGCTCGCAGCTTGCTCTGACGATCCAAGACGGCGCAGCAAATCGGCGCGCGCGGCATGCAAGAGGTAGTAGTTGTCGAGATCGCCGGCTGCGACGAGCGCATCAATGATGGGGAGAGCCGTGTGCGGACCGTTCGCCATGGCAACTGCGACCGCGCGGTTCAGTGAGACGATGGGGGAAGGTTGCAGGCGCTCGAGAAGATCATAGAGTCGAACGATCTGCGGCCAGTCCGTATCTTCGGGCCGTGATGCCCGACAATGTAAGGCGGCGATGGCGGCCTGCAGCGCGAATGGACCCGATCCGTCGCGGAGAGCCTCTTCGACCAGTGGCAGCGCCTCGGCAATCTGGCGCTGATCCCATTGGCTGCGGTCCTGCTCCTCAAGAATGACAATATCTCCAGCCTGGTCCAGACGGGCGTGACGTCGCGCATCATGAAGCAACATGAGGGCCACAAGACCGGTCACTTCCGCCGGAGGTTGCGGTCCCATCAACGTCCTGACTAGAGATCCCAGGCGGATAGCTTCGGCACAGAGATCGGTTCTCACCAGCGGCCCACCCCGTGTCGCAGCATAACCTTCATTGAAGACGAGATAGATCACGGTGAGCACAGCCTCGAGGCGGTCCGCCATCTCACTTTTTTCCGGTACGACATAAGGAATGCCGGCGTCGCGAATCTTGCGCTTGGCGCGCACCAGCCTCTGCGCCATGGTCGGCGTCGGCACCAGGAACGCCCGCGCAATCTCGTCTGTCTCAAGGCCGCATAGCGTGCGGAGGGTTAGCGCAACCTGCGCCTCCAGCGCGAGCGCCGGGTGACAGCAGGTGAAGATCAGGCGAAGGCGGTCGTCGGGTATTTCGCTGGTTTCGTAGTCCGGTTCGAAGGAGGGTTCAAGCTCTGGTCCATGGAGTTCCAGCTTTTCGGACAAATTCGCTTGGCGGCGAATGCGGTCGATAGCCTTGTGGCGAGCGGTCTGGACGATCCAAGCCCGTGGGAACTCCGGGACGCCAGAAGTCCGCCACTGGTCCACAGCAGCCGTAAATGCTTCCTGTGCAGACTCTTCAGCCAGATCGAAGTCGCCGACCATGCCGATCAAGGTAGCAACGATGCGGCCCCAGTCTGAGCGGTAAACTGCTTCAACGGCGGCGGTTGCGTCAGAGGACATACCCGATTGTAAATATTTTCTGATCGGTGTGTCGATCTGAACACTCTCCGTTCGACTAACCAGTAAGAGGCAAAGACATGAAATACATGTTGTTGATTTATTTAGATGAAAAGATCCTGAGCGAAGCTGAACGGAGCCAGTGCTACAAGGAGTCGACGCAGTATGCTCATGAGCTCAACGCGAACGGCCAATTTCTGGCCACCGCGCCTTTGCACCCTACCTCAACCGCCACCAGCGTCCGCACGCGGGACGGCAAACGGCTGGTCACGGACGGTCCATTCGCGGAGACGCGCGAACAACTCGGCGGCTTTTTTATGGTTGACGCGAAAAATCTCGACGAAGCGATCAGCATAGCCTCGAAAATTCCGGCAGGAAAGTGGGGCACGGTTGAGATCCGGCCGGTGATCGAGGTACCGGGTCTGCCAGAGAGTGCGCGCAAGCAGTGAGAGGGGGAGAATATGTGTCCGGCATGCATTCAAAGCGTGGCGCTCGGGGTTGCAGGACTGATGTCGTCCGGCGGCCTGACCGCTCTGCTGTGCAGGCGAGGACTGCGCTGCCGGGATCGGGACCGGCCACTTCTTAGTTCGGTATTTGTGAAAAAACTTCGGGGGACGAACAACGTCCAAAATGCTAAGGAGAGTTCATCATGGCAACGAGCACGATAGTACATCCGCGACTGGTATCCCGAGCGGAATGGCTGGCCGCACGCAAGGAGCTACTGGCGCGCGAAAAGGAGCTCACCAGAGCTCGCGACGAACTGAGCCGGCAGCGCCGCGAGCTTCCCTGGGTCAGAGTCGAAAAGTCATACATCTTCGACGGACCGAACGGCAAGGAAACGCTCGCTGATCTCTTCGAAGGACGCAGTCAATTGCTGGTTAAGCATTTCATGTTCGGGCCCGGTTGGAAGGAGGGCTGCGTGGGCTGCTCATTCGAGGTTGACCATATTGAAGGCGCCCTGGTGCATCTCCAGAATCACGATGTGACATATGTTGCGGTCTCGCGGGCGCCGCTGCCTGAGATTGAAGCCTTCAAGAAGCGCATGGGCTGGCGCTTCAAGTGGGTTTCGTCCTTTGGCAGCGACTTCAACTATGACTTTCATGTTTCGTTCATCAAGAGCGATCTTGCCCGGGGTAAGGTTTATTACAACTTCGAGATGTGCGACATCCAGATGGAGGAACTTAGCGGGCGCAGCGTCTTTTACAAGGATGAGGCAGGGGACATCTTCCACACTTATTCCACATACGGGCGCGGGGCGGAGGAACTGCTCAGCACCTACGTGGTCCTCGATCTTACCCCGAAGGGCCGCAACGAAACCGGCCCAAACTACACCTTGGCGGACTGGGTCCGTCACCACGACCGGTATGGCGCCGGCGGGTTTGTGGATGCCACGGGGCGTTACCACGCCGATGAGAAGCCAGAGTCATGCTGCCATACAGCGGAGAATCATTCTTAGGTAAGGGAGAACGATATGCAAAAACTCACCACGTGCTTGTGGTTCGATGGGAAGGCGGAGGAGGCGATGAATTTTTACACCTCCATTTTCAAGGATTCGAAGAAAGGCAAGATCAGTCGTTACGGCGACGGGGCTCCTTTTCCAAAAGCAACCGTGCTGGTCGCTACCTTCGAACTGCTTGGGCGCGACTTTATGGCGCTGAATGGTGGTCCGCAATTCAAGTTCAACGAGGCTATCTCGTTCGTTGTGAATTGTGAAACGCAGAAAGAAATCGACGAGTTCTGGGAGAAACTCTCGGCAGGCGGACACAAGGTACAGTGCGGCTGGCTGAAAGACAAGTATGGCGTCTCCTGGCAGATCGTTCCCACGATTTTGGCGGGGCTGATGTCTGACAAAGACGCCACCAAAACCCAAAGGGTGATGCAAGCCTTGATGCAGATGACAAAACTCGACATTCAAAAGCTGAAGCAGGCATATGACGGGAAATAGATTTGTGGCATCCGTCGATTTGGTGAGTTCTCATTCGACTTAACAGCAGAGAGAAAGCTGAAGCACTCAATTCAAAGAGTAATAAGGAGCAAGGACAAATGCGATACATGATGATTGTGAAAGCGACCAGGGACTCCGAAGCCGGCGCCCCTCCTAACCCTGAGCTGATGACTGCCATCGCGAAACTGGCCGAGGACGCAAGCAAGCGCGGCGTGATGGTAGGCGCCGGAGGGCTCCAGCCGAGTTCGCGGGGAACCCGCATCCGCGTGTCAGGCGGAAAAACATCCGTCATCGACGGCCCCTTTGCCGAAACGAAGGAACTGGTCGGCGGCTACGCAATTTTCGATCTGAAATCGAAAGAAGAGGCGATCCAGATCGGGACTCACTTTATGCAGATCCACGGCGACATCCTTGGACCGTCCTACCAAGGGGAGCTCGAAATTCGTCCGATGTTCGTTGACGGCGAATGCCCCGAAACAGGGGTAAAGGCCGGAGCTATGAGTTCAACCAACTGATTAGGGGGAAGTACACTATGCAATTGAATTCTTATCTTCACTTCAACGGGCAATGCGAAGAAGCTTTTAAGTTCTATGAGAAATGCCTCGGCGGCAAAATTGACGGCTTGTTTCGTTACGAGGCCGCTCCGGGAACGGAGGGGCAGAGAGTGCCCCCCGACTGGCGCAACAAGATCATGCATGCTCGCATGACGGTGGGCGAACAGGTCTTGATGGGTATGGACGCACCTTCAGAGCGCTTCCACAAACCGCAAGGTTTCCACGTGAACATCGCTGCCAACGACGTAGCCCAGGGAAAGAAACTCTTCGATGCGTTGTCAGAGAAAGGCAACGTCGTCATGCCCTTTGGGCCGACGTTCTGGGCGGCAGGTTTTGGCATGTTCACAGATCGCTTCGGCATACCGTGGATGGTCAACAGCGAGAATGGTGCCTAACATTTCTCTCGAATGTAGTGTCGGAAAAATGAATTTGGAAATTCAACGTAGTCGATCCATAAACAGTAATAGAAAATTCAAAAGGAGAACGACGATCATGGCAACAACACCTACACACGAACAAGCACAACTACACTTGCAGGTCTATGAACAGCGCCGAGAAGCCCGCCTCCGCCAGGCACGTGACTGGTTCTTCAAGAACTGTTTCGCGGACAACTGGAACGATGCGATGCGGATCACTGCTCCAGGAACAGAAGGCGGCACTAATTTCATGATGGTAGTCGGCTATTGGGAGCAAGCCTGCGCGTTGCTGAACTATGGCCTGCTGCACGATGATCTGTTCTTCGAAACCAGTGGCGAATTCTTCGGCGTCTGGGAACAAATCAAGCCGACCATTGCCGAAGGACGGGAACAATGGGCCAACAAACAATTCCTCGCCCATATGGAAAAAGCCGCACAACGCTTTGAGACTTGGATGGAGAAACGCTCCCCGGGCCACATCGCCAAAATGCGCGAGTTCATGAAGCAGATGCGGCCTCAGCAGGAAAAAGCCGCTTAAAGCCTGATCCGGGTACCAGTACAGCGAGCGAGCCTGTGACCGCCGGTTGCGGGGCAGGCTCGTATTGAGCGACATCCCAGACTCGACAGAAAATGTCCCGATTCGGAATCCCATACATAGGGAGCAAACAATGAAAGCGAAGATGGCGGCGACAATCGCATTGGTAGCTTTCGCACTGGTTGTCGTGTTAGGCGCGTGGTGGCAGGCACGAGCACAGGACAACAAAGTGCCATATCCGAGCAAGGCCCCAATTGATCAATACCTCATGGCGGATCGAAACGCCGAGATTGCCATGGCACGTAGCGCGGCGCCGGAGGTCATAGCGCGCGATGCCCAAGTCTTAGTTCTGGCACGACATGGCTACGAAACCGCAGTCGAAGGCAAGAATGGTTTCGTGTGTCTCGTCGAGCGATCATGGATGTCTCCATTTGACTCCCCGGAGTTCTGGAACCCCAAGCTGCGGGGTCCGATCTGCTTCAATCGGCCAGCCGCGCGATCGGTCCTGCCACTCACTTTCAAAAGGACGGATTTGGTATTAGCTGGACTGTCCAAAGCTCAAATCATCGACGGCATCAAGACGTTCATCAAGCAAGAACTGCCGCCCCTGGAGCCTGGCGGGATGACCTACATGATGTCGAAACAGGGGTACCTTGCAGACGACGGCGGGCACTGGCTCCCCCATCTGATGTTTTATGTTCCGCAAACCGACGGTCTGACTTGGGGTGCAGACGTGCCCGGATCCCCCGTTTTGCTGAGTCAACAATTTCATGGTGCTCCGGAGCCAATCACTGTGTTCATGATTCCGGTGCGTAGATGGTCGGACGGAACGGCTGCGGCGACGGATGCGCACTGACGTCCGAGATCTACGTCATATGCACATCAAACAATGCCAGCCAATACTGAAGGGATTGCAGGGCAAAGCCGCAGAGGATGAGTGCGATGCCGAAGGCTCCGAGCCGCCGCTCGGGCAGGTTGTCAGCGTAGAACTCGATGTAAGGGTTCACTGTCGCCCCGACGCCGGTGACGATGCCAGTTACCAGTCCGACGCGAATGGCGAAAGACCAGGCATGGTCGATGTGATGAACGAAGGCGCTACAGACAAGCGCGGTCGCAATGTAGCCTATGGTGCGGACGACCGTACCCCAGAACTGGCGCCGCGTAAGCCGTGGCCGACGAGAGGCTACGTAGTCAATGTCCGGACGCATGCCGCGAGTGTAAGCAACCACCTGGCCGACGGTGATGAGAACGGCAAAGGCGACTGCAAACCCAAGACCCAACGTACGGTAAAGTCCAACGCCGAAGGCCAATCCGCGAATGGCGGAGAACAGTCCTTCCCAGGGCAACGAATAGTGATTCAGCCCGCGCGCGGTTCGATTGAGTTCGATAGCAATGGTGATGCCGGAGCCAATTCCGGAAGCAATTCCGAAGAAGAGACCAAGGCCAATGCCGTATCCGACACCGAAGACGATCGAGTACGTCACCGCCCGGGTAAGCAGTCGCAGCGGCCCATGTTGGCCGCCCAGCAAGTCATACGCCAGATACAAGCTTCCGAGCACGTCGAGACAGGTGCCGGCAATGCTGATGGCGGCGACGGTATGATGGTCCATCGGATAGATTGTAGAGGCAATGCTTTAATGCGCAGGTGTCCGACTTTATTCGTCATTGCAATTCTGTGTCTGAGTGGATGCACGCGGAAGGGAGCCAGCGTGGAGAGCTCATCTGAGGTGGAGCATACTATCGTGACTCTTCGCGCCGCGTATGCGGCATTCAACCGCGGTGATATTGAGGCGGCAGTGCAAGCGCTGGACGCGCACATCGAATGGACAGAACCGCCAGAATTTCCCGGCGGCGGCACGTATCACGGACGTGAAGGTGCAAAACAATACCTGGCACAATCACGGGCAGCCTGGGCACAAGTTATCAGCGAACCGGTGCAATTCATCCCCTCGGGCGACCGGATCGTGGTGTTTGTTCACGCCCGAGTGCGTCCCAAGGACAGCCGTGAGTGGCAAGAGGTGAATCTCGCCGATGTCTATACATTTCGTGGCGGAAAAGCGGTGGCGATGCGGGCATTCGCCGACCGGCAAGAGGCGTTGAAGTGGGTTGGGTTGAAGGGATCAGCCTCGCTGAGAATAGTTGTTATGGCGCGACACGCGAAGCAGCGGCACTGGGAGGGGCACCGGCTTCGGCAACGCGTAGCGTCATCGGCTGAATATTTCGAGTAGAACGGCGGAGGTTTGTTGGGCTGTGCTTGGCGAAACCGTTCCGAGTTTCCGGACCAGTCGGTGCCTATCAACTGCACGCAGCTGATCCAGGGCGGCCTGACCGGATTTTCCTTGAAAGCGCAGTGGTACGCGCGTGGGGTAAGGACGCATGGTCGTGGTCATCGGCACAACAATGACAGTCTGCAAATACCGGTTCATCTCGTCGGGCGAAACCACCAGGCATGGCCTGGTCTTCTGTATTTCAGCACCATGGGTAGGATCGAGCGACACCAACCAAACTTCATCGCGGCGCGGAGCCCGGTTCACCACCGCCACTCCTTGCGATCAAACTGGTTCGCGCTCGCTGTCCCAAGCAGAAGTTCATCTTCCACAGGACCGGCAGCACGAAACTTTTCTTCCCATCCCTCGCGGGGCACGCGCTCGGGCGAAATGATGAGACACTCGTTTTCAATCCGAAGGTCCACCTCATCGCCAAAGCCACACTGCTCAATGAGGGGCTTAGGAATGCGAATACCGCGCGAGTTTCCGATGCGGACCAGTTCGGTTTTCATGGATGTCCCACGTAATTACATTGTAACCACAAAGTGGTTAAATGACCAGTCCGGAACTGCAGAGCTCCCGCCCCGCTTCCGAACGGACGCTGCAAAGGGGCGATTAGGAGAAACGTGGGAGGGCACGGTTTCAACCGTGCTGTTTTGAATGGTATAACGATCGGGCTTTAGCCCCTGGGGGTCGCACGTCGGCAGCCAGGCGATCTTGGATTTAAAACGCAATAATTATGATTTCGGGAGGAATAAGCATGAGTAAAGTCCGCGTTCTAGTAGGTACCCGCAAAGGCGCATTCATCCTAACCGCAGACGGCAAGCGTGACAAATGGGACGTCGGCGGCCCGCATTTTGCGGGCTGGGAGATCTATCACCTCAAAGGTTCACCTGCCGACCCCAACCGGATTTACGCCTCGCAGACCAGCGGATGGTTCGGACAGATCATTCAGCGCTCCGACGACGGCGGCAAGACCTGGCATCAGCCGGGAACGCCCGCCGGTCAGCCGGCCGCGCCTGGTCCTCCGAAGAGCGAGAGCAACAAGTTCGCCTACGACGCGGCCGCGAAGCCGCTGACCACGCATCAGTGGTACGACGGCACGCAGCATCCCTGGGAGTTCAAGCGGGTGTGGCATCTGGAGCCGTCGCTCACCGATCCCAACACGGTTTACGCTGGCGTGGAGGACGCCGCCATCTTTCGCTCAACCGACGGCGGCCAGAACTGGAAGGAACTCCCCGGCCTGCGCGGCCACGGGACTGGCCCCAAGTGGCAGCCGGGCGCGGGCGGCATGTGCCTGCACACAATCATTCTTGATCCCAGCAATCCGCAACGGATGTGGATCGCCATCTCGGCTGCGGGCGCTTTCCGCACCGACGACGGCGGAAAGAGCTGGAAGCCGATCAACCGTGGACTGAGGTCTGAACACATCCCCGATCCGGTTGCTGAGGTCGGCCACTGCGTGCACCACATCGCCATGAACCCGAAGCGCCCGGGGGTGCTCTTCATGCAAAAGCATTGGGACGTGATGCGCTCGGACGACGCCGGCGACAACTGGAAAGACGTCGGCGGCTCCCTGCCCACCGACTTCGGCTTCGCCATAGACGTGCACGCGCACGAGCCGGAGACGATCTACGTTGTCCCCATCAAGAGCGATTCCGAGCACTACGTACACGAGGGCAAGCTGCGGGTCTTCCGCAGCCGCACCGGAGGCAACGAGTGGGAGGCGCTCACCAAAGGTCTGCCGCAAAAAGACTGCTACGTGAACGTATTGCGCGACGCCATGGCCGTCGACTCTTTGGATAAGTGCGGAATTTATTTCGGGACCAGCGGCGGACAGGTGTATGCGTCGCCCGATGCGGGGGATAGCTGGAATCCGATTGTGCGGGATCTGCCGGCGGTGCTGTCGGTCGAGGTGCAGACGCTAGCTTAACCAGTCAGTTAGGCCGCGGACGCCTCGTCCGGGCAACGACCGAAGCGAGTCAAGGATAGTTAGACGTGGAAGGGCACGGCTTTAGCCGTGCCGCCAATACCGGAGAAATTGAAGCACGCGCCGGTACGGCGCATCTACCGCGAAGCCGAAACTGCCGTGGTAATTGCGCCTCGTCGACGCCTAATTCAACTTTAGACACGAATATGGCACGGCTGAAGCCGTGCCCTGATACAAAACGCCGTGGACTGGCTCGACAGGTGCAGCACCAATTTCGGCACCACCGGAGAGCAGGTGTACGGCTCCGCCCGATGCGGCCGACAGCTGGAATCGGATTGGGCAGACGCTGGGGTGAGCTGATACAGATGGAGGCTTTGGTCTTGTTGCCAGAAACCTCGTGGTAACATTCACTCCGTGCCCCACACCGATACCAGTCCTGCGGCGCAGGCTGTCCAGCTTGAGATTCTGCGGGCAATGTCGGGAGAACAGCGCATCTTGCTGGCGTTTGAGATGAGCTTGTTCGCTCGGGAACTCGCCAGGGAGGGGATCCGGCGCGAGCATCCCGAGTGGCCGGAAGCGCGCGTCGCGCGAGAGCTGCTGAGGCTGGCATTCTTTCCTGCGCCACTTCCCTCCTGGATTCCATGAGTGTATCGGAAGTCCTCAGAAGAATCAGTGCGGCACTGGATCGTGCCGGAGTTACTTACATGCTCACCGGTTCCTTTGCCAGCGCTCACTACGGTGCCCCGCGATCAACCCTGGATATCGACATCGTGATAGCAGCCGATCCCGAACAGCTGCGGACATTCGTGCAGTCGCTTCCCAGTGGCGAATACTATGCTGATTTAGACGCTGCCCTCGAAGCTCACAAATGTGAGTCCTTGTTTAATGTGATTGATTTGGCCACAGGTTGGAAGATCGACCTGATTGTCCGCAAATCCCGCGCCTTCAGCCGAGAGGAGCTCAGTCGTCGCCAATTGGTCAGGGTGCAGGGGCTTCCGCTCTATCTTGCGAGCGCCGAAGATGTAGTCATCGCGAAACTGGAATGGTCAAAGCTAGCGGAATCGCAACGACAGATTGAGGATGTGGCGGCGATATTGAGGTTGCGATGGGACTCGTTGGACCAGCCTTACCTTGAGAAATGGATTTCCCAGTTAAACTTAAACGAGGAATGGAGTAATGCTAAAGGTATTGCTGGAGTTTCTGGGAGGTAATGAGCTTTGCCGACAGCAACGAAGAAGACCGCGGCTTCCAGCGAAAAAGCCGAGCTGTACGATAAGCTGATTTCGACCGTCCCTAGGCTTGAACGCAAGGGCGCCGCCAATCCCTATACTGCAGTAAATGGCAACATGCTCACTCTTCTCCATCAATCAAGCACGTTGGCCATCCGGCTTCCTGAGGACAAGCGGCAGGAGTTTCTGAAGAAATACAAGACGACGCTCTTTGAGGCCTATGGCGCTGTGATGAAGGAATATGTCACGGTTCCTGACGCAGTGTTGAAAAACACGAAGGAGTTAAAGAAGTATCTCGAATTCAGCTACGAATACGCCAAGATACTAAAGCCGAAGCCGAGCAGGAAGAAATCCTGATTATGATCCGCGTGATACTTCCGCCACACCTGCGAACGCTGGCACACGTCGGCAGCGAAGTGACGCTCGACGTTGCAGCTCCCGTCACCCAGCGGTCGGTCCTCGATGCGCTGGAAACCCACTACCCGATGCTGCGTGGGACGATCCGTGACCAGGTCACGCAACAGCGCCGTCCGTTCCTGCGCTTCTTCGCCTGCGAAGACGATCTGTCGCACCAGTCTCCAGATGCCCCGCTGCCTGACGCGGTGGCGTCAGGAAAGGAGCCCCTTGTCATCCTGGGGGCAATTGCTG
Source organism: uncultured Acidobacteriota bacterium (assembly GCA_963729325.1). Lineage (GTDB taxonomy): Bacteria > Acidobacteriota > Terriglobia > Terriglobales > Acidobacteriaceae > JABCYV01. The sequence goes on from CAVSNS010000051.1 coordinate 194,105, forward strand.
GTGGCTAGGGGAACGGCGCGAGAAAAGGATCAACGTCTCATCGCAACGCTGGGATTTCTGAGAATTGAACCTATGGTGGACCTGGTCGGGATCGAACCGACGACCTCTTCCATGCCATGGAAGCGCGCTCCCAGCTGCGCCACAGGCCCACGCGACAAGAAACGAACGATTCGAGCTAGAGCAATTCTCGCTTACCTGTTGTGGATAGTCAAACCCTTGGCGGCTAGAAGCCATCCATTCAGTCGCATCCCGATGGCAGATGCACGATGAGCTATTTTTCCCGAAGCCGTTTTGCAAACGCGATTTTGCGAAACTCAGGAAAGTTAGTATGCTGATTGACAGCTCACAACCAGTGCAATGAATCGAAGCGCGATCCACAGTCTGCGATGTCTATTTTCACTGCCGCTTCTGACGGCGATGGCGGCTGCCCAGGGCACGTCTTCCACCCCGTCGATAACCCCCATTCCTTATTCATCGGTGAGCGAACTTAACGTGTTGCTATCGCAACTGGAACAGTCGGCGAAAGGCGCGCAGGATGATCTCACCAAGCTGCGGGTCGAGCGATGGAAGACGGATTCAGGTACAAAGCGGCAAACGGCGGGTAACGTCGAATCCATCGAACGCAATTTGCAGCAAGCGCTGCCGCAGATGATCGCTGAACTGCGAAACTCTCCGGAAAGTCTTACGTCGACTTTCAAGGTCTATCGCAATCTCGACGCGCTCTATGATGTCTTCGGATCTGTAGTTGAGAATGCGGGAGCCTTCGGATCGAAAGATGAGTTCCAATCGCTGCAAAATGACATGACTGCTCTAGAAAGGTCCCGCCGGTCGTTTGCCGAGCGCATGGAAACTCTGGCTGGTTCGAAGGAAACCGAACTGACGCATCTTCGCACTGCGCTTCAGCACGCGCAAGCGGCATTAGAAACACAGCCTCCCAAGAAAATAGTTGTGGATGACACCCAGCCGCCGCCGAAACCCGCAAAGAAAAAGGCGCCAGCGAAGACTGTCCCCAAGCCTGGTTCTGGTACCGCTCCACCGCAACCTCCCCAGCAATCTCAGCAACGCTAGGACAGGTACCGCCGATCAAGAGCTGTTGGAGACGAAATGGCGATATTTCGCCAGTGACCCGTCCTTGAGATTTCGGCTAATGACCGGCTCATCGTCCTGCACTAGATTTTGTGCAGTTTCTAGCCTATTGAAAACAAATCTTGTTGTGATTGTGGAACTCTCGGCCCTCCGGCGGAGTCTATGTAACTAGTGGATTTAGTCAGCTTAGGATCTAGGCCACGGCCAGAACACATATTTCGAGCGAACCGGCGGTCCGAAAGAACCTATAATTGGGGGGTGACGCCATGAGAATTATGGCGGGAGCAACCACCTTGGGTGAACTGGCTGGAGCGATAGGAATTCGGACCCAGGAATCCGCGATCGTGGCCGAACTGAAGGCTGGGTCGGAGGAAGCCTACGCTTGGTTGATCGGCGAGTTCCACCAGCCGATCTATAGCCTGATTTATCGGATCGTGGCGGATCCAGCCGATGCGGCGGACACGACCCAGGAAGTCTTTTTGAAGGTCTTCCGCGGAATGAAACACTTTCACGGTCAGTCGAGTCTTAAGACCTGGATGTATAGAATTGCGTTGCACGAGGCGTCCAACCGCCGACGCTGGTGGTTCCGGCATAAGGCGCGGGAGACCTCGATCGAACCCATGCAGGCCAGCGGTGATCTGAACGTGCCTGCGGTCAAAGACACGCTGGTCGACGAAGGAGAATCACCTTTCGACTTTGTGGTTCACGAGGAAGTGCGGGTACGAGTTGAAGAAGAGTTGCGACAAGTCCCAGAGCCTTATAGGACCACAGTGATTCTTCGTGATCTGGAGGAGATGACGTACGAGGAAATCGCGGAGATTACGGAAGTTTCACTGGGCACGGTTAAATCGCGACTGACGCGGGGACGAGCGGCTCTTAAGCAACGTCTCCTCGGGTATGCGCGCGAGGTTGGCGCGCAATTGGGGTTGGAGTCTCCGGAAGAGCAGGAGTCTCAGGGGCAGTTCGGAACGAAGAACGAAGCTAGGATTGAAACGAAGATCGAAGCACTCTCCCAGGTTTCTTAGGATGGCGAAGTTGAGGTGACACGATGAAGTGTGCCCATGCCAATTCGTTGTTCTCGCCCTATCTGGATGGCGCGGTCACGGGTACGCAGATGCGTGAACTGGGTCAGCATCTGGAAGCCTGTGTGAGTTGCCGCCAAGAATACGATTCGCTTCGCAAGACACAGCAGTTGCTGATCAAGGCGGGGCGACGGAAGGCGCCGGTCGATCTGGCTTTAAAGCTTCGCGTCGCGATTTCGCACGAGGTTGCGCAGTCCAAGCGTGATCGCCTGGACGGTCGGATGGTTCGGCTGGAAAACGCGCTCAACGCCTTTATGGTTCCGGCGACCGCTGGATTGGGAACGGCAGTTGTAACCTTTTTGCTTCTGATGGGCTTCCTCGCGCCTTTACAGGCCGACAATCCGGATGTTCCGTTGATGCTGTATACGGCGCCGCAACTGCAGCAATCTGCCTTCGGAGCCGCTTTGGATTCAATCAACGACGATTCGCTGGTCATCGAGGCTTACGTGGATTCCAGGGGGCGGGTCGAAGACTACCGCATTTTATCCAATCCGAAGGATGCCACGGCATTGCTGCCGCAAGTCAAGAATATGCTCATCTTCACCACGTTCCGTCCGGCGACATCAATGGGGAGGCCCACTACGGGACGGGCCGTGCTGTCATTTTCCAAGATCAGCGTGAAAGGATAAAAAGCAGTTCTTGGGCTCTTGGCCTTTGTCGACCAAGTGAAGCTCTGGCGCGGATATCCTTGTGCAGAGCGAATCTGCATCAATGGGATGAAGTGCCACCAGTGTAATGGGTAAGAGCTTCTTATGTTTGACCCTCCGCCCAGAAGACCTTAGACTAGCCGTGTAATCCGCGTTCCGCCACAGCCTGCAGGAGGTTTCCTGGGTTTTAAGTTCCGATACACGCTTTGCGTCGCCTTGCTATTGGCGCTGGCAGAATTGTGTCTGGCAGAAGAGCAGCCCAAGGTGGTTTTGGACACGAGTGAGACTCTGTTTACAGTGCTGACGGCGATCAACGCATGTGGCTACGACCAGGAACTGAGCATTTCGGATCCGCTGCGGGCGCAGATTCGCAGCGAAGTCGCCAAGACCATCCAGCAATCCGAAGACACACAGGAAGCCGCCAAGGCGATGTGCCAGTTCTATGAGGACCATCAGCAACCAGACGCTTCGCACATGCTGGCACAATACGAGTCTCTCGCGCTCTATCTCAACCCGCCGCCGGCATTAGCTCCCAAGGTCAAAGAGGCGGATCTTCCTCCGGATGCGAACTACCTGCTCGGATTTGTGCCTCTGTTGCAGAAGTTCTACGAGAAAGCGGGGTTGCATTCTACGTGGCAGCGCAACCATGAGGCCTACTCCGCGTTGACCGATCGTTATCACGAACCCCTGGCCAAGATGTTGTTCGACACCGAGGTTTATCTCAAGCTGCCGTCGGCGGGCTACCTGGGCCGGCAATTCACGGTCTACATCGATCCCATGGGCGCGCCTGGGCAGACCAACGCGCGCAATTACGGTTCGGACTACTACGTCGTGATCTCGCCGGGAACCGGTTCGTCGCTCAAGATGGAGCAGATCCGCCATACTTATCTGCATTACTTGCTGGACCCGCTTGCGCTAAAGTATCCAACGACTATGAAGCGGCTGGAACCTTTGCTGGCCTCGCTGAAAACCGCTCCCATGGATCAGAGCTTTAAGAGTGATATCTCGCTTCTGGTGACCGAGTGTCTGATCCGAGCAGTTGAAGCGCGCACCGCAAGCCCCAAAGCGTCCGAAGAGCAGCGAGAACAAGCGGTCGACAATTCGGTGCAACAGGGTTTTGTATTGACAACTTACTTCTATCAGGCACTGGCGGCGTTTGAGAAGGGTCCTGCTGGCCTGCGGAATGCTTACGCCGAGCTTATGGAGAACATTGAGCTACGTCGCGAAGAGAAGCGAGCGGCGCAGATTCATTTTGCCGCTAAGGCGGACCCAGAGCTGTTACACATTTCGCGGCCCATGGAGGGCAAGCTGCTCATTACCGCTGAGCAGCGGCTGTCTGCTGGGGACGCTGACAGCGCGCAGAAGCTGGCTCAGGAGGCCCTAGACGACAAGAGTGAGGATCCTGGCCGGGCGCTCTTCATCCTGGCCCAAGTTGCAACCGCGAACCGCAAGATCGATGATGCTCGCAACTATTTTCAGCGGGCATTGGAGGTCGCGCACGAACCCAAGGTGGTTGCCTGGTCGCATATCTACTTGGGGCGAATATTCGACTTGCAAGAAAACCGTCCGGTAGCGATTGATCACTACAGGGCCGCGCTGAACGCAGGCGCCTCCTTGCCCGAGGCCAAAGCAGCGGCGGAACGTGGGCTGCAACAACCCTACGAGCCGCGTAGTCATCCCCAATAAGATGGCGGTGCGCGAGGAAAGCCAAGAATCCGTAATTCCCGAGATGTGACTAAGGAGAGAGCATGAGTCGAGCAGCGATGGTTGGAATGGTGCTGGCGCTGGCCACTTTTGTGTTTGCGGAGCCACAAGCGCCAGCCACACAAAATCAACCGGCGACGCAAGGGGGCACGGCGCAACAGGGCACGGCACCACCGGCACCCGCCGCCCAGGGAAAGCGTCCGCCACAAGCAAAGACCCAGCCCGAATTCGATGCCTACAATGCGGCTGTGGCCAGCGCCAATGATCCGGCCGCCATGGAAAAAGCTGCGAACGACTTTGCCACTAAGTTTCCTGACAGCGAATTGCGTGTGCTGCTCTACCGTACCGCCATGCATAGCTTTCAGAGTGCGAACAATGCCGACAAGATGATGGAGATGGGCCGCTCCGTGCTTAAGATCGATCCGGATGATCCCGAAGCCCTGGTGGGTGTAGCGCAAGTTCTGGCGGAGCGCACCCGGGACACCGATCTGGACAAAGATCAGCGTCTGGATGAAGCAATGAAGCTGGCGCAGCGCTCGATTGAAACCGTCGATACCGACGTCGCCGTCCCGGCGGGAACACCTCAGGAAAAGATCGACGCTTACAAGGGGTTCCTGCGATCTAGTGCTTACTCGATCATGGGCGCGTTGCAGTTCAAAAAGGAAAAATTTGCGGACGCGGAGGCTTACCTGCGCAAATCTATCGATGCCTATCCTGCCCAGCCCGATCCAGTAGTGGTACTGCGCTTGGCGCTATGTTTGGATAAGCAGGATAAGTATCCCGAAGCGCTTAAGTATGCCAATCAATCGCTCCAACTGGCGAAGGACAATCCGACACTGAGCCAGTTGGCCACCAACGAGCGCGACCGCCTGGTGCAGCTGACGAGCGGCAGCTCGGCGCCCGCTCCGAAACCGCCGACTCCGCCGAAGAATTAGGGGCTGTTCCAGCGGATATAGGTGGTAGCCGTATCTCAGATCCATTGCGGATCGACGTAAGCCCCTGCTCCGCGGGTTCACCGCCTTGTCTGTCAGTCGTGCTTTCCAGATTGTGACGTTCAGATCGTGCAGCCAAGAGACATTGCGAGATTGGAAGAAGCCCTGGGATACCACTTCGGGCGTCCCGAGTTGCTTCAGCAGGCATTAACCCATACTTCCCAGGCACGAGAACTGGAAGCGCTTCAGGCGGCCGAGCGCCGCCCTGTCGGTGACAACGAGCAACTCGAGTTTCTGGGAGACGCGGTTCTCGGATTCATCACGACCGAGGAATTGTTCAATCGCTTTCCGCATTTCCGGGAAGGCGAGCTGTCCAAATTGCGGGCGCATCTGGTAAGCGAAAAGCATCTAATCCGGGTAGCCCAGGAATTGCAACTGGGCCACTATCTGCACTTGGGTCGGGGCGAGGAGAAAAGTGGAGGCCGGAACAAAACTGCACTACTGGTGGACGCCCTGGAAGCGGTCCTAGCGGCGATGTATCTGGACGGCGGGCTAAGTACGGTTCGAAAGCTCGTGCTGCAATACGTGGTTGCCCCGGAACTGGAACGCATCGCCGTAACTGGCAGCAGTCTCCCGTTAACCGACTACAAGTCAGCGCTGCAGGAGAAACTGCAGGCTATGGGACTTCCCCAGCCGGCATATATGCTGGTAAAGGAACGGGGTCCGGAACACAACAAGATCTTTACTGTAGAGGCCCGTCTGCCCGCTGCGGAAAATCATGCCAAGGCGGAGTTCGTAGGCCGAGCTGAGGGATCAACGAAGAAGAATGCCGAACAGGACGCGGCGCGACAGTTGCTCGAGTATTTGGCATCGCGACCGGACGAAGTAAATAGCCGTCCACAACGCAAGGGGCGCGGATAGTTCGATCCAATGGAAGCAATAGCAAAGCATCGGCGGTCCGATGGCCTGAGCTCACTGCAGGCGTTGTTGGGGACTGTAGTGATTGCGGTCTTCGTCATAACATTTGTGGTCCAGGCCTTCCAGATCCCTTCCGAATCCATGGAGAACACGCTCTTGATCGGCGACTACCTGCTGGTGGACAAGCTGCGTTATGGAGGAGGGGGCATCGGGGACCACTTCATGCCGTACCAAATTTTGCGACGCGGCGACATCATTGTTTTTCGTTATCCGGTCAATCCTGCCAAGCATTTCGTGAAGCGTGTAATCGGCTTGCCTGGCGACCGGGTACGCCTGATCAACCGGCAAGTTTACGTGAACGGCATTCCGCTCCGGGAACCGTACGTCCAGCATACGCGGCTAGAGCACGATGTGTTCCGCGACGAATTTCCCCGGCTTAAACATAGCGGCTCCGGGAATGGAAGCGGATTGGTGGCAGCAGATGAAGAAACTGGTCGAGGACGGCCAGTTGATCGTCCCTGAAGGACACTACTTTGTTCTGGGCGACAACCGCGACGATAGCCAGGACAGCCGCTATTGGGGCTTTGTTCCACGGGAAAATGTCGTGGGACGGCCGTTGCTCATCTACTGGTCGATGCGAAACTTTGATCAGGAGTTTCCGGCTTCAGCTAACGCGGGTGATAAACTCGTTCACTTCGCCTATGCGGCAACTCATTTGCTTCAGATTACACGCTGGGATCGCACCTTTCGATTAATCAACTGATGAGGAGGAGTATCGCCCGACCATGGGACAGACTCTAGTGGCCAAAAAAGAGAAAGAAACTGAGCAGGAAGAGAAACCACGCGAAACCACAGTAGAGTTTCTGTCGTCGCTGGCCGCCGTGCTGGTGACCGGCCTGTTCATTATTACCTTCATCCTGCAAGCTTTTGAGATCCCTTCGAGTTCCATGGAAAATACTCTGCTGATCGGCGACCACGTGTTTGTGAATCGCATTCAGTTCGCGCCCAGGACGCGTTGGGTAGGACCGCTTCTTCCCTATCGGCAGATTCGCCGAGGCGACATCGTGGTTTTCTTCTCTGTATCCGAGCCCGGCCTCTATATCGTGAAGCGCATCATGGGCGTTCCCGGAGACCGCATCCACCTTCGCGATGGCGTTGTCTATCGCAACGGGGAAAAGCTCGATGAGCCTTACGTGGTCCACAGCACCAGAGAGGGGTTCAATCCTTATCGGGACAACTTCCCTGCGGTGCCACCGTCGGACTACAACAACGTCACACCCGATTGGCAACTGAATTTGCCCCAACACATCCAAGGTGCCGATGTGGTTGTGCCTCCCGACAGTTACTTCGCCATGGGCGACAATCGAGATGTGAGTTATGACAGCCGCTATTGGGGTTTTATTCCGCAAGAAAATGTAATTGGACGCCCCATGTTCATATATTGGTCGTTTGAAACGCCCCCCAATCAGTACCTGCAAAAAGGAGTGGGGGAACGGCTTCAGTTTCTGGTTCACGTGGTGATTCATTTCTTCGACGAAACACGGTGGCGGCGTACGTTCCGGGTGGTTCGTTGAAACTTCTCCGATCCAAACGCGGCAGAGCGACGGCTGTTGTTGTGCTCTTACTCGCACTCTTTCTCGTGCGTCCCGGGGCGCAACGGCTAAAAAACCGAATTGTGCGTTCGATCGGCCTGGCAATAGGACGAGAGGTGGATGTTGGTTCGGTACGACTGCGTGTTCTGCCTCCCAGTTTCGAGCTGGATAATTTTGCGATTCACGATGACCCTGGGTTCAGCGCTGAGCCCCTGCTTCGTTCTCAGGAAGTGACAGCTGCGCTGCGCCTGAGCTCTTTTTTGCGGGGGCGGTTGGAGGTTGCTCATCTCAGCCTCACCGAGCCGAGCCTGAACCTGGTGCGCAATGCCGACGGACACTGGAATCTTGAGAACCTCGTGTTGCGGGCGGCCCAAACGCCGGTAGCTCCCACGGCTAAGTCAAGAACCGAAAGCCGCCCCGCATTTCCGTATATTGAAGCCGTCCGCGGTCGCATCAACGTCAAGTTCGGCACGGAAAAGAAGCCCTACGCTCTGACGGACGCCGACTTCGCACTTTGGCAAGATTCGGAAAACAGCTGGGGTATGCGGTTAAAGGCACAGCCGGTGCGAACTGATTTCAACCTCACCGACACCGGGAGCCTCGAAATCAACGGATCCTGGCAGAGGGCGGCGAGTTTGCGCGAAACACCACTGCAGTTCAGCCTGCAATGGAACCGCCCCCAACTGGGCCAGGTCACCAAGCTGGTTTACGGCAATGACAAGGGCTGGCGGGGATCGGTCAGGCTGTCGGCAACGCTATTGGGGTCCCCTGCGGACCTGACGGTGGGCACAGATGCTTCCGTCGAGGACTTTCGACGTTACGACATCCCAGAAGGCGGTGCCATGAGGTTGGTGGCCCGGTGCAGCGCACACTACAGTTCGGTTGACCATGCACTCTCCAACCTGGCGTGCCAAGCCCCGGTGAGAGAAGGTCTGATCCTACTCGGCGGCAACATCGCGGCCCGATCGGGCACCCTCAGATATCATCTAGCCCTGGTTGCTCGAGATGTGCCCATGCAGTCCCTGGTGGAATTGGCACGTCACGCCAAGAAAAACATTCCCGATGACCTGGCGGCGACGGGCAAACTGGACGCCAATGTCAACGTCATTCGGGGAGACGGTGAAGACGCGATCTGGGAAGGCGGGGGCGAGACCCGCGGCTTCAGCCTAGGATCAAAGCTCACCAAGACGGAACTGGTCCTCGACCGAATTCCATTCGTCATTTCGCAGACACCAAATCTGAAGCAAATTGCTAAGAATCGACGGATCCAGGTCAGTCGGATGCGCGCCAACCCCGGAGTTGAGCAGGCCCAGTCACACCCCTACCTGGACGTCGGCCCTTTTAGCTTGCCGCTGGGAGCGTCCTCGCCCGTCGACTTCCGCGGAGAAGTCTCGCGTTCGGGCTACAACCTTTCAATCCGGGGAGACGCGCAAGTGCAGCGGCTATTGCAGGCGGCAAGGACGGTGGGACTTCCCACCTCTCAACCCGCCGCCGATGGGGTTGCCAAACTCGATCTGCAGCTCGGCGGCGCTTGGTCGGGATTCGTCGCACCCAAGGCGATGGGAACTGTTCAACTGCACTCGGTTCGCGCGGAAGTGCGCGGTTTGAACGCGCCGCTGGAAATTGCTTTTGCGAACCTTCTACTGAACCGGGATGACATCAATGTACGGAATATCGCGGCCACCATTGCAGGCAGTACGTGGCACGGTTCGGTGCTGCTGGCACGGCAATGTGCGCCGCCAGGCACGTGCCCAGTTCGCTTCGATCTGCACGCGGATGCGGTCGCGACCGATGCACTGAATCAACTGCTCAGTCCACATCCCAAGAAGGGGCCTTGGTATCGCTTCTTGAGCTCGTCAGCACAGTCCAGGCCGCCCTTCCTGGCTTCGCTGCGCGCGGTAGGAAAGCTATCTGCAAATCGAGTGTTGGTTCACAAGCTGGTTGCCACTAAAGTTTCAGCCAACGTCGAATTGCAGGACGGCAAGTTGCGGCTAGCTGATCTGCACGGAGAGCTTCTGGGCGGCAGGCATTTGGGCGAGTGGAAGGCGGATTTCACCACCAAGCCGCCAGAATACAGCGGCACCGGCACGCTGGAGCGAGTTTCCCTGGGACAAGTAGCCGAATTCATGCGAGACAGCTGGATCACCGGCACTGCAACCGCCACCTACCACTTGACCCTTTCTGGTTTGAGCGCGACCGAACTGCTCTCCTCCGCCAATGCAAGCTTGCAGGTAGATGCGCATGACGGCTCGCTGCCTCACGTCACGCTGGCGGGTATAAAGGGGTCGCTGCGCATGAATCGCTTTGTGGGACACCTGCTTTTCAGTGATGGCAAGTTCGAAATCCAGGAAGGCAAACTCGAAACTCCGGACAGCATCTATCAGGTTAGCGGCACCGCTTCTCTGGATCGCATTCTGGATGTGAAACTCGATACGCGAGGGCGCTCCCGGCATATAGCATTACTGGTACGCTAACCGAACCACATGTGGCCGTGGCCTTGCCTCCCGAGACGCAAGCTGCACTGAAACCATGAGGAAGTTTCTGACGTTTCTTCTTGCCGTAATCCTCTTAGCTGCCCTCCCTGAAATTCAATCGGCTCAAACTCATTCTTCTGTGAACTCTGCAGCTGTTGCCAGTATGCAACGCAAATTGGAGCACGTGCAGAGCAACGGCGCGTTGGCGCACCCGGATACCGCTTCGACGGAGTTCTCTGAGCAGGAGATTAATTCCTACTTTGCGTCCGGGAACGTCAAGCTGCCAGTCGGGGTGCAATCTGCTACCTTTCAAGGCCAGCCGGGGATCGTGACTTCGACGGCGCGAGTTGACTTCGATCAACTCAAGACGGGGCGCAATTCTTCGAATCCGCTACTGTCGGTCTTTACCGGAGTTCATGATGTCGTGGTGGTAGCCCACGCTCACGGCATCGGTGGACAGGGTTTCGTTCACGTCGACTCGGTGTCGCTCGACGGTGTGGAGATCCCCGCTTTCGTGCTGCAGATTTTCGTTCAAAAATATCTTCAGCCGCGGTATCCCAATATCGGCTTGGATTCACGATTTGCGTTACCCGATCGCGTCGACACGGCAACTGTTGGACTGCATACCCTCACGCTTACACAAAAATAGCCGGACCAGGCTGATTAGACTCTATGGCGCATAACCCGCGCCTCGAAGTACCCTGCCCGGCTTGGCTCCCGTCATCTTTCCTTGATCGATCACGGGAACGCCATTCACTAGCACATACTCCATTCCCTGAGACAGTTGGTTAGGATTCTCGAAGGTGGCCAAGTCTCGGACGTTTGCGGGATCAAAAATGACCACGTCCGCCCACATTCCGGTTTTCAGGACTCCGCGATCGGTCAGCCTCATGCGCTGCGCCGGCAGAGCTGAAAACTTGCGGATCGCGTCTTCGAGGGTCAACTTCTTTTCCTCTCGCACATATTTCCGCAAGATTCGTGGAAACGTGCCGTAGGCACGTGGATGCGGATGCTCCTGACCTAGGATTCCGTCCGGTGAAGTGCCGGACGAATCGTTGTCCAACGAGACCCAGGGTTGCTGCAGGGCCAGGACAACGTCCGGCTCCGACATGCCGAACACCGCAACTTCGGTAAAGGCATTGTCTTCAATCAGCAGATCGAAGAGTGTGTCCATCGGATCTTTGTTCCACAGTTTGGCTATTTCAGCGAGCGTCTTACCTTGCAGCGGTAACAGTTTGGGATTCTGTACCGCACAAATCAAGACACTTTGCGGACCGGAAATTTCCTGCCATTCATTGTCCCAATCTCTCGACGGAGTCATCAAGTCTTTGCGGATGCGAGCTCGGGTGGTGGGATCTTTGAGACGCTCAATCAGCTTGGCATCACCACCATCGTGCGCCCAGGCCGGAACAAACGCTGACATGCCATTCGACCACGCGGTGTAGGCATAAGTATTGGCGGAAACATCCACGCCTTGCGACCGAGCCAGGTTTATTTTCGCCACGACTTCCGGCATGCGTCCCCAGTTTGCTTTGCCCGCTACTTTGATGTGCCAGATTTCAACGGGAAGGTGGCCTTCCCGTCCAATGCGCAGCGCTTCATCGATCCCGTCGAGCACCGCATCGCTTTCGCTGCGCATGTGAGTAGCATAAACTCCGCCGAATTTCGAGGCTTCGCCCGCCAGGGCAATCAGTTCTTCAGTTTTCGCATAGGGGGCCGGCGCGTATTCCAGAGAGGTCGAAACTCCAACCGCGCCATCCCGCATGGCCTGCCGCACCAGTTCTTTCATTTGTTCGAGCTGCGTAGTAGTCGGCTGCTTGTCGTCGTCGCCCAACACCATGCGGCGAACTTGGGTTGCACCCACATAAGTGGCGAGGTTGATTCCCATTCCCTGCTTCTCCAGCCGCGTGAAGTACTGCCGCAGAGTCCGCCAGTCGGGGGTGATGTGGTAGTGATCGTAGGTGGTTTTGTCGGCCTGGATGATGGCGTCATTCAGCGGCGCCACCGATCCACCTTCGCCCGTGATTTCAGTAGTGATTCCCTGATAGATTTTCGAGGGCAGACGCGGATCAACGAAAATCGTAAGTTCGGATTGACCGAGCATGTCAATGAAGCCGGGGGCAACCGCCATGCCGTGGGCATCAATCGTGCGCGAACGCGAGGCCGCACTCAAGTTACCGATAGCGGCGACCCTGCCGCTGCGAATACCTAGGTCACCGGAATACCAGGGCGACCCGGTGCCGTCGATGATATGACCGTTGGTGATGACGAGGTCGAAATGCGGCTGTGCCCCAACCTGCGACCAAAGCTCGCAGGCGCAGAGGACGAAGAGAACAGAAATCAGCGTTCTTAGAGAAGACCGCATCGGAGTTAACTCTCGTTTCATTCGGAAGCCGATGATATCGGGGAGTCATTTCGCACGACGATTCAGATTTTAGTCGGGGCAGAGCGAGCAGTCAGCATCCTTTGCCGCCAGCCCAAACCCAGCCCCAATAAACTCCAAATTCCCAGCGCCAACCATTCGTACCGGCTGAAGTGACCTGGGATTCCTGGCAAAATTTTCATTAGTATCATGAGCAGACCAACTAATGCTCCCACGGCCGCCACGAAACGCCTGCCGGGCGCAGGGCCCATCCGATAATAGGCGGCGCATGCTGCCAGCCAGCCAGCGGCGGAAGCAACCGAACCAACTTCCGTAATGGGCACGAGAATCGCGTCGCCCAGAAACATGCACGCTGCCGTGGCGAGTCCGACGCAAGTCACCGCGACCGATGGAGTCTGATTTCGCGGGTGGACAGCACCCACGCGGGCGTCCACCAGCCGCCGACGGCCCATGGCGAACAGCAGCCGGCTGGCCGCGAGCAGATTTCCATTGAATACCTTGAACAGAGAAAGCAGCGCCGCGGCCAGAATCACGCTCACAATCCAACGCGAGCCAACGGCGCGCTCAAATGCGACCGCGGTCATAAATTTCTGGTTGGTGAGTTCTTTCCATGGAGCAGCGTAACTAGTTGCGGCGATCACGATCGTGTAGAAAAGGATTCCCACGATGATCGCCATCCAGATTGCCGTGAGGAATCCGCCACTGCGGAACTCGGGACTAGCTTCCTCAGCCGCCTTGGCGACTGACTCGTAGCCGGTCATGAAATAGGGCACGATTTGCAGGACCAGCAGCACGGAAACAAATCCGCTGTGAGTGAACAGAGGCGGAAAATTTCGCGGCGAGCCTTTGCTGACCCCGAAGGTGACAAATACAACGAACAGCGCCAGCGTGCCAAAGGCCGTCCAATTCTGGAAGGTGGCGCTGAGCCGGACGCCACGATAATTCAGAATGGTGAGAAGCGCGGTCAATCCCAGCCCAATAATTACGTGGGGCAAATAGACCGGACGGCCTGCAATCCGGTAGAGCTCCATCGAGTCGAGCGAAGGAAAAATGTAGCCGGCGATTCTTCCCACGGCCACTGCTTCCCAAGGGCAGACGATGAAATACGAGAGAATCATCATCCATCCTGTCGCGAAGCTGACTGACCTGGGAAAAACTTTCGCGGTGTACGCGACCTCGCCCCCGGCGTCGGGCATGGCCATCACCAACTGACCGTAGACGTAGCCGATGGGGAGCAGCAGAGCACCACCGATGGCGAAGCCGAGGATTGCGCCCAGAACTCCGCCGCGCAACAGCCAGTCGTCCATGACGACCAGCCATCCGACACCCACCATGGTTCCCCAGCCCAGGGTGAAGTAGTCGACGACGCGGAGTTTGCGAGCGAGATTGGTCACGCGCGCTTAGGCTTTATCATTGTGAAGCTCTGTCATTCTGAGCGAAGCGAAGAACCTCTGCATTTCGATTGCGGCGGACGATTGCACAGGTCCTTCGCTTCGCTCAGGATGACAAACTTGGGATGACAAAAATAGCGCTTAGAACAAGCAGAGCAACTCAAACAACAGGTTCGCCGCCAGCAGAGAGGTGATCTCTCCGTTGTCATACGGAGGCGAAACTTCTACCAAGTCGCACCCCACCAGCTTCAGACCTTTCAGACAGCGCACTAAATCGAGAATCTGTGCACTGGATAGGCCGCCCACTTGCGGCGTACCCGTGCCCGGTGCGAACGCAGGATCAACAACATCAATATCGAGAGTAAGGTACACCGGCCGATTGCGAAGTTTCTTCAAGTGCCGTTTGACCAACTCGACTCCGCCCTGATGAAACTCCTCTGAAGTCACGATCTGAATGTGATGCTTGTGGGCAAACTCGAAGTCGCCATCCGAGTACACCTGGCCACGCAGGCCGACCTGCAACGCGTAGCCTTCTTCGATCAGTCCTTCCTCGACCGCATATTTCACGGGCGTGCCGTGGGAGTGTGGGCTGCCGAAATAGCCGCCCCAAGTGTCGCCATGAGCGTCCAACTGGACGAAAGCCACAGGGCCAAACTGCTTATGGATGGCGCGCAAGATGGGCAGCAGAATGGAGTGATCTCCGCCGACACAGACCGGCCTCGCACCAGCTCGGAGTACCTCGCCCAGTTGTTCCGCGATGCGGCGATAGGTGTCTTCAATAGAGAGTGGGTTGATCGAGAGATCGCCAAAATCAGCGATACGCCACTTCTCGAACGGATTGACCTTTAGCACCGGATTCCACGGCCGGATCATGGCCGACTGAACGCGAATGTTGCGGGGTCCGAAGCGCGGACCGGGACGGTAAGTAGTGCCCCCGTCGAACGGAACGCCTATTAGTGCGAGGTCGAGTTCTTCCGCTCTTGGAATATGCGGGAGCCGCATGAACGTGGGCACGCCGGAGAAGCGTGGATAAACCAGAGCGTCTACGGGCCGCGGATGCGGTTTTGCACTCTTCTTGGGTTTCATAGAGTGGCGCGAATTATAAAGCATCACCACCGACACACGATTCGCTGAATCCCCACCAGCCGAAATCAACCCTTCGGTATGCTATGGTTTACCGTTCCATAATCACAAGAAGAGGCAGCCATGCCCCGATACGAATATCGTCCTCTAAACCCAATCCCGGCGGCAGAGAAAACATTCCTGGGATGGATTGAACAACTCGACCAGGCCTTCGCAGGCCGCGACATTGACAAGCGCAGCGACGTGGTCCGCGAAAACTCTGCACCAACTTTATCTCGGACGCCCTTATGCCGCCCCCGCTCCGACAGCGTCCGCTCGCCGAACAGGCCCTCGTCCATTCCTTCGATCCGCGGAATGCCACCCTCGAACCGGAGTACTACGGCGATGTCGACGCCGCGAAATATGCCGAGCGCAAGCCGCTGATCTGGTTCTGGATGATGTATGACCGCTCTCCCGTCGGCCTGAATCACTGGCTGGGATTCCGGGTGCGTGCCATGCTTGCCCGCCACATATTCAAATTCTGCGGCAAGAATGTGAAGATCTTCCACGGAGTTGAGGTCTCATTCGGCTACAACCTGACAGTTGAAGACAATTGCACCATCCACAAATACGTTCTGCTAGACGATCGCGGCGAGCTCATTATTCACGCCGGCAGTTCCATCTCCGACTACGCCAATGTTTACTCCCACGCCCATGACCTCAACGACGGCATGATCGTTAGCAATCACAAGACGGAAATCGGACCCAAGGCGCGGGTCACGTATCACGCCACCGTGTTAAGCGGAGTGAAAGTTGCCGAGCATGGGATGGTAGGCTCGATGGGCGTGGCCTCGAAAGATGTGCCGCCCTTCACTATTGTCGCCGGAATTCCTGCCAAGCCGATCAAGGTGAAATCAATTGCGCCAGAGGAAGCAAAGAAAGCGTTGGAAAAGTCGTGAGAATGCAAGCTCTAAGCACGGGCATGACCCGCGTAGTTGAGCAGGCGGAATGCGCTCACTGATGTTAGTATCGAAGCCAAACTTGAAGTGACAACCCGGCATGACCCTGCAACATGTTGACATCCTGTTCCAGTTGATCGTGTTTCTTTTTGCGATCAGCATCCATGAGTCGGCGCACGCGTGGATGGCAAATCGATGCGGCGATCCGACCGCTCGTATGCTGGGACGAATTTCGCTCAACCCGATCCGCCATATCGATCCCGTGGGCACGGTTCTGCTGCCGCTAATCGCTCTGGTTACCCATTTTCCAATGCTGGGATGGGCCAAGCCCACGCCCGTGGACCCACGCAATTTCAAGAACCTGGTGTGGGATGACATTCTTACGACCTTGGCTGGACCGGCGAGCAATTTCATTGTCGCGACAAGCGCCGCCATCTTACTAGCGGCCATCGCCTTGATCGCGCCCGGAGGACGGCCGGCGGTCGGAAGCGTCCTTAACGGTCTTATCTTCAGCGATTCTCTCTTAGTGCCCGTCAGCTTATTTCTATATGAATTGATGGAAATCAACATCGTCCTCGGAGTGTTTAACCTTATTCCGGTTCCCCCATTGGATGGGAGCCACGTGCTGCGTCATTTTCTTTCCGAGAACTTGCGGCGTGCGTATGACACGATGGGCATTTTCGGACTAATCGCATTGGTGTATCTCGGGGGTGGTCTTCTGCGAGCGCTGATCCTGCCCGTGCTAGACCTCTACCGTTCCATTCTGCTGAAAGTCTGATGCCCTCGACCTCCAACCGTCGTAAACGCGTGATCAGCGGCACCCGGCCCACGGGCAAACTGCACCTTGGGAATTACGTCGGCGCTGTGAGCAATTGGGTGAAGATGCAGGACGAATATGAATGCTTTTTCTTCATCGCCGATTGGCACGCCCTGACCACGGACTACGCCGATACTTCCCAAGTGAAGCAGAATTCATTCGAAGTATTGGTGGATTTGCTGGCCGCAGGTCTCGATCCCGAGCATGACCGCTGCACGATTTTTCTGCAGTCGCACGTCCCGCAGCACGCCGAATTGCATCTGCTTTTCTCCATGATCACTCCGTTGGGCTGGCTGGAGCGCGTGCCAACGTACAAGGAACAGCGGGAAAACATCACAGAAAAGGACTTGAATACCTACGGATTCCTGGGTTATCCAGTGCTGCAGGCAGCGGACATCCTGATTTACAAGGGCGATTTCGTCCCCGTAGGCGAGGATCAAGTACCGCATGTGGAATTGACCCGTGAAATCGCGCGCCGGTTCAACATGTTTTATAAGCGCAAAGGCCTGCATGTTTTCCCCGAGCCGCAACCGCTGTTGACTCCCGCTGCCAAGCTCCCCGGCACCGACGGCCGCAAAATGTCGAAATCCTACGGCAACACCATCCTGCTCACCGATCCCGAGCCCTTGGTGCGGCAGAAACTGAAGACCATGGTGACAGACCCGGCGCGTGTCCGCCGCAGTGATCCCGGCAATCCTGATGTTTGTCCAGTGGGCGACTTGCACAAGATTTTCAGCGACCAAGCCACCCTGGCGAAAGTAAATGTGGGCTGCCGCACTGCGGGCATTGGATGCATCGAGTGCAAGGGCTGGGCCGCGGATGCCCTGGTTAGCATTCTTAATCCCATGCAGGAGCGGCGAAAGAAATATGAGGAGAATCCACGGCTCGCCTGGGATATTCTGGAGGCAGGCACGGCCCGAGCACGGGAGGTCGCAAGCGCCACTATGGCAGAAGTACGGGATGCCATGAGCATGTCGCTCGATTACGCGGCTTCCGGGAACACGGAGAGCGCGAAGTAGTTACGCATACGGTCACGATGGCTCAGAATCTAAAATTTATACCCGACGAGAGCGCATCTCCTGCGGCGGATGGGCCGGAGCTCGCCGCCGTCCCTCGGATACAGCCCACGCAGAAGAAAAAAGAAGAAAGCGACTTTCCGTTCGCAGTCACGGTGCGGGATGTGTACGAGGGGCCGCTGGATCTGCTGCTCGACCTGATCCGCAAACAGGATATTGACATCTACGATATTCCCATCGCCAGGATCACGGCCCAGTACCTGGGGTACGTCGAGAAACTGCGCGAACTGGATGTGAACGTCGCCGCAGACTTCATCTACATGGCTGCTGTGCTGATTCATATCAAGTCGAAGCTGTTGTTGCCGCGTGATCCCGATGCGCCCGCCGATACCGAAGATGATCCGCGCTCGGAACTGGTAAATCGTTTGCTGGAGCATGAGAAGTTCAAGTCCGCGGCCCAGATGCTGATGCAGAAACAGCAAATTGAAGATGCGGTCTGGTCGAATCCGGCGATCAAAGACTTCATGGATGCCGAAGGTACCGATCCGGAGATCGCTGCGGACGCGATTGATCTGGTGAGAACCTTTCAGCAAATCATCGAGCGAGCGCGCTCCCGACCGATGATCCAGGTGGACGAGGAGACGGTCACGGTCGGACAGATGATCGACTACTTGCGGCGGCGACTGGCGTTCGAAGAGCGGGCCATCAGCCTGAAGCAGTTGTTGCGCAACGTCAATTCACGCCCGGCGCTCGTGTGCATGTTTTTGGCGCTGCTCGAATTGGTGCGCTTGCAGGCAATTCAATTGCGTCAAGACCGTATGTTTGGCGATATCCTGCTGCGCCGGCACACCGAGTTCGAAAGTATCATCAGCGAGCAAGCCACGATACGGGACGATTGGCGTTAAAGAGCGGTTGGTGACCGCTCGTTGTTGTTGTTATCCAGAAGGCAGTTACTCATGAGTCTTAAAGCTAAACTTGAAGCCATTATCTACGCGGCGGAAACGCCAATTACCCTGGACCACATTGTGCAATTGGTGAAGGAGTCGGTGATAGCCGAAGGTGCAGTCGATGATGCCGAGGTCAGATCCCGAGTCCGCGCGACGCTGGAAGAATTAGTAGCCGACTACAGCGTCTCCGACCACGGAGTAGAGGTCCGCCAGGTTGCTGGCGGATACCGGATATCCACCAAACCTGAGCATCACGATCAGGTGCGCGCATTCGCCAAGAGCCTGAAACCGCCAATTCGATTATCTCTGCCTGCATTGGAAACACTTGCGGTAATCGCCTACAAGCAACCTGTCACCGTGCCCGAGATCAGTGAGATTCGCGGCGTGGATTCGAGCGGAGTGATTGGCACGCTGCTTGATCGTAAGCTGATCACGACCAGTGGTCGCAAGGCGGTCATCGGTCGCCCCATTCTGTATAAAACCACCAAGGAGTTCCTGCTGCGCTTCGGGCTGAAGGACGTAGGCGAACTGCCCAGCATGGAAGAGTTCGAAAAGCTGGTGGCGGAGTCGTTTCAGGGCGATCTGTTGCCGGTCGGAGAATCCGCCAATGGCGAGGCGCAACAGGATAGTCCGCGTCCCGCTTCGCATGAAGTTTCGTCTGAACAGGATTGCGAACTGGCACCCAGCGGCGAAAGCGACCCGGCTGCCTGAGCCAGCGCACAGATTCCGGTTTCATCAATCATTATGCCCGCCGAACGCCTTCAAAAAATTATCGCCGCCGCTGGCATTGCGTCACGCCGCAAAGCCGAGCAATTGATTACTGGCGGGCTGGTTTCAGTCAACGGACACGCAGTCACGGAATTGGGTAGCAAGGCTGATCCCGAACGCGATCACATTCGCGTGAATGGAAAACTGCTGCATGGGCCTGAGCGACATGTTTATCTGCTGATGAACAAGCCGAAGGGATACGTGACCACGCTGCGCGATCCTGAGGGCCGTCCGACGGTGATGGACTTGCTTCGTGGCGTGGGAGCTCGCGTTTATCCGGTTGGACGTCTGGATTATGCCAGCGAGGGTCTGTTGTTGCTCACTAACGATGGAGAGTTTGCCAATTTCCTGATGAAGGCCGCCTCCCATGTTGCCAAGACTTATATGGTGAAGGTTGCGGGGACACCTGATACGAAGGCGTTGGCTAGGCTGCGCGAGGGCCTTTTTATCGCTACGGACCGCGGCCGGCGAGTGAAAACCGCCCCCGCAAAGATTAAGCCCATCCGCGAATCAGACAATCCCTGGTACGAGGTTACGTTGCTCGAAGGACGAAATCGTCAGATTCGGCGCATGTTCGAAGAGATTGGGCACCACGTGGAGAAGATCAAGCGAGTGCGCTACGGCCCGCTGGAACTGGATGTGCACCCAGGAAAATTCCGGCGACTCACTCCCCAGGAAGTTGCCCGGCTGAAATCGGCAGCCAAGTAGCGTCAAGTCGCAGCCCCAGACAACAGGAGAGCCGCGTGAACCTGATCAAAATGGCCTCCAACGAAAATCCTTATGGCCCATCGCCCCGCGCGGTGGCCGCGATGCGCGCCGTGCTCGCCAAGTGCAATTTCTATCCGGATAATGATGCTACCGAATTGCAGGCCAGGCTGGCGAAGTTATACCAAGTGCAACCCGAGCAGGTCGTGGTGGCCGCCGGGTTAACCGCGTTGCTGGAAACCATTGCCCGCACCCTTTTATTGCCAGGGTTGAATGCGATCACCAGCGAGCGTTCGTTTATCGTCTATCCCATTGCCACGAGAGCGGCAGGAGGGCAGTTGATCGAGGTCCCGATGCATGACAACGGCTTCGATCTCGATGCCATTGCGGCCGCGATAGACCGCAATACCCGGATTGTTTTTTTGGCGAATCCCAACAATCCCACAGGCAGTATGGTGCCAGCGCATGAGGTAGATCGCTTCCTGCAGAAAATACCTGCACATGTCATGGTAGTGCTGGATGAAGCTTATTACGATTTCGCCCAACACTTCGCCGGCTTGCGGGGCGTCGATTACTCCCACTCGCTTGATTATGTGCGCCATAACCACAACGTCGTGGTGCTGCGAACCTTCTCCAAAGCCCATGGACTGGCGGGGGTAAGAGTGGGGTATGGCGTGGGCCCGGCCGAATTCATATCTTCTCTGGCACACATGCGCACGATATTTTCCGTTTCCGTATTAGCGCAGGCTGCCGCCATGGCGGCGATTGAAGATGAGGCTCATATTCGCCAGACGATCGAAAATAATGCGGCGCAAGCGGAAGTTCTCGTTCGGGCAATGTCCGACTTGGGCTATCGCGTGGCACCAACCTGGGCCAACTTTCTCTATTGCGAACTAAGGGAAGACGCTGCCAGCGTCGCCAGACGCATGCAGGCTGAGGGCGTGGCTATTCTGCCCTTGGGAGCATACGGTGCGCCCACGGCAATCCGCGTCACGATTGGCAAGCCGGAGCAGAACGAGATCTTTGTGAATGCGTTTAGGAAGGTAATGGCCCACGCGACCGTCAGGTAAGGGCTGGCTTTCGAGCTCGCTCAGGTTCCGCTCATCATCGGCAATCGGGCTGCGCCATAGAGACCAGCGTCACTGCCCAGAAGAGCCAGCGTGACAATCGTTGTGGTTGGACCGCCGGGTTCAACTTGCGCTGATGCACCTTGTCCATCGGCTGTGCCTGAGGGAGGAGCCGTTGCCGCATAAACCATCGAGCGTCGTCGCAGTTCCTCAAAGACGACCGGAGCGAACGCCTCCCAGGCGCTGGAGACGCCTCCGCCCACAACATACATTGGAAGATTGAGCGCGTTCACCAGGTCTGCGAGGGCCATTCCGAGAGCGTGCCCGACCCGGCGGAAGATTTTCTTGGCCTCCTCGTCTCCCTGAATGGCCAGGTTGTAGACCGCCTTAGCACTGAATTCGGGATCGGAACTTGCAGCTCGCGACAACCCGGGCGCGGCCCCGCTTGCAATGGATTCCCGTGCCATCCTTACAATAGCGGTGGCGGAAGCGTATCGCTCCAGGCAGCCCCGATTGCCGCAAGGACATGGCACTCCTTCCGGATCGACGGTAATGTGGCCGAACTCGCCGGCCATGCCTGTCATGCCGTGCCAGATGCGTCTGCCCAACACCAGGCCACCGCCCACGCCGGTGCCAAGCGTCAGCATGGCCATGTCATCCGCATCGCGGGCGGCGCCAAGCCAGCTCTCGCCCAAGGCGGCGGCGTTGGCATCGTTCTCAAGAATTACTCGCGTACCCAAGCGATGCTCGATCTCCGCCCGCACCGGCACCCCGGCCCAACCCGGAAGATTCGGCGACTCGCGCAGCATGCCGGTTTTCATATCGATGATTCCGGGCACCCCGATCCCGATCCCGTGTAACGACCCGGCGCTCTCGTGCTTTCCGCTCAAGTCGCGGACGGCCTCACACATTCTGTCGATAACGTGATCCTTGCCCAGGGCTACTCTGGTTCCGAGAGTAATTTTTTCGAGAAGATGTCCGTGTTCATCCACCGCTGCAATGCGCAGGTTGGTTCCGCCAAGATCGACCCCGATGGAGAAGTTCGGCATAAGCAGATTTCTCAGACTAATATCACGAATTTTCGATTGCCAATCGACAATTCTTCAGAGTCGCGGCGGACGCAGTCGCAATCTGCGATGGGATTCAGAAATAATCGGAGCTCTACTTCTGGCACTTCGGACAATAGTGGCTGCTACGTCCTGCGATGACCACGCGCTTAATGGGAGTCTTGCACACCAGGCAGGGCTCGCCTTCCCGGCCGTAAACCCGGTGTTGCAATTGAAAGGAGCCCTCGTCCCCGTCGGCGTCCACGTAGTCTGAAACGGAGGAACCGCCAAGCGCGATGGCCTCTTTCAACACCTCCTGGACTGCGAGGTAAAGCCGGCGCAGTTCCTCGCGGGTAAGCGAGGCAGCACGGCGCCGCGGCCGGACGCCTGCCCGGAAAAGCGATTCGTCGGCGTAGATGTTGCCCACACCACGCAGCAATTTCTGGTTCAGTAAGGCGCTCTTGATCGGGGTTTTGCGGGCCCGGAACAGGCTGACGAACCGCTCCAGTTCCACCTCGAGTGGCTCGGAGCCCTCGGCTTCAAAACCATGCGCGACGCTGAGCCGTCCGAAACGACGGGGATCGACAAAGCGTAATTCCCGACCGGAAGCGAGTCGAACAATGGCATGAGTGTGCTTCGCCACCTCGGCCTGGGGTTCCGAGATCACGATGCGCCCGGTCATGCCCAAATGAACGATCCACTGCGCCTGACGCAATGTATGGGCGCGAGCGTCCTCGCTCGTGCTGGTAGGGATTTCCGCCGCATCTTGCCTTTCGCGGCCAGAGGCGGCCGCGCTACACCGTTTTGCTCCAAATCAAAAACGATGTGTTTTCCTACCCGCCGTACTCCGGCAATGCGCCGGAACTCCAGCGTAGCCGCAATTTCTGCCGCCGGGGACTTCAGGGGCTCGGGCTTTGATCCCAGCCAGACCGATTCGATCACGTCGCCGGTTACGCGCTGGGCTAGTCCGCGGGCAATAGTCTCGACTTCAGGCAGCTCGGGCATGGCGAAAACAGTCTACAGCCCCAGGCCGTGGCTCGTCAGTTGGCTCCGGGAAGGGAGAGGCTTCTTCCGCTCGTTGGCGACCGGTTGGCTAGTCGTGCGGCTTGATTTAACCGGCAGCCCCTTTGCAGCACTTCGCGCGACCTTAGCGTTCTTTGCGGTTAACTTCATAACCAGATTTAACCGCAATGTTCGCAAAGAAGAGCCGCCTAGAGCGCAAAGCAAAGCCCAGAGCTGGGATCTTGAAACTGCACCGTTGACGATCTGCAGCCTCATTGCCCAGCCTCACCCCGTCAAGGTATCATTACCAGTACACATCTGCTCCGCTCTTATCCCTGTAATTTTGCAACTGCGTGGTTTCTCGCGGGCAACGAGTGTGTGCGACCGCGCCATGCATCCGGCCTAGCTCGAGCGGAGTCGAAGCAACGGGGGCGCGATCCTGCTTCACGGAGAGGACTTGTGAGGAAAGGTAAGACGGCGGTCATCGTCGGCGCGCAATGGGGCGACGAGGGCAAGGGGAAGATTGTCGACGTTCTCTCGGAGAATTTCTCGATCGTGGCTCGCTATGCGGGTGGGCACAATGCTGGCCATACCGTTATCATCAACGGCACGAAATTCGTTCTGCAGTTGGTGCCGTGCGGCGTGCTGCGTCCGCAGTGCCGAAGCGTAATCGGCAACGGCGTGGTGCTCGATCCGATGGCCTTCCTCAAAGAAGTTGGCGCGCTGCGGCAGGCCGGGGTAAAAGTGGACGGCAGCCTGTTCGTCAGTAACCGCGCCCACGTGATCCTGCCTTACCACCGCATGATCGAACTGGCCTCGGAAAATGCGCCCGGACGAGTAAAGATTGGCACCACTTCGCGGGGCATTGGACCGGCCTACGAAGACAAGATGGGGCGCCGCGGTCTGCGGGTGGCCGACCTCCTCGATCTCAAGCTGCTCAAAACCCACATCGAGAATGCATGTCGCGAGAAGAATATGATCGCGCACGCGCTATTCAACTCCGAGCCGCTCGACCCGGACAAAATGTATCAAGAGTATGCTGACGCGTCGGCCAAGGTCGCGCCGTTCGTGTGTGATACCGCCGCGTTGCTGAACCAGGCTTTGGCGGAAGGGGAGTCCATCGTATTCGAAGGCGCGCAGGGTACGATGCTCGATATCGATCACGGCACCTATCCTTTTGTGACTTCTTCGAGCGCCACCTCAGGGGGAGCTGCGACCGGAACCGGCGTTGCTCCCTCGGCGATCGACACCGTGATCGGAGTCACCAAAGCCTACTGCACCCGCGTAGGTGGTGGGCCGTTCCCCAGCGAGGCGCTCGATGCCGCCGGTGAGATCCTTCGCGCACGCGGCAACGAATATGGCGCGGTGACCGGGCGTCCGCGACGTTGCGGTTGGCTTGATTTGCCACTCCTGCGCTACGCTGGCATGATTAATGGCATCGCGTGGCTGGTGGTGACCAAGCTTGATGTGCTGGATGAGCTGGCTGAGATTCCGGTCTGTGTGGGATACAAGATCAACGGCAAGCCGATTATGGAAATTCCGGCGCATGCCAGCGGCTATGATCGCCTCGAATGTGTGTACCGAACTATGCCCGGCTGGAGGACTTCTACCCAGGGAATCACGCAAATGGAGAAGCTGCCGAAGGCAGCTCGCCAGTATTTGAGCTTCTTGGAGAAAGAGAGTGGCGCTCGGATCGGGATGGTCTCCACCGGCCCAGGACGTGAGCAGACCATATTAGTGGACGATTTTGCCCGGCAGTTGAGATCGCTCACCGAGCGGAAAACCAGGGCGCAGGTCGAGGCTTAGCGAACGGAGCGAGTAATGGTAGTTCTGGCGGTAACCTGGATGGCGAAAATAGGTCGTGAGGCGGAAGTCGTCAGCATCTTTTCAGCGCTGACGGAGGAATCCCGCAAAGAAGCGGGTTGCGTTACCTACCAGGTTCACCGGCACAAGACCGAGCCCCGTCGCTTTTTTATCTACGAGCAATATAAAGACGACGCCGCGCTTGAAGCCCACCGCGCCGCTCCCCACTTCTTAAAATACGCGAAGAAGGAATTGCCCAAAATCGCCGACAGAGTGGAAGGCCACTTGTACGAGCCATTAGGGTGATTGAGCGGCGCGGGCGCCCTCGCCCACGAATTTCCTCATCCCTTATCCGCCATCAGCACACCGCCCGAAGCATAACTTTCCTTAGTCACTTCATGGAAAGCTACGATGATCGATTCACGTCGAGCGCCAGCTTCTTCCACCATAGCGTCCGTAATGCGTTTCGCTAGCTTGCGTTTCTGGTCAATCGTACGGCCGGTCAGCATTGTGATCTGAACCATCGGCATAGATGACACCTGTCTTTAGTCGTTCGTTTCAATTGCTAAGTCGTGAATTGATTCTCTCGGAGGAAATCAAGTTAGCTCATGTCGTCCAGAAATATGTCGTGACTTCACTTACCCCTTGACATTCGCCTTCCATTCGCCCAGAATCGCGGCATGGCAATCACCCGACGGCAGCGCAACGTCTACGACTTCATCTCCGAGTTTGTGCAGAAGAACGGATACTCTCCATCCTTCGAGGAGATCGGGGAAGGACTGGGACTGAGTTCGTTGGCTACGGTCCACAAGCACATCTCCAATCTCGAGAAAAAGGGTTTGCTCACCCGTGATTATAACCGCAGCCGCTCGATTGACCTGTTGCCCCCCAAAGGGCGCCTGAAGCAGGCCATGGCGGTGAATACAGGCATAGTCCTGCCACTGATGGGAAGGATCGCAGCGGGGCAGCCCATTGAAGCGATGCAGAATCCGGAGACCATTTCGCTGGCCGACTTTGTCCGCTCAAAAGAAGTTTTTGTATTGGAGGTCCGCGGCGATTCCATGCAGGACGAACACATCCTGGATGGTGACTATGTGCTGGTGGAGAAAAGTAAGACAGCCCACGATGGCGACATAGTGGTTGCGCTGGTCGAGCGAATGGACGCGACCCTTAAGCGTTTTTATCGCGAAGGCGACAATATTCGGCTGCAACCTTCGAATATCAACATGAAGCCGATCATCGTGCCCGCGGCCTCAGTCGAACTTCAGGGTCGAGTGATTGGAGTGCTGAGGAAGTACTAGAGGGCTGAGCACAGATTGCCGCTGTAACTCAACCTGGACTCCTCCCCGCTTGCAGCAAGTTCCCGTCATGCTGTGACCATCTTCGCCGACCAGCTCTTTACGAATGCTCCGAAGCGGTCGAGCGCCTTGGAGAAATTGTCTCCGGCGGCGGCAAAGCCCAGGCGGAAATGCGAGGGCGCATCGAAGCAATCGCCGGGAGCCAGCAGGATTCCACGCTCGGTGGCGGCCTGGCAGAACGGGCGGTCGTTCTCTCCGCTCACCAGCCAGGGGAACGCGGTCATGCCGCCTTGCGGCGGAATCCAGCCGAGTACGTCGCGATGGTCCGCCATGAAGCGCTCGAGGAGCTTGAGGTTTCGGGTGGCGGCTTCCTGGGTCTTGCCGAGCACGACGTCACGTTTGCGGATTGCGATTTCCGAAAGAATTTCTCCGGTGGTGGTGTTGCAGATCGAGAAGTAGGCGCGCGCGGTCCAGTATTGCTGGCGGCGCTGGGCGTCGTGCTCGATCATCCATCCCGTGCGCACGCCGGCAATCGAAAATGCCTTCGACAGGTCGGCGATCACGGTGGCGTGCGGCAGGCGCGCCGCCGATTTCGTTTGCCTTCCGTGGTAGATGGGATGGTAGACCTCGTCACTCACCAGCTGGATTCCGCGCTCGGCGGTGAAGTCGTGCAGGGCTTCCATTTCGCCGTCGCCGATGGTCGCGCCCGTGGGGTTGTGCGGGCTGTTGACCAGGATGAGCTTGGTCTTCGAGTCGGCGAGCCGCTTGATCTCGTCGGGGTCGATGCGGAAGCCGTTCTCGCGGCGCACGCGATAGAAGCGGGTTTCCAGGCCAAGAGATTCCGGGAGCGCCGAGAAAGTAGTGAATCCAGGCAGCGGGATGATTACGTTCGCGCCGGGCTCGGCGGCCAGCCACATCAGGGCCACGAGCGCCTCGGAGGCGCCGGTCACGATTTGGACGGCCTCTACCGGGACACGCTGCATTTCAGCGATCGCCTCACGCAGACTGTCGGCGCCGGCGGGGCGGCTGTAGACCAGGTTGTGGTTCAGGAAGCGGTGGCGCGTTTCGTCGTCGGCGAGGGCGAGGATGTCGTTTACGGTCCAGGTCGGTCCGGTGCTCGCAGCGAGGTTGAATTCTATGTCGTGTTCGTACTGGTCGAGCCAGGCATCGAGCAGGAAGGGCTTGAGTTGCATGCGAGCACCTCGAAGGAGAAGTTGGTTCCTGTTATTGATTCTGCGAGTCGGCGCACGGATGATTTTTAGTTTACGAGCGATGAGAATCCAGCGCCTAAACAGTTTGCTGCAAACCCACGTTGGGCGGCCTCAGCCCCTAAAGGGGCAGTAAATGCGGACCAGTTACGACACCGCTAAAGCGGTGCCCTGATACAAACCATGCCTTTTTCAGCAAACTGCTAGAGGGCCGAGCGCATGACCTTCCGGGGCTAAAGCCCTCACTTAATTTCAGGGCTCTGACCGCAGCGCTAAAGCGCTGCGCCACCCAAAAATCGGAGCTTTTTGGCAATATCTGAAGGAGATGCTCCGACACTAATCGCGATCGACCTGCCTGGTTAGGAATCCCTCCGATGAAAACACCAACGCCCGGATGCGGTATCCGGGCGTCTTCACAGCTTGAATGCAGAGCGCTAAAAAGTCGATGCTTATCCCAAATGCTTGTCGAGAGCCTTTTGGATGGTTTCTTTCGGAACGTAGCCGACGATCTGTTCCTTAACCTGTCCGCCTTTGAATACCAATAGCGTCGGGATGCCACGCACGCCGTAACGCATGGGGGTGGCGCTATTGCTGTCCACATCCATTTTGCCGATCTTCACTTTGCCCTGATAGTCCTTGGCCAACTCTTCGACAATGGGAGCGATGGCTCGGCAGGGGCCACACCACGTTGCCCAAAAATCCACCAGCACGGGTGTGTCGGATTTCAGTACGTCCTGGTCAAAGTTCGAATCGGTTACCTCAATAATTCCATTGCCTGCCATCATTCCCTCCGGTTGCGCCGATCGCCTTAGATCGGCGAATCAGTCAAATAATAGCTTGAATATCCTAACATCAATGTTAGATGCACGACAGCAAGATAGGTCGCAAGGGCTCATTGCCGGCTTGAACCCCGATCTCGCAACCAGTACGCACCAAATAAAAAGCGCCCTAAACTTTTCAGTTCAGGACGCCTCGGCAGCCCTCCCCCAGAACTGCCAAACCACGAATTGGATAGTAGGCGCACCCCACCGTGGTGTAAACGTCACTTCGGTAATGCGCGGCTCTTTGCGAGGTAACTTTGCTGATGGTGCCAGAAGTAATCAGAGGATGGAGTGGTGAATGATGCTTTTTATTTTTTCTGCCAGGATTGGCCAGCGTCGCTGGTCGTCCAGGTCTCGTCGTTGGCTGTGGTTAGCTTGCCGTGAGCAGCGTCGGTGAAGGTGACGCCGATGATGTCGGCGGTGAGCGGCTTGCCGTCCGCGGCAGGCGTGATTGCGACCCAATGCCGTCCCATATCAGAAGAGTGATACAGCGCTCCGGCTGCACCTCCTACCCAGATGTCAGGGCCGACAGCAGCGAGAGCGCGTAGGGCCGATGTGGCTGGAACCGAGATTGTTTCCCAGGTTCGGCCGGCGTCCATTGAGCGCTCCAGCACGCCGTCGGGAGACAGGGTCCAGCGTGGCGCAAGCGTGAGGGTCTTTTGTAACGCTAGGTCGTTTCTTGCATCGGAGGCGGACAGCTTGTAGTTGTTTGCCCCGGCAACAATAGCCGAGGCCGAGCTCGCCTTCGATTTGAGTTGAGGCTCTTTTGCATCCTTCGCCCGTTCTGGAGCCAGTTCGGCAAGATCGGTGGTAACCGGCCCAGCTTGAGCTGTCACGGCTACGGTGTCGGTGTTGACTGTGGTGGCGGCGCCGCTAACCTCGACTTCCTCCCTTTGTGCTTGCATGGAGCGCTCTGGTTGATCAATGTCCGTCCCTCTCGGCGACGGAGGAGCAGGAGCAGTTTTTGCCGCGGCCGATGCAGCATATCGGCTACCTCCATCCGGCGCTGGTGAGCTGGCAATGACTCCGCCGTTCCCGTTTCTTAACTTTGCTGGTCGCTTCGCCTCACGCGAGGGAGCGGGCAACCCGGGCCGGATTGCTGAGACTGCGCGCGATGTTCGCGGCCACTTTATCGCCTGCCGGGAGGCGTGCTTCTGTCGCGGGCTTTGGGGAAGCGATCAACGGGTGCGGTCCGATCAAATGAAGCGAGAGATGGCGTCCTCCCCAAGTGTTCATGGCGAAGCATCACAGCGGCACTTACGATGACCACGCAGGCCGCCGCAGTCCCCCAGCGTAGTACCGGCCAGCGCAGCCAGCGGCAACCTTGCAGGCTGCGTCGAAGCGGCCACGAACGCCGGCTCCGCACCTGCCAGCAACACGACATCGCGACAATCGCCGCATTGGCCGAGATGCCCCAGCACTTGATTCCGCTCACGCTGGCTCAGCGACTTCTCTGCGAAACCGGCCAACAAATCAGGATCAGGGTGGACCTCGGCCTTCGCAACCGCCTGCAGCCGCTGCCGCACGATTTTTGGAACCTGCTCCATGCTTTTTTGCGCTTACGGGACTTTCCCGTTATTGCCTCCACATCCACGCATTCTTCACCCCGGCCCTTCCGTTGCGGGAGCCGCCTTCTTTTCAGGGAACGCCGTGGATGCAGTTTCTTGCAACAGGCGGTTGCGAATGTTCACACGAAGGTCTCGTACATCAACTTCCAGAGCCTCCTGGGCCTGGCGGCGGCTCATACCCCGGCGTTCGAGGGCGGCCAAAATCTTCTTGCGCAGGGACTTGGCCATCTTATCCAGCTTGCGGCTAATGGTCGATTCATGGACCGAGAGTGCGCGGGCAATCTCCGCCAGGGTACGACCATCCAGAAAATAGGAGGCCAGCACGAACCGATCCTCAGCGGACAGTGCAGCCAGGACCTCATCCGTCGCTGATTCGATTCTAGGATCGACAACTGCCACAGGTTCGGGATCGGCGGCGGCGAATTGCACTCCCTCTTCACTTTCTTCGTCCAAACTCACCAACCGACGCTGCCGGCGATATCGGTTTACGAACTCCTGCGCCATCACGGTGCGCAGCCAACCCTCGAGCGAACCGCGTCCGGTATAAGAGGAAAGCTTCGAAACCCGTTGCCCATCGCGGGTGATGGTGCCGTAGAGATCGGCGTAGAGCGAGTCGGCCAGTTCGCGCGCCGCGGAACTTTCTTTGGCGATGTAGGCTGCGATGTCATACAGCTTCTCGCGATATCGCAGCATGAAAATTTCCCAGGCACGCTCGTGACCGGCGGCGCAGGCGCGAGCCAGCGCCAACTCTTCCACTCGCAAGCTCGCGCATAACTCACTAACCTCGCTCGACGTCGCTTCGGCCGGGAGATATTTCTCACAAATTTCTTTGAGGATGGCGGCGAACTTTTCTGGGCTCAATCCAAGTGCTTCGCCAGCACTTTTCTTATAAAGAACTGCCATGACAGACTCCAACCCCAAAGCGATTTCCCCTACAGATTGGACACCGGAGTTGGTCGTGGCAGACATAGCCAGACTGGATGCTATCAATTTTTAGACGCAAGAACCTGAAATTTGTCGTTCCCTATTCAGTTGGGCTGGGAGGAGGACACCCCGGAGCACGACGCTCTCCCCCCGCGTCCGGGGTGTCGCTATTCGGCCCGTAGGAAGAGGAAGGTTATGACTATGAAGCTGTCTGCTCTGGCCGCAGTACTCGGCGCGTTAGCTGGCCTGCTGCTTTTCACGCCTTGCCTGGCACCGGCTGGCGAGGTTCCGTCGACATCCGAATACAGGGCACTGGCACCGATTCGGCATGGAAATCTGACTGTGTTCCCGGTAGTGGCCCCAACAACCCATGACACCCGGGGATTCCTTACGCTGGACGAAGGCTTGCGCTCAGGCGAAGTCGTGGTAACGGAATCTGGCAGCGTGCAGCCGCTTGTTCGACGCCGGCACGTGCCCGTCACCCATGACGGCGCGCAGGTAAATCAACTGGTGTTGGTGAACAATTCCAAGCGACCACTCATCTTGCTGGCGGGTGAGATTGTGACCGGCGGCAAACAAGATCGCGTCATCGGGAAGGACCGCATCATCCCTCCTGAAAGCGATCCTATTGACCTCAGCGTATTTTGCGTGGAGCCAGGACGCTGGACGGGTGCTTCGGCAAAATTCGATGGGAATGCGATGAATGGCACGCCTATGGCACAACCCGCGCTGCGCGGCAAAGCCATGGGTGCTAAAGACCAGGCACAAGTTTGGGCGGAGGTCGGGAAGACAAAGAATTCTCTTTCCGAAATGGTCTCAGGCGCGGCTGCTCCACTGCAGGAAACAAGTTCCTACGCCCGAGTGATGGAGAACAAAGACGTGAAACAACAGGTCGACTCCGTCGCTGAACCCATTCAGCACAGCTATCAGAGCCTGATTCAACAACTGCGCGATCAGAATGCAGTGGGCGTGGTTGCCGCGGTGAATGGCCAGATCGTCTGGGCCGACATTTTCGCCAGCACCAGCCTGTTGGAGAAATACTGGCCCAAATTGGTGCGCTCCTATGCCGCGGAAGCCGTCGTTACCAGAACTAAGGGATATGAGGTGGATACGAAATCGGCGCAGCGCTTTCTAGACAATCTGGAAGGCCGTCACGAAACCGTCGAGCGCGAGCCCGGACTCTATCGCCACACCGAAATCACCGGCGACGGATTCAGGGCGTTCGAACTGACGTCCTTGCTGCCCAAGACCGGCTTCGATGTGCACCTGGCGAAAATGGTCGAGTAAGTCTGGAGGGATGTTGCAAGCCTCGATCGCCTCGGGGGCTTAAACTCTCTCGATAATTAGGGCGATTCCCTGCCCCACCCCAATGCACATCGTGCACAGCGCATAGCGTCCTTTGGTTCTCCTCAGTTGATACAGAGCAGTGGCGATCAAACGCGCGCCGCTTGCGCCTAACGGATGACCGAGGGCAATGGCGCCGCCATTAGGATTCACCTGCGGGGCGTCATCGGCGATCCCCAACTCCCGCAACACGGCCAGGGCTTGCGCGGCGAAAGCTTCATTCAACTCGATCACATCCATGTCCCCAATCTTTAGGTTCGCTTTCGCCAGCACTTTGCGCGTAGCGGGGACTGGTCCCATACCCATGATGCGCGGCGCCACTCCTGCCGCGGCCGATGCCACGACGCGGCCCAGAGGAGTGAGACCTTCCTTCTTGACTGCCGCTTCCGAGGCGAGTAGGAGCGCGCAGGCTCCATCGTTCACGCCCGACGAATTGCCCGCCGTGACTGTGCCGTTTGGCTTCACGATCGGTTTCAGTTTTGAGAGAGCTTCGAGCGTCGTATCCGGACGCGGATGCTCATCCTGAGAGAACATCAGCGCATCACCTTTCTTCGATGGAAGTTGCACTGGCACGATTTCTTCCGCCAGACGGCAGCTTCGCATGGCATCGGCACGCGCGTTGCTGGCTTCTTTGCGCGAATGCATCCTGGTCCGCGCGGGAGACCTGGAATTCCTCGGCCACGTTCTCCGCGGTTTCTGGCATCGAATCCACTCCGTATTTCGCTTTCATCAAAGGATTAACGAATCGCCAACCGATGGTCGTGTCTTCCATTTTCATGGAGCGCGAAAAAGCCGAATCCGCCTTGCTGAGAACGAACGGCGCACGAGACATACTCTCCACGCCCCCAGCAATTATCAGCGACGCTTCGCCACACTTGATGGCGCGGGCCGCAATGGCAACGGCATCCATGCTGGAGCCGCACAGACGATTCACCGTATCTCCTGGCACCTCCTGCGGAAGTCCTGCCAGCAGAAGCGCCATGCGCGCCACATTGCGGTTATCTTCTCCCGCCTGGTTAGCGCAGCCATAAACCACGTCGTCGAGCGCAGCCCAATCCACGCGGGAATTGCGATCCATCAGCGCTTTGATAGGAATGGCAGCCAGATCGTCAGTTCGGATGGAAGATAGCGCTCCGCCATAGCGTCCGAAGGGAGTTCGAATAGCGTCGCAGATGTAAGCCTGGTCCATCGGAGCGACAGCTAACCCTATCGGGGTTCCTCTCCCCCCGCGGTCGTGGTTTCCGCTGCCGGGACCACGATGGCCTGAATGTTTTGGCCCGCGGTCATCTTCTGAAAAGCCGCGAGATCCGTTCTCTGAAGCTCCAACCAGTGCGCCAGGTAATCGTCAGTCTGCTTCTTGAGCTTCGCGAAAGCCTGGTAAGAAGCCTCAGTGGGAGCAGAATCATTGCCGCCTACCACTGCGATGGCCAAAGACCCTAGCTTGGCATCTACCCTTTGGGGATAAGCGAGAGAATCTTCGTTGGCCTTCACCTTGATTTGAATCAGATCGTCACGCACCGCAACCAGCTTTTGATCCAGGTCATGAGCGGAACTGCGGATCGGCTTAGTGCTATCGTTTTCGGGCAGGCGCTTTCTCAATCCGTCCACCTGTGCGCGCACGTCCTGAATCTGGTTGACCGCGTCATAAATACGGCTGATTTCATCGCGAATTTGCAAGCCAAGATCAAACTGTTTCTGCAGATCCGCCTGGCTGACATTCACGCGGCGGATCGAGCTTGATTTCCAACGGAGCAGTCTGACTCTTGCCCTCAACCGTCAACCGCACCTGATATTTGCCTGGCACCGCGCGAGGCCCGCGAACACCGTCTTTGTATTCGAACAAGTAGTAGTCAGGCACGCGGCTGGTCCCTTCATATCGCAGGTCCCAGACAAAGCGATTCAGGCCGGCTTCGACTTTGATCTGTTTCTCCGGCTTTTTATCTTCCGGGTTCAACGGCTCACTGAGCTCTTCGGTCTTGCTACTGGAATACTTGCGGATGACGTTGCCTGCGGAAT
Source organism: uncultured Acidobacteriota bacterium (assembly GCA_963729325.1). GTDB lineage: Bacteria > Acidobacteriota > Terriglobia > Terriglobales > Acidobacteriaceae > JABCYV01. The sequence goes on from CAVSNS010000051.1 coordinate 228,685, forward strand.
CCAGGATCTCGATCGTCGTCTCACCCTTGGGCGCTTGCTTGACGAAGTAATAGATTACGGCCCCTGTGGGTGGGTTCTGGCCTACCAGCACAGACTTTGCGGCCTCTTCATCCTCAGGGACCTGGATGCGATAACCGGTCGCAGGTGTGTAAAGATGGACATCCTCGCCTCGCAACTTGGTCATTGAACTGACGCAACGGCGATAGGTCATCAAGGATCCAGAATGAACGGCCATGAGTTGCCAGTACGAGATCGTCGTTCTTGATGACAAGATCATGGACCGGGGTCGTCGGAAGGTTGAGTTGAAGGCGACGCCAATCCGCGCCATCGTTAAAAGAAACGTACACGCCAGTCTCGGTGCCGGCGTAGAGCAGGCCGCGCTTCTTGGGATCTTCACGTACCGCCCGGACAAATGTGGTATCCGGAATTCCTTTGGTGATTTTGGTCCACGTCTTGCCGTAATCGCTGGTCTTATAGATCCAGGGGCGCAGGTCGTCCAACTGATGGCGATCCATGGCCACGTACGCGGTTCCGGCATCATGTGGCGAAGCGTCAATCTGGCTGATGCGGCTCCACTCGGGCAAATCCTTCGGTGTGATGTTGGTCCAGTTCTTCCCGCCATCGCGGGTGATTTGTATTAAGCCGTCATCGGTTCCCACCCAGATCAAATCTTTGGTTACTGGCGATTCGGCGAGGGCAAAAATGGTGTCGTAGTACTCGGTGCCGGTATCGTCTTTATCGATTGGACCACCCGAAGTCTGCTGCTTGCTTTTGTCATTCCGAGTCAGATCGGGGCTGATGCCCTCCCAATGAACGCCGCCATCGATGGTCTTAAACAAGCGCTCACCGCCGTGGTAGAGGGTATTGGGATCATGGGGTGAGATCATGATCGGTGCGGTCCACTGGAAGCGGTGCTCGAGATTAGCAGCGCCTTCGCCATCGCTAATTTCGGGATGTTCCGCGATATTTTTGAGCTGGCCGGTACGCTTGTCGAATCGCGTGATCTTTCCTTCGTAATCGCCGGCATAGACGATGTTTGGGTCAGGAGGATAGGGCGCAATATAGCCGGCTTCCCCACCCCCGACGTCATACCAATCCGGCCGATCGATCACGGCCGCATCGCTACGGCTGGCGATGGCAATCGTGCTGTTATCCTGCTGCGCGCCGTAGACAAAGTACGGTGTGCGAGTGTCCGTGGTCACGTGATAGAACTGGGCTGTGGGCTGATTGTTCTGGGCGGTCCAGGTCTTGCCGCCATCAAGGCTCACCGTGACCCCGCCATCGTTGGAGACGATCATGCGCCGCGAATTTCTCGGGTCGATCCACATGCCATGGTTGTCACCATGGGGAACTTTCACTTTGTTGAAGGTGCGTCCAGCATCGCTCGATTTGTAGAACTCAACATTCGCCACATAGAGCACTTCCGGATCCTGGGGATCGGCAATGATATGCATGTAGTACCATGCGCGCTGCCAGAAGGCGCGGTTGTCGCTTACCAGTTGCCAGGTTTCACCGCTGTCATCGGAGCGGTACAGACCCCCTTCCTGGGCTTCGATAAGGGCGTAGACCCGGTCTGAATTGGCCGCGACGGCGACACCGATTCGCCCGTATGGACCCTTGGGCAATCCGTGTTCTTCGAGTCTTTTCCAGGTTGTTCCGCTGTCGTTGGAGCGATATAGACCGCTCCCGAGTCCGCCGCTGGAAAGATTCCAAGGCGTGCGCCGAGCCTCCCACAAGGAGGCAAACAGAATGTGGGAGTTATGCGGGTCGAAGGTAATGTCGATACCACCAGTGTTTTCGTCTTTATAGAGAACCTTCTCCCAGTTCTTGCCGCCGTCGGTGGTGCGAAAGATTCCGCGTTCGCTATTGGGACCGAAGGGATGGCCGAGCGCAGCCACGAACACGATATCGGGATTCTTGGGGTCGACAATTAGTTTGCCGATGGCCCGCGAGTCGCGTAGGCCGATGTTTCTCCAAGTCTTGCCTCCATCGACAGTTTTATAAATTCCATCGCCATGCGAGATGTTGCCACGGATGCAAGCTTCGCCGGTGCCGACATAGACGATGTTTGGATCGGACGGTGCCACCGCCAGGCTACCGATGGCGGATACTGCTTGTTTGTCGAAGACTGACGTCCAACTGACAGCGCCGTCAGTGGTCTTCCACACTCCTCCGCCAGTCGCCCCGAAGTAGTAGGTGGTCGGGTCACCAGGAATGCCAGACGCAGTGAGCGACCGCCCACCGCGGAACGGCCCGATGACCCGGTACTTCATCCCTTTAAACAGTGGATCTTCATTCTTGGGGGGTTGGGCTGGATTCTCGGCGACGGTGGGCTGCTCGGTTGATTTTCCTTCGCGTTCGCTGCTTCTAGTTTGTCCCAGGGTCAAGGTCGCAAACGAGAAGACGAGCGTGACTACAAGCCACGAAATTTTGCCCAGCGTGAGTTTGAAGTGCCGCATTTTGATTTCCCCTCGTGGAAGCGTGAAATTGCTATCTTAATGGGTTGAGGCCATCTGGCAAAACCCATTCCCAGCCTGACACTCTGACTGGCGGTCACTGATGGTCTTTACTTATCACTTACTTTTCTCCCGCGAGCACGCGCTGGACCGCTTGCAATTCCTTTCGTTTCTTGGCATCCACTCTGGGATACGACAAGTCCAGATCCTCCAGAGTGTCGACAATGGCGGCCGCCACTACCGTCCGGGTGAACCACTTGTTGTCAGCGGGAACCACATACCAGGGTGAATCTTCGGTGGCCGTGCTGCGGATCATGTCTTCGTAGGCGACCATGTAATCGTCCCAGCGCTCCCGTTCACGGGCATCAGCGGCGGAGAATTTCCAATTCTTTTCCGGCTGGCGCAATCGGTCCAGGAAACGCTTTTCCTGTTCCTTCTTGGACAGATTCAGGAAAAACTTACGGATGACAATACCATTGCGCGAGAGGTAGCGTTCGAAGGCAATCATGTCCTCAAAACGCTCCCGCCATATTTTCTTTGTGACCAGAGACGGAGGAATTCGCTCGCCCTTTAGCAGTTCGGGATGGACCCGGACGACCAGCACTTCTTCGTAATAGGAGCGATTGAAGATGCCAATGTGGCCGCGTTCGGGGCCCCGCTGGTGAGTTCGCCATAAGTAGTCATGGTCTAGCTCTTCGGCAGAGGGGGTTTTGAAGGAGTAGACCTGACACCCTTGCGGATTGATGCCAGACATCACGTGTTTGATGACTCCATCCTTGCCGGCCGCGTCCATGCCCTGGAAGATGAGGAGCACACCCCACTGATCTCCGGCATAGAGCATGTCCTGCAGCTCGGCCATGCGGACAATTCCCTTCTCCAGGAACACTTTGGCATGCTCTTTAGAGCGGAGTTTTCCTGTGTCTCCGGGATCGAAGTCCTTGAGCCTTAGGTTCTTACCGCCAACTACGCGATAGGGTTCCACCAGCCGGGCGGCCCAACTCATGCAGCACCCCTTTCTGTTCGCCAAAGGGTTGAAGTCTACAGCATCGCGGTGTCTAACGCTTCTGTGGTGCCCGTTCCGCGCATTTGTCAGACCGAGGTTACGAAATTTCCCAGATGTCACAAACGGTGACATCCATCACAGACAGATGCCCAACACCTTCGCCTAGCCTTCAGAGGTAATACGAATGTCGACCATGATCGTCGGAGGAAAGATGCCAGAAATACCCTACAGCTCACGCGGGTCTACTTCGGCACCAACGAGCAAGGATTGGAGAGAGACCTTGTAGACTAGGTGGCTCCAAATTTCATGCGCCCAAACAATAACTCCAGCCGCCACCAGTACTCCTTCCTCCTATCCATATGCGTCGCGTTCTTATCGTGCAATCTTTCTCAGGGACAACAGGATAGAGAGACCTATCCGCTACCTGACGCTCCGAAGCCGGGCATCTCCGAGACGAAGGGCTTCTTCGCCCGCTGGGCGGAGTTTTACCACCAGGATTGGTCGGGGACGACTGCTTCCTCGCCGGCCCCAGAGCGGCGGGGGCTTCCGTCGCCGCTGGATTCGCCTCCATTTCCCAATGCGGATTGGTCATATGGTGGTTCGCCGATGATTGGCGAGCCGGACACGAACAACTACCCGCTGATGACCGCCATTAATCAGGCCCGCAGCCGGACGAAGATGTACGGATGGGTCGATCCGACGCTAAATTTCAGCACCTCCGCGCACAGTAATGGGCCAGAGGCGAACGATGTCTATTCCAATCGTTTTGAGATGAACCAATTTGTTCTCTACGCCGAGCGGCTGCCGGATTCAGTGCAACGCGATCATATCGACTGGGGCTATCACCTCACGGCCCTCTACGGGACCGACTATCGCTTCACGATCGCCAAGGGCTACCTGAGCGGTCAGTTGCTGAACGATCATCGCCAATATGGCTTCGATCCTACCCTTGAATATGTCGATGTTTACGTTCCGCAAGTTGCGCAGGGCATGAATCTGAGGATCGGTCGCTTCATCTCCGTGCCTGGTATCGAGGCCCAACTGGCCCCGAACAACTACATCTTCAGCCACTCCCTGCTGTATGCGATTGACCCGTTTACCGACACAGGATTGATTGCGACGGTTAAGCTCAACGACCAGTGGCTAGTGCAACTCGGAATTACCGGCGGCCACGATGTTGCCTTGTGGACGCCGGATGCGAAGCCTTCCGGCACGAGCTGCTTGAGCTATACCACGAACTCCGTGAATGACAATTTTTACATCTGCGCCAATGGAATCAATGATGGCAAGTACGCGTACAACAATCTGCAGCAGTATGACGCCACCTGGTATCACAAGTTCTCGAAAACTGTGCACATGGCAACCGAGTCTTGGTATATGTATGAGCGCGACGTGCCTGCTCTGGGAGGCAAGATTCAGCCCGAACTTGGCGCGAATGCCGCACACTGCCTGACGGGGGAACAGCGTTGCACCGCTCCCGAATATGCGGTGGTCAATTTCCTGCAGAAGGAACTCTCACCGCATGACTTCCTGTCCTTTCGCAGTGACTTTCTCGACGACAAAAAAGGCCAGCGTACGGGCTACGCCACCCGATACTCAGAGAATACGATCACGTGGTGTCATTGGGTCGGAACAACGGTCCAGTTACGTCCGGAATTGCGTTTCGAGCGTGCCTGGGATCAGAAGGCGTACGACAACGGTCGACGGCATAATCAGCTTACCGTGGCGAGCGATCTGATTTTCCACTTTTGACCGGGGCCGTTTCTGATCGCCGGAGTGCTACCATTCTAATGCGCGCGGCTGAGGCGGTGCCTTTCGGAAACCACGATACTGTTCATCCGGGAAGGCGTGTCGCGCTTGTCTCAACGTGTGCCGACGCGATTCCGGATGGATTGTCGCTACCCTTCTACAACCACGCACCCCGCTCAGGGATTCGGCTCGATGCCAATGCGATCATTGACGGCTGATCGAATCCGCTGTTTGCACCCAAGGTAGCGTTCGGTCGTTTGCACCGAAGCGTGCCCCAAAAGAAATTGGATCTGCTCCAACTCGCCTCCCGATGCGTGGCAAAGCCGAGCACAGGTCCGTCGCTCATGCCGGATGCGGCATAGGCGAAGCTATGCCGAATCCCGGATTATGCCGAATCGAGTATGAAGTATCTGCGCTTGGCGTTGAGTTGGAGTACTGAGACGATCAAGCCGATTCGGCATAGCCGGGGGGGAGTTATAGGCCTTTCAGGAAGGCCAACAGGTCATCGTCAGGCCGATAGCGACCTCCTTTTGCGTTAATAGGAGTTGTCTTCGCCAGGATCTCTTCCTTGATGGCGAGATTGGCATCCAGATAGATCTGAGTCGTTTCTACTGATTCGTGTCCCAACCATAGGGCGATCAAAGTACGATCGATACCCGACAGCAGCAACTCCATCCCGCGAGGGCATTAGATCCAATACCGAGATCGGTAAGGATTCACTAGTCGCTTGGCTGCTGGACACGACCACCTCCGCGTATGCCATTACTGTTGCCATCCGCCGCCGAGAGCTTGGTAAAGCTGAACTAATGCCAAACGCTCATTCAGTTGTGCCTGCACGAGATTGAGTTCCGCCGAGAAATAATTTGTTTCGCTGGTCAGCACCTGGAGGTAGCTCGCGCCGCCGTTCTTGTAAAGAACCTCGGAGAGTTGATCGGTCTGCTGCGCTGCCTGTGTGAGCAATTCTTGTTGTTCGCGGAACTCGCGGTCTTTTTGAGAAGCGACGAGTGAATTGGAAACTTGTTCCAGGGCGTTCTGAACCGTTTGCTATTGGGGCTGGGATTGGGGCGGGGCTGGGATCCAGCGCAAAGTCAAATGAGGACCGAGGTCTACTGACAGGAGTTCTGGCAATATTGGGCCTGGTTATTGGCGGTGGCATAGCGCATCACTACCCGTTCGTCAAAGGCAAACTGGTTTATGTCGTTAGGTAACGCCAGTCTCGGTCTGATTCTTCCTCCCATGCTGCTCCCTTTGTTGTCGGATCGTTCCGGCTACTCGCCTGGAAAACGGGCACCCGTACATGTTGCAACCGAATTTCGCCGGTCTTCCGAAGACTCTGGAAGTGTTCCGCGGTAAGTTCGTCGCCACACTCAAGAAGGCTTTCCGCGAACGCAGGATCGAGTTCCACGGCCGACTTGCTGCACTCGCCGAACCGCGAACCTTCGCATCCTGGCTCAGATTACTGTTCCGCCAGGACTGGGTCGTCTATTCCAAACCTCCCTTCGGTGGTCCAGAACACGTGTTGCGCTATCTCGGCGCCTACACCCACCGCGTCGCCATCTCCAACCACCGGCTGGTTGCTCTCGCCGACGGCAACGTCACTTTCCGCTGGAGAGACTCCGCTCACGGCAACAAGAAGCGGCTCATGACCCTGCCGGTCGAAGAGTTCCTACGCCGTTTCCTCTTGCACCTGCTCCCACGCGGCTTCATGCGCATCCGCAACTTCGGCTTCCTCGCCAATCGGCAGCGCGCTATGCTCTTGCCGCTCTGCTGCCGCTTACTCCAAGACGTAGCAGAGATCTCAGCTACAACAGCATCCTCCGTAGCGGACCACTCACACTCACTCTGGAACTGCCCGGTTTGCGGTGGAACCATGCATGTCGTTGAACGGCTTTCTCCAGCTCAACTCCTGCTTCGCTCCCCGCCTCTCCACGAGTACGCTGCATGAACCCGCAACCGCACTCTCGAATCATCCTCGTGCTCCGGCACGCACAGGCTCTCTGCGTCTCAGCTCGCAAACAATACCCTGCCAGCCTCCTCTCCAGCCTCGGCCAGCCGCCTCAAGGCATACGATCTCGCGCTGCCTGCGTCCAGATGATTTGCAAAGTTGCTGTCGGCGGCTGTGCGCGGCAGCTCAGCCACATACAAAACCCATAGCTCCCGCGAGGGGCGGTTTCCTTCAAGTCGCTGTATCTGAAGCGCCCCTCCAGAGCACCTCGATTACACTACCTGTCCTGAAATGGGCGCTTCAGATACAGCACTAAGACTTCCCGTTATCCAATGTGCTCGAAAAAGCGACCATTTCGGAGTCGCCGACCATTCACGGGCAACGGCTGCGAATGAAGAACTCCCCAGGGTCATCGGGAGAGGAGATTTGGGTAAAGAGGGCGTGGGTCTGATCTGATTGGCACGCAGGCATGTCATCTTGTCAGCCACAAATCATTGATAGAGCACCACTTCCCTTGAGGACGATGACCAGGAGAAGTGACAGGAGCAATACGAAATACTCAATTCCTTCTCCCTTTTTTGATCCAAACCAATTCAGTGTCCACCCATCCGGCAGATGGACAATGAGCGCACCGGTGAAGATGATGAACAGTCCACCGGCCGCGATTCTCCCTAAAAAGCCGATCATAAGCGCAATACTTCCGAACGACTGCCCGATGATAATAAGCCAGGCAATAAATTTAGGAATGTTCCTCGCTGTGAGCTGTTCAAGAGAACCCTTGATTCCTGGGGCGCTAAAACATCCGAAGAGCTTTTGCATGCCATCGGGAAAGGCGATGATTCCCGCGATGATTCTCAGGAAAGTGTAGACATAATCTGAATCGGTTTGAAGAAGTGTTTTGATCATAGAAGTCAGAGCTTTCCCCGATAGAGGAGTTGATGCTTCTTTCGCGGACTGCCTATTCAAGAAGGCCTACTTGATAGACGTTCACGCATGCTACGGCTGGACGTAGCCGAAATCCCGCGCGGCGCAACAAGGAGGTAAGTTAAGAAAAGCAGTCGTCATTCACCGGTACGGAGGCCCTGACGTAATGAAGACTACCGATTAATGGGCCAGTTCGGGAATCGCGTGTTGCAAGCCGTGGACGACACCGCGCAGTTCCGCGAGTCCCTTCAATCTGCCTAGCAACGAATAACCGGGATTCACGTTTTTGTTCACATCCGCAGTTAAAAGATGCCCATGATCGGGGCGCATGGGAATCTCGTGATCGGAACGATTTTCGCGGCGCCTGCGGGCCTCTTCTTCGAGGAGTCCACGAATTACCCCAACCATGTCCGAACTGCCGCGCAGATGTTCCGCTTCATAAAACGAACCATCGGCCTCGCGAGTCACTTGGCGAAGATGGGCAAAATGGATCTTCGGGCCAAATTCGCGGATCATGGCGAGCAGGTCATTGTCCGCTCTGGCTCCGTACGACCCGACGCAGAACGTAAGGCCATTTGCCGGAGTATCGTACCGATGGAGAATCCATCGTGCATCATTGGCTGTCGATACTACACGCGGCAAACCGAAGAGTGACCATGGCGGATCATCGGGATGAATAGCTAGCCGGACACCTGCTTCTTCTGCGACGGGAACCACTTCCTGCAAGAAGGCGAACAGATTTGCGCGGAGATCGGCAGGCGTGATGCCTTCGTAATCGGCCAGCATTTTGCGGAATGTTTCGCGATTATAGGAAGCTTCGGCGCCGGGTAATCCTGCGATAATGGTTCGTTCCAGATCGCCCCGCCGGATATCAGGCATCGTCTCAAAGCGAAACCGGGCAGCGGCAAATTGTTCGGGAATGTAGTCGGCTTCGGCATGTTTGCGCTGCAGGATAAAGATGTCATAAGCCGCAAAATCGGTCACGTCGAAGCGCAAAGCGTACGCAGTGCTGGGCAGTCGCCATAGCAAGTCAGTGCGCGTCCAGTCCACAACCGGCATGAAGTTGTAGCAGACGATTTTGATGCCAGCCTTCGCGACCGCATTTAGAGAATCTTTCCACGCGCCGATGAAGTGTGAGTGCTGCGCCGATCGTAACTTGATCGAATTATGAACTGGAATGCTCTCCACTACCGACCAATCAAGCCCGGCCGCTTCGATTTCCATTTTGCGCTCGAGAACATCGGCGAACGGCCACGCCTCGCCGCGATAAAGATGGTGGAGTGCCGTCACAATGCCAGCAGCCCCAGCCTGCTTGACGTCCTGAAGTGTGATCGGGTCTTGCGGCCCGAACCAGCGCCAAGTTTCTTTCATCGTGTCCTCTATATATTTCCTTAAGTACCGGAATTATTCTCTATGTCTTGAACTGGAACAAGGTCTCAAGGCCTTACTCAAGAAGGTCGCGATACACTGATAGCCGCTTAGGGAAGTCAGCAAATCGAGGAGCCATCGAATGGAAGAATTTGAAAATCGCGTTGCGATTGTCACTGGCACGACGGGTATTGCGCGAGCCATCGCTAAGCGGCTGGCGACGGGCGGATGCCGTGTCGTGTCCTGCGGCATCGAAGCAGTAGGCAACGCGGAACTACAGCAAGAAGCGAAGAAACTTGGCTTGTCTCTGAGGGTCGAGCTTTGCGACGTCAGTCAGCCGGAACAAGTCCGTTCGGTCGTGGCCAAGACGGTCGAACTGCACAGAAGGCTCGACATCATCGTAAATGCCGCCGCGATTCATCCTTTCGGCACCGCGATCGAGACTGACCCGGAAACTTGGAACCGCTGCATGATGGTCAACGTTGGCAGTATTTTTCTGCTGGCGCATTTTGGACTTCCAGAGATGCAGAAGAGCGGCGGCGGCTCGATCGTCAACCTTTCTTCCGTGCAGGGCCATGCCTGCCAGCGCGGCGTTGTGGCTTATGCCGCGTCAAAGGGAGCCGTGCACAGCCTCACGCGGGCGCTCGCGCTCGACCACGCTGCCGATCATATACGGGTGAATTCCATCAGCCCGGGTTCCATACGCACCCCCATGCTGGCGCGGGCGGCAGCGCACTTTGGACCCGACCTGCCCACCGAAACTGTGTTCGAGCGCTTTGGAGCAGCGCATCCGATGCAGCGAATCGGCACGCCTGAGGAAGTTGCGGAACTGGCCGCCTTTCTTGCTTCCGACAAGTCCGGGTTCTGCACGGGCGGCGACTATCTGGTGGATGGCGGACTTCTCGCGGGGATCGGCGTGGCATGAACGGTACTCCCGTTTGCGTTGCACCCACCGGAGACGTCTGCGGTGAGGGAGCGGTCTGGCATGCCGGGCACGAAGCGCTGTATTGGACGGACATTAATCGCTTCCTCATTCATCGCTTCCGGCCCTCCGATTTGTGCGTACGCACGTGGTTGTTCGATGAGCCGGTCACGGCGCTCACCTTAACACACTCGGCCGGATACGCTCGTTGTCGTTCTCGGCTCGCGTGTGATCATGTGGGATTCCGAAACCGACGTGCGTCATGATCCTCTCTTTCATCTTGAGGGATGGCCCCGAGTGCGTTTGAACGATGCGCGAGCCGACCCGCGTGGCGCACTCTGGCTGGGCTCCATGCGCAACAATGTCTGTCCGGATGGTTCGTCCCGCGAGGTTGGCGGACAAGATGGCGTTTTGCTCAGCCTGGATCCGAATCACAACTCAAAAGTATGGCGCAAGAATATTGGAATTGCGAACACACTAGCGTGGAGCCCGGATCACCGGCGTTTCTATTTCGGCGATACGATGGCGAATATGATTTGGGTTTATGACTACGACTCCAACACGGGAACAATTGCCAATGAGAGGCCTTTTCTGCAAGGCTTCGCGCGAGGTTTGCCTGACGGATCGACCGTGGACTCAGAAGGCTATCTCTGGAATTGCCGCTTCTTTGGGGGATGCATCGTGCGTGCCGCGCCAGATGGAGCGATTGACCGCGTCGTAGAAATGCCGGTGCAGAACATCACGACTTGCACATTTGGAGGACCGGGCCTTAAGACTCTGTATGTTACGACGGCGCGGATTGAGGCTCCGCCAGGAGACCGACTCGCAGGCGGTTTGTTCGCCATTCCTACCGAAGTCGCAGGCCAGCCGGAAAATCAATTCCGGGTGATTGCTCAGGCGCCGTGAGCGGGACTTGCCGGTCTTTGTTGTTGCGAGGTCCAGAACTTCGTAATCTCTTCGAGCGAGCGCCCTTTGGTTTCTGGAATGAGCAGGCCAACGAGAACGATGGTCAGCAGCGCGCCCGCGCTAAAGCACCAGAAAGTCCCGTCTGATCCCAGCGTCTTTTGCATGATGGGGAATAGCTGATTCCCGAGGTAGCCGACCAGCCAGAGCGCTGTCGTAGCAATGGACATGCCACGGCCACGAACTTTCGTCGGATAAATTTCAGAAATGATGACCCAGCAAGCCACCCCGTTGCCGAAAGCATGTCCCGCCACAAAGCTCATCACAAAAATCAGAACCGCGAGTCCGCTGCCGTGGACGTGATAAAACCAGCCCACCAGCGCCAGCGAAATAAATTGCAACGTGGTTCCGGCAAGGATCAGGGTTTTCCTGCCCGCACGATCTACGAGCCATAACGCAAAAAGGGTGAATAGCAGATTTACCAGGCTGACCAGTACTGACTGAAAAAATGCGTCACCCGACGCCGTTCCAGCCGCACGAAAAATCTGCGGAAGAAAAGAAAACAGCGGGGTGATGCCGCTGATCTGTTGCAACCCCGCCAACATAATGCCCAGCAACAGTGGCCTCCGGAATACGGTGAACAGCTCCGAGATATGACCCTCTTCACTGGCCAGCGAATTTTCGATTTCCGCGGCCTCCCCTAGCGCAGCTTCAGCGCCGTTAAGTTCGGCGAGCACGCGCGTGGCTTCTTCGCGACGCCCCATCTTCATCAGCCAGCGTGGGCTCTCCACTGCTGGAAGAATCATGGCGCCAAACAGTAGCGCCGGCACGATTCCAGCAAAGAACATCCATCGCCAGCCTACGGTGATATTCCAGGTTTCATCGCCCATGCGCTGGATCAGCATATTGACGAAGACCGCGGCGAGAATCCCAACTACTATGCCCAACTGATAGAGCGTGACGCAGCGGCCGCGCACTCGCGTAGGAGCAATCTCCGCAATGTAGTTCGGCGAAATGACCGACGCGGCACCAATCCCCAAACCGCCAATCAATCGCCAGACTACAAACTGATTGAGATTGTCCGCGAAGAAGATTCCACCAGACGACAGCGCGAAGCACACCGCGCAGAGCGCCAGACCTTTCTTCTTGCCAAGATAATCAGCCACGGTTCCGGCCATCGCGCATCCGCCGATGCATCCGATTAGAGCGCACCCAGCGGCCCATCCAATGCCTGCCGCGTCCAGATGAAACAGTTGGCCCAGGTAGCCAATGGCTCCGCTGATCACGATGTTGTCGTAACCAAAGAGAAGACCGCCCAGAGTGGAGACGCTCGCCGCAATCACAAGCGGGCTGTTTGAATTTGAGGGAATCGCTTTCGAGCCAATCGTGGGGAGGGTCAGTGTGACCCGCCTCGCGGCACCGATTTTTCCATGAGTAGGCCGGAACTCGACGACTTCAGCACGGCTTTCGCCGCAAGAATGAAACCCAATGTGTGCGCCATGCCGGCATGCCAGGGCGCAGCACAGGACATTTGCGGAGTATGATCTGGGATGATGACTCCATCGAAGGCGTTGCGCTCAAGGATTGTTAGAATCCTCACCATATCCACGTCGCCTTCATCAATGAATGTTTCGCGGTAGTGCGGCACTTTGCCCACCACATTGCGTAGGTGAATATAAGCGATTTTTCCCTGGCGGCTGTAACGATCCACCGTTTCGTGCACATCGCCTTCGGTCATTTCGGCGACGGTCCCGACGCAAAACTCTAACGCGTTGCTGCGGCTCGGGGCGATATCAAGCAACCGCTGATACATATCCGGCTGGTAAACCAGCCGAGCCTGCCCGCGCATTGTAGGCATCGGAGGATCGTCAGGATGAGCGGCCAAGCGCACGCCAGACTGCTCCGCAACTGGGACCACTTCCTCCAGAAATCGCCGCAACCGGTCCCAAAGTTGTTCGTTCGAAACCCTCGGCAGAACGCCGGGCGGAGCCGCCTCGTCATAGACCATATTCCACACCACGCCCTTCGGTACCGGCTCATCCTCTGCCGGGCCGTCCATTTCCAGCGTCAACGCTCTTCCGCGGCCGGAAGCCGTTGTCACGCGCCCGCACACGCCGGCCAGGCTGAAGTTGTAGCCAAGCACGGGAATGCCAGCCTCGCCCATGCGGCGGATGATTGTTTTTACTTTTTCTAGCTGTTCTTCGTACCTCGGCCCGTCGAGAAGAATGTCATGCCAATGCGCAGGATCAAGATTTTCAATGGCGGCGAACACAAGGCCGGCGTCTTCAATCTCGCGGCGAAGCTGCTTCAGTTCGGCAATCGTCCATAGCTTTTCCGGATCGCCCGCCACTCCCCACGGCTCATATTTGCTCCCGGTTGGCTGATTATCGCGGGGGTTCGTGGTTCCACGATTGAAGTAATCCACCAAATGAACGACCACATGGGTACATCCCGCTTGCCGCGCGAAATCATAGTAGTCGCGTGTCAGCATGTGCCGGTAAAGTCCCAGACCTACATTCATAACCTGTTCCCGATTCCCGATCCGTAGTCGGCGCTGAGAATTTGTCCGTTAATCTGCGCAGCCAGCGGCGAACACAAGAATACAAAGGCATCGGCAATCGATTCCGGGCTGTTGCGCTTGCCCAGAGAAACTCGAAGAACGAATTCACGGTAGGCCGGATCCTCGTCAAAAACTTTGAGCGAGCTTCCTGCCGCCACATTCCCCGGCGAGACCACATTCACACGAATGTCAGACGACGCGTATTCCAGCGCCATGCAGCGGGCGAAATTCTCCAGAGCTGCCTTGGCGGATGCGTAGGCAGGAATTTGCGTGTGGGGAACGCGAGCAACATAAGAAGAGGTAAATACGATGTGCCCCGGCGTTTTTCGCTTGAGCCACTGTGCGAAGACGGCACGCGCTAGCGAAACCTGCGCAAGAAAGTTGAACTTGAAGATGCGTTCGAACTCTGATTCAGAAGTTGTGACGAAGGGGTGAAGTCCACAGCCTCCGGCATGTCCCAGCACTGTGTCCAAGTGCGGAAAGCGGTCGAACGATTCATCCACCACTCGGGTAAGTTTCGAGGAATCAGTCAGATCAATCGAATGATAGACGTAGTCTTTATCCGGCACCTGCCAGGCGGAAAGAGCTTCCTTTGCTTCTTTTTCTGGTTTGAGATCGAGCAGGACCAGCGTGGCTCCGGCCGCACTCAACCTTTTCACCATGTGCTCGGCAATCGCGCCCACGGCGCCCGTGATCAAAATTACTTTGCCGGAGAGGTCAATTTGGATCATGGTGTCCTACTAAGATTTCCGCTTACATAATTCCATGCTTCTCAAATGCGGCAACGGCGCTGCTACCTTCCTCCAACGCTTTCCTCACCAGTTTTTCGCCACGGGCTTTTTCGAGCGCCTTGTTGAATACTTCGTCGGCCGCTTCGTAAGGAACCACGCACACTCCGTCAATGTCTCCAAAAAGAAAATCGCCCGGACGCACGCGCACAGACGCGATCTCAATGGCAATGCGAAAGTCCACCACCTTGTACCGCGGCGCGGAATCCTGTGCGTAAGAGCCCCAGCTGAATGCGGGAAAGTCTAACTTCAGCACGGCTATGGTGTCGCGCAAATAGCCGTTCAGCACAACTCCGGCAGCGCCCAACTTGCGGGCGCGAATGCTCATCATTTCTCCCCAAAGAGCGTTGCGCGGAGACGATCCTGTGTTTACGTAGATCTCGTTGGCTCTTAGATCGTCGAGAGCTTCCAGCATCAAGCCGAATGGCCTCTCCATGAGCTTGTTGTGCGTACCCTCAACTTTCTCTTCGAAGACATCCACCGATAGCACAGGCATGGCGCGACCGATCAAGACCATATCAGGACGTAAAGGACGAATCTGCGGAGGCAGAAACTGATGCTGCAGGCCCATCTTGTCCATCACGTCACCAACCACGCAGGTAAAAAGCTCCTGCCGTGCGGTGGAAAACAATTCTTCGTCGTTAAGTGCGTTCTTCATAACTATTGTGCTGGCAGATCAGCGGTTGAATCAATGTTTGCCGTGCGCCTGGTTGCGTGCGTCGCGGATTTTCGCAATGAATTGCCGCGCCAGATCGGTGATTGACTGATAATCGCCGCTTTTTCGCTCCGGCACACAGGTTCGATCCGACTCCTACAGCGACGCAACCCGCGCGCATCCAGTCCTGTACATTCTCCAATGTCACGCCGCCAGTCGGCATGAGGAGAGCATGGGGCAAGGGACCGCGAACAGCTTTGACGAACTGCGGTCCCAAGGTCTCGCCCGGAAATACTTTGATAATCTCAGCGCCACATTCCATCGATTCGACAATCTCCTTTACGGTTCCCGCCCCCGGGATGTAGGGAATCTGGCGACGATTACAGAAATGTGCGACCTGCACGCTTAGGCACGGGGCCACGACAAACTGTGCTCCCGCAGCAAGCGCTGCGGCAGCCGTCTCTGGATCGAGCACCGTGCCCGCTCCGATCAGCATTTCGCCTTTGGGGTAGCGACGAGCCAGCTCTGCAATGACTGAGGCCGCGTCAGGGACCGTAAAGGTGATCTCGATGGCCGCCACGCCAGCTTCGTGCGCAAGCGTCTGCAATGCGCGAAGCCTGCTCGGGACTTTCCGCGCGCACCACTGCGACCAGACCGCAGTCCACAATCTTCCCCAGAGTTCTCAGGTTCGCAATTGCCATCGGCGAATTATGTTTTCTGTTCTTTTACCGCGACCGCATTCTACAAGACACAAGCCCGGGTGCCAGCCTGCCTCATTCATGGCCCGGTCACTCAAAAAACGGCTCGCCTTTCCGCGCATATTTCCGCGCGATTTCTTCATTTAGCGTGACGCCTAGCCCGGGCTTTTCGGTCAGCTGAATAGCTCCATTTCGAATGATGGGCTTCGGAATTCCTTCCACTAGGTCATCCCAGAAGGGAACGTCCGAAGCATGGAACTCAAGCACAAGGAAATTCGGGATCGCCATGCAGAAGTGAGCGGAAGCCAACGTGCCGACTGGACTGCTGATGTTGTGGGGTGCAATGGGTATCGTGTGTGTATCGGCAAATTGCGCTATCTGGCTCGCGATCGCGAGGCTGCCGACTTTTTGCAGGTCCGGCGTGGCAATTCCGATGGCGTGAGACTGCAGAATCTCCTGGAAGCCTTGAAAGAGAAAAAGATTTTCACCAGTGGCGATCGGAATTCTGACTTTCGAGCTTACCGCGCGCAACGCCTCCACGCTCTCTGGAGGAACCGGATCTTCGAGCCAGAACAGCCGGAACGGCTCCAAAGCATCGGCCACTTTGATGATGTCGCTCACGCTATAGCGCCAGTGGCAATCGGCCGCGATATCAATTTCGTAGCCCACGGCCTCGCGCACCGCGCCGATGAGAGCCACCATGTGATCAATGGCCGAATTAGTCAGGCAGCGGTTGTAAGGATCAAATCCTTCCGTGCCGGGCACATCGAGATCGAATTTCAGCGCCGTATAGCCTTGTGCCTTCATGGCGATCGCGCGCTTACGATAATCTTCAGGTAACGATGCGGCGACGTTTTCGGCAGGGGCGTAGTAGTCCTTGGAAGCGTAGGCGTCGTTCGCCGGAAGCCACGAGGGCGGCCGTGAACGAAGCACTTCATCCAGACTCTCCAGCGCCTCGGAGCCGTGGCAGTCGGCATAAATGCGAACCTGATCGCGAAATTTTCCTCCAAGCAGACGATAGATCGGAACGCCCAGCGATTGCCCCAGAGTGTCCCAGAGTGCAGCGTCAATTCCGCTAATCGCGTTGTAAACAATGCCCGCCACCGAGCCCGCACCGGAAGTCGCAAGTTGCAGTTTGCGAAACAGGCGATTCACGTCGCGCGGATCTTCGCCCAGCAACAGCGGTTCCAGCGAGCGCAAAATAGCTGTAAGACCCGGGGCAAAAAAACACTCGCCCAGGCCGTGAATGCCCTCATCGGTTTCAATGCGAACAAAAGTCCAATCAAAGTTGCCTTCGACCACTGCGGTTTTCAGCCGGGTAATTTTCAATCGTCCCCGTCCTTCATGGATGAGTCGCGGATGCTTTTTCCTCTAACTTAGCATCGCTTAAGCGGAGGATATTGCCGTATTCTAGCGGCGTCGAAGAACGATTAGCTCCACGCCGGGTGGCGGCAACGGATTCGATAAGTCAGCCTTGCCCCCTTTGCCGGAGCTTTCTTCCACAGACCTAAAATCCTCTGTGCCAGTGATGCGATATCGCTTGATCGTAAACTCCGCATTCCCCCAAGGCAGGTGATCAATTGTCAAAAAGTAACCGCCGTTGTTCTCAGGATGGATGTCGGTTCTTCTTGCGAGGAACTTGAGCTTGGAAAAATCCAGTTTTAGAAGTGCCTGCACGTCAGGCGGCATGGCCATCATGTGCGGCTTGAAGTCTGCTGGAATTTCATAATTACTGATGAGGATCTGCACGGTGGTCCCATCCCTTGACCGCCCCGCAAGCGCCCCAAAACCAAAGGTGTCGCTGCCCACCATATCCAGTCGCTCCGGTGTGTCCAACATCGCGGCGGTCGCCTTGTACGCGGATGCAGGCTTAAAGAGCTTCCGTTGCAGGTCGAATAGGCCCATCCAGGCGGCGTCGCCGCGGTAGAACTCCGCGCGATCAATCGAGGAGTCCTGCAGATAGATCATGACTGAGGCCACGTACGCGGCGTTGTCGGCTCCCTCTAGCAGCTGCTTTTCGGCGTCGGTGAAATCGGCGCTTAAATTCCACTCCGAAAGAATGCTTTCAGAGCTGCGAAATCCCTTTGCATCCAGCAGGCTTCGAATTTCTTTCCCAATCCGGACCGCGTCATAGGGATCGGCAGAAAAATCGGCGTAGGTGTGCCAGGAATAAAAATCGAGGGGCAGGTTGTGGGCTGCGCAGTAGTCGATGAATCCTTCGCGGTAGGGGCCGTCATCCAGCGGCAGCGCTTTGGCATCGCCCCCGACTTTTAGAGATGGATCCAGCGCCTTCAGAGACCGCGCGGTTTTTTCGAAGAGCAGATAAAACTGCTCAGGCGTCCCGGACCAAAAGAATTCAGGTTCGTTCCAGAACTCCCAATAACGAATGTTGTCGTGGAAACCGTGTGCCCACCCCTGGTTGTAGTGCATGGCAATGTGTTTCACGACATCAGCAAACTTGTCGAAATCCGCGGGCGGATTCCGGTTTGCCCCAAAGCTCCGCCCGATGCGGTAGTAAACCTCGGCGCCCGTTTCGTGAATGGCCTCGATAACCTTGTCGGTTGGTCCGAAGCGATAGCTCTCCGCCTTTTCCGGGTCTGCACTCCAGTCAGGAAAGATGGTACTCGCATTTCCTGCCGCAACCAGTCCCGATCGCTGCTTTGGGTCTGGTACAAGCCAGGTGAGCATGGGATCGTCATTGACATACTGGGCATCAATTTCTGTTGGCCCCATGAAGTCATGGGTCCGCACGATGTCAATGCGCAAGTCCTTATATCCCTCGACCAGGTAAGGCAGACCCTCCATCACTGGTGTCGGCGGACCGTTTACACCCTGAAACGATCGAATGTGGCCGGTTACGTGGCCGGCATCAACGTGCATTCTACGCAGTTGAGCTACCGACGTGGCGGACAATGCAAGGACCATCGCAATCACGCGGAAATGATGACGATGATCCGCTGAACACATCTTGCTTTGCATGTTCTGCCCTCTCGTTTGTGGGAGGAACCCTTCTAGATCGCATACAGTATACATATTAATGCACAAGACTTTATTGCATGCGGGGTTTAAATTACGGTAGATTGAATACAGAAATCTCTCAGATGTCGAACGTCATCACTTCCGCGAACGACCATACTCCCACTACGCTCAAGGCCCACTTGGTCACAAGGTTACGGGACGCCATCATAGCCCGCAGATTTAAGCCGGGCGACCGGTTGAATGAAAGTCAGTTGGCGAGGCAGTTCGGCGTGAGCCGTATTCCCGTCCGCGAGGCTCTGCAGCAACTGCAAGAACAAGGCCTGGTAATGAACCATCCCCGCCGGGGGATGTTCGTAAATATTTTGAGCGATGACGATTGTCAACAAATTAACGGCCTGCGAATTATTTTGGAGGCAGAAGCCCTAAAGCTATGTCGCGCGCGTCTTACCGCAGCCTCGGAAAAGCAATTACTGGACCTGGTCGAGCGGATGGAAAACTCGAATGCCGGATCGGAAATTGATGCCGCAGCGCTGGATTTAGAGTTTCATCGTGCCATTTGGAGCCTTAGCGGCAACACCTACCTCGAGAAGGTCTTGAACTCACAGGTTCCGATGCTCTTCGCTCACCAGGCTCTTGAGTACACAAGCAACAACGAAAAACTTTGGCCCTTATACCATCACCGGCAGCTGCTGGATGTGGTCTTAGGTAAGTCGGAGCAGACGGCAGAGGAGGCAATGATTGCCCATCTCAGGCTGCGCTACACCAATCCCGAGCGCTATTCCAGCCTGGCGTATGCTTCTCCAAAACCGCAAGCGCGCGAACCAGGAGATGAAGCAGGCGCAATCCGGCGAGACTAATCAATTATGAGCGGGATGACGGTAACTTTCGGCGAGTTGATGCTCCGCCTCTCCCCTCCTGGTTTTGAGCGGTTCTTGCAAAGCCCGCAATTTGTGGCCACATTCGGCGGCGGAGAAGCCAACGTCGCAGTGGCGCTCGCCCAGTTGGGATTGCCCGCCGCCTACGTCACCGTGCTTCCGAAAAACAATGCGATTGCGGACGCAGCTCTGGGAGAATTGCGCAGATTCAGAGTAGACACTTCGAAGATCGCACGCGGCAAAGGACGCATGGGCATCTATTACATCGAGGCCGGCGCCAACCAGCGTCCTTCCAAAGTCATCTACGACCGGGAATACAGTGCGATCGCCCTCGCGAACCCTGGCGACCTCGACTGGGACGCCATCTTGCAGAACGCGCGCTGGTACCACGTGACCGGCATTACGCCGGCAATTAGCGCCTCGGCCGCCAGCCTCGTTCTGGAATCTCTTGCAAAAGCGAGAGAAAAAGGCGTCACGATCTCTTGCGACCTGAACTATCGCAAGAATCTTTGGAGGTGGGGAAAGCGTGCCGATGAAGTGATGCCAGAACTGGTCAAGCACGCCGACGTCGTAATCGCTAACGAGGAAGACGTCCAAATTTCGCTCGGCATCCCTGCGGAGGTTGACATACATTCGGGACAACTGGATCACGCGCAGTATCAGAAGCTAACCGACCGCGTTTTACGGCAGTATCCCAACCTGAAGACCATCGCGGTCACGCTGCGGGAATCGAAAAGCGCGTCGCACAATGGATGGTCGGCCTGTTTGAATAACCGTACGGAATTTCTTACCAGCCGCCGCTATGACATTACCCATATCGTTGACCGGGTGGGAAGCGGAGATAGTTTTGCTGCCGGACTGATCTTCGGCTTTCAAGAGTTACCAGCTCATCGTGAGGCCCTGGAATTTGCCGTGGCGGTCAGCTGTCTCAAACACTCGATTTCAGGTGACTTCTCCCATTCCACGCCAGAGGAAGTCGAAGTCTTACTCAAAGGCGGGGGATCCGGCCGAGTGCAGCGTTGACATCACCGCAACTTGCGGTTTGGGTTATCTACGGCGTGGCCGTGAGATGTCAAAAAATCGCAATTGCGCTCATCGATCGGATTGTGACTACTGGATCGGCGACAAACCTTACCTTGGGATTCCTTGAGGTGTGCTCGTGATCTGGGCGAAATTGCGATGGGCGGTCCCGGAAGTATCGGGGCACGCTCAAGTTAAGAGAGATCTCAAGTTAGATGTTGATGGTCCCTTGTAGATAAAGCTTCACTTCACCAGCGATCTTTACGCGGTCGCCAACTAGCGTGCACCACATTCGGGCGCCGCGAGAACTGAGTTGCTGCACTCGAAATGTTTGCTTGCCAGTGCGTCCGGCCCAGTATGGGACGAGTGTGCACTGGATTGATCCGGTCGCAGCATCTTCGTCGATCCCCTCGGATGGAGCGAAAAACCTGCACACATAATCGACGTCATTGTCACCGGCAGCCGTAACGATTGCTCCACCACTGATGCTCATATCAATTTTCGCCAACGCAGCTATATCCGGTTTGAGGTTTCGCACGATCTCTGCGTGATCGACGACAATGAGAAAGTCGCGAGGGTCGCGCATTACCTCTGCCATCTCCAGACCCAGAGCGGACAGCAGCCCCGTTGGGATTTCGCACGATAGCGGCGGCCTGGACGGGAAATCCATTTCAAAGCGCTCGTGATCACGATTGACCGTCAATAAGCCACTGACTGTATGGAAGCGAACCGGCCAGGTGTCATGTCCACGCAACGAAAGTGCATACGCAGAAGCCAAGGTTGCATGGCCGCACAGATCATCTTCCACCACCGGTGTGAACCAACGCAGGTCAAAATCGCCGTCAGCACGGGCGACCACAAAGGCTGTTTCGCTGTGACGGTTCTCCGCTGCGATTTTCTGCATGACATCATTGGCAGGAAATGCGGGAACGAGGCATATACCCGCAGGATTGCCCGCGAACAGTTCGTTCGCGAAGGAATCGATGTGGTAATACTGAATTGGCATGCTCACCAAAGTATCACGGGGCAAAAACCGCTTACTGGGCGGTTCGTCGGCAAACCGGAGTGCGCCGGGATAAACCGGCATGTTGTAGGGGATGAAAGAGCCCTACGGGAAAGGAGAACAGCGACTCCATCCTGGCCTCAAGTCTTGCAGGCGGCACTGCGAGGTGTCTCTTGAAGCGTAGATAGAGGTACCGGTGGGCCGGGCTATTGAGCTTCGAAAAGCCGATGGAACAGGATGCCGACTCTATTCCGAGTCGAGGAAGGCAAAACGTCAATTACGCTAATCGCGAGTGATTGATAGGTCCTGCGTAGTCTAAGAACCCGCGCACGCTGAAAAACAACATGCACGAGAACCGGGAGATCTCCTGCACGTCTTGGTTAACCGATCAAGACCGGTCCGCGAAGGCCATAAACCGAACGGCGGACGTGAACGTACAAAGAGAAGTCGGACTGTGCCGTAGTACCCGTGAACCAGCCGAACAAGGAAGGGCAACCTTCCGCGGAGGCCGGGGAGGGAAGGGCACAGACTGAGGAGAACATCGTTCAATCTCACATGCGCCCGACACAGAGCGGAAAACGCATGTCCCAGGGATTGCACGGTGTGGCGGCAAGCAGACTTTGCAAAATCAACGTATCGCTGCCGTCAGGCGAATCGAGCGTTTATGCATGCCTTTGGAAGTTCCGACTACCTCAATAATCTTTTTCGCTTTTTCTTGGGCGGTTCCTTAGGCCACGTCCGAAACGGGAATACTCGACCGGGGGGCTGGGGGGAGACCCGAACGGGCCACCTTTGCGGGGCCGTCTCGCCACCTGCTGATCTTGCTCGGACAAAGAAGCGGTGGACCCACGCAGCGAGGATCACAGCGCCAATGATAAGGACCACGATGGCGTAGATGTAGATGGAGAGTAAGACGGTGTAATTCTTAGTGATTGGTGATGCGCTCAGCACGGGGGAGGCCTTAGCAGGTACTTCGCCTTGGCGAGGATGCCCTTCAAAGGCAAGCGGCAGACGATCCATCTCAATACTTATCGCAACTTCTTCTCCTGTTGGTTCAACGGCCTTGAGAGGCACTTCCTTCAAAGCGATTATGGCCGGTGCGTTCACCGACTTTGCTGGCATGCCGATGCTCGATGCCAACTCAGAGGGCATCGACGGAACGGGCTTGTGGGTTAGCTTCGCCAGCTTGACAGCCCTTGTCTTGGGATATACAAATTCCTGCCCCCAACTGGCCCCGGGATAAAACCACGCCCTGAGCGCTTCTGGTGAGCCGGCTGCCCTCGCCCGAAACGTCATTACCGTTTCGTCGGTCGGCCGCAAACGGTAATTCGCTATCGCAAGGATGGTTGCGTAGAGGTGCGTTCCGTCCTCGTTGAAAATCTGAACGATGTTGCGATCGGATGCGGAATCCAGCAGCTTAAAAACATACCGACCAGCCGGCAAGACCTTACCACCCGGAATCTCGACCCGGTTGCTGAATGTCACAATAGTTTTCTGGTTCGAGTCGTCTGACTTCACTCTGGGGGGAAACACTAAGGCCACCAGGACTAAAGAAGAGATCATCGCCATCACTTTGCATCGATTCATTCTCGACAACGCCCAGGAATCCCAGACGACCTTTGTCCTCGCCAAATTGTTTGTCCACTGAGTTTCGAACGGGGGCGCTTGCGGTTCTGTTCAAAACTGCTCAGATCGACCATCGGGTAGAGGAGGAGTCCGGCCTAAACGCGGAGTGAGGGCCTATTTCCCGGCATCAGGCGACAAAGCGGCGTCTTACGTCAGCCGACGCAGAGATGTACTTTCCGCGCTCTGGACGCCGAGCAACAGTTACTTCCGTCAGCACCCTGCACCTTCGTCAGCGGTCAATCTCTAGTTAACGCCTGGTCAACCCTCTCTTTTTTGCGAAGCCCGAACTTCTTGATTCGCGCTATCGTTTCCTGATTCGCGATCACTTTACCGTCGCTATACTCCATGCACCTGAAGTCCACCAGGCTTCTTGGTGCTCCCGGTACTCGCCCAAGATGTTGCCGTAGGTCTTAACCCAGATCTTTCCGGGCGTCTTGTGCCCGTCGCGATCGACTCCCGGATGGATTCCATATTTCTTTCCGGTGCGAGTATCGATTGCCTTAGTAGAAGCCCACTCTTCCCGACGCTTTGAAAACGGCATTATCAAGCTAAAGTTTTCTTCAAGTTTCGTCCCATTCCGGTCGTAGGTAGGGAAAGGGAGCGGCGTGAAAATAAAAGTTTTTGGTTTTGTGATGCCCTTTAGCATTCCGAGAATCGCCGTGGTTGTGACGGCAATACGCATCATCGCGGGAAAATCGAACCAGTCTGGGGTTGGACGCGGGCGAGCAACTTCGCCCTCCAGAACCCAATGCCACGCTTCATGTATCCAGTCACTTGCTGGATCGTTTTCGACGGTATTTCGTGGTGAATAGAGATAACCCAGCCCGTGCGCCTTAGCGTCCACGATCACGATGTTGCCTTGCGCGTCATAGCGGTACATCAGGTATCTTTTGGCTGAGATAGCAAGGGCGAACAGTTCAATCCGCTTACCGCTGTGGAAATTCACATCTTCTATTTTGAGGATCGAGCCTGGTACTTTTTCCCGGTCGTAAGGATTCAGCAACTCGAACCGCCTTACGATGTCATCCATATCCTTCCACGAGAGCGCCTTGATGCCGTACTCGCCGTTCGGTCCGCGTTCTCCCGGAGCGTACCCAGCCCCCATTCTCGGAAGATACGATGCACATGCTGTCCGTATCACAAAAGAGATAATGCCCGCATTTGTCCTCGATGCATCGCTGAATCATGGCCAACATAAGATGAGCGCCGCCCGTGCCGACGCCAGTGTGCCAGTGGTGTGGCGGATTTCGGGAGGAAGGTTCGTTGGCTCGTAAGACCGGACAAATTGTGGGACGCGGGCAGCGCCGGTGACTGGTGCGCGTGTATCTGGGACGCGACCATCAGACTCACAACCGTACCGTCTACGGCCCCGTTCGACGTACCCAGGAATACCTGACGGATATGACGATGGTTCAGAGTCTTTAAGGAGGACCAAGCATACCGCTCTCTGTGCCACTGGGAAGGGCACTCCTAGGTACATGGGAATTATCTGTCCGAATACG
>CAVSNS010000052.1:0-106959 GCA_963729325.1 uncultured Acidobacteriota bacterium
TCCGGTTGTGACCGTCTGGACAAGGCATAGAGTGGGAGTCATTCTGCGGAAGTGGACACTTGCGGAATAGGTGTCCACTTGGAGCGGAGATGGACACTTCCCGGCAAGTTGCAGATGGGATCACGAGTAAGAGTGAGTCCTTGGGCGCGGCCCAGCGGCAGCGGCGCAGTATCGCGGAGAAGCGGCGGATTGTCGAAGAGACGTTGGTGGAAGGCGCGTCGGTGGCGCGGGTAGCGCGGGCGCATGGCATCAACGCGAACCAGGTATTTGGCTGGCGTCGGCTCTACCTGGCAGGAAGACTTGGGGAGCGTAAGCCGGCCATGAAGTTGCTGCCGGTTCGCGTGAGCGAGAGTTTGCCGGCGCCTCTGCCGGTGGAGCGTGGGTCCGCCGACTTTCCGAAACCACAGCCGGGCACGATTCACATCGAACTGCGGCAGGCGCAGGTGCGGATCGAAGGCAGCGCCGATGCGGCGTTGGTGCGCGTGTTGCTGGAGTGCCTGCGGGGATGATCGGGCTGCCGACGAACACGCGAGTTTGGATCGCGGCGGGAGTGACGGACTTGCGGCGCGGCTTCACCGGGCTAAGCGCGCTGGTCGAGAGCAAGCTGGAGCAGAAGCCGTTCTCCGGGCACGTGTTTGTGTTTCGCGGGCGGAGAGGCGATCTGATCAAGGTTCTCTGGTACGACGGCGACGGGTTGTGTTTGTTCGCGAAGCGACTGGAGCGCGGGCGCTTCGTGTGGCCGCAAGCGGCGAGCGGCACGGTTTCGTTGACGCGAGCGCAGTTATCGATGCTGCTGGAAGGCATCGATTGGCGGCGGCCGGAGCGGACCTGGGAGCCGCAGCTGTCGGTGTAACCTGCGAGATTCTTTGCACAACTTTTTTTGCGCGCACGGGGATGAAAACGCGCGCGTTCATGCGATACTCCGCGCATGTCAGTGGTGGCGCTCCCCGATCTGAACACTCTTCCCGCGGATGCGCTGCGAGCGCTGATCCTGGCACAACACGAGCAATTGATCTCCCGGGAGCGCGAGATCGAGCATCTGAAGCTGCTGCTGGCCAAACTGCATCGCATGCAGTTTGGGCGCAAGTCGGAGAAGCTGGAGCGGCAGATCGAGCAGTTGGAGCTGCGGCTGGAGGAACTGGAATCGAAGCGCAGCGAGAAAGAGCCCAACGCGCCAGAACCAGCTCCGGTCACCGCCGCTTCGACTCCTACGGTAGCGAAACCCACGCGCCGCGCATTGCCGGATCATCTTCCGCGACAAACACGCAGACACGAGCCGAAAGAAACGGTGTGCCCACAATGCCAGGGCGAGTTGCGCAAGTTAGGCGAGGATGTCTCCGAGATGCTGGAGTACGTGCCCGCCAGTTTCGTGGTGATTCGTCACGTGCGCCCAAGCTGAGCTGCACGAAGTGCGACTGCATCGTGCAGGCGGAAGCGCCGAGTCGTCCGATTGCGCGCGGCGTAGCCGGGCCGGGGCTGCTGGCGCACGTTCTGGTGAGTAAGTACTGCGATCATCTTCCGCTGTATCGGCAATCGGAGATGTACGCGCGTCAGGATGTGGAACTGGAACGCTCGACGCTGGCCGACTGGGTGGGCGGCAGCGAGCAGCTGCTGAGCCATTGGTGGAAGCGCTGCGCCGCTACGTGATGGCGGCGAGTAAGTTGCACGCCGACGACACGCCGGTGCCGGTGCTGGCTCCGGGCAATGGCAAGACCAAGACCGGGCGGTTATGGACGTATGTTCGCGATGACCGTCCTGCGGGCGACACCGCCTCTCCCGCGGTGTGGTTTGCCTACTCGCCGGATCGCAAAGGGGAACATCCCGAGCGGCATCTGGAGAAGTTTCGTGGCACGCTGCAGGCCGATGCCTACGCGGGATTCAATCAGCTCTACGAAAATGGCCGCATCGAGCAAGCTGCGTGCTGGGCGCATGTGCGGCGCAAGTTCTACGATCTGGAACAAGCGCATGCTTCTCCGGTGGCGCGGGAAGCGCTGCAGCGGATCGGCGCGCTGTATGGGATCGAAGAACAGATTCGCGGCCGTCCGCCGGAGCAGCGCCGCGAAGTCCGCCAGGCGCAGGCCAAGCCGCTGCTCGACTCTCTGCGACAGTGGTTCGAAGAGATCTTGTCGAAGCTCTCGCGCAAGTCAGAGACGACGGCGGCGATTCGCTATGCACTGTCGCGCTGGGACGCACTGACGCGCTATATAGAAGATGGACACATCGAGATCGACAACAACGCCGCCGAACGCTCGTTGCGCGGCGTGGCCCTGGGCCGGAAGAACTACTTGTTCGCGGGATCGGATACAGGCGGCGAGCGCGCGGCCGCTATCTACAGCCTGATCGGTTCGGCGAAACTCAATGGCCTCGATCCCGAAGCCTATCTGCGCGAGGTTCTGACCCGCATCGCCGATCATCCCATCAACCGCATCGACGAACTTCTGCCTTGGAACATCAAATCCACACCTGCGGAAGTGTCCACTTAACCTATTCGTGGACACTTAGCAAGACGGTTCACTTCGGACGCTTACACTCATAACCCAAATGTCGGTGGTTCAAATCCACCTCGCAACCAAGAAATTCTTTTATTTCAGCAATTTCTCTGTACCCTGCAACCATCCGAATTGACAAATTTCTTAAACGCTTGCCGCTGCCTGGGACCGGCGCAGCTCGCGCCATGACGAATGTTTTGACAGAATTGCTTTGCGGCGGCAATGCTCGCTCTTCCCCGACATTCCTCGGGATCACTTCCGGGTTGCCGACGATTCGTTCAGGATGCAAAATTGAATGTTGACGCGCTGTTTCAAAACGCTCTTTAGCATAAGGAGCATAAATCGAGATTTTCATACGCGCGAGGCGCAATTCACAGCGATGGACGTTCGGGGTACGGGGAGTCGGATCAAGAACAATGGTGAATATGAGCAGACTGTCTGATAAAGTGGCAATAGTGACGGGCGCCTCCAAAGGCATAGGCGCTGGGATTGCAACGGCCTTGGGAGCTGCGGGCGCGCGCGTGGCCGTGAACTATTCCTCCGACCGGGAAGGCGCCGAGCGCGTCGCTCAGGCGATCATCGACAACGGGGGCGAGGCGATCGCGGTCGGGGCCGACGTGTCCAAGGCCGCAGATGTCGCGCGGCTATTCAAAGAAGTGGATTCCGCCTTCGGAAGACTGGACGTTCTGGTCAACAACGCCGGGGTATTCCGCTTCGGCGCCTTCGCGGAGATCACCGAAGAGAGCTTTCACCTCCACTACAACATCAACGTTCTCGGGGCGATTCTCACCGTGCAGGAGGCGATCAAGCGGTTCGGCGCCGACGGCGGTAGCATCATCAACCTCAGCTCCATCGTGGGCTCGCATCCCGTGGCGGGAGCCCTGCTGTACGCGTCCACGAAAGGCGCCATCGAAACACTGACAAAGGGATTGGCGCTCGAACTGGCGCCGCGCAAGATCCGGGTCAACGCCATCGCTCCGGGTCATACAGAAACCGAAGGCAATGTAGCGGCGGGGACCTTTGAGGGTGGTGCCGGCGCCGTTCTGGCTGAGAAGACGCCGCTCGGCCGGCTCGGTCGCGTCAGTGATATCGCCCCGCTGGCAGTGTTCCTGGCATCAGACGAATCAGCCTGGATCACGGGAGAGGTCATTCGGGCCGCAGGCGGCCTCGTTGTGGCCACCTGAGTGCGATGTGCTGACCTCGAAGCTAATTCAAGAGGCCAACTTTTCCAACCTGTCATCATATGCACGATCGGTCGTACCGCAGCGGAGGTCGCGATGGACAAGAACGCTTCGCCGAAGGCAGATAAGAGTCCGCAGACGTCACCTGAAGCTCCCTTCACAACGTTCATTCAATTGGACGGGAGGTCCCCCGTTCCATCGCAGTTTCGTACTCCGGGGACTTTTACGATCACCCGGCTCCAGTCGCCGGCTGGGCTTCCTGACCGAATCACAAAGTTATCGCCCGTCCCCGCTCTGCTGGTGTCGATCTCCCTTAAGTCTCTGCCATCATCGAGCTATCAGGTGTGGACATCAGACAAGCTCATTCCTACATCCATCGTTCACCCGTTTCGCTCCAATGTCATCGATTTCGATTCACAGCCAAGGTGCTGGGCAGGTAGTGCCTTCGATTACGTTCACTATTCTGTTCCTCGTCAAGGGGCTAGATGACATCGCCGAGGATCTCGGTTTTGGCCGGGTAAGTGACTATCGCCTGGCAGTGCTCGAAGACGATCTAGTTGTGGCCCAGATCACCAAAAGCATTCTTCCGTTCCTTGGGCGGAGCGACGGTCTCTCTGTGCTGGCCCTCGATCAATTCAGCCTCATCCTCGGAGCGCATCTTCTCCAGCGGTACGGTGTACTCCAGAAAACAGCACGGCGTTCAAAGGGAGGTCTGGCGCCATGGCAGAAGCGACGAGCGTCGGAACTTCTTCATGAGAACATGCATGGCCGGATCCGGCTTTCTGACATTGCACGCGAATGCGGACTTTCCGTCAGCCACTTTGCCCGCTCATTCAAAGCTTCTTTCGGTGTCTCCACTCACCAGTGGCTGATTCAGCATCGCATTGACCACGCGAAACAACTGATGAGCCAGACCAGCATGTCGCTGATCGACATCGCGATTCAGTCGGGATTTAATGACCAGGCAGCGTTCACGCGCACATTCCATCAACTCGTCGGGGTCAGTCCCGGAAGATGGCGACGGCATTACATGACACGGCATTTCCGCGCGCGGGAGAGGGAGCGCGATGATCAATATTGAACGTTACGCCGGAATACAAGCAAATGTTCAGCCGCAACGTGGGCTTTGTAACGTTCGCTCAAATCGCTGAAAGGGCGCGGGCCCGCCGCTCGACCCGGCGACGTCTCGCTGAATCACTGCCGTGGAGGTTGAAGCGACTCGACCATGGCTCGGATGTCACGGTTCTCGAAAACCAGGCCTTCGGCGCTCCCCTGTTCCCCGGACGGCGACATCCACCATGGCCCGGGCCAAGTCGTCGGCCCGAATCACCTGGTTGGGGAACAGCACCCGAAACGCGGGGTAGATCCCGCGCAACAGGCGGTAGCTGAAATTCGGTTCCTTCCGCGGCTCCACGGGGTAGATGTACGCGGGCCGGAAGATGTAAACGCGGGGGAACCCCGCCGCGAGTAGTGCCTTCTCGGCCTCTCCTTTGTAGCGTGCGAAGGCCATCCGACTTCGTCCCGTCGGGTCCGCGCCATTCCCGCTCAAGAATGAGAACGCCGCGTCGGGGCTGCTGCTGCGGAGAACTCGCGCGAACTCGATCGTGTAGTCCACGGTTATCTTGCGGAGCTCCGCGTCCGGCACCGCCCCGGTAT
Source organism: uncultured Acidobacteriota bacterium (assembly GCA_963729325.1). Taxonomy (GTDB): domain Bacteria; phylum Acidobacteriota; class Terriglobia; order Terriglobales; family Acidobacteriaceae; genus JABCYV01. The sequence continues at coordinate 5,327 of CAVSNS010000052.1, forward strand.
ACGTGCCCAGGCAAAAGACCGCTGCGTCCTGACCCGAGAGCGCCTCCGCGAGTGCGGAGCAGTCCGCGAAGTCTTGATGCAGAACCTCTTTCAGCTTGGGGTGCGAGATGCCGAGCTTCCTGCGCCCAATCGCCGTCACAGTTCCGACGGCGGGGTGCTCGAGCGCGTAGCGAAGGGCGTATCCGCCGACCATTCCAGTCGCGCCCACGATGACAAGGCGCTTCTGGCCCGCCGTCGAAGTTACCGAGCTCGTCTCCGTCATGACAGTGCGCGCTCCTCCAGCCAGTCGACGTAGAGCAGGCGCTCCGCAAACAGCCACGCGCCGTCCATCTTCACGAACGTGTCGTGGTAGCGGAGCGAGGCGATCATCAGGCGTCGCTTTCCACCGTCGACCGTGAGGTGATGCGCCAGGCAGTAGGCCTCCCCCGTGGCTCGGTCGCCGTCAGCGTGAAGATCGTGCTCTGTCCGACGAAGTGCATGGTGGCGGCGTACTGGTTCAGGTCTGCGAAGACCGGAGCGAGCGCCTCGCGCGAGTGCAGCTCCTGTGAGGGCGTCGGATCCTTGGCGTTCATGTACACCACGAAGTGGGTGTCTGCGGTAAAGAGAGCCATCTGACCTTTCGCATCGCGACGATCGGCGCAGTGTGCGTAGGCCTCGACGAGCTCCCGGATCGCGAGGCGGTCCGCGGCTTCGTTGGGGGAGATGGTAACGTGCTTGCTCATGAGTGGTTTCCTTGTTCGGTCGGTCACGTTCGCAAGAGTGTTCACGAGATGCCGAAATACGAAACCAATAGTTTCGTTTGTACACTCGCGGTGGATGCTTGTCAAACTAAAACGAAACGATTATTTTCGTATTTCGAGATTAACCATGGAAGAAGCCAAGAAAGAGTTACGGTGTGCCGGGCGGCCAAGAAGCGAGAAGGCCAGGCGCGACATATTGGAAGCGGCTTACAAATTGCTGGAAACCAAAGGTTTTCACGCAGTTGGTTCGCACGAGATCGCAAGCGCTGCCGGCGTAAGCAGCGCCACCTTATATCAGGTGGTGGGGCTCGAAGGAAGAGATTTTGTTGCATGCGTGCTTTGCACACATGAAGCCAGTGCTCGCTGTTTCAGGCAGTGGCCCGGCCTTAATGCGCCTGCGGCGCTATGTGCTGTATGTGGCTGAGTTCCTTGCCTCCGACGATGGTGCAGTCATGGCACGTCTCGTCACCGGCATTCACGATGACACGAAACTTCAACGCCTGTTTTTGGAGCGCTATGTGATGCCAGGGCGTCAGATGCAACACCACTTTATCCGGGAAGCCATTGCGTCGGGCGAATTGAAGCGGGGAACGGATCCGGAACTGCTGATCGACGCCCTGAATGGGCCGCTGTTCTTTCGCTGGCTGCAGGGGCACGCTCCTTTCAAGAGGAGCTTTGCCGAACGCATCTTCGATAGAGTAATTCTCGGCTTCCAGCGATAAATGTCAACCGGATGGTAAGTGCGACTCATTTTTTAGGCAATAAACAACAAAACCAGCAAAATTCTGCAAGAGAGCAGGCAGACTTAAGCTTAGCGTGAGTGGGACGAACATGATGACAGCGCAGAACGGAGATGCTTTCGTCTGTGTGGAAGAAGGTGCCCGCAGCAGAGGCACAAAGGACAGAGGAGGGATATTATGACGGCTGGTTCAACGCAGCGCTGCTGAACGTCTGACCCGCAACAACGCCCTACTACTCCTGGTGGATCACCAGGTCGGTTTGTACACCGGCGTTCGTGACATCGACGTCCTTCAACTCAAGCACAACATCGTTGGTCTGACACGAGCAATGCTCGCGCTCAAAGTGCCCGTGATCGTGACCACGACCACGGAGAAAATGTGGGGACCGCTTATCCCCGAACTCGCCGAGGTTTTACCCGGCGTGCAGGGAATCGAACGCACTACGGTCAACGCCTGGGACGAGAAGCGCGTCGTGGATGCGGTCAAGGCGACAGGGCGCAAAAACCTTATCGTCACGGGCATTTCCACGGACGTTTGCCTCGCTTTCCCGGCCATAGCCGCACTTGCCGATGGGTTCCAGAGTTATGCAGTGATCGACGCGTCCGGTGGCTTCAGTCAGACTCAGGTCGACATGGGAATCGTGCGCATGCAGCAAGCCGGTGTCGTTCCAGTGGGCTATTCCAATGTCGCAATTGAAATTTTGGCCGATAATGCGGCGCCGGAAGCGGAGCAGGTCTACGCAGCGCTCGGCATGCCGTTCAGCGCGTTGGTCTTTGGTCTGCGGCAATATTATTCCCAGGTCGTGTGAAAAGGAGAAGTCGCGGGTCGGCGCATAGATGCTGATGTGCGGGAGAGGAAAAAAAGAATAAAGGAGAACAACAATGACATAGAAATTAATGCAAACCAAACCAAGCATCGTTTTCTGTCACGGGCTCTGGGCGGACGGCTCGTGCTTCAGCAAGGTGATCGTTCCCCTTCAGGCGGAAGGGCATGAGTGTATTTCAGCGCAATACAGCCTCAACACAACCGCGGACGACGTCGCCACCGTGAAAGGTACGCTTGGGCGGGTCAGCAGCCCTGCCATCCTCGTCGGGCACTCCTACGGCGGAAGCGTCATCACCGGCGCCGGAACCGACGATCGCGTTGCGGGGCTGGTTTACATTGCGCGCTCGCTCCCGACGCCGACGAGACATCTCAGACACAGCAGTCTAACTTCCCGAAGACGGACGTCTTCTCCTACATCGAAGTCGTGGACGGACGTATCTGGCTGCGTCCGGAGGGCATCGAGTATTTCTGCGGAGATCTTTCGGAGCAGGAGAAGAAGCTCGTTTGGGCGACCCAGGGCGTCCCGAAACCCGACCTGTTCGACGCGAAAGCCGGAGGAACTGCCTGGAAATCGAAGCCAAGCTGGTACATCGTCGGCAAAAAAGACCGCACCGTGCACCCCGATCTGGAACGCGTTCATTGCGAAGCGCATGGGCGCCAAAGTGACTGAGGTCGACAGCAGCCACGTGCCGATGCTCTCCCAACCGGACTTGGTGATCGATGTCATCCGTGCCGCCGCAAAAGCCGTCCAAAAAGTCACGGCGGCAGCGTAAAGCAAATCGGACAATGCCCACTCAAGTCAAAACCTGACTTGAGTGGGCCCCCATTCCTACTATGACTACTAAGCGGTGCTCCTGGGCCAGCGCAGATAGTCCGCTGCTGGTCGAATACCACGATCGCGAATGGGGTGTTCCCGTTCATAATGACCACAAACATTTCGAAGTCCTCGTGCTCTCAGGCGCACAGGCCGGATTGAGCTGGTCGCTCGTGCTGAAAAAGCGGGAAGGTTATCGCCGCGCGTTCGACAAATTCGACCCGGAGAAAGTCGCGCACTACTCCGAGAGACAAATCCAGAAGCTTACATCTGATCCGGAGATCATTCGCAACCGGATGAAGATCGAAGCCGCAGTGCGCAACGGACGCGCATTCCTCAAAATCCAGGAAGAGTTCAGGGACTTTGACTCCTACTGCTGGCGTTTTGTCGGCGGGCGGCCCAAGCTTAACCACTGGAAGGCTACGCGGCAGATTCCAGCGACTTCGCCCGAATCCGACGCATTCAGCAAGGACCTTAAGCACCGGGGATTCAGCTTCATCGGCCCGACAGTCGTCTATGCGTACATGCAGGCGGTTGGAATGGTAAACGATCACCTCGTCGATTGTTTCCGTTATCGGGAGATCCAGCAGGATTAGAAAACGGGAAACAGGGCAACGGTCCCCGGTTTTTTGTCTCGAGTTAAAAGTGAGTCGTCCTATCTGTCCCCATATTTCTCGAGGATGCAGGTGATCGCTGAGCGAAGCTAAAATGTTTCCGAGGAGAATCCTATGCAATTTCAAAGTGATACTTCAATTTGTATCACAATCTAAAGCTGACACGAGATGACAAAGGCGTGCTGGTCCACAATTGCGCTCGGCTCGCTGTTGCTCATCTCGGCCTACTCAAAAGGAGGACAGGAGGTGCAATCTCCGCAACCTGAAAAGTCGAAGCCGCCCGTCAAAACGGAGCAGCGCGGGCGCATCCTTGGAATCGGCGGTGTCTTCTTCAAATCCGCCAATCGTGATCAGATGCGCGAATGGTATTCGAAGCATCTTGGACTCGCTGACAAAGGCCAAGGCGCGATGCTTCCGTGGCGCGAACACGACGACCCGCAAAAGGAACACGTTACAGTGTGGACTGTTTTTCCCACCTCCACTGACTATATCCCAGCCACGCACCGTTCATGGTCAACTACATCGTGGACGATCTGGATGCTTTGCTCGACCGCTTAAAACAAGAGGGAGTAAAGATTGACGCCAAACGAATGAATGAATCCTACGGTCGCTTTGCCTGGATCTATGACCTGGATGGGAATAAGATTGAGCTCTGGCAGCCGTTGTCCGCAAAGCCCTAAGGGCCTTCCACTGCACTTACTCAATCGGTTTTCTGTAGCTACTATCCCGTAGTCGTAGAATGGCCGGAAATGCTTTGCGCCTGGTCATCTCAATATCCGCATCGGCCGTCCGATCTCGTCAAATCCATGCAAGCCAAGAGTGAGCCTGTCGCTCAGAAAGGAAGAGTCGCATGAAGAGCACCGAGACCTCTCCATCCGCCCATGTTCTTAAGAAGCCGCAGCCGGAAGAATTTGATCTGGTGATTCTCGGTGGCGGCACGGGCTCGACCGTCGCGGCGTGGACGTTTGCTGGCGAAGGCAAGCGCGTCGCAGTCGTCGATCGCAAGTATATTGGCGGCTCTTGCCCTAATATTGCGTGTCTTCCGAGCAAGAACATTATCCATAGTGCGAAAGTTGTGGACTACTTTCGCCGAAGCAAAGAGTTTGGCATTGCTCACCATGGCTTCACGATTGAGATGTCGGGCGTCCGAGAGCGCAAGCGCAAGATGGTCGTCGGCCTGAACCAGATGTATATGGAGAATTACCGGAAGACGGGCGCCGAGTTCATGTTGGGCACCGGGCGGTTCGTTGCTCCGAGAACTGTGGAGGCCGCCCTGGCCGATGGGAGCACTCGTCAACTCCGCGGTGCTAATGTGATCGTCAGCACCGGCACACGGGCCTCATTGGAACCAATTCCTGGTCTTGCTGAAGCACAACCACTCACGCACATCGAGGCGCTCGAATTAGGCCAAGTCCCCGAACATCTACTCGTTATCGGCGGTGGCTACGTAGGAGTAGAGCTTTCGCAGGCCATGCGGCGATTCGGCAGCAAAGTAACTGTGGTTGATCGCAACGGACGATTGATGTCCAAAGAAGACGAAGACGTGTGTGTGGCTCTTAACCGCCTGCTTGACGACGAGGGCATCGATGTTCATCTGAATACACGTATCAAACGCGTGTCTGGAAAATCGGGAGACTCGGTGACCATCGTGTTCGAACAGAATGGAACCGATAAGACGCTGACGGGTACGCACCTGCTTGTCGCGACAGGGCGCACTCCAAACACCGAAGGACTTGGATTGGAGTTAGCCGGTGTTGAACTGACCGACCGTGGATACATCAAGGTCAACGAGCGGCTGCAGACCACCGCGCCCGGCATCTGGGCGATCGGCGAGGTCGCAGGTAGCCCGCAGTTCACGCACATCAGCATCGACGATTTCCGCGTAGTCCATGCCAATTTAACCGGCGGCAACCGTGTGACCACGGGCAGGCAAGTCCCATATTGTCTGTTTACCGACCCCGAACTTGCTCGTATCGGTCTGAGTGAAACCGAAGCGGAGGCTCACGGGATAGCTTATCGCCTGTTTAAGGTCCCAATGGAAACCAACCTGCGTGCACACACGCTTTCGGAGACCCGCGGTTTTGTGAAGGCCCTCGTGGAGGCTGATAGCGATCGCATCCTCGGGTTCACGGCCTTCGGTGTCGGTGCGGGGGAGACCCTGGCCGCCGTCCAGATTGCGATGATCGCAGGGCTGCCCTACACCGCGTTGCGCGATGCGGTGCTGACTCACCCAACACTGGTCGAAGGTCTCATATCTCTGTTCTCATCCGCGGCGTCAGCGCACAACGTTGTCGAGACAAGAGGAGCCCAGATCTCCGCCGCATGAGGTGAACTGCAACAGCAATGAGAAAAATAGGAACCCGTGATCCGGTTGTTGCGCAACATGTTTCGCTACTTGCGCCGTACTATTAGCATCAAAAGTCGGCTTGTATTGATTGGTCTGGCCACTTTCCCCGTGTCGGCTACACGGAAGCAATCGCCAACCTATGCCTTTGACCTCGCACGCCCTTACCCTGCGAGTCGGATCAGTTCCAACCTAAAAGGCAGCACTAAACAATTCGGACGGTTGCAGGCCCCCGCAACCACGCCGTCCTCTGCAATCGATTCCGTCCCGAGCTCTCACGCATCGGCTCCGAGGCAGATTTAACGGCTGTCAACAATTCGACAAGTGTCGAGATTGTCTTCGACATGGCTCGACACACCCTCCTCCATCTGATCTTCTCTCCTCCATTAAAGTCAGCAATTTACCGGACGCTCCCTATTCAGCTCGCTTTGGCCGGTCGGTTGCTTGGACTAATTCGTAGCCAGAAGAGTCGTGTGAGATATTTTCGTCATTTATAGGAGAGCGCGCAATGAGGTGGCGTGTCTTTGTCTTTGTACTTATGATCTCCCTTGGCGGATCAGGGACTTCGAAGGCCCAGGGGCAATTGACTGCTTTGCCCGACGCGCCTAAGCCGCAGCCTGGAATTGTTGTCGGCACTGTAACCGATGTGAACAACGACGCGGTTCCTGGCGCCACCGTCTCTCTCGCAGGCCCTGCCCTCAAAGATCCGCGCATGGCGGTGTCGAACGACAACGGATCCTTTCAATTCAATGACGTCGAGCCCGGAACCTATCAGGTCATCGTCAGCGCCCAGGGCTTTGCCAACTGGACCTCGCCCGCGATCATGCTCAAGCCCGGCCAGTACGCAATCCTGCCGGTCAGCAAGCTCCGTATCGCCGAGGCACTCACCACCATCACCGTGGCTTCTCCGGTTGCTTCCTCCGAGGAGATCGCTGCCGAGCAGGTCAAGGTCGAGGAGCAGCAGCGCATTTTCGGCTTCATCCCCAATTTCTACGTGACCTATGATCGCAACGTCGTGCCGCTCACGCCGAAACTGAAGTTCAAGCTGGCCACCAAGGCCCTCTTCGATCCCGTTACCGTCATTGGGGTAGCTGGATTTGCCGCCATCAACCAGGCAGCCGACAACCCCAACTACGGGCAGGGTGCGAAGGGTTACGCTTTGGTGCGGGCTATGCCGATGGTGCTATCGACATCATGGTCGGCGGCGCCATCCTGCCATCTCTTCTGCACCAGGACCCGCGGTACTTCTATCAGGGCAAGGGCACAACGAAGTCTCGCGTTCTGCACGCAGTCTCCAGCCCATTCATCACTAGAGGAGACAACGGACAGCGGCAGCCGAACTATTCGACCCTGGGTGGTGATCTGACCACGGCTGCCCTCGCGAATGCCTACTATCCGGCGTCGAATCGCGGCGTCGGGCTGTTCTTGGGGAATTTCTTTATCGCCACCGGGCAGCGCGCGCTCGCCAACGTGGCACAGGAATTCATCCTGCGGAGGATCACCAAAACCAAAAATCAACACTAGCGCTAGAAGCGATAGAAAGGGTCGAGTACCGGATGCATTGTCGAACTTGTAGAGTTGTCGGGCCTCGCGCCAATTCGATGCTCGGTCATTCCGGGTCCGCTTGGTTGACCACCACCCGAGTTGCGATCAGCGTGTCGTATCCCTGTTGATAGCCAGCGGCGAACGAGATGCGGTCCTGGTTTCTGGCCCATCGTCCAGTCGCAACGTGGGACTCGCTGCCGCGTTCGGCCTCAAGTCTTCCGAGGTACAATCCATCGTGAAACGCCGCATTTGTGGCCTGGGCAGCATTTGCGTTTGGGTCAAGAGGCCCTGCTTGACGGTCGGTGCTTTGCAGACTTGCCGCCCAACTCGCAGTGAGCGACATTACATATAGAGAGAGTTTCTTCACGTCGTTTCCCATCCTTTTTTCGTTGAGTAAGTAGCGTTGTTCGATTAGACGACACGAGGGAGGTTGGTGAGGTAAAAGGCTTGTAAGGTCGGGGTAAGGTTTTTCCATCCACAGAAACGATCTCGGTCTTCCCATACCAATCTTTACGGAGGGCTCACTAAGTCTTTACATCAAGCGCGGCGACGCGAGCATCTATGGCTGTATAAGGAGCAAAAATGAAAGCATTATTGATTTTTCTTATCGCATCATCGGTCACCCCGCTTGTCGCTGCAGCCCAGCCAAACCGAGGGCCCGGGGAAAATACTGAAGTTCAACCGCCGCCGGTACAAAAAATCGTTGCCGGCGCCACCAGCGAGACCGATGACGAAGTTTCCAGCCTGCTGGCGGCCAAGCCAGAAATCCCGCTGGGGCCGCTGGATGTACTCAAGAACTATGAAAGTGAAATGATCATGATTGCGCAGAGAATGTCCGCCGAACTGGCTAGCATTTCGCAAGCAGTGGCCGCCGATCAGCTCTCACGAGAGCGGGCAGACTATCTGATTGGGGAGAGATATCAGATCGCAATGATGCAATTCCAGGTGCTCAGCACGTTGCATGACAGTCTTGCGCGCGATGTGGCGCGGGCTGGAGTCGGCGAGGTGGGCTCCGGCACAACGGGCTCGCGCACAGCGGTCGGGATCGGATACGACGGTGGTGGAAGAGGCACCGTTCCTAAGGCAGACGCAGTAGACCGATTGGTTGTGGCGGTGGCAAGCAACAGCTGGTGTGAGATCTGTCGAACCATCGTTCGGCAGGTCTCGGTTAATCCTGAGCATTGTCCGTTCGTGCACTCCCAACCAGGACTCTGAGCTCACAGCTTGTTTACATCCTCCTGACCAACACCTTACCCACTCTCACTTGCAGAAGGGCTACTCTGCTTGTCACCCGATTCGCAGACAAATTTTTACAGGGCTTTACGCACACTTTACCCACGTCCACATGGATTTCGATTAATGTCCGAGTGCAGCAAGTTGGAGGCAAGAAATGAGAATTGCAGCGAATTACGTTGAACAAAGTCAATACTCTTTTGATGGTGCTGATACGGCGAGAGTTCGAGCAGTGGTGGTAGACGGCTCGCCTACTTATTTGCAAGCGGTATGCGCTCTATTGGATTTTCATGAAATCGTTGACTTGGTCGGACGGGCCGCTAAACTGCTTTGGACTGCTTGGCTGTGCGATATAGGGTTCTCTGCAGGTGCCGAACTTGTTCCGTTCCGTTTCTAGCCATACAGCAATCGAAACCTCCTCATCTGCTTTGAACCTCGTGACTGAAGCAGGGCTCCTTCCCTCGGGTCGGGTTTTGTTGTCCCTTCCCTGCAAGCGGTACTATGGGCCCCGCGGAACCCTCATCCGACCAGTCCAGATTTCGGTTTCCCTTATACTGTCCCGTGACCAGTGGCAAGCTGGCATCGGATGAGACCTCCCGGCCTAGGAACATCTCACTCTCACAACGTGCCATCTCCAACACCCCGGTGTGAACAGACGGTTCGGTTGTCCGTTTATCCCCGCCTGTTGTCAGCCTTCCCGCGCAGACGATACGGTCGGCTCACACAGCTACGTATTACGAGGCTGATTTGAGTTCATGGTTATTACGGCCCGCTGTTTTGCATCTTCTTTCAAGGTCACTTGGGCCGACGATTCGCACCGCAAACCCGACCTCCTGCTAGATCCCCGAACGGACGATTGGGATCAGGGGACTTGCACCCCATCAGTTTGACGTCTGTACCGGCGTGCCATCCGCATAACGGATGAAATTGACACAGGCAAACTTACCTCCAAAGGAGGAGAGAGGCTTGTTTGTCGGAAACTTTTCCTTCAAGAGCCGCTCCAGTCCATCCAACGCGCAATTGGAAAGCGCAGGTGAGATAATTCCGCCTTGTGGGGTCCCATCCGTGGTTTCGTGAAGGACGTGTTTTTCCATATACCCGGATTTCAGCCACTTTTGGAGAATGGCTCGATCCATGGGGACGTGAGCCAGAAGCCAATCATGCGAAATTCGGTCGAAACAGGACTTGATATCGCCCTCTAGAATCCACTGCGGATTTGGTTTGGACAGTGTATTGAAACACTGTTCAATCGCATCGGCGCAGGACCCCTGCTGGCGAAACCCGTAGGAGTTGTTGTCGGCAGTGGTTTCCACTGCCGTCCGATTTCGGGATGTAAACCCGTCGAAGAGGCTGAGGTTGATAGCCTCTACGCTTGAGTTGATGTACAGCCTGTATCTTCTTTTCTGGTGTGTCCCAGATTTCTTGGTCCACGCCAGGGGTTTTCTTGCCATTGTTTTCCGTCAATCGTCGAACGGCTGAAACCTTGCCACTGTACGAGTGGATCAGCAGGTGTTGCAAGGCTCGCACCTTGCCCCATCTACTAGCCTTCGCCGCCTGCACGATACGCACTTGGAGTCGGCGAACGTTGCGGTGAATGGCTTGCCAATCAATGGCGTACCATTCTGCCGCCTCGCGTGAGACTGCACCAACAGCTTGCGCTGTCGTCATTTGCTTTGCCTCATATGCCGTTTTGCCCAGTTCTCTCGTGGGAAGCACCTGAAGGAAGTCAGCGCGCTTTCGCGCCCGGTGATGTTGTCGATGGGACTGACGCAACCGGTATCCGTTCCATTACAGAGCAGCATTCGCTTCCTCCTTCCTCTCATGTCCGCACCGCCATCGGCCCATCTTGCGATGTGCTTTCCCTGTGGGGAGCGATACGGATTTATCCTGTTCCGTTGGAATGACACAATAGGTTAGGTCCGCTCTTTACGCCGGCAGTGTGATGTGACCATGGCGGAGAAAACCAATACGCTCCGTACCCACTGCAGGAAGAACCACGCAGCATCTTAGGTTCTCTTAGGGTGACGACGCTTACGAGCATTCGTGTATTCTGACCTTGTTATCAAGCCTAGGCCCTCTCCACATTGTGCTAGTAGATACACCGTTGCCTCGCGGTTCCGATGCTACCCTCGCGGGTATGGGTACATTGTCCGAGGGCTTCGAACGGTTTGTTGCCGCCCCGCTCCTACCTCGTAGGCTACGTGCGATGGTACGCACGGTCTGATAGTGTTTTGCTTTTCCTCCTTCAGACAATCATTTCAACAGCTTTCAGTTCGCACATGGTCGTCCCTACCGCGACAGCAACCAGGGACCTCTAGAACTCGCATACGGACTTCGCCGCCTTCGGGGAACGATGAAAAGCCCAGCTCGCTAGACAATTTATTCAATGGTGGAGACATGACGGGATACTTCACTGATACAAGCCAGAGTGACAAGGCGCTGGTCATCTAAACGAGAAACGTGTTAACTAGTTTCTTGAAATCTCCAGATCCCAACAGCGTGGCCGGGAAATCGCGAAAGCTGGAAACCATCCCTACCGACGACCAAGACTTGCAGGGTTTTGGATACGCTCCGCAGTTCCTCCGTGGCTTCGGAGGATTTTCCAATTTTGCTCTTTCGTTTTCGATCATTTCTATATTGACCGGCGCTGTTACCCTCTTTGACTACGGCCTGAGCATGGGTGGGCCGCGGGAAATGCTCCTGGGCTGGCCATTGGTGACGTTTGGCACTCTAACGGTGGCGCTCAGCATGGCTGAACTGTGTTCCGCCCTCCCGACCTCGGGAGGAATGTATCACTGGTCGGCGGAACTGGGCGGACCTACCTGGGCCTGGTTCACGGCCTGGCTCAACATTGTGGGCCTGATCACTGCCATCGCTGGAATTGACTATGGCTGCGCCGAGTTTCTGGTGCCCATGTTAGGTTTGCAATCCGGCCGCTATACGTTATTCGCCGTGTACGGTCTCCTGCTGCTCTCCCAAACTGTGATCAATCACTACTCGGCAGCCTTGGTGGCGTGGTTCAGCGATGTGAGTGTGGTGGTACACATTCTCGGCGTGATGGTACTGATTGGGTCGCTTCTGATTTTTGCGCCCAAGCAACCCCTGGCCTTTTTCTGGAACACCAGCAATATGAGCCCGGTTCGGGCCCCGTACGCCTGGCTGTTCATGCTGGGTTTGTTGCAAGCGCAGTGGACCTACACGGGATTTGACGCCTCTGCGCACGTGGCAGAGGAGACGCGGGACCCTCGGCGGCTTGCGCCCTGGGGAATGGTCATGTCGGTGGTGGTATCTGGAGTCTTCGGCTACCTTCTGATTCTGTCGTTGGTGCTGGCGATTCCAAGTATTGCCCAGGTATTGCAGAGCACCGATGCGAGCCGCCATCCGGTTCCGGCGGTGCTGACGATTGTACGGCTCGCACTGGGGGCTCGAGCTGCCGGCGCCGTGCTGGCACTCACGGTGCTAGCCATGTGGTTTTGCGGACTGGCTGCCATTACTTCAGTCTCGCGGTCTTTCTTTGCTCTGGCGCGTGACAATGGTATGCCGCTGTCATCCATCTGGAGTCGGGTCAACGCCAGGCTGAAGACGCCAGTGGCAGCCATTTGGCTATCGGCGGCTCTGGCGTTTGTCGCCATGATCTACGGCGGAGCTTATTCCGTAGTCACGTCCATCAGCGTCATCGGCTTCTACCTTGCCTACATCGCGCCGGTCTATCTGGGCTGGCGAACGAAGACTAGTTGGCTGGAGAAACGTGGGCCTTGGCATCTCGGCGGCGCGAGTAATGCGGTCAACGTGTTGGCCGTGATCTGGACGGTTATCATTTGCGTGGTCATGGTGATGCCACCCAACACGCGGGCCGGTTGGGGCATCCTCTCGGTCATGGGTGTGCTGTTTTTGATACATGTGGTCAGCGGCAAACACAAGATGTATAAACCGCAATGGGGGCCTGAGAAGGATTCAGCCGGCTTTTAGATAAAAGTTCTTGGAGTCCGGCTGAAGATCTCAGGGATAAGTGTCTAAGAGAACAAGTAAAAACGTACGGTGAAATGGTTATGTCAGGTGATCGGCTAAGCGAAACCAAGACGCGCATGCACGGGATGCTGAGTCTCGAAGACCTGCGAGACCTGGTTCAGCGGGATCAGGTGCGGACGGTGATAGTCGGCTTCACAGACCACTTCGGGCGGTTGCTCGGCAAACGCTTCGACGCGGAAATATTCCTTGAAAGCGTGTGGGAGCACGGCACGCATGCCTGCGACTACCTGTTGGCCAACGATATGGAGATGACGCCAGTCAGTGGGTATCGTTTCGCCAATTGGGTGCGAGGCTACGGCGATTTTCACCTGGTGCCTGATCCGAGCACCCTACGTCTGGCGAGTTGGCTGGAGAAAACCGCGCTGGTTCTGTGTGATGTGAAGAGCGATAAGACCGGGCAGTTTCTTGCCGTTGCTCCCCGCTCGATGTTACGACGACAATTGGAACGTGCTGAAGAGTTGTCAGTCACGAGCGTTGTGGCCTCTGAGTTGGAGTACTACTTGTTCCGCGACAGCTATCGCGATGCCGCCCTGAAGGGCTATGTCGGCTTGGAAGAGACGGGCTGGTATTCGGAGGACTACCACATCCTGCAGGGGACGCGGAACGAGAACTTTACCGCTGCCGTCCGCCAACATCTCAAGTCCTCCGGAGTTCCGGTCGAAAGCTCCAAGGGTGAATTCGGTACTGGCCAGCACGAACTCAATGTCCGTCACGCCAGGGCTCTTGAGATGGCGGACCGTCATGTCGTCTACAAACAATGCTTGAAAGAAGTGGCAGAACAGATGGGCATGAGCGTGAGCTTCATGGCGAAATTGGCGAGCACTCAGGCGGGATCAAGCTGTCATATTCACCTCAGTTTATGGCGAGACGGTCTCAACGCTTTTGCTGGTGACGAGCAGTTCGGCCCAGTGAAGTGTTCGAGCCTATTCCGACGGTTCCTAGGCGGCTGGATCGGGCACGCATCGGAAGTCATGGTGTTCTACGCGCCGACGGTGAATTCCTACAAGCGCTACGTCGAAGGCTCATGGGCGCCAACCCGCCTCGCGTGGAGCCACGATAACCGTACTGCCGGATTCAGGGTGGTTGGGAAAGGGCAGAGCCTTCGCATCGAATGCCGAATCCCCGGGGCGGATTGCAATCCTTATCATGCCTTTGCCGCGGCGCTGGCTTCGGGATTAAATGGAGTTGCAGAAAAGGTGGAACCGCCGGAATGCATTTCGGGCGATCTCTATGGCGCGACCGATGTCCCGCGGGTGCCCAAGACTTTGGCGGAAGCTGTCGCGCTTTTCGCGAATAGCGCATTTGCCAAGCAGGCATTCGGAGAAGAAGTGGTCGAGCACTACGCCCATTTCTTCCGAACGGAGCAAAACACCTTCAATAGCGCGGTTACGGATTGGGAACGCAGGCGGTACTTCGAGCGAATCTGATTAGCGAAGTTCCCCCGCGGATACGAGCGATTATGAGGCTCAAGGACAAAGTTGCGTTGATTACAGGTGCTTCCAGCGGCATTGGCCGCGAAGCCGCGCTCTTGTTCGCGCAGGAAGGCGCTTGCGTGGTCGTGGCGGACGTGGAGGACGAAGGCGGCAGGGAAACGGTTTCGACCATCGAACGGCAGAAGGGAAGGGGAGCATTTGTCCACGCTGATGTCTCACAAGCGGCGGAGTGCCAGCGGATGATCGCAGCCGCGGAGGAGCAGTTCGGCAAATTGAATATCCTATTCAACAATGCCGGGATCATGCACAGTCAAGACGATGATGCGATTTCCACCGAGGAAAAGATTTGGGATCTTACGATGAACATCAATGCCAAGGGCGTTTTCTTTGGCTGCAAGTACGGCATCCCCGCCTTACGCCGCGCCGGGGGAGGCTCCATCGTCAACACCGCCTCTTTTGTGGCTCTGCTGGGAGCGGCGACACCCCAGATCGCGTACACCGCAAGCAAAGGCGCGGTGCTGGCTTTGACTCGTGAGCTGGCAGTGGTCCACGCGCGGGAGAACATCCGAGTCAATGCACTGTGTCCGGGACCGCTGCGAACCGAGCTGCTCATGAAGTTTCTTGACACCGAACAGAAACGACAACGGAGGCTGGTCCATATCCCCGTCGGCCGGTTCGGCGAGGCAAAAGAGATCGCTCGAGCTGCGTTGTTCCTGGCGTCGGATGAATCCTCCTTTGTTACCGGTACGGAATTTCTGGTTGACGGCGGCCTTACGGCTGCGTATGTAACTCCAGAGTGAGACAGCTTATGTCAGTGAATGCGACTGCCACGTCCTCTCGAATTCAGTCGATCAGTCCTGTCGATGGCTCCGTTTATGCAGAGCGCCAGGCGGCATCTGATCTAGAAATCGAGGACAAACTAACAAAAGCGACGAATGCGCAGCGCGAATGGAAGATGGTGCCGATCAGCGAGCGTGCTTCCATCTGCCGGCGAATGGTGTCACTGCTGGTTGGACGCGCTGAACAACTTGGGACCGAACTCACCTGGCAGATGGGGCGGCCGATTCGTTACAGTCCGGCGGAGATTCGGGGCGGCTTCCAGGAGCGTGCCCTATACATGATCGATATCGCCGAAGCAGAGCTCGCTGATATTGCCATCGAGCCAAAAGACAACTTCCGGCGCTTCATCCGCCGCGATCCGATAGGTTTGGTTCTGGCCCTGATGCCGTGGAACTACCCTTATTTGTGTTCCGTCAACGTCGTAGTTCCAGCAATTATGGCGGGCAATAGCGTGATTCTCAAACCCGCAGCACAAACGCCTCTGGTTGCTGAAAGATACGCCGAAGCCTTCAAGCCAAGCTGGATTGCCAGAGGGTGTTTTTCAGGTGCTACATGTGACGCATGATCAGGCGGAAAGCATCATCCGCGATTCGAGCGTCGGATTTGTGGCGTTTACAGGATCAGTGGACGGCGGACACGCGGTGCAGCGGGCAGCCGCGGAACGTTTTATCGGTACAAGCCTGGAGTTGGGCGGTAAGGATCCGGCATACGTGCGCGCCGACGCTTTCCTGGAGCCGACCATCGAGAACCTGGTGGACGGCGTCTTCTTTAATTCTGGGCAATCGTGCTGTGCGGTCGAAAGGATCTATGTCCATCAGGATGTTTGGCAAAAGTTCGTCGATGGATTCGTCGAGCTTACGAAGAAATACGTGTTGGGCAATCCCTTGAGTCCGGAGACCACTCTGGGTCCAATGGTCCACGAACGGGCTGCTGGCTCCGTCCGTGAGAAAGTAGCACAGGCAATTCGCAAAGGAGCCAAGCCCTTAATTGATGTTTCGCTGTTCCCCGAGGACAGGAAAGGGACTCCGTATGTTGCCCCACAGGTTCTGGTGAACGTTGACCATGGAATGAAAGTGATGACCGAGGAGACCTTCGGCCCGGTGGCACCGCTGATGCGAGTGAAAGATGATGCGGAAGCTATAGCGCTCATGAATGATAGCCACTACGGATTGACTGCCTCAATCTGGACGTCAGACGCGGAGGCCGCTGTACAAATTGGCAACCGCATAGAAACCGGCACCTGGTTCATGAATCGCTGCGATTATCTTGATCCTGCACTAGCTTGGACCGGGATTAAGGACTCTGGACACGGCTGCAGCCTGTCACGGCTGGGGTATGCATCGCTGACACAAGCAAAGTCATTCCACCTAAGGCTTGCTTTGTGAGCATAATCACGGAAATGTTAAAGTTGACTTCACAAATCGGCCTTAAGATTTATCAGATGGGACGGGATGGCGGGTGTTCCGCGGCAGATCGCGCAGCCAATCTAGCGCGACATGAGACTTTCAACTTCCTCCTCAATTTCAGAAATCGCGATTGGGGAAAGACCTCTTTCGCGCAGTTGCTGGTTCAGCGGCGGCAACTTCGTCTGCTTCAAAGTAGTCCACTCTCGAATGCACACTTTTACTTGTTGGCTAGACTCCTTATAGACAGCGATTGCCTGCGAGGGCACAGCACGTTCCCCGCGTTCGACGACTCGGAGCGCTGATGCAAGATCCTTGTACGCTTCCTGCAGTCCAGCGTTGCGCTCCGGATCGTGGTCCTTCTTTGTAAGAATTTTGGTCATTTCCGATTGGACCTCCGCCAGCGCCGACTTGAGCTCTGGGTTTTGTCCTTCAGGCTTCTGCTGGGCATCCGAAATCTGTTTTTGGATCGAGTTGATCTCCGCCAGCGCGCGCCGCGCTTCCGTGGTTTCGGCAAAAATCTGGTTTCCCAGTTGCAACTGTTGGAGGAGTACTTCAGGAGTTGCGGACGAGCGCGGGTCCATTACGACTTGCAGCGGTTCGGTGTGCACTTGTCCATCCACGGTTAGGCGGACCTGATAAGTTCCCGGAACCGCCTTGGGGCCACTGGGACTGTGGAATTCGGCTTCTTCATCCGCGATCGGTCCACCCGAACTTCCCCAGGTAAGGTCCCACACGAAACGGTGCATTCCAGGCGTTTTCTCCGGGACCTCCGGCTTGGGGAACCAGCGCTCCGCCACTGGGAGTGACACGTGCTTGGTTGCGCTTTGGTCTTCCGAAGAGAACCTCCGCACGAGCTTGTGTTCCGGGTCAAAAACCTCAAGCGTCACTCGGCTCGCTGCAGACCTAAGGAAATAATCAATCATTGCTCCATTCGGAGGGTTCTCTGCCGTAGGCTCTTCGGGTGGCAGTGGTGTACCTACAAAATCATCGTTGTCCACGCGGATGGCGGCAGCGGGATGATAAAGCCATGCCGCACTCGCGCTTGCGCGCCTCAGATGTCTGGCGGAGCGGGGTAATGTTGTCGAGAATCCAGAAGGAACGTCCATGCGTCGCAACCACGAGGTCGTCGCCATGGATCGTGAGATCACGGACGGAGCTGACGGGCAGGTTCAATTGCAGGGACTGCCAGTGATCGCCGTCATCGAAGGAAACGTAGATCCCCAGTTCGGTTCCGGCGAAAAGCAATCCTCTGCTCTGAGGATCTTCGCGAATGGCGCGTAAGAAAGCAGGAGCGGAAATGCCCTCAGTGATCGGCTGCCAGGTTGCGCCATAATCGCGGGTTCGATAGAGGTGTGGCGTTTGATCATCCAGCCGGCTGCGGTCAACGGCAGCATAGGCAACGGCAGGATCAAAATGCGAAGCTTCGATCAGCGAGATCTTGCTCCAGTCGCTCAGTCCGGGGGGAGTCACGTTCTTCCAGGTTTTGCCGCTATTGCGGGTAAGGTGAATCAGGCCGGTATTGCTTCCAGCCCAAATCAGGTCACGGTTGAGAAAGGACGGAGCAATCGTGGACACGACCCCGTAGCCTTCCTGCTTGGCGTTCTCGACGGTCGGCACCCTGCGTGGTTTATTGTCTCCCGAAACTACGGTTGAGCCGGTGAGATCGGGGCTGATGGTCTCCCAATGCAGGCCTCCGTCTACAGTTTTCATCACGTACTGTGTGCCAAGAAAAAGCTCCTTCGGATCAGCCGGGGAAAACAGCAAGACGGGAGACCAGGGGGCACGATATCTGCGTTGATCGATCTCCGAATCGAGAATTGAGACGGGCCACGGACTGATGTCCTGGCTGAGGCCAGTCCGGCGGTTGAAGCGAGCGACGCGACCATAACTCGCGCCCAGGTAGATGATATTGGGATCGACGGGGTCGAGCGCCATGTATCCGCTCTCGCTCGGACCGGCCGGGAACCAGTCTCGCGGCGTGATCTGGCCGTGATCGGTACGACTTGAAACCGCGACACTTCCGGAATCCTGCTGAGTGCCGTATACCACGTAGGGGAACTCGTGGTTGGTGATGACGTGGTAAAGCTGCGCAGTGGGCTGGTTGTACCAGGTACTCCAGGTCCGGCCACGATCAAGGCTGATAGTCGTACCCTGGTCGGTTCCGAGAACCATGCTGGCCGAGTTCCTGGGATCGATCCAGATCTGGTGGTAATCATCTCCGCCGGGAGCGCCGCGAACGATCGAAATGGTTTTGCCTCCATCCTCCGAGCGGTAGAGAGCGACATTCGGGACGTAAAGCACATCGGGATTGTTCGGGTCGATGGTGATGCTATTGAAATACCAAGAACGGCTGGTGAGACGCGGGTCGTCGTTGGCAAGGGTCCAGGTATTGCCCCCATCATCGGAACGGTAGAGGCCTGACTTTTTAGCCTGAATGAGCGCGTATACCCGTTTGCCATCGGGAGCGACGTCAACACCAACGCGTCCCCAATCGCCGTCCGGCAGGCCAGTTCCGCTGAGTCGAGACCAAGTCTTGCCGGCGTCCTGAGAACGGTAAAGACCACCACCAGAACGATCGATTGGAGCATAGGTGCTCCAGGGAGGACGCCACGTATGCCACGTGCCGGCAAACAAAAGCTGGGGATGACCGGAACTGATTGCCAGATCCGAGACGCCGATTTCAGGACCTTGATCGAGAACTCTGGCCCAATGCGAGCCGCCGTCGATGGATTTGTAGACGCCACGTTGCTGGTTCGGACCGTAAACATGTCCCAAAGCCCCGACGTAAACGACAGCCGCGTTCTGCGGGTCGACGACGATCCTGCTGATATGGCGCGTGTCTTCCAGTCCGATGTGGAGCCAGCTTCGACCGCCATCGACGGACTTGTAGACACCATTGCCGAAGGAGAGAGATGAACGAATGTCGGACTCCCCGGTTCCGACATAAATCGTTTTTGGGTCTGATGGCGCAACCGCGAGAGCACCGATCGAGGCGATGGGCTGGTTATCGAAAATTGGTGTCCAGACGACGCCAGCGTCGCTTGTCTTCCAGATGCCGCCGTTGACCGCGCCGAAATAAAACGTGGTGGAGTCGCCGGGTACTCCAGCCACAGCAACCACTCGCCCGCCCCGGAACGGGCCAATTAGACGCCACTTAAGCCCATTGAACAGCTCTGACGGAACGGACTGGGCCATCGCTGAACCGACAAGAGCAAGAACAAGGAACAATGTGAGACGCTGCAACCGCGAGCTGAATTTGTGCAATTGGTTAGTCCCTAGTTTGGATACACAGTGTAGTGGAAGAGGGTGGTTTCATGAAGCAGAGCAAGACGTGACCAGGAGGAAAATCGGTACTAAGAAGGTTGCAAGCGGGCCATATCGGCTTACACTGTGGTTCCGTTTTCGATCTCAAAAGGAAGTCTGTTGGAACTCACCGCAAGGAAGCGGGAATGAAAATCACTCTCGGGGCGGTTCTACTGGTGGGCGCGATCTTGGCGGCCCCGCCGGTTTTCGGCTACGGGGTTCTGTCGCATGAGGAGCTGATCGACATCGCCTGGGATAGTGACATCCGGCCGGCGCTGCTCAGCCGCTTTCCTGAGGCGACTGCCGATCAGGTTAAGCAAGCGCACGCTTATGCCTACGGCGGTTCGGTGATTCAGGATCTCGGCTACTACCCGTTTGGCAAGCGTGAGTTCACTAACCTGCTGCACTACGTACGGACCGGCGATTTCGTGGCTTGGATGCTACGTGACGCACGCAACATCAACGAATACGCCTTCGCGATGGGTGCGCTCAGCCATTACGCCGCTGATATCTGGGGACATCCCGCGGTCAATGCCGGGGTCGCCATCGAGTATCCCAACTTGCGCGAGAGATTTGGTCGAGCGGTTTCCTACGAACAAGATCCCGCAGCCCACCTGAAAACCGAGTTCAGCTTCGATGTCGTGCAGGTCGCCAAGAAACGTTACATCTCCAAGCAGTATCATGATTTCATCGGCTTTCAGGTTTCCGAAGAGTTGCTGGAACGCGCTTTCGAAGATACTTACGGACATCAAGCTGGATGAACTGCTTCACTTCGACGATCTAACCATCGAGACCTATCGTTTCGCAGTAAGCCGGGTCATCCCAGAGATGACCCAAGTCGCGCTGGCCACGCGCAAGGACAAAATTCAGGTGGAGAAGAATGATGCGGCGCGGAGGGAGTTTCTCTATCACCTCTCTCGCGCCGACTACGAAAGGGATTTTGGATCGAAATACCGCAAGCCTGGAATTTTTGCCCGAATCCTCGGCTTCTTCCTGAGGCTGATGCCCAAGTTCGGACCGCTCAAAAGCCTGGGATACCGCGATCCCACCGCCCAGACTGAGGATATTTACTTCAAAAGCATGGACAACGTGGTCGATCAGTATCACCGTGAAGTGGAAAAGCTAAAAGTCAGTAAACCAGCGTTCCCCAACCGCAATCTCGATACCGGAGCGCCTACTAGCGCAGGTCAGTACAAATTGGCCGATGAAGCCTACAGTCAGCTCGTCCGCCGTCTCGCCCACAACCATTTTGCGCGCACTACACCGGCCCTGCGGGCAAACATTCTGGATTACTTCGCAAGCGGCCCCGCTCAGAACAACATCAAGCCTCGCGAATGGCGAGCCACCCAGATCGCGCTAAAGCAACTCAAGGCAGGGACCGCTCCGAGCCAAACCGACCGTTGACGGCAGTTTGCAGCCGGTCGCATTACGGAGCTCGGCCGCTCTTTCGACAGTTGATTAAACCGGATTTCGCTGCAGCTCTCATTTTGCTCTCGTGGCTTCTCTGAAATCCCGACGGACCTGCTCTTCGTGTTTCAAGGCCTTGTTAAGCTCCTGGAGGATCTGCTGCAACTCATCGGGATCTTTCGCTTCCACTGCGGCAGCACACAACTGTCTCCAGTTCTTGCGCTCAGCTCCTTCGGCCATAGTGAATCTCCTCCGAAAGTTTGTCTTTCCTGTAAGGAAGATGTTGGTTGCGGTGGTCCGAAACAATCACTTCAGCTCGGGTAGCCGAACCGACCCTCGAAGGCTTGCACGGCTGACTGCTCGTAAAGCTGCAACAATCGAGCCAACGGTGCAGGAACCGATGATTAAAGTCACAGCGCTCAAGAGTAGACCGCATAGCAACTCAACCGTGCTTGTCAGCATGCGTATGTCCTTCCAACACCTTTAGGCAGCCGGGAAGATGACGGGAGGGTATGATTACCCGGCTGCCAGGCCCGCCTAAAATCGGAAAACAATTCCAGCGGACGGTTGCGCCGTGTGCGTCCAAGTGTCAGTGTTCAAAGTCCGAAGGCCGAAGTCCGGACTCTTGTACACAAAACCACGGTATTCAGCCCGCAACGAGAAGTGATGCGTCAGGACATAATCAGCGCCTACGCCGTAGAGGAAAGCGCCTCTGCCCTGACTGGTGGCGCCGGGAACAGATCCTCCAAAATTACCGGTGGGATCAAAGATCAGACCGCCGCCTCCAGCGAGCGCGTAAGTTCTGATCCTTCTTATGGGCAGTGGGAGGTTCACCACCATATCGCCAGTTACTGCGTGCACGTTGGCTTGGACTCTGGATTCTCCGAAACTGCCAAAATACTCTTGCGTATTCCGGTCGAAACCGTAATTGCCTTCCGCCGAGAGCCAACGATTGATGTGATAACGGTATCCGACTATGAATCCGCCGGTTTCCGTGCTGCGTTGCAAGTTACCGTTGCCGGTAGAGTCCCTGGTGAAAAAGCCGGTGCCCTGCAAACTGATCTCAGAACGACTTTCCTGAGCCACGGCCCCTACCGCCGACATAGCAACAGCGGCGATGATGACAAACAATCTACGCATATGTGATTCCTCCTTCATATTTCCGCATACAAACTTCGGTCCGGTTTCGTGAAATTGATGGATCCCGCATTCGCGGTTTGCGGTGATTTAGTGCACTGGACTTGCCAAACACGACGCTGTTGCTGCCGCATTTAGAAGTGCTTGAGTGGAAATCATTTGAGCTACTAGCTCGAGAGGCCGCAGATGGACAGGTTGTCGAGCAGTCGACACTCGCTTCGACAACTGTCGAGCTTTTACGACACTTTCAGAACCCTTCTGCCAGTTGGTTACATCAGATACTCCTAGTATCGATCTTTGCGTCTCCGATATAGGGAGAGGGCTGCAGTTCTGCGGTGACGTTACGAGCTGGGGGCTAACGCTTCATGGCAACGCTGGCACGAGTCCTTCCAACGAGTCAGACGGCGCGCTACGAGGCCCTTCTTCGGGCCGGCAGATCCATCGCGACGTGCAACGATTGCGAAAACGCTGGAAACGAACTGGTGCGGCAGTTGCGCGAGATTATTTCCTTCGACTACCTGCAGGTGGTTGCCTTTAGTGCGGAGACCAAAGCAGTAGAGTGGCAGTTGCTGGAAGTGAACGGCGAGAGATTAGACGAACTGACCAACAGCGAAGATACGCCGGCGGTATGGGTGCATCAGCAGCAGGAACTTTACCTCGCCGATGATTGGAGCCGAGAGACGCGATTCTCGGCGCACAAACAATTTCTGGATGAGCACGGGATCGCGTCAAGCTGCACCTTGCCGTTGACGAGAGGACAGCGCGGTCTGGGCGCGATTAGTGTGGGTAGCAAGCGTCCGCACGCATATTCTGATGAGGAAGTGGAGTTTCTCCTGCTGGTGGCAGATCAGATTGCGCTGGCCATCGATGCCGCGGTCAACCTCTACTTGTCGACCCAGGCGCAGGATCGTCTGAAGCTGATCCTTGATCTGACAAACCAGGTGGTCTCCAACCTGGAGTTCGATGAGCTCTTGCAGGCGATTTCCAGCATTGTGCGCAAGGTCATGCAGTGTGACGCTGCGGCCATCATGTTACCGGTTGGGGACGGCAAGAATCTGCGAGTGCACGCGCTCGACTTTCCCGACAGCAGGGGATTTTTTGCAGAAGTCATTGAGGTTCCGATTGAAGGAACCATGCCCGGCGAAACATTCCAAGCGGGGAGGCCCTTTGTGCTGAACAGCCTCGATCCCGCAAAGATGCCTCCTGAGATGTACGCCAAGGCCTCTGGCGAAGGGATGAATTCGTTCTGCGATATCAGGTTGGTGAGCCGGAATCGTGTGCTTGGAGTGATGGGACTGGCGAGTCGGCAGGAGAATGCTTTCGATGAGGATGAAGTTGCTTTTCTCACCCAGGTTGCAAACCAGGTGGCGATCGCCATGGAGAATGCGCTTGCCTATGGCGAGATTGCCGAACTCAAGGACAAGCTGGCGCAGGAGAAACTCTACCTGGAGGACGAAATCCGCGGCGAGATGGATTTCGAAGGTATCGTTGGGCAAAGTTCCGCTCTGCGCAATGTGCTCAGGCTGGTGGAGACCGTTGCTCCCAGTGATTCGACGGTTTTGCTGCTGGGAGAAACCGGTACCGGAAAGGAATTGATCGCGCGCGCCATCCACGATCGCAGCCGGCGGAAGGATCGCACATTTGTAAAACTGAACTGCGCGGCGATCCCAACCGGGCTGCTCGAAAGTGAGCTGTTCGGACACGAACGCGGCGCATTTACCGGCGCGATTTCTCAGAAGCTAGGCCGCCTGGAACTAGCCGATCAAGGTACATTGTTTCTAGACGAAGTGGGCGACATTCCGATCGAGATCCAGCCCAAACTGTTGCGCGCCCTGCAGGAGCGCGAATTCGAACGGCTGGGCAGCACGCGTACTAAGAAGGTGGATGTGCGCCTGGTGGCTGCCACCAACCGCGATCTCGAGAAGATGATCGAGGACCGCGAGTTCCGCAGTGATCTTTACTATCGTCTGAATGTGTTTCCGATTCGTATCCCACCCCTGCGTGAGCGTCCCGAGGACATTCCGCTGCTGGTGAGATACTTTGCCCAAAAATATGAGCGGCGCATGGAAAAGAAGATCGAATCGATTCCCGCGGCTGCCCTGAAAAAGCTGGCGAGTTGGCATTGGCCGGGGAATATTCGCGAGCTGGAAAATTTTATCGAACGGGCAGTGATCCTTACTCGTGGCACCGCTCTTGAAGTGCCTGTCTCGGAGTTGAGGCGGAACGGCGCTGCCGTTCCGGCATCGAGCCCGCGCGAGTCGAGTGAGCACGATGAGATTCTCCGTGTGCTCAAAGAGACCAATGGCCGTGTTGCCGGGCCCAACGGCGCAGCTACACGGATGGGGATCAAGCGGACCACGCTTATTTCTCGCATGAAGAAGTTGGGGATCGATCCACGAAAAGTGTCGTAATTCCGACATGTGACGAGGCTTGCTCGCAGTATCGTCATCTGCCCATTGCAATATTTCGCCAACTGATCACGCCAATTCCTTAAGAACTGCAAGCGGCAGCGAATTGCAGTTTGGCCCACTCCGTGCTGAATACTTCAACATGATTCAGATTGCACTCACGGGCATTTGCGCAATCGCGTGTGGGTTCCGGAAATTCTGGCACGCTAATTCCGGAAATTCTGGCACGTTCTGCTGCAGCCGGCAAGGCCTCCTCTAAGTTTAGGCGACGCGTGCGCCCCGAGGGTCCATCGAGGTGGATGAGACGTCCACGCTCGAGGATGCGATCCAGGATGGCGGCCGCGAGGTCCTCGTCATGCAAAACCTTTCCCCACTCGCTGAGCGGCTTATTGGTGGTGAAGATCATCGGTCGTTTTCTCAGGTGGCGATCGTTGACCACATGAAACAAAACATTGGCGGCATCAGGACCGTAGGTTAAGTAACCGACTTCATCGACTACCAAAACGTGAGGATGCGTATAGGTTAGCAATGATTCCTGAAAGCGTCCCTTCTTACTGGCATTGGAAAGATCCTCCACCAGTTCTGCGGCGGCCGCGCAGAAGGTCTCGAAGCCATTCTGGATGGCGCGATAGCCGATAGCGACTGCCAGATGGGTTTTCCCGCGGCCTGTCTTGCCGTAAAGAATCAGCGAGCGCCCTTCGGGGACGAAATCCGGTCCCAAGTAGGAGCCGAGCAGAGACTGCCGCAGCGTGGTTTGCAGACTAAAGTCGAACTCGTCAATGGTCTTGAAGAAGGGGAAGTGAGCCTTGCGGGTAAAGCGCTGCAGGCGCGTTTGTTTGCGATGGGCCACTTCTTCGGCCAGCAGAAGAGCAAGAAAATCGCGATAGCTCCAGTTTTCTTTCTCGGCTCGATCCGCCACGTCTTGGTAGATACGCCGGGTGTGTGCCAGGTTCAACCGTCGGAATAGAGGCTCCAGTTGCCCTTCCGAGAGATTGCGGTATTTTCGAGCTCGGCCCTGGGTTGTGACTACTCGTATTCTTACTCGTCATGGGTAGCTCAAACATTTCAGCCATCTGCTATAAAAAAAAAAAAAAAAAAAAAAAAAAAAAAAAAAAAAAAAAAAAAAAAAAAAAAAAAAAAAAAAAAAAAAAAAAAAAAAAAGCGCCGCTCCCAAGCGTTGTAGAGAAAAGCAAGCGCTCCGCGAAAAAGGAACAGCTACATGAAAAGAGCTAAAAAAGATTTCTTCGATAAAGGTATTTGGTTGCCATTCCCCCGTTTGCACAGAAAAATTTCGCGCTAGGATCGCCTAAGAACGACGATCTCCAACTCGGTCGACCCATAGCATCCCCCGTTTTGTCCGTTTTCATTGCACCACCTGCGGAAAGCTCAACCCTGGTTCGAGAAATCTCTCTACATAAAACGCACCAAATATCTGCTGCTTCAGGCCTTCTTCCATGGCGCGCCGCAGAACTTCCGGGCCATGGCTCTGCAGGATCTGGTGCAGCCGATCGACATCCTCGAACCACTGCCGGGGTCGGCGATGCACGATCTCCGTGAGATAACGAATCGCCGGCTCTCCCAGCTCCAACAACTGCTGCCGTTTCAGATAGCGCTTGCCCCGTTTTCCCGATACCGCCGCGACCATCGCCGCGCGGTGCTCGGGCAACGAGGAACTCTCCTGAGCAGAAAACTTTCGGGGATGTTCCGCTTCATACCGCCCCGCCACGATGCGCACTCGTTGCCCATACAAGTACAACGTGGCCGGCATGCTGATCGCCTCTGGCGGCATGGAATACGCATGGCCGTCGTGGAGCACCGTTCCCGTGGGACCCACGTAGACCGGGATGCGCAGAGCCAACTGCTCCGGCTGCACTTTCAAAGTACGCAGGCGCGGTGCTTCTTCCGCCAGACGCAACCTGGAATGATTCTGGTCGCACGGCACGGACGTTCCTGGTTCACCTCGCGATCCCAATCCGCAGTTGCTGGCGCAGATCTTCCTCGTCGTGAAATCGGCGTACTTTAAAGAAGGAAGACTTTACGAATCCCACCAGGTTCTCGACACTGCCTTTTTGCTGGGCACGGTAGGGCCAGCGCAGCTCCACCCCCACGCCCATCTCCAGCGTGGCGTAAGCGAAGATCGGATTCCATTCCGTCACCTCGCCGTTGTTGCGCCACTTCAGAGCGATCGTCTTCGGTCGATCAAACACACGCAGCAGGGGACGTCCACCCCAGCTGGCCAGATGCTCGGCCAACGTGCGCACCAAACTTTCCACCGCCTCGTCCGGCACCAAACTCACCCGTACGAAACGCGAGTACTTCAACCGGGAAGCGAAGAAATGGATCCGCTGGCTGGCGCCATTGCGGAACTCCACTTCCACTTGCCCAAAATCGTGCTGACTGAACTCTCCGGGAAGACCTTCGAAGCGAACGAGCGGCTTCGCCGGTTTCCAGCGAAGCGAGGCCACCAGCGCATAGAGCACTGTCTTTCCTCCTCGATAGCCGGTTTCCCGAACTCGCCGCAGAATCTCCAGCGAGGCTAGATCGGGCGTTTCCTGCAGAATCGCGATCACCTGTTTCCGGAAATTTGCGACCGTGCTGGGCCTGCCGATCTGTCGTTTGTCGCGCTCCGCCGCATCATCGACATGCACCACGGGACTCTCTTCCGCGATGCGTTTTACCGAGCGTAGCGAAACACCGCTCAAACGCGCTACCTCGGTCTTCGGATGACCAGCCTTCAGCAAAATCTCGACTTCGTGTCGTTTTAGCATCCCCAACATCCTCCTCCCCCCGCTCCGGCACAGCCGGAGCACAGGGAGTTTTCTAACGCTTTTGGAGGTCCTTAGGCGTGCCAGAATTTCCGGAATGAAGGGGGTCAGAATTTACGGAACCGACACGCCGCTGTCTTCATGCTGACGTTTCTGAAATCCCTCCTGCAGGATTCGCGACGCCACGCGCCGCGACGCACAAGAACTGGAAGAAAAGTCATTGTTCTCCCTTCCCACCGGGATGAACGCGAGTCCGTGACGAGACGTTCCGCGTAAGCAACCTCGTTTCGATAAATTCTCAACGTTTACCGCGCTCTGATTTCGCAAAGGGCTGCGACAAGTGTCGAAGATGTTGTCGACATTTTTCGACACAATCGGATCTGATGACGATGTTTCTTTGCGGATTCAATGACTTAAGGCCCACTCGCCTACTTCTGACTTTGGGCCTCGCGTTGCCCTACTGTCAGGCAAGGGACAAACATGTTACGGATTTCGACCATCGACACGCGGTTCCAGCGCAGACTCATTCTCGAAGGAAAGTTGGTGGAACCGTGGCTGGGTGAGTTTCGGGAGGTGTGCCGCAACGCTAGCGAGACACTCAAGGACCGCAAGTTGGTGATTGATCTCAGCGACGTCACTGTAATCGGTTGTGAAGCTGAAGACACGTTGTCCGAGTTGATCCAACAGGGAGCGAAGTTCTCTTGCGGTGGAGTCCTTGTTAAACACGTGGTGCAACGCTTAGCTCGCAGATGTCGCGGTCCGCAGAAGAATTTGGCGCAGTCAGCCAATTCGAGCGATTGAAACGGCAGATTATAACGGAGGTAAATATGCCGACAAGCCATCCAGGTTTCCGTGAATGGATCTATCGGCTACACCACGAGTGCCGATTTCTGCCGCATTTTCTCCGAAGAGATGAGCAGTCTGTATTTGCTTGCTTTCCTGCTGACGGCTGATGCCAAGAAGGCGGAACAGTGCTTTGTTGCAGGTATCGGTGACAGCGTGGAGGGCAATCCTGTTTTTCGAGAGTGGGCGCGGTCGTGGGCACGGCGCACCATCGTCCTGCACGCCATACGGATGATGAAGCCGGCGCAAGAGACCGTGACAATCGCAGAGACGCAGCCAATGAGGCTGAATATCGAACCGCGGCTAAGGGCAATCCTCAAACTCGACACACTGGAGCGGTTCGTGTTTGTGATGTCGGGGCTCGAAGGATATTCATACCAGGACTGCTCCACTCTTCTGGGATGTTCCCTGCAAACTATAGTCGATGCGCGAGCTCGGGCGGTTCAGCAATTGGCGAACACCGCCGAGATCGGCGACACGCATGAAGAAGAGCTGCAAAGTACCTACACGCTTATTTCAAACTAGGCGAAATTCAACTTGGCGTTTTATGAGGGTTGAGATGAAGGTTTTGGAGAAAACTGTTTTGAAAACACGATACGGAATGCTTGGAGTATTTCCGCTGCTGCTATTGGCGTTTGCCTTGTCCGGGTGCAACCGCACTCCGGTTCAGGCCGCGCCGGCGATGCCGGCGCCACTGGTGACGTTAGCCAAGGCGACTGCTCAGGACGTCCCGCAATATTTGGACGAGATTGGGAGAAACGGGGCGTTCGAGTCAGTCACCGTAACACCACAGGTGGGTGGGCGGATCACTGAGCGCCATTTCCAGGACGGCGAGAACCTGAAGAAGGGCCAAATCCTGTTCGTCATCGACCCCCGTCCGTATAAGGCCCAACTCGACTCCGCGCAGGCGACGCTGGCCCAAGCTAAGGCGGCTCTTGAGCTGGCGAAAATCCAGTTTGCCCGCGACGAGGAGGTAATAGGAACCCGAGCCATCTCGAAGCAGGATTACGACACAAAAAAGAACACGGTCGATGTGGACCAGGCACAGGTGGATGCCGCAGAGGCTGCCTTGGAAACCGCTAAGTTGAATCTCGAGTATTGCTACATTCACTCGCCCATTGATGGCCGCGCAGGAGCTCGCCTGGTTGACGTCGGAAACGTGGTGCAGGCGAACAGCACGGCACTTCTGTTGATTCAACATCTGGATCCGATCTACGCGAACTTCACCATTACGGAGCGCGATCTTCCAGAAGTCCAAAAAGAGATGGCCCGGGGAACTCTAAAGGCTATGGTTCGACTGCCATCGGATGCGGAAGGTGGAGCACGGGTCGGCAAAGTTGAGTTTCTGGACAACGCGGTGCAGAACGGAACCGGGACAGTCAATCTACGAGCCACGCTGCCGAATTCCGATCATCACTTTTGGCCTGGGCAATTCGTTGATGTGAAGTTGGTGCTCGGTACTCAGAAAGGAGCGGTGTTGATCCCGAGCCAAGCCGCACAGATCAGCCAAAAAGGTTCATTCGTCTACGTGATTAAGCCGGACGAAACAGCAGATCTTCGGCCCGTGACTCTAGGTCAACGTCAAGGAGATGAGGTTGTGGTCACCAGCGGGTTGAGCGCGAACGAGCGGGTGGTAGTGGCCGGGCAGTTGACTGTAAGACCCGGCGGCAAGGTGCGAGTGGATGCAGCGGGTGCAGCGGCCAGTCCGCAGAGTCAACCTGACCAAGCTGCGAAGAGCGGGGGAAAGTCATGAATCTCTCCGAACGTTTCATTCGACGTCCGGTGATGACCGTGGCTCTCACGGTGTCGGTCATCCTGTTTGGGATACTTGCGTACTTTCGGCTGCCAGTAAGCGATCTGCCAGCGGTTGACTATCCCGTGATTCAGGTTCAAGTGAACTATCCCGGCGCGACTCCGGAAACCATGGCGAACAACGTGGCCACGCCTTTGGAGCGCCAGTTCATGCAAATTCCGGGGCTGGAGCTGGTCACTTCCAACAACGGGCAGGGACACACCAGCTTCGTACTGCAATTTGGTCTCGACAAAAGCCTGGATGGAGCGGCGACCGACGTTCAAGCGGCAATCACCCGGGCGACAGGGCAACTTCCGATCGACTTGCCGAGTCCACCTACGTTTACAAAAACCAATCCTAACGACCAGCCCATTGAGTACATCGGTTTGGTCAGCGATACGGCCACTGAGGGGCAGCTCTACGATTTTGCGAACACGCAGGTGGGAGAGCGCATCAGCATTCTTCCGGGAGTCAGCCAGGTCACGGTGTACGGCACGCAATCGGCGGTGCGGATTAAAGCCGATCCTTCGGCGATGGCGATTCGCAACATCACGCTCGAAGATCTGACGAATGCCGTCAAGAACGGCACCAGCTACACGGGCGCGGGACAGTTCGATGGGCCGCACCACACTGTTCTGTTGCAGCCGCAGGGGCAATTGAGCACCGCGGACCAATATGACCAACTCATTGTCGGACAGAACAACACTGCGCCGATCTATCTCAAGGACGTTGCAACCGCCAAAGACAGCGTGCAGGACGAGCGCATCGATATGCGCTTCTGGGTTCGAGGGTATCCACCACCCGCGGCGACTGTAGTTGTAGCCGTGTTTCGGCGGGCGGGATCCAACGCCGTCGAAGTGGCTGACTCGGTACGGAATATTCTGCCGAATATCGAGTCGCAGCTGCCGACCTCAGTCCATCTAATTCCGATCTACGATCGTTCACGCACCATTGTTGACAGCGCGAGAGACGTGCAAACGACACTTTATATTTCTTTCGCACTCGTGGTGATGGTGATCTTTGTCTTTCTCGGACGTGCCACAGACACGCTGATTCCGGCGGTGGCTCTGCCGCTCTCCCTGCTGCTTACGTTCGTCGCCATGAACGTGCTCGGCTACAGTCTGGATAACCTGTCGCTCATGGCGCTCACGCTTGCCATAGGGTTCCTCGTGGATGACGCCATCGTGTTTCTTGAGAACACGGTTCGCCTCATGGAAGACGGGCAGGGGGCGTTCGAGGCGTCGTTGAATTCGGCGAAGGAGATCAGCTTCACGATTCTGGCGATGACGTTGTCGCTGGCCGCGGTCTTCATTCCCCTGGTCTTCATGGGTGGCTTGATGGGGAGGATTTTCCGTGAGTTTTCCATCACCATCGTGATTTCCATCATCGCCAGCGGCATTGTTTCGCTGACTCTGACGCCGCTGATGACCTCAAGGCTGCTAGCCAATCGCGGCGCAGGGGCCAAGAAGACCTGGATGGAGCGCGTCATCGGTGGGGTTGAACACCGAGTGTTGGACGTATATGGCCGCTCGTTGTGGTTTTTTCTGCGGCAACGCTGGATCTCGGCGTTGGTGTGGGTAGTTTGCCTGGCCGGCACTGGATACCTCTTTTATATCGTTCCCAAATCCTTTCTGCCGGTAGGTGACAGCTCGTTCATTCGTGGCGTACTCGTCGCCCAGGAAGGTTCGTCGCCCGATCAGATGCACGCTCTCCAAACGGCGGCGGAGAAGGTGATGCGGGCAAATCCGGCTGTGGCAACAACGTTCACCATGAGCGGGAACAGCCAGTTCATGCCCGCCAATCAGGCTTTTCTCATTGCGTTTCTGAAGGATCCAAAGAAGCGCCCCCCGATCGATCAAGTCGCCGGGCAGTTGATGGGAGCAATCGCCACCACCATTCCTGGAGCGATTGCCTTCCTCCAGCCCAACCCTGTGTTGGAGATCAGCACTGGCGCCACGGCGAACACGCAAGGGCAGTTCGCATACGCGATTTCAGGCATCGATCCGAAGCAAGTTTATGACGTGGCCGGAAAGATGATGGCCAAGATGCACGAGTATCCCGGCTTTCTGTTCGTCAACTCCGACCTCTTTAATCACACGCCGAATCTGCAGGTGGACATTCTGCGGGATCAGGCGAAGCTCTACGGTATCTCGGAAACGCGCATCCTGACACTGCTTCACGACGCCTATTCCCAGAATTACAGCTATCTGATCAAGAAGGCAACGGACCAGTACCAGGTGATCCTCGAGGTTGCAGATGACGAGCGTTCGGACCCGCAGGATCTGAGCAAACTTTACATCAAGAGTGATGACGGCCAACGCATGGTGCCTCTGAGTGCGGTTACCAGTTGGCGCGCGGTGATCGGACCACAGGCGGTGAATCATATCAATCAATTCACCAGCGTGACTCTCTTCTTCAACATGAAGCCCGGCTACACAGTGGGTCAGGCCACGCAGTTCGTCGAGGACACGGCGAAGCAGATTCTGACTCCCGATGTTCAGGGCCAGCTGCAGGGCGAGGCTCTCATCTTCAGAAACACAGTTTCTGATCTGCTTACGCTCATGCTGGTCGCTGTGTTCGTGATGTACGTGATTCTTGCGATTCTCTATGAGAGCTACCTGCACCCGATTACGGTTCTGTCGTCACTCCCCGTCGCTCTGGTGGGAGGATTGTTGACGCTGTGGCTGTTCGGTGCGGAAGCGTCGCTGTATGCGTATATCGGAATGTTCATGTTGATGGGCATTGTGAAAAAGAACGGCATCATGATCGTGGACTTCGCGGAACAGCGAGTGCGGCAGGGAGTCGAGGACGATCAAGCGATTCACGACGCCAGCATGGAACGTTTCCGTCCCATCATGATGACAACCATGGCGGCGTTACTGGGCGCTCTGCCGATCGCACTCGGTTACGGCGCGGATGGATCATCACGGAGACCACTCGGTCTGGTCGTGATTGGTGGATTGATCGTCTCGCAGTTCGTGACCTTGTACGTCACGCCCGCCATCTATCTCTATCTTGAAGAATTCCAGGAGAAGGTGCTCGACCGTTTTTCATTCTTCCGATCGGGTCGTGAGCAGGCGCCTTCGGAAAGCCCGGCTTTTGCGATGCAGGAAGCCGATGGAGACTAAGATCATGACTCGATATTTCTTACAAAATCGCTTCCGTTCGGTGCTTTTGGTGTTCGCGGGGATCAGCTTCCTGAGTGGTTGCGCGGTCGGTCCCAACTACAAGAGACCGTCAGTAAACGTTCCGACGACGTATCGGGCACCTGTAGCGGACCAGACCTCTGTGAATTCACCGGCTCAGCTGCCGGCCAGTGCTGAACCCCCAAAGGCGTCAACGGCCTCGCTGGGCGACGAAAAGTGGTGGGAGGTCTTCCAGGACCAAGAATTGCAAGGGCTGATTCGGACGGCACTCAAGAATAACTATGACGTGCGTATCGCGGCCACGCGGGTTCTTCAGGCGAAGGCTCAAGTGGGAATCACGCGTGCCGACCAACTGCCTTCGCTCAGTGCGGGCGGCGCGATCAACAGCGTACAGAATCCTAAGATTGGTCCGATTCCGTCGTACGAGCTGACGCAAGGGCAGGTGACCGCGTCGGCGGCCTGGAATCTCGATTTTTGGGGAAAGTACCGGCGAGCGACGGAAGCGGCCAGAGCGACGCTGCTGGCGAACGAATGGGCGCAGAAGCAAGTGATCGCAACCTTGGTTGCCGATATGGCTACGGACTACTTCCAACTGCGGCAGCTGGATCTTGAATTGGAGATCGCGAAACGAACTCTGAGTTCACGCCAGGATTCGCTGAACCTGACGCAAACGCTGGAGCAACACGGCATCGATTCGCTGCTCGATGTGCGGCAGTCCGAACAGTTGGTGTATACCGCAGCGACAGAAGTTCCTGATCTCGAGCGGCAGATCGGACAGTTGGAAAATGCAATCAGCATTCTTCTGGGAAATAATCCTGGCGATGTTCCGCGTGGTTTGAAACTGACGGAGCAGCCTCATCTGCCGGAGGTTCCCGGCGATCTTCCCTCCGCGCTTCTGGAACGGCGGGCGGATGTTCGTGAATCGGAAGCAAACCTGATCGCTGCGAATGCCCAAATCGGCGTAGCTCGGGCAGCCTACTTCCCTCAGATTTCTCTCACCGGATCCGCAGGATACGAAAGCCCTGCGCTGACTAACCTGTTCACTGGATCCGCAGGCCTCTGGAATCTGGCTTCCTCGATTAGTCAGCCGATCTTCGAAGGCGGTCGCCTCAAGTCCAACGTTCGCCTGGCTGAAGCGCAGCACGAACAATTGCTGTTGATCTATCAACAAACGATTCAGGGGGCGTTTCGTGACGTCTCGAACGCGTTGATTGCGTACCAAAAGTTTCGGGAATTTCGGGTTCAGCAACAGCGCCTCTTCGAATCAGCCCAGGACGCGGCTCACCTCTCCGAGGTCCGCTTTAAGTCAGGAACCACCGACTATCTCGAAGTACTAACCAATGAAACCAATTCTTTCTCGGCAGAGTTAACACTGGCCCAAGCGCAAGGGAATGAACTCATCGCTCTGGTGCAACTCTATCAGGCTCTTGGTGGGGGATGGCAGGAGTAATGCAGTCCATTTCTCTGTTGTTGCGGAAGCTTTCCAGAAGCACAAGTGCGAGCAAACTTTTGATCTGGAGCGCCGAACGTCTCCGTTTTGATTCCGAGTGTCCGAAACTCTTCGTGCTATCATTCTTCGCGTTGGGAGGACGTGCCGATGAGCGACAAACCACAATCCGACCAGTCCGACAAGCCATCCATCACGCTGCCTGGAACCGTTGAAAAGATCATTAAGCCGGTTCTGCCCGACGAACCTGAAAAAGCGCAGATTGCCATCGAAGGGGCCGATCATTTGTATCGCGAGATTCGCATCGACAACAAACTCCAAAATGAGAAGGGTGAGGATGTAAGCCTAAAACCGGGTGCTCAGGTGGAGGTCACGGTCGAAGCGGAGCCTAAGGCAACGACGCCCAAGAAAACCGCTTAAGGGCAACTGTCTGCTTTACAATCATTTTTCCGGCTAGGTCGTAGCTCGGCATGAATGCGACTTTGGCCGGGCTTATCGTAGCTTCAGTTTTTCAACTTTTGAGTCCAGTTCAGTACGACCGACATGGACATAGTTCCCGCCTTCAGTTGGGTATTGATCAGGAATTTTTGCCCATCTTTGGATACGTCATAGTTGGCCTGCTCCGAAGTCGCGTTCATTTCTCGAGGGTTCGCCTGAAACAGGGCCGTCGGCGTGCCGGCATCGAAAGTTGCTCCAAGGCTTACAGACGTGACCATGATCTTCCCATCCGGAGCCATGTAGAACAGCTCTTTGCCATCGCTTCGCCATTTCGGCTGATCTCCTCCCCCATTGGAGACTTGCCATTTGCCATGCGCCTCGGGAAATGAAGTTACATAAATCTCCCATCGTCCACTCTCATTCGAGGCGTACGCCACCCACTTGCCATCTGGCGAAAACCGGCCGTTCTTAAGCGAGGCAGACGCTTTCAGAAGCTGGCTGGGCTTGAGCTCCGGAAGAGTCAAAAACCACAGATCCTGGCCTCGCTCGTAGAGCACGTACTTCCCATCGTGCGACCAGTCGTTTGGAAATCGGTCGGGACCGTCCTGGGGGATGAGCTTTTCCTCTTGCGCGCCGGTGGCGTCTTTCAGATACAAATCAAACTTCAGTTCGCGATTCGAGCCAAATACGATTCGCCTTCCATCCGGACTCCAGATCGGCATGGAGTCAATGGAGGGGTCGAAGGTGAGCCGCTTGGCACTCTGGTTTTGCAGATCGTAAGTCCAAACATCCGTGTTCTGGCTTGCAGGGTCGGTGGTGTCTGAGGCCACGAATCTGCCATCTGGAGATAAAAAGATATTGCCGTAGATACCCGGTTTTACGGCCGATCCAATCTCTTGACCTTTCCGATCGAACCACGCCAGTTGAGAAGCGCCCGAATCTGCAGTTTTTTGTGCCACCAACAATCCGATGTCCGAAGCCCCAAATACCGCCCTGGAGATTCGCGGCCAAAATTGAATATCGGTGAGGATTGGGATCGGCCCGCCACTCAAATCAAATCTCTTTGCGTCGAAACGCTGAGCAAAAAGGGTTTGATCGCGGTAGAAGACCAGATACCCCGGCGCGGCATAAGTAGCGTTGCCCGTGGCTTTGGTAACGAAGTGCCTCTCAGTCGAATTCAATGAACCCACGTAGATCGAATGCAATCGATCCTTTCGGCCAGAAAGGTTGATTGCGGAATACAAGTAATGGATGCCATCTGGCAAGAATACCGGCCAGCGATGGCTGTCTTCATCCAAGCTTTTGTCCGGAATTGTGATCTGAGTTGGTGTTCCGCCCGACGCCGAAATTCGATAGAGACCAACCCCCAATAATCCTGTCGGAGTAAAAAGGATGACCCCATCTTTATTCCACGCGCCACCCCGGCCCGTGGGCGCATCGCAGAGCGTTTGCACCGGTCCGCCCGATAACTCCAGCTTCTTCAGTTTGCCTTCCGCAAAAAAACCGAGCGACCTCCCATCAGCAGACCAGAATGGAAAGTTGGCGCCCGCCAGTGTTGGCAAGGCTGATCGCTTCCTGCGATCCCGGTTCATAGATCCAGAGGCGGTTATTTTGCTCAGAAGCCCCGATGGCCCACAACTGCCACCGTGTGCCCGTTGGGAGAAATCGCCACATCTCGAGCTGCAAATGGCAGGGGAGCAGAAAAGTACGTGATCGTTTCCGCAGATTTGGAACTGCGCCAGAAGATGGCGAGCCCAATCAATAGGACGGCAAGTCCGCAAGCGACGAGCCACGGGAGCCACTCGCGCTGGTTACTCTTTTCCGGTTGCCGGAGAGCCTGGGTCCCGCTCTGCGCGATCCACTTCAACTGCAGCTTCACATCGTGGACCGCCTGGAACCGGTCATCGGGATTCTTTGCCAGACAGGTATTAATTAAGTTTTCAAGGGCGGGCGGGGTGAGCGGCTGTATCGCCGAGATAGGTTCCGGCTCTTTCTCGAGAATCGCACTCGCCACGCTGATCTGGCTTTTGCCCACGAACGGTCTGCCGCCGGTCACCATCTCATAAAGAACTGCACCTAAGGCAAACAGGTCTGATCGGGCATCTGCCTCCTTGCCCTCAATCTGCTCCGGCGCCATGTACTGGATGGTGCCGACGATCGTGCCCGCCGTAGTCAGCGGCGACATGGGGCTAGCTTCTGTCATCGTCCGCGCCGCCGATAAAAGGGGGACGCTCGAAGCTGCCGCAGTTAAGCCCGCAGCTGCGGACTTCGCCAAACCGAAGTCCATCAGTTTGGCGCCGGCCTTCGTCAGCATGATGTTGCCAGGCTTCAGATCGCGATGAACGATGCCTTGCTGGTGTGCGACCTCGAGCGATTCGGCGATAGCGATTCCGATCCGGAGGACCTCGTGCAGCGGCAACACG
Source organism: uncultured Acidobacteriota bacterium (assembly GCA_963729325.1). Lineage (GTDB taxonomy): Bacteria > Acidobacteriota > Terriglobia > Terriglobales > Acidobacteriaceae > JABCYV01. The sequence goes on from CAVSNS010000052.1 coordinate 42,999, forward strand.
CCTTTGCGCAGCCTCTCCGCCAAGGTTTCACCCTCCAGAAACTCCATGACGAGATAATCGGTGCCATTCAGTGAGCCGATGTCGTAAAGCTGGCAAATGTTGGGATGGTTCAGCGAAGAAATCGTCCTGGCCTCGCGCTCCATGCGCTGCTTCAATTCCGGCGAAGAAGAAAGGTGAGCAGCGAGGACCTTGATCGCTACGGTGCGATCCAGACGCGTATCGCGGGCGCGATAAACTTCTCCCATGCCGCCGGCACCAAGCAGCGACTGGACTTCATAAGGGCCAAGCTTTGCTCCGGTGGTGAGGGCCATCCGTGCGCGCCATTATAACCTCAACGCTTGCGGCCCCAGAGAGTAGATCGATTTCGGCTGGATAGTCGGCAATTAGGAAGCTATCCCCGTGCGCTGCGGCTGCGGACCTCCGAACCTTCGGTGCATCTAGAGACCACTCGGTCTCATCCAATTGTGATAGAGTGGCGGCGAAAGCGACAGGCGGTCGGCGAATTAGCTTGACCAGGAGTACTGAAGTGCGCAAAGGCGAGCAGACCCGGCAAGAAATCATTCGTAAGGCGGCACCGATCTTCAATCAGAAAGGCTATGAAGGCGCTGCGCTCTCCGATCTGATGCGAGCCACCGGACTAGAGAAGGGCGGAATTTACCGGCACTTTGGGAGCAAACAAGAGCTTGCGGGAGACGCCTTCGACTACGCGTGGAAAATCGCTATGGATACGCGTTTCGAGGGAACGGAGAAGATCCTGAACACGGTTGACCGCTTGAAGCAGATCGTGCGGAACTTTCGCGACCGGCGCGGTGGCCTGGTGCCGGGAGGGTGTCCGCTGCTGAACACGGCCATCGATTCCGACGATGGCAACCCGCAATTGCGAGCGAAGGCTCGGAGAGGTCTCAGTTTGTGGCTCGATCGCCTGCAATCGATTGCCGAGGACGGGCAACGACGAGGTGAGATCGGTTCCGATGTCGATCCCGCGAAATTGGCAACATTGATTGCCAGCACGCTCGAAGGCAGCTTGATGGTGAGTCGTCTGCAGCGGAGGGACGAGCCCCTCGATCTTGCCTGCCGTCATCTGGAGAAATATCTCGAAACCGAAGTTCGCGCGCGACAATCGAAAGGTGGGGTGGGCAAGTCATGAGCGCTCAAGAGATTCCAGTGAAATCCGATTTTAGGGAGCGGGCAAAGGCGAACGAGGTCCCCGTGATGCGTCTGATTGGATTTGAGGCAGGAGATATTGCTGACGGGCGGGCGACAGTCATTTTGCCAGCCGGGCCACAGCATGCAAATCCCATGGGGACGCTGCACGGCGGCATCCTTTGCGACATTGCTGACGCGGCAATGGGTATGGCCTTTGCCAGCACGCTCGCACCGGAGGAATCGTTCACAACCGTTGAATTGAAAATCAATTTCTTTCGTCCGGTTTGGGAAGCACAACTCAAAGCGGAAGGTATCGTGGTGCAGCGAGGGCGCACGATCGGCTATGTGGAGTGCACCATCACCGACCAGAGGAACGAATTGATAGCGAAAGCAGCGTCCACTTGCATGGTGCTTCGCGGCCAGAAAGCCGCAGGGCGGTAATCCGCTCATCGTAGAATTGGGTTGTTCAGGGCAGTACCCCGCCACCAACCGAGGCTCCAACTGCGCGAGAATTTTTAGAGGTCACCTTACCCGCCGTCCTCAAAATTATCTTTCCGCCATTGCGACCGATCGGTCCCTATTGTCATCTGATGCAGATGAATGGGTATCAGTTCGAGAGCGTAGTGGGAAGCTATTGATTGTGAAGCTGATCAGCGATGAGGAGAACGAATATGGCAGACTCCGTTGTTGTCGCTGCGTTCCTACGCGGCAAAGCTGGAAAGGAAGAGGAGCTCGCGGGCCGGCTTCAGGCGCTGGTTCTGGCGTCCCGTTCAGATCCGGGGGTGATTACCTATGATCTGCACCACTCCACAGAAGATCCCGCCTCGTGGTTCATATACGAGCGCTACGAATCGCAAGAACATTTGAACAAACACCGGGAGAATGCTGTCCTTCGCAGCTTCCTTGCGGACGCCGCGACACTCCTGGAGGGAAAGATTGATATTCGCACTTTCAAGATGATTGCCAGGTTGTCCGGCGCTTAAGGTCCCCGGCCCACTGACAACTGGGATCCTGCCATATCTCCGAGTTCCGCAACCGCAGTGACACACTTGTCGTTTAGCCGGAATGAATCGCAAAGGAGAGGCACATACAAATGAAAAAGGAGACACGGCTATGTCGGAAGAAAACAAGAAGGTCGCTATAGCCTTCTATGAAAAGGCCTTGAACGACCGGGATGTCGAGACGGCGTTTCGGCTATACGCTGGCAAATACTACAGGCAGCACAACCCACTCGTCGAAGACGGCCAAGAGGGAGTTCGTAAGTTCGCTAAGTGGATTGGCGACAATCATCCGAATGCGCATGGCGAAATCAAGCGCGTGTTTGCAGATGGCGATTTCGTCATTCTCCACTGCAATTGGATCGGCCTGATTAGCGACTCGGGCGACGCCGTCGTTGATATCTTCAGATCGGAAGACGGCAAGGTTGTGGAACATTGGGACGTCATTCAGCCGATTCCGAAAGCCGCCGCGAACAACAACACGATGTTTTAACACCAAACATCGAGTCTCGCCTTCCACGCAGTGACCAACTGTTCGGGACGAAATCGCACATGAGCCGGAATGAGATGCAAATGAAAGGCACAGACAAATGAAAAACACATACAAGGCAGTGGAAGTCTCAGCGCCGGGCACGCTTCGCGTAATAGAACGGCAAGTCACTGAGCCCGGAGCAGGTCAGGTTCGGATTCGGGTGGAAGCATGCGGAATCTGTCACACCGACGCCGCCACGGTCATGGGCATTTATCCGGGTTTGACTCTGCCGCGTGTTCCCGGACATGAAGTGGTTGGCCGGATTGAAGCCGTCGGTAGCGGAGTGTCTAGATGGAAAATCGGTCAACGGGTGGGTGTCGGCCTGATTGCCGGAGAAGACGGGGTGTGCGAGCCGTGTCGACGCGGAGACATCGTGAATTGTCAGAACCCTGTGACGTCGGGAGTAACCGCGGATGGAGGATATGCAGAAGTGATGATCGCTGAAGCACGCGCTCTAACTTCTGTTCCGGACGATCTCAAATCCGCGGAGGCCGCTCCTCTCCTCTGCGCGGGCATTACCACCTACAACGCGCTTCGCAATGCGGGCTTGCGTGGTGGAGATCTGGTCGCGGTGCAGGGCATTGGCGGCCTTGGGCATCTGGGCGTCCAGTTTGCGCGGCACATGGGATTCCGTACCGTGGCAATCGGGCGTGGAGGCGACAAGGAGAAGCTTGCGAAAGATTTGGGCGCTCACGTCTACATCGATACTTCTGCCGAGGACGCCGCAGCGGTGCTGCAGCGGATGGGCGGGGCGAGGGCGATTCTCGCAACAGGAACCAGTGGCAACGCCATGGGATCACTGGTGTCCGGTCTCGCGGCCCGGGGCAAGCTCATCGTGGTGGGAGTGCCGCAGGACCAGATCCAATTGAATGCGTTCCCTCTGGTCTTTGGAGGGCGCTCGATACACGGGAGCCTGACGGGCACACCGATTGATGGCGAGGACACCCTTGCCTTCAGCGTCCTGGAGAATATCCGCCCGATGATCGAGACATTTCCTCTCGAGCAGGCTGCCGATGCTTACGCTCGCATGATGCAAGGCAAAGCTCGGTTCCGCGTGGTGCTGGTTACGAAGAACGGAGTCGCCTAAAGTGCGCCGAATGCGGATTGAGTCACAAGAACGAAGGAGATGAGTATGTCATCGAAGCAAAAGAAAAATGTAAGTACAAATCCCCAAACGACCTCTAGCCAGGCGGAGATGGGAGGAGGTATCGGCAGGGAACTCGGCTCATGACGAGGAAATCAGACGTCGCGCATACGAAATCTATCTCGAACGCGGCGAACAACCGGGCCGTGAGTTGGACGATTGGCTCCAAGCCGAACGCGAACTCGAACAATGGATGCGATTTCGACCCGGCCAGCCATCTTCAATTGTTTAATCTGATGAGAGAGAGTCGCGGCGCTCGCGCGATGGGTTCGCTGCAGGCTGGTGCATGGCGTCGTTCGTGAGAGCTAGTTCGCCAGCCTCGTACTCCAACGCGAGTTTTACTGCTTACATTGATCGCCCCTCGACGATTTGACCCACTTCAGAAAGTTCAACACAAATGGCGCTGGTACTGAGTAGCGCAACTTTCACACTCTTTTGCCCTGCTGGCGCCCTGAGGCTGAATTCTTCAGAAGCTCTGCCACCGTCTTCAGGATTTCGCGCGAAAGTGTCTCGTCTGATACCGCGCGCGCCAAGGCCATAGCCCCGACGAGCGCACTGAAAATTAAAATCGCCCTCGACCTTGCTGTACGCTTGTCTTTGGCTGGTCGCAAAGCGGCAATCAATTGAATGTCGTTCCAGACCTGTTCGGAGGTAAGCGCCCGGGTCCGCTTATCGCTGCGCGCGATCTCCGGCGCCAGCGCACTGAAGGCACAGCCCGTGCCCGGATTATCTCGGTGGGCTTCGTTCAGATAGTCGTCAATCAGGGTTTCATAGGACACCGGCAGCCCGCCGGATTTAGCAGCGTCCACTCGACGCTTCCACCCGCCGAATGCAGAGTTGACCGCTTCGGCCACTAAGTCATCACGCGAATCGAAGTGCTTGTAGAAGCCGCCCACCGTCAGGCCAGCTTCCTTCATCAGCTCCGCAATTCCGAACCCGGCGAGGCCCTTTTCGCGGAATCTCTTGGAAGCAATGGCAACGATGCGCGTATGAGTTCTCGCTTTTTGAGCTTTAGAATAGCCCACATGTCCCTCCACAAAAATAAACTGCAACTAAATCAGGATTACGAATCTAATCCTGTACATGGATTATAACAATAATCCACCCTGGACCACAAGGAGGATGAAGATGAGTCAGCTGATTGCAGAAAAAAACAAAGCGCTGGTTCTTGATGCCTTTGAGACATTGTTTAACAAACGTGACTACGCAGCGGCTGCGCGCTATTGGTCGCCCAACTACATTCAACACAGCGCGCACATTGCTCCCGGGCGTGAGGGCCTGTTCGATCTCATCAAGAGCCTTCCGCCGACTTTCAAATATGAGCACGGAACGATCGTGGCTGAAGGCAATTTCGTGATCGTGCACGGACGATTTTCGAACCTCGGCCTGCCTGTGAACTGGATCGCCGCAGATGTCGTTCGACTCGAAGACGGGATGCTCGCTGAGCACTGGGATGTGATTGAGGACGAAGCGACACGCGCGCAGTCCAAGAGCGGGAATCCGATGTTCGGCAGTTCATTCTCCGGATAGACGAGACGCCTTGCCGGATCACGACAGTGCGCTCGTCCGGCAGTGAGCTCGATGGAGAGAGGAAATTATGGCCACCAAGACCGAGCTCTGGCTTTCCGCGCGCGCGGTCAAACCGTAAAATTGTTTTGAGCGAAAGGAGTTTTCTTATGCGGCAGTTGCAACTCATAGCTCATGGCGAACCTTCAGATGTCATCGAACTCAACACGGTCTCCGAACCGGCACTTGGCCAGGAGGATGTTCTCATCTCGATGGAAGCGGCCCCGCTCAATCCATCGGACTTTCTGCTTGTCCGCGGCATCTACGGCGTCCGGCCGGCCTTCCCATTCTCGCTAGGCTCGGAGGGTGTTGGCCGAGTCGCCAAGACGGGATCGAAGGTTGATGTTGCTCTGCAGGGTAAGCGAGTCCTGATTCTTCCGACCTACGAGCAGGGCACGTGGGCAGATCAAGTTGTCGTCCCGGTGCGCAACATCGTGCCGATGAGCGACGAAGCAGATCCCTTGCAACTGTCGATGATAGGGATTAACCCCGCTACCGCCTATCTCTTGCTGAGCCGATACGTTTCCCTGATGCCCGGCGACTGGATCGGTCAAACCGCAGCCAACTCGGCCATGGGGCAGTACATCATTGCGCTCGCGAAGCTCGCAGGAGTCAAGACGCTGAATGTCGTCCGCCGGGAAGAAGCTGCCAAACAGGTGCGGCAGTTGGGAGGTGACCGCGTAGTCCTCCAAGGCGACAACCTGCACAAGGATATTGAGGAGGCTCTCGGCGGGAAGAAACTTAGCCTCGTCCTCGATACGGTGGGCGGAACTCCTGTGGGCGAGTTGGCCAAGTCGCTCAAACCTGGCGGCTCGATTGTCGTCTATGCCATTCAAAGTGGGCAGTTCCCGGCCTTCTCGCCCGGAGACTTCATCTTCCGTGGTCTTAGCCTCCACGGATTCTGGCTCATCAATTGGATACGCAACGCGCCCCGCACAGAGATCCAGGAGATTTACCAGAAGCTGGGCGACCTCGTAGCTGATGGATCGCTCTCCGCCGCAGTGGAGCATGTGTACCCGCTCGACCAGTTCAAGGAAGCGTTCAGAGCAATCTTTGAAATCGAATCGCAGCGGCAAGATCCTGTTCAAGTTTGGCGCTACTGATGTGGCTGGGACTTCGAAAAGTAGCCAGAAAGAAGCAACAACGAAGCCGTAGAAGCTTCAAGTTTGGAGACAACCCATGACAATAGGGTGAGTTGGACGATTGGCTACGAGCCGGATGCGAACTCGAAGGCGGGGTGTTTTTGCGCGCGGGCGAGCTAGGAAGCGACTCGGCGCCATCGGTGGACAAAGAACAGGTGACACGTCACCAGGAGGAGACATGAGATCGGAGAGTTCGAGGCGTAAATTCTTGGCCAGCGCCATCACGGCACTGGCTCTGCTTCTGATAATTGGAGTCAGGTTTGTGGGCCGTGCCGAATCGCAGACTTCGCACAACGGAGTATCGGCGATGGCGGGTGACACGACACAGGAAAAGATAGCTCGTGCAATGTCTGCAGGACCAGATAACGTTTCTAAGTTCGCACGAATCATCGATACAGATGCGCAGGGCAATAAAATAGTTCTGCGCGAAGGCAGCAACGGCTTTGCCTGCATGCCGGGAAATCCGAAAGTTGTTGGCGAACCACCCATGTGTGTCGATGCGCCATCGATGCAGTGGTTCGCTGACGCCAAAGCTCACAAACCAAAACCTACTAACACGGTGCCAGGCATCACCTACATGCTGGCCGGGGCCAGTCAGCGAAGCGATTCCGATCCCAATGACACAACAAGCATGCCAATTGAGGTCGGTCCCCACTGGATGATCATGTGGCCATTCGACCCCAAAACCACTGGACTGCCAACCATGCACAAGCCAACTGGAGCCTACATCATGTGGGCCGGCTCGCCCTACGCGCATGTGCACATCAGGGGGCGCCCATAGGACGTCATGCAGAGGAGAATCTCGATGAAAAAGTTCGCTTTCTTACTACTGATCGCCACCGTCGTCACCTACGCGCAAATGCCAGCATCGAGCAAGTCGAAGTCTGATGCGGAGAAGATCGCATCCGCTCTGCAGGCAGGTCCAGCGTTTGTTACGCGAAACGCAACCGTGCTCGACTATCCCACTTCGCCCACCGGCGAGTTCCGGGTTCTCCGGGCTGGCACCAATGGGTGGACTTGTCTTCCAGGTTTTCCTGGAACCAACCATGATGAGCCCGGCTGCTTTGACCAGGTGTTTCTGCAGTTCCTCAAGGACAGCATGGCCGGTCGTACGCCCAATGTGCGGAGTATCGGAATTTCATATATGTACGGTGGCAAATGGGTGCCGAACAAGTCGCATGCGATTGGAAGCGGTGATGAATTCCACGTTGGGCCACACATCATGATCATCGGACTGGATCAAAAGACGATGCAAACATTGAACCAGGACGGATCGAATGGTGAGCCGTACGTCAACAGTCTTCCGGGTCACCGCGAGCTATTTCTCGTGCTCCCGATCCGTGAATGGGATGCTGCGCTCCCCACTGTCGGCGCAGAAACGCGATGATTTTCGGAGAATTGCAGGAGACGCGAATGGACGTATGTTTTTCAAGGAGTCAACGATGTTTAACAAAATTCTGGTCGCGTACGACGAATCTCCGGAATCCGGACGAGCACTACTCACCGGCATCCATCTTGCGAAGAGTCTCAACGCCGAACTGAGGGCAGTGTCGGTGCAGGAGAAGCTGCCTCCGTTCGCTGGATACATCGATGCGGAGGTGCCAGGAGGAACTAAGCTGCTACGTCAGCAGGCTCTTGACTACTACCGAGACCTGCAAGCCCATGCGCGAGCGGCCGCCCAACGGGAAGGCGTAATCCTGACGACTGAACTTGTTGAGGGGGACGAAGTGCAGGCGATCGTGGAATGCGTACGGAGAGCCCAAAGTGATCTGCTGGTGCTGGGCCTGCACAGGCATTCCTTGCTCTTTAGTCGGCTGTGGAATCACACCACCCATGATCTTTCACAGCAGCTGATCAGCAGTATTCTGGGGGTTCATTGAAAAGTGGCGCGCCCTCTCACAACGATTCGGCGTGATTCGGTTCTATGGAAGGAAGAGCACCCAGCAACCGGGCCGACATGGCTGCTTGAAGGTGCACAGAACTTAAAAGAGGTGGATTGCAAATGACATCCCAACAATTGTCAGTGAAAGTGGCGCTCAATTCCTGGAATCTCGTCGTGGAGAGAGCAGACAAGGTATTTTCAAATCTCAGCGAAGATCAACTTTTAAAAGAAGTGGCGCCAGGAAAGAACCGTCTCATCTATCTTTGGGGGCATCTCATCGCAATTCACGACGCGATGTTTTCGATTCTGGACTTTGGACCGCGACTTCACCCCGAATTGGATGCCATGTTCGTCTCCAATCCAGATAAGGCAGCGGCGCAACTGCCTTCCGCACGAGAGCTGAAAAAGTATTGGGACGAGGTGAACGGGAAACTCCTTTCGGAGTTTGCGAGTCTTTCAGCGAACGAATGGTTGCTGCAACATCGCGCCATGTCCGACGAGGACTATGCCAAAGATCCCACCCGGAACCGACTGGCTGTCCTCCTAAATCGAACCAATCATATGTCCTACCATTTGGGGCAGATAATGTTGGCCCGCGAGTAGCGGTAGTAAAAAGTGGCGAAACAGAATGGCAATTAAGGAGAAATATATGGGCAAGCTGGAAGGAAAAATTGCACTCATTACCGGCGGCAATAGCGGCATCGGTCTCGCGACCGCGAAGCAGTTCGTCAACGAAGGCGCATACGTCTTTATAACCGGGCGTCGTGATGCGGAACTGGCTGCGGCGGTAAATGAGATCGGAAGAAACGTAACCGGCGTTCAAGGAGACGTCTCGAATCTTGGCGACCTCGATCGTCTCTTTGCACGAATCAAGCGGGAAAAAGGAAAACTCGATATCGTGTTCGCCAACGCCGGGGTCGCGAAGTTTGCCGCCTTCGGTACGATCACGGAAGAGCTCTATGACTGGACCTTCGACATCAATGTTAAAGGCCTGCTTTTCACGGTGCAGAAAGCGCTTCCCCTACTGCCGGACGGCGCCGCGATCATCCTGAATTCATCCATCGTCGGCAGCAAAGGGTTGCCCATCAATAGCGTGTACAGCGCCACCAAAGCCGCCATTCGTTCATTTGCGCGGACGTGGACAACGGACTTAAAGGACCGCCGCATTCGCGTGAACGCAGTGTCCCAGGCTCCATCGACACCCCGGGACTGAGCGGCCTGCTGGCTTCCGCAGAAGGCGGCGAGCAACGCAAGAAGATGATTTCTACTATGGTTCCGCTCGGCAGGTTCGGCACACCGGATGAGATCGCCAAGGCCGTGGTGTTCCTTGCCTCCGATGACGCGAGCTACGTCTCAGGGATTGAACTGTTTGTAGATGGTGGCTTCGCGCAAGTGTAGGCCCGCTTAACAACGGGGTCCTGGAGGACAGCTTTCCGGCGGATGGAAAACTCCGCGCGACAGTCGATCAAGCTGATCGCATCCGACGCGCTCGGCAGACCGCGGATGCAGCCAATCTCCGCTTCTTCATCAATGCTCGGACCGATGTCTTTTTCCAGCGACCGCCCGAACAGCATGACGATGCTATGGTCGTTGAGGCGATCGAGCGAGCACACGCATATTCGGAAGCCGGCGCGGATGGGCTGTTTGCTCCCGGTCTAGCGGATATCGGTCTGATCGCGCGCCTGGCTAAAGAGTCGCCCCTGCCGCTCAACATCATGGTCGGCGACGCCACTCCGCCCGTGCGCGTGCTGGCGGAGCATGGCGTCGCAAGGGTGAGCCATGGCCCTCGCCCTTACCTTGTGGCGATGAAGGCGCTGGAAGAAGCGGCACGCGCGGCGAACGCGTGATGCGAGCCAGCAAGATTGTGACGCATGGCCTCCAACTTTACTCCTCGGATGTTCCTATTTTGACACCGGCTCCAGCGCGTTTTTGCTTGGATTTTGCTTTTCGAAAAGCATTTCTCTGGTAGCCTGACGGTATCGGAACGTATCCAAAATGAGTTGAGGGCGTGGGTATGAAAAGCCATCGCGTGACCTACGTGTTTCGCTTTCGTATTGCTGTCGCTGGCGCCTTGCTTCGCGCACCACATGGCGGTAGTGGTCGACAAGGACAACAGCCTGGGCGATATCACCTCCGCCCACCTGGCAAGGATTTTTCGATCCGAAGTGAAGAAGTGGCCGGATGGAAAAGATGTGGTACTGGTGCTGCATAAGGCATCCCGTGGGGAGATGGTCACACTGGAGCGGCTGAATAAGATGTCCGAGAGCGAAGTGAAAGCATTCATTTCGGCGCATAAGAATTCCATCATGATGGTCGATTCGGATGCCGATGTGGTCAAGCAGGTGGAATCGACTCCGGGCGCGGTGGGGCTGGTGGAAGTGCATTCCGTGAGTGGCGGAGTCAATGTAGTGAGGGTCGATGGCAAACTGCCCATGGAAACCGGCTACTTGCCTCACTGATAATAAGGAAAGAACCATCCTGCCTAATGCTCTCGCGTCTTGTAGACCTCGAAAATAGCGCTCGGCCTTCTTTACATCCTTACCAATTTGTTCCCGTAACGCATCGATGGAGGGAAATTTGATTTCGTCGCGCAAGCGCTGCAAGAAGTGAATCTCCACTTCCGTCTCCGGCGTTAGTTCAAGGGGATGAAAGTTCAGCAGGTGCGACTCGACCGCGAATGAGTCGGTGCCAAAGGTGGGGCGGTTGCCAACGTTGGTTACGGAATCGAAACACTCCAGCCCGACGCGGGTGCGCGAAATATAAACGCCGTCCTTGGGCACGAGTTCCTCATAGCGGCTGAGGTTAATGGTGGGGACGGTGTACTTCGAGCCATATCCGCGGCCGCGTCCGGGAGTGGAGAGAATGCTGAACGGCCGCCCCAGCAAATGCCGCGCCCGGCTCACCCGGCCTTCATTGAGCAGGTTGCGGACGTGACTGCTCGACACCGGCTCGCCGCGCAGTCGCATTTCCGGATAGACCTTTACTTCAAATCCCAGGTTGCGGCCGAATTCCGTCAACATCTCGATGTTGCCGGCCGCCTTGTGGCCAAAGCGGAAGTTGTAGCCTTCGTGCACTTCGCGGGCGTGCAGTTTCTTTTTCAGAATCCTTTCCGCAAACTGATGGGGCGTCATCATGGATAGATCGCGGCCGAAAGGAAGCAGCAGGACAGCATCCAGGCCGGTGGCTTCGAGCAGGCGCAGTTTTTCGGGAAGGGGCGTGATCAACTTCAATCCAGAATCGGGGCGCAGGATGCGCATGGGATGGGGTTCGAACGTGACTGCCATGGCTTTCGCATTCTGCTGCCGTGCCCGCCGCACTAACTCGTCCAGCACATGAGTGTGAGCACGGTGCACGCCGTCAAAATTGCCCACCGTGAGCAGGGTAGGCCCGAAGTTGGCGGGCACGTCTTCGAGTTTGTGGAAGATCTGCATGCGAAAATCTTCAATCGCACAGTTTGCAGAGATTTCGCGAAGAATGCAAAGGAGTCGTTGTGGAAGTATGGCCTTTCGCACGGCTAGAAGCCAGTGCGCGTCCGCGGTCGTTTGGTTGGGGACGAACGCAAACAACGGGTCTCTCGACTCACGTGTGGATTCGCAAGCGAATCGTGATCGCTTCGCTCGAGATGACAGGACTGGAAGGAGCACGGGTAGGAATCTTACGATGTTGGCGGCACCCTTCGACTTCGCTCAGGGCATGGCTCTGGAAGCCGTGCCCTTCCACGGTTGTTTCAAGCGTCGGATCGTCGTCCCTAGGCGGTGGGGTGTTGCCGCGTGCGGCGCGGGTAGGATTGGGAATCGGGCTCACGCCGCTCTTAGCAAATCCTTGGCCTGATCGATCAACGCCTTCATGCTAGCCGCTTTGGAAACTACCGCACTGACCCCGAGAGCTAATGCTTCCCGCTCCAATGTTTTGTTGTCGTGAAGCGTGAACAGGATGATGGGTACTGCGGGCAGCATCCGTTTGAGCACCGGGGCGGCTTCTAGCCCGTTCATCACCGGCATCGAGAGATCCAGAACGATCAGATCGGGCTTCGATTCTCGTGCTTTATCGATTGCATCCCGCCCGTTTTGTGCTTCTCCCACTTCCCAATCTGAGCGCTCCTCGAAGGCCGTCCGCAACATGTGCCGGATGACTGCGTTGTCATCGACAAGGAGAATGCAACGTGACATAGTCACGATCCGTGACAATGATACTCCCCAGGCTGGAGCGGGCTATCGGGTCAAGTGTGTATTACCCAGCGCATGAACCCTTACGGGTTCCGATGAGGTTAAGCAGTCTTGTTTTCAATCAAATCTCGAAATCCAGCTTCATCCCGTCGTAGGAGAGCCGAACGTTCGGTGGCAAGGTTTCGTTGGTTGCCGCGTGCGGCAAATCGTGACAGATGTGAGTGAAGAAAGCTCGCTGCGGTTTCACCCGCTCTACTATGCGTAACGAATTGTCTATCGTGGAGTGCGTGGGATGCGGCTTGCGGCGCAGCGCATCCAGAAAAAGGATGTCCAGATCTCCTAATTGGGCGAATGATTGCTCGGGAATCTCGCTAAAGTCGGTTAAGTAGGCCGCCGATCCGAAACGATATCCGATAATGGCGGTGTCACCGTGAATCACTTGAACCGGTTCGAAGCAGGCCCCGAACAGTTCGACCGGACCATTGATGGGGTGCAATTCGACCTGCGCCAGACCGCCGTACTTGTACTCCGCATCGAAAATGTAGCTGAACATCGTGCGTAGAAATGCAGCGGCTTCGGGCTGCGCATAAAGGGGAATCTTGTGCGGCCGGTGGAAGCTCAACGGGCGCAGATCATCGAGCCCCAAAACATGGTCAGCGTGAGCGTGGGTGTAAAGCACTGCATCAATTTTGTGGATGCGTTCGCGGATGGCTTGTTCGCGAAAATCCGGTGTGGTGTCAATCAGGACATTTTTGTCGTTGAATTCCACCAGTATGGACGGGCGGGTGCGACGATCGTGCGGATCAGAAGAATGGCATACCGCGCAATCGCAACCGATGGTGGGCACGCCCATGGAGGTGCCGCTGCCCAGCACCGTGAGCGTAGCGTTCATCGCGCCTAAGTCCCAGTGCCCTTGAGCGGCGCTTGCGGAGGACGCGCCAGGGCATTGGTGACATCGACGTAGGCCATGCGTAGCTCGTAGAGACAGTTTTGCAGGAAATTCTGTTCGGCCGCGGTGAGATTTCCCTTGGTTTTCTCGGAGATCAGGCTGAGCGTGTCGATGGTCTGGCGGGCGCCGATCAGGTCAACCCGAGGCTCGCCACCCTCCTCGCGCATCAAGCCGAGCTGCAGCATAGCGGTCATGTAAAGCGAAGCCATGAAGCGCTCAAAGGTCATCTCCAATTCTTTGGCAGAGTGTCCGCTGAGTTCCACGCGAGTATCGAGATCCTTAGACGACTTGCGGTACGCGTCGGCTTGCTGTTGCTGCTCGGCGGCGGTAGGTGCGGGCGGAACGGCATCGGACCTGGTATCGGATGTAGTAGTTGGGCCGGTAGCTGGTTTCGCCGCTGGGGCAGGCTGAGCCACGGGATGAGAGCTAGCCACCTGTTCCTCGGTGATGTCCTCGCGCAGTTCGCCATCGGGAGTGAACAGCCGGCGATCGGTTACAGTAAAAGTGTCCTGTTTCTTCTCAGGCATAGTTTTCCTTCAGGGCTTAAAGACTTCCGCGAATGGGAGATTGGTTACTTTGACTTTGGCGTTTCCTGCGTCGACCTGCTGTCCCGGGGTCGCAACCTCCCGGCGGATGTAGCCGAGCGCAACCGGAACTTGAGTCGCTGAGGGCAGGGAAGCGGCGCTGGTAATTTCGCCAACCTCCTTGCCTTCGATTTGGAGTTTGGAACCCACTGCCGGCAATGGACCTTGAACGACGAAGCCGGCAAATTTGCGACGGACGTTGCCGCGTGAGCGAATGCGTTCGACGATCTCCTGCCCAATGTAGCAACCCTTAGTGAAGTTGAGCGCCCGCGCCTGTTCGGTTTCCTGCGGCAAGTCGCGCTCACGGATATCCTGTCCATAACGCGGAATGCCAGAGGCGATGCGTAGCAAGTCGAGCGCAGTGGCGCCGACTGGCACAGCCCCGGATTTCATCAGGGCTTCAGTTAAAGAAACCACAGTTTCGGGTGTGATCCACAGCTCGAATGACGGCAGGCTCGCGTTGTCGCCACGAACGAGAGTCAGGGAAATCTCTCGCCAGTTCAAATTGACAAACTGCAGTGGCTGCAATTCCGGAGGGTCAATCCCGGCCGCGCGCAGGATCTCCGCGGCATTCGGTCCAGCAATTCCGATTGCGGTCAATTTGTCGCTGATGTTCGCGACCTCTACATCGTCCATGATGATGTATTTATCGAAGACAGCGAGGACTTTCTCGAGCTCGGTTTGGTCGGTGTCGACCAGTAGCGATTCACCACGATTGTAGGCGTAGAGGTCGGCCAGAATGTGTCCCTGGGGATTGAGCAGGAAGGCATAGACCCCGCTGCCTACGGCGAGGTCGCGAACATTGTTCGTGACCATGCCATTGAGCCAGCGCACCCGGTCGCTGCCGTTAACTGTAATTTTTGCCCGCTGGCCGAGGTCATAGACCCCGCTGCCGGAGACCAGCGCGCGAAATTCGGCGTGGACGTCTCCGAAATCAGGGGCCGCCAGGGCGCGATGATTGTCCTTTTGGGCTAATGCTACCTTATCTTGCACAGTGCTGGAGGTCATCTTCAACCCCTGATTATACAGGGTGCCGGGAGGGTTCGTTTTGTCCCAGCCCTGCAGTGGGGCCCGTCTGTTCGAGCAGCATTCAGGCTCTATCGGGCTCAAAACGACGGCAGAATCGCACCTGATCTGTGTCGAGTCATACCTGAGTGCGGCACCACTTGAACGAAAATCCAACATTGGAATCAGATGAGGACGTAGGGCAATGCTATTATCCACGCCGAAGTCCTTGCCTTAAGGGGCCGGAATCAACGATGAAGACCCTTCGCACATTGGCTGTCCTGCTGATGGCGCTTGCTTCGGCCACGGCTTTCGCTCAGTCCGACGCCCAGAAACTCCTGGAGAAATTCAAGTCGATGGTGGGTACGTGGGAGGGCAAGAATACGCAGGACGAGCGCGGTGGTAGACACCTATCGCTTGGCCGCCGGTGGAACGGCGGTGATGAGCGAAAACAAGATGGGATCGGAGGATATGCTCAGCTTGTTTTACGTGGACGGAGATCATCTGCTGATGACCCATTTTTGCCCGTCCGGCAGCCAGCCACGCATGCGTGCGACCATCTCGCCCGATCTGAAAACTGTTTCCTTCGATTTCTTCGACGCCACCAATCTCCCCAACCCACAAAAGGGACATATGAGCCGAGCCGTCTACTTCTTCCCGGATGCGGACCACTACACGGAGGAATGGACCTGGATGCAGGACGGGAAGGGTACAACCTTCCGCTTTGAGATGCAGCGCAAGAAGTAGCCGGACCCGCCGGAGAAAAGACCACCCCACGCTCATGTGGTACCTTTTCCAGCCGTGAGCCAGAAAAAACGCATTGCCATCATTCCTGGCGACGGCATCGGACGTGAAGTCATCCCCGAGGCGGTCAAGGTCATCACAGCCTCAGGCGCAGCGGTCGAACTTACTCACTTTGATTGGAGCGCGGAGCGCTATCTCGCCGACGGTGTCACTGTGCCTCCCGACGGATTCGCCATGCTGGGCCGCGAATTCGATGCAATCCTGGTCGGAGCCTTCGGCGATCCGCGGGTACCGTCGAACATCCACGCGAAAGAGATCCTGCTCGGCATGCGCTTCAAGATGGACCTCTACGCCAATGTGCGTCCAGTTCGCCTGCTGGATTCAGGATTGTGTCCGCTGAAGGGGATTGAACCCAAAGACATCGACTTCGTTGTCATTCGGGAAAACACTGAAGGCGTGTATGTAGATGCAGGTGGTTTCTTTAAGCAGGGAACAGCTGATGAGGTGGCGATCCAGGAGGATATCAATACCCGCAAAGGTGTGGAGCGCGTGGTCCGATATGCCTTTGAATACTGCGAACGCCACCAGAAGCAGGATGGAAGTCCGCGCAAACGCGTGTTGATGTGCGACAAGTCCAACGCAATGACCTATGCCGGGGGCTTGTGGCAGCGTGTCTTCAAGGAGGTGAGCCGGGAATATCCGCAGATCACTGCCGAGCACATGTACGTGGACGCGCTGTGCATGCAAATGGTCCGCGACCCGCGACAGTTCGATGTCATTGTCACCAACAACATGTTCGGCGACATCATTACCGACCTGGCCGCGGGCCTGCAGGGTGGTCTGGGCATGGCTGCGAGCGGGAACATTCATCCGGGGAAAACGTCGATGTTCGAGCCGGTGCATGGATCGGCGCCGCCGATTGCCGGGAAGAATATCGCGAATCCGTTTGGCGCGATTCTGACGGCAGCGATGATGCTGGGGCATTTGGGGATGGCGACGGAGGCGGCGAAGATTGAAGCAGCGGTGCTGGAAGCAGTGCGGCAAAAGAAGACGACGCAAGATATCGGCGGCGAGTTAGGGACAAGGGAGGCGGGGGAGTGGGTGGCGGGGAGAGTGGGCCGCAGCGGCTAAAGCCGCCTCATTCTTTTGACGCTTTTTTTCGCACGGGTGAAGCCGTGCGCTTCCACGGTCGTGCCAACGTTTCCACGGCTGCGCTTCCACGGTCGTGCCAACATCGTTATTTGCCACCGGATTGCCTGGTTGTCTTTTGCTGCGCCGGGCCGATACGTTAGAGGTTTGGAAATGGCGAAACTGCGTGCGCCATCGTGGAAGGGCACGGCTTTCAGCCGTGCCGATAGCAGCGTCAAGCGACCGGCTTTAGCCGCTGTGGCGCAACATCCAGGGGAAATCCGGGATGTGCGGAGGAGTAAGGGTAATCGTGCGGAAACTCGGCCAGTCCGGCGCGGACGGGATTCAATCGGATGTAGCGCCGGTGCTTCTCGTAGTCATGCCACTCACGGATGCGATGGTTGGTGAAGCTGCGCTCCCAGATTTCCAACCGTGATCCGGTTTCCTTCCTGAAGCGGTGGGAATATCCGCCTTTGATGAACTGCATGGCGCGTTCCAGAGCGATTGTGGGTTTGGGAGCGAGAAGCAAATGGAGGTGATCGGGCATGAGGACGAATTCGTAGAGCTGAAAGATTCCGCGATCGCGATATGCGAAGAGGGTGTCCAAGAATAGGCTGGCGGCGCGCTCTGATCGAAAGAGCGGTCTGCGTTCCCAGGTCACGGTGGTGACGAAGAACGTGCGATCTGCCAGATTGTCTGTTTCCACAGCGGCTAAAGCCGCGCTATTTTCGACACCTTTTCGCACGGCTGGAAGCCGTGCGCTTCCACGGTAGTGCTGGCAGTTGATTCTTGTTTATTTTGGGTCAGTGAAGATGTGAGATAAATCACAAAGGCGGTTCAACGCTCCCAAAATGGTCCGATGCTGAAGAGTTGTGGCAAGAATTTCCTGATGCGTCATTCGCAGAGGTGACTCGTAGGGATCCTTCGACTCCGCGGCTGCTTCGCCTCGCGAAGCATCGCTCCGCTCAGGATGACAAGCTGTTAAGGGTTTGCTGCAAGCAGCGGCTGCGAATCAATTCCAGGCAGCTCGCAATCTGCGTAAGCCTGCCAGGGCAGCCATGTATCGCTTATCCAGCGCGTACGCTTGGGCGTAGCACTCTTTGGCCTTTTGCCAATTCCGCTGGTGCTCGTAAACGCGTCCGAGATTGAAGTGTGGATAGCAGCGCGCTTCGTAACGCGGGGCCGTCATCGCTTTCTGGAACCAGGGGATGGCCTCATCCCATTTTTCTTGTTGAATCAAGTAAGCCCCGATATCGTTGTAAGGGTTGCCGAATTCGGGATCGACCTTGATGGCCTCAAGGCATTCCGCAATGGCGCGGTCGTAGTCTCCGAGGAAAGAGTAAGCCCAGCCGCGAAAGGTGAAGGCTTCGGCGGTGGGAAAGGCTTCGAGAGAGCGAGTGTAGAGTTCAATGGCTTGCTGGAACTCGCCGGACATTTGCAGCTCGTAGGCTTTCTGGAAGCATTCAGCGGCGGTTTGACGAGGATCGGCTTCAGCCATAAAGAAACCAATGATTGATCTGAAGAAATTCTATCGGAAATTACTCTCTCAGCTTTGCACAGCTTGGTTGTGCTGCGCTTTGACCGCGCTGGGGCTGGCGCAAGCGCCAGCTTCGCACCCGGAAACACCGTCAGCCTCTCAGGCGCAGAAAACTGCCGGGGACGCCAAGCCAGCACAAGAACAGAAGATTTCGCCTCAGGAAGCCGAAGAACTCTTTCGGTCAGTGGATGAGATTCTGCACTTCGCCAGCAAAGACACAGGTTTTCCGATCAAGCATGAAGTCAAAAGAAAGCTGATCGACCGCAATGAAGTGGCGGCCTACGTTGAAAAGCACACCACCGAGGACGAAGATGCGAAGCGCTTGCGCCGGTCTGAGTTGGTGCTGAAGAAGTTCGGTCTGCTGCCCCGCGACTTCGATCTGGGAACATTTCTGGTGGCTCTGCTGCGCGAGCAGGTGGCGGGCTACTACGATCCCAAGACCAAGACGGTCAATTTGCTGGACTGGGTCGACGCCGAGCAACAGAAACCGGTTCTGGCGCACGAGCTGACTCATGCCTTGCAGGACCAGTCTTTTAATCTCGAGAAATACATGAAACCGGGCGACGCAGATCTGGAAAAGAAAAAGGAGGTGACCTGGGCCGATATTGAGAAAGACGAGATCGGGACCGCGCGGCAAGCGGTCGTCGAAGGCCAGGCGATGGCGGTGCTGATCGACTACATGCTGGCGCCGATGGGCCAGTCCCTGAAGGATTCGCGTGCCGTGGTTGACGCTCTGAAGCAAGGCATGCTGGCTGGCACAGCGGACTCACCGCAGTTTCAAGGCGCGCCCATTTACATGAAAGAGGCTCTGACCTTTCCCTATCGCTACGGAATTGACTTTACCGCGGACTTGCTGACTCAAGGAGGCAAAGAAAAAGCCTACGCGGGACTATTCCTGAACCCGCCACAAACCACTCGCCAGATCATGGAACCGAAATCGTACATAGCGGGCGAGCGCGTCGAGCCAATGCGCCTCCCTGATTTCAAGCAGACGTTCAAGAATTACGACCGGTTTGACGTGGGCGCGGTCGGAGAATTCGACGTGGCCGTGCTGATCGACCAGTACGCTGGGGTCGAAGCCTCGCATGCGCTCTATCCGCACTGGCGAGGCGGCTATTACTATGCTGCCTATCCGAAGGGTGATCCGTCCGCTCCTCTGGCCTTGCTGTATGTATCGCGCTGGTCGAATGCGGAGCGGTCCGCGGAGTTTGCCGCGATCTACGCCAAATACCTGCCCAAGCGATATCGCCGGTTGCACGATGCGGATGAGAAAAACTCCGCAATCAGCCTGGATACATTGGAGACTTTGACCGGCAAGCATACCTGGCTCAGCGAAGGCGGGGCCGGTCGTCATTGACGTCGAAGGAGACACCGTGCTGATTACCGAGAGCCTGGATCAGCCGACGTCGGATCGTCTCGAACAAGAAATATTCGGGGCCGTAGCGGCAGGGAAGTAGCCTGCTACGCGTTGTGCGCAGCGGCAAGGCTATCCGCGTCACCCGAGGAACTCCCTCTGTTCTGTATAATCACCAGTTTGCCAATCAGGGATAGAATTCTTCAGGGGGATTCTTGTCGCGAGCGGAAATAGGAATCATTGGCGGCAGCGGGCTTTACTCCATGCCCGGGCTAAGCAGAATCAAGGAAGTGCGCCTGAAGACGCCGTTCGGCAAGCCTTCCGAAGCGTATGTGGTAGGCACGCTCGAAGGCCGAAAGGTCGCTTTTTTGGCACGGCACGGGCGCGGCCACCGGATTTTGCCCACGGAGCTAAACTTCCGCGCCAATATTCACGGTTTCAAACAACTGGGCGTGGAGCGAATCCTTTCTATTTCGGCGGTCGGGTCGCTAAAGGAAGAACACAAACCGCTGGACTTTGTGATTCCCGAGCAGTTCTTCGATCGCACCCGTCATCGCGTGGACACTTTCTTCGGGAACGGTATCGTGGCCCACATCGCCTTCGCCGATCCCATCTGCCCGGAACTCGCTCGAGTGGTCGAAACCGCATGTAAGACAGCCGGCGTGACTGGCAAGCGTGGTGGGACGTATCTCTGTATGGAAGGCCCGCAGTTCTCTACCAAAGCTGAATCAAATGTGTACCGCAGTTGGAACATGGACGTGATCGGCATGACCAACCTGCAAGAGGCCAAGCTGGCCCGCGAGGCCGAAATCTGCTATGTGACGATTGCCATGGTGACCGACTATGATTGCTGGCATCCGCGCCATGATTCGGTCACGGTCGACCAGATCGTCGCCGTTTTGGTGAAAAATGCAGAGAACGCGACCCGAGTGATTCGCCAGACGGTTGCCGCCATGCCATCGGGTCGAGACTGCAAATGCGGCTCAGCGCTGGCTCATGCCATCCTCACGGATCGTGACAAGATTCCGGCAGCAACCCGTCAGAAATTGAAACTCATTCTCGACAAGTACCTAAAGAGCAAAACCGGACAATGAGCATTCTTGCGGTAGGTTCGATTGCATTCGACTCCATCGCCTCGCCGTCGGGAAAGGTTGACAGCGTTCTGGGTGGCTCTGCGACATATTTTTCCCTGGCCGCCAGTTATTTCACCAAGGTCCGCATGGTGGGAATTGTGGGCGAAGACTTCACTCCTCAGCATGAAGGCGTTCTGAAAAAGCGCGGAATCGATACGCGCGGCATCGAACACGCGCCGGGCAAGACGTTCCGCTGGGGCGGACAGTATTTCGACAATCTGAATGAAGCCAAAACCGATTTCACCGACCTGAACGTATTTGAACGCTTTGTGCCGCATATCCCCCGCGAGTATGCCGATTCGCAGTTTCTTTTTCTAGGGAACATTCATCCCGATCTGCAAAAGCAGGTGCGGCAGGAGATGGACGGTGTCCGACTGACCGGGGGCGACACCATGAATTATTGGATACAGCGCACAAAGAAAGAGTTGACTGAGACGCTGAAGCTAATCAACGTGCTGCTGATCAACGACACCGAAGCTAAAATGCTCGCGGGAGAAAGCAGCTTGCCGCGGGCGGCGCGCAAGGTCCTCGCTATGGGCCCGCAGGCTTTGGTAGTGAAGCACGGCGAATACGGCGCGACGATATTTTTTCGTGAAGGTGCATTCGGCATCGGTAGCCATCCCTTTCGCGCTCCTGCGCTGCCTATCGAGGAAGTGAAGGATCCGACGGGCGCGGGCGATTCTTTTGCCGGAGGATTCATGGGCTACATCGCTTCGCAGGAGCAACTGAATCGCGAGGTGCTCAAGCGGGCACTGTTTTACGGAAGCGTCATGGGATCATTTGCCGTGGAGCAGTTTGGTACGGAGCGCCTGCAATCTCTGACTCGACCTGAGATTGAGGCTCGCTTTCAAATTTTTCGCGAACTCACCCACCTGGAATGAGCGCTCCACTGAACCGCCGCTGGGACCCTGAGACCGCCTTGGTGCTGTGGTTTGCCGCTTGCGTATCAATCGGATCTTTCCTGTTTTACCTGCGACAAGGTGACCTGCTGCTGTACGGAGACGCAGTTGCCCACATCAACATCGCGCGGCGCGTATTCGATTCTCGTACTCCGGGACTCCTCCAACTGGGCACGGTCTGGCTGCCGCTGCCGCATCTCCTGATGATTCCGTTTCTGCTTTCTGATTGGGCGTGGCAGACCGGAGTAGGAGGGTCGATTCCTTCATTGGCGGCTTATGTTCTCGGCGCATTGGGCATCTTTCGTTTGGTCCGAGAGTGCAGTGGGCTTTCCTTCCCGGCCAGACACGGCGGTGCGAATCGCAGCCTGGATTGCGACTTTGATCTACGTTGCAAATCCAAACCTGATTTATATGCAAACAACCGCCATGACCGAGCCACTCTACCTGGCGCTATTTATCTGGATGGTGGTGTACTTCAGCGAATTCGTGCAGGAGTCGGGGCAGAAGAACGAAGATCTGGAGAAGTCTGGCCTGTCATCGTTGGTGAAATGCGGCGCTGTGTCTGGCCGGGGCATGTCTGACCCGCTACGACGGCTGGTTCCTGGCCGCTGCCATGTGCGTTGCTGTAGTTGTGGCTGCCAAAGCGACAGGGAGGCAAGATCTAGGACACGGAGTCCGCAACTTTATTTTGCTGGCGGCGTTTGCCCCGGTGTTCTGGCTGGCCTACAACGGAATTGTCTATCGAAATCCGCTGGAGTTTGCCAACGGTCCGTATTCGGCGAAGGCCATCGAGCGCAAGTCGGTTTCGGAGACTAGCCCGCATCCCGGCACGCGAAACTTGCCGGTGGCGGCGAGTTATTTCTTGAAGTCAGCGGAACTAAATCTGGCCCCGGGAAACTGGGGGCGATTGTGGTGGTTGCTGGCGTTGACAGGCACGGTACTTGCGTTGATTTCTGATCGGCGGCTATGGCCGCTTCTATTGCTTTGGATTCCGCTAATTTTCTACTCACTCTCGATTGCTTACGGCAGCGTGCCTATCTACTTGCCGGTGTGGTGGCCATTCTCGCATTACAACGTGCGCTACGGTTTGGAATTGCTTCCTGCGTTTGCCGTCTCGGTAGCTCTTGCGGTGTATTTCCTGACCAGCTTCGTGCGAAATACGACAGCACGAGCCGGAATAGTTCTCGTCGCACTGATTTCCGTGTCGCTCAGCTATGCATCGATCTGGCGCGATCCCATCTGCTTCCACGAAGCCTGGATCAACTCCCGCACGCGGACCGCCCTGGAAAGAGAGGTGGCGGCATATCTAAGAGGACTGCCGCCTGACTCCACGCTGCTGATGTTCCTGGGCAATCACGTAGGCGCGCTGCAGCAGGCAGGGATCCCGCTGCGCCGAGTGATCAACGAAGGCAATCACCGTACCTGGGTGCAGCCATCCGATCCAGATGGGTTTATGGGAGCGGGCCCTGGCAAATCCGCAACAATACGCGGACTTCGTCATTGCCTTCGAGGGTGATCCGGTTCACATCGCGACGCGGACGCAGAGTATGTTCGCGCTTGCGGTCCTCCACGTTTCAGGCCAGCCGGTGGCGACTATCTACCAGACTCAGCGGGCAGCCACGGTAATCATCTGCGTTAACCAGCGAATGCTGGAAGCGATGGGAGCAGAGTTTCACAGTGATAAAATTCATCCAATTCGCTCCCTATGATTACAGCGCAACCGATTGTCGAAATGCTCCGATCGGAGATGTCCTCGGTGGTTGGGCTGTCCATGGCGCGCCTGGTGTTGGCAGCAATTTTGGGTGGAGTCATTGGCCTGGAGCGCGAATTCAAGCACCGCCCCGCTGGGCTGCGCACCAACATGTTCATTTGCCTGGGCGCAGCGTTGTTCACCATTCTTTCTGACACATTGGCGATCGAGCACGTCGGTGATCACACTCGCATTGCCGCTCAGATCATTCCCGGAATCGGCTTTATCGGCGCCGGTTCCATTCTGCGCAATCGCGGAGATCTGGTGACCGGCATCACCACGGCATCGACGCTGTTCGTCGTGGCCTCGATAGGAATGGCGGTTGGCGGTGGGCTCTACCTCACCTCCATATTTGCAACGGCGCTCATCCTGCTTTGCCTTTTTCTGTTGGGAAGGGCAGAAATGCGATTCGGTCTAAAGTTGGGATTTTATACCTATGAGGTCACTGGCCCGACCGCGGATGACGTCACGGCAGAAGTGAACCGTGCCCTGGAGGTGATCCACGGCATCATGGAGAACGTGCGGATTGCCCCTACCAAACAGCATGTGAGGCTTCAGTTTGATCTGGAAGGCACGCGTAAGAAACAAGAACGAGCTCTGCAGGAGCTGAGGCAATCCTCAGTGTTCGAGCGCGTTGTCCCGCTGGGTCCGGTACATCCTGAATGAACCCGCCAGGGATCGCGATCCCTTTTGTGAAGGCCAGTGCTTGCGGAAACGATTTCCTGATCATTGATGCGATGGATGTGGACGAGATGCAGTTGCCAGCCGATCTTGCGGGCTTCAGCCGACGCATCTGCGATCGGCATCAAGGAGTGGGCGCCGATGGCGTGGAGTGGTTGTTCCCGGCCCGAGATGCTGACGTTCGGGCGCGGCTGTTCAATGCTGATGGATCCGAGGCTGAAATCTCGGGCAATGGCACGCGCTGCGTGGCGGCTTATCTCTGTTCCGAAAAGCCTCGGGAAAAAGTCTCGATTCGCACTGGGGCTGGAGTGAAGAGTTGCATGCTCACCGCCCGCAGCGAAAACCGATACGAGTTTGAGATCGAGATGGGTGAGCCCCAAGTGGGCGATG
Organism: uncultured Acidobacteriota bacterium; assembly: GCA_963729325.1. GTDB lineage: Bacteria > Acidobacteriota > Terriglobia > Terriglobales > Acidobacteriaceae > JABCYV01. Next base: position 67,729 of record CAVSNS010000052.1, read on the forward strand.
AGGTTGTGCTCAAGCTGGCGTGCGGCGAGGTTCGCGGAATTCCGGTTTCCATGGGCAATCCACATTACGTTGTATTCGTCAACGAATATGCCCATGGCTGGCAGGCACAGGCGGCAGAAATCGGACGCCAGCAGAACTTCAAGCAGGGGATTAATGTTGAGCTCGTAATTGTTAAAGATAGAAGTAATATTGAGGCTCGTTTCTTCGAACGCGGGGTCGGCGAGACGCAATCGTCGGGGACGGGCTCGTGCGCGGCAGCGGTAGCAGCGATCGCGGCGGAGCGGGCGGAGTCCCCGGTGAGGGTGCATGCGCCCGGCGGGATCCAGACTGTGCGCTGGGAGGACCAGGTGTATCTGCGCGGTCCAGCGCAGCTCATCTGCCGTGGGGAGTTTTTCACTTAGCTTGTTTGCTTAACATTTGAAATCACATGCCGCCTCGCTCGCCGATCCCGCGCACCAAGCCGCCCGTACTACAACCCGGCGACACGGTTGGCATCGTGGCTCCGGCCAGCAACATCAAGCGTGAGTCGCTGGAAGCGGGATGTGAAAGTCTGCGAAAGCTGGGTTACAAGCCCTTCTATTTTGATTCGATCCTGGATCAGGATCTCTACTTCGCCGGATCAGTCGAACGCCGGGCGCGAGAGCTCGAGGAAATGTTTCGACGTGAGGACGTGCGGGCCGTGGTCTGCGCCCGTGGTGGGTACGGATCCAATTATCTTCTGGACGCGATCGATCTCAGGGAAATTGCAGCGCATCCAAAGATTTTCGTCGGCTACAGCGACAACACAACTCTGCTCACGTATTTTGCGGACGCTGCGGGATTTGTGACCTTCCACGGCCCCATGGTAGCGAAGGATTTTGCCGTTGCCGACGGAGTTGACTTGTCCTCTTGGGAAGCAGCTCTGAGCGGACGGTCGCAATGGACGATGGGAGCGGGTTCGGGAGCAAAGCCGCTGGTTGAGGGCTCGGCGCAAGGAATTCTCTATGGCGGATGCCTCTCCATGCTGGCCGCTTCCCTAGGTACGCCGTACGAAATTCGCACCGACGGCACCATACTTTTTCTTGAGGATCTCGCCGCCAAGCCCTATCAGATCGACCGCATGCTGATGCAACTGAAGCTGGGAGGTAAACTGGCCGAAGTGCGCGGTATCATCTTCGGCGAGATGCTGGACTGTGTGCAGCACAAAGATCAGGGCTACACATTAGAGGAGGTCGTGCTGCGAATCGTGGGTGATCTGGGAGTGCCGGTGGCTTATGGCTTCCGCTCCGGGCATGTCTCGCGGCGGAATATTACGCTCCCTATCGGCGTACAAGCAGCGCTGAAGGTTCGCGGCGACGAAGTCAGCCTGAAAATTCTGGAAGCAGCCACGCAAGCGGCGGCGGTTGGAAGCATTCATGAACAAAGCTCCAGACAAAAGTTATGAATGAAAAGAAACATATCCACTTGATTGGCATCTGCGGGACGGCCATGGCGTCGTTAGCGGGCATGCTGAAACAACGCGGATTTCGCGTCACCGGTTCGGATGCGGCTGCCTATCCGCCGATGTCAGACTTCCTAGAGTCCCTTGGCATCCCAGTTTGGCAGCCGTTTGCTGCGAAGAATCTCCAGCCGCCGCCCGATCTCGTGGTCATCGGCAACGCTCTTTCCCGTGGCAACGTAGAACTTGAGCACGTACTCGACGAGCGCATCCCGTTCTGCTCGATGCCGCAACTACTGCACGATGAATTTCTGCGCGGCAAGGAGGTGCTAGTCGTGGCCGGCACCCATGGCAAGACCACCACGACATCGATGTTGGCATGGATTTTTCACACGGCAGGGATGCAACCCTCATTCCTGATTGGGGGCATCGCGGAAAACTTCGGCAGCAGCTTTCAATTGGGTCAGGGAAAACATTTCATCCTGGAGGGCGATGAATACGATACGGCGTTCTTTGACAAGGGGCCGAAGTTTCTGCACTATTTCCCCGACTCCGCGATTCTGACCTCGGTGGAATTCGACCACGCCGATATCTACAAAGACCTCGATGCGGTTGAGACTGCCTTCAAGCGGCTGGTGAACCTTGTTCCGCGGCGGGGACGAATCGTGGCGTTCGACCAGGGAGAGGGCGTCGATCGTTGTTTGGAGAAAGCATTTTGTCCGGTGGAGCGGTATGGGACGAAGGAAAAGTCGGCTTGGCGGATACCCAACCTGCGCTTCGAGCCCTCGCGTACCCTCTGGACGGTGCTGCGGAATGGCGAACCCTGGGCAGATTTCGAATTCCCGCTTGCTGGCGAGTACAACGTTTGGAACGCGACTGCGGCAGCGGCCTTGGCGGTGGGCTGTGGCATCTCCAAGGAAGAAGTCTCGGCGGCACTGAAAACGTTCAAGAGCGTGAAGCGGCGACTGGAAGTCAGAGCTCGGGTGAATGGGATTACCATCATCGATGATTTTGCTCATCATCCCACTGCGATTGCGGGCACGTTGAGAGCTTTGCGTTCGCGTTATCCCGAGGCACGGCTGTGGGCGATTCTCGAGCCACGATCGAATACGCTGCGCAGGAATGTGTTGCAGAATGATCTGGCGAAAAGCTTGGCGCTAGCCGATGAGGTCGTGGTGGCAAACGTCTTCAAGTCCGATTCCATTCCCGAACCAGAGCGGTTGGACTTGCAAGCCTTGGCGGCGCACATCCAAAAACATGGACGGCGCGCGCGAATCGTCCCCGAGGTGGATGGGATCGTGCAGTTGGTGGCGCCTGAAATGCGCTCGGGTGATGTGGTCGCGATTCTCTCCAATGGCGGTTTTGGTGGCATCTACGAGAAACTGCCGCAGCGTCTGCGTTCGATCGGAGGCGCAGCATCGCAGGGATCCGATGAGCCAGTGGAGGCGCGAGCCAAGGTGTGATACGCAAGACAACTTCACATCTCGCGCTGGCTCTGGTCACGCTCATCGCAGCGAGTTCCAGTCGCACCACAGGTCAAACTCCTCAATCTTCACAACAGCAAATCCGATATACCATCTCGCTGGCCAATCGTGCCCAACACCTCGTCCACGTTACGGTCGAGCTTGCGCCGAGTAACTCCGAGCACGATCTGCAATTGCCGGTGTGGAACGCGCTTTACCAGGTTCGTGACTTTTCCCAATACGTCAACTGGGTGCACGCGAAGGGGAACGACGGCAATACTCTTGTGATGCACCAAGTCGATAAGAGCCGATGGCGAATCAGTGGGGCGGAGCATGGGGCCGCCATTGAATACGAAATCGTTGCCAGCCTGCCCGGACCTTATGGGGCGGAGCTAAATAACCAACACGCATTCTTCAATCTGGCTGAGATCTTGATGTACCCGATCGACGGTCGGCTCCTTTACCAATGACAGGTCCGTTTTAGCGATGTTCCTGCCGAGTTGGCGGATCGCCACTGCGCTCACGAGTTCCGCCGCAGGTGAATTTGCGGCAGCGAACTTACGACCGTGCTTGTCGACTGTCCGGTTGAAATCAGTTCTTTTCAGGAAGCTAATTTCGACCAAGGCGGGGGACACTATCGCATCGTCGTAGATGCCGATCCGGCTGTCTACAATATGCAGAAAATGGTTCCGGTGGTGAAGCGAATTGTGGCGGCCGCAACTTCATGGATGGACGATCGTCCATACCAGACCTATTTATTTCTCTACCATTTCCCGCGCGTTACCGGCGGCGGAGGCATGGAGCATACCGATTCAACCGCGATCGATGTCAATGCGCGTGTGCTCGCTGAAAATCCCTTGGCCTTGGCCGATGTAACCGCACACGAATTTTTTCATCTCTGGAACGTCAAGCGCATTCGCCCACAGTCTCTTGATCCGGTTGACTACACCAAGGAGAACTACTCTACGGCATTGTGGTTCAGTGAAGGCCTGACCAATACGGTAGAGAATTACATCCTGTTGCGTGCCGGTTTGCTCGACGAGCTTTTGTACCTGAGACGCATAGCAGACCAGATCGCCGAACTAGAGCAGCGACCGGCCCATCTTAGGCAGTCGGCGGAAGCGGCGAGTCTGGATGCTTGGCTGGAGAAGTATCCCTACTACGGACTACCGCAGCGCAGTATCTCCTACTACAACAAGGGTGAGTTGCTGGGGATGATCCTCGATCTTGCGGTCCGTGATGCTAGTCATGGGTCAGCGTCTCTGCGGGAAGTCTTTCGGTGGATGAACCAGAACTATGCTCAGCAGGGCCGGGATTTCCCTGACTCCGATGGCGTGCGGCAAGCAGCAGAAGCCGTCAGTCACGCAGACTTTAAGGTTTTCTTCCAGAAATACGTGGCGGGCACGGAAGAGATTCCCTGGAACGATTTCTTTATTAACGTGGGATTGCACCTGGTGCGCCACTCTGGCAGCCGGGCCGACCCGGGATTTGAGGCAACGCGAAACTTTGACGCGCCTCCAATCGTGACTGCGATTACTCCCAACAGCGAGGCTGAGCGTGCCGGCCTCGCGGTGGGAGATTCCATTCTTGACATCAACGGCCAGACAGCGAGCTCGGACTTTCGCCAGAAACTCTCGGAGTTGCGAATCGGAGATACGCTGTCTCTTCGTGTCCGCAACGACTGAGGGCGAGCGCAAACTGCATTGGAAGATAAGTAGCCGGGAAGAGGTTGAGTTTGAGTTAAAGGATTTGGACCATGTCACCCCTCAGCAGAAAGCTCGCCGTACGGCGTGGCTAAAAGGCGAATCCGAGGGAGACGCGCATCCGTGATACGCACCGTCCTCATGCTCGGTTTCTGGGCGATTTTGCTTCCTCTAGCCGCGCTAATTTGCTTTCCCTGGACCCTGTTTACCGGCAACGTGAACTTTCTTTATCGCGTCGGTATGTGGGGAGCTAGGACGGGCGTCCGCCTCGCCGGGGTACGGGTGCAGGTCATCGGACTCGACAAACTAATCCCACACGTACATACATCTTCATGTCCAATCACGCTTCCAACATTGATCCGCCGCTGCTGATACCGCTGATTCCGCGCCGGACCTCGGTCATGACGAAGAAAGAGTTGTTCCGTTACCCGATTCTGGGGAAAACCATGCGCCTGGGTTCGTTGGTTCCGGTGGACCGCGGAGACCGCGAAGCTGGCATCGCCGCAGTGCGCGCGGCGGCTGAGGTCATCCGTCAGGGCATCAACATGACTATTTACGTTGAAGGCAAGCGCTCTTCGGATGGCAAACTATTACCCTTCAAGAAAGGGCCGTTTCATTTGGCGATGGAGAGTAATGTTCCGGTGGTTCCCGTCACAATTTCCGGGTCGCATTCCGTGATGCCCAAACAGAGATTCGCGATCAAGCCAGGACTAGTAACTGTGATCTTTCACGATCCCATCGAACCCGAAGACTTCGGCAGCCGGGAGGAGTTAATGGAAAAAGTGAGGCGAGCGATTGACAGTGGACTGCCGGAGGAGTATCGGGAACAGAACCCTCAAACCACAAAGGACGCGAAGGCACACGAAGGAACTACTGCTGTCTGACAGAGAGAAATGGGCGGCTATCTGGGTGGTGGGGGTGCGCCTTACGGCGTGGGTGGGGATCTTGTGATGTTGGTGGCACGGCTGGAAGCCGTGCCCTTCCACGGTCGTTTCAAGAGCGGGAGTTTTCTTTCCTTTCACTCCCGGGTTTCGCAGACGACTGGAATCGGATCGCAAGCTCCGTGCACTAATCGTTTCAGCTTTTCGATTTTGCCCTAATTGCTTTGGCAATTTCCGGCAGTCTGCTCAAGACCGCGGAATATTTCAGCCAGAGCTTGTGATCCACCGCTGGCGCGCCGCTGACAATCGCACCAGCCGCAATGTCTCCAGCGACTCCACTCTGGGGCGTGACGATTGCGCCATCGCCAATTTTGCAGTGACCGACCACGCCCACCTGTCCTGTGAGGATGACATTGTTACCCACTTCGGTTGAGCCCGCAAGGCCGACCTGCGCCGCCAGCAGAGAATCCTTCCCAATATGCGAGCCGTGTCCCACCTGCACCAGATTGTCGATCTTCGTGCCGCGTCCGATATGAGTTTCTCCCACGCTCGCCCGGTCGATGCAGGAGTTGGCCTGGATCTCCACGTCGTCCTCAATGACGACCGGCTGAGGCTGCGGAATCTTGTGCCACCGGGCATTGTCATCTTTGGCAAAGCCAAAGCCATCGCCGCCGATGACCACGCCATTTTGGAGAATCACGTTATATCCCAGGCGGCAATGCTCGCGTACCACTGCATGGGCGTGGGCAAAAAAATTGTCGCCGATGACCACGCCACGGTAAATCACCACATGCGCCAGGAGGATTGCGTTTTTACCGATTTTGACGTCTTCGTCGACGACCACATAGGGGCCAATGTGTGCATTTTCTCCGATCTTGGCGGAAGGATGGATCACCGCCGTCGGATGGCGACCCGGCGCGAACCTGGCTGGCTGATGGAATAGTTCAATGGCGCGGGCGAAAGTTAAGTAGGGATTTTTGGCGCGCAGCATTGCGGTGGAGATGGCCGGAAAGTTGTCGTCCACAATCACGGCGGAGGCCTTGGTGGTCCGAGCCGCAGCCGAGTATTTGGGGTTAGCCACGAAAGTGATCTGGCCAGGGCCGGCCAGCTCGATTCCATTCACACCGGTGATTTCAATTTCAGGCGAGCCATTTTCCAGCCGTGCATTGAGAGTAGAAGCGATCTGAGCGAGTTTCATAATAGTTGGTCAACGAACGCGAGTCAGACCGAGATTGTAAAGGAGACGCGGCGTGAAGTTTTCAGCCTCTCAACACAAAAGAACTTTGGCCGGGTGGCCGTCCAAGCTCCGCCCATTCGACTTCGCTTAGGGGCAGTCTTTGGGCGGGGATGTTACTCGTATGAAAGTGATCGGCGCCTTTAGAGCTAGCGTTCGTATTGGGGTGGTATAATAGTAGTATGAAAGAGAAGACTTCTATCACACTATCGAAAGAGGTACTCGCCGGCATCGATCGCATTGCAGGATCAAAGCAATCTCGCTCGGCTTTTATCGAAGCCGTGCTGGCTCAGTACCTACGCAAACAGGCGCGGGCGCAAATTGAAGCTCGCGATCTCGAACTCATTAATAAGGCCGGGGACGAGCTGAATGCGGAGGTGGAGGACGTCCTCCGGTATCAGGCGACGGAATCATAGCCGGCGGCGAAGATGAGAAGGGGCGAAATTTATCGCGTTCATCATCCCAGCGACGATCCTAAACTTTACCGGAGCTTCGTGGTAGTGAGTCGCCAGACCCTGATCGATTCCAGATTCCCCACCGTCATCTGCGCACCCATCCTCACTCGCGGACACGGATTCTCTACCCAGGTCTCAGTCGGCATCGACGAAGGGTTGAAACATGAAAGCTGGATCCTATGCGATAACCTCGTAAGTCTCCGCAAGGTGCAACTGACACGCTTCGTTGGATCCCTGGCGCGCTCCAAGGTTGAGGAATTGGACCGGGCGCTCAAAATGACTCTCGCCTTGGAGTAGGCCTGGCGCGCCTACACTCCGCTCATTCCCGCAGCGCTTGTTTTCTCTTGCCACTTCTGAACGTTCACGCCCATCACAATCAGCCATAGGCAAAGTATGAATTCCGGAATCCCGGCGGGCAGCAAAAGCCAGTCCCAATGAAGGAGTCAGGAAGAGCACAAAGCTATTCGTCACATAGCTGAGACCGGAAATGACCACCAGAACACCGAGAATCCTGGGAAGGAAACCCGATTTGAAAATCAAATACCCGCGACAAAGCGATTCGAAGCCGAAGAATACCAGCGCGATGCCATAGCCATATTCAAACAACTTGGTCGACAGCAGGGCTAAAGCCTGTAGTTGATGTGGTTCAAAAGCTTTCAGATAGTCAGTGCCTCCCAAAATGAGCACAGCCGCAAAATGATGAAGATTATTGATGCCCTCGATGGCGATATCCATCAGGTTGAAAAACGCCATGAGCAAGGCGAGATTTCTATTCACCGGTCTGAGCAATACATAAAAGATCATTGTTAACGCGACAGCGCACACCAGCATGACCTGCGTGGCGGCGAAACCGATGCGCCACAGCGACTCAGAGGCCATAATGTTGTTGGCTGTAGCTGCAGCGTCTCTCGGCACAATAAGTTTGTCTCTGACAAAAAGTTCAGCGAAGCCGCCGGCGACGATGATGATCAGATACAGAACTCCGCCGATTCTTGCGTAAAGTTGCGGCGATGTTTCAACGGTACGACCCGTCATTTCGGCTCCTTTGCGAATCTGGCGTCAACGTCGCGGTTTGCGAGTAGACGTTCCCCGCCCAAAGCCTGCCCTGAGCGAAGTCGAACGGGCAGAGCTTGGACGGACCACAAGCCTTCGGTGCTCATACTCGTTTCTCCCCACGCGAGGTACTAAATCAAGTGCATCCGACTCAGATCGGTCCTTGATAGCGGCGCAGCCGGACGGCTGCGGCGAGGAATGCCGCAGTGATCGCCAGCCCGATCCAAAGACCCGGGCTGCTCAGGAAATGACCCGGAGTGATATGTGTCATGGGATTGGTGGGGAACATATCCGGCCCTGTGGAGGAGATCGTCGGCGCGTCGCCGATGAATCGACCTCCCACCAGCGCAGCGAAATGCCACGTGTGAAACGCAAGGTTCTCGACGCCGGCGATCACCACCAGCGGTAACACCGCCCACAGAAATGGCGCGCGGCGAGCCCAGCCGGATACCAGCAGCAGCCAGCAATAAATGGGCGCGGGCCAGAGCGCATGAGCCGTCAACAGATGATAGAGCAGCAACAGCGACATCTGGAAGAATGACAAATTTGCTCCATAACATCGCGACGCTCTGTCCGCTGACCAGCACCACTGCGGTGCTCACCAGCAGCATCACCCACTGCACAGCGATCGTGATCGCAAAGGTAAGGAGTGGGAGAATAACAAGCGGAATGCTCGCCTTCGACAACACGGTGGTGATGTCCGATACCGGCAGGGATTTCCAGAACAGGATGCTGCGATCGCGACGCTCGCCGTGCAGTGCGTCGACGCAATAGAACGCACTCACGATGATCCCGGTAAGCATCAGGAGCCCCGCCGCCATGTCGAACGGCTTCTGGGGGGTCCCTGGGTCAAATCTCAGCGGCCTCTCCCATATACCCGCAATGATGCTAATGGTGAAGCTGAACAGGGCAACCGCGGCGACGGCCAGCGGCGCGATATAGATCGAACGGTACTCCCACAATTCACGTCGTAGCGACCAGTACATTGGCCGAGTCGGCGACAGGACCGCAGGCGCGACTCTCTGTGCCTCGAAGGACTCGGGCATGGCATCGGATTGAGTATTCATCGGGCCGCTCCTTCATAATTACCCAGTGCCTGGCCTACCTGATTGCCCGGCTTATCTCCGGGCTTATCTGACAAGACGGCGACGAACAAGTCGGCGACGCTGGGCGCGCGCACGTCGCCAAGCCCGACAAGTTGCTGGTGATCGACGCCATCGAAGAGCAGGACGGTGCGACCCAACGCCTGACGCTCGTGCATCGGCCTTAGCGCCCGCGCCGCAGCTAGCTCCTCGGGGCGCACCATCAGTTCCACATAGCGAGATTCGAATTCTTCCATAGCTGCAATTGAGGACGATGCGGCCGCGATTGATGAACATGACATCGGTGAGGACGTGCTGGATCTCGTCCACCTGGTGTGTCGCTACGACGATAGTGCGATTGCGATCGAAATAGTCGTTCAGCAGGGAATCGTAGAATTGCTTGCGATACAAAATGTCAAGGCCAAGCGTCGGCTCGTCCAGCACCAGCAATCTCGCGTCGATCGCCATGACCAGTGCGAGGTGCAGCTGGGTTACCATGCCCTTCGATAATTCGCGGACTTTGCTGGCGAGCCGGATATTGGTCTTCGCTAGAAAACCTTCTGCCTTCGCCCGATCGAAGCGCGGATGCACGCCGGCGACGTAGTCGAGCGCCTGCGAAACCCGCAACCAGCGCGGCAGGATGGCGACGTCAGCAATGAAGCAGACATCGCGCATGAGTTGGTCACGGTCGGTCCAGGGGTCGCGTCCGAGCACCTTCAGCTCTCCCTGATAAGAGGTGAGCCCAAGAATCGCGTTGAGCGCCGTGGTCTTGCCGGCGCCGTTGGGACCGACGAGTCCGAGGATGCGGCCCTCCTCAACCCGCAAATTGATGCCGTCCAGCGCGATGGTCGCGCCGAAGGCCTTACGCAGGCTGCGGGCTTCTATGCATGCCATGGCTTGAAGTGTCATTCCGAGTAAGCGTCCTTTGCGCAGCTAGGAATCTGTGCGAGCCGCGCGCCGCGCCGCGGTCTTTGTGGCGCAACAATCGCGCGTTTGGCTCGCTTCCTTGCAAACTCAGTCAGTATCGGCATCCGACTTCCTCTGGCGCTTCGCGCCATTCAGGAGTTCTTCCGTCTTTAGGCCGAGCCGCTGAATGGTGGCGGAGATCCTGGCCACTCTTCGCCAAGAAACTTCTGCCGCTCGCCCTGGAGCAATAAATTGCGGGCGCCGACATTGATGAACATGCCAAGACCTCGTCTGGTTTCGACCAGCCCATCGTCCACCAGTTGCTGATAACCCTTAAGAACCGTGAGCGGATTGACCCGATATTCAGCCGCTACATGCCGCACGGAGGGCAGTGGATCGCCTTCCTTGAGCACGCCGTCGAGTATCATCGCGACCACGCGGTCGCGAAGCTGGCGGTAAATCGGCTGACTGTCATTCCACTCACGGTCCATCAGGTTTTCCGGGTACCTTAGTTGCCAGCCACACCGCTCCCGTTCTTTGCCCGCTGCAGGTCCATGTGCGCGTGGATGGGCTTGTCCCCCGGCATCATATACGTCCAGTCCTCGATGTGGTGGTCGGCGTCGACGATGGTGAAGACGGCATGGTACATATGCCCGTACCGGTTGCTGCCGGAGAGATCGAGAAATTCGAATTCTACCTTCTTCCCGTCCGGCGACACTTTGCCCGTCATACGCGGCCGGTTTCCGGCATCGCAATAGTGCGTTAGCAGCAAGCGATCCCCATCCAGGTAGAGCATGGTGACCGGATGATCGTAACGCGTCGGGTCGTCCGCTTTTCCCGGTTCATGCATCTCATGCACGATCGCGTTTCCCCTGGAGGTCACGCGCAGCGAGACCTGCGTGAACGTCCCGTCCCCCATCTCGGGCTGCGGCGGGACGACGGTCACCGGGCCCTGCCAGGTGCCCGCGAGGGTTTTGAGTTGGGTGAAAGACTTTTGCGCGTCGGTCGGCGCGGCTGACTGCGCGAAGGCCACGGAGAGCGGCATCAGAATCAGGAACAGCACAAAACGAAGGGATTTCATGTTCATTCTCCTCAAGAAGTGCACTTCTTTTTTCGCGGGTCAGGGTCATTCGCTGGTGTGTACTCAGTTGCGATACTCCAGCTCTTGAAGTACCCGCCGACTGTTGTAGTTAACTATAACACAAATGCACATGTCAAGATGTTTCCTTAAATTCTTTGGCCGTCGGGAGCGCCTAGCCCGTGACGCGCCGCCAGACCGCATCGTCATCACCAGAATTCTTGACACCTTGACTTGGGTTGCGACCTCTGGGATTATTCGCAGCCGTAGTGAGTTTCGAAGGAGGCTATATGCCGCATTATCTGCACCAAGTTGCGTACTCACCTGAAGGCTGGCGAGCGCTGATCGCGCAGCCCCAGGATCGGATCGAAGCTGTCCGCCCCGCCGTCGAGAAGTTGGGGGGCAAGATCAAAAGTGCCTGGTTCGCGTTTGGCGACTACGACGTCGTAATGATTACCGAAATGCCGGATAACGTTAGTGCTGCCGCGATTGCGATCGCATTTGCCGGCGGCGGCGCGTGCAAGTCGGTTCAGACCACACCGCTAATGTCCGCAGAGGAAGCAGTGCAAGCCGTACGAAGAGCCAACGAGTCTGGTTACCGGCCGGCGGTTACTAGCCGGGCGGCATAATCCGAGCACAATGACAAAGGTAAGGCGGCCAACCAGGCCGCCCTTTTCTTTTGGATCCAACCATTACCAGCGGGGCGGGATTTGAATCAAGCCAATCCAAAGAAAGAAGCTGCCAGATAAAGCGCTTCCAGAACCGCGACCGAAATCAATATCGCTTCACGCACGCGAGAGCGGGAAAGCTTGCCTCTTAGTTTGGCCCCGTGGGCGGCATGCATGTTCGCTGGCGCGGGATCATTTGGGACTGGGGATTGGGCTACGGCGTTTCCCGCCAGTTGTGGCGCCATCGGCGCCCGATGAATCCTCGGTTTCAGCGGTTCATTGGTGACGAACTGCCGGGCGCTCACCGGAACCCTGGGGAGATTGATGGTGGAAGACCAGCGGACTACCTGTACGGACCCGTCCTGCAGGCTGGCGTCGAAGGGTCTTGAAGTCAGCTGCAGCGGAGGCATGCGCTCGGGTGCGATACGGTCGGCCAGGTTGCGCAGCAGCGAACTCCACCACTGATGACCCATCTGATCGCTGATCAGCTCGCCCACATCGACGGGCCGTGACTCGAGCTCCAGCGGCGGCAGCGTCTCCGGTGCAATCACGTTTCCTACGTTGGTGAATATCGTCCGATACCAGGGCAAGCTGACAATGTCCCCCAGCAACATGCCAGTATCAACCGGTCGGGAAGTTAGCTCCAGCGGCGGGAATTTCTCGGGGAATAAGACGTCGCGGATATCAAAAAAGAGCCGCTTCGCTAAAGACCGGGTGACACTCGCAGGGAGCAACAGTTGGATGTCGTGGTCAGGAGCGATGGGTGAACCTGCGGGCGATCCTGCAGGAGATTCGGCGCCGTAATCTTGAGCAAAGAGACTCATTCGCGATGACTACAGTCTAGCATTTATTGTTTCGAGCCTGCGAGATCGGTCCGGTGCCAAACTAAGTTCATGGCTTCCTGACGATGTACAGAAATCGCAGCAGCCGTCTTTCGCTGGTAAGAGTGTGGACGCACGACAAGAAAGCTTGCAATCCCAGGAAATTCGTTTCGCCTTCGACCGCGACTAAATCAGTCCTTCTGGCGGCCCGCCCGTCATGCCATCGTTTTGCGATGCGGGCGGCACTGTCGGTAGTATCGCGGGACTGCAGCAAGCGAAAGCCGGCCTGTTCAATCAATCTCTCATTTTCTCCCACGGGGACAAAAACGTAGTAACCGACCGAACTGCGTCTCGCAACTTCCTCATTGGAGATAAGACCACCTACAACCAGCGCGTCACTGAAAAGCATCCGGCCACCTGGTTTCAACACACGATGGAGCTCCCGGAGCAGGGAAAGCCGACCGGGAATGTGGCACAGCACATCGTTGGCATAAACGGCGTCGAAGGCTCGGTCGGCGAATGGGAGCGTTTGGGAAGCGTCTGCGGCCTCGAAACGGGCTTTTGCCGTCAGGTTGATCGTTCGGGCCAGTTCGTTGGCGTTGCGGACACCTTCTTTATTGACGTCGACACCAACGACGCTGCAGCCGATCTTTTCCGCCAGATACAAAGCGTAACGGCCAGAGCCGCAGCCGATTTCAAGAACGCTTGAAGTGGGAGTCAATTCAAGTAGTCGGGGGATTTCGTGGGACTCCTCGGTGGTCACCCAACTGGTCTGGCCGAAGTCCTCACCATAAGTCTCAATCCGTACGTCGCGATAGACCGCGAGCTCGTAATTACCGTATGAAGCGTTGTAGAGGTCAACTTTAGCGGCCACAGTGGTTTCACTCTAGCAGTTGTGGTTGCGTGGCGGGCCGATGCTTAGACTCTCAGCGAGACTTTTTGGTATAGCGCCAACGCCATGCACCAAAAAGTGCAGAGTTTCCGACCACTTTTCAACAGCCTTGTTCTGTCTTCGGAACAGCTTCTATTTTCCCGTCGCAAATCTGCAGCCGCTCAACTAGAGTCCCGTAACAAACACGACATCGTCGTCCGTATCGCGCACAACATCGCGCAACTACGTAAAGAAAGTAATGAGGCTTCCAAATGTTTCGAGCTCTGAAGATTGGTTTGACCGCTGTGGTGATTATCCTCTCGACAATCTTCCTCCGGAACCCGCGATATCGAGCCCAGAATTGTTAGGATCAACGCTGAGCCGCCTCGCTCAAGGGGACCCAAATGGTAGAGATCAAGAGAATGTTTTGGAATCTGTTGCAGCTCGGAATGTTTGTTGGTGTTCCCGTGTTTGCTCAACTGAGTGCTCCCCCAAGTCCAGCCCTCACAGATCGCGATACGAAAGAGATCATCCAACGTATTGAGGCTGGAAACGTTAATGCTTTGGTGTGGCAGCGGCCTCTGGCAACCAAGTCTTTGTACCATACCTCAAGGAGCAGTTGCGTAATCCAAAAGCCAAGCTACATAAGGAAACTTCGGGACTGCAAGTGGGTCTGGCCAAGGCGGGCGAGACTCAGCAGTTGCAACAAATTTCTTGTGAATTGAACTTCGGAGATGCATCGACCCGGTACAACGCAATGAGGAAGGTACAGTTAGTCGGAGGCTGGTTTGCGATCAGCAACATGGCGGAGTTCCTCAGGGATATTCCCAGATATCGGTCAAGTTTCGGGGAAGGTTTGGGTCCTCTGCAAAATTATGCTCTCCAGTACCTCCCAGAACTGGTTCCGCCCCCGCCCCCTGTACCCCCACAGACGTTCGGACTAGACAACACGAAGGTGATAGGAATATGGAATGAGTATCTTGTCGCACACCACGATTCTCTGACCAAGCTGCCGCCCACGGGAGAAGGCGTCGTGATTTCCGATGATGTCTGTAAGAAGGTCCTGAAACAAGACCCAGCAATTCGCCCGAAAGGGAAACGGCGCGAAGCTTCCCCGATGCTTACGCAATGAAAGGCGACAAACGAGAATAAGAATCCAATCCAAGCAAGACGGCGCAAGTTCAGGACAGGCGCGTCATGATTCCTTCTAAACCCACCTTTGGGCGGGTGGCCACGACCTACTCCCCGAACAGCTGCACTTGGCCAGTCTCCGCAGGAACGCCGGGGCGGCGGCGACGGGTGGCGCCGATTACAGCTAGTACGGTCAGCGATTCCAGTGCCGTGCGAGGCACGAAGATGCGCTGCGTGTTCGAGCGCAAATCAGGAGGATTGACCAGGAAGCCCTCCGCCGTGGTCAAAGAAAGGTCGTTCGGCATCATGCCCTCGAGGACTTCGTTGTCTTTGAATTTAAGGCGTACCCAAAGCCCCTCGGTGCGGGGACGGCTGGTGAAGGTCTTGCGGCTGAGCGCGTCGGAGTCGCCGAACTCGCGCACGAAGTAAACGCCCTTGATATCGCGCAGCTCAATGGCCACGACATTCCCTGAGGTATTGAGCAACTCGAGCTTGCCTTCGCGGACGAAGTTGGCGGGAGCGACGTATCCGTTGAGCGAATCCCGGTCCATCTTGCGAACCACGACCTTCTTGTGAGTTGAGGGCATGCTAGTTGACGAAAGCGGCCTCGGAGTGTGGCTTCCCGCAGCGCTGGCGTCCCGATTCTCGCACTTTTCGGCGTGAAACGGGCGGCATCTATGTTCGTAGTAGCCAAACTATCAACGTTGTGTTATTTTCTGTAGCTTGCCGCGTCCCATCGCAGGAAGTCTAAGTCTACTGGATAGAGTCACTTACAACTGGGTGGCGTTGGGCCTCTTGCTTCCCGCCGGAGCGCCCTGTGGAAATCTCGCACCCGCTGGCGGTCAGACGCTCCAGGAGCCGGCGTTCGCAAATAATGGCTGATTACATTTACACCATGGAAATCCGGCTCACGCCGGACCAACAGCGCGGCGTCACCCTGGTGCAGGATGTCGCCCGGGCCGTGGGCATGAACATTTATCTCACCGGGGGCGCGGTGCGCGACATCATCAGCGGCTTTTCCATCCGCGATCTTGATTTCACCGTGCAGGGCAATCCGCTCAAACTGCAAAAAGAACTGGAGCGCGCCGGAGCTAGCGTCGCCGCCTCAGACGATGACCTGAAAACACTCTATTTCACGCTGCCAGGAGGTGTCCGCGCCGAAATCAGCATGGCACGCACGGAACGCTACGAGAAAGCTGGCAAGCCGCCGATTGTAGCGCCCGCCACCATCATTGAAGACCTGCGTCGACGTGATTTTACGGTGAACGCGATGGCCTTGTCGCTGAATCCGGGATCACGTGGCCTGCTCATGGATCCTTTCAACGGAGCCGCCGACATCGAAGCCAAGCTGATCCGCGTCCTGCACAATTATGCTTTCGTGGAGGATCCGTCGCGGCTGATCCGCGCCACTCGCTTTGCCGCGCGCTTCCATTGGCCCATCGAGGAACGCACCCAGGCGCGTTTCGACTCGGCCAAAGAGAACAATTACATCGACCACATCACCGACAAAGCGATCGGGCGCGAGATCGAGCAATTGGCCTATGAGGACGATCCCCTGCACATCGTACGGGTCCTGGAGAAAGAAGGATGGCTCAAGGTGCTCAGTCCGCATTGGACCAGCGCCAAGGTAGATACAGCGGGCCTGAGCCAATTGCTGAAAACGCGGCAGCAAATGAACCAGCTCGGCTATTCTCCCGATCCGTCACCTGCAGTTCTGTATTTTCTCACCGCTCGGCTCAGCGACAAGGAAATCGCCGACATGCGCAAACTGATCCCGCGCAAGGATCTGGTCGAGGCCTGGCGAGACCTTGAGGATAACGCCAAGGACCTGGCCAAGAGACTCGCCAGCAAGGAAGCGGGAACACCGTCGCGGACCTGGAAGCTGCTATCGGAGGCGCGGCCAGAGATGGTCTTGTTCCTGGCGGTGACGGCGCGCCAGCAGGCGGTAACACAGAAAATCAAAAATTTCTTTACCAAATGGCGGCAGGTCCAACAGAAGATTCCGTTGCCCGAGATGACCGAGCTGCACATCACGCCGCAGATGCCGGAGTATCCGAAAATCGCGCAGGACGTATTTATGCTTCTGCTGGATGGCAGATTACGGTCGCGCACTGAGACCCTAAAATTTTTAAAGCCGCTGGCCCCTCCACCACCGCCTCCACCACCGCCTCCACCAGTCAAGCGCGGAAGAGCCGCCAAGGCCGCTGCGGAAGCAGCAGCTGCCGCTGCTGCTGCTGCTGCAACCGCGTCCCAGGCTACCGGCAAGAAGAAAGGGAAGAGCAGCGGGGCAGCGGCAACTGCATCCACCACCAAAACTGAGCCGGTAAGATCTTCCAATCCACATAAGCCGGAGTTGCACAAGGCAGCGAAGAAGACCGCGAAAGCAGCCAAGAAGGCGAAAACAAAAAAGCGCTAGGCTTTGATGCAGCCCAGAAAGTTCCGCCACCTCGTCTGAAAAGGATTACAATGATTACATGCATCGCGGTTGGGCGATTGCGGCCATGGTTGCGGTTTTGCTGACAGTTTCAGCCGAAGCCCAACGACACGGCGGAATGTCCGCTGGCAGCGGGAGCCATTTCGTAAGTTCATCGCACGGTTCAATGGGAGGCTCCTCACACGGTTCGATGATGGTGAGCCGCGCGCCTACGTTTGGCAGCGGTCAACATCTGAGTACCGAGCGCTTCGGTAACAGTTTCCGCGGCCCATTTGTTTCTACCAATCGGTTTCACCACCGTCACTTCTTTGCAGGGTTCTCTCCGTGGTTTTACTACGGCTATCCGGCCTATTACGGTTATCCCTGGACATATGGAAACTATTCCTACCTAAACGGAGGAGATTCCTATCAGTCTTACGATTCGTCCTATGCCCAGAGCAGCGCGCTAGCTCAACAGGCAGAAATTGATCGCCTAGAAGGTGAGGTTGACCGCTTGCGGGACGAACGTGAGGCTCGGGCGTCTGCCGATGCTCCGCAGGCGAAGAAGGAGACTACGGCTCAAGCCTCTGAGCCTACGGTGCTGGTTTTCCGCGATCAGCACAAGGAAGAGGTCAAGAACTACGCCATCGTCGGAGAAACCGTGTGGGTCTTTTCGGAACTGAGAGCCAGAAAGATCCCGTTGGCCAATCTCGATGTGGAGGCCACCACCAAAGTAAATGACGACCGCGGCGTGGAGTTCCGAGTCCCCGAACAGACCCCGGATTGATACACTGCCAACGAAACCCCGCTAACCACGCTGTGAATAATTCTTTACTCCGGTTCGCAGCGATTTCCCGTTAAAATGACGACAACATAAGTTTGTTCCCGAGCCCCATGTCCCAATTCGTACACCTTCACCTCCATACTGATTATTCGATGCTCGACGGCGCCTGCGATGTGGAAAAGCTTGTCCAGCGCGTGAAAGAGCTAGGCATGCCGGCAGTTGCCATGACCGACCACGGCAACATGTTTGGCGCTGTCCATTTCGTAAACGCGGCGAAGCAAGCGGGAATCAAACCGATCATTGGCTGCGAGCTCTACGTCTGTAAGAAAGAAGATCACAACATCGAGCGTACGCCGCCTGAGGGCGACACCTACAATCACCGCTGGTGTTGGCGGAAAACGAGGAAGGCTATCGTAACCTCACGAAAATCACGTCAGAAGCATCCCTTCGCGGCTTTTACTACAAGCCACGCATCAGCAAGAAATTTCTCGCCGAGCATTCCAAAGGATTGATAGCACTCTCCGGATGCTTGAAGGGTGAAGTCGCCGAACTCCTGATGGACGATAAGTATGACGCCGCCCGCGACTCAGCGGGCAAGTATCGTGACATCTTTGGCAAAGACAATTTCTTCCTCGAGATTCAAGATCAGGGCCTCGAGATGGAGCACCGCATCCATCCGCATTTGTTCCGACTCGAAAAAGACCTGAGCATACCGCTGGTCGCCACGAATGACAGCCACTACCTCTGCGAGGATGACGCCCACGCGCAGGATGTGATGGTCTGCATTCAGACCGGTAAGTCGATTCAAGATACAAACCGCATGAAGTTTCAAGGCAGCGGCTTTTTCGTCAAGAGCCATGACGAGATGTGCCGCGTTTTCAAGGACACGCCTGAAGTGCTGTCCTGTACCTTGGCAATCGCTGAGCGTTGCAGCGTGCGGCTCGAGAAAGTGAGCAATCCTTTCCCGCACTTCGACGTGCCAGCGGGCTACACCTTAGACAGTTATTTCGAGCACGTCACCCGAGAAGGGTTCGCGCGGCGGCTGGAAGGATTGAGGTCGCTGGAGACGCAGGGTCGCTTAAAGCACAGTCTGGCTGAGTACGAGCAGCGGCTGGCGCGAGAACTCCTCATCATCCAACAGATGAAGTTTTCAGGATATTTCCTGATTGTTTGGGATTTTATCCGTTACGCCAGGGAGCAAAACATACCGGTTGGTCCGGGGCGCGGGTCAGCTGCCGGTTCGCTGGTTTCTTACTCTTTGGGCATTACTGACCTTGATCCCTTGCAGCATGAGTTGATCTTTGAACGCTTCCTTAACCCGGAGCGCGTTTCTTTGCCCGACATCGACATCGATTTTTGCATGAATCGTCGCGGCGAAGTCATTAGCTACGTCACTCAGAAGTATGGTCGAGACAATGTGGCCCAGATCATCACTTTCGGGACCATGGCTGCGAAGGCAGCTATTAAGGACGTCGGCCGGGCCATGGACGTGCCATACAGTGACGTGGATCGCATCGCCAAGATGGTTCCGACAACTCTCAACATCAAGCTGGAGCAGGCGCTCAAGGATTCGCCGGCGCTGCAACAGGCCTATGAAAGCGATAGCCAAGTGCGCCAGCTGATCGATACTGCGATGAAGCTCGAAGGCCTGGTGCGCAACGCTGGTGTGCACGCCGCCGGCGTAGTGATTTCACCACGGCCGCTGATTGAATTGGTTCCCCTGCACAAGACCAAGAACGACGAGATTGTCACCGCGTTCGACATGGTAGCCATCGAGAAGATGGGTCTGCTGAAAATGGATTTCCTCGGGCTTACCACTCTCACCATTCTTGATGACACTTTGAAGCTGATCGCACAGACCCGAGGGGAACAAATCACACTGGAAGGTATTCCTCTCGAGGACCAGGAGACCTACGAAAAGGTCTTCCACAAAGGACTCACGTCAGGAGTATTTCAGTTTGAATCGCATGGCATGCGCGATGTTTTACGGCGCTATCAGCCCAACTCCATCGAGGATCTGACCGCGTTGAACGCGCTTTATCGTCCGGGCCCAATTCAGGGCGGCATGATCGACGATTTTATTGACCGCAAGCACGGGCGCAAGAAGATCGAGTACGAATTACCGGAGCTGCAGGAGATTCTGCAAGAGACGCTGGGCGTCATTGTGTATCAGGAGCAGGTGATGCAGATCGCCAACCGTCTGGCCGGTTACTCTCTCGGAGAGGCCGACCTACTGCGGCGTGCCATGGGGAAAAAGATCGCGGCCGAAATGGCGGCGCAGCGGGAACGTTTCGTCACTGGCGCCACCCAGCGGTCCTATCCGCCGAAGAAGATCGAAAAGATTTTCGACCTGATGGCGCAATTTGCCGGATACGGATTTAACAAATCGCATTCGGCGGCATACGCGCTGCTCGCATATCACACCGCATACCTCAAGACTCATTATCCGGTGGAGTTCATGGCAGCGCTCCTAACCTCGGTCACGGGCAGTACTGATGACGTGGTGAAGTATATCAACGAATGCCGCGAGATGGGGATGCCGGTTGAACCCCCGGATATCAACGTCTCCGATGCTAATTTCACTCCCCACGGCAGCGCGATACGCTTCGGGCTGGCGGCGGTGAAGAATGTTGGACACAATGCGATCGAGTCAATCGTCGCCGGGCGCAAGAACCTCGGCCGCTATTCGTCGATCTATGAATTCTGCGAGAACGTGGATTTGCGGCAACTCAACAAACGCGTGCTGGAGTCATTGATCAAGAGTGGCGCGATGGACGCTCTCGGCCGCCGCGCCCAACTGATGGCGGTTCTCGATAAAGCGATTGACCGCGCGCTTAAGACGCAGCGCGACACTGAATCCGGTCAACACGGCTTGTTCGGAGTGTTCGAGCAGCAGGAAGAGCCTACTCTGCAAAATGAGAGGCTGCCTGAGATCCCCGACTGGGACGAGCACGTCCGTTTGGCCAATGAAAAAGAGATTCTCGGATTCTTCATCACCGGACATCCCTTGGAAAAATATTGCGACAAGCTGGAGGATTTGCGCGCCCTCAACACCACCGAGCTGGCGGCCATGAAGTCTTCCACCGGAAAAGACGAGAATATCTCGACTGCCGGTATCATCACCAATCTGCGGGTGCTGAAGTCGAAAAGAGGAGAATTTTACGCGCAGGGCACGTTGGAAGACATGGCCGGCTCAGTGGAGATGCTGGTTTTTCCCGAGGCGTATCGCAAATTGCAGGAGAAGGTCAAACTCGAAGTGCCGGTTCTCGTGCGCGGCGGTGTTCGCATCGAAGAAGGGGCAAACCCAAAGCTTACGGTCAACGACCTCACTCCTTTAGAAGATGCCAAGGTTCCACTGCCGCGCTCGCTGCGCATTCGTGTCCCACTGGAGACGGCCTCGGCGTCGACGGTCGATGCGTTGCACGCGCTATGCTCCTGCCAAAAAGGGGAAGCCAGAGTATTGTTTGACGTGGAACGGCAAGGGGATTTCATGGTAGTCATGGAAGCGGAAGGCTATAATGTGCAACCGGACCGCCACTTCATCGCCCGCGTCGAGGAGCTGTGTGGCCGGGGCGCGGTTCGAATCATTGACTAAGATCTGCGGCGGATGAGAGTTTCCAATCACAGGAGTTCCAAGGCGCGTGCGGCAGCAGCGCCCGCAGCGGCGAATGCAATGCTGGTGGTGACCGGCGCCGATTTTCTCCTGTCAATGGTGGAAGCTCGATGGACCGCCAGGAACGGTAACGGAAGAAGGATGGATTCCACACAGAAAGCGCAGCAGGAACTGGAAAAAATCGAGCGGCAGGTCGCACGGTTGCAGTCGCTGGAGGGACAGGACGACGGCACGCGACGGGAGATCCGGCAACTGCATGATCGAATCGAGGCCCTGCGCGAACAAGTAATGTCCCATTTCACCGCCTGGGAAAAGACGGAGCTGGCGCGGCATCCCCAGCGGCCTTACGCGCTCGATTATATTGAACGGATTTTCACCGACTGGACTGAGATTCACGGTGATCGTGGCTTCGGAGATGATCCAGCGTTGGTCTGCGGTATGGCGCGCTTCCACGGCGAAGAAGTCATGATCGTCGGCCATCAGAAGGCGCGGGATACCAAGCAGAAGGTTTACCGCAACTTTGGCATGCCCAATCCGGAGGGCTATCGCAAGGCGATGCGGGCAATGAAGATGGCAGAAAAATTCGGCCGGCCGGTGTTCACATTGGTGGATACTCCCGGCGCTTACCCGGGGCTGGGGGCGGAAGAACGGGGCCAGGCTGAAGCCATCGCATACAACCTGCGCGAGATGGCGCGTCTGAAGGTTCCGATCGTCACCACAATTACCGGAGAGGGCGGGAGTGGAGGAGCGCTGGCTATTGCCGTGGCGGACCGCGTGTTGATGATGGAAAATTCCATCTATGCGGTGATCTCGCCTGAGGGCTGCGCGTCCATCATGTGGCGCGATCCCACGAAGAAGGAACTTGCGGCGCAGGCTATGCGCATCACCGCCGATGACTTGAAAGAACTGGGCTGTATTGACGGAATCGTTCCCGAGCCGGAAGGCGGGGCCCATATGGACCACGAAGCCGCGGCCGCGCTGCTTGACGCCGCTCTGCAGGAGCAACTGGCTGAACTCAAACGGAGTTCGATCTCAGAGTTAGTCGAGTCACGATACAAGAAGTTCCGCAATATGGCGCAGTTTCTGCGGACGGAAGAGTAGAGGCTAACTGGCGATCTTACAAACGGCTCGGCGGCACCTTCCTTCAAACAGCTTACGCGGTGTAAACCCCGTTACGAATGCCGAGAAACATGTACGGTTTCAGCCGTGCCAAAGGGCTTTGGATAGGGCTTTCCACCGCCTCACAGTCGTTCATCTTGCATTCGCCTCTCAATGTTGAACCGTACGAGCGTAGGCTGCGCTTCGCTCTTCCACGACTCGCTGTTGCTTCGACCCCAGGTCCGCACGTACAAGTCGGTAAGGTAATCATGGTCCGGCAAGTTGAGCTCGGCAGCCAAGTTCAGCTCTGCGGGTGCGCGCAAATCACAGCCAGCACGGAAGCACCTCGCGGAACAATACGGCGCCTTGACTAACCAAGGTAAACCATGCATCGGGCTCGACGAAGGCACGGATAGGGCAAAATTTGTGTTATGACTGCTGCCGGAGCGTTAACAGGAGAGGCCGGAAAATGCGCCGATGGACGAAACACGAACTTCGTGAGCGATGGATGACGCGAAGCATCGCCATTTGCGACCCATAAGCGAACTGGGCGGATGGCGGTCAGAGGATCAATGAGTAATGATCGGACGGAAGATCATTCCGCAGTTCGCTACTGAGATGAACTCAGGGGTTTGACCCTCCCTGGTCGAGGTCCGTGGCATTCTCCACGACGGCGGTGACAAATCTCGAAGTCGGGTAATTGAAGCCGCTGACCGCTAAGGCGAAGAGTGGCATTCGATTTTAGTCTTTCCTGTATTTCCATTTCCGAGGCTGCGCAGAACTACTGAGGGTTCGCCTTCGGCATGGGAAGACTCGATGGCGATCCTGCCAACCGACAGTGGAGACAGTTGAACCGCCACGGGACTAAGCCGCCACACGGCTCTCCTAGACGGTGGCTCGAGACATGGCAATGTTCTACTGTAAAGCCAAAAACCTATACCGATTAAGAGCACGGAGACATTGCAGCCTGCAAGACGTGGACTCCGCCAGGTTAAGTACTGAAAGCAAGACAAACAAGCATCTAGCGCGATTCCTTTGGACGCCCGCGCCCATACGGAGCCGGATAACGAAGCCATGGTCATTACCGTCGAAGATTTACCGGCCGGAAATCCGCGACCGTTCTGTAGATTACAAACTGATTCACATCTGCCGTACTTGCATCGTGCCATTTCTCCTCAAACGGGCGGAAACGATTGTGAGTGGAGTTGACAGGGGATCATCGGTGTAGCGCTGGAAAGAATATTTCTGAAATGAGTTGGCGACTTCTAGTTCCACATCAGGTACCTTGGTGTTCGGACTCCTCTTTCCTCACCTGTTCGCTCCCAGGCTCATGCCGTATAATTAAAGGTTCTACCTCACTCATTCATCGCAACAATTGTGCGGGCGAGACCCGCTCCAGATAAAGGAAGGATCCAGGGATGGCCACCACGGATGTAGCGCTCCATGAAGCCTCGGGGCGATTAGAACCTAAGCGCGTCGTCAACAACATGAGCATCCAGGTTGCGACGGTCAACGGTTCCGGTTCGCAGAGTTCGAACACTGTGCTCTTGCGGAGCATCTTCCAGATGGGGGTTCCGGTTTCTGGCAAAAATCTGTTCCCCTCAAATATTGCAGGTTTGCCCACCTGGTACACCATTCGAGCTAATAAAGATGGATACGTTGCCCGCAAGAAGGAAATCGATTTCGTAGTTGCGATGAACCCGGAGACGGCGCAGGAAGATGTGATGTCGCTGGCACCAGGCGCCGCCGTTCTGTATGACGAACCTCTCAACCTCAGCACTCTTCGTTCGGATCTTATTTTTTACTCGGTTCCGTATGACAAGCTGGTGGCGCCGGTATGTCCCGAAGCCAAGCTGCGCAAGCTCGTCAAGAACATGATTTACGTGGGCGTGGTGGCCAAACTGCTCGAGATTGATATGGCCGAGGTGGAAAAGGCTATCCGCAAGCAGTTCGCCAAGAAAGCGAAGGCGGCCAATCTTAATTTATCGGCGGTGCAGGCCGGGTACGACTATGCCGCATCCAATCTTCCCAAGCGCGATCCCTACTTCATCCAGCGCATGGACAAAACCCAGGGCAAGATCATCATCGATGGAAACTCGGCCGCCGCTCTGGGCTGCATGTTCGCGGGTGTAACTTTCGTCAGTTGGTATCCGATCACGCCTTCGTCTTCGTTGCCCGAAAGCATCATCGAGTACATGAAGCGTTTCCGAATCGGCGCGGACGGCAAAGCAACATTCGCCATCATCCAGGCGGAAGATGAACTGGCTGCGATCGGCATGGTCGTGGGTGCGGGTTGGGCTGGGGCGCGAGCCATGACCGCAACCGCCGGGCCCGGCATCTCGCTGATGGCAGAGTTTGCGGGGCTGGCTTACTACGCGGAGATTCCGGGGGTAATCTGGGATATTCAGCGGGTTGGGCCCTCTACTGGTCTACCGACTCGCACTTCCCAAGGCGATATTCTCTCCACTGCTTTCCTGTCCCATGGCGATACCAAGCACATCCTTCTGATTCCATGCTCGGCGGAAGAGTGCTTCACCATGGCGCAAGACGCGTTCGAGTTGGCTGAGCAATTCCAGACTCTAGTGTTCGTGATGTCCGATCTTGATCTCGGAATGAACAACTGGATGGCGGATCCTTTCCACTATCCGGAGAAGCCCATCAAGCGCGGCAAGGTGCTGGCCAAGGAAGATCTGGACCGACTGGGAGGCTTCGCTCGTTACAAGGACGTGGACGGGGACGGCATTGGCTATCGAACACTGCCAGGCACGGACCATCCCGCCGCTGCTTATTTCACTCGCGGCAGCGGGCATAACGAGAAATCCCAGTACAGTGAGCGTCCGGACGACTTTGAGCACAACATGGAGCGGATCAATCGTAAGTTCGAAACGGCGCGCTCCTTCGTGCCGCGGCCGGAAGTTTCGACGGGCAAATCAAAGATTGGGATTATCGCTTATGGCACTTCGCACTGGGCCATCATCGAGAGCCGCGACCAGTTGCGCAAAGAGTATGGCATCGAGACTGACTATCTGCGGCTTCGCGCTTTTCCGTTCACCCGGGAGGTGCATGAATTCGTGAAGCAGCACGACCGCGTGTACGTGGTGGAGCAAAACCGCGATGCGCAGATGCTAAGCCTGCTCAAGCTGGATCTCGAACCAGCACTCATAACGCGCCTGCGTAGCATCGCCCACATTCACGGACTACCGCTCGATGCGCGCTCGGTGACCGACGAACTCATGACCATGGAGGGCAAGTAAATGTCGACCACTCCGACCAGCACACCCAAACTAAACCGTGTCGGCCTCTCCGTCGTCGACTACCGCGGCGGTAAGACCACCCTCTGCGCTGGGTGCGGGCATAACGCCATCTCCGAACGCATCATTGACGCGATGTACGAAATGGGAGTGGCGCCGGAGCGAGTGGCCAAGTTGAGCGGCATCGGTTGCTCTTCCAAGAGCCCGGCTTACTTCATGGGACGCTCGCATAGTTTCAACGCCGTGCATGGCCGCATGCCTTCGGTGGCGACGGGCGCGATGCTAGCGAACCGTAAGCTGCTAGCGCTCGGCGTCAGCGGCGACGGCGATTCCGCTTCCATCGGTATGGGGCAGTTT
This sequence comes from uncultured Acidobacteriota bacterium, assembly GCA_963729325.1. GTDB lineage: Bacteria > Acidobacteriota > Terriglobia > Terriglobales > Acidobacteriaceae > JABCYV01. Next base: position 94,008 of record CAVSNS010000052.1, read on the forward strand.
GTCCATCTCATGCGCCGCAATCTTCCCATCATCTACATCATCGAAGACAACGGCGTGTATGGCCTTACCAAAGGGCAATTTTCGGCCACCGCGGATCTGGGATCAAAGCTGAAGACGGGCGTGATCAATGACCTGCCGCCGATCGACACTTGCGCGATGGCTATCACGCTGGGCGCTACTTTTGTGGGGCGCTCGTTTTCCGGTGACAAGAAGCAACTTCATTCCATGCTGAAGGCAGCCATCGCCCACCAGGGCACGGTCATGCTCGACGTGGTCTCACCCTGTGTCACCTTTAATGATCACGAGGGCTCGACGAAATCCTACAAATACATGAAGGACCACGACGAACCCCTGCAGGAGATCAGCTTCGTCCCGGTTTTCGAGGACATCGCAGTCGAGTATGATGCCGGCTCGACCGTCGAAGTGACGATGCACGATGGCTCCCGCCTTCGCTTGCGCAAACTGGAGGAAGATTACGACCCGACGGATCGGATCAAATCCATCACTCGCTTGCATGAAGCCCACGATGCGGGCGAGGTACTGACCGGCGTGTTTTACGTCAACACTCAACGCCAAGTTTTATCGACCTGCTGAACCTGACTGAACAGCCGCTGGCCACTCTGCCTGAGTCCGTGGTCCGTCCGGGCAGGGAAGTGCTGGAGCAGGCGATGGAAGAATTGCGGTAAATCGCTCCAAACAGACAAAACAGGACTTTCTCCCACCATCTGGTGCGATTCCTGCACTATTCCTACAACTCTTTGATTGCAAACAACGTCAGAGACAATGCTGATTAGGTGACCAGCTGTGGTCTCTGGCACAATTAGCGAGCGAAGTACGCCATCGAAGGGCAAGATCGTGCTCATAGCCGTAGCTGTGGTATTGGTCATGGGCGGGATACTGGTTGTGGTCACAGCTCGCCGCGCCAACCCCTATCTGCGAGAGCGCGCCATTGCGATGCTTCGAGAAAAATTTCATGCCGATGTCGAGTTGCGGGAATTCAACGTATTTCTGTGGCCGCGGGCGCGCATCGAGGGATCAGGGTTGACGCTCAGGCACCAAGGCCGGACGGACGTTCCTCCCTTGATTTCAGTTGCCGAATTCTCAGCCGACGCTGATTTGCGTGGACTGTGGGGAAAACCATGGAAGATCGAGCAGGTCAAACTCAAAGGGTTCGTGATTCAAATACCGCCACCCGGACAGCGAACCAAGCAAGACTGGTCAAAGGTACGGGACATACCGATATTCGTGCATGAGCTTGTGTCCGAAGGCGCCGAGCTGCGTCTGCTGCCCAAGTCCGCCGATAAGGAGCCGCACGTGTTCGCAATTCATCATCTGGTGATGCACTCCGTGGGGCTTCATCGCCCTGCGAGTTTCACTGTGCAACTCAGCAATGCCATCCCTCCGGGAGAGATCAATGCTCAAGGAAGATTTGGTCCTTGGAGTCCTGACGATCCCGGGCTGACGCCTTTGGCCGCCGGGTACACCATGAACAAGGCTGATCTGGGCGTGTTTAAGGGCATCGCTGGCATCTTGTCCTCGGAAGGGAAATTTGGAGGTGTGCTTAACAAGATCGAGATCGAAGGCAGGACCTCGACTCCAGACTTCAGCCTTCGGACCGGCAGACATCCGGTGTCTTTGGACACAACTTTCAGCGCTACGGTTGACGGAACCAACGGAAATACCCTTCTGCACCCGGTGCACGCCCACTTTCTGAATTCATTCGTAACCGCGAACGGCGAAGTGGTTAAAAAGCCGGGCAGCAAGGGTCATAACATTACTCTTGATGTCGTCGTGGACAAGGGAAGGGTCGAGGATATGCTGCGGCTGGCAGTGAAGACAGATAAGCCCGTGATGACCGGCGCACTAAAATTGCGAACGAAGTTCGCTCTTCCGCCGATTGAAGGTGACATTGTCGATCGCCTGATGTTAAAGGGGAGGTTTGGAGTGGGAGGGGCGGAATTCACCAACCCGAACGTCAGCGCCAAAATCGAAACCCTAAGCCGCAAAGCGCAAGGTCAACCGGGGAATGAGGATGCTGGGAGCAGCGTTTCGGAACTGAAGGGCAACTTCCTGTTAGATCGCGGCGTCATCACATTTCGAGGATTGACGTTCAGCGTGGTCGGAGCCAGCGTCGGGCTCGACGGAACATACAATATGGATCAAGAGGCGCTGGACTTCCATGGTAAATTGCGGATGCAAGCCAAGGTGTCTCAAACCATGACGGGCTTCAAATCATTCCTCTTGAAGCCGTTTGATCCTTTTTTTCGCAAGAACGGCGCAACCGTTCTACCCATCAAAATCACTGGAACACGTGACCATCCCTCGTTCGGGCTGGACTTTCATCACAAACAGGATGCTCTAAAATAGGACGCTCTAAGCAACGTCGTCCAAGTTGCGCTTGGTTGGCTCCTGCGGCTCGCCACTGTGCTCAGGGTTTTCTCCGGGCTCGGGAAAATCGGTGTCGGCGGACTTCAGTCGAGGATCCTGGTCGCGGTGTCCGAGCTGGCCCTGCAGCGAGCTATTGCCCGGCTTATCGTGCTCATCGTGTTCGACTGCGCCTTTACCACGGTCTTGGTCTCTGCCATCGAGCATGGATGAATTCCTCCTGGCACTTCAACTCGGCTCGGTCACGATGTCAGCCTATCCCAAAAGTTTTGTTTGCGGAAGGGGTCGACATTGTATATATGTAACAGGCATTCAGGAGCTTGCGATGAAGCGCTTTTTTCTTGCCGTCTTCCTGCTATCAACTCTGACCGTTTGGGTTCCGGCTTTTGGGGCTTCGGCGCAAGAGACGAAGCCGTCGAAGCGGGCTGTTCACCACAAGGCCCATCGTGCCGGGCATCATGGCAAGCCACACCACCGGCGGCAGACTGGCGCGTAAATACTGCCGTTCCCGGCGGTCCTTAGCGGGGTGCCCCAGGTCTGGCCGCTTCTGCGAGACCTGGGAACGAACCTCTCCGTCTGATCGGCAAATTTGGATTGGGGAGTCCGGCTCACTCCCATGTCTCCCAAAGACAGCGAGACATGGGCGCACCTAGCGACCCCCGACCGCAGTAATGCAGACCCGTACCCGGGGTCAACCACCTTCGATTTCTCTGCGACGCTGCGACCTGCCCTAGAATGCCCCCAGGCACTCCTCAATCATGACCGCGCCCACCACCCTCTTTCGGCCCTTTACCCGACTGATAAGAATTGCGATTCTGGGCCGGCAATTCGAAGTTCCGGAGAACAACACCTTGCTGCGCTGCTTTCAATATCTGGCGCCGGAACCGGTTTCCTACGGTCGATTCTGCTGGAATGAGGAGTGTCAGTATTGTCGCGTGACGTTCGATCTGGGCGAGGGAAGCACGAGCCGGGCTGCGCTTTCCTGCAAACTGATGGCGCAAGAAGGAATGCGGGTGACAGAAGCGGCATCGGAAATCAGGTATTGCTTGAGGACGTTAAAACTCAGCGAATAGAGTCTCTGGAATCGGCCGAGAACGACCACCTGCACTCAAGAGCAGTATTTGATCCTGTCCCGTCGTGCCGCTTAGTTGAAATGCGAATTGAAATTGCCATTTGGCCGCAGCAGAATCCGGGAGTGCGGGTAGTCAAAAATCACGGTAAATCGGCGAAGGATTTCACCTCCAATGAGTGGGCTGGTCTCTTCTGTGGCACCACAGCAGGCGGTTGGCACATCGTGCCAAGTAAGTCCGCCCCAGCGGAACCCCCACAGTACGCCCTGGTAACCGCTGCCTGCCGTCCCTAATCCTACTCCGGTGGTCGTCTGCCGTTTTGATTCCATTGATTTCACGGCGGGGTGATCCACGGCATCGCTGGAACCAGAGTCAACCAGGAAATGATCCTGGAGCACTACGTCGTTGGAGAGCAATAGCTCAGCCTTGGCAATTGGCCACTTCCCCTGGAATGTAATGGGAATGGTCTGCGCTTGACTGGGCGGGACAAAGGTTTCAGGAGCCTGAACGGTAACCGTGCTGTGCTCGTAGTCCACAGTGACGACGAATCGCAAGAGGAAGTCGTAACCCAAAATGCCGTCCACGGACCGCACCAGTTCCTGGCTGGATCCTTTGAGGTCGATGGTTGAGATCTCAGCATAGGTGGAATCAATGCCGGGCACGCGAACGTCGACGTCCCGAACTGACTGAATCGGAATACGACCGGCGCCCGCACCCTGGATAGAACTTGCACCCTCCATTTTCAGGCCCAGAGCTGCCGCCAGAGATCGATCCAAAAGAATACGGCTCGAACCGCTGTCCAGCACGAACCACAGGTGACGGCCTCCGATCTCTGTCGGGATGTAAACGAGATCATCTTGGATGCGTACCGGGAAGGTCGTCATGCGTGTGGCTTGAAGAAAGTGGTCTGAGTTTTTGGGGGATAGCCGAAACAGCCGACGCAAGCAGCATGCCGCCCACGAGCAAAATGCTTCGACCACCTATGATCATGTCGCCTCCCATGCCGCTCAGGCACAACGCGATCATTCATTAGACGGAAGAGCTGCTGGCGGGTAAGCGAACTCTGAGGTCGCCGCAAAAATCGAACTTAGGACGTTCAGACAGATAAAATCACTACTGCGGCGCCTTGCGTGCCGTCGTTCCCGCGACTGGCACGCCCAGCTTACGCAAGCGATCGCGCGCCTGAGTGGCTTCGTTGGATCGCGGATATCGCTGGACGACGTGGCGCAGTTCGGCAATACCGTCTTCCTTCTTCCCCAGTTCTATCAAAGCGAACCCCTTCTTTAATTGGGCGGCCGCGGCCTTATTTCCACTGGGAAAATCCTGCATGACCTGGTCATAATTCTTGGCCGCTTCCTGGTAGTTCCCTTGCCGATACTGGATTTCCGCCAGGTAGAAGTACGCATTCCCCGTCAAGTCAGTGTTCGGATAGTACTTGATGTAATCGGTGAATTCTTGGGTAGCGAGGTCATTCTTGCCGGCGTTGTAGTCGCGAAGGGCGTTGTTGTAAAGCACATCCGGCGGTGGGACCTGCGCCTGTTGCTGCTGTTGCGCCTGCTGCGCGGCCAGGCTCTGCTGCGTCGACTGCATGTCTTCCAATTGCTTACTAACTTTGCCCAGGCGAGCTTTCAGTTCGTCCATGGTGTCATTGAGCGACTGGATCTGCCCGGAGAGTTGGTCGACATGGGCGCCGCTATCGCTCTGCTGCTTCTGCAGAGTGTTCTGAAGATTGGTGATCGCGGTGACCGCCTTGTTCATGCTGTCGGTGTTCTGGTCCATCAGATTCTTCATGATGCCCATACGTTCGTCGAAGGACTGACGCATTTGCGTCATTTGATTTTTGAGGTCCTCGACCTGGGTTTGCAGTTGAATCATCTCTTTGCTGGCGCCCCAAACCGGCGTGAGGGCGAGCCATAGGGTGGTGATGGCAATCAGGATGGAATAACGTTTGATTCTCATAATTAATCCCCGGGCTTCGAAAAGCGATTCGAAGAAAGCTACGACCGGACTTCAGCCAGAGATCGTATGCTGCAGGATAACCCGTTCCGGGCACGGTTGGGTATCCCCGCGCGCGAAGGCCCTGAGGCGGCCCAGCGGGGCGGGCCACATCGGCTCGCCCCGCCTTAGCGACTACTTCTGGTAGACAAAGTGACCACGTCGGTTCTGCTGCCAGCATTGCTCGTTGGACTGGGTGCAGAACGGCTTCTCCTTGCCGTAGCTGATGGTTTTGATGTGGTCGCCACCAATGCCGGATTGCACCAGAGCAGTCCTTACAGAATTGGCGCGGCTGTCGCCCAGTGCCAGGTTGTACTCGGTGGATCCTCTCTCGTCGCAGTGTCCTTCGATCGTGAAGACGATGTTGGAATGCTGCTTGAGGAAACCAGCATCGCCCTGCAGGGCGGACTGCTGGTCCGAGCGGATATCACTTTTATCGTAATCGAAGAAAATGTCCTTCACGTTTTGCGAGAACAGTTCTTCTTCGGTTGCCGAAGACGTTGGTGGCGGAGCGGCTGCCGCAGTTACGGTAACTCGCGCCGTAGCGTCCTGAGTTCCTCCGGCTCCTTTGGCGGTCAGGTGATAAGTGGTTGAGTCGGCGGGAGTCACTGATTGCGAACCATTCGGGTCCACGGCTCCAATACCGTCAATGCTTACGTCGGTGGCATTGGTGGTTTGCCAGGTCAGAGTGGTGGATTGTCCCTTCTCAATCGTGTTGGGATTCGCCGTGAGCGAAGCCGTGGGTGCGGTGGGAGCCGGTGGCGCAGGCGGTGGTGGCGGCGCCACTTTCTTTTTGCAGGCCCCCAGCATCATGATGGCCCCTAATACGAACACCAGCGTGATCCATTGCAATTTTCGCTGCTTCACTTTCTTCCCTCCCCTTCGAAATCGTACGTGGCCTGCGAACAAAATTATTTCCAGCTCCAGTTGGGTTGCGTGTTACTGCCTGCGAAACTTAGCTGCTTTTGATTGGTGCCATCGGCCAGCATGGTCCAAATCTGTTCGCTTCCGGAGCGGCTAGACTGAAAAATGATGTGCCGGCCGTCGGGCGACCAATACGGGAAATCATTGCGTCCGCCATCATGAGTCAATTGCACCCACTGCTTGCTGGCAATATCCATGATGTAGATATCTTGCGCTCCGGGCGCTCCCGGTCCATAGTGCCGAATCCAGGAAAATACCAGAAACTGCCCATTCGGGGACCATGCCGGTGAGACTGCGTAGCCCTCCTCCGTAAGCCGCTGGGGGTTGGTGCCGTCTGCTTCCATGGTGTAAATCTGCGGCAGGCCGCTGCGGCCACTTACCCACGCCATCTGCGCTCCGGTCTTGCGGTTCCACGCCGGAGAAACGTCGGGGCCTTTGAAAGAGGTAAGCCGCTTCAAATTGGCGCCGGATTGATCGACTACGTAAATTTCCGGATCGCCGCTGCGGGAGGAAGAGAATGCCAGTTTGGTGCCATCCGGCGACCAGGCCGGGGAAAGATTAGTCCCGCCAAACCTGGGGAACGTTACCAGCCGGCCCACATCCACCGAGTACATCAGGATGTCCCATCCGGTTCGGGTAAGGGAGCTAAATGCGATCCGCGAACCATCGGGCGAAACTCGCGGTGACAACGAAATGGAACCCACATGGGTCAGGGCGTGCTGGTTCGCGCCATCGTAATCCATGGCCCAGATTTCCTTGCGGCCACTCCGGCTGCTCACGAAATAAATCTTGCTCTCCGCTATGCCCTGAATGCCGCCACCCAGACGAAAAATAATCTCGTCGGCAAATTTATGGGCGATGGTGCGGGCAGCATCGGTGGTAGCGGCATCCTGGTATTGCTTGCCCAGCACTTGCGGCGACGTGACATTCTTCGCGTCATAGAGCCAGCCCTGCACGGTCAGGGTGTTGCCGGAGGCTCCGAGATTACCGAACGCCAGCATGGCCGCATTCGGAGGTGGAGCGCTCCACGCTTCAAATTTCACATCGGGCGGACTGCCAACCGGTCCTAGGGGATAAAAGCTCTTCGACACCATATCGAAGATGCCTGCGTTGTCGAGATCATTCCACAGCGTGTCGTTGAAGACTTTAAGCAGATCTGTATTCTTCGCATCCTGGGTCGAGGCTTTGAAATCGGGAACTGCCAGGCGGACTTTTTCTACACCCAAGCCCGTGCCGGTGCGGATCCAATCCTGAGAAAAGGCCGGTGGCGAGAAAAGAAGTATTGGCAACAGCCATTTAAGCAATCGATGCATGAATGGGGACATGTTCTTCACTTAACTATCTTTTGTAATCGAACCAGAACTCAACTGAAACCTTATTCCCGGAATAATCGGACGGCAGGGGACCAAAAGTATCAATGCGTTGGATGGCCCGTATAGCCGACTGATCCAGCGAAGGTATGCCGCTCGACTGTTCAACTTGCACGTTAGCGGGCCGCCCATCGCGCAGCACATCGAAAGTCAGATAGACCCGCGGCGCTTCTGTGATCCGACGATCTACGTCATAAGTCAACCAGCTCTGTTGTACTTTCTGTTGAACCACGCGCACATACCAGCCGTAGCGCGTGCCAAAGTCGCCGCCACCTCCGGTAAAACCGAAGCCACCTTTTGCTTCACCGGCACTGAATGTTCCGTAAGGCCCGCTCACCGGGCCGCCTTGTCCGAACGGAACTATATTGTTGGCTTCAACCGGCTCGGGCTGCGGTTTCTGGCGCTTGGTACTAGTTTCCTTCGGCGCCTTTTTCGGTTTTACGTCCTTATCGGGAATTGGGATAGCTTCCGGTTCCTTCTCCTTCTCCTCGACCTTAGGCAAGGATTGGGTAAGCCCCTTGGACTCGTTTGCCAGAACGTTCTCGGTCTGCACCGCAGGGGCGGGAAGCGGGATCGTATTTACCAGCGTCACTCCGATAGCGTCTCCACCGCCTCCCGCACCCCAGCCAGCGCCGTGACTCGAAGGCCCAACCACGGCATAGAGCAAGATCAACCCCGCAACCGCCACATGCAGCCCCAACGACCAAGCCAGGTTACGGCTCCAACGTTCGTGTTCAAAGAAGATTTCAGCGGTTGCCATGCGTCTCGAGAGGTTGGGTCACGATGCTCACGTTGCTGATGCCTGACTGTTTGACCGCATCCATCACAGTGGCAAAAGCGCCGAAAGGAACGTTCTCATCGGCGCGGACAAAGATCGACTGATGCCTTGGATCGCGTATTTTTTGCCGCAGCTTGTCGCCGATCTCATTGATGTTGATGGCGTCGTTGCCGAGGAAGACACGCTGCTGCTTGTCAATGCTGATTACCAGACGCTCTTCTGTGATCTCTTTCACGGTACGCGTTTTGGGCACGTTGACTTCAATTCCGGATTGCAGCACCGGCGCCGTCACCATGAAGATGATCAGCAGTACCAGAACCACGTCGACCAGAGGGGTGATGTTGATATCGGAAAGAGAGGTTTGGGTGCGTCCATTGGAAGCCGTAAAGGCCATTACCGTCGCACCTCTTCTGCGGCCCGCGAAACAGGCTGGGGCTGGTTGCGCTCGACTGCGTTTAGCATCTCCAGGGCAAAGTCATCGCCCCGGGCGGCGAACTCGCGGATCGACCCACCGATGAGGTTATAGGCGATCACTGCGGGAATGGCCGCAGCAAGTCCGGCCGCAGTGGTGATCAGCGCCTCGGATATGCCCGGCGCCACGGCCCGCAGAGTCGCCGCACCCGCAGTTCCGAGACCGTGGAATGCGTCAATGATGCCCCACACGGTGCCGAACAACCCAATGAATGGGGTTACGGCGCCGGTGATAGCCAGCCAAGGCAGATTGCGTTCAAAACGAGTCAACTCTTCGGAAGTGGCAATCTGCATGGCACGCTGGATGGCCGTAGGATTCCTGACCACGCCCGTCGAAACCCCACCCTGGCGGCGGAATTCTTCGAAACCGCCCTCAAATACTCCAACCAGCGGACTGGGGCGGAATTGTTCGGCTACTGCGGCAACGTCTTGCAGTCGCTGCGCCTTGCGAAAGGCGCGAACGAACCGGCCACTCTGCACCCGCGCCCGCCGCAAGACGCTCCACTTGGAGAGAATGATGGCCCATGAAATCAGGCTGAACAAGAGGAGAAGAAGCAGAACAATCTTGGCGACTGGGCCGGTTTCACCCAACAAGTCAAGAATCTCGCCGCCGACCACCACAGAGGGGAGTAAATACAGATGCATTGTTTTTTAGGAGAACCCCAGGTTGATTATAGATCAAGGATGCGGGCGAGTTTCACACACGAATCGTATCCATTAACAGGCGAGTTTGGAGGTCTTTAATCGTTGGAGCCAATAGTTGTGATCTGATTTTCGTGCTATGCTGCGCTCAACTTCTTCATCCGAATTCTGTTGCCAGGACGCCCGGTGCTCGTCGAACTGCGGCTCGAAAACTACGCGGTGATAGACAACCTGGCGGTGGAGTTTGCGCCCGGGCTAAATCTGCTGACTGGGGAAACCGGCGCCGGAAAATCCATTCTCATCGATGCTCTGGCTCTTCTTCTAGGCGAAAAGGCTTCCACGGACGTAATTCGCGCCGGTGCGGAGCGGGCGGTGATCTCCGCCGTTTTTGAAGCGGGAACTGACGCAGCGGAGAAGACCGTCGCCCAGATTCTCCAGGCCAATGGCATCGACTTGGAAGACGACGCCGTCATTTTGCGGCGCGAAATTGCCCCCGGGGGTAGGGGTCGCGTTTTCGTAAACAATCAGCCTGCGACTGTGGCAGTCTTGCGCCAGCTTGCGCCGCACCTGGCGACCATCCATGCCCAGAACGAGTCGCTGCTTTCCTTCGATGCAACAGCGCGTCTCAATTTGCTTGATGCTTTTGCTGGAGCACAGATTGGGTCCACTGCCGATGCATTTCTTCAGTGGAGGAGTATCGCGAATCGGATTGAAGAGTTGCAGCGCGACGAGCAGGATCGTCTGCGCTTGCTGGATCTCTGGACTTTCCAAAAGAGTGAGATTGAACAGGCCAAACTGCAGCTCGGCGAAGATGAGCGCCTGGAAACCCAAAAACGTGTCCTGGCGAACGCTGAGAAAATTTACAGTTCCGCTATGAGCGCCTTCGACTTGCTCTACGAAGGTAATGCTTCAACCTCCGCCTCCCTCCGCTCCGCGCAGAAGCACATAGAAGAACTAGCTCGCTACGAGCCGAAATTCCAGGAAGCAATGGAGGCGCTGGAGACCGCTCGTATCAGCGTGGAAGACGTGGGCGCGAGCTTGCGCGACTATGCTGGCGCCATCGAGGCTTCGCCGGAGCATTTGGCCGAGGTGGAAGACCGCCTGGCAGTCCTCGACCGGCTCAAGCGCAAGTACGGCCCGGCGTTGGCGGATGTGATCGCGTTCGGTGCGGAAGTCAGCCGCAAACTTTCGGAGATGGAGAACAAAGACGAAATTCTCCGCCAACTTCGTGCCGAGTTGGCAGAAGCAGCGGAGGAATATCTCCGCGCTGCCCGGGCAATTTCGAAGAAGCGTTATGAAGCAGCCCGGAAATTGGAGAAACTGGTTGAGGCCGAGATCAACGATTTAGCCATGAAGTCCAATTTTCGGATTGAGGTCAGCGGCACAGACGAAGAAGGGAACTGGACGGCTTCCGGCTTTGATCAGGTGGTGTACATGATTTCCACCAATCCTGGCGAACCGTTGCGGCAATTGGAACACATTGCATCGGGCGGAGAGCTGTCACGAGTCATGCTCGCGCTGAAAACCAGTGTCGAAGCCGGAAAAGCTACCCCTTCGAGCCGCGCCAACGGTGCAAAATCAGCGCGGGCTTTAGCGCAGCGCACACTGGTGTTCGACGAAATTGATACCGGCATCGGCGGCCGGGCAGCGGAGATGGTGGGGAAAAAACTAAAGAGCTTGTCCGGCGCCAACCAGGTGCTTTGCGTCACTCACCTTCCGCAGATCGCAACTTTCGCCGACCATCACTATCTGATCGAAAAGAAAAACACCGGCAGCCGCACCCGGACAACGGTTCGTCCGATCACCGGGGAAGAACGCACCGAGGAAGTCGCCCGCATGCTAAGCGGCGCCAAGCTGACCGACACCTCGCGCAAACATGCCGAGCAAATGCTGAAAGCGAACGCGTGAACTCTCCGGCTGAAACGTGGGTTGGACCCCTCGCTCTACCAAAAGCACGCTTGCAGAAGATGGAGAAATATTGCGGATTCAAGCATTTCTCCATCTTTAGCTGCTCGCTTTGCTTTCGGTCATGCCCCCGCTCAACGGAGCATCATTTCGAGATGAAGGCCATCCCGTGCGGACTTACCATCCCGGTGACTACAGGAGTGATCACGCCGGTGTCCAGGTTCAACCTTCCGACCGAAGTGGGAGTGGCTGTGTAGGCTGTTCCGGAGCCAAACAGGGGCTCAGTGATGGCGTACACGGTCTCCCCGTCGCGGTCAGACACCAGAATCACCCCCTTCGACGAAGTGACAAAGATAGTGTCGTCGACCTGTGCCTTCGCCCCTCCTAAGGTCAATCCGAGGTGAAATACGCTTTGATCCGTAAAGCCCGGATGACGCACGATGATCAGCTCGGCATCCGACTGGCTGTCAAGCACCAAGTCTCCCACTGGATCAAAAATCATCGAGTCTGGGTCCAGCAGATTGAGGGTGACAGGTCTGCCGGTTCTGACGTCGGTCGCGTTTGCGTTCCCCAGCAAGACCGGGCTCACGGTAACGGATGTTCCACTTATTTCTGCCTTGACGATCGCGGGACCGGTATTGGGATTGTTGGCAGGATTGGATGCGCTAATGAACACGTCGCCGTTGCGGAACGCGATATCGTCATAACCGCCGCCGTGAGGCGTAGGACCAAAAGTGTAGGTGGTTTGCGTCCCGGTTCCGGGGTCAATGATTACCAGGTTGGGATTCGCGTCTTCATTTTGCAACGCCCAGAGCTGCTTGGTCTGAGGATTGACCCGCAACCCATCGTTGTGTCCGAGCACGGAGTAGGTCTTTAGCACGTTGCCATTCATTGCGTACTCGACAATGGTGCTGCTTTTTCCATCAGAGCCGGTCGTCGAAACGTTGTTTCCATAACCCACGAAGACATGGCCGCCCACGACCGCAATCGAATCGGGCTTGGTGTAGGAGCCGGGCGCGCTGGTTGCGAAAACGGAAACACTATACGGAACCGGCGCCGTGACCTGTCCAGCCGCAGTCAGAGCCGAAAGTAGAAGGCTCAATGTTGCTACGAGCCAAACCGAGTTTCTGAGTTTCATGACTGTTCTCCTTCCAAATTCTGATCACTACGCCAAACAAGGATAGGCTTGGCTTTGGCGCGGAGGGTTACGGGCACATTAAAACTGGATGAAAATCGGCGGCTCCCGGGGACGAGTACAGAGGTTTTCGTAGGACGCTCACGCAGGTCCGGCGGCAGCTTTGAAATTCTTGGCTTGACCGGAAGGTTTTGGGCAGGAATTCCAAGTATTGGCTGCACGTCCGCGTGCTGGAGTCGAACCAGACTCCCATTCACCATCCAAATATCCCCAATCG
>CAVSNS010000053.1:0-253847 GCA_963729325.1 uncultured Acidobacteriota bacterium
TTGTGATATGCGGGTGAGTTTTAGCCTGCTGACCGATTCGCAGGATGACAGAGCCAGCCCATGGGATGTGGTGGCCATAGTACTCCAAGTCGTTGGCGCCATGGATCGTCTCATGATGTACGCGGCCGAAGGTGGGAGCAGACGTCATCCACTTGGTCGGAGCGCTGCCGATGAAGTACTTGTTTTTGCCCCAGAATTCAGCCGTTCCCTCGGTCTGGCTCTGATTTTGCTTGAAGCTCGAGGGTAATCCTTTGTAGGTGAGATGAAGATGTGTTTGGGCTTCCGAAACCGTTGCGACCCGTGATGGGGCATCAGGAAGTTGGACAGCGCTCTCCTCTAGTGTCGACGTTCTCTGCGCCCACAGGACGTGTGTGGAAAGCACCAACAAGCTGATCAACAGGATCGAAGAAAGGTGCGATAGCGAGGGAACTATGCCCCGCATGGGATTTCCTTCTTTAAGGGTCTGGGGTGGGCCGACGCCTTTCTTTCAATCGCAAAGGCTCAAGGTTGGCGGAACTGCTGCACGATGGGTCTTTTTGGTTACAACAATCTTAGACAGCTTCCAGATGTGTTGTCTGGTCAAGATTGCACACTACGCGAACGAGCCAAGGCAAGAGAGTGTCGCCCGACAAGTCCCGTTGTGGGATCACTCGGTGTTCTGTTGCACACCACGGCGATTTCCGGGCTGTCCCGCGTGCGAACCGAATTTTTTCACCTGTTCGTACTCCCATCCCTTGCGCCACATCCAGTACAGGCGAATGGCTAGTCTTCGTGCCATCGCTACCTTGGCGATCTTCCGCCCCCTCCGCATCGCCAAGTGGAAATACTTACTGCGCCATTCCGGGATGCTGCGCACGCTGACCTGTGCTGCTTCCACCAACAAGAAACGTAACAGTGAGTTCCCTTGTTTGGTGATATGGCCGAGCCGTCGCCGATCCCCGCTCGAATCTTCCAACGGCACCAGCCCCAAGTAGCACGCGATCTGCTTGCCACACTGAAACCGATCTGCTCTTCCCATGATCAGCACGAAGGCCAGTGGAGTGAGCGCACCCACTCCGGGATGCGTCATCAACCGCTGCGCCTCGGGACACTTTCCCGCCTCTTGCTCGATCGCTTGGGTCAGCTCCGCGATCGTCGGCGTAAGTCGATCCAGCAGTTCCAGCAGATCGCGCCGCCGTCGGCTCGCCCAACGCGCTTCTGCGCCTGCTTTTGTACTACGTTCTGTTCCTTCGGGGGGACTCCGCGCAGATGCAACAGCAAGTGGCCTGGGCAGCCGGGAAGCCAGGCGACGAAGACGTGCTACTCTCCGCCCAATCCGATACCGACGCTTACTATGGGCAGCTGACAAAAGCAGCGGACTTATCCCGGCGTGCGCGGGATACGGCAGTTCGGGCAGACTCCAAAGAGACGGCGGCGCTATGGCAGGGTGAATGGCGCTTTACGTGAAGCGGAGTTCGGCAACGCGCTACCCGCGAAACAGGCCGTCGCCGCTGCTCTGGCTTTGGCCCCGGGCCGAGACGTCAAGGTGCTGGCCGCGCTCACGCTCGCACGGAGCGGTGAGACTGCTCATGCGAACGCGATGATTGAGGAGCTGGAAAAGAGTGATCCGTCGAATACGGTGCTCAAACTCTTTTGGCTGCCCACGCTCAAGGCGGCCGTCGAGCTTAACGGTGGAAATTCAGCCCAGGCTCTGGAGGCGCTGGAGGCCGCTGCCCCTTATGAACTGGGCGAGCCGCCACCGTTCCAAACCGGAACCCTCTACCCGGCGTACCTTCGCGGCCAAGCCTATCTGCTGGCGCACAACGGTGCTGCCGCAGCCGCTGAGTTCCAAAAGCTGGTTGACCATCGCGGTATTGTCCTGAACTTTGTTACAGGAGCACTGGCCCATCTTCAGCTCGGGCGGGCTTACGCCCTGTCCGGTGACACCGGCAAAGCTAAAACTGCCTTCCAGGATTTTTTCGCGCTCTGGAAAAACGCCGACCCAGATATCCCCATCCTGAAGGAAGCCAAGGCGGAGTACGCGAAGTTGCAACGAGATGAAAACCTCTTGCCTGGGACGTGACCAATGTCCGTTTAGACAAACAAAACTCGCGCAGCTTATTCATCGTCGCCAAACAGCTTCTTCCTTACCACTTCGATGTTTAAGGTCACGCTCGTACCACCGGTGATATCCCCGACGACTGGTTGAGCCGCTTTCCCTTCCCAACGGTCAGCGATCTCGCGCGCGGCCTCAGTCTTGGCCAACCAGACAGGGCTGAGATATCATCCAAGACAGCGGAAAGTAGCTATCAAAATGGACTTCTTCAGATATCGGTACGTTTCCACCATTTTGCTGCTGGCTGCGCTGGGGGGCTGCGCTCAACCACAAAACTCGCAGGATCTGAAGGAGAAAACCGCTCAAGCAACGGCAGAGGTGAAGCGCGATGCCAAGGCTGTGGCGGCAGGGATACGGGAGGGCTGGAGCCGCGACAAGCCACTCGATTTGAACACTGCCACAAAAGACCAGTTGATGAGCCTGCCGGGCATGACCGCGGCAGAAGCAGACCGGGTGATTGCGGGACGTCCCTATAACGAACCCGGCGAAGTGGTGACGCGGCGCATCATGACGAAGACCGAGTACGACAAAATTGCAGACCGGGTCACAGTTAAGAAATGACGTCCGCCGGTTCCCTGCAGTGTTGAGCGGAGAACAGCGGTACATCGGTTGTTCCGAACGCTTGAGCCCGCCTAATTTACTTTTCGAGCACTTTTTCGATCTGCCCGACTTTTTTTTCAACTTTGCCGACGTTGTGTTCGGCTTTGCCTTCAACCTCTAAGTCAGGATTATTCGTGACTTTGCCGGCAGTCTCTTTGACTTTGCCTTTCACTTCATGAAAACTGCCTTTAATCTCATCCTTCGTACTGGGGTTCATCTGATTTTCTCCTTGTCATTGAATAACATAAGTCCGGGCATCTTCATGTCGAGGTCACCTGCAGCTGCATCCGAAGGCGTGTTTGTCCTCACAGTTTCAACAGCCTGTCAAAAAAGGAACGTAACGCTGTAGGGCAACCCGCAGGTCCTCAGTGGACACATTGTCGCCGCGGTCCCACTGCTTTTCCAAACTTGACCGCTCGTTGGCGAAACCTTCCGCGAGTCGCTGCATCACCGCAGCTACCAGCTTGTCTGCGTCTTCGACCGTCCGGCGTGGCTCGTCGACGAAACCAGTCTGGAGATGGCTCCACTGCGATCAGAAATCTCCCATCTCCGATTCAGAAAACAAGGGCGTGGGCTCTGAGACCGCAGCCGCTCTATCTTCAATAGACAGATCAACCGGCCAAGAGGTAAATGCCTGCATTCTCTCTGTGCAGGCAGCGAAGGCGGCGTTTACGCAGATAAACCTGGCAAATGTTGCCGTAGCACTCATCCTCTCCCGACGTGGATACCGGAAAGCGAGTGAAACAGCCCAAAAACATTCAGTAGCCACAGAACCACGGCAATGATCACGACGCCGTTCAAAATTGACTTGATGGATGCCTGCATGGGAATGAAGCGATTCACCAGCCACAGGAGAACACCCACCACAATAAGAACTTCCAGAAGTTGAATTAAAGGCATGATCTTTGACCTTTCTTGTTTCGCGGGCTACGCCTCACCTTGAGGTGTTGCCCTAAATTTGTGCGTCCGAGAGCTTTGAGGGTCGAATCGTGTCCGCCGGAGGGTCCGCGGCATACACACGGATACGAATGCCAATCGGCTGGATGTGGTCGCTTCGGTACGAATCGTTGGAATCTCACCGGCAGCAACCTAAGAATGGGAGCCCCGAATTAGCGGTCGTTGCTCTCTCGACACACTCAGGGAGAATAAAGAATGACAGGTGTGGGCCCTCGTGTCTGAGCAAGATAGCTCACAATATCAACGACCTAGGATTGTCGTCCGTGGAATTAATCCCAGTTTCCCTTTTTTATAAAGCGTATGATCGTGAGCATGCTAGATGTGAACAACATCTCGGAGCGCCTGTCCAGTTTGAAGCAAGAGCTGAGCGATCTAAGAGTCATCAATGCCCGTTATTGGAGCCGGACCGAGCATAGCGCGTTCGAGAAATCGGCTCGCGCCGCACACCAGGAACGTTTGCTGCAGATTAAACGGGAGTTGTCCGATTGATGAAACCTGCGCTTAATGACAACTTGAGTCAGGAACAATCGAACGTCTGAAGCAGCAAGGTGCGATTGTAAGTCACGGGTCGCGCTGCCCACGTGCTCCTCCCGTTTCGCCTGGTCTGCGGTGGGGAATCCGGTGCCGATTGGATGCTTATGATCGATGAACTCAATGGCGCGGATATATTTCCTGCTCCACGAAGTCGATGGCTACCAGCATCGGTCTTGACTTGCTGGGGGCGCAACATCCCTTCGTCTCAGAAGCACTTCTCACCACCTCAGGCTCTGCTCCCCCGCGCTGCTCGCGAGAGGTAGGTTCCCCCGCTAGAGAATGTTCACCGCTCTTGCAGCGGGTAATGCAATCACCGCCAGTGAAATCGTCGCCTGTATCATCATCAGAATTTTAGCCCAGCGGGAGAGTGCAGCCGTATTTGCGGGCGACAATGCTGTGCTGGTATTGAAAGCCAAGAACATTCCAAACGCTCCAACGCTCGGGCGCAACTGGACGGTGCAGGCCGGTGGCGCAGAGATATTCAATCACAGGGCGCGTGGACTGAACGTGAGCCAGTTCGCCAACGCCAAGGAAAGTTTGGGCAGCCAATTGTTGCCCATGATCGCACAATTGTACGGACGCGGATCGACTCCTGCGCCTTCGTATGACGACATGACAGCCATAGGAGTCGTTTAGGAGAATCTTGCTGTTTGCCGGCTTGTTGCTTGTTGTGCTCGACATCGCATGCCTTCGACCATCGTGTTGTTCTTGTCGATGGTGATCTTCTTAGCCTGACCGAGGTCCGAAATCTGTACGTTTTTCAGTCGGATGTCGAGGCCGTCGCTGATGACCCTGCCACCGGTGAGAAGGGCAATGTCTTGCAAAATGCTCTTGCGCTGAACCCCGAAGCCAGGTGCCCTTACCGCAGCAACTTGCAGGGCGCCACGCAGTTTGTTCACGACGAGTGTAGCCAGCGCCTCGCCCTCAACATCATCTGCGATTATGAGCAGCGGCTTGCCACTCTTAGTGATCTGCTCAAGCAGCGGGAGCAAGTCCTTCTTAGAACTGATTGTTTTTTCGTGAATGAGAATGTGTACGTTCTCGAAGGCAACTTCCATGCGTTCAGGGTCTGTGACGAAGTAGGGTGAGAGGTATCCGCAGTCGAACTGCATGCCACCAACAAGCGGTTTGTCTTTGGCACCACGGGGAACGATGCCTCCGTCGCGGACGGCCCTAGCTTCCTCGACACCAGCCGCAACTCGGTCTTCTACTGTAGCAAGTTTCGCAGTCATGCTTGAGGAATCTCCCTCAGCCGTGCCTCACCGCATATTCTTCCGTGCGCGAGGTGGACCGTTCAGTTCTCGGGTGCGACGTGCTAGGTTCTTTGTGCCGGCGATCGCGGAAAACCGTTTTGTTTTCGCTGCTAATTCCTTGGACTCTGAACGGTTTCCGCTTCTTTCGCACTCACGCTATGCCGCGGCGTCCGCTCAACAAGTTAATGACAAGAACCACCAACGCCACAACGAGTAGCAAGTGGATAAGGCCCCCGCCTACATGGAGACTAAAGCCTAGAAGCCACAAAATTCCTAGCACAACGAAAATCGTCCAAAGCATGGTTATTCTCCTCTGCGAATTGTGAGCATCCCCCGAAAGTTCCGATTTTGTCGACGGTCAGCCTGGATTTTCCTGGGATGCTCCTTTCGTGAGTCTGCCTCATTCGCATTCGTAATGCTGAGCAGGATTGCTCATCTGCGGGATGCTGCATCTTTTGAGGGGGACGGGCGGGCGCTGGGGAGTGCTATTCTCAATTGGTGTAATAGCCTGCTATTTTGGGCGGAGAGGGCCTGACTTATTTCCGTCGAAGAAGTTTATGGCGGATGTCCGGCCAGAATTCTCTGATGATGTTATTGAGGCAGGCAGCTTCGATCTGTGTTCCCCAGTTTTCCGCCGTTTTGCGGAAGCCACGCTCCTGCGCCGGGTAATAAAGGTTGGCTAAACCCGCTTCCATGCCATTTCCCACTATCTCAGAGTAGTTAAAGCTTATGCCTCCGGAATCGGTTTTGGTAAGGACGACCTGGGATAACGCGTACGCTGTTCGGCGGAAAAAACCTCCGTGGCCAAGGGTATAGTAACGTGGGTCTTCGTGGGTCAACGCGGGGACGATTGCTTCCGTGAAAAAAGATCCAGACGCCTGATCCGCGAACGCCCGCCAATAATAGCGGCCATAGCCAGCGAGTCCGTGGCCCAGCGCCGGATCGGAATCAGAGCCATGCTTTGGCCGGCTTGCAGTCCCGCCCAAACGAACGACGAATAATCCACACTATCCTGCCTAGCAAGCGCGAATTTCTCCCGGACGGATAGCGGAGGAAGCTTCGTGTCGGCGCTCACCGCCGCAAAATTTGGGACGACCCAAAACATGCGTTTGGTTTGTTGTTTGCCTCCGGAATTTTCTGTCTCCTGGCCGGCTAGGACCGGGACCGGCACCGGAGTAGTTACCGCAATCCAGAACTCTGACTGGGTGCCAGCGTCCGCTTGCGCTGTGGAATCTCGGATGCTTCCTGATTGCTCGGTCTGCTGCCCTTGCGCTGGGCCGCTCTGCGGGTCTGAAACTGCTGTCTGGGGCCAGGCGAGTGCAGGTGACAGAAAAAGAAAGAGAACCAAAGCGATCTTGGACGACATCTCCGGCACACCTCCTTTGCCGGGGCCATAAATCGGTATGAAGCCCCAGGTCATCCTTTCCGGGGAAAGACTGTGGTACTGTCACGACTACTTCCCAGCCGCTCCAGCTTTTCCACGAGACTTACGCTTTCCCTCGACGGGTTGAATTCCTCCGAGTTATCGCTGGGCATCACTCTACGAGACTCCAACTTCCAGGTCGCCGGTAAATCTCGACGGATATGACATGGGCAAACGCAACCCGGGATGCTGCAATCGGAATGTCGCAGGTTGGTGGGCGACGGATCGACGCAAAAGGAAGAAAGCAATGATGGCCACACACCGCGCGGGTATCCTAAGATAGGCGCTATCAGTCGGGCCTGGTGAACTGTCTGGCATGTGCCGGGTGACGGACATATCAATTAATGGTATCAACCAGGGTCCGACCAGTCTGGTCAAGAACCCTCACATCTGACCCTACCTCCCTGGGGTCGCTCAAACGGGTCGTTCGCCAGATGTCCAACGACTCGCCCTCTTGCAGTCGAACTTCTGCCAAACTCATCCCCCCAAACCAGCCCTAATCGGACAATTAGAGGGTACCCCCTGTGTGCCACGCTCCGTCGAACCAATTGCCAAATAACACGCTGGTCACATGGGCTCGGGAAATTGAACTTCACGTTACTCATCGACTCGTTCCCGATTGCTACCACTGAGCCAGTCCGGCCATTTCTTAGCTAAACATCCTTCAGTTGGTTTTCATCCATCCCGAAATAGTGACCTAGTTCATGGATGACCGTCTGACGGATTTGCTCACGGACTTCGGCCTCGCTGGAGCAGACTGCTTCAATATTCTTCTGATAAAGCACGATGTAATCGGGCCCCGTCGGTAGGTCGAATTTGCTCTTCTTGGTCGTGGGCACGCCATGGAACAGACCCAGAAGCAGCCGCCTTTGCTGCCCCGACTGCGGTGATGGCTAGTTCGGCGGCATATCCTCCCCCCGAACAGCAACGTTACGAATGCGACTGCGGAATTCTTGTGGAAGCGAGTCGAGCACCTCCTCGACTACCTTGACGAAATGTTCACGCTTCATCCTTCACCCACTGAAACAAATAAGGGCCCGCTCACTCCGAGTAACCGTCGTCGTCTTTGCCGTCATCATCGTCATCTTCTTTGCCGTCGCCTCCGTCTTCCTCGTCGTCTTCTTGTGTTCGGCAGGCGGTTCGTGACAAGCATGTGGTCGGCGCACACGCTGGTACTTGTAGCGGCTGCCGGCGCTGTGCTGGTGTGTGTCGGACTGCTGGCGTGGCTCGTCTTCAGGAAATCTGAACCGCATACACCTTTCGGTTAGCGCGGGAGAGCCCCCACTAGGAAGGAGTGGGGGCTCGTTTTCTCCGAATGGGGAACGGGCTAATGTTCAATATCGAAATAAATCTTCGTTGCGGCGCGGTACGAGACTATCTTCTTGCCATCCAGTTCCATTTCTAGTTCTGTAACCCGTGCCCACTTCATACTACGAACCGTTTTTGCGGCTTCTGTTACGGCGTTTTCGGCTGCCTTTGCAAAGCTCTCTTTGGAAGTTCCGACCACGTCAATAATTTTTTGTGTCATTGCGATTCTCCTTTGATCTCTCGCTGGTATTGCTGGCGTGCCGCCACTGCCCCCTTCTCGCACATGCTTGGCGTAAGCCGAATTCTGGCATAAGCGACAACCGGATGCCGGGGGGGTGAAAGGAGTTGGGGCATCCTTTTGGTTTCACGATACAACTCTTCGCTAGGCGTTAACCGGTACGGACACCAACTCTGGATTGCACCGGGGATTTTGAATGGATTTCACCGCATCTTCGGCGGTGAACCTCCCCATAACCAGCGCCAACTTACGGTCGGGTGTCATTTGGATCGGGACTCGATCAATCCGCTGCACCCATTCGGGTTTGCGGATACCACCACGGTTCACCTTCACAACAAATTTTGTGTTTTTCATGATTTTTCCTTAGCTTCTCTTCTACGCCGAGGAACGCTGCACAAAATGTGACAGCCTTTTCCGGGGAATGCTCCAGTCACCATTCCCGGTGGATGCATCATCGCTCCACAATACAACTCGTTAGATACTGGAAGGAGTCGAAGGAAGTTTTAACCACGCACGGACATCGGAGTTCGCCAGTGCACAGTCCTGAATTTCCCAGTTTCCATGAAGCCGACACCCAATCGCTCTTCTAAGGTCAGTGGAATTCGAGTTACGGCAGATAAGAGCACATTCATGACCATCAAATGGAAGTCTGTCTCTTACGGAAACCCACGACAAGCCGGCTGTTCTCTCTGTAACTAGCATCTGACATCTCCTTACATCTTTCACGCTTCTAATTTTGACCGATCAATGCTCGCTAGCTGTGATGACAACCTGCGCTTTATTTTTCAAGAATCAGGGTCACTCTCACCGTCGCAAGAGACTTACCACACTCCAAGCAGTTCGCTTTTAGTCGGGACGTAATCAATCCGCAAGAGGGACACATCCGTTGCGATCCGAACTGGTCGATCCCTGATCTCTGCCAGCCTATTCCGTAGAGCAGAATTGTGACAAACACAATGAGCAGACTGACAAAAATGCTATTTGCGCTCATAAAGGTGCTCCTGCTGGTAGATTTCCTCGTCGAGCACCCTGCTCCCGATGGTGATGCCGCAAAAGGCGCATAAAAGCCCGACAAATTCGAAGTCATCGCGCTTACTTCATGTCATCTTTCTTGATCTCACTTGCGGTGGGCATCTTCACTTCTGTGATGTGAATTAAATCCTTGTCCGGGTAGACGTGAGCCTTCGCGTGCACGTAGTGTCCTTCGTGACCCTTAAGGGTCTCGGGATTGTCCACATTCCAGGCTCTTTGGTCGGTTACAAACCTCAATTTGTCGCCATCTTCCTGGATTGTGCCCATGATGCTTGTCAGCCGAGCCCCTGACGCGGCGGCCACCGGAGTCTTCCGTGGCACCTGATTCGGAGCGTCCTGCGAGAGAGCGACGACGCTTAAGGCAAAGCACAGAGCAAGAATGGCCAATAAAAGGGTTCTCATGGAAGGAGCCTCCGTTCCAAACGACTAATGCCTCGGCACTTTGTAAGCCCGGGAAGGCGGAGTTAACCGCCTTCTCGTGCGAAAAGCTCACAGTCCTATGCTGCCACGGGAACGGCGACTTTATGGAAGGTCGAAGTGACGGTCTCAAACGTTTGAACCTTGGGCGTTCCATCGATCATTCTTGCCAAGGTGTTCAACACTTCTGGGTAGGTATTGGTGTTGTAAGCTTCTGCATTGGCCTTGCTCTCCCACAGACTGATGGCAATAACATCCAGGCTGCCGGGATTTGACAATGTGATTTCGTCCTTGAAACCATTCTGTTTACGAAGCAAAGGAAGAACGTCTTTCTCAAATGTTCGCGTGTAATCGGACAGCATATTGGATTTCAGATGAATCGAGACATTGCGTGCAAACATGGGCAACCTCCTAAGGTTGGGGGTGACTAAGAAAGAAAACTTCAGATGGGCTGACTTAGTTCAGGGAACCTGAAAGAGGAGAAGGTGGTAACCACCTCATTTTTAAGACTAGTCCTCTGGACCACTATTGTCAAGCTCCCGAACCACAGACGAACAGGAGGGCGTAATAAGGCGTATACTACTTATATCGCGCCTCTCCGCCATCCTTAAGCGAGGCGACGGTCTTCTGCGTGACTCGAGGCCATCGTGGCTAAGAACAGTAAAAAGCATTCCAAGAGTTTAGACATTCCTACACAACTAAGCAGACGGTTAAGAGGGTTTTCCGATCGCTCGCAACCACTGATGATGGGAAAGAGCGAGACGTCGCGGGAGTGCTCTAAGCCTGCGAGGCTGGCGTAATTAACTCGCGACATGAGTGTTGAGAGCCGATCATATTTCATGATCGGGTCACATGAGCTAGAGGAACGTATTAGGTGTCCTAGCCACGACTTGATCTGACATTTCCGATAGAATGCGCCGGCTGGCGCAGAGAGGAGATGTCAGAATGAGCACCGATCAGAAAATCATCAAGAACAAGGTGGGGTTGTTGAAGCTGGCTGAGATGTTGGGCAGCGTTTCACAGGCCTGCAAGATGATGGGCTACTCACGGGATAGTTTCTATCGTTTCAAGGAGCTTTACGACAAAGGCGGCGAACTGGCGCTGCAGGAAATCAGCCGCCGCAAGCCCTGTGTGAAGAACCGCATCGAAGAGCACATCGAGAAAGCGGTCGTGGAGCTGGCGGTGGAGAAGCCAGCCTACGGACAGGTGAGAGCGGCCAACGATCTGGCCAAGCGCGGGATGCTGATTTCGCCCGCCGGGGTGCGCTGCGTTTGGCTGCGCCATGATCTAGAAACCTTTCGCAAACGGCTCAAAGCGCTGGAAGCCAAAGCCGCCCAGGAAAATCTGATCCTTACCGAAGATCAGGTGCGGACCCTGGAGCGAGCGCGGGAAGAGAAACAAGCCCACGGGGAGATCGAGACCGAACACCCAGGCTATCTCGGCGCCCAGGATACTTACTACGTGGGAACGATCAAGAGCATCGGCCGCATCTACCAGCAAACCTTCCTGGACACCTATTCGAAGCTGGCGTTCGTGAAGCTCTACGACCGCAAGAATGCGCTGGTGGCGGCGGATCTGCTGAATGATCGGGTGCTGCCGTTCTTGGAGGAACAGAACGTGCCGCTGCTGCGCGTGCTGACCGACCGTGGTACGGAGTACTGCGGCAACCGGGAATGCCACGAGTATCAGCTCTACCTGGCCGTGGAGAACATCGACCATTCCCGCACCAAAGCCAAGTCGCCGCAGACCAATGGCATCTGCGAGCGCTTCCATCGCACCTTGCAAGAAGAGTTCTATAGCGTTGCGTTTCGCAAAAAGCTCTATCGCAGCTTGGACGAGCTGCAGTCGGATCTGGATGTTTGGCTGGGTGAGTACAATGAAAAACGCGAACACTCCGGCAAGTACTGCTACGGGAAAACACCCTGGCAGACTTTCCTGGATTCCAAACAGTTAGCGCAGGCGAAAATGCTCGACTCTCTGACAGTTGCAGTTTCGTCCGACGTCGAGGGACAGCACGCGGAGCCGGAGCGTAGCCCTGCGCAGCGAAGCGGAGGCGGAGCGCAAGAAACTGCCGCCTAACATAGGTCTTTGTCAGATCAAGTTCCAGCTAGAACATATTAGGTTCGAAAGCGCTTGTCGTTCGCTGACGTCGGCTGACACATTCTTCGCCTTAACAAGTCGAGCGTGATAGCAGATCAGCGAGGCATGGATGCCTTCTCGTCAATGCATACCTGGTGAAGCGCCGTCTGTGCTGCTGGTCACGTCCCAGGCGACAGCCTCTCATCTCATTGCAGCTTCGCGTACTTCGCCTTGGCTTCCTTCAGAATAGGGATGTCGGGGTCCGCGTCTTTCCAGAGGGCGAAGAAATCGTGGTAAGCCGTTTTCGCTTTGGTGGTGTCGCCAGAGACGGCGTAGGCACGGGCGAGACCGAGATGGGCAAGCCCGTTGTCGGCATGGAATATATTTAACGAGCTACCGTAACCGGTGCGGGTGGCGCGCCGGTATTCTCAGTCGGTGTAATTGCCTTCCATGAGAAGGCTGGTCGGTGTCAAGTTAGTTCCGAACCCGTCGTCAGAGATCCTACTTCGACAGGTTCTTGGCCAATGCAGCACTCCGTTTCGCGATCTTGCTAACTTCAAATCTCAGCTTTGACCGCATCTGTCTTTCAGCATCCACCAGTGTTTCTCGTGTGAACTTGCGGGTTATCCACTTTCTAAAAGCCATCAGCTTCTTCAAGGGCGCACTGTCCCCGCCGCAACGGCACGCGTGCTTATATGCTTTTTGAAATGTCCAAGTCCCCGAGATAAGCTTATTTAGGGAGAGTCTGAATAAGGTCTCCCTTTCCACAGGAAGATAGAGTAGGTTGCGCCAGATGAGATCGACGACCAAACAACAGAGGAGTCTGGCGACGATGAATGGTTTTGAGCGGTACACAAAAAAGACACGACGACAGGTATTTCTAGAAGAAATGGAACAAGTTGTCCCGTGGCGAGAAGTATGCGCGCTAATCGAACCCCATTATCCCAAGCCGGGGAATGGGCGCCCGCCGGTGGGAGTGGAGCGGATGCTGCGGATTTATTTTCTGCAACAGTGGTTTAACCTGTCGGACCCGGCTGTGGAAGAGGCCCTGTATGACTCGCCGGTGATGCGGCAGTACGTGGGGATCGATTTGGGGGAGGAACCGGCGCCGGACGAAACCACGGTGTGCAAGTTTCGGCATTTGCTGGAAGAACATCGACTTGGGGAAAAGATTCTGGGCACGGTCAATCTGCACTTGCAAGCCCGGGGAGTGCGCATCACCACCGGCACGATCGTGGACGCAACCATCCTGCACGCGCCCACGTCGACCAAGAACCGGGAGCAGCAGCGCGATCCGGAGATGCACCAGACCAAGAAAGGTAACCAGTGGTACTTCGGGATGAAGGCCCATGTAGGAGTGGATAGCAAGAGCAAGATCATCCCTACGGCAGTAGCCACGCCGGCCCATGTGGCCGACTCGCGAGTGCTGCCCGATCTGTTGCACGGGGAAGAAACCCGGGTATGGGGTGATCAAGCTTATCGCGGACAAACTGAGGTTATCCAGGAGTGCGCACCCGGGGCGCAGGACCACACGCACCGTCGCTACCGCTATAAGAACGGGATTGACGAAGAGGAGCGGGCGAAGAATCGGACGAAATCGGGCGTGCGGTCAAAGGTCGAACACGTATTTCAGGTGATGAAGTTGAAATTTGGATTTGTGAAGCTGCGTTACCGAGGACTGAAGAAGAACGCGCATCAGCTGTTCGTGATCTGCGGGTTGGTCAATCTGTTTCTCCGTCGTCAGAAGCTGCTGACAGCGAGCGCGTAGATGAAAGCCGGTTCGATGGGCGCAGGCGAAGGCAAAAAATCCAAATGGAAGGCTAGGTTATCAACCCACCATTCCTGAGGTACCAGACTTGCGCGGTCAGAAACTTACTTATTCAGAGAGTCCTTAGTGCAACTCCTGGAGCTGTGCAGATGATAGGCAACTGATCACGGAGTCCACCGCCCCATCGATTTCATGAGTTCGTATTTTCTCCACAAACGCCATCGTCAGCGTTCTGATGTTGCGTGAAGGCTGGGACGTGCAGAATGTAACTGTCGTTGTCGGCCTTCGTCCCTTCGTCCCTATACCGCGAAGGCTAATATCCTGCCCGAGCAGGCAATTGGCCGCGGCTTGCGGCTGATGTTCCGTGATCTCACAGCGGACTACACCGAGCGTGTGGACATCATTGGGAACCAGAAGTTTCTCGACTTTGTGGATGATCTCGAAAAGCTCGAAGACCTCAAGTTAGAAACGTTCGAACTCGGAAAAGATCCGGTCCGTATTCTCACAATCATGCCTCTTGCTGAACGGAAGGAATTCGATATCGGTTTGCCGATGCTTACGCCCACCCTGGTACGGAAGAAAAGTTTGGAACCCCGAACTCGCTCGAAAGTGGCAGACATATTGGAGCATGACCTTGCTACTACGATTCAATACTGGGACGCCGAGCTAACCCATATTAGGCTGAACTTTGAAGACCGCACCGGGCATCTTCCGGGCATACTCGCTGACCTGATTTACCGCTTACGACTACCAATGGAAACAAAGGTAGAAATCTCCATCGCAGCACGCGAACACGGAGATTTGCGACGCAAACAAGGCTACACTGCCGCCATGGTGGTAGAGGAGTCGCGAATCCTGCAGGTCAGCATCTTTAACACTCTGCAAAATAATCTTGCCCGAGTTGATTTCAGCAAAGTTTTGCTGGACGTTATGACTATCGCGGACGAAGTGGATTCACAATTGAAGCAGGCGATGCTCAGTTACGTCGAACCCACAACACCCTCGTGGGCAGCGGCCGACCGTTAAAATCCCCTTGGGTAGAAGCCTTTTCTAGCCTCAAATTTCGACGAGGCCACTCTGTCCCCTGTCCAAGGAGCTTTCTGCCATGTCTTGGACTGAATGACCACATGCTACAATCCGACCCCGAGGGGCGACATGGACATACTCGCGCAGTTGAAGGCTGCAAGGGACAAAGCCGCATTCGAATTAGGTCGGTTGGAAGCGGCCGTTTCTGCCCTATCGGGATCTCGGTCGAACTCAATCAAACCCACCTGGACACGTCGAAAGATGTCAGCATCTGCTCGGAGGAGAATCAGTCTGGCACAAAAGGCACGATGGGCGAAGCAAAACTCCGGTGGCAGAACAGGTATTGCGACATCCAAACGGCACGCCTCAGCAGCATCGAGAAGGAGAATGGCGGCTGCTCAACGCGCGAGATGGGCGAAGGTCAGAGCCGGAAAGAAGTGAGTGAATATCGACTGGCTGCGACTACTTCCTGGGATTAGCCATCGTATCCAGCCGGGAGATGAAAACAGCCTTCCTGACCCATCGGCAGCCGAACGGAGGATCGTGGTCCTCAGCAGGAAAAGCGGGCATCGACTTTGGGAGCCTGATGTTGGCAAATCTACGATCTGGCTGGCTCTCCTCCAAAAACGAAAACGCCCCAGACTCATTGAGTCATGGGACGCTCGTTCGAACAGCCCTCCCGCGAAGTCTGCTCACCACCACCATACGATCTTGCTGGCTCTGGCGGAATGGCCCGAATGGGCTACCCAGGAAGTGAAACCTCCGGAGCCTTGCTTCCAAAACGTACCAATAACTGTGTAATCGCGATATTGCAGCGATGTTTCGCCAACAGCCAAGTCCAAGTTGATCCCATCGCGCAAAGCGTCGGGGTTAGGAAATCGGATCGAACCTAACGGAGGCAGAGTTGTTTCCGATTTGCCACGAGAGACGGCTCTGTACGGATGACATCATCCACGAATTTGATGGCAACCATGGCTAGGAGTGCGTAAGAGATGGCGTCGAGTGTGTTCATAGCCTTGGATTATCTGTGCCATAGCTCCCCGAAAACAGGTCACCTTGGTAACCGGAAGCGTAGCATTTTTCGGCGCGTGCCAACGCTCCAGTGAACAGAGATGCTTGTGGGAGATTAAACGAGTCTTATGAGGCTTCTCCTGGCGTGCGGCGATCCAGAGAACGGCATCCCGTCATCAGGGACGCGAACTCTTGCGGCGGTCCTTGCGAACCTCTGACAATCCTCGCTTCAGATCCGCCACCGGCGGACGCGGTGATTCTGGACAGTGGTGAGCAACTCGGAAACTGAGCCGAAATCCTTACCTACCGTGATGGTCCACAAACTTGACAGTTGCTGTACCCCCACCGATACTTGCGTCGCTCGGTCGAAGCGATATCAACTGACGCCTCGATGAAGAAACCAACAGCAAGGAAAGCCTTCGCGAAAAAGACTCGGAATCCGCGCTCCGCGAAGAGCGCGTCTGCCAGGCAGGGCAGACCTCGACGGAACACGGCCACCCCCATGGATACTGAAGGGCGGCTTACCTTCAACCACGCCATGATCTACGTTAAAGATGTGGATCGCGGGCTCCGTTTCTACCGCGATTTGCTCGGATTCAAGCTCATCGAAGACTTCCGCTATGACGGTACACCGGTGTACGCGCGCCTACGCGCTCCGGGCGGCGATGGGACCATCGCGCTGCATCAGGCGGGTCCGGGGGTTTCCGTTTCGAGCGATGGTGTGCGCCTGTACTTCGAAGTCTGCGATCTCGATAACTTTTGCCGGAAGCTCCAGAAAAAAGGCTTCTACATCACCCAACTGCCACGCATGATGCCCTGGGGCTGGCGGCACGCTTATCTCAATGATCCTGATGGTCACGAGATCAGCTTGTATTGGGCAGGCGAAAACCGCATGAAGAAAACCGTGATGGAGGCCGCGCGAAAGGCCGCTCGGACTTGAACTTCAGCATTCGCTGTGGTGTGTCGAAACATTTCCTTTTCGACTCAGCGGCAAATTCAGAAGCCTGGGGTGATGGCACACCGCGAGTTCGTAGTGTGCAAGAATCTGAACTCGACCATTCTTGAGCCTGGAAAATGGCCAGGTCTGGCGAGTTGGCGGTCAGAACGAGAGTTCTAAAATCGTCTGCTAGGCCGTGGAGGGGGACAGCGGCACGCGTGGTCTTTCTCTATCCGGATAGAGTCAGCGACCGAAATCGCTTATAGGTTTGCACGCTCAATCATCATCTCCAAACAGCTTCTTCCTCACCACTTCAATGCTTAAGGTCACGCTCATACCGGCGGTGTTATCCCCCACGACTGGTTGAACCGCTTTGCCCTCGAGCCTGTCAGCAATCTCTCGAGCAGCCTCCGTCTTGCCTTTAATGGCCGCATTGAACTGGCCTTCGGCTGCAAGCTGAGCATAGGTCCGGCCTTTCGGGTCACCAGGGTACTTCTGCTCGGCCATATCGGCATAGGCTTCGGTGATCGGCTTACGAGGGCGACCGCCTGGATTACCGGACACCTTAGGCGGAAAACGCAGTGCGCGGGCAGCCGCGGACGGGGTCGCGGTCTCTATTGAGGACTTCTCTCAGTCGGCGGCAAACTGGCTGCCGTAGGGGAATCGAGGGTTAACGGAGAAGCCAAGGTGAAGGCAATTCGGCTACCGGGCTTCATCTCTACTTTTGCCGCCTTCAATACAGCGATCCCTCCCAGCGCAACAGCACCGATTGGATTGACAGATACAGCCACTTCCGCGGCTCCGACAGCTCCCGGTTTTATTACGGCCGTTGCTTTGGTGGAAAGCGCTCCTTTTTTCTTCTTCACCACGTCACTATCGGCATCGATTTTCTTTCCATCGATTATTAAACTGATCAACTCCACTTCCACTTCTGCATTTCCATGAAGACGGCCACCTTTCTTGTCTTCCACCATCCGTAGATGAGCCTCAGTTCCACGCGGGATCACGACACGGCTGTCCACGAGAACGGAGGGATCGACGGTACCGATGAAGATGTCTCCTGCTTGATCGTGACTGGAATTTATCTTATCGGCGATGCGAACGGAAATGACCGTACCTTCCGGAAGTGTGATGGTATCAGGCGCATCCGATGAACTCGGCTGATCCTGGCTCGCTTGTGGATGAGCAGTGTTCTGTCCAGACACCTGGTGAACTGGTAATAGCCACAACGGAGCAAGAGCTAGCGCTAAGAAGCTAGATGTCCATCTCTTCATACGCAATGCTCCTGAAATGCGAAACTTGCTTCATGCGCGACGCACGAGCCAAACAATCACCAGAATGACAATAATTGTTCCCACTACACCCATACCTAACATATCCCTCCTGTCGGACACGTAGGGCATCAAAGGTACCCATGCAGACATGGTAGGGCTAGCTTCCGCTCTTTCGTCTGATCAAAACTAAACACTTAGTGTCGCGACGGCCCAGCGTTATCAAGTCGCCGGGGGCGGGCGGGAGTGCTCTGCGACTTTTGCTTGGCGCAGCCGAGCGTTGCTGCGGTCAGGATCAATAGAAACAACAGTTTTCTCATTGGCGAGTGACCCAAGCCTCGAATACCGAGACACTCCGGGCCGTGGCCCGCTAGTGGCCCGCCAGACTGCGCCCATCTGCTCGTAGCCTGCAAACGCCGGAATTGGCCATCTAGAATCAAGTACCTGCACGGAACCATGGTTATGTTGGGCATTGCTACGTCTGCACGGGCGCGATGGCCCGCCGCAACCCGCAAGCAGGGCTGGGGAGCGTGTGCAATATTGCTCAGTCAGCAACCCTTCGGTTCCTTAATAATCTGCACTCACGAAATCTGCGGAAAACAAATTGAGAGGCCTCACATGCGCATTGACTTTTATACGAAGACAATCCTCACACTCGTCGCTTTGCTTCTTGCGGTGAGCTTACTGAAACCGATCCTTCAACCCCAGTCCGCCATGGCGGACGGACCCTACAGTAGTATCCAATTCTCGTATAGCGGGAGTAGCCACGCGTTCTTCGATACCCGCAGTGGCGACGTTTGGGAGTATGGCGACAATGGCCAGTTTAAACAGCACTACAAAGTCCATGAACTAGGTAAGGATCACGATCGTGATCGTGATCGCGGGCGTTAACAAGGATATGGGGCCGGAAACCCCACGTGCCCGGCCCGTGATTGTCCGGAGCATCGTATCTCGCCAGCAGAGCTGAGAGCGCACAAAAGCACGTCTAAGCAGCCTCCCTACAGAGCAACTGCTCAGCGACAAGACTCTAGGCCGCTTCATTGCGTCTAATGCTACATGCAGATCGTAGAAGGGCTAAAACTCAGGAGCACTCGAGCGTCTGAAAGAGCAGCATGAGTTCCTGCTAAGGGTTTACAAAACAGAACTGACCAAGGACCCTATCAGCCGCGAGACGGCGTCTTCGCGCAGCGACAGCTGGAGCAATGCCCTAACGAAAGGTAGCGTCGGGGGGGGGGTACTTGCTAGCTACTTCGCGGTGCAAAAGTAATCACTGTTGAGCAATAGTTTGGCGGCTGCAGATTTGTGATTACGTGCTAAGAAGATACTTTCCGTGGATATCAAAGCAGGAGGAGAGCACGTGATTCGATTGCGGCATCAACAGCCAGGTTTGTGGGAAAGTTTGTTTGCCGAAGAAGTGGCCGAACTGTGGGAACCGTGGATGCAGGTGGTGGATGAGTTGTTGGAAGACGAAGCCTTAGTGGATACGGTGTATGAAGCGCAAGGGGAGCGACATCAACATAGCCGGAAGCTGGGGCGGCCGCAGACGCCGGCCGAGGTGGCATTGCGCATGCTGATTCTGAAGCACGTGCGTAATTGGAGCTACGAAATCCTGGAGCGGGAAGTGCGGGCGAATGTGGTGTACCGGAGTTTCTGTCGGATCGGGACGGAGAAGGTGCCGGACGCAAAAACGCTGGTGCGCTTGGGACAAGCGATTGGTCCGGAGACGCTGCGTGAGTTGCACGATCGGATCGTGGCTGTGGCGCGGCAACGCGGGGTGATCCGAGGGCGAAAGATGCGGGTGGACACGACGGTGGTGGAGAGCAATATCCACTACCCGACCGACAGCGGGTTGTTGGACGACGGGGCGCGGGTGCTGACGCGAATGATGAAAAAGATTGAGGGCAAGGTGGGCGGACTGAACCGGAAAGTGCGCGACCGGAAGCGCAGTGTGCAGAAGCGGGTGATCGCCATCGCGCACGCGTTGCGACATAAAGGGGAAGAAGGGGAGTTGCGACGGCGGCGCGAGTACGGTCAGTTGCTGCGATTAACAGGCCAGATCCTGGGAGATACGCGAAGGGTGTTACGAGAAGTGGCTGAACTGCCAGGCCGACGCCGGAGTAGAGCGCGCAAGTTATGTGAGAGTTTGGAAACGATGGCGGAACGAGTACGCCGTGTGGTGCGACAAACCAAGGCGCGGATCTTCGAGGGACTCACGCAGTTGCCGGCCAAGCTGGTCAGCCTGTTCGAACCCCACACGGAGATCATTCGCAAGGGGAAGGCCGGGAAGCCGAACGAGTTCGGCAAGATGGTGCAGGTGCAGGAAGCGGAGAACCAGATGGTCACGCACTATGAGGTATTCGAGCAACGACCGAGTGATCGTCATCTGTTGCAGTCGGCGGTGGAGGCACAGCGGAGGAAGTTAGGTCGAGTGCCGCAACTGGTCGCTGCCGATGCCGGTTTCTACTCTCAGGTACAAGAAGAAGGGGTGCAGGCCTTGGGAGTGAAGCATGTTTCCGTGCCAAACCGGAGCACACGGAGCGCGGCGCGACGTCAACTGGAAAAGCAACGCTGGTTCAAACAGGGACAGCAATGGCGCACGGGATGCGAAGGACGCATCAGCGTGCTGAAGCGGCGCCATGGACTCGCCCGCAGTCGCTATCACGGCAGTGAGGGCATGCGGCGTTGGGTGGGACTCGGTATCATCGCCGACAATCTCATCAACATGGGACGCTGGCTAACCCAGCAGCCTGCCTAAGTCTGACGCACTGCTCCACAGGGGAATGGTGAAATGAGACTTGAACCCGCAGAGCCGACCCGCAACCCCTTGGGCACGAATCCGCTGCCTCAGGAACGGCAATTTTGCACCGGGAAGTAGCTAGTCACAAGCCCGATTTCGACCAGTGAGCAAATTGAAGCAACGCGCAGTGAGGGTGAGGGGTGGTGTCAGTTCTGGCGTCAGTTCGTTTTGGATTTCCGTGCGGTTTGCTGCATCTCGATGCAATCGACCTGATACCTAAGTCTTTGTGTTTGCAGGACGATGCGCTTAGCTGCGCTTAGGTGCACCCTAGCGGATGAGATTAAGAGTCAGTTGCTCTGCCAATTGAGCTACGCGCCCGGTTCGTGGATTGAAGCTTGCGCCCCTCGAGACCTGCCGTTTGTAGGTGCGGGCTGTGGGCAATCTGCCCGAAGCGGCAGCCGACAAGCTGCGCCGGAACCCACTCGATCAGGTGATTGCAGCTACCCAAACGAATATAACACAGCGGACGATCGTCTCAGTGTCCGGCTCTGCAGTCTCTCAGTCTGCAAATGAATGCCAGTCTTTCGTACAGCCGCGAGAATTGGAGCCTAATTCTTTTAGTATCGCCAGCGCGCGCTCAGACGGAATTAAAAAAGCAAAACTTGAACACAACAAGTCACTAACCTCCAGGCAAATTTCCTTTAGCGAAAGCCGGTGTGCAGGTAGAGACTTCTCCTCTAAAATGGGATTTCAGAAAATCCGGAGGCTCCCCCATGCTAAGGATGAGGATGATTCGCCCAAGAATGACTACACCGATGACCAGATTAAGATTGTTGAACTGGGCCCTGGTACTGCTGTTTTCCGTCGGGATCTCGTCGCTGCTCGCACCAACGCTGCTGGCCCAAACCGCGGCTCCCTGTCAGGGTTCCACCTGCGTTGCGCGCCACATCAGCAACCCTGCTGGCAGCAAGCCGGAATCTCCCAATCGGCAATGCAGCAGCGTAGGCAGATCGAGCGGAGCACACACGCCCAAGTGCAGTCGGTTTGTGCCGACTCTTCTCTCAGCCCCCAGCAAAAGCACGAAAAGATTCGCCAGCTTCGAGAACAGGCCCGTCTACAGGTCGAGGGCTTGGTGAGTCCTTCACAGCAGCAGGCGTTGCGAGCCTGTCAGCAAGAGCGCTCCGTGGCTCATGGCGGGCACATCGGTGGCGTGCATCATGGAGGCGGCGGTTCTGGTCCGTGTGGCGAACTGGCATTCGGCAAGGGAAGCGCACCACAACCAGATGCGGAGCCTGAACATGAGCCGGAACAGAAATAGAATCCGAAGCTGATCTTCCGACTGGCTTTTGTCCGCGCTCCGATGCGACGCGAGGACTCCCGCTAAGCGAGGTTCATGAGGGTTGCTGCAGGTCGGCGATGAGCGGCGTGACCGCGTCAGGGACTCGACCGCTCGGGCGCCGCGGCGGGAGAGCCTCTACCTGAACCGGCGGCCGCCGTTCTAGAGTCCCAAGCACTGGAGCATCCCACCCGTCGGGCTCCGCCAAGGAAACAAATCGCTGCTGCGCCCACAAAGTATCAATCAGTTTCTGCTGCCGCCGACTGAGAACCTGTAAAGGCAAAGTCTGGAAGTGG
The DNA here is from genome assembly GCA_963729325.1 of uncultured Acidobacteriota bacterium. GTDB lineage: Bacteria > Acidobacteriota > Terriglobia > Terriglobales > Acidobacteriaceae > JABCYV01. The sequence goes on from CAVSNS010000053.1 coordinate 22,319, forward strand.
CGAAAAATCCACAGCAGGTAGATACGCTGCAGCAGCGAGGGATCGAGATAGCGCGGTCCAAGCGGCGTGAGCACGCGCAATACGCCGCTACACAGTTTTTCCATCCACATGGCCGATATCACCCAAAGATTTGCAATCTCTAATTCATGAGGGAGAGCACTTCAAGGGCCAGCATTATTGCATCAAAGCTGCCGCGCACGCATTAAAAATTCCAAATTACAGGGAATTTTTTTGGCCAGGCTTGTGGTCCTGTCGCGCCGAACAGCCTGATCAGCTTTGCACCTATAACAGTGCAGTCCTCCCATTCGCCCGTCACCCTGGAATCTCGGGCAGGACCTCCATACTGCGGATGCTGGCCGCCACCCCAAAGTCGCTGCCGTCTTCGCTGTCTTCGATCCGCACCACGGACGCACGGCAGCACACCCATCGCTTCTCGCCACTGGTCAGCTCCGGGGGCAGGATCAACACCATCTCGAGTTCGCTCCCGGCGCTGATCTGAGAGTCGGTATACAGAAAGATCCCGCTCGTACTTAAGTCGCGGGTGTGGCCCGTGGTTTGAACCTTCCCCTGCAGGGACTTGATGGAAACCGGCAGGCGCACCGGGAGGCGCTGCAGGCCGCGGCGTTCGTTCTTAGCATCCGGCATTGGCAGGGCAGAGTACCATACCCTTCTCCTCTGGAGTCGATGATTTTTGATCCCTGACTTTGAAGGCTTCGGGGCGGGTCTGGCAGGACGAACTGGCCTTGACCGCCACGAAAATGGAGCCTTGGCATCCAGGCAAATGGTAAGATTAGTGGCCAAGAATTAGGGTCTAGGGAGCGGTCCAGCCGTGCTAACCGCCGCTCCGGGGTTCACAATGATTCGCTGGATCGCTTTTGACGACGAAACTGCGGAAGCCGTTGTGAGCCGGTTCAAACGTGGCGCGGCCGAGATTCATCGCGGCCAACCCCTCGATGCGGCCCTCAATTTAGGCAGACCGAGCTTGCTGCTTTTGCCTTCCGAAACCCCGGGCCGATTATTACTGGCACGTCTCGAGCCCAAAGTCGAGCCTGCCCCCAAGATGCCTCAGGCTCTGGGATCCAGGGAAGGAAGGGAACGCCTTGAACCTCCCATCTTCGCCCAGCGTCGCAAGCCTCCTCAGCCGGAACTTGCTAATCGGAAGAAGTGGTGGCAGCGCCGCAGCGCTTGATCTGCAGAGCACGCCTTCGCCGAATTGGTCGCGCCTCCCGGAAGCCTTGGGGCGACAAGGCTCTCCCCGGAAAAGCTAAGTCTGGATGAGTTGAATTGACACTAGAAAGTGAAAGCCACGCCGCCGCGCACAGAGCGTGCCGACTGCACCAAATACACCGTGTGGCCATCCTGTCCTAACAGCGGGATGTATCCCTGGGCCAGCAAATTACGAACATCAACCACCGCATCTACGTGATTGTTGAGAAATCGGGTTCCGGGGATGGGCTGGCGAAAGAAGATATTGAGGTAGGGATCCGCTTGACCCGCTGAGGCATTGAACATGTCCACTGGAGTGAGAGCTGGTCCGTTGATCCAACGATAAGAGGCGATCCAGCGCGTTTTGAAACGAGGGAGAGTACCACTCATCTTTCCAGCCACACTGTAACGATTCCGGCTCAGAGTCCACTGGCGCGCATCTTGCAGGCTCAGATTCTCCTTCCCCAGGTCCAGGACGCCGCCATATTCGTAATCCAGCGTTGCCGTAAGGTCTGACGCCAACTTTCGCTGCAGCACGACCCGCAATCCTCGCGCATCCAGATTCCTTCCGCGGTAAGTGAAGGTCCCGGAGTAAAGATCGGGTAACGCTTGCCCGCTGTCAGAGGAGAGTTCGCCGATGCCAGTGAGCGCGGGATCCAACACCCGGTCCGAGTACACCGCCACTTGCAAGTTGTTCTTGCCCACGCGGCGTGAGAGGGAAAGCTCGTGGTGATGGGCGTGCTCCACGGCGGGAGAGAAATTCGCGATGCTGACGTGCGGTCCGGACTCGCTCAAGTCCGCTGGAGCGGAGTCAAAGCCCTTGTCGATGCGGCTGTCCGGTTCAGATGAAGCGTAGCTGTATTCCAGCACGGTGTTGGGCGAAAGATGCAAATCGGCAGTGCCAAACGGGCTAAAAGCAGTTACCCGGCCCATGAACTGAATGCTCTGCAGTTGGCTGCCGAAGCGCAGTTCCAGGACGTTCCCCACGGTGAGAGAGTCGGAAGTGGTGAGCGCGAGAGCTTGAAGATTAGCATTGCGCAAATCCGCCCCGGGCGTCGGCAGGCTGCGAAAAGTAAGCGCCACCTGAGGCTGGGAACCGTTCCCCAGTTTGTGGCTATAGGAAGCTCGCAAGACGCCGGCAGGCGCCTCGCCGTAGCCGAGGTTTCCGTGGAGGGCGACGGTACCGGCAGAAAAAACCGACTTCTCCAATGAGAAACCAGTACTCATATCGGCGCTGCCAAAACCCTCCGAAGGCGAACCGGCAAGGAACGAAACCGTCCCCTTCAGGTCGTGATTTTCCTTCTCCGCACTCGAGGCGAGAACCGGAGCACCATCCAAAACGCGAAGGATGGGCCGATTAGAGACCGAACGCAGCACCCACTTCCAATCGTCTTCGTCAGCTGGACCACGCGCCGGCGCCAACTCAATTGCCTCAAACAGAGTACTCAGGGTGACGTTCACCAAGACACTGCCGCCGGGACGGAGCCCGACGCGTTCCCGCAGCGCCGGAAGAAAGGAGGGAGCGGAAACTTTTACGTTGTAGCTGCCGGGCAATAATCCGCTGGCAGAATAGAAACCCAATTCGTCAGTGAAAACCTTGAGGGTCTGAGCTGCCGACCCGAGAACCTCGACCATCGCTCCCATCTGGGGGACGCCGGTGGCACTCCGCACGTAGCCGGAGATGGAACCCGGTCTTTCCGCAGCTACCGCCGGAAGAGCCAGACCCAGAACCGTCATCAAGAACACGAGCTTGCGGAGCGTCACTCCAACCACCTCGTGGAAGACCAAGCACACTCTGCTCAATTACTCCACGGCAAAGGTCGCCGAAGGACCGAGTGTCTGCTTGGAAATCTTATCATTTACTTTAATCTCGATACGATAAATCCCAGGATCGAGGTTGGCGGCCGAGAGTGTTTTTTGCAGGGTCACTTGGTCGCCGATATTGCCCATCTGCTCCGTGGATTCTATCGTATGAATCACGGGTTTATTGGTCGTCGTATTTACGACATCGTACTCAACCGTGGCCGAAGGTTTGTGCGTCTTATCGTCCATGCTGAGGTTGTACACTTGCATCCAGAAATTCAGCTTCTGGTTGCGCTTAAAAACGACGGGCTTGCCGTCTGACGAGGGCACGCGCGGCCGTACCTTGGTTGTGCCAATCACGAAACTGCCAGTTCCTACATTCTTAGCCGCCACCGGTTCCATCTGGTCCGCTAGGATCAGTGAAGACGCTGAGAGGCGGTCGTCGGCATACTCCGGTACCTGCACGCCTTTGCTCCAGGTGCCCACACGATCTCCGTTCACATCCTTCACCACCACATCGAAGCGGTAGCGTCCGGGCCGCAGCGGGAGCGCCTTCCAGTATACGGAAGAATTCTCCGTGACCTTGGGCAGAAGCTCTGCTGGCACATCCACCTGAACTGTGTCCTCAAAGGTCTGTGCGGTGCGGCCGCCGATTGTGGTTACCCGGCCAAATATGTTGACGGTTCCGCGTTGCACGCCATCCTTGTTCACAAACGTGACGTCGCGGTTCTTGATCTGAATCGTCACCGGAACCAACACCGTGTCCCCGGTCACGCGCACAAAGTCTGCCCGCACATCAAACGGCATCAGGTTAAAGCTTGTCTTGTGCTTGACGACTTCCTCGAGATCTTTGAACTTCACTGGGGGTGGAGCTTGTAATTTAGCGAATTGCTCCAGGCGATCAAATTGTTTGCTCTGCTGGCTGTTAGTGAAGGGACCTGTTCCGAGCCTCTCCAGGCCACCGTTGAAGCGGCTGGCCTTGCTAGAAGTACCCATTTGCTCCGAAAGGGTCAGGCCGGCACCAGGGACATTCAGCAGAGCGTCTTTCTCGGACCGATCCAAGCGTCATGTGGTAGTCCCCGCACATGCACGAGTCCACAAACTCGATGATCACTTCCTGGCCAATGCCCTCAAGATAACGGTAGCGCCAGTCCTCGAATGGGTAGGTGGAGGTAGTTCCGCCGCCCTCGTCCTGGGGACGGTCGTAGGTTCCACCGGAGGGATGCGATTCGATTTCATCGGCTGGCCCATACATGATGTAAATGCGGCCGCGGTCGCTCTTCCAACCTGGAATGCCAGCGGGGAAATGTTCATTGGCATATGCTATGCGCCGATAATGTTCTTCTTTGAATTCATTTTCCACACTATCTGGGTTGGGATTGCGGCGCTGCCAGAATGCTTCAATGAAATTGTCCCGCTCTTCGTCGTTGGAGAGTTGCTTGAAGGCGGCGCGCTCTTCGTCGCTTATGATCCAGCGAACGTCTTCATCCAGCCACTTTCTGTAGGATTGCCCGATTTCCTGCTTGAAACGCTTTTCGTTTTCTTTTTTCTGCTTTTCGGTTAACGGGCGGGTGAGCGGGTCCTGACTTGGCTGGGTCGATCCGGGGGTGGCCTGATCTGAAGTGTTCGATTTCTTCTCCTGCTTCTCCTGGGCTGCAACAAATGACGCGAGGCTCAAAACCGCCACAAGCAGAAAGCAGCCGAACAGAAGACGAGAACACAACCTGACCCGGACCATAAGAGGGGTACTCCTCGCGAACACGCTTGCTATAGCATTCTATGTCTTTCGATGCGGCAAGGCAAGGTTAAGTAACCTCGATGGAAGGGGTCATAGAGTTCGCCAACAGCCTGTTCATTGCTGTTGTCGCAGCCCCCAAGGCCCTGAAATCACTGGTTTTTGCCGCTCACTCCCCACGCTATAATCACAGTCTGATCGGGAAGAGCCGGAGCAGCGCCGAAGCGGGTTCGGCTCGCGGGAACTTTTACACCTACCATGCCGTATCTGCAGGCATGATGCCGGGCGGAAGCGGACGAAGATTTGGGTTCGTAGCGGTTCATGGGACACGGGTTGCTAGTTCTCCGAAATGGTTGACCAGATAACTAACCACTCATGGCTTCGTCCAATACTGAGCCGGCCAGGTTGGAGCAGAGAAGAACGGAGCGGCAGGTGTCCCTAGAGGACGAGGAGCGCAAGATGGCAACTGCAGAAGTTATCAACATTTCGCCACCTACGATGTCAGCGTCCCCTGAATCATGCATGATCTCTACGATCGATTTGTGGAAAACCTACGACATGGGGTCGGAGCAGCAGGTTCATGCGTTGCGGGGGGTCAATTTACAGATCAGACGCAACGAATATGTCGCCATCATGGGTCCTTCGGGTTCGGGCAAGTCCACGCTAATGAATCTGATTGGCTGTCTGGACACACCCAGCAAAGGTCAGTACTGGCTGAACAATCAGCTAGTCAGCGAACTCGATGATGACGAACTGGCCCGCATCCGCAACAAGGAAATCGGCTTCGTTTTTCAGACTTTCAATCTGCTGGCTCGCGCAACCGCGCTGCATAACGTTGAACTCCCGCTGATCTATGCCGGTGTACCCGCGGAAGAGCGCATCGAGCGCGCCAAGGAAGCGCTAACTTCCGTAGGCATGGAATCACGCATGATGCATAAGCCCAACGAGCTCTCGGGCGGCCAGCGGCAGAGAGTCGCCATCGCTCGCGCCTTGGTGAATAACCCCTCCATCATCCTCGCCGACGAACCCACCGGTAACCTGGACTCGCAAACCGGAAACGAAATCATGGCGGTCCTGGATCGGCTTCAAGCGCAGGGAAATACCATCGTCCTAGTCACGCACGAGCATGACATCGCTGAGTACGCGCATCGTGTGGTTCACATCAAGGATGGTGTCGTGGAGAGAGACGAAGTAAAGAAGTAGCTGCCTACCTGATGTGATCTAGGGCTTCGTCAACCGCGCCCTCTTCTGGCTTGCATTCATGCTTGTCGAAATCGGCCTGGAGTTGCTGTCGGGCTTTGTCAGGGTCAAGTACAAGCTCTGGGCGGGTCCGGAAGGCCAACCTGCAGACATCACAATAGGCCGTGCTCGGAGTGCTGCCGATGTATCTCGCGATCTTGAGATTCCGGTCTGGCATGTCAAGATCATTGCAGGCTGTATTGGTGAGTCAATTCTTTTTGAGCGGACGAGATTCCAACTACTCGGTGAAATTCGCCTGTAATTTGCCGTCGGAGTGGCGATCCCGCCTGCAAACTATCGGAAAAGACAGAAAATTTACAACCCTTTGACCATGCTCATGCGGTGGTTTGGTAACGTCTGTGGCGAATTCGTTTGACGCGGCATGAAACCGCGGCGCCAGCGCTTCGACGAAGCGGCGGCGGAGAAATCATGAGAAATCTGCGAAAAGCCGTCCGGGCTCGCACTCTCACGAGCGCTAGCCTTGGGAGTCTCTGTGCTTCCGATAGCACTCGCACTTGGGCAAACCAGCCAGCAAGGTTGGCCGAGTCACGCCCACGACATGCAGCATACCGGAGTCTCGTCAGTGGCGGCCCAGCCCTTGCGCAAGATTCATTGGAGTACTCCGGTCGATTTAAACCCCCAACTCAGCTTCGGCGAAATTCTGATTCATTACGGGTCGCCTCTGGTAACGCCATCCAATACCATTATCGTGCCGGTGAAGACTGCGACAAACCGTTTCCGGGTGGAGGCGCGGAAGGGGAACAGACGGCTCTCTGGTCTGGAAGCTGGCCACTACTTATAGCGCGCCGAGTGCCGGATTCACTCCCAGTTTCGGACCAGTCCTAGCCTCAGAGTAAGGTCATCATTCCAGAGGAGGGCGGCACGGTGCTGGTGCGGGACAATCCTGATCAAGCCCAAGGCAAGCTGACGCGTTTAATATTCTACGGCCGCAACAATTTTGCCGCAGATCCCGCCACTTACATCAGCAATGTGAAAATCAACACTCCGATCACGGTCGACAGCAAGGGAAACATCTTTTTCGGTTTTCTGGTGCTAGGGCCAACTCCGATCGGGCTCGAGAGCGGGCTGGCCCGCATCGCACTCGATGGAACCGGGCTGTGGACGACCGCAGCGTTCGCCAGTAACGATCCCAACATCACGAAAATTGATATGAATTGTGCTCCGGCGCTTTCCGCCGACGAGCGCGTCGTTTATGTCGGAGTGAACAGCTTCGATTTTGGATTCGGGTACTTGCTCGCTCTCAACAGCCAGACGCTACAGGTAATCAATCAAGCGCGGCTGATCGATCCTTCCACGGGACTGGATGCGGAGATCCCGGACGAAAGCAGCGCCACCCCCACCGTCGGTCCCGATGGGGACGTGTTTTTTGGGGTTCTTGAGAATCCATTTCCTGGACACAACGATCGTGGCTGGCTGCTGCATTTCAATGCTGATCTTTCTCAAGAGAAAATTCCGGGGAGTTTTGGCTGGGACGACACTGCCTCCATCGTGAATGCGTCCCTAGTTGCTTCCTACCATGGGACCTCAAAGTATCTGCTTATGACCAAGTACAACAACTATGCCAGCCAGGGCGGCGATGGGGTGAACAAAATCGCGATTCTGGATCCCAATACTCCCATGCCCGATCCCATTCTCGGCAACATGGTAATGAACGAAGTTTTGACCATCAAAGGCCTAACCCCGGACCCCAACTTCCCAAACATGCCCGGCGCGGTCCGGGAGTGGTGCATCAACGCAGCTGCGGTTGATCCGGTCACGAAATCCGTCCTGGCCAACAGCGAAGACGGCAAGCTGTATCGATGGAATCTCACGACCAACCATTTCTCGCAAGTCATCACTCTCACCGGCGGCATTGGTGAAGCCTATACGCCGACAATCATCGGAAGTGATGGCACTGCGTATGCCATCAACCACGCGGTTCTTTTCGCTATCGGGCGCTAGCAGCGTTCAGTCCGAGCGGCCCCGTGGTTCGCTTACGAGGCGGCTTTGGTTGAAGTCGATGCAGGAATGTGAAGGTTGACCAGAAAGCGTCTACTGCGTCGTTGCCTCGGTCTTGACGTCCGCGGTGTTGGTAGGCGCTGTCGGCCGGGCAGCGAAGAAGTTGTGATCGTAGAGATTGCGGTACATGTGGCCGGCAATTTCGGCGGCTTTAGGACCGAAGGTCGGACGTCCACCCTCCAGGAACACCACTACGACGATGCGACCCACATCAGTGTTGGCGTAGGAGGCAAACCATCCGTAGCGGGTGCCAGCCTTGGAACAGGTGCCCGTCTTGCCCAGGATTTCTTCCTCATTGAAGTTCACGCGCAAGCTGCGCGCGGTTCCGTAGGTGACTGCCCCGGCCATTCCGTCAGAAAGCTCAGGGATCAGCGGAGCGATATCCAAGCGTCGCTTCACCACCGGCTGGAAACTTGCAACTTCCTCCGGCGTGGCAGGGTGTTGCAAATAGTAAAGAGTGCCGCCGTTAGCAATCGCGGAGACTAGGGCGCCAAGCTGCAGTGGGGTCATTGAAATGCCTTCCCCAAAGGAGCACATCTTGCCGACACCGCCCAGCTTGGAAGGAATTTCAGCATCGGGGTACGCGCCCAACTGTTCGCCCGGAATGTTGTACCCTGCCATTTCGCCCAGACCAAACTGGTGGGCGTAGTAGCTGACCTTCTCAAACCCGAGCTGGCGTCCCAAAGCCTCGAAGTAGGCATTGTTAGAATGCGCCAAGGCTGCAGTTAGATTCATTCGGCTGCGACTACCCAACCTGATTTCCGTGTCTTTCGTAATCAAATCCTCGCTTAACGCAGCCAGAGCCACTGACAGCTTGATTGTCGAACAAGGCTGTGCGCCGCTCGAAAGCGCCAATTTTTGGTTCACCATGGCCAAAATGCGGCCACTGGTCGGTTCGACGGCCACCACGGTGCCGTTCATGTTACCCAGCGCATCGATTGCAGCTTGGCGCACAATCGGGTCGTCGCCCGTAGCGATATCTCCCTCGGTCACGTCATTCATGAATGAACTGGCGGTGAAGTGCTCGTAATAACGATGCCGCCGGCGGTGGGTCGTACTCACCATATGCGCCGAGCGAGCATGGCTGTGAGCTAGCCGGGTCAAGCGTTTGCGAGCGTGGGGAGTCTCACTGACGGACTTGGATTTGCGAGAATTCAGCGAACGCGTGCTGACCGTGGCTGCAATTCCGCTATGTGACAGTAGCAAGGAAAGGACAAAGATCAGGCTGCCGAACGTAGACACTTTGCTGGACATCAATCCCCTGTGTTTATCCCCGGAGTTCACGTCAAATACAGCGCACGAAACTCGCCAAAGATCAGTCGCCGCAAACGTAAGCCCGCTAACTGCTCGATATTAAGAACTTATCATCAAGTACGCAATAGAAAAGTTATTGCCCGAAAACCTGGCCACTTTTTGCGTAATCGCAAGCAAAGGCGGTAGTTAGCACGCATTAAGGTGCATGTAGTGGCCTTTGGTAATGATCGAAGCCGTTACCTGAAAGATACCTGCTCCTAAAGGAAAATGTTTTTCCTATGTCTGCACAGCATAGCCCCAGTCGGTTTCCCGCCAGAGCGCAAACTACGGGCGAAGCTGCCTATGCGATATAGTTAAAACTTCCGTTCCAGGAACTGCCTCAGCAGCTCGTAGTTAATGGGCCCAACCGCAGACTTGTGAGTGGAAGTGCCATGAAAGATTGTCTGTTCTGTCGCATCATTAGCGGTGAAATTCCAGCCAAGAAGATTTATGAAGATGAACATACCTTCGCGTTTGAGGACATCAATCCGCAGGGCCCGACCCATGTGCTCGTAGTACCCAAGAAACATATTCGCGGTCTAAAAGAAGCTACGCCCGAGGATGCTGCTGTGATCGGATACTGCCATCTCACGGCCGCGCACATTGCCCGTCAGCGTGGCATCGAAGAAAGCTATCGTACTGTGCTCAACGTGGGACCGGGTGCAGGGCAGTCGGTTTTTCACCTGCACGTGCACCTGATCGGGGGCCGCACTCTTCGCTGGCCGCCGGGTTAGAAATCGCACGTGCGATTACCCTGCAGTTTCCTCTTCCGGAGCGCCGTGGCGACGCAACAGCTGCGGCAGGTTTTGCGAGAAGGCAGAGCGCGGCAACACCATGTCGCATCCGACTTCGTGCGCCTTCTGCTTTAGATCGCCCTGCACGTGGGAAAGAAATCCGATGATTGATGTCCCCTTCTTCAACTTCGTCTTGAGCTTGGGAATCAGGGTGAGCGGCTTGGCGTTGGCGTTATTCATGTCGAAAATGATCAGCGATGGTTTTTCTTCGCCATTCTGCTTCATGTGGTCGAGCAGGTCTTTTTCGTTTTTGCAGAATTCGACTTTGACGTTGAGCTTGCGCGCCGTCTCCTGAATTTTTGCCTGAAAAAACAGATCATCGACGAAAGCAAAGATGCGGGAATTCGCATCCTCTCGCTGGGGCAGCGGCTCGGGATCAGCCGGGGCATATGACGGGGCGAAACCAGGACGGCCCCGGCCCGGCCGGCCTCCGTTATTGCCGCCGAGCGCGGAGCGGTAGTTGTGATCCATGGGGGCGGTGTAAATGCCACTCGATTGCTGGCGATCGCGGCCGCCTGGCTGTCCGCCACGGTTAGGCGGACGACGCCCTCGCCGTCGTCTGTTTCTCCCTCCGCCTCCGGAGGGACGTCCGGGTCCTACATTCATATTTTTCTCGTTTTGTCGTTCTGCATTCAGCCCGCCCGAAGGGGGACTCGATTGTTTTGCCCTTTACTACCGCTGGGTGTTGCCTGCGCGTCGCACACCTAACATGCGTAGAAACCCATTGCGGCTGGAGAAGTCACTCGTGAATTATCTTTTTTGTCCGTCAGGCGCCTGGAGCCAGTTGGGCGCGGAGGGCCAGCTAGGGAGCGTGGCCGTTGGGAACAATCTGAATGGTACCCCCGCGAGGCGGCGAACGCAAGGCCTAACTCGGATAGTTTTGCACAGAAGTAATGGTCAATGCTTTGGGTCGCGTGATGTAACCAACTGTTCGAGACCGACCTGTCCTTCAGCCAGCACTCAGCCAGCACTCACTTGCCGCGCCCACTGCATAGCCGACCAGTAGGCTTCGGCGACCTCACCGTCGCTCAGGTGAAGACTTTTTGATAATTCGGCGGTGTTCTGCCAGTCTCCGGATTCACGCGCCAGCATGAGCTGATAGAGCGGCCGGAGGCGGCCGGTTCCACCCAGCAGGAGGGCCTTGGTTTCCTGGTCGATCGGGACTCGATCTAGTACTTCGGGCATCGGGATTTCAAGAATGGCATCCATCATCGAAAGCAGGCCGAGTAGAAACAAGTCGGACTCGCCATGTTGGATTTTTGGCGAAAGCAGTTCACAAAAGCGGGCGCGCACCAGGGCTGACAGCACCAGTTCGCTCGATTTGCCTTGTCCGGCGGCGAGAGTGACGACCAGGCGGACCCAACGCCTGACCTCGCGTTCTCCCAGCATGGCGAGAGCGTGCCGCACCGAGTGGATTTCGTTGGCAAAACCAAAGACAGCGGAATTCAAGTAGCGCAGCAGGCGGTAGCACAGCGAAGCTTCACTCTTGATGGCATCTTCAATCTCGCGTGGATCCAGTTCCGGTTTGGACACGGTCTGTAACATGCGCACATAGTTGATCCGGTTGGCGGGGACTTCGTGGGTCGCAAGAACTTCCGGCCGGCGGAAGAAATAACCCTGAAAGTAGACAAAGCCTGCCTTCGAGGCGGCGACAAACTCTTCGCGTGTTTCCACTTTTTCCGCCAGCATGCGGCAGCGCCAGGGACCGTAGCGCTTGATCATGGCGGCGCATTCGGCGGGAGTAGTGCGCTTCAAATCCACTTTGATGATGTCGGCCACCTCGGTGAGCGGCGCGCGCGGGTCGTCGATGGCAAAATCATCGAGCGCGATCATGTACCCCGCTTCCTTCAGGCGCTGGCAAGCGGCCATCACCAGATCGTCGGGCGGGACGGTCTCCAGAATCTCGACCACGGTCTGATTGGAGGGCACAAGGGTCACGTAATCCTTCAGCAACATCTCGCGAGTACAGTTGATAAAGGCGCGGCGTCCATCGCAGAGGAGATCGAGTCCCATCAGCATGGAAGTGTCCAAGGTGCTGCGCGAGGCGGCTTCAGGGTCGGAGCTACAGAAGAAATTCTCGACTCCATCGCGGAAGAGGAGCTCATAGCCGAAGACCTTTTCGTCTTTGGTGAGGATGGGCTGGCGGGCGACAAAGCGGGTCGCGGAATTGGGCTTGGCTTCTCCGGGCGCGGGAGCAGGGGTAGGAGCAGTCACCCTTAAGCTATCGGCAGAATGAGCGGAAGCGTTACTGGAAGTGCCCTGGGCGACCGATGCTTTTGCGCTTCGGTAACTCCGTCTTATTGCACCGTGATCGCGACGTTGGTCGTGTGGGTTAGACTGCCACTTGTGGCCGTTACGGCAATGGTGTAAGTGCCCGCCGGCGTACCCGGGTTCGAAGTGTGGGAACTGCTACCTCCACCGCAACTGATTCCCGCGGCCACGAGGGTCAGAAACAAGATTCCCAACAAACCACTCCAGCGCCGGCGGCGAGATGGCGCACCCATTACGAAAAAACCTGCCAGCAAGGCTCCGCCGCCAGACGCGAACCAGCCGAGGCCGGGACCGACCTGCGGGGAAGCCTTGGCAAGCGCGCTCGGAGCAATGGTGGAGACACTCAGAGTCGCGGTCGCGCCCGAATTATTCACGGACACGGAAGAGGCACTGAGCGAGCAAGTGATTTCCGCCGTCGCGGAACAGGGAGTGAAGGAAAGGTTTACCGTCCCACTAAAGCCATTCATCGCGGTTACGGTAACGGTCGAAGCACCGGACTGTCCCGGAGCGGAGAGATTGACTGCGGTACCGCCCACCGCAAAGTCGGGAGTGCTCGAGAAATTGGGCCAGTGCTCTGAACCAAGATATTGGCATCGATCGAGCCCAGGCCGCTGGCCTCATCGTAGCCGACGCGTGGCGTTGTAGAGGCGAATTGACCACTGGAGGGGCAACGCAACGGACGGGAGCGGTGCTTGGTGTGCCTGGGCTGCAGGGCACACTGTTAGTGCCCGTGGTGATGTCGTGAAAGGCGGTGGGCGTAGTCTTGGCTAGGCTGTAGAGTTCGGGATTCACATTGCCCTGGCCGCTGGGCTTGGCCGCCCTGGTCGCCTGATTGATGATCGCCAGAATCCCCGCAAAAGTAGGCGCTCCCACGGACGTGCCGCCGGCGGCCGCTAAGCTGTTGTCGCTGGCCCTGAAGCCGCTGGTACAACTTGTGGCAGTAGAGTTATTGCTGGTGAAAAAGGCCTGCGAGCAGATCAGGTACGGGTCGTGGAAGTTTGAGGCATTCAGTGAGATGTCCGGCACGTCGCGTGGCCGTCGTTAGGCACACCGTACCGACTTGCCAGGTCGGCTTGCCAAAGATCGTACTGGCGCCACCGCCGCCGGCAGCAATTCCCTGCCCCGCCGCGACGGACGCGGCAGTGTCATTCCAGACCATCTCCGGAATGTAGCTCATCGCGGATGGCCCGCCGGCGGGCTGCACGAATTGCCCAAAACGCGGTGGCCAAATAACATGGCTGTTGTTCGGGTCTGGAGTGCCACCGCCGAGCATCGCCCATGAACTCGCTTCCACCCACGCCGGTAACTTCAGGGATGCTCGCAGGGGTGTCTACAGCCAGCCCCAGAGTGGCCACGGCCGGCGTGGTGGGAAGGTCGCCGTCGCAATCGGCAGCGCCAGCATCTCCGGTTGGAGAAGTGATCGTCTGACCTTGCGCGATCGCTTGCTGCACTGATACCTGAGTCGCCTGGGCATTCGCCGTGCCCATGTCCGCCTCGCAGAGTCCGAAGCTGTTGCTGATGACTGGCGCGACCTTGTTGTCGATGGCAAATGTTAACGCGTCAAATGCGCCTCCGTTGGCGTTAGGGCCCACCAGAACATAAATAATGTTTGCGCCTTTTGCGACCGCCCCGGACCACTCAAGGTCAAGGTCAGCTTCGACTTCATCGCCATTGTGCGTAGGAGTGCCGGTACCCGACACGACTATGGTTTGAGGTTCGTTCTTGGGCAGGTTGGACGCGCTGCGAAAAGCGTCGATGTCACTCAAGTTGATAGCGCTGTCGCCGACCACGGCGATCGTCTCTCCCGTGCCGTCGAGACCGGCTGAACGTAGAGTGTTGCCAAGTCATAGATCGTGGCAAAGTCACCCGGCGCGACGAAGTGATTTCCCGAAATGCTGGAAGTGAAATGAGGCTTCGCGACACGCAACCGGGGCTTGGGACGGAAATCGTTGAGATTGCCAAAACTCAATACGGTGTCAGCAAAAGCCGCCGGGACGGAGAGTTCCATGGCGTTGGCGAAATGGGCCTCGCCATCGAGCTCATAGCGGTGGATCTCGGTGCGGAAAGTGTCCTCGATCTGCGCCACGGTTCCGGTAAAGAAGACTCGATTGCGGCCGCGCGCGGTCTCGTTGACGGTCAGGCCCTTTGACTGCAGCCAGGCGGAAACCTTGGCCAGATCGTTGCGAGTCATGCCGAAGCGATCGGCATACTGCTCCGGGGTCAGCCATTTGTGATAGTTCGAGGAAGTGCGGTCCTGTTGCGATGCGAGCAGCACCTCAAGGGCACTCTGCTGGGCCGGCGATGGCTTGAACACAATTGCAGCGCGATTGATCTTCATGTTGCCGTCCGCCCGGCCCTGATCGAATTCGGGCTTGGCAAAGGCGTGCACGTTCCCCGCAACAATGGACATCTGACTATCGTCGACGGGCCCGCGGACGCGATCCCGGGCAAAGGTTTGAGCAAAAGACACCGCCGCGCTCAGCAACAAAACGATCGCGACACACTTGGGGAAACAGACCATTGAGGTCCTTGCCATCACCCTCTCCTGTATTTTGGCCGCACGTGCCTGCTAGAATCCCGCACCCGTAATCTGTTTGAAGTATGGATTCAGACTATGAGTTTAAGGATGCACGCGCGGCATCCACTTGTCGTAAAGAATGTTTCTTAAAGAATGCCATCAGGCAGTTTGTTTGGTCACCACACGAAAGGCCATCAACCCAGAGATTGCGGGTGGTCATCCCGGTCGGCATCGAAGGCAAAAAGTTGGCTGCTTCCGTAAAGAGATTTGCTGCTGATGTAAAAGTACGTCAAGCTCCGGGTCCGAACCTGCCGGATCGCTTCGACGCAGGCGGTCGGTTACTTCTGTCACGCTAGGATGGGTCTGGATCAGAGTGGTGGGCGCTATAGGATTCGAACCTATGACTTCCACCGTGTGAAGATGGCACTCTACCGCTGAGTTAAGCGCCCACTCGTTTTGTTACGGAAGCAGTCGCTATATTGTAGCAAACGAAAGCATTTTCACCTGCCCTGGAGCGTGATAGCCTGATCTTCCGCCGCGCTCCAATGCGTCCCGGCGCCGGCGGGCTAAGGCGTTCGGATGCCGACCGACCCAAGACCCAGCAAAGCGCCCGTACTTCCCTCAGACAAAGGGAGTTCCGATCCTGCGCCGGAGTCATCCGCGGCGCAACTTTCGCCCCCGGAAGGGGTTCAATCAGATGTGGGCAGCATAGCCATTGATCGCAGGTTGCTCGCGATGGGGGGCGTGTCCCCGGGGCGACAACTCGGGACCAAGTCCGCCGCGCCGAGCGAGGGGCTGAGCGACGCGGATGTGATGCTCCGGGCCAAGGCTGGGGACGATTCCGCCTTTGACTACCTGGTACAAAAATATCGCCGGCCTATGCTGAATTTTATGTACCGCATGGCGCACAATGCGGCGGTAGCAGAAGACTTGGCACAGGAAGTTTTTTTGAGAGTTTATCGCTCGCGCGAAAGCTACGAAGCCAGCGCCAAGTTCACAACTTGGTTGTATCGCATCGCGACCAATTTGGCTGTGAATCACGCGCGTGACACCCGCCATGAGCGTCCGGAAAAGATGGTTAGCCTGGACGAGCCGGACGAGGACAGTGGCCGTACGTTAGACGTAGCGGACGGATCGCTGACCGCCGAGGAAATGCTGGTGCGGAGGGAACGGCTGGCGGCCATCCGCCAGCGCGTGCAGGGACTGCCGGAGAGGCAAAGGATTGCTGTAGTGATGCACAAATATCAGCAGATGGACTATCGGGAGATTGCCGAAGTTTTGAAGCTCAGCGAGTCTGCCACCAAGTCACTATTGTTTCGCGCTTACGAGACTCTGCGCGAACAGTTGAAAGAGTTTGTTTAAAGTTTGTTTAAGAGGAAGAAGTCATGAAGTGCAATGAAATTCGCGAACTGATGCCGGACCTGGCCGCCGGACTAGGTGCGCTTACGCCCGAAGTGAAGGAACATGTCAGTTCTTGCGCGGAGTGCGCGGGGAAGCTGCAAGATTTCCGCTCGACCATGGCGTTGCTTGATGAGTGGCAGGCGCCAGAGCCCTCGCCGTATTTTGACGTGCGCCTGAAGGCGCGACTGCGGGAGGAAGCCGCGGCGCCTGCCCGCGGCTGGCTGCACTGGCTGCGCCGGCCCGCTCTGGCGGTTTCATTGGCGCTGGCGATGGTCGTAGGCGTCACATTGATCCAAAGAGGCGGCTTGCAGCCTCCGGAGCCTAAGGTTGTGGCGGGCGATCCCTTGCCCGTCCCGGGCACTGCGGTCGGGGACTTGCAAGCCTTGGATAAGAATCATGATATCTACGCCGATTTCGACCTGCTGGATGATTTGCAGGTGCAGCAGGATGTAAACGCGAATCCGTAACGAGGGAAACACTCCGGGCAGATACGCAGCTCGGGGTTTCTAGAGTAAGCGAGTCAGTAACGGCGAAACTTGGGGGACGGGGTGTTCGGTTTGAAGTCCATAATGTTGCAGGTGGCGAGAATCAGCTTGGCGCTGGCGCTCACCGCCTCTCTTTGTGTGGCGCAGAACCACCCCAACGACAATCGTCCCGAATCGCGTCCCGCGCAGCATCAGGCGCCGAGGCCGCCCCAGTACCAGGGGCAAAGGGCGCCGTACCAAGGGCAACGACCGCCGCAGTATCAGGGACAAAGGCCACCACAATATCAAGGGCAAAAGCCGCCACAATATCAGGGACAAAGACCGCCTCAGTATCAGGCGCCCCGGCCGCCGCAACAGGGTCATCACGCAGGCCAATGGCTCAGCCAACAGCGAGCTCTTCCGCCGGAGCAGCAGCGGAGAGCTCTGGAGAGCGATCCCCAATTCCGCCGGCTTCCGCCGGAGCGGCAGCAGGCTTTGCAGCAACGCTTGCAGCACTTCAATAGTCTGCCTGCCCAGCGCCAGCAGCTAATCCTGAACCGAATGGAAACTTGGGAGCACCTGACCCCGCAGCAGAAGGAACAGGCACGGCAGCTCCATTCCCAGTTCTCCCAATTACCGCCGGATCGGCGCCAAGCGGTGCAGAACGGGGTGAAGGCTCTGCGCGGAATGCCGCCAGAGGCGCGCCAGCGGCAGATCGACTCCGATCGTTACAAGAGCATGTTCTCACCCGAGGAACGGGATTTGCTGCGCGGGACTTCCAGGCTACCCTTGGCCCCGACAGAAGGCGAGGAGAACGTGCCGCAGCCGCACTAGGACGGGTCACTCCGCCGGAAAACCTACCGGAACAGATTCTTGGCGATAAACAGAACATTCGCTGGACGCTCGGCCAAACGGCGCATCAGGTACGGATACCACTCGGTGCCGAACGGAATGTAAACCCGCATGCGCCAGCCCTGCTTCACCAGACTACGCTGCAAGTCACGACGGATGCCGTAGAGCATCTGGAATTCGAAGGCGTCGCGGGGGATGTTTTCCCGAGTAGCGAAGGCTTTGGCTTCTTTAATGATCCTCTCGTCGTGAGTAGCGAGGCCGTGATAGATGCCACTCTTCATCAGGACTTTCATTAACTTCACGTAGTTCGCGTCGACCTCAGACTTCTTCTGAAACGCGATTTCCTCCGGTTCTTTGTACGCGCCTTTACAGAGGCGAACTCGGATGCCTTCGGCCAACAAGTTCGCGATGTCGCTCTCAGCCCGGCGCATATAAGACTGAATCACGGCTCCCACCGCGCCCTGATTACCCGGCATGCGATGAAGCTCGTAGACAAAATCGAGAGTGCGCTGCGTGTAGGGTGAACCTTCCATATCCACTCGAACGAAATTGCGCGGGATTGTGCGGCGGCTTTGGCGACGAGGCCAGAAACCAGCATCATGGGCGAGCTCTTCGTCCACGTCGAGGCCCATGTGGGTGAGCTTCAGACTGATATTGGCGTTGAGTTTGCGAGCCGCGATTTCATCGAGCAACTGATGATAGAGCTGGGCGCTAGCCCGTGCTTCGTCGGCATTGGTGACGTTTTCACCCAGGTTATCGATGGAGACGCTCGGACCCAACTGATTGACGGCCTGGGTCGCGCGTAGCGCGTCTTCCACATGGGTGCCAGCAACGAACCGGCTGGAGATTCTTTGACCAATCGCAGAACGTTCGGCCGCCGCCCGCAGAGAGCGGCTCTCTGAAAGCTTGATGAAGAGCGCTCTCAGCATTGGCTTTCGTCAAAACTGCCCAAGAGCGAGCCAGGAATGCCTCGCGCATCCATGTAGATCACAGAAGTTTGTACCACAAGCGCAGTGAATTTGAAGGAAGTCGCCGTGGGCGCCACGGTTGGACCGAAGCTTATCAGTGGGGATCGAACTTGAATTCAACAGACTCGAGAGTCTCATGGGTCGCGGGCTGCCATTTCCACTTGCGGATGGCCGAATCTGCCGCTTGCGCTAAAACGGGGTGTCCACCTCTGACCTGAACCGTCTTTACCGTTCCATTAGGAGCAACCATCGCGTCCAACTTAACGCTGCCTTTTAGATTCATGGTGCGGGCCATCTCCGGATAAGACGGTACAACCCGGTTCACAACTTTGCGGGCCGGAGCTTCGTCGCGGGTCGGGGTCTCTTCCTGTTGAGCCAATGATGAAACGGGAGCGAGGACGGCGACCCAAAACAGTAGCGATAACGCGGCTGAGGCGATGCGCCTTGAGTAGGTGATCACAACCGCAGCTTATCCAAGTGCTCGAGGAGGGGTGAAGATGACTATGGTAACTGCTTCGAGTTCCGTGCCGGCGGAAACATATGAGCCCCGGGGGCCTTAGTGCTAGGTCAGAAACATCTCATCCACATAGCACCAGCGCCAATTCTCGCCCGGCTCAAATGATTGCATGATCGGATGCTTCGTTTGGTGAAAATGCTTGGTTGCGTGCTTGTTCTTGGACGAGTCACAACAGCCAACGTGGCCGCAACTCAGGCATTCGCGGAGATGAACCCAGCGATCGCCCATTTCAAGGCATTCCTTGCAGCCATCGCCGCTAGGGGTCACATCCTGAATTTCTTTCATGTGAGAACAGACTGCTGATGCTTTGGGCATCGGTCACCTCCAGTAAGACTTCTGTTGAGCCGTGAAAAAAACTAGACCTTCACTTCCTCCGATTGCGTTGGCAGTCCCTTCCGCAGGGCGTCATTTGCAGTTACGTCCAGGGTTCGCTCGTGAAACCAGTTGGGATAAATCGGCGTGGGTGCCATAGCTTGGTCGAGTTCAGCGACTTCCTCCACGGACAGTTTGAGATCGGCCGCGCCCAAGTTGTCTTCCAGTTGCGAGGTCTTGCTGGCGCCGAGCAAGATGGTCGAGACATAGGATTTCGCCAACAGCCAGGCCAGCGCTACTTGGGCCACCGTAGCGTGGTTGCGATCACCCACAATTTTCATCTTTTCGATCAGGTCGTAACCCTTCTTGCGGTCGGTGGGCAGAAAATCGAAGTTGGTGAGGCGTCCCTTGCCGCCACTGGGATCCTGGCGGGTGTAGCGGCCGGTTAGGAAACCTCCAGCGAGCGGACTCCACACCACCAACCCAATACCTGCGTCCACGCAAAACGGAACGACGTCATGCTCCACGTCCCGGCCGATCAGCGAGTAGTACATCTGGGCGGCGACAAATGGCGAATAGTTGTGCAGCTTCTGGATGCCCAAAAACTTCGCGCTCTGCCAGGCCGCCAGATTCGAGTATCCCACGTAGCGCACCAGTCCGCGCTGCACCAGATTGTCCAGAGCTCGGGCGGTTTCCTCAAATGGCGTGAACGGATCCGGCTTGTGAATGGAGAGAAGATCAATGTACTCGGTGCCCAGGCGGCGTAGCGAAGCTTCAGTGGCGGCCAAAATATAGGCATACGAAGCGCCGGTGTGAACTACAGCTTCACCGGAGCGGAACCCGATCTTGGTGGAAACAATGACGTCCTTCCGACGAGAGCCGAGCGCCTTGCCCAGCATGATTTCTGATTGACCTTCGGCGTACATATCGGCGGTATCGAAGAAGTTGATGCCCGCGTCCAGCGAGCGGTGGACCAAGGCATTGGCTTCATCCTGGCCGGTTTTTGCCACCGCGGCCATGGTGCCTGAGCCTTTGCCAAAGGTCATGACGCCAAACGCTAGACGGGAAACGATGAGACCAGTATTGCCAAGACGAGAGAATTGCATGCTAGGTCCTTACATTACCAATAGTGTTCGACGCCAGGGTAACGTTCGCGGATTCAAAAAGTGAGTGGCCCAGACGGCTGCGCCCAAGTCTCAGGTATTTGGCCTCAACGAATCGAACCGTGATCAGCGAACTGACGCACGAGACCATACTTCTGGGGAAAGTCGTCCGGAACTCTTCATTCACTTAGCCGGCGCGATTTCCAGCAGCGACAGCGAGGGCATGGGCATTTCGAAGTGCGTCATGCATCGGCCACTCGCATCGGCCTCCAAGTCGCGCGCCGGTTCCAACATTTCCAGCGCATCCCTACGATGAAGCTCAGCGAGTTGTGAACTGCTTGGCCAATCGGGCTGGCCCATTTCCTGCCACGCCTTGTACACGTTGCTGTGGCTATTGTCGACGCGGAAGTGTTGCAGACGGAATCGCTTCCCCGGCGGCAAACCAGCGACGGTCAGCGAGATCTGCCGGCTGAGCCGTGAGTTTGCCATCCACCTGAGTTTGATCCATGGTGACATTACTGAGTAGCACGCGCACGCTGCCGTCGTCGCTGCGGGTGGCCCAACCCGTGACCAGCCCGCCAAAACCATCGCCTGCGCCGTCCAAAGCGATCCGTCGCGTGCCGAGTTGATGAAGCAAATAATAGGCCCAGTACCGCGGTTTTCGCACGCCGTCAATTCCGATCAGACCGAAGCCACCGTAGAAGAACTTGTTTGGTGGGCCCTGTTCTTCGAAGTAGTCGCTCGCCGTCCAGTAGCTGATGGCTGTCACCTGGTCGAGGCTGGCGTGCAATCCACCGGCAACCCATGCCGCACTGTAAGCCGTGTCGTTCACCGGATGGTTCCACCATGCGGAGACGCCCCATTCGGAGTAATAGACTGGCATTCCTTTTAATCCATAACGCTCAAGCAAAGGACGCCAATCCGCCGCCGGCATGCCATAAACGTGCACGTCAAGGAAGTCAATCGGAGTACTGGCGCCACCGGTGACGAAGTTGCGTGTGGTGACATGTTGCAGAAATGGCTCCTCAATCCGGCTGAGCGCGGCGACCGGCCCACCTACTTGCAGTTTAGAATCCACCGATTTCAGCGCCTCGGCAGAGAAGTCGTAGAGACGGAAATAATCCTCATCGGAACCTCTCCAGAAACGGACCGGCCAGCGGGAGCGCAGGTCCGGTTCGTTCCACACCTCGAAAGGCCACGATTCCACTTCCTCTTTCCCGTAGCGTTCGATCAGATGTTTGGCCAGGGCGCTCACCAGTGCGGCCCATTTTGCATAGTCTTTAGGAGGCGAATTATTGGCTTTATAGAAAAAAATCCCCGCCGGGTCGTGATCAACGGCGAGTTCCTTGGGCATGAAGCCAAGTTCGACGAACGGCTTCAACCCGTCAGCCTGCAGGATGTCGTAGACCCTATCAACACCCGACCAATCGTAAATGGAATTGCCGCGGGCATCCTCTTTGTAGACGCCTAGCTTGTCCGTGAAGATGTCGTGGGCCCGGATGTACTTGATACCCAATTCGTCATGTGCCAGTTTATTTCCGCGACGCAGCCCCTCTCCCACAGCCTTCAGATTGGGACCGATGTCGCCCTTCAGCAGGTAACTCAAGTGCTCGGAGCCCAGCACGACTTCCCACTTGTGTTCGAGGGTGCCGGTATCGCGCCCCGCGTCAACTTGAATGTTGAGGCTCGCCTCTTGGCGTTCTTCTGGAACTGTAGCTTGCGCGGTTGCGCCAGATTCGATCCATCCGCCGCCATCATAGGCCCGCAGCCGGTAGTAATAAGTGTGTCCAGGGTCGACCGAAGTGTCGACGAAAGGGCCATGAGGAAGCCGCCCAAACGGCTCCCCTGGGAAGATTCGGACAAAGAAATGCTCAACAATGAACGGTGCAGTCCCGAATGGCGAACTGGCCACGTCGAAGCCACGGTCAGGGAGATCGCTTCTCAACACCTGGTAGCACACCGCTCCAGGGACGTCGCTCCATGTCACCGTCACCTGTCCGCGGCCCGCACGTAGCTTGGATCCCGGGGACGCCAACCAGAAACTTGGATTGGGGCAGGGGTGGAGGTGAAACGACTCTCAGCCAGAGTGCCGCCAGCATAATAGCCAAGATTGGAACCAACAAAAGTGCGAGCAAAACTCTCAGCAGGCGACGCAGACCAACTTTCATTTTCCCCTTTGGCACCGTTTCAGTCGCCCGCTATGCTCACTCCCCTTGCGCTTCCAGGAATCTCTCTGCTTCCAGCGCCGCCATGCAGCCCGTGCCAGCGGCGGTGATGGCTTGGCGGTAGCGGCGATCCTGGACGTCACCGCAAGCGTAGACGCCGGGTACACGGGTATGCACATAGTTCTTGGTGACAAGATACCCATCCTGATCGGTATCAAGTTGGCCTTCAAACATCTTCGCGTTGGGGATGTGGCCAATGCCGAGGAACATGGCGCTGGTGGGCAAATCCCAGACCCTACCAGTTTTCAAGTTGCGAAGCTTCAAAGCGGTCACTTCTTGTCTGGCGGGATCGTAAACGTCTTCGACCACGGTATCCGCAAGAAATTCGACTTTGGGGTTGTTCTGCGCGCGCTCGAGCATGATTTTCGAGGCGCGAAACTGGTCGCGGCGGTGGATGAGGGTGACTTTGGTGGCGAAGCGGGTGAGGAAGGTGGCTTCCTCCATGGCGGAATCGCCACCGCCGATGACCGCGATTTCTTTGCCGGAGAAAAAGAAGCCGTCGCAGGTTGCGCAAGACGAGACGCCGTGCCCAATTAATGCCTGCTCGCTCGGCAGGCCCAGCCAACGCGCTGAGGCACCACTGGCGATGATCAGCGTGCGCGCATGGATGGTTTCCTTGCCTAGATTGATGGCAAATGGACGCGTGCTGAGATCGGTGCTGACTACGTGGCCGAGCTGGTACTGCGCGCCAAAGCGTCCCGCCTGCTTGCGCATGTTCTCAATGAGTTCGGGACCCTGGATTCCGTCGGGAAAGCCAGGGAAGTTTTCCACTAGAGTGGTAAGCGAGAGTTGGCCTCCAGGTTCATGACCTTCGAGTACCAGGGGCTTAAGGTTGGCGCGCGCTGTGTACAGCGCTGCGGTATGACCGGCGCAACCTGAGCCGATGATGACGACGTTGCGGATGTTATCCATAGGACTCAGAGGTTAGATTGCCAATTTCAGATTTAGATGCAACTGCAATCCGCGCAGCCTTCGGTAGAGCGGGTATGATCACTTCTGTTCCTGCGCCGGTTTTCTTAATTTCGAGGCTGGCTTGTTCGAGGTTGGCTTGGCTTTGGTCGTTCCCTCGGCGCCAATGCGTGCGAGTTCATCGGGGACAGTATGGCGCACGCCCAGCAACGTACGATAATTCATGATAATGGCCGAAGCGCTCTGGAAGAGGGGTTCGTAGGCGCTCTGGTCGGGTTGTGGGCCATTTTCCGTTGCCGAACAGCGCGCCAGCACCACTGACGATTTGCCAAAGCGTTCCAATTTGACGCGGCTGGCTGGCGTGTTCGCCGTCAACATGGTTGCAGGTGTGGTCACTGCCGATGCACTGTCCTCGATCGCCACCTGCATCAAATCCTTAGGATCGCGCACGCGGAAGACCAGGGTCTCCACCATATTCTTCGGGTCGGTGCTGAACGAGTATTGCACCGTAGAAAACAGAGCTTGTACGGAAAACTCGCGGCGGATACGCACCCAGTTTGCGGTTGCCGAGTCTGAGGAAAATTGCGCGCTCTCGCCCGCCTGAAGGAATCCCGGCCTCTCTTCCAGACTGGAGCGGCCGCGGTCCACCTCAAAGTCTGGACTGAAGAGCGGTTGCTTGGGAACCCGGGCCAGAGCGGAAGCAATCTCCTGTTGTTCCTCGGACGATGGCGAGCAGACATTAAGCACGTTTACCTTAACCTTTGGCTGGGACGGTTGTTGGGCAAGGGCCAGGGAAGCTAGTCCAAAGGTGATTAGCAGAGACCGAGCATTTCGAAGCACAGCCGCATTTTAAACGAAGATCGGGAAAAATCACTTTCCGGCACACGGCTAGCCTGACGATTAGAATTGAGTCATGGCGAATCTAACCCTGATTTACGGCTTGCGGCTGCTGCCGTCGGACGAAGTCGCCGAAGTAGGTGACGCGACGCTCAAATTGAAGAGCGGACGCGAGGCGCACGTCACCATGCACGTTCTCGAGGGCAGCAAGGATGAAATTGAGAAGCAGTTGAAGTCGAGTCTCGATGCATTCTTCGATTTTTATCCAGAAATTTAAGGGGCGGGCTCGGCTCCGAGTTACGTTGGGATGTGAGAGGTCCAGGGCCAGGGGCCCAACGTCTGACGCCCGACGTCCAGATTCCACATCTATACTCCCCTTAAACCCTATAATCCAGTTAAACCATGGAACTGTCCTTCCGGTACCTACGTTCGGGGCTGATTCAGGCAGGTGTGCTGCCCGCGAGCCGCGTGGCGCGAGCTGCCTGGTATCTGCTGGGACTGGATCTTTTTCTGTTTGTGCTGCAGAAAATACTCGGGCTGTTCAAGGTTGCAGCCGGAACAAGTTTAGGTGGCTGGGTCACATTCCTGAGCCTGGCCGTGATTGTGCTATTTGCAATCATTGCGTTTCGGAGGCTCAAGGCGAAACTCCTCTGGCGTCTGCGCAACCGATTGATCGTTACTTATGTCTTTATCGGCGTCATCCCGGTAGCCCTACTCGCGTCGATGGCGTTCATCACGGTCTATCTGTTTGCCGGACAGTTCGCCAATTTTGTGGTCACTTCCGATCTCAATTCCCGCCTACGAAGCCTGGAAGCAGTCAACGCTGCTATCGCCAACGAACTGGCCGCGCGAGTGGAACGCGGACAGCCGGCAACCGCAGAGTCGCTGGAGGGGCTGAAACGGCACGATCCCGCATGGGCCCGGCGCAAAATCTGCGCCTGGAGCGATGAAAAACCTCTGCCTCTGTGCGGCGGCGTCACACCGGACGCCCTTCCGTTTGGACGTGCTCCGTCCGTAAGCCCGCAGTTTGGTGCAATCGTTAGTGACGGCAACAAACTCCATCTGAGGTCAGTGACGACACTGAGTTTCGGCTCGCAGAAACTGACGGTTATCTCAAGCGAACCGCTGGATCGCCAACTTCTGGAGGTGATTGCAGCTGACCTTGGAGAGATCACGCTCTACGCAATGACCGCCTCACCAACGAACACTCAAACACCGCCCACATCCGGGGAAAGCCAGAAGGACGAAGGAGTTGCAGTTCGCAACGGGCCCGATGGGGTCGTGATGGATAGCCGAAGAGGGCAAGTGCTGCGGCCCATTCTGACGGCCGGCTCGTTGCCGGCCTCTAGCGGAATCTTCGATCGCGAGATCACCTTCGGAACGCCCTTGCCTGTTGTCAACTGGGCGAATGGAGAGCAGCAGAAAGCGGCGGCCTTACTCCGGGTGCAGACCCGCCCTTCGGTCCTATACGCCCGTCTGTTCGCTGCCCTGGGAGATTTCGCCAAGGGTGTGGAATACGTGCTGCTGTTCTCTGCGATCGTTTTTGCCATCATCGAACTGCTGGCGCTCTGGATCGGTACACGGCTGACGCGCACCGTGACGGCCGCTGTGGCCCAGCTGTACGACGCCACGAAGCACATCAATCAGGGAGACTTCAGCCATCGCATTCCGGTGAAGTCGAGTGACCAGTTGGCAACCCTGGCGAACTCGTTTAACTCAATGACCGCGTCGATCGAAAAGCTGGTTCAAGAACAGAAGCAAAAGCAGCGGCTGGAGAATGAGTTGGCAATCGCTCAGGAAGTGCAGGCGCAACTCTTCCCGCAGCATATCTCGCAACTGGCGTCGCTGGAAGTATACGGATTCTGCCGACCCGCCCGCACGGTGAGCGGCGACTATTACGACTTCTTAACCGTGGACTCCGACAAGCTGCTGCTGGCGGTGGGGGATATCAGCGGCAAGGGAATTTCCGCCGCACTGTTGATGGCGACCATCCACTCCGCAGTCCGAGCCTACAGCCTGGAGGGAACTCCTATCCTGCGAGAACCGATGGCTGTAGGCGCCGGCGGAGGCTCGGGCAAAAGGCTGGTCTCCGGCTCGCACGGTGGTGAAGTGTCTCCTGCCACTCTGCTTTCGCTGCTTAACCATCAGCTCTACCAAAGTACGCCGCCCGAAAAATATGCGACATTGTTTCTGTGCACTTACGACGAAGCGGATCGCAAACTGACTTACAGCAACGGCGGGCATCTACCGCCGATCATCCTGAGTGAAGACGGGGCACTGCGAAGGTTGGAGCATGGCGGCACAGTGGTGGGTCTGTTTGAGAGGGTGAGCTATGAAGAGGCTTCGATCCAGTTACGCCGCGGCGAGATTTTTCTGGCTTATAGCGACGGCGTCACCGAACCGGAGAACGACTTCGGCGAATTCGGCGAACAGCGCTTGATCGAACTGGTACAAGAGAATCGCCATCTGCCGCTGACGCGAATCACCGAGATCGTGACCGCCGCCGTGGACGACTGGATCGGCGACCAGGAACAGCCAGACGATGTTACGCTGGTGCTGGCCAGGGCACGCTAGTGCGTAAAGATGAAGCGACTGGAGCGGGAGGGACGGGTTCGAGCCGCCGTCTCCGGCCCAGAAATCCGGCACATTGTCGAAGTTATACCCCCTGACGCGTGAGCCACTCCCCGCTAGATCTTAGCCTCCAGCGCGACTCCCTGTAGCATCTCATCTAGCGTCTTCTGCGACTGTCCGCGCTTGTGCTGCAGTTCCGAGATCTGCCGGCGCAAGGATTCCATCTGATCCTCTTGTTGATTGAGTTGATGCGCGTAACGTTCTACTAACGCCTTTTCCTCAGCGCTGCCCTTCAGGGCCTTCATGTTTTCCCGAACCCGCTGCTGGTCCTCGGAAATGCTCTTGATCTGCCCCTTGCGCGAATTGATTTCCGCGTCCAGGCCTGCGACCTCGTTCTTCTGTGACAGCACCTTCCGTAGCGCTTCTTCCACTTCTAAGTTGATCATCTTCTGGCTGAGGAAAAAGCTGATCTGGTCATCATCGAGGTTAGTGAGTTCGTATCGCGTGAACAGCGGATGGTACTCTTTGATCGCGAGACTCGCCGTCTTCCCGGGTTCAACCGTCACCCGAAAGCGACGGCAAGAGGCGGTGCTTTCTAGCGGTTCGATGCCGTCCGCCAGTTTCCAGCCTTCGCGGACAGGATGCTCGATTATTACGGTGCGCGGCGAAGTATCACGATTGCGGACGGTATAGATCCGCTCCTGCCGTTCTTCGCTGCTGTGGGTCATGATGCCGCGTCGGATGGCTACCCTGGTGACCTGCTGTCTTTCTTCTTTCTGTTTAGCGTCGACCAGCAGACCTAGATCGGCGGCGTAGGAAAGAAGTCGCTTTTCACCCGGCTTGATGGCATCCACCAGCCCCTCACCAGCAAAGGCATCGTCTTCGAGGACGTTGAAGCTGCCGCCGTCGAGCGTGACGCCGCTGGTGTTGTTCACCCACAGAGCGCGCAGAACGTAGGTTTCGGCCGGGTTCCAAACCGAGACTTTTTCCGCATCAATTCGTGCCTGCAAGATGGGAACTAGGGCTGATTGATTCTTGCGGATGGTCACGCGGTCTTTAAGTTGATATTCGAATAGATCTCCTAGTTCGCGGCTCTCGGCCACGGTTGGAGTCGTGGTTTGAAGAGCAGCGAAGTTCTGGAGTTGACTCAAGTTGCGCCCGTTGATCGAAAAGGTTCCACCGCCGACTCCGCCGCCGTGCCCGGGACCCACGCCGGGCCCGGAAGCAGAGGCGATTCCACCGATCACACCGCCCTCGCTGGCGACTCCGCCTGGTACACCACCGACCACGCCGGCTGGAGCTGAGAGTGGAGGCGGGATCTGCGTCGGCATTACTAATTGGCCGTTCACGACATCCGTTTCCAGTGTCGCCTCATGGGTCTGCGGCGTGATCATGGCATTTTCCGGCAGAGGGACGACCGGCCGGCGTGAGTAGTAAGGCTGCGAGAGTTGCTGAACAAAGGACTGCGGCGCTCCCGCTACCAGTGATAACTCGACATTGTTCCAGTCCTCGCCGACTGTGTTATCGACGATGGCCCAGCCCTGCAGCAACGGCTTCCCCTCCTTGGGCACGACGATGCGGTAGGTACTTTTCCAGATGGGCACCTCGCTGATGTAGCTCACAAGCAGGTCGCGCTGACCGTTCCCGGCAGTGGAGATGGTCAAGCGCCGCACGTCCTGATCGCGAGTGGAAGCCAGCAGGTGCATGTATCGGCCGACCTCTTCGTTCAGATCCTTTTCGGCAATGCGAACGCTGGTAGCCGGGGTCAGATCAAATGTCCGCACCTCGCCCGTGTCACTTACTAGGGAGACCTCTTCTACAGTGATCTTCCGATCGTCCTTCGTGGGCAACTCCCGTTGCTCCACGGTCAACAGGCGGCCCATCGCGGCACCCGACTCGCTGCGTACCTCGATCCGCGCTCCTCGTATGGCTTCCAGGAACTGAGCTGTGGTCGTATTCTCACCGACCGGCAAACGCAGTGCGCCTAGCCGCTTGTTCAGCGGATCAATCGAGTTGTA
This sequence comes from uncultured Acidobacteriota bacterium, assembly GCA_963729325.1. Taxonomy (GTDB): domain Bacteria; phylum Acidobacteriota; class Terriglobia; order Terriglobales; family Acidobacteriaceae; genus JABCYV01. The sequence continues at coordinate 51,374 of CAVSNS010000053.1, forward strand.
AGTCACTCCAGTGATCCGTCCCTTGCCGAGGTCAAGCACTGTGAGTGACTTGAGCACGTCATTCAATTGAGCGGTCGTGAAATCGATATTGACGTCTTCGCTGCCGCTCACGAGTCCAGCATGCTCAAAGTACCCAACCCCGTTCTTGTAAAGGATCACCCGCTTCACTGGAAGCCTTGTTGGGCTTGCCGAGGGCGGCGCTGAAGATTGAGCGAAGACGATCGGTGTAACTACTAACAACAGCAGAAGTCGTATCCACGGGCGCATAAATCCTCCTTGACGGCAAACGAGCTACACGGAACTATGCATAGAACGCTGAAGCCGGCACAGCTTGCACTTTGCCTTACGAAGGTTAGACACCGTGGCGAGGCAGGAATGGTTGTACCGTCACAAATCTTTAGGTAGCGTGACCGCCTGAGCTCTCCGCTTATTTCGCTCTTCGATTGCTTCGGCAGAACGGTGACGCGCGGCGTTACCTGCTGTCCTTTTTCCATGCCCCCAATGATCACCAAACCTTGAGGCGTCACCACCAATCCGTGATGATCCATGGTGGGATTGGGTGTATTTTCATTGATGACTTCCCACTTGCTGCTGCGCAGATTGAAGGCAAATGTCATGGGTGAGGGTTCGGAAGGTTGGCCGTTGTAACCGATGCCGTTGAAACTATGTGGATTATCGGTTCCGCCGGAGAAGTAGATCATCTGGTCTTTCTCGGACCCGCCGGCGGCGATGCGGAAACGCGCGGTACCGGGATGGTTGGGTAACTTGGTCCACTGAATTTTGGCCGGGTCACGATGATCAATCTTGCCCATCCAGCATTCATCTGAAGCAACGTACTTCGGTTGATCGCCGGACGGATTCTTGTGGGCGCCGTCAACGTAAATAATGGTATCCCCCACCAGCGCCCCGGCGTGACCGAAAACCGGCGTTCCTGGAATCGGCGTGGCGTGCGACCACTTGTTCTTCTCCACATCGTACAGTTGAACGTCATGCACGGCGTCGATCTTCGACCAGCCGCTGACCAGATAGATGAACCGGTCGCGATACACCCCGACGACCGAGTCGTCCACGGGCACGAGCATATCGGCGGCGCGGAACCAGCGTTCGTTTAGCGGCTCATAAACATTCACATCGGATACAGTGATCTCTCCACCCTGGGCATCCACCACATACCCGCCGAGTAGAAAGACCTGTCCGCGAGCACCGGCCGCTGCAGCGGCGATGCGGCCCGCTGTCCCCGGCACGGGATGTAATTCGGTCCACTTTCCTTCGCCGGCATCGACTGCGTACGCCGCATTTGTGATCGCGTCCCATGTCTTCTTCGGGCCTATTCCCATGAAGCTGAAAATCAGAAGCTGTCGATGTACATTGAGGCTGGCCACCGCATTGTTCGAAACCGGCGATGGTAGCGGCTCAATTTTCGTCTGGCCCAAGCGCCGCACAGCACCACTAAGGAGAGAAGCACGATTAGCTTTTTCATCGAACCAGGATTCTACTAGTTATCGCGTGAATATATGAGGAGGAGTGCGCTAGAACCAGGTCTTTTTTCTGTATTCCTGATAGGCGTTTCCAAACTTATCCTGCAGAACCTTGGCTTCTCTATGGGCGCGTAAAAGCTGGACAGCGATCAATACGGGGACAAATATAAGTGCGCGAGGAATTTGAAGGACCAGCAATAGGCCGATCACGAACAACGTACTGAAAACATAAATTGGATTTCGAATTTTCGAGTAAATGCCTTGAGTCACGAGTTCGCGGGCCTGCGGCGTAACTGAAAAAGACTTTCCCAATTGATATCGCGCCACGAAAAGGGGGATCGCGGCGAGAATCGCAATGATCAGACCGGCCCAACGCACGGTATTCCATTCGCCGGGACGGAAACTGGCAAGAGCCAAAACCAGCAGCGCCACGCAAAATTGAAAACAAGAAAAGGGGTGACCCTGAGACTTGGCATCATGCGACGCGACTATTCCACCAGTCCTTGCCGAAGGGCATGAATAAAGTCAGTGTAGGCAGGCGTAAATCCCGCGGCCCGCATGTCAGTAGCAATCTGGCCGCGATGATAGGCTGAGTGCATGATGACATGCTGCACGATGTCATCCTCTAGGCTCCTCCAGTTTTCTCCTTTGCTGTTTTTGTAGTTGACCACACGCGCCAGATCAGGCGTCATTTCTCTTGTCGAGGTATTCCTTCCAGCGGACGGACATTTCGGCAATTTCAGCTTCGCACTGTGCCAGTGTGAAATCGGGCCAGACTGGTAGCGTCTGCTTTTGCTGCTCTATGCGCTCCCACCAAAGTTTCTCCGCAGAGAGAATGTGCGCCAGAAGCTTCAGCGAGCGCGCCGGCACAGGTTGCGCCGCCCGCAGGGACGCTAGCACTTCGCGATTGGCCCACTCGTCGTAAGCGAAGAGGCGACGGAGGTGTTCGATTCTATTCATGACGGCGTTCTCCGGAGAAAGTGCACTCTAGCGGAACCGACTACTTTAAACGGAACTTCACTGAACGGCAAAGCCCGCGATTACTTATGCTAGTCTCGAATTCCATGAAGGTGGTTCGGGTCGTAATCGTCTGCTGCATTTTCTCCGCGGCCGTTTTCCCAGAGGGACCGGTACAGAAGACGGCATCTCAACCCAGCGTTTTCCTGATTACCATTGATACTCTTCGCGCTGACCACGTTCACTGCTACGGGTATGACCAGATCCAGACACCCACACTCGACAGCCTGGCAAAAGACGGTATTCGCTTCGCACAGGCCTTTACGCCCAGCCCTATCACCAACACTTCGCATACGACGATTCTGACAGGGCTTCTACCGAGCACGCATGGAGTCACCGATTTCGCGGTGCCGTTGGCAGCTACTCATCCCACGTGGGCGGAGTTGTTAAAAAAGAAGGGATACCACACCGCCGCGTTCATTGGCGCGGTCATTCTCGACAGCAAGACACTTGCTCCTGGATTGGACCGCGGATTCGATTTCTATGACAACTTCCCGGAGCATCCCCGGACGAAATCGCGTTGGGGGCGAGTGGAACGCCGCGGCATGGACGTGGTCCAACATACTGAAAACTGGCTGACCGCTCATCCCATGGGCCCGCATTTTGTCTGGGTGCATCTTTACGACCCGCATGATCCCTACGAGCCGCCGCCGCCCTACTCGGTGAAATATAAAGACCGCCTGTACGATGGCGAAATTGCCTACGCGGATTCGGCGTTAGGGAATTTCGTCGCTTATCTAAAAAAACTCGGATGGTATGAAAATAGTCTCATCGTCATAGTCGGAGACCACGGCGAGGGGCTGGGAGAACATCACGAAGATACCCATGGCATATTTCTCTACGACTCGACCTACGCATGTCCCGCTGATTGTGAAACTGCCGGGTAATCGGTAGTGCTGGCAGGGTGGTCGACGCACAGGTGCGCACCACCGATATCTTGCCGACTGTGATTGATCTTTTAGGTCTGCCAGCGCCCGCGCGCTTGGACGGGGAATCGTTGCGGCCGTACTTCGGCGGCGAGCAGTCATCCTCGCGTACCGCTTTCGGGGAAACAGATTATCCTCTGCGCTTCGGCTGGGCCCCACTGCGCTCGGTGCGTGCGGAAGGATTCAAGTTCATCGAAGCGCCTCGCCCCGAACTTTACGACCTGCATTCAGATCCCAAGGAGCTGAAGAACAACTATCAACCGTGGGATACATCCGTGCAGAAGTTTCGCGTGATGTTGGCGGACCTGCGGGCCAAAATGCCTGCCTCCGGTGCCTTCCGCGGGATCGGTCGGACAGGGCACGGTCGACGAACTAAAAGCCCTGGGCTACTTGGGTCGTGCCGATGTCGGCAGTTCCACTAATGTCCCCGAGCCGTCGCTATTGCCCGATCCCAAGGACAAGATTGAAGAGCAGAACCTGCTGCACACCGCGATGATCGCTTCGGAGGACAATCGTCCGGACGAAGCGCGTGCCGCTCTGGAAAGAGTGCTCCAGCTTGATCCCAAGTCTCCGACCGCTCTGCGACAGTTGGGAGAACTGGAGTTCCAAGGCGGGCAGATTATGCGAAGGCAGCTGAGCATCTGAAGCGCGCAAGAGAGATTCGGCCCGAGGACGCTGCTGCTGCATTCCAGGAAGGTCAGGCTTTGGAGAAAACCGGCGATCTCGCCGGTGCCCGCGACGCGCTGGAAGGAAGCCTGAAGCTTACTCCAGGGCAATTTCCCGCCCGCGTGCTACTAGGCGAGGTTTACCTGGGTCTGAAGGACCCAAAAGCGGCGGAAGACCAGTTTGAGGCGTCGCTTCTGCTGGAGCCGAAAAGTGCGGAGGCACAGATCGGCGTAGCGAAGGCGCAGATCGGCGAGCGTGCATTCGCAGATGCGATTAAGCAACTCGAACCACTGGCGAAGTCGCAGCCGAGTAATGCCGAAGTATTTGAGCTCCTGGGGCAGGCTTATTCTGGGGTGGGCAACAAACAAGCGGCACAGCGCGCCCAGGATCGAGCCAACTTCCTGCGGAAGAAGAAGCCGCAGTAACAAGAGATCTTCAGACTGGCGACCGGGAGATTTATCGACGGCTCTTCCGACTCTCCTTCGCTATCTTCTCTACCTGCTGAAGGTGATTCAAATCGTGACCAGCGATCATGCGCACAATGTGGTCCACGGTCTCCTGCCCACGTTCCTGGTGCATACCGTAGTTTTGCCATGAACTCCTTGGAACGGACTTCAAGACTCTGAGGTTGTTTTCCCGCAGCATTCGAAAAGTCTCGAGCGAGGTCTTGGGATCGCGCCGGGCATACTTGAAAGTTTCCGCCCAGACATCCTGATCGAAAGCCTGGATAGGCGTGCCGTTGGCGCCAAGGATGAGCCGCATACGCCAACCTATAACCAGCTCCGCGTCCGCCAGATGAGCCAGAATCTCTGCGATCGACCATTTTCCAGGCGCAGGCCGGCGAGTGAGATGCTTCTTGCTAAGCTGCTTCGTCAGGGCCGCGAGTTTCTTCGGAGCCGCTTGTTGCAAGCGCAAAGCGTCCTTGCCAGCACTGTGGCTGAGCATGCGTTGGGTGTACTGTTGCGGTGTTTCCTGCATGGTTTTCTCCTGAACCGATGTCCAAGGCACCCCAAGAACGCCTAATCATGAGGTACGAAAAGAGCCAGCGGCTAAAGCCGCGTCCTTCTTGATCATAACGGCACGGCTGAAAGCCGTGCCCTTCCACGAATGGCCGGCAGCATTTATGTAACGTGCTCCGCTGGCACGGATTTACTCTGGCTTACTTTTGCGCAACTTTGGCGTCCGGGTTTTCGAAAATGTCCGCTCAGCACGTGCCCCCTCATCTGTTTCGGCTGCTCTATGCCATAGATGCGCAGGATGGTGGGCGCGAGATCATATACCGAAGCTTCGAAACCCATCAGGCGAAGGTCGTGCTTGATCCCGGGCCCCATGGCGAAGAACGAGCCCGGTACGTCGTCGCCATCAGCGAAGTCATGCTTGGCAATCACCGGTGTCGTTTTCTCGTGGTCCATGTGGGCGTGCGGATCGGTCTCTTCGAACTCGCGCAGCGGCTTGATGCCATGATCCGAAATGATGAATACGTAGGTGTTGTCGTCCACATGCTTCAGGATCGTGCCCAGTACTTTGTCGAAGGCGATGTACTGGTCTGGGAACGCATCGGTGCGAACGGCATTGATCTTGGGGTTGTAGCCGACATTGTAAGGAGCGATGGGATACAGCCAATGCCCAGTGCGATCTTCGCAGGATTGTGCCAGCCAGGTGAATTCCGTGGGATGTGTGTTCAGCACGTAATCGAAAAGCTGGGTTTGCTGATCGCGTATCAACTGAACCTTCTTCAGCCAGGCATCAATGACCGCAGTCTCGTTCCCTCTCAACTGCTCAGCCGAAGGCATGCGTTCACAATCGATGTAGAAGTCGCCCACATTCTTCAGCAACTCCGCCTTCATGGCCGCGGGATAAACCGCATCTCCGCCCTCCACTTCGGAGAGCTTGGGAGCGCAAAGCACACCGTCTTCACAGTTCTTGCCCCGGGTCAGCATGCCGCTAATCATGTAGCCGTTGACCGGCATCACCGGAAATGTCGCGGGAACATTGGCCATACCAACAGTTACGCCGCGTTTGGAGAGAATCGACCAGATGGGCTCTTCCTTCAGCATATTGGTGTTGGCCGTGATCCCGCCCACGATGAAGCCACTGACGCCGTGCTCTTCCGGCTTGGTGCTGGTGAAGAGCGTGCTATAGACCCGCGGGCAATTCGGGGCAGAAACGGTGCGCAACTTGCCGTAAGCGCCGCTCTTAATGACCCGCGCCAAGTTCGGCATTTCGCCCTTTAACAGCAGAGGACGAATCACGTCCAGCTCCATCCCGTTTACACCCACCACTACTACGTGGGGCCTGGGCTTGGGGGTGCTCTGGGCCTGTCCGAATAGGGGAAGGGTCAGCAAGCAGAACAGAAGGAAGTTTAGGGGGCGCTTCAAGAAAACCATGGGGAAACCTCGTCAATTGCGAAAAGTCAGCGTTTCTAAAGGTTGAGCAATTATACTCCCGCAAAGCGGGGCCACCGGCACAGTTCAGGGCTGCATCCAACCTGAAGGATTGGTGTTATTGCCGATTTCGGGTGAATTTCCAGCTTGCATGAGTAAGGGACCGACGTTATCCGCCGGGTTCATGTTTCACCCCTAGAATCTTTGCTTGATTTTACCCCTTACGATCCTGGGAGGATTATGTCATGAAATGGACGAACAGGATTTCTAGCGTCGTGGCAATCGCGGTCTGCAGTCTGATTCTAGCGGCTTGTCCAACCCGGACGAGCATCGCGAAAATAAATCTCGATCCGGGGCGCTTTGCCAATCGGGAGGTCACCATAGCCGGCCAGGTGACGAATTCTTTTGGCGCCATGGGCTCGGGCGTTTTTCAGGTCGATGACGGCTCTGGGACAATGTGGGTTTTCAGCCAGAGTTATGGCGTCCCCGGTAATGGCGCAAAAGTGGCTGTGACGGGCGTGATCTCTCAAGGGTTCAGCTTTGGGGGGCGCAACTTCGCAACTATCATGAAGCAGACCAAGAGTCGGTAGGAATAGATGCGAGTTCAGCTGTGACGAGAAGGATTGGGATTGGGGATCTGATCCGGCTGAGCCTGGGATTCGCGAACCTCAAGCCGCGCCTGGCGGAGATTGGTTGCTTCTTGCGGATCCATACCTGGCCTTAGATCAGTTGGCTCCAGAAAATAGCGCCAACCTGCGTGGCGATCCTCGGAACTCTGACCGCTCTCGAATTGCAGCACGCGGGTCTTGGCGGTCTCTCTACCTTTGACAACGGCCATGACCCCTCCGGACTCATAAGTTCGGATATTGTGGCGGATGATTGCGAAAGAAAGTTTGGACTCGTCCTGCTTCAGATGCACCCCGCTCAGAGTGTGGTATCGGGGGATACGTGGATGATTTGGGCGGCGTGTCCGCGCGTTGGTTGTCGCTGCGGACACGCGTTCCTATTGAGATGCTGCCGCTTTACAGCGGACGAACGTTCTCAGCCTGCCAGCCCTTCGGACCTTTGGTGACATCGAACTCCACACTCTGACCCTCCTGCAAGCTGCGGAAACCGCCTGCCTGGATAGCCGAGAAGTGCACAAAAACATCTTCGCCACTCTGCCGGCTGATAAAGCCGTAGCCCTTGGCGTCGTTAAACCACTTTACTGTTCCTTGTTCTGCCATTTTGTTGCTTTGTATCCTTTTCGATTTATTTACGCTGAAAACAGTCGGAGGTACTAAGGGCAGGACTAGCTGGTTTGCAAGAAGCTGCTCACAACCGATTCTGATCAAACGCACTTATAGTGTAGCAGAACCCGCGACTTAAGTGTTAGCTAAATCTGGTGGGTCTTCGCCAGAGCTTGCTTCACCTGACGTAGCAGAGATTCCGCCGAGAATGGTTTGGGGAGGTAGAAGACCCCTGTTTGTTTGAGCCCTGTGCGGGTGACCGAGTTTTCAGGATAGCCGGAGATAAAGATTGTTCTCAGCCCGAGGCTCATGGCTTTGAGATCGTGGGCGAGGTTGAAGCCGTTTTGGCCGGGCATGACAACATCAGTGAGCAGAAGCTGCACTTCGTCGCGGTACTGGCGAAATGTGCGCATGGCGTCGGCTGCGTTTCGAGCTTTCAGGACGCGATAACCTGCCGACTGCAGAATTTCGCCAGTTACGTCGCGGACAAAATTCTCATCCTCCACCAGGAGAACGGTTTCCCGGACCCATGCCCTTTCCGTACCCATCCCAATGGCAGGCGGTGTCTGATTCATCTCTGGCTTACGTTCTATCCATTGCACGATTCACCTCCAGCTTTGCGCGATTCTTTGCACTCCCGCTTCCATCCGACGCCTGGCTTAATAAGTGTGGCTCACGGGGTGCATCAGCAAGGGGTTAGAACGCAGAGCGCCAACGCAGATCACTGTTGGGGAATGGCAAAGGAGAGAGATAGATATCGTTTCGGGAAGGACGTTGTGAAGTTTCGGGAAATCCAGCCTGAAGTGGCGCTAAGCCAGGCCGCTATCGAACTCGCACCAACAGGGTCTGATTAGGATCGAGTACGACCTTTCGGGTGCCTGCGGGGGCAGCCAGGTGGAACTGCGTCTCGGCTCCGTCTGCGAACACGCGTCCCAGCAATACCGTCTTCCTGGAGACTACCGCATAGACCGGAACCGACGTCACCAAGTCGTCGGAAGCGAACTTCTGCAGAATTGTGCCACTGACTACGGTCGAGTCACCCTTATCGCTGTACCTGGCTCCTTCCAATTCGAGCCGCGGAACCGCCGTACCATTCACCCATCCACGGTAAAACCAATCCAGCGATTTTCGTCCCTCATACCAGAGGGAGGGTGGCAACTCCTCTTCAAATACCTGGAGTAGTTCGCGGGTGCTGATCGATTTCCGCTGATAACGTTCCCTGACCTTTCGCAGTGCGCGCACGAAAGGCTCATCCGCCGCATCTGATCCCGCGACGCCGGCGGCGTGCACTGCGCTTTTTCGCTCAGCATCACGCATCATGTAGCGCAACATGTGGAAAAGCCAAGTCCCGCGACCGTAACTGATGGCATCATAACCATTCGGGAAATGCGAGCAGGAAAGCCGCGCCCCGAAGGTCACTGGACCGGCCTCCATCAACGGGACGCCATCTAGATTTTTCTGCAACAGCTCATCCCGGTATTTTTCCATAGCTGCGCGGAACTGAGCGGGATCTCGCGACTCTAGCAGCATCATCGAACTATAGTTGGCCAAAGCTTCCATCATCCATTGATCGCTGTAGCCGCTCCACACCACTGTGTCACCCCACCACTGGTGGGCAGTTTCGTGGGCGATTACCGCATTGCTCAAAGTTCTTTGCACTGGACTCATGTGGAGGTCGGATTTTTGAGCCGGGGTGAGAAACGAGAAACTGGAAAGGAAGATTAACCCCGGCCAGCCCTGGCTTAGCGCGCCCGGCATTTGCGTCAGGGCCAATTGACTGTATGGATATGGGCCGAAGCGCTGGGCGAAGAACTCGACGGCGCGTGCCGAAGTTTCCGCCACAGCTTGGGCGTTTCGGGCCGGAGAAGGTTCAGGTCCCGCGGCCACCACGGTTCGCCGCCGTCGGCGTAAGCCCGGTATCATTGGTTCCGGCTCAACTTCCTCCTCTAGGCTTTTCGGAAATTCGCGCTCCATCCGCAAAGCGGCATAAGTCTCTACCAATACACTGCCTGCGTATGCGGCCGCGCGAGAATATTTGCCGAGGTTGAACCCCGCTAGCGGGATAGGACCATCGGAGACCCAGCGGGTTTCTTGCTCTCTGGCTGGCGATTCCGCGGCTGCGCCTCCATTATCACTGGCGACCGGCAGACGCGTATCTTGCCGCTTCCCTGTCGCAACTAACGTCCAGCCTGTTGGATAGCGAAACTGGAGATCGAAGTTCGACATCGCCATTCCACGATTCGGATACCAGGTTCCACGGGCCCCCACATACAGCAATCCTCCTCCTGCTTCGGAAAGCACATCGCCAGCGTAGCGGAAGCGCAACTGAATCTTCTGTCCGGTTTCGAGCGGTCTGGGAAATACCACAGCGACCAGATCGTTGCCGCGGCGCTCCAGTTGAGTGCCCTCCAGCGCCTGGTTGTGGATGAACTCTAAGGCATGCCCTTCCGTTTCCACAGCGTTAAGCTGAAGAAACCTCGACAACTCAAACAAAACCGCGCGCTGCCCTCCCTCGCGCACTTCCATTTCCAGGGTTGCGTCGACACTAAGTTCGGTTGGTGGTTTCACTTCTGTCTTGATCTTGTAGTCCGAAATATTGATCTTGTCTGGTTTACCTTCTTCCCCAACGACACTACTTAAATTGTCCTGGCGTGTCGCCGATAAGGACGGCGAAAACAAAGTCCACACGTCGTAATAGCTGTCGCCCTTCACCGTTTTAAATTGTCCGGCCCAGATCTGCTCCGGTGCCGCGGAATCGAAATAAAGGTCGAAGTTGCCCAACTTCACTCCCTGCACGCGCGCGTGAAGCATGCGGTCGTCTTTTGGTTCGTCGCTTGCCGCTGATGGCGGCTTGGGTTCTTGGCCCGCGACAGGGAGAAGCCGACTGAAGCTCATCAGCAATCGCAGTCCGTCACTTTCCGCCAGGTTGTGGGCAGTCTCATTCCATTGGGAAACGAATTCCGCGCCATTTTCTGCGGGCCGCAGCGAAGGTTGCAGTTCAGCGAAAGTATCATCATTAAAGCGAAAGTAAGCTGTACCAAATCGTTCTTCCAAAATGGCCGCGCCCGTAAACAAAGCCATGGACGCGCGTTCGACTCGGTTGGGAGGAATCAGCAGAATCTCGCCCTCTCCCTGAAAAAACGCGCCGGTCACGCGGCCCGCCACGTCTTCGGTGAACGCAATAGTTCCATCCTCCAGGGTGATGTGGAAGGCGGCGCGATCAAATGATGTCTCGCGGACCTGATAAACCCGTGACTTGTCCAGACCAACGCTGCACAATTGCCGGTAAAGAGTTTCAGCCGGATGATCTGGCGACGCTGTCGCTCCCTGGAATGCACTTTGACCGGGCACTCCGGATGGCCGGACGGCTTCTTGCGTCCAGCTCAGCGTCACTGCCGCCAGCGACAAATACGCCATCGACAGTGTTGCTCCGCGAATATTCCTCGTTACCTTTGTCACCTACGCCGCGGTTCCTCTCTGTTGCTAGAATGCGCCCTAGTGCGCTCACCTGTCATCTCCTTCTTATTGTCGGGACTCTTATGGCTATTGCTGGCCACAGTCTGCGCGCCAGCGGATGTCATCCACCTCAAGAACGGCCGCACCATATGGGCGGATCGCGTTCATGAGAACGGGGCTCATCTTGAATACGATATCGGCGACGACTCTTACGCCATTCCCAGGTCAGTCGTAGAGCGCGTTGAAGCCGGGGGTATTCCTCCTGAGCGTACTGCTTCAGGAGAAAGCAGCAATAACAAGGATCCCCATGATGTGCCGGCCTTTGCGCCTGTCGAACACCTCGCGAACGAGTCGGCGCTCACGGAGAAGATTGTCCACGAGGGCCGCGTGGATGCAGATGCGCTGACGACCCTGGAGCAGGAAGGCGATACCAGAAAGACGGCAGCTGGATACTTCATCGCCGGGAAACACGAGTTCGAGCATGGAAATTTCAGCAAAGCGCGTTCTTACTTCGAAACTGGCCTGCGATTCGATTCTCAGAACCCAACGATCCTGAACTACTACGCGGCATTGCTAGTGCGGACAGGCAACGCTGGCGAAGCATTGCCCTATGCTGAGCGGGCGGTCCGCATCGCGCCCAATTCGCCTGATGCCCTGGACGTCCTCGGGTATGCGCAGTTCGCCGCCGATCACAATCGCGATGCTATTCAAAGCTGGAAGCGTTCCCTGCAGCTCCGTCCGAGCGGCACCGTGCAGCAACTTCTGGCCAAAGCGGAGCGGGAGGCCAGCGCAGAAAGCGACTACTCACAACGCGAAAGCAGTCACTTCACTCTGCGGTACGAGGGTAAACAAACTCCGGAATCTCTGCGCAGCGAGTTGGTCGCTACACTGGAGTCGGAATACGATGACCTGGTACGTGAGTTGGGCATCGCTCCGCGCAGCAGCATCGCAGTTGTGCTCTACACCGGTCAAGCCTTTTTTGATGTTACCCAATCGCCCTCATGGGTCGGTGCGGTCAACGATGGCAAACTGCGCATCCCGGTAGAGGGCCTCAGTTCAGTCACTCCGGAGCTGGCGCGCGTACTGAAGCACGAGTTGGCACACTCCTTTATCAATCAGCTTTCTGGAGGACGTTGTCCGCAGTGGCTGAACGAAGGCCTGGCCCAGGTAGTGGAACCGAAATCGGTGTCTTCTCGTGGTCGCCGGCTGGCACAACTCTTTCAGAGCCAGCACGAGATTCCGTTCAACGCATTGGAGGGCGGATTCATGCGTTTTTCAGGAGTCGAAGCGCTGCTGGCCTACGACGAATCCCTTGCCGCTGTCGAATACATCCGGGACACCTACGGCATGAGCGACTTGCAGCGCATCCTGGAAAGACTTGGCCAGGGCAACTCGAGCGAGGCCGCGCTCCGCGCTACCATCCATTCGGGATACGGACAACTTGAAAGCGAAGTGGCGAAATACCTGGTGAGCAAATACGGCGATTAGAAGATAAACTCCCGAGCTTCGCTACAGCTGAACGGGCGAGGGCACCCATTCATTGCCCAGGATCAGTCGATCTGCACCAGACTGTTCGCTCCAGAGACTGCAGCGGGTGCCGGACGCTGCGGAGCCCGCCACGAATCAAAGATTGACACCTGGTGGACGCAGGAGACCGTGCAGTGGGGGGCACAGGATTTTTCGGTTACATACTCGCGGCGGATGTCCGCCACGGTGTACTTCTCTAGCGGAATTCCCGGATAACCGCGTTGCTGCGAGCAGTAATGCACCAGCCCGTCCTCGCAAATGTAGAGATAGCGCGAGCCGGCACGGCAGCGCCACTGGTTGGGGCGGCCCTGAGCGATGTTATCCTGGAAGGCGTTCACCCGGGTGAAGGTGCGCTTCTCCAACGCTTTCATCTCATGGTAGATGCGGCGCTCTTCATCGCCCAAAGGCTGCAGTTGTCCGCTGCCATCGTGGATGATCCCAATAGTTGAACTGAAACCCAACTCAAGCGCTCGTTTGCCAATGGTCAGCGCATCCTGTGGATTGCGCACCCCCCCGCCCACCACGGAATTAATATTCACATGGAAATCGGCATGCCGCGCGAGAAGCTCAAGCTTCTTGTCCAAAACTTTCAGGCTTTTTTTGGAAACGTCGTCTGGCGTAACGTTATCAATGGAAATCTGCAGCCATTCGAGACCGGCTTTGTTCAGCCGCTCGATGCGGTCGGCAACCAGCAGATAGCCGTTCGTGATAAGGCCGGCGATCATGCCGCGCTTGCGAATGCGGCGGATGATCTCATCCAGTTCAGGATGCAGTAGCGGTTCACCGCCACTGATGGTGATGATAGAAGTGCCGAGCTCGGCGAGCTTGTCCACCCTCTGGAACATGATTTCGGTCGTTACTGGCTGAGAAAAATCGTCGTACTCATTGCAGTACTCGCAGGCTAGATTGCAGCGGCGGATCGGGAATGAGGTGGGCGAGCACTGGATGCTCGGTGGACATGAACGCACGAGCAACCATTCGCGCGCCCCGGAGATTCCGACTGAGCGATCTAAGACGGCGGCGCAGATTTATAGGGCTAGAAGCCATTGGATGAATGTTTCTGATATTAGAGCATAGCTAACCCGCCGAGGGCATCGGTTTGCACAGCGTTCGGCGATATTTTGAGGTTGAACGGGGAAGGAAAGCGTTATCGCGGCGCACGCCTGAAACAGCCATCCCGAGCGAAGTCGCCCCAAACGTATCTGCCTTACAGCGGACTATTCGCTTCCCACCGCTTTTCGTAGCGCCGCCCGGGCCAGCAAGCGCGTCGAATCCAGTGTGGGCAGCGGTGACGAATCCGCTGAGACTAGCAGCGGGATCTCGGTGCAGCCCAGTACGACAGCATCGCATCCTTCGTCCGCTAGGGCTCGAATTACTTCGGTGAAGTAAGCCTGGGAACGGGGTATGAACTGTGCATTCACCAGTTCATCGAATATGATCTGGTTAATCTTCTCCCGCTCTTTGAGGCCAGGAATTCGATGTTCGAGTCCGACGGCTTTTAGCTTCGCAGGATACACCGGACCTTCCATGAGATACTGCGTACCCAACACGCCTAAGCGCCTGTAATGGCAATGCTGGGCTTCTCTTGCCACCTCTTCCGCAATGTGCAGCCAGGGGCGCGGGGAGCGGTGCGCCACCAGATCGAAGGACTGGTGGATAGTATTGTCCGGACAGATCAGGAAATCCGCGCCCGCTTTTGCCAGCTTCTCCGCCGATGACAGCATCAGTTCGGCGACGCCCGCCCAATCATCCGCGTAAACGCACGCCATGTAGCGGGCCAGCGGGTGGGTGTGCATCGAGACCTCGGGATGATCGTGCCGCCCAAGCAGTTCCGTGCCTTCCAGGCAAATTGTGCGATAGCAAAGCGCCGCTCCCTCCGCGCTGCAAGCCACGATTCCGATATGTTGAGGCATGGCTCTCCGTGCTATTGCTTTGCCGCCGCTTGCCCTACTTGGTCGAGCATCTCATCCAGGATTCGGCGGGAGTAATATTTTCCTCCCACCACTACGGCAAAAATCCTGCGAGTGTTGCGGATGTCCTCGACCGGATTTGCGTCCAGCAACACCAGATCGGCTGCGTGACCAGGCTCGACTACTCCGTACTGGTCTGACTTGAGCAGAAATACCGCTGGGTTGATTGTAGCTGCCTGCAACGCTTGCAAAGGGGTAAACCCGCTCTTTACCAGCCACCCCAATTCGTCATGCAGGCTGAATCCGGGAAATACATAAGGGTCAGGCCCATCAGTCCCGGCCAGGAACTGTACTCCCGCCTCGTGCATGGCGTTAACTAGCTCGAGGTCACGAGCCGCTTCCGTCCTCGAAGCGGCCAATTGCTGCGGTGGCGTCTGTTTGAGCAGCTTCTCAGGTGCCCACTGCTCCTTCACCGAAGCGGGGACATACTTCAGTTTGGGATCTGATCCCAGATTTGGAGCGTCGATGCTCGCGCTGGTCTCGGTCGAGACTAATGTCGGCACCTGCCAGGTGTTGTTCTTAGCCAGCTCGAGGAACAGGTGGTGGGCTTTGTCGGGGTCGTAGGTCGCCATCAATTGCTTTGAAATCCCCGAAAATGCAGCGTAATCATGATTCGCGCGTGCTTTCAACCTCTCC
Source organism: uncultured Acidobacteriota bacterium (assembly GCA_963729325.1). Taxonomy (GTDB): domain Bacteria; phylum Acidobacteriota; class Terriglobia; order Terriglobales; family Acidobacteriaceae; genus JABCYV01. The sequence continues at coordinate 66,663 of CAVSNS010000053.1, forward strand.
TCACGGAGTTCGCTTTCCTGGTACGAACAGGCCAGCAAGACCCCGGTCAGATGTTCGACGCTCCTCTGTCCTGCAGATGACGCTTCCGCCACGCTGATGGAATCGGGCACATGTCCTACAAAAGGAATTTTCTCTTTCTCGGTTTCCTGCGCAATCGCAAAGTAGGACTCGCGAGAGAGGTCGGACAGAATCTTCACAAAGTCAACCCCTCGCGTCTTCAAAGTGTCCACCGCCTTGCGAGCGTCTTCAGGCGTGGTCACTTTGATCGTCTGGCGATCAGTTTTCGCGTCTACTAGAAACGGCCCCGCGATGATCATCTGTGGACCGACTAATTCTCCTCGGGTGATGCGGGCACGTCTTTGCTCCAGCAGATCAAGATCCCCACCCATGTCACGTATGCCCGTCACTCCGTTGGCGATGTAGAGCGGATAGATGATCCTTTCATCCCAAGTACCGGGGACAAATGCGCTGTGAACGTGCATGTCCCACAATCCTGGAATTAGATATTTTCCGTGGGCATTGATCACGCGAATGTGATGTCCTTGGCCAATCAGCCCTACTCTCGCAACCGCCGTGATCCGACCGCCTTTTATCACTACGGTCATGTTGTGGTTTACTTCGCCCTGGCGCGTGTCCACAACATTGATATTGGTAAGGATGAGAGCTTCCGGGGATGAGGCCGGCCGGGGTGCGGCCCAAAGGAATGTAGTCGAGGCACAAATGATGAGGCAGAAACAAGCAACCCGGGATACTCTCATGCCAGACTCCACGTACGAGGTAGCGATCCAAAAAAGGTTACGGTCGCACCACTGTGGCGTCAAACAAATTCAGAAAATTCAGTTTCTTTTCCGCGGGAAGGAAGGATGCTTCGAAGGAGTTGCGCGCTAACTCGCGCAGATGCTCATCAGTGAAGCCGAATGACTCTCGGGCCAGTTGATATTCCTGAGCAAGAGATGTACGAAACATCGCCGGATCGTCACTGTTAAGCGTAACCATCAAGCCCTGATCAAAATATCTTCGAACCGGATGGTCGGCCAAGTCGGGGCAGCAGCCAGTTCGCAAGTTGCTGCGTGATGCAAATCTCCATCGGAATCTGCCGGGTAGCCAGCTCTTCCACCAGTTCGGGATCCTGCCAAGCCGTGAGTCCATGCCCGATGCGCTCGGCGCGGAGGTTCAAGGCACCCCAAATGGACTCCGGACCGGCAGTCTCGCCGGCGTGAGCCGTCAGGCGTAACCCTTGATCAGTGGCATATGCGTAAGCGTCGCGGAACAGTTCCGCTGGGCCTTTCTGTTCGTCACCGCCAATGCCGATTCCCACAACATGGCGATCACGATAGCGCGCCGCGAGTTCAAACACGCTTTGAGCCGCTTCGGCGCCAAACTGGCGTACTGCGTCAAAAATCCACAGCAACGATACGCCAAAATCGCGTTCACCGCGCTGCCGGCCGCGCTCCAGCCCTTCAAAGATTACGATCGAAGTCCTGCTTACGCCACAGACAGACGCCAACGGAAACATATACTTCCGCATGCAGTACGTTTTCCGCCTTGAGCTTTTCCATCAGACGGTAGGTGACGAGTTCGTAATCTTCGGCAGTCCGCAAGTCTTCCGTCACTGCTTTGAATGCCATGAGGAAGCCGTTAAAGTCGGCATAGCGATAAAGTTGCTCGACCTCGGCGAGCGTGCCTTCCTTGCCATGTTTTTGCCATAGTTCGAGCAGAGTCGCGGGATCGATTGCGCCTTCCAGATGCAAATGCAACTCGGCCTTCGGCAGGGAAAGAATAAACGGACTGGACCGCGAGCTCACAATCTAAGATTGTAGATTCTAGATGGCAGATTTCCTACTTCTTAGATCCTACGATTTTCATTGTTCAGTCTGAAGTCTGCAATCTGAGATCAGAGATTAGCTCTTGGCCTTGGCAAACTCGCTGTGGCGGCGGCTGTAGAAAATGTAAATACACAGTCCGATGGTGAGCCACACCACAAAGCGGATCCAGGTGATGACCGTCAAGCCCGTCATCAGGCCGCCACACAGGATGATTGAGGTCAGCGGAAACCACGGAACGAAGGGAACGCGGAAAGCGCGCCGGCGGTCGGGTTGCTTGCGGCGTAATAAGATTACGCCGAGAGAAACGAGCACAAAGGCAAACAGCGTGCCGATGTTAGAAAGGTCGGCAGCGTCGCCAATGTCCACGAGGCCGGCCGGAATTCCAACCGCGAAGCAGGCAATCCAGGTGGACCAATGCGGTGTCTTGAACTTGGGATGGACGGCGGAGAACAGTTTGGGCAACAGGCCATCCCGAGACATGGCATACCAGATCCGCGCCTGTCCATATTGAAAGACGAGCAGTGACGAAATCATGCCCGTCAACGCCCCTACTATGATCACCGAACGGAAAAACGGACGCGCGCCTAACTGCTGCAGCGCATACGCGACCGGCGCCTCGGCGGCTTTTCCGGAAACGAAGGTGGTGTACTTCATCATGCCCAGCAACACGATCGCTACGCCCACATAGAGTATGGTGCAGATAATCAAGGATGCGATGATGCCGAAGGGCAGATCACGCTGTGGGTTGCGACACTCCTCCGCCGCCGTGGAAACAGAGTCGAAACCAATGTAGGTGAAGAATACGATGGCCCCGCCGGTAACGATCCCGGCAAATCCGGACGGAGCGAACGGTTTCCAGTTGGCGGGATTAACCAGCATGCCGCCGACTACCAGGAACGTAAGGATTGCGCCGATTTTGATGGTGACCATTACGTTGTTGGCTTCCGCCGACTCGCGCACGCCCCGTACCAACAGTAAGGTCAGGATGAAAACAATGAGGAAGCCGGGAAGGTTAAAATAGGCGCCCGTCCAGTGCCCGCCGGCCCGCACTGGACTGGCCCATTTGTCCGATAGGACCAAGCCGAATGCCGCCAGTTGGGCCTTGATGTAGCCGCTGAACCCTACAGCAACAGCAACATTGCTGACCACATATTCCAGAATCAAGTCCCAGCCGATAATCCAGGCAAAAATCTCGCCCAGCGTAGCGTAGGAATAGGTATAGGCGCTGCCGGCGATCGGGATCATCGAAGCTAGTTCCGCGTAACACAGTCCAGCAAAGCTGCACGCGAACGCCACCAAGATGAAGGAGATGGCGATGGACGGCCCTGCCGGCGGACGCCCGTGCATTAATGCGCCCGCCGTACTTCCGTGTCTTACAAGGTTGACGACTAGGTCCATGAGCTGAGTGCGCAATATGGAGGGCGCCTCAAAATACTCGCCCGCTGCCGCCGTTCCGGTGAGGACGAATATGCCCGAGCCTATAATTGCGCCGATGCCCAGAGCAGTCAGCGACCACGGGCCGAGGGTCTTCTTCAGCCTATGACCGGGTTCATCGGCCTCAGCGATCAGCTTGTCGATGGATTTGCAACAGAGGAGTTGGTTGTCCGATGTTCGGATGACCTCTTTGGTCGGGTTGGTGGTTATCGGTGGTTGTGCCAAAGGGCGGCTTCTCCTCAATCCCGCTCAAGACGCTGGAAAACGCAGCGCGGTGCGGGCGAGTTGCCCGCACCGCTCAAACACTATCTCTTCGCCGTGCCGCGTGCCATCTTCTTTACTTTGCGTTTCTTGGCGCCGCGCGCGTAGTCCCGCTTCGCCAGCGGCTTTTCCGTCTTGTGCTTCTTGCGTGCTGCCCGCTTTTTCTTCTTACGTTCTTCCCTGCTCAAGCCCTTGCTATTAGCCATTAGTCCTCTCGTCAAAAATTAAGATCAAGCCTGCTCCAACTGAGCGTACTTCTCCACCAACTTCTTCAGACCGAAGCGAGGGAATTGTACCGTAATCTTGGCTTCTTCACCGTCTCCTTCGCGCTGATAGACGGTGCCCTCGCCATATTTGGGATGTCGCACCTTCTGCCCAGGCCGGAACCCTTTCTTGCCCTTCGGCTCTTCCATCGGCAGCTTCGGAAGGCTGAATTTCTTTCCTCGCGAGGCGAAAAACTCAGCGATGTTCTCAATCGAGTTGTACGCCTTCCCTGAATATGAAGCGGCCGGACTGCGCCGGTTCTGGCGTCCCGCCCAGCTTACAGACTGATCTTCGTCTTCGTAGGCATAGTGTCTGTCATGTGGCGCGGACACTGCCTGAGCGCCAGTCGAAGGGGCCCTTCCGCCCGCGATAGAGCTGCATGTCTGCGAGATGTTCCCAATTCCTCCACTAGCTCTGCCGGGATTTCTTCCAGAAATCGTGAGGGTACACTAGCCTCAGGCAGATCGGTTCCGTAGCGGCGGCGATACACTGCCCGGCTCAGGATAAGGGTGTCCATGGCCCGGGTCATGCCCACGTAACACAGTCTCCGCTCCTCCTCGATATCGTCAGGATGCAGGAAAGTACGAGAGTGCGGAAACAATCCCTCTTCCAACCCGCACAGGAATACCAGCGGAAACTCCAGACCCTTGGCTGCGTGCAGTGTCATTAAGGTGATTTGGGCACGCTCGTCGTAGGCGTCGGCGTCGCTTACCAACGCCGCGTGATCCAGGAATTGATCGAGCGTTTCGCCGCGATCGCGTGAATCCATGGCTGCGTTGACTAGTTCACGGAGATTTTCAATCCGAGAGTACGCTTCCGGCGTGTCTTCTTCCTCGAGCAGCTTGATATAACCGGTGCGGTCAATAAGGAACTTCAGAATGTCGGCTGTGTTGGCCGCACTCCCTGGAGTACGGAACCCAGAGTCAGCAGCCGCCGGTGTGGCGCGGACCTGCCCTGAGCGAGAGTCAAAGGGGCCCTCGCCCGCGTTCGCGGTTGGTTCGTCAACGGTCGCATCCGAGAGTACGATCATCAGCCGTCCCGAAGTCGAATGAGATGTTGTCGTCTTCAGTTGGATCGAAAGCAATGTCTTCTTCCGAGCGCCACGCTTCGGACTGCGGGGCCTCGACCTGCGGGACAGCTGCTTCTTTTTCCTCCGACGCGGGCGAGGGCCCCTTCGACTCTCGCTCAGGGCAGGTCCGCGCCACACTTTGTTCCAGCCGTTCCACGTAGGTCCCAGCCAACATGGCGCGTCCATCTTCGATCAGGTCCCGGAAGCTGTTGAGCGCCGCCAGCGCTCGTTGCGGAAGAAGTTGCCGTTTGATTGCCTCCTCGATTGCGTCCCACAACGACACGCCAGTTTCCAGCGCGACTCGCTCCAGCGTCTCCATAGACGTTTTGCCGATTCCGCGCACCGGCGTATTGATCACCCGGAGCAGCGAGATCGAATCATCCGGATTGTGAATTACTTTTAAGTACGAAATCATGTCCTTGATTTCGGCCCGCTCGTAAAACGAAAAGCCGCCGACCACGTGATATTTCAACTGATAGCGGCGCATGGCCTCTTCAAATAGCCGCGATTGCGAGTTAGTCCGGTAGAGCACCGCAGCGCGAGCATTCTCGCCCTGGTCGATGGCTTCGCGGAGATATTTTGCAACGTAGTCTGCGGCGAACAAGGCCTCGTTCTCGCCGTCCGGCGCTTCGTAATAGCCGATCTTCGTTCCGCCCTGGCGTGATGTCCAAAGGTTCTTGCCCTTACGCTTGAGATTGTTCGCAACCACGGCCGACGCGCCCTGCAAAATGTTCTGGGTCGAGCGGTAGTTCTGCTCCAGCCGGATAATCTTTGCTTCCGGGAAGTCCTGCTCAAACTCGAGAATGTTGCGGATATCAGCTCCCCGCCACGAATAAATGGACTGGTCTTCGTCACCAACCGCGCAAACATTGTGCCGGTCCCCGGCCAGCAGGCGCATCAGTTCGTATTGCGGACGGTTCGTGTCCTGGTACTCGTCAATCATGACGTACTGAAAACGCCGGTTGTAGTATTCACGGACCGCTGGCGCGGCCTTCAGCAGACGCACGGCTTCAAGCAGAAGGTCGTCGAAATCGAGCGCATTGGCTTTGGCCAGTTCTTTCTTATACTCAGCGTAAATCTGGGCCACGCGCTCAGTATTGGGATCGGCCGACTGCAGGTAGACCTCCTGGGGATCGAGCATGTGATTCTTGGCCCAGGAAATATGCGCCAGCACCGACCGTGGCGTGGTCTGCTTGTCGTCAATCCCCAGCCTCCGCATGACCGACTTGACCACCTGCTGCTGATCGGTCTCGTCGTAAATGACAAAGCTCTTGGTGTGGCCGATCGGCGGCACACCGGGCACGGCGGAGGGAATGCGAAGCGCTTCGATGTCCCGTCGCAGCATCCGGACACAGAATGAGTGGAAAGTAGCGATGACCGGCTTGGCGATGGAGAGTCCGCCCACCAACTTGTCCACGCGCTCGACCATTTCTGATGCGGCTTTGTTGGTGAAGGTCATCGCCAGGATGGATTCCGGCATGACACTCAGATTCTCGATCAGATGGGCAATGCGGTAGGTGATAACGCGCGTCTTCCCGCTGCCCGCCCCGGCCAGGATGAGCACCGGGCCTTCCGTGGTTTCGACGGCTTCACGCTGCTGCGGATTGAGTTGATCGAGAAACGACAACTAGAAAGGCTCCGAGGTCTCTGGATAGATTTTACAGGGGATTGGATATTCATGAGTGCGAAGAGCGCTTGGCCAAGGCAAGGCCTCGGTTTTCCAGCGACGATTCTGGAGCCTGCAGGTTTTTGAAGACTTTATTACGATTGTCATCCCGAGGGCACCGAGGGATCTGCAGTTCGCGTCTTCTATTGGATTAGCTAGCACGCGAAAACCCAGACGGAAACAGCTGAGGCAAACTTCTGGTGTTATCTCATCCTGCCGGCTGACTGGAGAGCCTTGCATTCTTCGCAGGGGCACACATCGCGCAGAAACTGCCAGGAATAAATGCCCAACTCATGACCATCATTGAAATGAAATTTGATTGCGTACTTGCCCACGCCTTCCGCTGAGGTCGCTTTGACGGCCGGCTTGAACATGGGCAGCGCGCCCGGCGCCGTTTTGGGAGGGTCACCGGGCTTGCGGCCGCTCCTTGCGCGTTCGTCATCACAGAGAGCGCAGGGACAGGCATCGCGCAGAAATATGAACGAGTAGTGCGAACGATGGCCGTCTTTCCACTCGATGTCTACGCCCGAGCCGGTCGTCAGACCTACTTTCACCGACTTGGGGTCTGCCGATGGTTCCATGATTTCAGTATCGCACAGGCATTGTCATGTTGAGCGAATCTGACCTCCCGCTTGCGAGAGGCCAGAGAAGTCGAAGCATCCCTACCCTCTTTCTTCACTTCCTGAGCAGGGGTTCCTCGCTTCGCTCGGAATGACAGCGCGAGAAATCGGGACTGTTCTGTCTTTGAGGGTACCCTGGCTTGAGCCCCAGACGGTCAGATGTTTGTCCGACACCCGATCGGTCTCTGCTGACGTTCAGTTTGGACATCTTGATCTCATCTCAGGGACGTCATCCCGAAACCCGGCGTAGTTCATCCGGGGGAGGGATCTCGCGTGGGAGCTTTTCCGGACACGCTGTCGCTCTACCCGCCAGATCCCTCGCCCCGCTGGTGAGAGCACGGGCTTCGGGATGACACCACTGTGGAGGAAATGGATCCCTACCCAACCCCGGCAGAGTTGGCTAAACCCACCAAAATCCGGTAAAATCTATCTTTTACACAACAAGTTCTGAACTAATCTGGAGCAGTCATGGCACAAGTTTGTGACGTCTGCGGCAAAGGGCCGCAATTCGGAAACGCTATCAGCCACGCTCACAACGTGAGCAAGCGGCGTTGGAATGTGAATCTGCGTCCGGTGCGCGCTAAGGTAAAGGGCGCGACCAAGCGCCTGCGCGTCTGCACTTCCTGCCTGCGCAGCGGCAAAGTGGTCAAGGCCTAAGAGCAAGAAAACCACAAAGGACACAAGGTTCGCGAAGAGATTCTCGTTCTTCGCTTCGTGCGACTTAGTGCCCTTCGTGGTTAAAATTCCTACTGCACGCCCATCAGTTCCACATCGAATATTAGTGTCGCGCTCGGCGGGATGGCGCCGGGATATCCGCGCTCTCCATAAGCGAGATCGGGAGGGATTTTCAGCTGGCGTTTGCCGCCTACCTTCATTCCACCAACTCCTTCGTCCCAACCCTTAATCACTTCATGAGCGCCCAGAGTAAATTCAAACGGCTTGCCGCCCACTGAGCTATCAAATTTCTTGCCGTTGGTCAGCCAGCCGGTGTAATGAACCTGAACCGTCTGTCCCGCCGCTGGGGTTGGACCGGTGCCGACCTTGATATCCCAGTATTCAAGCCCGGAAGTCGTCTTGGTGGGCTCGCCCGTCACCTTCGTGGGTCCGCTAGCGGGTGGAGCAGTCTTTTTCTTAACTGTGCTGCTCTGCGCAAAAGCAGCGGTGGCCGCCAGCACAAGGATAGCAATTAAGAGGGTTTTGTTAAGCATTCATGGCCTCCAGATCATCGGTGCCAATTCTAGGCTGCCAAATGGAAGCAGCAGACGACCTTGGATTCTACTCCGCTAGCCCGAATCCCAAACTGCAAAATCCTACGCCAATGCGATCACGTCAATTTCCACCAGGACGTCCTTGGGCAAACGCGCTACTTCTACGGTTGATCGGGCCGGCGGCGCGGACAAGAAGTATTTGCCATAGACTTCATTCATCGCCGCGAAGTCGCCTATGTTCTTCAGAAACACGGTCGAGCGGACAACCTTCTCCAATCCGCTTCCCGCTGCTTTCAAAATTCCGGAAAGATTTTTCATCACGCGTTCGGTCTGCGCCGCTACATCGCCACTGATCACCTGCTGAGTTGCCGGATCGATCGCCACCTGTCCCGAGACAAACACAAATCCATTGGCCTTGATGGCCTGGGAGTAGGGACCAATGGCCTGGGGACCGTCTTTCGTGGAAATGACTTCCCGCATGAGAGATTCTCCGCGCTAATTAACGCAGACGAACCTGGACAAGTCAATTCGTCCAGCGATTCCTCGGCAAGATTTAGCTGAAAAACAAACAGCTATTGGGTTGGGTCGACCCGACTACACTTTCTGCAGTCGCTGCACATCGTGCACGCCGGGAATCTTGCGCACCCCGTTGATGATGTTCTCCAGGTGCTTGAGGTCGGCGATATCGAGGATCACATCGACGTTGGCCTGGCCGTTGGAGGTGCGGGCTTCGACGTTGCGGATGTTGGTCTGGGTGTCGCTGATGACCGCAGTGATCTGCTTCAACATGCCGAAACGGTCGTCGCAGTAGACGGTGAGCTTCACCGGGTAAGAGGTTGGTGTCTCATCACGGGACCACTCCACGTCGATCCGCCGCTCCGGCTCGTACATTAAATTCATCACGTTGGGGCAGTTAAGAGCGTGCACTGCCACGCCTTTGCCTCGAGTCACATAACCGACAACCGACTCGCCGCGGATAGGATTGCAACATCGTGCCCGGTATACAAGAAGATCTCCATGACCCTTGACGCGGATGGCGTGGTTGTTGTGATCCCCACCGAAAACGCGCCGCACTACGCTGGCAATTCCGCCGGATTTCTCCGACCGACTCGCCGCGTATTGGATTACAACATCGGGCACGGTAAACGAGAAGATCGCCATGTCCCTTGACCCGGATGGCATGGTTGTTATGGTCTCCGCCGAAAACACGCCGCACTACGCTGGCGATTCCGCCGGATTTCTCGCCCTCGCCTTCAGTGGCCGGCTCACTGGCCGCCGGAGCGAGCCGCGCCAACACTTGTCGCGCCGAGAATTTGCCATAACCAATGCCAGCCATCAAGTCATCAGGACGGCCTACGCCATAATCGGAAGCAATCTTTAGCAGCTCTTCGTCTTTGATTTCCTTGAGAGCGACCCTATACTTGCGCGCCTCCTTCTCAATCAGCTTGCGGCCGATTTCAATGGCGCGCTCGCGCTGGTGCAAATTGAGCCAATGCTTAATCTTGTTGCGTGCGCGCGATGACTTGGCAATCCCCAGCCAATCGCGGCTTGGTTTGTGCCCCGGCTGGGTGAGGATCTCCACGATGTCGCCGCTATGCAACTTAAAGCGCAGCGGTACCATGCGCCCATTCACCTTCGCGCCCACGCAACTGTGGCCTACTTCGGTGTGAATCGAATAGGCAAAATCAATGGGCGAGGCGTCCCGGGGCAATACCACGACTTTGCCCTTGGGCGTGAAGGTGTAGACCTCCTCCGGGTAGAGATCGATTTTCAGCGTTGACAGGAACTCGCCGGGATCGGAGACGTCGCGCTGCCATTCCACTACCTGCCGCAGCCACGCCAAGCGCTGCTCATCCTGGGCTGAAACCGGTCCGTCCTTGTATTTCCAGTGGGCGGCGATGCCTTCTTCCGCCATCTTGTGCATTTCTTCGGTGCGAATCTGCACCTCAAAAGGCGTGCCTTCCTCCGAAATCACCGAGGTGTGCAGCGACTGGTAAAAATTCGGCCGAGGCATGGCGATAAAGTCCTTGATTCGACCGGGCACAGGTCGCCACAGGTTGTGAATGATTCCCAGCACCGCGTAGCAGTCTTGTACTGATTCCGTGATCACTCGCATGGCATAGAGGTCGTATACCTGTTCCACGGCGATATGCTGCCGCTGCAGCTTCTTGTGGATGCTGTACAGGCGCTTGATCCGGCTCTCGACCTTCGCGGTAATTCCAGCCTCTTTCAGTTTGTCGTGGAATATCTGTTCCACGCGCCCCAGGAAAGCTTCTCCCGCCTTGCGTCGCGCTTCTACAGCTTCTTCCACCTGCTGGTAGGAAATCGGGTCTACGTAACGGAAGCCGAGGTCCTCCAGTTCGCCACGGATCTTGCCCATACCCAACCGGTGGGCGATGGGGGCATAAATATCCAGTGTCTCCCTGGCGATCTTCTGCTGCCGCTCGGGCTGCAGATGTTCCAGCGTGCGCATATTGTGCAGGCGGTCGGCTAGCTTGATGAGCACGACACGGATGTCGTCCACCATCGCGAGCATCATCTTGCGCAGGTTCTCGGCCTGTTGCTCCTCGCGGGTAACGAAGTCAAGGGCACTAATCTTGGTGACGCCCTCCACGATGTGCGCCACCTGCTCACCAAACTCTTTACGGATATCTACCACCGTAACCGAAGTGTCCTCGACCGAGTCGTGCAGCAATCCGGCCGCGATGGCGACCGGGTCCATCTTCATTTCGGCCAAAACCAAAGCCACTTCCAGGGGATGCACCAGGTAAGGTTGGCCGGAGGCGCGAGTCTGGCCGGCGTGATGCTTCTGGGAAAATTCGTAAGCTTTGCGAATGAGTTCCAGATCGTCGTTGGGACGATTTTCCCGCATGCGCCGCATCAGTTCACGGTACTTGGTTACATGAAGCGCAGTGGTCGCGATCTGTTCGCGCAGAGTCGCCATAATCGATTATATCCCCCAGCAAGAAGCCGCCGGGAAGGGTCACGCCTCCCGCAGGAGCGGGAAATCGGCCTTCTAATTCCATCTGGTACATTTGCTTGGTGGCCACGTTGGCGAATTCGTCTCGAATTCTGGTTAGCGGAGTCTCGGGACCCATTGGCGCAGCCCTTCTGCCCTCACTGGCATCACGCGGATTCAACGTAACGCGCCTGGTGCGTGGCGCCGCATCTGGCGGTGGGCAGATCTCCTGGGACCCAGCCCACCCACTGCCGCCAGAATCGGTCTCCGGCTTCGCGGCGGTCATCCACCTTGCTGGGGAATCGATCGTGGGCCGTTGGACTGAGGCAAAGAAACAGCGCATTCTGGACAGCCGCCGGCTGGGAACCCGTCATTTAGCCGAGGCCTTGGCCAAGGCTTCGCGGCCGCCAGAGGTGCTGATTTCCGGATCCGCCATCGGGTACTATGGCAATCGGGGCGAGGATATTCTGGGCGAGGACAGCCCCTCCGGAAATGACTTTCTTGCCGAAGTGTGTCGCGAGTGGGAAGCTGGCACACAGCCTGCAGCGGCGGCAGGAATTCGCACCGCACAAATGCGATTCGGCGTGGTGCTGAGCGCTGACGGTGGGGCATTGCAGAAGATGCTCTTTCCGTTCCGCTTGGGTCTGGGCGGCTATATTGGAGACGGACGCCAGTGGTGGAGTTGGGTTCACGTCCGTGACGTGGTGGGAGCCATTCACCACGCACTAAAGAGCGACTTGCTGCAAGGACCAGTCAACGTTGTTTCGCCCAGGCCGGCGACCAACGCTGAATTCAGCAAGACCCTAGCGTCGGTCCTGTCGCGTCCAGCCATTTTCCCAATGCCTGCATTTGCCGCGCGTCTGGCTTTCGGCGAGATGGCCGACGAACTCCTGCTCGCCAGTCAGCGCGTGGAACCTGCCAAGCTAATTGCTAGCGGGTATCCCTTCCAATTTTCCGATCTGAAGAGGGCTCTGCAGGAGATCTTAAGGCGGTAGAAACCAAGAAAGACGACCCGATTTAGATCCGCAGATACATTTGTGCGACTCGTGAAATCGGACTGCCTTCTTTATCCCAGCCGAGCCTTGCTGAACGCTTCCACCCGCTCCCGCACGCTGAGCACATGCTTGGGCAAATTCAGCCGGCTGCCTTCTTCAAGGATTGGAATGAGCTTGTCAAACGCCGGGCCAGAGTGCGAACCCATCACAACGATTCGTATGGGATGAAAAAGCTCTTTACCTTTCACCCCGGTTTCGGCTTTCACCTCGCTAACGATCTTGTTGAACTCCTCGGCGGTAAGTTTACCCACTTGGGCACATTCATTCTCCAAAACCTTAACCGCGAACCTGTCGAGTACTGCTTTGGTCTGAGGCCATGCAAGAACTTCGGCAGTTCTCGGGCGCGGCGAGAGCGGCCTTCGCGTCATAGCTAAAAACCGGAGAAGCTCGTTCCGGAAGCTGATCGAGGCGATCCACGTAAGGTGCAAACAGTTCCGTGACTCTGGAGAACCAATCGAAAAGGCTTTGCTCAACGAAGATGCTGTGATCCCAGGTTGGCGGAGGAATCCGAGTCTCGCCGAGGATGCCCGACTTCGCAAAGAACTCCAACCCCAGGAAAGTCAGCCGTTGCAACTCGCATTGCTTGATGTAGTGCCGGTTCAGCCAGTAAAGCTTCTCCATGTCGAATACCGCCGGGGACGGCGTCACCCGCTCCAGGGAGAATTCCTTCACTAACTCTTCGAGACTGAAGATTTCCCGCGTGCCACCGGTCGGCGCCCAACCTAAGAGCGCCAGGTAATTCACCAACGCCTCTGGCAGCACACCCATGTCGCGAAAATTGGCGATAGAAGTCGCTCCGTGGCGTTTGGAAAGCCGCTCGCGGTCACTGCCGAGAATCGTCGAGAGATGAGCGAACTCCGGAACCGGCCAGCCCAGAGCTTCGTACAAAGCAACTTGCTTCGGTGTGTTGGAGAGGTGATCGTCGCCGCGAATCACATGCGTGATCTTCATCAGCGCGTCGTCAATCACCACAACGTAATTGTAAACCGGCATACCATTCGAGCGCAGTATGATGGGATCGCTTACCACTTCGTTCGAAAACTCCACTTCCCCGTGCACAATGTCGTGAAACCGGATGGGATGCTCGGGAATTCTTAGCCGGATCGCCGCAGACTCACCACCCGCCCTCCGCCGCTTGGCTTCGTCAGGATCAATCACCCGGCACTTGCCCGAGTAGATTTGTTGGCGGCTTTCTGCTTGGGCCCGATCACGCTCTTGCTGCAGTTCGTCTTCCGTGCAGAAACACAAGTACGCCTTGCCTTCGTCGAGCAGTCGCTCCCCGTATTCACGATAAACATCCAAACGATCTGACTGGCGATACGGCGCGTAGGGCCCGCCAACATCCGGCCCTTCGTCCCAGTCCAGTCCTAGCCACTTCAGGTCGTCGATCAGCTGATCTTCGAAGCGCGCCTCACTGCGCTCGACATCGGTATCCTCGATACGCAGCACCATGGCGCCGCCTTTTTGGCGGGCAAAAAGCCAGTTAAAGAGAGCTGTGCGCGCGTTGCCAACGTGCAAATGGCCAGTCGGCGAAGGGGCAAAGCGCACTCTTACAGGAGAATTTGTAGTCACCATGTGATGTTAGCAGGAGAGGTCGACGTGATTCATCAGGGACACGGTGGGGTGCTGCTTCCGTCCTTGTGCAACTCTTCGTTCAATTTTGCCAGCAACGCCGTCCGCTGCTCCGTACTCAATTCGCGCTGCAGCTCCTCAAGTGCCAAGGCGACAATGTGGTAGTGATGAGCGCCGCAGTACTTCGGATCCGATGTCACATCCAGCCACACCTTGTGCATGAGTTCCAGATCCTGGGGACGCATGCGTGGCGTGTGCGGTCCCAGCGGATATTCGCGGATGGTGCCGTCGGGCAAATGGACTTCCAGCGTGATCCGTGGCCGCGGTTCCGGTAGCTTCTCCCAGGCGTCACCAGTCCGCTTAGCCTGCTCATCCGCGGTAAGTTTATTGGATAGGCCGCAGACAATCCGGCTTGAATCCAGCCGCTGTGCCGTCAGCACGATCGCCTCAAACACATCGCTCCCAGGGACCACGAGCAATGAGACTGGCCTGCCTTCCTTTTCGGCTGCGGCGACGGCAGCGGTAAACAGCTCCTGCTCGTAGTGGTCGAAAATTTCACCGGCGTCGAGTTCCGCGCTACCTGTGAAGGAGTGTTCCCGATGGTAGAGCCGCACCGTCATCACCACCACGTCCTGCCGGGTGGTGTCGGTGCGCCGCAGGACCTCGCGGAGGTAATAAAGGTTCTTCGGATCGCGAACTGCAACCAGAATACTCCCCGGCCGCGCTCCTAGAGCGCCGCTGCCCAGTTCCTGGTTCCCATAGACGCGGAATTGGTCCAGGTTCTCCGGTTTGCCGTGCCGTGCTTTGGTCACCCGATGTTCAGAGTAGGAAAAAAGACCAAAGAAAATCAGGCTGAATGTAACTCCGGCAATAGTCGCCTCCGACTTTGTGAGCAAGTTCACCAGGGCGGTCGTCAACAGTACAGCAGAGATCAGGATCAGCCCAATCGGTACTTCGCGTCCGCCCACGTGAAAATTGCCCGGTACCTTCCATTGGCGATTTCCGGGCTCGGTATAGCGCAGGACCAATACCGCTAAGGACTTCAGGGCGAAACTCCAGATCACGCCGAACGCATACAGACCCGCCAGGACGAACACATTGCCACGACTGGCAATGATGGTGAATAACTGCATGGCGACAATCAGGTTGATGATGCGGTAGCTGGTGCCGTAGCGCGGGTGCGGCTTCTGGAAAGCGTCAGTCAGAACGCCGTCTTCCGCCACCCGGTTCAGCACGCCATTAGCGCCGACGATGGAAGTGTTCTGAGCGCCGGCCAGAATCAGGACCCCCACCAGCACGACGAAACCGTGGAATGCCACCTTGGCCCAGGTTGGGCCCGCAAGGTACAAGGTGATGCCGCCGATTAAATTGGCAAAGTATTCCGGCCTCACTTTGTCCGGAATCATCATGACCGCAAAGAAAGAGACCAGGCGAAGTAAACAGCAGGCTGTAGATGAAAATCACCAGGCCCAGTCTTCTCCAGGTTTTTCAGCTTGGGATGTTCGATCTCGCGATTGACCTGGGCCAGCGTTTCTTCTCCGCTCATGGCCAAGACTGAATGGCCAAAACCCACGAACAGGATGATCAGACGTCAGATGACTGATCCAGGTCCCATTCAGCCAGCCCAAAGATTCCTTGTTGAGTAGAACCACTCCTGGGTGCAGGGGATTCGGGGGTAGCTGGATCGTCGGGCCGCGGAAAATTGTGAACACACACCACAGAATTAGCAAAACCACCATCACGGTGGTAATCACCATGATCTGCACGGCCTTCTCGCTGGATTCGTGAATGCCCTGAACGTTCTTTCGCCAGAAATAAAGCACAACCAATCACCCCGAACGCCGCCGCAAAGCTGTTCTCGGGAAAATTTGGAAAAGGGTGGTGGAGATAGCGGCCGATGTCCTCAATGAATCCCGCCAGATACTGGCCTGCCGAAACCGCGCTGATGGGCCCGGTCAGTACATAATCAAAGAGCAGCGCCGAGACTGAAAATTTGGCCAGCGTGCCGCCCATGGCCTCCTTGACCACGCGGTACACGCCGCCCCGGACGAACATGCTGCTGGATTCGATATAAAGCGCTCGGACAGCGTAGCTGAACAGCATCACCGCCAGGATGAACCAGGGCGCGCTCTTGCCAATGACCTTCTCGGCGTCGCCACCGGCGTAATAAGCTGAGGAGGCGAGATCCGACAGTACGATCGCGGCCGCTCGCCAGAATGAGATGAACGTCAGCATCACCGTGGTGGCGACGAATACTTTGACGGCCGGACGCTTGACGTTCTGAATGGATGAAGACATGATTTGCGCTAGAAGGGCGCAAACTTAAAAATTTAACATATCGGCGGAGAGAAAGCTTGCAGAGTGGCGTCCATCACTCTTTCGGTGCCATGTAGGTATGGGTGATGCGGTCGTGCCAACAGAGCCGATCTTCGTCGAGGAAGCACCAGGCGTAGCCCAATCCCAACGAAACTCCAGAGAGGACCGAGGCGAGCACTCGCCAACGGCGGAGTCGACGGGGAGCAGTCGTACCGTCGAACCGGCAGAGCTGCAGGCCGGCCAACTTCAGCCCAGGACTTATTCCGCAATACACCAAGAGCAGGTACTGGTAGGCGACCCAAAAGAGTCCTATGAGTACCAGCGCCGTGCCTACCGCTGGTTGTAATGCCGGTACTTGCCTGGTGAGCCTCAGGAAAATGTAGACGAATACTGCGACAGCGCAAGCTACAAGCACACCATCGATCGCGACCGCCGTGAGGCGCCGCGACATAGAAGCTGACTGCAGCGGCATTTCAAATCCAGGTCGCTTCTCGCACGGTGGTTGTTCGGCCGGTTCAATCAGAATACCCCCCAACGCGGGTGGCGTAGGGACGACCTCCGGCGCCTCCAGAATCCGTGGATGATCGAGCATAGGCTCGGCCAGTTCGTCGAAGCGGTTCGGAGCCGCGGATGAGCGTGGAAATTCAATGATCTTCGCAGGCGTCTCCGCTCCTACGGCCGGTTTGAAGGCAGGACGGGTGCGGTGAGCACTCTCAACTGCAACCGGTGGCTCGACTAGGCTGGATGGGGTAGCTCCCACCTCCTGATCCTCTTCGAATTTCAAGCGCAGCGAGGGATAGCGCGGTGCCCGTGGTCGGCGCCGGGCACGGTAATTGTTCAGCCGGGCGGCCACTTCCTGTCGCCAGCGCTCGGGGTTTTCTTCTTCTTGGAGGCCCCCTTGCGCAGGGGGCGCTGTTGACTTTTTCGCAGGCTCCGCTGATTTGTCAGCCTGCGCTGTCGTGATGAGATCTTTGGTATCAAGCTCGGCCGACGGTACCCCGTTCTGGGATTCGACACTGTACTGAATCGAGGCATCCCCTTTCCGCCCCATTATTGATGTCGCATCAGTTTCGGTTTCACCTTCTACCACAAACCGAGGCTGTGGGCCCTGTTCCAAGCTGGCACTGAATTGCTGTTCGCTGGCATCGTATGCTTCTGGGTCGATCAGCGTGGACGAAGGACGCGTGCTGACACCCGCTACAACATCGGGTTCAAACCTGGATCTCATGGTGGGACGAGTTGGCGCGCGATCTTGCGAATTCCCGATGACGGGCCCGCACACGATTCCTTATCACGGCGGCCTTTGTTTGTCATCTGCTACTGGCGCCTTCATTAGTTACCAGCCGGTTGCCTTTCTCCCAACTACTATTGATCTCGCGCAAATCAGTAAGGCGATGCCCGCAACGCGCAAACCCCCTGTATTAGAATGAACTTGTGTCCGTGCCCGAACATCTCGCCTCAAAGCAGGCTACGCTCGACGCGCGGCTTCGAGCCATGGGTCGCACTCTCATCGCTTACTCCGGAGGCGTGGACTCCGGATTCCTGGCGTGGGTTGCCCACCAGTCGCTAGGGACCGGCATGCTGGCAGTGATCGCTGATTCGCCCAGCCTAGCCCGCACCCATTTGGCTGACGCAATTGCCTTTGCTCACGAACATGAGATTCCGCTGGAGGTCATTAGCACCGCCGAACTCGACCGTCCGGAATACACCCGTAACGATGCTTTCCGTTGCTTCCATTGCAAAGATGAGCTATTCAGCGTGATGGAGGACGTTCGCCGCGGACGCAGTTTCGATCTCATCGCTTACGGCGTCAACCTGGATGATCAGGGCGACTTCCGCCCCGGTCAACTTGCCGCTGAACAGCACCGGGTCGCGGCGCCTCTACGAGACGCCGGTTTGACCAAGGCCGACGTTCGAGAACTCGCGCGCGCGGCCGGTTTACGCATCTGGGACAAACCCGCTTCGG
Source organism: uncultured Acidobacteriota bacterium (assembly GCA_963729325.1). Classification (GTDB taxonomy): domain Bacteria; phylum Acidobacteriota; class Terriglobia; order Terriglobales; family Acidobacteriaceae; genus JABCYV01. Next base: position 84,879 of record CAVSNS010000053.1, read on the forward strand.
CATGCTTATCGTCACGCGTTGAGTACGGACGTCCCGTCACTCGCGAGATCCTGGAGGATCGTCGAGCAGGGAGAAGATGCTCTTCGGGGTCTTGGGTTCGGTCAGTTTCGGGTCCGTCACCATGGCGACATCGTACGCATCGAGATCGCGCGCGATGAGCTGCCCCTTGCGTTAACTCCGCAAATGGCCACTGAGTTTACTCAGATCTTCAAGGCCCTGGGCTTTAAGTTTGTGACCCTCGACCTCGAAGGTTTCCGCTCCGGCTCCATGAACACCCTGCTGCTACCCGCACTGCTTAGGCGCAGCCGCAAGTCTGGCAGCTGAAATTGATCGCGCGGAATGCGGTCATAACCCGCATGATCAGGCCCTTCGTCGCGCTCGCTATGAGATAATCTTGTTTTGCCACACAAATGTATAGGCGGTTTATAGTGACGCTTTTGCGACGTTCCACTGTTGTGATCCTGCTCATTTGCCTGGGATGTTCTGCCGAATCGGCCCCACCGGACGTTACCAAACGGATCGAACGACATGTGCGTGCCTATTACAACGTTCCGCCCAGCGTCAATGTCACGATCAGCCCTCTAAAAGCCAGCGACTTCCCGAATTACGACACTCTGACCATCACCTTCGACAGCGGGACGAAGAAGCAGAATTACGATTTCCTGCTTTCCAAAGACGGTCAGACACTGATTCGCATGACTAAACTCGACCTCACCAAAGATCCTTACGCCGAAGTCATGAAGAAAATTGATGTAAGTGGACGACCGACTCGCGGAAACAAGGATGCCAAGGTGGTCGCGGTCAACTTCGATGACTTTCAATGCCCTTTCTGCTCCCGCATGCATCAGACGTTGTTTCCCGAATTGTTCAAGGAGTACGGCGATCGGGTGTTATTCATCTACAAGGATTTTCCACTCGCGGAAATTCATCCCTGGGCCACGCACGCTGCAGTGAATGCTAATTGCCTGGCTTCGCAAAACGGCGATGCCTACTGGGATTTCGCCGATTTCATTCACTCCAACCCGGGGGAAGTGAAATCAGAAAAGGGTCGGGACGCCGAGTTTGCAACCCTGGACCGGATGGCCATGCAGCAGGGACAGAAGCATAACCTCGATGCAGCGAAGCTCCAGGCCTGCATCAAGGCGCAGAACCAAGACGCGATCAAGGCCTCGGTGAAAGAGGGCGAAGCCGTCGGGGTGGAGGCGACGCCGACCATGTTCGTGAATGGGCAGAAAGTGGATGGAGCGCTTTCTCTCAGCGAATTGCGCGCTGTGTTAACAGCGCACTCGAGCAGGCTGGCGTGGCCGTCCCTCCGCATCGCCGCCGACATCTCACCAGCTGCGTCCCAGCCATCGGGCAAGTGATGCCCTCTGCATTCGGCACGCCAAAAAGAAATCACGCTGGTCCATCGGAGGATCTGATTGAAGATGAACTCGCTGCTTGGTAACCGCCTGGCTGCAATGTTGGCGGCTTCGCTTCTCGCCGGCTTCACCGGGTGTGGGCCGAATCGTGGTGCGAACGATCTGGCCGCCACGGTGGATGGGCGCAAGATCTACCAGACTGACGTGGAAAAGTATTATCAAAATCAAACTTCCGGCTCCGATCAACAACCAGTCGGCGAACAAGCCACCAACCTGCGCCTCAACATTCTGCATGAGTTGATTGATAACGAAATTCTCATGCGCCGAGCTGAAAAGCTGGGTTTGTTGGCCACCGACGACGAAGTCGAACGCAAACTAAACGAACTCAAATCCCCCTACAGCAATGAACAGTTTCAGGAGAAACTAAAGCAAAAAAAGATCACGCTGGATGACTTTAAACGCGATTTAAGACGTTCCCTGACAGTCGACAAAGTCTTGAATAAGGAAGTTACCTCCAAGATCAACGTCACTGATCAGGACATCGCCGCCTACTACAACGCGCACAAGTCGGAGTTCAATCTGATTGAGCCGCAGTATCATTTGGCGCAGATTTTTGTGACCCCGGCGCCTAATCCTCAGGTGCGCAACCAGAGCAACAAAGCGCAAAGCGAAGCGGATGCTCAGAAGAAGATCCAAATGATCGCTAACCGACTTGACAGCGGCGACGACTTCGGCACTCTGGCGATGAATTTCTCTGAGGACCCGGAAACCGCTGGCAATGGCGGAGACCTTGGCTTCACCCCTGAATCTTCCCTGAAAAACACTGACCCCACGACTCGTGATTCGGTGACCAGACTGAAACCGGGTCAGTACACCCCAGTTATAACTGTGGTCAATCCCATGACCAAGCAGCTGATGGGCTACCGCATCGTGAAGCTGGTCGCAAAAGAGCCGGCAGGACAGCGAGAGTTGGCCGACCCGAGGGTGCAGCAAGCCATCCGCGCCCAGCTTCGTGATCGTCGGGAGCAACTCCTCAAAGCAGCCTATTACGAGGTCCTTCGCGACCAGGCACGTGTCGAAAACTACCTCGCGAAGAAGGTGCTCGATGGGAACGGCGTAGCACAGTAGATGATCGAGCAGAAGAGCGTCTCTAGAACCTCCACCTCACTCTATAATCGCCAACACGTCTCCCGCATTCACGTTCGTTCCTTCACCGGCGACGATTTTCTCAACCGTCCCATCTTTTGGCGACTTGACCTCGTTCTGCATTTTCATAGCTTCCACAACTAAAACGCCTTGTCCGGCTTTGATCTCTCCCTTCTCAGGAACCAGCACACGAACAACTTTGCCAGGCATGGTCGCCACTAGCTCCCTGCGACCGTCCTGGCCACTGGCGCCACGCTTGCGTCTGCGAAAGGAACGCGGATCTTGCAATTCGACCTTGTATCGCGAGCCTTTGACCCACAAATATGTTTCGGTTCTTGTGCGCTCGCGTTTGATCTCATAGGACTTTCCTTCGATCAGCAAAGAGAGTACGTCGGAGCCGCGGAAGAACGGCGTCTAGCTGAAGCTGTTGGCCATCCAGGACGCAATGCCAGCCTGCTTCTGTACGCTCCAGCTCCAGCCGAAAGTTCTTCCCATCGATAGTGAAGTCACAAGTCATTGCAGGGCTTCGGTCCGAGCCGTCTTCCTCCAGTTCGAAGTGCCCGGTCCACCGTTTGATCCATTTGTGGAGAGCGCGTCCGCGCCACTCACGATCGAAGTTGAGTCCAGGACTGCAAACACACCAGCCGCAATTGCGGCGATGCTTGCATCTGCATGCTTTGCTTCAGCAAACTTCGCTTGGGCCGACGGGGAATTTAAAAGACGGTCAAGATAACTGGTGTCGAGCCTGCCCGCCCGAAAATCCGGATCACTTAGAATGCGACGGAAGAGCACAATATTGCTCTTGATGCCGCCGACAAAGTACTCGCTCAGCGCCTGCAGCAGTCGCGAGATTACCTGAGGACGGTCCTCCCCGTAGGCAATCAGCTTGGCCAGCAGGGGATCGTATTCATTGGGCACCGTCCAGCCTTCATAGATGCCGCTGTCTAACCGGATTCCCGGCCCGGAAGGCTCGAGCAGCGCTGTGATTTGCCCGGGCTGGGAAAATAATTATTATCTGGATCCTCAGCGTAGATGCGGCATTCAATCGAGTGCCCGCGGAGGCTCACGTCTTTCTGCTCGAATGGCAACTTTTCTCCCGACGCAATGCAAATCTGCAGCTGCACCAGATCCAGCTCCTGTAGTCAATTCGGTCACGGGATGCTCCACTTGGAGCCGCGTATTCATCTCCAGGAAATAGAAATTCTTGTCCTGATCCACCAGGAACTCGACCGTGCCCGCATTGGTGTAGCTGGCCGCCTGAGCCACGCGGACAGCGACTTCGCCCATGCTCCGCCGCATTTCCTCATCCACGATTGGGGAAGGTGATTCTTCCAGCACCTTTTGATGCCGTCGTTGAATGGAGCATTCCCGTTCGCCCAGATACACCGTGTTGCCGTGCTCGTCGGCAAGCACCTGCATCTCGATGTGCCGAGGGTTGACGATTGCCTTTTCGAGATAAATCTCGCCGTCTCCAAAGGCCCGCTGCGCCTCACTCTGAGCGGCTTCCAGGGCAGGTCTGAGTTCTTTCCGATCGTGTACCAGGCGCATCCCCTTGCCACCGCCACCGGCCGCTGCCTTCAACATCACGGGATACCCGATCTTCGCCGCCGCCTCTTCCGCTTCCTGGAATGATTCCAAGCCGCGAGAAGTCCCAGGCACCAAGGGGATGCCTTTTTTTTCGATCTGCTGCCGGGCTCGCGTCTTCGAGCCCATCATCTCCATCGCGGCGGGGGTTGGTCCAATAAATTTCAAACTCGCGTCGGCTGCGGCCTGGGCAAATCTCGCGTTCTCGGAAAGAAAGCCGTAACCTGGGTGGATGGCTTCGGCACCACTGCGCCGCGCAACATCCAGGATTTTCGGGAATGTTCAGGTAGGATTCTGTCGCCGCCGACTGCCCGATAGAATAGGCTTCGTCAGCCATACGAACATGCAGCGCTGCCCGGTCAGCGTCCGAGTACACCGCAACCGAAGTGATCTCCATCTCACGGCAAGCGCGGATCACCCGCACCGCAATCTCTCCGCGGTTAGCAACAAGGATTTTCTTGAACATTGTCTTAACAGCGGCTCGCGCAAAAACCCGTTCAATTTTACAGAAGATTGCGTAACCAGATGCGACGAGTGGCACCCAACCCAGCGGATGGCATCCCGCGTAGGCGCAGGGTATGATTACGTTTCCTTTAGACGGAAACTCATGCCACCTTCGCAGGCTCCTGCGACCCTGGAAATGCGAACGCGGCTTCACCCCAGCTGGCTCCCATTGAGCTTGCTGGCTCTGGGTTTAGTGGCCCGTTTGGCGTGGGCCTATTCGGTTTTTCTCAATCCCGACGAGGCCTTGCATTACCTGCTTTCTGTGCAGCCATCGCTTGCGCTCACTTACCAGGCGACCCTCCTTACCGCCCATCCTCCTCTACTGATCGTACTGCTCCACTACTGGAGCTTACTCGGTACCTCGGAGTTTGTTTTGCGATTGCCGTCCGTACTCGCCGGTACGGCTTTTTGCTGGATAATGTTTCTTTGGCTCGAACGAGTGACCGACCACGCGACAGCGCTCATTGGCCTAAGTCTGCTGCTGTTCTCTCCAGCCCTGATCTACTTGTCGGCTGAGATTCGTCAGTATTCACTGTTGCTTTTCTTCATGGCGTGCAGTTTGTATTTTCTTGATCGCGCCATCGGAGAAAGATCTTCGCGTATGGTCCTCCTTTCCGCGCTGGCGCTTTATCTCGCTCTGCTTACGCACTATTCAGCGCTGATCTTCGCGCTTACGATTGGGATCTATGCGCTTGTGCGCTTCCGATCTTCAAGAACGCAGGCCCGGTTGATTGGCGTATGGGGAGTGACCCAGTTAGGCGCGCTGGGCTTGGTGGCTTTCCTGCTGAAGAGCCACGTCCTTAAAATGAGGGCGCGAGGAATGTCCCAGGCGCTGGCCGATACCTATCTCCGCGGCGCCGTTTTTCACGCCGGCCAGGACCGAGTTCTCCCATTCATTGTGAAGGCAAACATCCGTCTCTTCCATTACATGTTTAGCCAGGGAGCAGTCGGCGTCTTGGGACTTTTGGTATACATCGCCGGGATCGGTTTCTTGCTCGCAGACAAAGGGCCGGCACAAGATTCCGGCCGCCCATCCTCGCGCCAGCTTGGTTTACTGCTGGTTTTGCCGTTGGCGATCAACTGCGGCGCGGCCCTCGCCGGACTCTATCCCTCTCGGTGGCACACGTCACAATTCGTTTCTGGCGGGCTTTGCGATGTCTGGAGTGGCGGTTGCCCTGAGCCGCTGGAAAACCCCTCGCAGGTGGCAGAAGACAGTCGCCATCACGATAATTCTTGCTATCTGCAATTTCTCCGTCACGCCCGCTGGAGCCTACATGAGGCCGCAAAACCAGAGAAGGGCGTTTATGCAGCAAGCGATGGGGTACCTGAGTCGTTCCGTCCCCAAAGATTCTTTGATCCTTACAGATGGCGAAGGAAGCCTTCTGCTTAGCTACTACTTCTGTCACCGCCTGATTTCAAGTGAGGAATCGCGCTGCGGCGACGATCGAATCATAGTCCTCGACCCTCGTCAGTGGTTGTTGAGAGCCGAGACTTTCCCTTCCCAAATGCACAACGCCCAAAAAAGATATGGACTTCCACCCGGGACCAAGCCCTGGCTGTTTCAAGCTGGCTTTCTTGTCGATCGGGAGCCTGAACTCCGTGCCGAATTCGTCCAGTATGGTTGTGCCAGTCCACAAAGCTTCGGACAAAACATCTTCCTCTGCCAACTGACGCTGGGTGCGATCAACGACCCGACGAGCGCAACCTCAACCCCCGTGAAATAACGGGTGTTCCAGAGAGGCTCTCGCAGGAGAAAATGAGGAGGCCAGGAAGGGAAAACGGCGCAGATCTAATCCCGGTCAGCTGACTTTACCTCTGGGTTGATCCCATTGGGTAATCCTATTTCGGTTGGTCCAAAGTAATGCCTTGGGCTCCTGGTTGCTTTTCGGCCTTGATCTTCTTAACTGCCATGGTCTTGTCCACCCACTGATCGGCGGTCTTCAAATCTGCTGCTCGAGCTGCAGGATCGTCACACTGGACGTCAGCACGCTCGCGGTACAGCAAGTTCATGTACGCCATGGCGTCATCGTAATCCGGCCGCAATTGCAAGGCTCTGTCGATCATCCCGATGCCGTCTTTGATCACATCCGAATTCTTGTCCCGGAGCATGGCGCAGACTTTTTTGTCCTTGAGAGGCTCTTCCGGCTTCAGGCCTAGCTTGGAACGTTCTTCCATGCGTGGCTGGTAGGCTTGGGTCCAATCAATTACCGCGACTGAATAGTATGATTCGGGATCGTTCGGATCCAGGTCAACCGCCTTGCGATAGTAATTCTTGGCGTCTTCAAACTTCTTCATTTGCAGATAGAGGTAGGCGATACCCTTAGTGCTGTTGATCTTTTGCTCGCGTGCCGGATTGTGGCCCAGCACAGCTTTGTACTCATCGATCGCCTGCTGTGCCATGCGATTGTTGTCTTCGGTGTCAGCCCCAGGAATGTATTGCTGGGCATAGGCCGTAGCCAGATACAGACGAGCATTCAGTAGCGCAGGGTCCAGTGACACCGCTTTTTGAAAGTGGTCGATGGCTTCTTCGTACTTGGCGTTTTTGTAGGACTGCACGCCCTTGTTCAGCTGATCGCGAGCCTGCAACTTGCTGCAGCCCACGCCGGAAGACAACGCCAGGCCGACCGCCACCAGTGCCAGCACTTGTACGCTTTTTCTCATTGCGTTGTAAGTCTCCCTTGCCACGAAATCCTGAGGAATGAGTCCGGTACAAATAGTCGGTCACAAACATGGCTTACGCAGCGCTCGCAAGATCAGTACAGGTTTCCCGAGCGTTTTGACCGGATTGCGGATCTATCCACCAGCTTCGATCTTGGCGGTAATTAGGCCTACTTTGTCCACACCCGACGCATGGGCAATGTCAATCACGTTGGCCACGTCGGCGAACGGAATACTATCATCGCCTTTGACGAACATTACCTTCTCGGCTCGGGTTTTGAAGATGTCGGTGAGACGTCCCTGCAGGTTCTCCCAGGTCGTGTCCTCTTGATTGATCTTAAGAGCCGGAGCTTGCCCTGCGCCGCGATCGATCAATTGGACTACGATAGTGCGGTCTGGCGCCTGGTTCTTAGGCGCGTTCGGTGGTGGCGGCTGGGGCACCAGCGCGTCTAATCCCTTTGGAGTTAGCGGTGTGATCACCATGAAGATGATGAGCAGCACCAGCAGTACGTCAATGAGCGGAGTCACGTTCATGTCGGCGCTTTGACCGCCCTTGGCGCTTCCCGCTGTCATTCCCATAGTTCTTCTCCTCTAGTTCGTTGAACCGCGCGGCCTATTGCCCGCTGCTGGGTGTTGTCGTCGCCGGCGCTGCTGGTGGCGTTGCTGTCTTTCTCTGCTCAGTCAACAGTCCCAACTGGTCGACACCCGCAGCACGCACATTGTCCACGACTGCGACCACAGATCCGAATTTCGCCCGCGCATCGGCCTTGACGTAGACTATCTTTTCCTGCTTGTTGGCGATACGGTCCTTGACTTTGCCGGTCAACTGATCTACCGGAAGCTTGTCATTCCCGAAATAAACTGTGCCGTCCCGCATGACGGCCACCAGCAGCGCGTCCTCTTTATCTGCGTCGGGCATGGGCGTCGGGTTGTTTACTTGTACCAGATCCACACTCTGGCCATGCTGCAACATAGGCGTGATGACCATGAAGATGATCAGCAACACCAGCATCACGTCCACCATAGGTGTGACGTTAATGGCGGAGCTAACGTTCGCTCCCTCATTTCGTTTTGCAAGTGCCATACCTTTACCTCTCTCGAGCGCTAGATTGCATCGCTGTCCGCGAAGGAACTTTGGCGACCAGCTTTCAGGCTGGACGCCAGAGCTTCCCGGCGTCCAGCCCTAACTCATAGCCGTAGCCTTATCCCTCAGCAAGGACCGTTAGGTGCGGCGCATTCCTCGCCGCTTCAGGAAATAATCAATCAATTCGCTCGAGGAGTTGTCCATCTCCACGTCGAAGGCTTCCACGCGGCCAGTCAGATAATTGAACATCATCACCGCCGGGATAGCCACGAATAGTCCGATGGCGGTGGTCACCAGCGCTTCCGAGATTCCACCTGCAACGGCGCCCAAACCGGTGGCCTTCTGAGTTGAGATTTCTCGGAAGGCGTTCAGGATGCCCATCACCGTACCGAACAGTCCCACGAATGGCGCTGTCGATCCAATGGTGGCCAAACCGCCCAGTCCGCGCTTCAACTCAGCGTGGACAATGGCTTCGGTGCGCTCCAGGGCGCGCTTGGAAGCCTCTATGGTCTCGCCCGGAATCTCGCCGCTTTCCTGGTGGGCGCGGAATTCCATCAGGCCGGCGGTCACAACCTTGGCCAGATGGCTCTTCTTGTTGCGCTCGGCCACTTTGATGGCCTCGTCAATTTTGCCATCACGCAGAGCGCCCGCAACTGCGGGAGCGAACGCCCGCGACTGCTTCCGGGCGGCATTAAAGGCCATCCAGCGATCGATCATCACCCCGATCGACCAACCAGACATAATGAACAGGATGACCACCACCGCCTTCGCGATGATGCCCATCTGGCGCCATAGAGAAAGTGGATCCCACTGGACCGATTGTTCCTGCAACAACCAGGTGGCCGTGGTGGATACAGTGCTCAGAGTATGTGCAGCTAAGTTGGCTACGAACATGAGTTGCTTCCTCCTCAGAACTTGTATGCGAATCGTTGTCTCGCTGTAAAATCCTAGAAATCAGCGAGCGCTCGGATGCTTTAGGCAAAAGGGCGACCGTGGTTCTTCAAACGTGCCCCGCCCCGAACCGTTTACGCAAGGTGGGATGGGGAAGGCCACGCCACGAAACTTCTCTCACCACTTCACTTCACCAGGCAAAGATCCTTAGCCTCCGGATAGCGAGAAGATCACCGTAATCTGGGTGTCGACTTCCACCGGTTCACCGTTCAAAATGTAGGGCCTGTACTTCCACTGCTTCACGGCTTCGATGGCTGCCGGGGCCAGCATAGGATGCCCACTGATCAAGTGAAGGTTTTCAATACTGCCATCCTTGCTAATCTCAGCCTGCAACAGCACACTTCCTTGGATGCGTGCCTGTCGCGCCAGGGGCGGGTAGGCTGGTTGAACTTTACGCAGCAGCAAGCCCTGGGTCACACCTTGGGACACGCGTACCCGTTGCGGCGTAGCTATTTTGGGCACGGACATAGGGGTCGAATTGATGATTCCGCCGATCACTCCTCCCATCTGTCCGCCAGGCACTCCGCCCGGAACCCCACCCACCACGCCAGCCATGGAATTCATCGGCGGGGGAGCCTCTTCTTCTTTGATCATCTGTACTTTTTCTGGAATCTTGGTTGGCGTACGGAGTTGGCCGTTAATGATATCGGTTTGAATCTGCTTGACCACCTTGACCGGAGTCGCCGCCGGTGGTGGCGGCGGTGGCGGAGGAGGTGGAGGCGCCACCAGGAAGGTCATCAGCTGTGTTTTTGGCAAGGCTTCCGTAAATAGAAGCGGAATCAATACCAGCACTCCGATCAGCATTACCTGCAAAACGAAGGAAAGAGCAGTCGTCGCCCCGCGTTTCGTCTTCAGCTTGCCACCGGATTCAATTAGGCTGTCTTCAAACATAGGCGTCTCCTCTTACACGAGTCCTACATCCTCTTAGACACCGCCCCTGCTTCCTCTGTTCCCAAGCTGAGCAACCGTCGGCAGGCTCCAGCTTATATCGGCCGACTGGTACTTAAACAATTGCAAACTAAGTAGTTACGCCAGCTTTCGAGTCCTTTGCCTGCGCCCGAGTAGCATTAGGCCGTGGACCCTTGCCTTCTACCGACTTTCCGCCTGGACCAATCACCGGCCGTGCCCCGCGTTTCGTCCGCCAATCCTGGTAAGCCACCAGAATGGGTGCCGCAATAGCAATCGACGAATAAGTACCGATCAGGATGCCGATCACTAATGCGAATGAGAACCCATGCAGCACTTCCCCACCGAACAAATACAAAGCCAGCACCGTCAGGAATGTTAAGCCCGCTGTCAAGATGGTCCGGCTCAGGGTCTGATTAATGCTCCGGTTGACGATGTCGGACAGCCTCTCGCGGCGCATCAACTTCAAGTTCTCGCGGATACGATCGAACACCACAATCGTGTCGTTGTTGGAATAACCGATCAGCGTCAGGATGGCCGCAATCACTGTCAGCGAGATTTCCTTGTTCGCCAGTGAAAAGGCGCCAACCGTGATCAAAGTATCGTGAAACACGGTAACTACCGCAGCCACACCGTAGATCCACTCGAATCGGAAAGCCAGGTACACCAGCATCCCAGCAAGAGAGTAAATCACCGCCCACTTCGCCTGGCTCTGCAGTTGTTTGCCGACTTGAGGTCCAACAATTTCCACTTGGTAGATCCCGAAATCGGAAAGATAGAAACCCTCCTGCAGTGCCGCAACCACTGCCGGATCGACTACACCCTTCAAGTCGTCGAAGGAACTTAGCACGCCACCCTTGGTTTTGTCCCGATAGTTCACAATCCTCTGCGCCACTTCGGTATAGCGTTGATTGGCGTCCGTACCTGCATGCAGCGGATCCTTCTCGAGCAGATAGTTCGCCAGTGTCAAAGAGCTGCTATTGTTCAGGTCCTGCTTGCCGGCCGGGGTGTTTGTCTCAAGGGCACTGATCACCTTGATCTTGCCCTCATCCAGCGCCTTCTCACTGGTCTCCCGCACGTCGAGGTCAATCAGCTCTTCATTGCTCGCAGGCACACCGAGCCGTTGAATCCTCGCTCGCCCGAGACCGACTCGCCCCAGCGCAGTGCGGATGGCATCGTCGTTCGGGGGATGCGAGAACTTCACGTAGACCAGCGTACCCCCCCGGAAGTCTACACCTAGCGGGATCCCATGCCAGAACAACATGGAAAGTATGCCCGCCACGCTGAATACTAATGAAAAGGCGAGAAAGTACCACTTCTTGCCGAGAAAATCTATGTTTGGATTGCGAAAAAATTCCACTCTGCTTAAAACCCCTTATAACAAGCTATATGAGGACCAGCGCCCTCGCCCGTCCACGCCGAGCAAAACCCGGCAATCCTAAATGCTCAATGCCTCGCCCCGCTGCTTGCGGGTAAGGATCCAGTCAAAAATCATGCGCGATACGAAAACCGCGGTAAACAGGTTGGCCAGCAAACCAAATGTTAGCGTGACCGCAAACCCCTTTACCGGCCCTGTCCCAAACAAGAAGAGGATGGCCGCTGAAACGATGGTGGTGACGTGCGTATCCACGATCGTGATCCAGGCATGGCCGAATCCTTGTTCGACCGCCGAAGGCGGCGTTTTCCCATTCCTCAGCTCCTCGCGGATGCGCTCAAAGATCAGGACGTTCGAATCTACGCCCATGCCGACCGTCAGAATCACTCCCGCGATCCCGGGCAAAGTCAGAGTCGCACCGAAATAGCCCATGAAACCGAGCAGAATGACCAAGTTCAAGATCAGCGCAATGTCGGCATTGATTCCCGCGCCGCGATAATACACCAGCATGAAAATCAACACCGCGAGCATTCCGATAATCGCAGCTTGAACTCCAGCACGGATCGAATCCGATCCGAGCGACGGTCCGACTGTCCGCTCTTCTAGGTATTTGATACTCGCGGGCAGAGCACCCGAATTCAGAACAAGCGCCAGGTCCTTGGCATACTGTTCGGTCATCCCACCGCCGCTGATGCGTCCCTGGTCGCTAATCTCCGACTTAATCACGGCAACTTCCTGGACCTTGTTATCCAGCACGACCGCCAAATAGTCATTGACGTGCTCTCGGGTGAATCGCGAAAAACGCCGTCCGCCTTCCCCGGTCAGGATGAAATTGACCTCGGGCCGGCCAGTCTCGTCACGACCGACGCTGGCCTGTCTCAGATCGTGGCCGGCTACGGCAGAAACGCGAGAAATGAGGTATACAGCGTCTTCCGTTCCACTGCCGCCTTTGTTCTTGCCGTGCAGCAGGACTGCATCCGGAGGCAAAACGCCGTTGTGCGCAGCCAAAGCAGCCTGCTCATCGGGATAGGCCTGACCGTTGTCCAGGGCTTGCCGGATTTCCAGCATGGCAGTGGACTGCATAATTTCCTTTACTCGCGCAGGATCATCCACGCCCGGTAACTGGACCAGGATCTGGTATTGTCCCAGCCCGTGCTCCTCGATGACCGGCTCGCTAACTCCCAACTGGTCAATGCGATTGCGGATGGTCTCAATCGCCTGCTGAACAGCCTGATTCTTAAGAGACACCAGAGACTGAGGCTTCATGGTCAGCGTCCAACTGTTCTCAGCGCCCGACGCCGCTTCGTACTCAGACAGCCGATCGCTCACAATCGACCGGAGATCGGAGCTAGATTCCGGCGGCACTCCCTTAATCACGATCTTGTCCGGGCTGTTTACAGGATCGGGTTTGCTGATGTCGGCATAGTTGATCTTTTTCGTCCGCAACGCTTCCTTAAGCCGTTCGACCGCGCGGTCGCTATCCGCATTGACGGCATCATTGACCTGCACTTGAAGAATGAGGTGGGTTCCGCCCTTCAAATCCAACCCCAGGTGAATGCGGTCCTGCAACGACGCCACCAGTCCCTTGGCTGAGAAGTCCTTGGGAACTCCGAATATGCCAAACAGGAACGCCAGGAGTATTGCGGCGACAAGTCCGAGTTTCCATCCCAAATTCTTGTTCATGACCTAACTTTTATTTGCCAGTAAAATTTAGATGCACTTTTTTGCGCCGTCACGATCGATTTTCAAGCTGACTTGCTCACCGCTTCCTCCGGTGTCGTAACCGATACCACCGAAGCTCGGGTTACCTCGATCCGGAGGTTGTCAGGCGGCACTCGCAGTTGGAGATAGTCGTCTTTCAGCGAGATGATGGTGCCCGCGCAGCCCGCCACTTGTCACCACCTTGTCACCGGTCTTGAGCTCCGACAACATCTGCTGCCACTTTTTCTGCCGCCGCTGCTGCGGCATGATCAAGAGAAAATAAAAGATGGCAAAAATGAAGATCAGCGGGGCAAATCCCAGCCAGCCCATGGAGCCGCCACTGCTTTGCAGTGTCAACAAATATTCTGCGCTCATGAAGATTCGGATACCCGGTTCCTGCTAAACAGTTCGGGCCATACCTGCTGACGCGTCTCGCCCTGTGCAAATTTACCGCAGGAGTTCTCGTTTTCGTAGGCCGGAGATTCCTTTAGCTTCAGGCACGAACCGGGGATGCCAAGCTATGGTTTCCGTTGAGATTACTCACCAGAAAGAAAACAGGCCTTCTTCCCAAGTGCAATAGAATGACGCACCGCCCGCATGGTGTCAAGGTAGAAGCTGAGGTTGTGGATGGTATTGAGGACCTGAGCCAGAATCTCGTTCGAGGCATAAAGATGCCGCAGATAAGCTCGCGAATAGCGCCTGCACACCCGGCAGGAGCAAGCGGGATCCAGGGGCCCGTCGTCGCCAGCATAACGCGCTTGCTTGATAGAGATTTTTCCCTGCGAGGTGAACAGCAATCCGTGTCGCGCCGCCCGCGTGGGCAGCACGCAGTCCATCATGTCAATGCCAAGGTTAGCGTATTCAATAATCTCCTCGGGCGTCCCGACTCCCATAAGGTATCGCGGCTTGTCGGCGGGGAGATGCTGGAGCGTGGCTTCGACAATTTCTCTCGTCAGCTTGCGAGGCTCCCCCACGCTGAGTCCGCCTATGGCATAGCCTGGAAAGCCGATCTCAATCGTGCGTTCAGCGGATTCCTTCCTTAGCGCTGGATCCATTCCTCCTTGCACGATGCCAAAGAGTGCCTGGGTCTGACCCTTCCAAGGGGTTGTCATTCCGAGCGGAGCGACGAAGCTGCAGTTCCTGAGGGCTGAGGGCTGAGGGCTGACGGCTGATTCCCCATGGCACTTCGTGCTTATGCTCCTCAAAATATTTCTTACTCCGCTCGGCCCAGCGCAGCGTCAATTCCATCGACTTCCGCATCCGTCCGTTATCCGCCGGATACTCTGTGCACTCGTCAAACGCCATGATGATGTCCGCGCCCAACCCGATCTGCGCCTCCATCGCGCTCTCCGGACTCAAGAAATGCGACGACCCGTCCAGATGGGAGCGGAACGTCACGCCCTCTTCGGTTACCACGCGCAGGTCATTTAAGCTGAAAACCTGGAACCCACCTGAGTCTGTCAGGATTGCCCGCGGCCACGCCATAAAGGAATGCAACCCACCAAGTTGGCGGACTTGATCGACCCCAGGCCGTAAATAGAGGTGATAAGTGTTCCCCAGCAGAATCTCGACGCCGAGTTCTTCCAGAATGTCTTGAGAGATGCCTTTCACTGACGCCAGCGTTCCCACCGGCATGAAGACAGGCGTTTCGATCGCTACCGTGAGGAGTGATCAGCCGCCCAGCGCGGGCAAGGCCAGAAGTCGCCTCAATCTGGAATTGGATCGACACTGCTGGGATTGTAGCAACCCTATTTTGATACGTGATGAAGAGGGAGAAAGGCGCGGGATTAATCCTTTGTTCCCAGTCCGGCGTGCCGCAGAAGATTTCGCAACGCCCTTTCGCCTGCAGCGCCGCGTTGCGTACCCGCGATATTGCCATCGCGGTCAATCACCACATAGATAGGATAGGTGTTCGCCTGGTACATTGCGGCCAGGTTGGTGTCTTCCGTGAGAACGACTTTGCAAGACCGCGGATGTTCCTGAAGGTGCATTTTCACTTTCTTCTTGGACTCTGCCACGTCGACTGCCAGGACAAGTAGGCCTTTGTCGGCAAACTCGTGACCGAGGCTGTCTACTATGGCCTCCTCCTGGCTGCAGTACGGGCACCAAGTAGTCCAGAAATCCAGTAGGACAACCTTGCCTTTGATGGAGGCATTATTGAACTGTTCCCCATCGAGGGTCTTGGCGTGAAAGCGTGGAGCCGGCTCCGATTCATCATCCGAGCCCGCAAGGCCCGGCAACGCAGCAAATGCCAGAAGGACAATAAGGGCTAGTGGAAATTGTGGCCGACGCGCCGACATGCGGCGGAAATATATCACAATGCAAGCGGGTTCAAATTGGTCTCTTGGGCACTAGACAAACTCAGGCCAGCACGCTGATCTCACCTCGTATGACACCGTTTTCGACCACAGCCTCCCCACGCTCACCGGCAGCCGAAACCGCCTCGGCCCGGCGCTTCCCGGATTGAAATACAGCACGCCATTTCTCATCTCCTGCTTTGGGACATGGCTGTGCCCGGAGATGACGGCGGCAAATCCAGCCGCTTCCGGCTTCAGATCGAGCTCCTGCAAACTATGTAGCACGTAGATGGAAATGCTCACCGACTTCGAGCACATTCGTGGTGGGAATCTTTCGCGCCCAAGAGGCACGATCCACGTTTCCCCGCACGGCCGTAACTGGCGCAATCTCCGCTAGCTTGTCCAGGATTTCCGGGGCGCCGATGTCCCCGGCATGGATGATGAAGGCAGATCCGCGTAGGGCAGCCAACGCTTCCGGCCGAAGCAGGCCGTGCGTATCAGAGATGACGCCGATTTGGGTGAGTTTCACCGCGTACCGTGCAGGGGAACTTACAGTCACCGGGCTCTTGTCCGCGATCAGCTTCCTGATCTTCTCTACAAACTCTGTCGCCGGCATGTCTTCCGTCTTCTCTTTCCCTCGGGTGCGGACGTTCACTTTCCCAGCCTCCGCTTCTTTGTCACCCACCACTAGCAGAAACGGTACCTTCTGCATGGCATGCTCGCGGATTTTTGAATTCATCTTTTCGTTGCGGGCATCGACGTGCACGCGCACACCGATGGCTTTCAATTGGTCCGCAACTTTGTTCGCATAGTCTGCATGTCGCTCACTGATAGGAATCATCACCGCCTGCACCGGCGAGAGCCAGACGGGAAACGCCCCTGCATAGTGCTCGATCAGCACCCCGAAGAAACGCTCGACGGATCCATACAGCGCGCGATGCACCATCAGCGGCTGTTTGCGCGTGCCGTCCTCCGCAACGTACTCCAGAGCAAAGCGCTGCGGCAGGTTGAAGTCGAATTGGACGGTGGAAAGCTGCCAGAGGCGGCCGATGGCGTCGACTAGCTTGATATCAATCTTCGGCCCATAGAACGCCGCTTCTCCCGGCATGGTCTTATATTCAATATTCAGGCGCTTCAATACTTTTTCCAGCGAGCTCGTGGCCAGGTTCCACTGCTCTTCGCTGCCTACGAAATTCTTCCGGTCATCGGGATTCCAGGTCGAAAGTTCGGTTTGAAATTGATCGAATCCGAAATCTTTGAGCACATCCTGGGCGAACTCCACGCAACTGGCAATTTCCTGCTCGATCTGATCGGGCGTGCAGAAAATGTGGGCGTCGTCCTGCGTAAAGCCACGCACCCGCAGCAATCCATGCATCACCCCTGAGCGCTCGTAGCGATACACCGTGCCCAACTCGCCCAGCCGCACCGGCAAGTCCCGATACGACTTCAGCGAGTCCTTATAAATCAGGATGTGAAACGGGCAGTTCATGGGCTTCATGCGGTATTCCGCGTCGTCGAGCTCCATGACGTCAAACATGTTTTGCGCGTAGTAGCCCTCGTGGCCCGAGGTCTGCCACAACTGCCGCCGCGCCACGTGCGGCGTGTAAACCAGCGAGTAGCCCCGCTTCAAGTATTCGGAGCGCATCCAGTCTTCCATCTCTTTACGGATGATTCCGCCCTTGGGATGCCAGAAAATCAGCCCCGGCCCCGCCAGCTCCTGAATAGAAAACAGATCCAGCTGCTGGCCGAGCACGCGATGGTCGCGCTTTTTGGCCTCTTCCTGGTTGTGGATGAAGTCGTCGAGGTCTTTTTTGGAGAAGAACGACGTCCCGTAAATGCGCTGCAGTTGCGGATTCTTCTCGTCGCCCAGCCAATAGGCTCCTGCAATATTCAGTAGCTTGAAGGCTTTGATTTTGCCGGTCGAAGGGATGTGCGGGCCGCGGCAAAATCGATGAATTTGCCGGTGCGGTAAATGGAAATTTTTTCATCGGGCTTGGTGAGGTGCTCGATGAAATGGCACTTCATGAAGTCGCCTTCTTTTTTGAACTCCTGCAAGCCCTGATCGCGAGGCAGAAACTCACGCGCGTAAGGAATGTTCTGCTGCACCAGTTCCTGCATTTTCTTCTCGATTTTCTGCAAGTCTTCCGGGAGTGAAAGGCGTGGGGCGATAAAAGTCATAAAAAAATCCGCTTTCAGTCGCCGGCCCATGGCCAAGTTTGGTTTCCGGGAACAACTCCAAAACTGCCGCCGCCAGCAGATGCGCGGAGGAATGCCGATAAACTTCCAATGCCTCGGGATCGCGATCGGTCAGGATGCGCAAGATCAGTGTCTTTCTCCAGCGGCCGAGTGAGGTCGATAAGATCGCCGTTGCTTTTGGCAGCCAGCGCGGCGTCTGCCAGCCGTGGGCTGATGGACTTAGCGACATCGAGGGCGGTCGCGCCCTTAGGCACTTCCTTCGTGCTTCCATCCGGAAGCTTCACCTGAATGCTGTCTGCCATAGGTTCGGGTGTTTGTACCGTGCTAAATATTTGAGTTTACATCAACAACGCGTAGAGGCGACGCCGGACGTCTTACTAAGCCTGTGTGGCAATTCCCGGGCCTCGTAGTACAGCTTCTCCATCGCCGCATGCACTTTGGCCGACAGCGCATCCAGGTCGCGCAGCGTATATCCGGCAGTCGAGATGGGCTTGCCAACCCGCATCTCAAGCGGACGGCACTTGATGTGGAAGGTGTCCATGGGCAGAAGTTCGTAAGTTCCGATTAGCGCTACGGGAATGATGTCAACCTGGGCCTTGATCGCCAGGAAAAATGCTCCCGGAAGAAAAGGCTTGATCTCGCCATCGGATGTCCGGCCGCCTTCGGGAAAAATTACCAGTGGTATGCCGCTCTTCAGACCTTTAAGCGCCGACGCGGATGCTCCCAATTGATCGCGATGGGTTCTGCTGATCGATACAAACTTGCCCTGATCGCCTCAGATGCCAGCCAACGATTGGATACACCAGCAATTCTTTCTTGAAGACGATCCGGAACTGAAACGGCAGGTATACATAAAGCACTGGAATGTCGATCGCGGAAGCATGATTGACCGCGATCACAGTCGGCTTCGAGACATCGATATTCTCCAATCCGCTGACCCGCACCGGCGAGGAGATAGTCTTCATAATCAGTTGCGACCAAAATCGGGCGAAGCCGTGCAGGATACGTTCCTTCTCGCCGAACAAAGAAACCGGGATAGAAATGATTCCGAGGATGACGGTGTAGAACCAGATCAGAGGATCGAAGACAAAGTAAGAGCGCAACCGGCTGCCCCAGCCATACTTCTTTCGGGGAGCGGCCGTGCCGACACTGGCGTCCCCGGCCCTCCGCGAAGCGTCGTCGGTCGCAGGAGTCTGCGCTAGTGGCTCCGTCGCGTTCCGTTCTTCTTGACCGAAGGATGTATCGACTTCTCGCATTGACTCTTAAACCTTAACGCCGAGCAATCGCATCGCCTCTCCCACAATGTATATCGAGCCGGTTACGACTACCACGCCTTTGGCTCCAGCCAGTTCTCCGGCCCGGCTCAGCGCCGAGGCAACATCTGGCGGCGTCTTCTATCTCAGTCGCCGTGCGAGCGGCGGCCTGGCGAATCTCGTCCGGCGCGGCCGAGCGCGGATTGTCTGCGCGCGTGGCGATCACTCGCTCTGCCAGCGGGAACAGAATCTCCGCCATCTCGCCAATGGCTTTGTCGCGCATGGCTCCAAAGATGAATATCAGCGACCGATCTTCGTAACAAGATGACAGCGTCGACCGCAATGCCCACGCTCCTGCAGGATTGTGCGCCACGTCCAACACGTATTCCGGCGACAACGAGAGTGGGCGGAATCACCTGAAAGCGTCCACGCCAGCGAGTCTCTCGAATGCCGCGCTCGATCGAGGCGGGCGTAATTGAGAACCCCTGCTTGCTCAGTTCCTCGGCCGTGGCAATTGCCAGCGCCACGTTCCGCAACTGATGTCGCCCTACAAGCGGAGTCTCGACCAGAATCTGCTTTCCCATGACTTGCAGCGGATATCGATGGACAGGGATGATCGCATCCGCCAGTATCGTTCTTCGTGTCCTTTGCGCCTGACTGTTAAGTACCCTGGACTTGCAGGCGAGACCGGTGGCACATACGGCACGGCGCTGACACCCCGTGCTCCCAGATCCAGAATCGTATTGCCGATCACATCATTGGCTTGCGGCTGCTGCGGCAACGTCACCACCACTCCACCCGGCCGAATAATTCCTGCTTTTTCCCCCGCGATCTGGCCGACTGTATTTCCCAGAAACTTTTCGTGATCGAGCGAAATATCCGTGATCACGCTCACCAGCGGCTCGATGACATTGGTTGCGTCCAGGCGTCCGCCCATGCCGACTTCGAGTACGGCGATCTCAACCTTCCTTCGCGCAAAGTATTCGAACGCGATGGCGGTTAGCATCTCAAAAAAGCTGGGATGCCACGGCAATTCGCGTTCACCCACCAGCCGTTCCGCCGTCCGATCCACCATATCGTGCAGCAGGGCAAATTCGTCGTCACTGATGTCCTCACCGTTGATGCGAATGCGCTCGTTGATCCGCACCAGATGTGGCGAAGTGTAGAGACCAGTGCGAACACCCGAAGCTTGCAGAATGGAAGCCAGAGTTGCCGCAGTCGAACCCTTGCCGTTCGTCCCCGCTATCAGCACTCCCGGAAAACGCCGCTCGGGGTGCTCCAAAGCCGCCAGCAGCACACGCATATGCGCCAGATCGAACTTGTGCGATGGCGTTTGGGCCAGTTCGTGACCTAGCGAGTACATGCGCGCAATGGCAGCTTCGTAGGACATGGGTAAGCTATGAGCCCTCGGGCATCAGACCTTAGCTATCAGATTATCAGTTCGCGGTTTCAGACTCAGGCGTTGCCAGATTCGTACAGCTAATGCGAAGCGACGGACCTCGAACGGGGCAGAAAGCGGCTGGCTGAGAGCTGACGGCTGATGACTGAGAGACGCAGCAGCTATGCGCCAATCATGAAATCCAGCGCCCGCGCAATAAAGGGCTTGAGCTGCTTTCGCGGGACCACGGCGTCCAGCATGCCGTGCTCCAGGAGAAATTCACTTCGCTGAAAACCCTGGGGGAGCTTCTGCCGGATGGTCTGCTCGATCACGCGGGGCCCAGCAAATCCGATGAGCGCACCGGGTTCGGCAATGTTCAGATCGCCCAGCATAGCGAAGGACGCGGTCACTCCACCGGTGGTTGGATCGGTCAATACTGAGACGTAGGGTACCTTAGCTTCGTCCAGCCGGGCCAGCGCGGCCGATATTTTGGCCAATTGCATCAGGCTGATTACGCCTTCCATCATGCGTGCTCCGCCTGAAGCCGAAACAATGATGATCGGGGTTTTAGTCTCGGTCGCCTGTTCAATGGCCCGCGTGATCACTTCGCCCACCACGGCACCCATGCTGCCCCCGATGAAGGCATATTCCATGGCACTCACGATCACCGGTCGCCCATTCAGCTTGCCGCGTGCGTTGACGACCGCGTCCTTCAGCCCAGTATCAGCTTGTGCCTGCCTCAGCCGTGACGAGTATGCCTTCAGATCCACGAATTTCAATGGATCGGTCGAAACCAGGTTGGCGTCAGACACCTCGTACTCATTGTCGTCCAGAAGTTGTGCCAACCTGCTGCGGGCGTCAATGCGAAAGTGCTTGTCACACTTGGGGCAGACATTCAGATTGTCTTCGAGGTCTTTTTTCCAGATGATCTGCCGGCAATTCTCACACTTCACCCACAGCCCTTCGGTGCGAACTTTCTTTTCGCCCGAAGTATCCAGCTCACCGGCTTGTCGCTTGAACCACGCCATACTTGATTTACCGATAGTAGGTTGATGGATTTTCGAATTGAAAAATTAGATTGAGCGTACAATCCGTCAATTGGACAATCCAACGATTCGGCAATCTCAGTACTCGATTCCCCTCTGCGCCATCACACCCTTCTCATAGGCATGCTTCACCTGGCGCATTTCGGTTACAGTGTCAGCAAGTTCAATAATTGTCGGATGCGCATTCCGCCCCGTCAAGATAACGTGGACCATTTCCGGCTTTTTCTTCAGGCTCTCCGCGACCTTGGCCGGGTCGAGCATTCCGT
This sequence comes from uncultured Acidobacteriota bacterium, assembly GCA_963729325.1. Lineage (GTDB taxonomy): Bacteria > Acidobacteriota > Terriglobia > Terriglobales > Acidobacteriaceae > JABCYV01. The sequence goes on from CAVSNS010000053.1 coordinate 106,585, forward strand.
AGCTGATCGCATAATTGATCTCGTCCAGGATAATCAGGTCCCACTCGCCAGATTGAATCGCCCGGTCACCCTCCACCCAAGCCTCCTCGACCATGCGCACATCTTCTGGATCAGGCTTCTCCGTGCCCACCTTCACGAAGCCCCGTCCCATCTGCTTCATCACAAATTTGTCGCCAAACGCCTTCACCGCGTCCAGTTCGCCGTAATGCCAGGAACCTTTCAGAAACTGCAACATCAGCACCCGCATCCCCTGGCCTACGGCCCGTAACGCCGTTCCCATGGCAGCAGTGGTCTTACCCTTGCCCGGGCCGGTATTCACGATGATGAGGCCACGGCGTATATCCGGCATACTCAGCGAATTGTTGATTGTACCTGTTCGAGAGGTTGGGCGGGTGGGATGCCCATGCTCTAGGGGCAAGAGTGCTCGCGAGTTATTGGGACGGGACAGGGAGGAACCCTAATCCCGCGGTGAATAAGGGAGGGCTATTGGGCTTCGCCTAGGAGTCAAAACAGATTCCCGGCCTAGGGCATCTCGATTACTTGCCGCAGATCCACTTTTTGCTCGTGAATGGCCTTGGGCGGCTCATCACCCAGCAGCCTTACGGTAATTCGCAGCGCATCTACTTCCTTCTTCACCCGCAGCATTTCCTGCTCTTTGATCCGGAGCACTTCCAGTGGATTTCTCATGGCACACGTCCTTGGGTCAGAGTGAATGCTTGCAATCTTCGCTTAGTCCGACCCACTCTAGTGGGTCGATTGCAGACACGGAACATCACGAAGGTACACGCCTGAATTCTCGCAGAGTGCTCAATGCCCTAGGTGGTAGGGATGGCCCTTCAGGATGGTGAATGCCCGGTAAAGCTGTTCCAGCAGCACGATCCTGGCTAACTCGTGGGCCAGCGTCATCTTACCCAGCGACAGCACCAGCGCCGCTGACCTCCGGGTAGCTCTCCGTGAATCCGTCTGCCGAGCCTACCGCAAATAACAGCGGCAGAGAATTGCGTTCCCGATATTCGCCCAGAAAGGTCGCCAGCTCCTCGGATGAAAGTTGCCTCCCCCTGGGGTCTAGGAGAACCATTGTATGCCTTGCGGGGCGGGCGCTTCTATCACCAAACTTCATCAGCGTCGCCTCGTCCTTGAGGCTCACCCCCTCGACGTCACAATAACGCGCCAACCGTTTCAAATAGTCGTCCGTCAGGGTCTGAATCGCAGACTCTCTTGTCTTACCAATCCATGCGATCGTGAGCTTCACTGCTGAGATTTGAGCACAGACACACAGTCCACTAACAAGAATCAAGCTTCAGCTTGTCCGACCCTTCGTTGAACAAATTGGATTAAGCCCGTTTCTTTCTCAGTCCTCGCACGGGCGTACGCCTTGCCCTGACGGCACCTCCCGCAAGGTCCGTTGGCTCCAGCCGTTTGGCCGACTTCCACAGCCGCTCGAGATCGTAATATTGGCGCGCCCTTTCCGAGAAAATATGGACCACGAAATCGACGTAGTCCAGCAAGACCCACTCCGCCTGCTTGTAGCCCTCGATGTGGGTTGCTCGCAAGCCGTTTCTCTCCAGACGCTCTTCCACTTCGTCAGAGATGGCTTGAACCTGTCGCGGATTGGTTCCGTTACACAATACGAAGTAGTCGGTGAACGCCCCGGATCCCTCTTCCAGTTCCAGAACGGTGATTTCTTCTGCCTTCTTCTCTCGGCAGGCGCTGATGGCTTCCGCGACTTGCTGTTTCAATATGTTCTTCTTCATGCAGTGGTCAAAACCTGTTGGCTTTTGCCAGCCCCAATTGTAAACGGGGTTCATTTCCACGGTCCGCTTTGGGATTGCCGACGCGATTCAACTTTTATCAAGTCCCACTTTCTTGATGTACTCCTCCACTTGCGGATCCACAAACTTCTTTAACGACCGCTTTTCCGCTATGGCTTTCCGGATGGCCGTGGCCGAGACCCGTTGATGCACATTGTCCAGCAGATGCACCGTCACTCCGTTCAACGCCAGATCCCCTTTCGCAGGTTGCTTAGCGAACGGCTGGGTCACGGCTTCCGATGGTCGCAGACTTCGCGGCAGCGCGTTGGCCAGATCGGCCAGTGAGTATCCAGGACGGCTGGCCACGATGAATTCGCATGCGCGAAACAGGGCCTCAGCCTCATGCCACTTGGCGATTTCATCGAAGGCATCGACGCCGATCAAAAAGAACAGGCGGTCACTCTTTTTGAGGGAGAGCTTCAACCGCCGGACCGTGTCGATGCTGTAATTCGGCCTTACAATAGCTGGCTCCTTTTGCTGCCCCTTGCCGCGCTTCTCTTCGATAGGGACTGTATTCGGAGCTTCCAAAAGGGACGGCACGAATGTCTTGTTGCCCATTGTCGCCAAAGCGACCATGGCATAACGATGGAAATATGGCGTGAGTGGTTGCCGATGCTTGTGAGGAGGAACGTTGGCCGGAACAAAATAGATGCGCGCCAGATGAAAGCGCTGCTGGGCCGCCCGAGCCAATGCAATATGCCCCTTGTGAATGGGATCGAACGTTCCGCCGAAAAGACCGATGTTCATTTTGTTGCAGCGCGCCTATTCCGCGGGATGCTGGCGAAAGGTTGCCTGCTCAGATTCTTCCTGATGGTCATTGGCAACTGGGCACTCATCGCATGAACTCCCGTAACTCGCGGTCTCCCATTTTGGGAATTACAGTGGAGTTGTATGCGAGTGAAGCTCCCCCTTCTCCGCACACGTTTCATTCCTCCGGCTCGGGCCCCCATACTCCGATACGGAGTTGCCCTCCTCAGCACGATTCTCGCGTTGATTCCCGCGTTCCTGCTTTCGGACATCGTCGAGAGCCGACTCGTCGTCTTCGCCGTCGCTATCATGGTCAGCGCCTGGTACGGTGGCTGGAAACCCGGCCTGGCTGCCACTGCATTTGCCCTTACAGTCAGCGCTTATTTCTCTTTGGCTGGCGCCCATACCCAGGCCGAGTATCGCCAAGCCATCATACATCTCACGCTCTTTGTGTTCGTCGCCGCCCTGATTTGCTCATTCAACGCGGCCCTTCGTTCAGCGCAGGAAGCATTGCGCCGCTCCGAAGTAAATTTCCGCTCCCTGGTGACCAACGCTCCTTACGGTGTCTGTCGCTGTTCTTCCGCCGGTATTATTCTCGACGTGAACCCGGCGCTGGTGACCATGTTGGGTTACGGATCCGGGGCCGAACTAATGGGAACCAACCTCGCCAATCTCTACGCCGACTCCCAACAATGGTTCAGCCTGGCCGACTACTTTCGCGCTCTGCAAAAATTTGACGGACTGGTCGCCGAGTGGAGAAAGAAGGATGGCAGTTCCATCATCTTGCGGCTCTCCGGACGCGCCATGCGCGGTGAGAAAAAAGCCATATTCTTTGAGCTGTTCACCGAAGACGTGACCGAACGACGGGCGCTGGAGCAGCAACTCCGTCAGGCCCAGAAAATGGAAGCCATTGGGCGGCTCGCTGGTGGCATTGCGCACGACTTCAACAATCTGCTCATGGTGATCTCCGGTTACAGCGAGTTTTTACTGGAACGCATCGGCCCTGACCCAGCTCTCCGCGCGCCCGCCCAGGAAATCGCCAACGCCGCCGAGCGCGCAACCGGCCTCACTCGCCAGCTTCTCGCGTTTAGCCGCAAACAGATGCTGGCGCCCAAGGTATTGGATCTCAACGGCGTCGTCACCGAAAACCTGAAAATGTTAACCCGGCTGATCGGCGAGGACATTGACCTGGTCATGGTTCCGGGCGCGGAACTGGGCGCAGTCAAAGCCGATCCCGGCCAGATCGAACAAGTCATCATGAACCTGGCGGTGAACGCCCGCGACGCTATGCCTCACGGCGGCAAGCTGACCATTGAGACCGCCAACGTCACGCTCGACGAAAATTACGCCCGTTTTCACGCCCCGGTGAAGCCGGGTGAGTACGTGATGCTGGCTATCAGCGACACCGGTCTGGGTATGGATAATGAAACTCAGTCCCACATCTTTGAACCGTTTTTCACCACCAAGGGACCGCGAGGCACCGGCCTCGGGCTGTCAACCGTCTACGGCATCGTCAAACAGAGTGAAGGCTACATCTGGGTTTACAGCGAACACGGCAAGGGGACGTCCTTTAAGGTCTATCTGCCGCAAGTGAGCGCAACCGGGGAAATGGTTGCGCTTCAGCCTGGCGTCGCCGCCTCAAAACCTGGGCAAGGCGATGAAACTATCCTACTGGTTGAAGATGAACCCAATCTTCGCCGGCTTGCCCGCCAGGCTCTGGAGAGCCAAGGTTATTCGGTGCTCGACGCCCCCGACGGCGCCAGCGCAATTCAAGTTTCCAACTCTCATCAAGGCCCCATTCATCTGCTGTTGACCGACGTCATCATGCCAGGAATGAACGGGCGCGAACTGGCTCTGCGCATCTCCTCGCTGCGGCCCGAAGCCAGGGTGCTTTATATGTCGGGCTACACCGAGAATGCGATCGGCCACAACGGCACGCTGGACGAGGGCATCACCCTTCTCCAGAAGCCCTTTACCCTCCCCGCCCTGAAAGCCAAGGTGCGGGAGGTGCTCGACACACCGCTCCCCCAGGAGGTCACGATGTCTGCTCGCTTTGCAGGAACAGGTCGCGCCCGGGAAAAGCTCTCTCCCTTCCGCGCCCAGCGCTTCAAACTTCAATTGCCGTTGAAATACCGCCAGCTCGGAGAAAACGACTGGCGCGCCGGCACCACCGAAAACATCAGCCGCTCGGGAATGCTGTTCCGGGCGGAAGAAGCGATTCCACCCAATGTGCAGCTCGAAATCAATCTCGTTCTGCCTGCGGAAATCGCAGGACTATCGGCGGCAGAAGTCGTTTGCCGGGGCGAGATAGTGCGCACCGTGGAAGCCGATTCATCGACTGTGCACCCCGCTCTCGCCGCAAAAATCCTGCAATATCACTTCCAGCACGGCTCTCAAATTCCGGAGGCGTGAACCCGAAAAGACAAGAGGCGGCCATTTCGGCCGCCTTATGTCTGCTCTGAGAACTGAGAACCATGAACTGAGAACTGGGTTATTTAGGTACGCCCCTTGGCATCTTGTTCAGGTCTATTCCTGATGACCCACCACCGAAGCTTGAAGCCTGACTTCTTCAACCTTCTCGGCCATCGCGTACATTAAATCGTCAATCCCTTTGCCGGTGACCGCGGAAATTGGAAACAGTTCCAGGCCTTTCGTCTTGCAATACCGCCGGAGTTTCATCAGCTTCTCCTTGTTCGCAACATCCATCTTGGACCCCACCACGATCATCGGCTTTTTTTCGAGATTTGCGCCGAAACTGGCCAATTCTTCGTTGATCACTTCCACATCTTTCGCGGGATCAGGCCTGCCGCTAGCATCCGAAATATCAACAAGATGCACCAGCAATCGCGTGCGCTCGATATGTCGTAGAAACTGTGTGCCCAACCCGGCACCCTTGTGCGCGCCTTCAATCAGCCCTGGAATGTCGGCTACTACAAAACTTTTCTCCTCGGGCGGCTTACCGACCATCACCACACCCAAGTTTGGCTGCAGCGTGGTAAAGGGATAATCAGCGATCTTAGGCCGAGCCGCGGAGATGCGCGAGATCAGCGTCGATTTCCCCACATTCGGATATCCCACTAGGCCGACATCCGCGAGCAGTTTCAACTCCAGCCGGAAGGTCCGTTCTTCTCCCGGCCGGCCATCTTCGTGCTCACGCGGTGCTTGATGGGTCGAAGTTGCAAACCGCGCATTCCCTCGCCCGCCACGCCCGCCCTGGGCAATAACGATCCGTTCATCCGGTCGGGAGAAATCGTGGACTTTGTCGTCCGTGTCAGCGTCGTACACAATCGTCCCTACCGGGACTTTCAGAAGAACGTCGACACCTTCGCGTCCCGTTCGGTTGGAGCCTTCTCCGTGCCGCCCGCGCTGGGCCTTGTACTCTGGATTAAAACGGAAATGCACCAACGTGTTGTGACGTTCGCTCGATTCCATGATGACGTCGCCGCCCTTGCCGCCGTCCCCACCCGACGGACCTCCGCGTGGAACAAACTTCTCCCGCCGGAAGGCCATGCAGCCATTGCCACCGTCACCAGCCTTGACTCGAATTGTGGCTTCATCGATGAACACTTGAATAGACCGCGTGGGGACGGGCGCTCTCGCTTCGGCAGAAATAGGAGCGCACAAAAAAGCCTCGACCCATAGCCGAGGCTGCTGGCCGCGCTTCAAGCTCGCCGCGGCCTTCTGTCTAACTTTATGACGGCGTCTACTTCGCTGCCAGCGGCTCAATCATCACGAACTTGCCCATCGAGCCCTTGTCCAGGAACTTGATGCGCCCACTGATTTTGGCGAAGAGTGTGTCGTCTTTGCCACGGCCGACGTTGAGTCCTGGCTTCACCCTCGTGCCCCTCTGGCGCACGATGATGGTGCCGCCCGGGACCACCTGTCCGCCAAAAGCTTTAAAGCCCAGCCGCTGCGCATTCGAATCGCGCCCATTTCGTGAAGTGCCTTGTCCTTTTTTATGTGCCATAGATAACTCCCAATCTCTGTCTTCAATATCTCTGTCATCCCGAGCGGAGTTCTTGTCTCCGCGAAGCGAAGACAAGACGCAGTCGAGGGACCTTGTGTATGACTTTTATTTTTTCTTTTTCGGCGCGGCCTTCTTCGCCGCGGGCTTCTTGGCCGCAACCTTCTTCGCCGGATGCGCTTTCGCCACTTTGGCTTCGGCCTTTGGCGCTTCTTCTACTACCGCAGCTTTCACCGGCTTCGGCTTGGCTTCCTTTTTCTGCAGTTCAGGTGCTTGAAACTTCTGCCCGTCGAAAGCGATCTCGGTGATGCGCACCGCCGTGTATCCCTGGCGATGCCCGCGCAGCTTCTTGTACTGCTTCTTGCGCTTATAGTGAAAAACCAGGATCTTCGCGCCGCGTCCCTGTTCCACCACCTCGCCGACAACGCGTGCTTCCGATTGCGGCCGTCCGATCTGGCCCGGCTCTCCAGAGACCGCCAGCACATCGCTGAACTCAATCTTCCCCTTGGTGCCATTGCCCTGGTTTTCCAGTCGAATCACATCGCCGGGCGCCACCCGGTACTGCTTTCCACCGGCGCGGATGACCGCATACATACTCATGCCTCCGTCCAATCAAATCCCCGCGGCGCAATACCGCAGTGCTGAATATTGTGCTTGCTGCTTTCCGCGTCGGCGCTCTCAGCAACGATGGCGGGCGGCTCCAGAACGGAGCTGCGAGTACAGGCAAACCCATCTATCTTAGCGTGTGGCGTCGAAAAGCGTCAAACCTGGGGCTGAGAATTTTGAATAGTGGCGTGGAGAGCTGCGTATCCGGCGAGGCTTCCACGCGAGATCCCTCGTTCCGCCGGAAAAACGGCTGCGCTCGGGATGACGCCACTGAGGTAACGCCGGCAGTGTAGCCCTTTGTGGTTTTTCTATTCCTGTGCGACAATCTTTCGCCGGATCGGAGGAAACCCAATGCCGAAGCGCCTTTTGACGGTTTTGATCTGCGTCCTCGCCCTCAGTCTTTCAAGCTTTGCCACATCCAAGAAGCCTGCCAAGAAGGCAGCGTCCAACGGTCCGCTTCCTGACAAAGCCTATCTGCAGAAAATATGGGATGGTTGGAGCACTCTTGACCCCTCGAAAGTGGCCGAGTTCTATGCCCAGGGGCAGCACGTCTTTTTTGACATCGCTCCCGTCAAGTACGACAGTTGGGATGACGTACGACAAGGGAGTACGCAACGTTCTGGCAGGTTATAAGAGCGCCAGGTTCGACGTGAATGATGATGCCCAAATTCACGCCGCAGGAGAATATGCCTGGGGCACGGCAACATTGAAGTCAGACATGACGCAGAAGTCGGGCAAGCGCGAGTTAGCCACCTTCCGCTGGACCGTCGTGTTTGAAAAGCAGGACGGAAAATGGCTCATCGTGCATGAGCACGTGTCCGTACCTTCGCAGTAGTGTCCTGGCTCATTGCGGCCGGACTCACTCGCAAAGGGCAAAAGCCCGCACCGGAAACGACGTTCCCCCGCGGACCGCCGGCGGCGCGGCAAAGAAGCGGAAGTTTCGCCCGATGAGCTGCTCGAGACCCCGGAGATGCTCTACGATCGGAATACCCGCTGCCAGCAGCACAGTGTGGGCCGGCCGCGACGGATCGTTCATATTATCGATGTTGGCGCAATCGATTCCGGCCAGCGCCGCTCCCGAATTGACCAGGTGTTCACAAGCCGCGCCCGTCAGATAAGGCCCGGACCGAAAATAGCCATCCGAACCCCAGCGCCGCGACCATCCCGTATGAACCAGGACAGCCTTTCCCCGCAGCGCGATTCCGGAAAAGATTCGCTCTTCGATCGGTCCGTCTTCCGGAGCAGTCACCAACACTCCGGTCAGATCGACGAGCCGATCCAGGGACACGTCAGCGAGGTCGGCCCCATTTGGATAGCGATGAAAAGGAGCATCCACATAGGTGCCGGTGTTGCCAGCGAACTCATATGTGGCAATTTGGAAACTCGTTCCCGGCGAGTAGTGGGTATGTTTTCCGGCATCACCATGTGCCAGGAACGTATGAAACCGCGGCACCGGCAGACCCGGATACGCCGGCATATCCGGCTCCAGCCGGTGGCTCAGATCGACGATCATGCCAGGTTAGACGATATAACAGGCCGAATGTTGCAGCAGGCGTTATGTCCCGGTCGCGGTTCGCGGTTCTGAGGAAAAACGGTCGCGGACCTGGTTGCCGAAATCGTGCACCTTGTCCGCCAGGTTGCCGCGCGTTTCCTCTCCGCTGGCTGGCGCGAGCAGCATTCCCACGCCCACCCCGACTCCAACTCCCGCCACGAAGGCGAATGTCTGGCTCAATACAGAATGATCCTCGCCTCGAATCATGTCCGTAGCGCGGCTCACGCGATCGGATGCCATCTCGTAACGGTCGCGCGCTTTGTCCCGCAGGTCTTGTGCCCGGTCCTTCAAGTCGTCGACGACGCTGTCCGAAACCCGATCGCGCAAGGGGTCGAGCAGCAACACGCCGGCGCCCAGCAGAAGATTCAGCAGATTCTTTTTAGTACGCATTCTCATGGTGATTTCTCCCTACGAGTAGACTCGTCGTTATCAAGATGCCGAAAAGCGGCGAAGCGTTGGCGTCTGTGGAGAAAGTCGTGAGGCTGCAGCTCAAAGCCTGTTTCCTAGGCGTGAGCTATCGATTCCACTTGACTCTGTATGGCCTGCCTACTGAATCAGCGTCCCTCCGTTCACCGGCTCTTCTTCGGGCACAATCACTACCGCTGCTGCGACGCGGTCTCCTGGCTCCAGGTTCAGCAGGCGGACCCCCTGGGCGGCGCGGCCGGATTCGCGGATGGTCTTTGAATCCATGCGGATGATTTTGCCGTACTGGCTGATCAGCATGACCTCGGAGTTTTCGTCCACCTGGGCGATGCCCACGACTTTGCCGTTGCGTTCGGTGGTCTTTACGTTGATTACCCCCGAGCCGCCACGTCCTTGCAGGCGGTATTCGTCGGCTGCGGTGCGCTTGCCGTATCCGTTTTCGGTAACGGAAAGGATCAGCGTGCCTTTTTTGCCGACGTCTACGACTTCGGAGGTTGGAACACCTTCGGCAGGAATCTCAGCTTCGATCGCGGGGACTTTCCCTGCAGGCGCCGCGATCGCGCCTCCATTGGTCTTTGGTTTCGGAGTTGTCGCCATGCCGACCAGATAATCGCCCTTCTCCATGCGGATGCCCCAGACGCCATATGCCTGGCGGCCCATGGGGCGCACGTCTTCTTCATCGAAGCGGATGGCTTGGCCTTCGTGGGTGGCGAGGAAAACGATCTGCTGGCCGTCGGTGATGCGGACCGCGACCAGTTCGTCGCCCTTCTCGATGCTGATGGCATAAATGCCGTTTGCGCGCACGTGGCAAAAATCCTTGAGCTCAGTCTTCTTGACCAGGCCGTTGCGCGTGGCAAAGAAAATGTACTTTCCCTCTTCTTCGAGGTTGCGGACAGCAACCATGGTGCGCACGGTCTCGCCGGGCTGCAGACCAACCAGATTGCCCACGTGCTTGCCTTTTCCCGCGGCGCTGATGTCGGGAATCTCATACACCTTGAGCCAGTACACGCGGCCGGTGTTGGTGAAGATGAGAATGTAGGCGTGCGTAGAGGCGATGAACAGATGCTCGACGAAGTCCTCGTCACGCGTCTTCATGCCGGTACGGCCCGTGCCTCCCCGGCGCTGCATGCGATAGGTGGAAATCGGGGTGCGCTTCATGTAGCCGCCGTGGCTGACTGTGACCGCGACCTGCTCGTCGGCGATCAGGTCTTCCAGATGGATTTCCGCAGCCTCGTCTTCGATCACGGTGCGGCGCTCGTCGCCGTAGAGCTTCTTGACCTCCTCCAGCTCTTTCACGATCACGCCGCGCAGTTTCTTTTCCGAGCCGAGAATGGACTCGTATTCGGTGATGTTCTCGCGGGTAAGGTTCAACTCCTTGGTGATTTCGTCGATCGATAGCTTGGTCAGGCGATGCAATTGCAATTCAAGGATCGCGTCCGCCTGAATACTGGTGAACGGTTTTTCAGGATCGAGCTTGGGTGCGCGTCCAGTGGTGTTGATGTCGATTTTCTTGCCGGCGAAGTAAGCCACCAGATTTTCGCGGGCTTCGGCGCGGTTGGCGCTGGCGCGGATGATAACGATGACATTGTCCAGGTGATCGAGCGCGGTCAGATAACCTTCCAGGATGTGCTCGCGCTCTTTCGCCTTCATCAACAGATAAGCGGTGCGGCGGCGCACCACGTCCACACGGTGATCGATAAAGTATTTGATCGCCTGGATCAGGCCCATCTCTTTGGGTTGTCCGTTCACCACGGCCAGGAAGATCATGCTGAAACCTTCCTGCATCGAGGTGTGCTTGAAAAGCTGGTTGAGCACAATCTGCGGCTCGCCACCGCGCTTCAGCTCGATGACAATGCGCATTCCGTCGCGATCACTCTCGTCACGAATGTCGGAAATGTCGTCGATCACCTTATCGTTTACCAGTTGTGCGATCCGCTCGATGAGCCGCTTCTTGCTGACCTGATACGGAATCTGGGTGACGACAATGGCCTGGCGATCTTTGTTGAAGGTCTCAATGCCTGCCTTGGCCCGCATCATGAAGCGTCCGCGGCCAGTTCTGTAAGCTTCGAAGATTCCCGCTTTGCCGTGGATGATGCCGTAGGTGGGGAAGTCTGGGCCTTTTACGATTTTCAAAATCTCTGGTAGCTGCGTGGCCGGATTGTTGACCAACAGAATCGTCGCCTCGACGATTTCAGTCAGATTATGCGGAGGAATGTTGGTCGCCATGCCGACGGCAATTCCGTTGGATCCGTTGACCAGAAGATTCGGAATGCGCGTGGGTAGAACACTGGGCTGGGTGTTGGAATCGTCGTATGTGGGCTCAAAGTCCACCGTATCTTTTTCGATATCGGCGTTGAGGTCCTCTGCCATCCGCGTGAGGCGGCACTCGGTGTATCGCATGGCCGCGGGAGGGTCGTCGTCGACCGATCCGTAGTTTCCTTGACCATCAACCAGCGGGTAGCGCAACGAAAATGGCTGGGCCATCCTAACCAGCGCGTCATACAGCGCGGTATCGCCGTGCGGATGGTATTTGCCCATGGTCTCGCCCACTACCTTGGCGCACTTTACGTACCGGCGATTGTGCAATAGGCCCGAGTCATACATGTGGTAGAGAATGCGCCGGTGCACCGGCTTCAATCCGTCGCGCACGTCAGGCAGCGCGCGCCCAATAATCACCGACATCGAATAGTCGAGATACGACCGCCGCATCTCCTCTTCAATGTTGACCGGTTGAATGCTCAGCGCGCCGGGACCACCACCGTCCCCTGCGGGCGGAGGAGTTAGGGGAAGTTCAGGATTCTGGTCGTCAGCCATAATAAAGCTTTCAGCTCCTAATCGCTCGTTCGTGAAGACCTGCCAAGGGATACAACTGCTCCGCTGATTGCGTCTCCGCGAGAACTATGTAAATCCATGCATTTACAGCAGGTTACATCACCTTAAGCGATAGCAATATTATACCATCGAGGGATCGATCTTAGGGACGGAATCAGCCTTGATACGCTGCGGCAGCAATGCGCAACGCTACGGAGTAGATCATGACAGGAAGCCGGCCCGTTTTAGGGCCGAGTGATTACTTCATTTGCCGCTGAGGGTAGGACGAACTTCACTCCGCGTTCCTGGTTCAGTCGGAGAGTGCCGGGCACATCCAAATCGGCAAGCTCAATTTTCTTGTTCCACGATCCGCTGCTCCAATAGTCCGCGCTCGAATACATTACCGTTCCAACAATTGTGTAATTGCTGACCTCTTCCTTACGCCCGTCTCGAAACAGCAATACAGCAGGTGGAAGATCGCGCGCCTTCTGAACCGGGGTACTCCGGGCCGTGACCGCCGACCGTGAATTCGATTCCTCGGCGTAATCCGGTAGAGCAGGCTGCCCATGAATTCCATCCCCCTCCGCGCTGGTAATTCGCGCGTAGTGGTCGCCCTGCCATTCGATCAAGAGCGCTTGCGGAGGAGCCGGTGGCGCTTCGGCGGCAGGTGGCGCAGTAGGAACCAGCACTACTTGGGGCGACGGTGCCTGTATCACGTCCGATTCAGGAAAGTAGTCAGAATAGAAGTATGGAATCGCGAAAGCAGTCCTTGGCCGAAAGGCCTGAGTCACATGCAGATGTGCGAAACCGCCTCTGCCGCCGTGTCCGGAAGAAAAATTCCCCATGCCCGCAGGACCGCGCATTTGCGCCGTGAGAGGCGGTATTGAAACCGCCGCTCCCAGCAGCACGATCACGAGCCGGCCATGCATGTCATTAGTTCGCGGAGTTCTTGGAGATACCCGGAGGCAATTGGAAATCAATGCCTCGATCGTCATTCTCTTTGGCCGTCGCACTCAGGTCCAGCTCAGCCAGGGCCACCTTGCGACGGTGTCCAGGCGTCAAGTCATAGAGCGTGTTTCCCACGATGGCATAGTTAGAAACATCTAGCCTTTGACCGTCTTTGAACACCAGCGTTGTCTGAGGCTGATCTTCGGCTGGGGCTGGCGCAGCATCCGCTGGCGGATCAGCTTGGGAAGTTCCTCCGCCACCTGCGCTTTGCGCATAGCGGTTTCCACTTACGACAGGGGTTCCCGGACCGCGTCGATCAAAGATTGTAGGTCCGCCTCTGTAATCTTCCTGATCCGCAGAGTCGTCCTCGAATCCAGGATCCACCACTACCGGATAAGGAACCGCATAGACGGCGCCCCCCACTGGACCAAAATCGTGGCGGCGGTGATTACGCCCAGGTCGCACCCGGTTAGGGTTCGACGGAAACAACGGATTAATGCAGCAGTTGGGAAAAGCTGGAGTACCGTTAAACCCATTTGGCCCAAGCGACGTTACGCTTGGCCGGACTCCGGGTGCGGGATTAGTGTGTCCACCGAAGCCTATCGATGTCACTGAGGGCGGCGTGCCATTGATTTGCGCATGCCCACCAAAACCTATGGATGTCACTGACGGCGGTGCGCCATTGATTTGCGCCGAAAGCCCAGGCACAAATATCAGAGCACCCATAACCAGCGCGAGAACCACTATTCTTGAGGGATTCAGCCGCCGCACCCAAGGCTCGTACCCCAATTCTCTGAACATGGCCCACTCTCCTCGGCGGCGGCAAACTGCCTAGCTATTTAGAATAGTGTAACCCTAAGTTAGATGCGTTTTATTGCTGTAAATTCGCTCCCCGATCCCGAAAGTTTCAGTTCTCCACTGTGCCTAAGTCGCTGAGTGGATTCGGGAATGAAATCCGCTTTCACCAGTAACCCACGCGCGGTGACCGATGTTATCCTCGTGCCGTTCGCGCCAGCTCCCAAACACACCACGAAGCGTTTGCGATGCATAACCCCCAAGCGCAGGCCAACACCAGGTTCCGGTTGCCAGTCTCCAGGAGATCCGCCAAAACTCCAGCCACAAACACGAACAGGAACGGCACCGCCATGAGTTGAAACCCGAGCCCCGGATAATTCGTCATGCCTAGTCCCAAGATCAAAAGCAGCGCTGCCACCAGAAGCGGAGCCGTGTTGCCGAAGTACCGCGCTCGAGACCAACCCAGGTAGATGACGAGGGCCAACGGTACGGCTACGATTAGCGCTGGGCTGCTCTCTGCGAGTTGGATAAGTATCTGCTGATAAGTCCTCGGCTCAGCAAATGCTCGCCAGCTGATCCCGAGAAAATTAGCGTGTCGGATCCCTTGCCAGAAAACGCTGGGATGGAAAAAGTATGACGCGTACAAGAGCAGAAGGCCGATCCCGCATGCGGAGGCCCAGATCACGGCTGCAGCGACTCGACGCGCCGGCGCGAGGTACAGCATGAACGCGAGCGCGAGCGGAACGAGGACGATCAGCGAGAACTGTGACCCGATCGCCAGCGCCAGAGAGAGCCCGAGCAGCAGTATGCGCCGCCAGTTCCACAAGACCACTTCGCGAGGCGCGTAAAGCGTGTGAGCAGCGGCGATCGCGGTAAAAACCGCTCCGAACGCTCCCCATGCGGCCCCGATTTCCGGAGACGCGGCCCAGACCGCGCTGCTGCGAATAATTCCCGGCGCGAAGCAATACAAGGCCAGGGCAATGTAGCCTCCGGCGTCGCCGTAGAGCCGGCGCGATACATACCATAGCGAACCGCCCAACAAAACACCGAACAGCAGGTACGGCGCTCGCGCCAGCCATCCCACAAGCTGCGCCGATACTTGCTGGCCGGGCCAGATCGCAAGCGGCGCCGAGGCCACCAGATACCAGAGCGGCGAATGGTTCGGATCATAGCCATCGTCCTGTTCCAGTCCGACTGGTACATCGCCCGCGGGGATAGACGTACCAGCGACAGGGCCTCCACTCCACTGTCGTACTCCTTCCACTAGGCGGATTTCGTCGCCAGGGTCCCACTCGTTCCTGCTTATCCCGCGGCCCGCCAGCCAGGCGCACTCCGCCAGAAATATCAGCAGTAGCAGTCCCGCAAGAATTTGCGGCCGGCCAAAGCGCTCGCGAGTAAAAAATCCTCCCATGGACAGAAGGCGAGTGTTTTACCATGTTCGGGGACGGTTCCGGAAACTTCTCCATGGACCCTGTCGGTGCGGTTTGGATGCTGGCCAATTCTTTCCGACGTCATCCCGAGCGCAGCCGCTTTTCAGGCGGAGTGAGGGATCTTGCGCGGATCGCGGCGGCACTTCAGTGACAGCATGCACTCGATGAACAACCCAAAAGGCGAACCAATCCCCTCGCCGGACGCAGCCCCGCAAAACACTTATCCACTCATCCGCGCATTACCATTAATCATCGGTCCGGATGGCCTGCGTCCTCTGTGGCGATTCGCCATGTACATCATCCTGTGGAAGGGACTGCAATTTCTGCTCGGCATATTTCTCCACCACCTCGGCCCGCATGTGCATCCTGCCCTCTGGCTCGACATGATCGAGGAGTCGGGAAGGTTTGCAGTAGTTGCGATTCCCGCGGTCCTGATGGCACGTTTGGAGCGACGGACATTTGGCGCTTACGGTCTGCCACGGCGCGACGCATTCGGCAGACTATTTTGGATCGGCGCAGCCTGGGGACTGGCTGCGATCACCCTCTTACTCTTGGTTTTGCGTGGCGCTGGCGCATTCTATTTTGGCCGCCTCGCCCTGCACGGTCCGCGCATTGTGAAGTTTGCTCTGTTCTGGGGAGTTTTCTTCCTGATCGTTGGGTTCTTCGAAGAATTTCTATTTCGAGGCTATACGCTTTTTACTGCTTCGAGTGCAATCCACTTTTGGCCGGCCGCGATTCTGCTTTCAGCATGGTTCGGAGCCGTACACCTCGAGAATCAAGGTGAAAATCCAGTTGGGGCGCTGGCCGCCGGGGTCATTGGTTTATTTTTCTGCCTCACCATCCGGCGCACCGGCAATCTGTGGTTTGCCATTGGATTTCATGCGTCCTGGGACTGGGCGGAGAGTTACCTTTATTCCGTTCCCGATAGTGGAGGGACGGTCCCCGGCCACTTGTTGAGTTCTTCTTTGCGCGGCCCGCCTGGTTGACCGGAGGCCCGGTCGGCCCTGAAGGCAGCGTGCTGCTGTTTGTGCTTATCGGACTGCTGTGGGTGGTGTTCGACCGTTTGTATCCCGAGGTGAAGTGTCTCAGCAAAAGCCCCCCTGAATTGTCATCCTGAGCGGAGTATGCCCGTTCGTGCACGAACGGGCATATGGAGTCGAAGGACCCCTGCGTTTTGATTTCTGATCCGTGCGAATCCGCGCAGATCCGTGGCCGGGTGTCCTAGATATCCAAATTCTTCACATCCAGCGCATTGTCTTCGATGAACTTCCGCCGCGCTTCGACGTCCTCGCCCATCAGGGTAGTGAAGATAGTTTCGCATTCGGCGAGGTCTTCGAGCTTCACCGATAGCAGGTACGACGCTCAGGGTCCATGGTGGTTTCCCAGAGCTGCTGCGATGTCATCTCGCCCAAACCTTTGTAGCGCTGAATGATGTAATCCTTGCGGCCCTGCTCCAAAACGTAGTCAAGCAGGTCGCGGGCCGTCTCCTTGTCCACCAGTTGTGGCTCTGCCGCTTTTTTCTTTGCCACAATCTTAGTTGGCGTTTCCTTCGCCGTCTTTTTCTCGGCTTTCTCAACATCCTCGCCTTCAGCTTCGCTTGTCTCTTCCGCATCACCATTTGACGAGGCAGCAGCTCGCCCGATCGTCTCCACTACGAACGGCGGTTCCATATAAGGCTCGATCTGCTTGAATTTTGAGAGGAGCTGCCGATACTCGGGTGTGGAAGCCAGCTCCCAGTTGATAACATGCTCTGCGCCCTGCGAATTGACGTAGCGCACTTCCCATAGATTGTGCTCTTCGTCGAACCGGCTTTCCACTTCCTTGAACTGGCGTTCCTTTTGCTGCTTCTTCAGTTCCTTCTCCAATTTCTCGATTTTCCTCGACGGCGTATTCTTATCGCCTTCAAAGTCAGCGCGCTTGGAGAGGTCGAGCTTGGGCAGCAACTCGGTCACACGCTCGTCGCGCAGACGTTTGTCCAGCTTGTCGGAGAAAGAGAGATATTCGTTAAGCACAGTGATAAATTTGGCTAGCGCCGGGCCTTCCAATTTGGCCGCGCCCTCGCCATAGCGGACGATCAAGCCCTCCGACGCGCGTTTTACCATGACCTTCACGAAGTCGCGGTCGTTCTTGATGTACTGATGCGACTTGCCCTTCTTAATCGAATAAAGCGGCGGCTGCGCGATGAAAACATTGCCGCGCTTGATCAGCTCCTGCATGTGGCGGAAGAAGAATGTAAGCAGCAAGGTGCGGATGTGGCTTCCATCCACGTCGGCATCGGTCATGAGGATAATCTTGCCGTAACGCAACTTGGATGCGTCGAAATCTTCTTTTGAAATGCCGGTACCCAGCGCCGTGATCATGGCGCGGATTTCCTCGTGGGCCAGCATCTTGTCGTAGCGTGCTTTTTCGACGTTCAGGATTTTGCCCTTCAGCGGCAGGATCGCCTGGAAACGCCGGTCGCGCCCCTGCTTCGCCGTACCCCCTGCCGATTCACCCTCCACCAGGAACAGTTCACACCGGTCTGGCTGCCGTTCAGAACAATCTGCTAGTTTGCCGGGCAGGCCACCGCCATCGAGCGCTCCTTTGCGCCGTGTGAGGTCGCGAGCTTTCCGGGCAGCCTCGCGCGCCCGGGCTGCGTCAATGGCTTTGTTGATAATCTTTCTTCCGACCGTTGGGTTCTGCTCGAAATATGCTCCCAGGCGCTCGTTCACAAACGCCTGCACGATACCCGCGATGTCGGAATTCAGCTTGCCCTTGGTCTGACCCTCGAATTGCGGCTGCGGCAGTTTTACGCTGATCACCGCGACCAGTCCTTCGCGGACGTCATCACCGGTCAGATTTTCTTTGACATCTTTGAACAGCCCCATCTGCTGTCCGGCGTAATTGATAGTTCGCGTCAGCGCCATGCGGAAGCCAGAAAGATGCGTCCCGCCATCGACGGTATTGATGTTGTTGGCGAAGCTGAACACGGATTCAGAATAGCCATCGTTGTATTGCATACCGATCTCCATAACTACGCCGCTGCGTTCGGCTTCCATGTAGATCGGTTTGTCGTGCAGAATCTGTTTGCCGCGGTTCAGGTGCTTAATGAACTCGGCGATGCCACCGTTGTACTTGAACTCGACCGTCTTGGGCTCGCCAGTCTTCGCGTCCGTCGTGCGCTCATCAGTGAGCGTGATCAGCAGGCCCTTGTTCAGAAATGCCAGTTCGCGCAGACGTTGCGCCAGCGTGTCGAAGTTATATTCGGTGACGGTCAGAATGCTTTTGTCGGGCAGGAAGTGAACTTTCGTCCCCGTCTTTGCTTTGACGGCCCCGGTTTTCTTCAGCTTGCTGGTCGGTTCGCCTTTGGAGTACGTTTGCTCCCAAGTAAAACCGTCGCGCCAGATTTCCAGTTCCAGTTCTTCGCTCAGCGCGTTCACGCAGGAAACTCCCACGCCATGCAGTCCGCCGGAAACTTTGTAGGAAGACGTATCGAATTTTCCGCCGGCGTGCAGCGTCGTCATCACAACTTGCGCCGCCGGTATCTTTTCGCCATCGATGTCCATGTCGTCGACAGGAATGCCGCGGCCGTTGTCGACTACGGTGATCGAGTTATCAATGTGAATCGTGACTTCGATTTTGTCGGCGTAACCGGCCAGCGCTTCATCGACGGAGTTGTCTACGACTTCGTAGACCAGAGTGATGCAAACCGATCTCGCCCGTCGAGCCGATATACATGGCGGGACGTTTGCGGACGGCTTCCATTCCGCCCAGCACTTTGATGGAATCGGCAGTGTAATCCCCGTTGCCTCCGTTGATGGCGGTGAGCCTCCCGTTTTTGTTTTTCGTTTCTACGATGGCGGCGGCGTTGAGTGTTTCTTTTGTAGCCATTCAGCTCCGTGGAGAATGCCGGAATTTGGGCTTGGGCGCCGGGTTTTTTCGAAGCCCCTCAACTGACCTCAAATTACTGAAATCACTAATACTTACGGCATCAAAGGTTATGCTTTATTGTACCATACAATGACCTATTTTTCGACGCCGGAACCGCCAGGGTAAACCGGTGCGTTTACAATGGCTACAGACGACCAAAAAGCAGAGATTGGCAGTTCGAGATCTGGCACCCCTGATCCTGTAATCGGCGGCGAGCCTGATAGGATTAAATCAGCAGGAGAACATCAGAACTTATGGCGGTTCCGCTTTCCCAGATGTGGACGGTCGCAAGCTACGTTATCCGGCAAAAGCTCGCCGGGCGGAAGCAGTATCCGCTGGTGTTGATGCTGGAGCCGCTGTTCCGCTGCAATCTGGCCTGTGCCGGCTGCGGCAAAATCCAGTATCCCGCCCACATCCTCAAGCGGCAGTTGAGCCCAGAGGAGTGCTTCCGGGCAGTCGACGAGTGCGGGGCGCCGATAGTCTCGATTCCCGGCGGCGAACCACTCATGCATCCGGAAATCGACAAAATCGTCGATGGCCTGGTGGCCCGCAAGAAATATATCTACTTGTGTACCAATGCTTTACTGCTTAAGGAAAAGATCCATCTCTTCCGGCCGACCAAATACCTCACTTTTAGCGTCCACTTGGACGGGGAGAAGGAACATCACGACCTCTCGGTGTGCCGCGAAGGCGGATATGAGATAGCGCTTGACGCCATCCGCGAGGCCCTCCAGCTCGGCTACCGCGTGACCACCAATACGACGCTGTTCGACGGCGCCGACCCCAAGAGCGTGCGCGCCTTTTTCGACGAGATGATGGACGTCGGAGTGGAAGGCATGATGCTTTCGCCCGGCTACTCTTATGAGAAGGCGCCCGACCAGCAGCACTTCCTCGGCCGCGCCCGCACCCGCGGCTTTTCCGCGCCATCCTCTCCAATCGCAAGCCGGATTGGCGCTTCAATCTTTCTCCGCTGTTTCTTGAGTTCCTGATGGGCAAGCGTCACTATCCGTGTACGCCCTGGGGGATGCCGACGTACAACATCTTCGGCTGGCAGAAGCCTTGCTACTTGCTCCAGGACGGTTACGCCGAGACCTTCGAGGAGCTGCTTCGGGATACGAATTGGGAGAATTACGGGACCGAATCCGGAAACCCGCATTGCGCCAACTGCATGGTCCACAGCGGCTACGAAGCCTCGGCTGTTAACGACACCTTCAGTTCTCTGGGCGGTTTTTTCGCGACGGTAAAGGCCACGCTATCGTCCCGCTATCCGATGAAGAAGCGTTGCGGTTGTTGGAGGAACCGGCGGGGCCGATGCATCCCCTGGTTCATATCTCGAGCGCGACTGAATCGAGCGCATCCCTGCAGGAAACCGGCGCATGACGGGCAGAGAAGCTGGTCACCTGAACCACGAATCGATCCTAACCCAACAAACACCCCAGGCGGGCGCGGTCAATCCCGACGCGCTCGAGGTTGCCCCCGGTACGAAGCACGAGAAACTCGAAGGCTGGATTCCGGAACTCGCATCCGAAGAAGAAATTCGCGCCGCACTCGAAAAAGCGTTCGACTATCGTGGTGACGTCACCATCACGCGTAAGGATGGCAGCAAGATCGAGGGCTATCTTTTTGACCGGCGCAGCAGTTCGACGCTGGCCGATTCTTTGGTCCGCATCTTTCCCAAGAGACTCAACCAGAAAATCTCGATTTCTTACGCCGACATTGCGGCGCTGGCTTTCAGCGGCCGCGACACTGCTGCCGGAAAGAGCTGGGAAGCGTGGATGAAGAAATACGCGGAGAAGAAAGCCGCCGGCGAGAAGGGCATCGCGTTGCATCCCGAGCCTCTTGAGTAAATGTAGGCGCGGGCGTCCTCGCCCGTGATCCGCGCACAAGAGACTGTATCGGAACACGTGCGGGGACGCCCGGCCTACATTCCAATTGACTTCTTAGCCCTAAAGCTCAACTCCTCAATCAACTCCTCCACCTCATCCTCGCTGCCACCAATAAACGTAAACGACACTGCATAGCCCTTCTCCAGCGTGACCAACGAAGCTCTGATACATGGTCAAGCTCCCGCGTTCCTTGCTGAAGTCCCCGCGCAGCAATGGCTTCGCGCCTGCTGAGAACTCATAAGGCTCATTCACTACTTTGAACCCTCTGGCGGTGGCGAGTTCGCTTACCGGACCAAAGTAATCGGCTGCAGTTTTCACACCGGAGAAAGACGAGAGCTTCTCGATCGCAATCACCACCGCGGAATTTATCGTGTTCCCGGTCGCTTCAGGTGGCCTTTCGAAGACGGCCAGCAGTACCGATGACTTCGAAGGGTCGACCGGATCCTGCTGCATCTCTCTGTGCGCTCCACCCAGCCAAAGGGAATCTTGTAGGAAAATCCGAAGGACGGATTGCGATAGGTGCCATCACGAACCAAACCTGCATCTGGCGTGGAAGCGTGACCGTGCGGATTCGCGGCAGCCTTGGAGGACGAAGACTGCGTGGACGGTTTCGGAGTCTGCTGAGCACCTACGAACGAAACCAACAACACG
Organism: uncultured Acidobacteriota bacterium; assembly: GCA_963729325.1. GTDB lineage: Bacteria > Acidobacteriota > Terriglobia > Terriglobales > Acidobacteriaceae > JABCYV01. The sequence continues at coordinate 128,118 of CAVSNS010000053.1, forward strand.
GTCGAAAGCGCTAAGGAGAAGGTGCGCGGCGGCGGAATAGCATCCTGCCCATGTTACAAGATTCGCTACGAGCTCAGTCCGCCGCCATTCCTACCTTTACTGGCTGTGCGCAATGCGCACATCGCCGCGCGTCAATGGGAATCTCGCTCAGGCATTCGGGACACTTCTTCGTCGTAGGATCGGCGGGCGCCGGGTGCTTTGCGCATGCGTGAGATCAGGGCATTGATAGGCGTAACCACGAAAAAGTAAACCGCCGCCGCAATCAGGAGAAACGAAACTGCAGCATTGATAAAGTCGCCGATCGGGAAGACAGTGTTGCCGATGGTGAAGCTGATGGCGGAAAAATCGGGCTTTCCAACCACGGCCGCGATGAGTGGCGTTAGCAGGTCTTTGGTCAAAGCGGTCACCACTGATCCAAAAGCGGCGCCGATGACCACGCCAACCGCGAGATCAACTACGTTACCACGAAGAATAAACTGCTTGAATCCACTGAGCATGGAGAGCCCCTCCAAACAGAGTGGCGGCTACTTTACGGCGTGAGAGCGCCTAGGTCAAGGAGGAGCAGTTTGGTGCGGTTTATGTCGCGGAAACGCTAAAAAGCCCACTCAGATCCGCATCGGCATCACGATATAGCGGTACTTGTAATCCTCGCTGTCTGCGGGACGCAACTGGCCAGCGGATTGCGCGTCTTTCAACTCCAGTTTCACATCGCCCGCACCCACGGCCTTGAGGAAATCCAGAATATATTGCGCGTTAAAGCCGATGGTAAGGGTTTCGCCGTTGTAATCGGTTTCCATCGAGTCTTCGGACTCGCCGGTTTCGGTCGAGGAGGCGGATAGTTTCAATTCACCTTTCTCCAGCTTCAGGCGGACAGCGCGCGAACGCTCGTCGGCAAACTGAGCTACACGTGAAATCGCCGCGCTCAATTCTTCCCCATGCAGGGTGATGCTCTTGCTGTTGTCCTTGGGAAGAACAGCTTCGTAGTTGGGGAACTGGCCGGTAAGCTGACGTGAGGTCAGCAGGCGTTGCCCGATGCGGAAATACAGCGTGGATTCGTCTTTCGCGAAATCAATCGTCTCGGCGTCAGTCGAATCCAGCAGTGACTTCAGTTCGTCCATCGCCTTCTTGGGAACGAGCGTCTTCATCTCGCCCGAGACGCCTTCGAACTTTTCTCCGCTGCGCTCGATATGCGCCAGCCGGTGGCCGTCGGTCGCGACCATCGTGATCGACTCCGGCTTCAGTACCATCAGCGCGCCATTCAGCGTGTAGCGTGACTCCTCGCTCGCTATGGCGAACCCGGTCTTAGCAATCATCCCGCGCAAGATCTGCGCCGGAATCTTGATCACGCCTGCGGTGGGAAACGCCGGCAAGCTAGGGAAATTCGAGCGGGCCATTCCCACCATCTTGGTGTTCGAGCGGCCGCAGCGAATGCTGACCCAGTGATTCTCCAGCAGCTTGATGGTGATGTCGGCATCCGGCAGCAGCTTCACATAGTCATGCAGCTTGCGAGCGGGAATCGTACAGGCGCCGTCCTTTTTCACCTTGGCGACGCAGGAAGTACGCAGGCTCAGATCCAGGTCGGTGGCCGTAAGCGATAGCTTGTCACCACCGGCTTCGAACAAGTAGTTCGACAGGATCGGGATCGTGGTCTTGCGCTCGACCACGCCCTGGGTCGCCGTGAGCTCCCGCAGAAGTTCAAACTTGCTGACCGTGATTTCCATCGTGGTGGTTCCCACCGCTGAGGCCAAAGCTTCTACCGGCATAACCCAAATCTCCCGTTAGGCCACATTACTTCGGATGACTCCCTTATATCAAAAGAAAAACCACGAAGACCAGCACGAACAGTCGATCAAATGGAAAAGAGGACGTAGCACCCAAACCAGCCGGCGTAATCGCCTTTACCCGCCCAATTGCTCGGTCAACTTATTAATCATCCGGTTCAGGTCTTTGTCCGTCTTGCGCACCCCATCGATCTTTTCTACCGAATGCAACACCGTGGTGTGGTGCTTGCCGCCAAATTGCCGCCCAATTTCCGGCAGCGAGGCTTCAGTCAGATGCTTCGCCAGATACATGGCAATCTGGCGGGGATAAACGATGGCCCGCGAATTGTTCTTGGCCTTGATCTCCACCAGCCGCAGCCCGAACTGCTCCGCCACCGCCTTCTGGATGGATTCAATGGTCACCTTTCTGGCTTGCGAATCAATGAAATTCTTCAGCACCTGCTGGGCATAGGGGAGGGTGATTTCAGCCCCGATCAAAGAGGAATGCGCCACCAGCCGGATCAGCGCTCCCTCTAGCTCGCGGACATTGGAGCGGATGTTGGAGGCGATGTAGAGCGCTACGTCGGTGGGCAGAGTGACCTTTTCCTGCTCCGCTTTTTTCTGCAGGATAGCCACCTTGGTTTCCAGGTCGGGCGGCTGGATATCGGCGATCAGTCCCCATTCGAAGCGGCTACGCAGCCGGTCTTCGACTTCAGCCAGCTCTTTGGGCGGACGGTCGCTGGCAATCACGATCTGCTTCATCGACTCGTGCAGCGCGTTAAAGGTATGGAAAAACTCTTCCTGCGTCCGTTCCTTCTGCGCCAGGAACTGGATATCGTCCACCAGCAGCACGTCCACGTTGCGGAACTTGTCGCGGAAGCTGGTCATCTTGTCGTAGCGGAGCGAGTTGATCATCTCATTGGTGAACTTCTCGCTGGAGACGTAGCAGATGGCCGCCTGCGGCTGCCGCCGCCTGATCTCATGCCCGATGGCCTGCATCAGATGGGTCTTGCCCATTCCGACACCGCCATAGAGGAACAGTGGGTTGTACGCCTTGGATGGACGCTCCGCCACCGCCTGACAAGCAGCATGCGCGAACTGGTTGCCACTGCCGATGACGAAAGCATCAAATGTGTAGCGGGGATTCAGTTGCGCCGCCCCATCCCAATCAAAGCGAGATTGGGCGGGGTGAAGGGTAGCGGGGGCCGCGTGCGCGGAAAGTCCGCCATCGTGGCGCACGGGCGTGGATGCCGGATCATCCTCGGGTGTGACGAATTTCACTTCCTCGAACTCCAGTCCGAGATTATCCACCGCCTCCTGGATCAGGTCGGCATACTTGTCACCCACGCTGCGAAACTCCACCGTCGGTACGCGCACAAAAAGCACTCCTCCGCTGGCGTGGCTGTAGCGTGTCGGCTTCAGCCAGGTGTCATAAGAGTGCCGGTTGATTTTCTTTTCCAGCGCGTCGAGAATGCGCATCCACGGATTCGCAGTGAGAGTCGGGCTCGGAACGGACATATAATTTTCTGGGGGCAGCCGCGGCTGGTCAGCGCCCGATATCAATCTTGGGAGAAAAGATAGCTTTTGTTTCCAGCAGAGCAGCCTCATCGTGCGGGGCGGTTGCGCTGGTCTCAGAAAAAATCAGTAAGCTGGAACAGTCCCGCATACTAGCACAAAAATTTTCCGTGATGTGGAAATCTTCCGCGTGAATTTTTCTGGTCACGATGATTCAGAACCCGAAGCAAACCTTCTGTCAAGTGTTCAAGTTATAACTGTCGCGCGAGTGGTGCAAGGCCAGGAAGCCGGATCAGGCGCAAGTTTCGTGTTGAGTATGATCTGCAAGCTTTGGTAGTGGTGCAGTTTGATTTGTCATCCTGGAGCAAGCGCTCTTTGCGGCGCGAAGGATCTGGAGCGAGCCGTGCGAATCGTCGCGTTCTTTGCGACGCAATATCGCACGCTTGGCTCGTTTCCTTGTCAAACTGCACCAATACCCAAGCCTTCATTAGTTTGCCCGCTTTGCTTCGGCTCATTTATACTCGTCGTTTGTCTCAGGACTAATCATCGAATCAGGAGCCACGATTTTTCATGCCCAAGCGCACGTTTCAACCGAACCGCCGTCACCGCTCGAAGACGCACGGATTTCGTACGCGTATGAAGACCAAGAGCGGCCAAGCGGTACTCTCGCGCAGGCGTGCCAAGGGCCGCAAACGGGTCTCTGTGAAGCCCGGTTTCCGTGGTTAAATTTCCTCTCGCTCCGGAATTGGCACGGCTCTGCAGGTTGAGTTTGGGTTGTGAGTGGTGATGCCATCCTTCCGAATGGAAGCGCCGATCCGTCTTCAGTTGGTGGGCGGGCCAAGTTCCCACGCAGTTCGCGGCTATTGCGGCATGCTGATTTCGAGCGCGTGTACAAAGAGGGACGGCGTCATTTCGCCGCCCACATGACCGTGTTCTACCTGCGGCGCGGGGATCCGGCCAGGCTCCGAGTGGGTTTCACCGTGGGACGCGGGCTGGGTGGCGCGGTCGAGCGCAACCGCATGAAGCGGCGGTTGCGCGAAGCCGTCCGTCTGTATGGTGTGGTCGTAGACGCTCCGGTTGATGTGGTCATTAATCCGAAGAAGTCGCTGCTGACCGCCAATTTTGCCGATTTGCGGAAAGATATCAAGCGCGCCTTCGAGGTGATCGAAAAGTCGGTGGGCAAACCATGAATCAGATTTCAAAAGCTGCCGTGCTGATTTTGCTGCGCACCTATAAGTACGCGGTCTCGCCGATGTTTTCACCAGCTTGCCGCTATGTTCCCACATGTTCGGAGTACGCTACGGAAGCGGTAGAGCACTACGGAGTGCTACGCGGGGGTTGGATGAGTCTGAAGCGTGTGCTTCGCTGTCACCCGCTGGCGAAGAGCGGATACGATCCTGTGCCAAAAGACTCTGCAGCGACCGGTAGATGTTTGTCCGCCGCGGAATCGTGTGGTCACTGAGTAAGCGAATTTGCCAGACTTTCAAAATCCCCAACAAGATCCCGGCATGGAGCGTAGGCTCCTGCTGGTGTTCGCGCTGACCTTTCTGGTGATCGCGCTGTCGCAGCCTCTGCTCAAGAAATATTTTCCGCAGCAGGCCGCGCCATCTTCGCCCAAAGTTCAACCGCAGCAGCAGGCGGTCCAGGAGACGAACCCAAGTCTTCCTGCGCAGCCCCAGGCTCGGCCCGCTTCGCCAGCTGCTACAACGCATGCGAATGCCGAGTCTGAAGCGGTCGTCGAGAACGACCTTTACAGGATTACCTTCAGCAATCGTGGCGGGCAGGTCAAGTCATGGATCCTAAAGAAATATGACGACGACAAAGGCCAGCCACTTGAACTGGTGAACCGCACGGCTGCCGAAAAATACGGCTACCCGCTCTCCCTCTGGACCTACGACGAAGCCCAGCGCAATAAGATCAACTCGGCTTTTTACGTCGCGTCGGAATCAGGCACGCGGCAAGCTCCCGCTGAAATCTCGTTCGAATACGCAGACCAGGACGTGGCCGTACGCAAAACTTTCAGATTTGATGATACTTATGTCGTGCGCGTAGAGACCTCGGTTGTTGCCAAAGGAAACCAGCTCACCGCGTTTCCCATGTGGCCTGCGGGTTTCGGCGATGAAACTACGTTGGCGTCCTACGCCGCCAGCCGCATCGAGTATCACAACAGCGAATCGACCGAGCGCACCCTTTTTGTGTTTCCCAAACCGACTGAACGCCTGGCCATCAAGAGCATTGGCAGCGGCAACACGCTGCCGGGTCCGTTTAACTGGGCTGGGGTTGTCGACCAATATTTCGCCGCCGTGTTCCTGCCCGACGATCCGCATAATGCGGCCCTGGTGACGCTACGCAATTCGATCGATGTTCCCAAAGATTGGCAACATCCCAATCCGCAGGAGAGCACGAAGGTCGACGTATTGGGTGCGGCGGTGGGCAGTCTCCGCGGGCCCACCAGTGCGCGGATCTTTGTTGGCCCCAAAGCACTTCAAGTGCTCGAATCAGTGCCGGTGGCTGGGGTTGCTGATCATCCCGACCTGCGCGATCTGGTTAATTTCGGGTTTTTCGGTGTCATCGCCAGGCCGCTGTTTATTTGGCTCCGGTTGACCTACGAACACGTTGTCCACAATTGGGGATGGGCTATCGCCATCCAAACCCTGATCATCAATCTGGCGCTCCTCCCTCTGCGTATCTCCAGCATGAAGTCGGCGCTGAAAATGCAAAAGGTTCAGCCGCAGATGAATTCCATCAAGGAGAAATATAAGAAGTACAGCATGCGCGACCCGCGCAAACAGGAGATGAACCAGGAGATCGCGGACCTGATGAAGAAAGAGGGCGTCAGCCCAGCAGGTGGCTGCCTGCCTTTGCTGATCCAGATGCCGTTCCTATTTGCGTATTACAGCATGTTGGGCGCCGCCCTCGACTTGCGACACGCTCCCTGGCTCTGGGTCCGCGATCTATCATCTCCCGACCCGTGGCACATCCTGCCCATCGGCATTATTATCACGATGTTCTTGACCCAACGCATGACGCCCCAAGCGGGCATGGACCCGGCACAGCAAAAAATGATGAACCTGATGATGCCCGTGATGCTGGGTGTGATTAGTTGGAACCTGGCGGCGGGTTTGTGTCTCTACTGGTCTGAAGGAAACCTCATCGCCATCGCGCAGCAGACGATCATGAACCGAACCAAGCTGGGCCGCGAGATGCGCGAGATGGCGCTGAAGAGGGCAAGGAAGAAAGATAAATAGCTGTCAGCTTCTAGCCATTAACCGCTTGCTAATTGGGAGCCCGGGAAAATGAAAGCTGGAAGCGAAGAGCTAGCAGCCAGGAGCTAGAAGCTGTGGCCATTCCCGACAAAATCGCGTCCGCTAATAAAATCAATGAATTTTTGCGCGGCGTTGTCATCCAGGGCGGCCTGCACCTGAAATACCGAATCACTGTCGATCCGCCGCTCGCGGAGGAGCGTGACTGGGAGCGTCCCGAGATCCTGGTTGAATTTTCCGGACCTGATTCCGCATTGCTCCTGGAACGCGGAGCTGAGCTGCTGCGGGCAATCGAACTGCTCGCCCTGGAAATGCTCCGGCTCCCCGGCAACGAGCATGAGAAGGTCTGCTTCGACTGCATGAATCACCGAGCCCTGCGCCTGGAAGAACTGCGTCTGGCCGCCGATGTCGCGGCTGAAAGAGTCCGCAAGACTAGCGCTCCCTACGAGTTCGCGCCTATGTCATCCCGTGAGCGTCGCATCGTTCACCTCGCGCTCCGGGACCATGAGGACCTGCGCACTGAAAGCGAAGGCATGGGCCTTCGACGCTATGTTGTTGTCTATCCCAAGGATTACAAGCCGGTAAGCAAACCCGCTCGGCGGACCCTGCCCTAAGCGTCCCTCCAATTACAATTTCCCCGTGAATCTCGACGACACCATCGTCGCCATCGCGACCCCGCCAGGTCGGGGTGGCATCGGCGTAGTCCGCCTCGCCGGCCCCGACGCGAAAACAATCGCGCTGCCTATGCTTCGTCTGAAGCACGATCTCGAGCCCGGAAGGGCGATATTCGGAGAGTTGATTGAACCGGAGCCATGTGGCGCGGGCGCCCCCGCCCGCGAAAAAGCTGAGTTCGATTCAACAACGCAAAGCGGAACCACTCCGCATGGATCACGGCTCGAGGCCGCCGCGCCAAGCCCTCAATGCATCGACGAAGTCGTGGTTACCTATTTCGCCAAACCCCATTCCTACACCACCGACGACATCATTGAAATCTCCGCCCATGGCTCGCCTGTCGTTCTGCGGCATATCGTTGAGCTTGCCCTGGCGCGGGGCGCGCGCCTCGCCGAGCCTGGAGAGTTCACCATGCGGGCTTTCCTCAACGGTCGAATCGACCTCGCCCAAGCCGAAGCGGTGCGTGACCTTATCGACGCGCAGACACTCTACCAGGCTAAAGTTGCTGCCCAGCAGCTCGAAGGCGCACTATCACGTCGTCTGCAACCGATCAAACAGATGCTGGTGGAACTGATCGCCACTCTCGAAGCCGGCGTGGACTTTGCCGAAGATGACGTGTCCGTTCTCCCCGCAGACCAAATTCTGGAGCGTATTGCCGCTGTGCGGCAGCCGCTGCAAGATCTTGCTGGCTCGTTTACCTATGGGAAGATTGTCCACGAGGGCCTGACGCTTGCCATTATCGGACGCCCCAACGTAGGGAAATCGAGCCTCTTCAATTGTCTGGTCGAGCGCGAACGCGCTATTGTCACTGCCACCCCCGGCACGACACGAGACTTGGTCAGCGAAACCGTGGCCATCGGCGGTATCCCAGTTAAGTTGGTAGACACGGCCGGCATTCGCCGCGCCCTCGATGAGGCTGAAAGCATTGGCATTCGCAAGTCCATGGAGGCCCTTGCTGATGCCGACTTGGTGCTCGTGGTTTTTGATTGCTCTCAGTCTGTGACTTTTGAAGATCAAGAGTTGCTCGCCCAGGCAGAACGGCGGCCGGCAATTCTGGTAGTAAATAAGACGGATTTATGCAGTTCTCAGTTTTCTGTTGTCAGTTCTCAGTTGCCCCAGGTACGGACTTCGGCTGTAACCGGTGAAGGGATTCCAGAACTCCGTGGCGAGATCCTTCGCTACATCGCTGGAGAGACTGGCGTCCAGGCGGAGACCGGATTTCTGACCAACGCACGCCACCAGGCATTAGTCCACAACTCCCTTACCGCCCTCGCCGGGGCAGTCGCCGCAGTTCATAACCGCGTTCCCCACGAAATGCTCTTGCTCGACCTTTACAGCGCCCTCAGGCCGCTGGACGAGATTACTGGAGCGACCACCACCGACGACATACTCAACCTGATCTTCAGCAGCTTCTGTATTGGAAAATAACCATCCCTGAAATCTCGCACCTCTCGCCCCAGCCCCTTAACTTAAGCACTCGTAGCATCCTTCCGAATTCCAGAGTGGGAACTCAGTACGACCGTCCGTGCGCGCATTCCGCGTCTTAATTCTCGCTTGGTTGACTCCACGTGGACAAAATGTCTGTGACTAGCGAGACACAGAAAAATGGTTTCTTCCAAGCAGATTCTTGCCGTGATGGTTCTCTTCAACGCCATGTGCGTCGCCCAAGTTCGCCCCTACGTGGGCGGTGCTATTGGTCTGAGCGACTCGGGCTACACTTCGCCATATTTCGACGGCAACACGGGAATCGACGTCGATCTCGGCCGCTTCTTAATGGAAGCCGAGAGCGGCGCTGACACCGCCAACAAACAGGACACGGGAAACGGCTACACCGTAAAAGCGCATGGATTGCTGATTTTCCGGGTTGCTCGCGGCTTGTACTTCGGAGGCGGGGTCCACTACAGCGAGGTCACCACTTCGTTGTACAAAAAACACGATCGCTGGCCGGCCGCGGAGGCGATGTATGAGAGACGGTGGTTGCGCGCAAACGTGGCATACCTTGCACCTGGCAGTGACCACCGCTACCATCTCACTGGCGCCCTGCTCGATTTGCGGATCCGGCTCGCAAAGGGCATTTACTACCGGGAGCGCGTTACCGGCTTCGTCTACCGGAATCCCTTTGAAGCCAACCCCTCTTACCACAAGGGCTCAGACTTGGACTACGGCTTAATGTACGTTTTTAAAGATCGTGCGGAAGCCAGGTAACCGAGCGCTTCATTTCGAGAGCACTCCTAAGGCTTCGCGGAAGGTGGTCTCGAATGCGGCTGCCTTACCATTTTTCGTCACCGCAGCCACGGCTCTTTCGGCAGTCGCGCGCTGGTAGCCCAGATTCACCAGCGCTGAGAGGACGTCCCCCTCAACCTCACTCATCGCCGGCGCTACCTTCATATCTTCCGCGCCTTGGACGGGGAGCTTGTCGCGCAGTTCCAGCACCATACGCTCGGCTGTTTTTTTTCCGATTCCGGGTATGCGGGTAAGGCGAGCTACGTCATTGCTTCGTATCGACCCCACCATCTCGTCCACCGCCATTCCGCTCAGAATTGTGATCGCCAGCTTTGGTCCGATTCCGCTTACCGTGATCAGCTTCTCGAAGAGATGTTTCTCCGCCAAACGCAGAAATCCATAGAGCGCAATCTGGTCTTCCCTTACGTGCGTATGGACATGCAGCTCAACCTCGCCACCAACTCCAGGCAAATCAAGAAAGGTGGGAACACTGACTGTCACATCGTAGCCAACTCCGGCGGTCTCAACGATGGCCTGGTTGGGACGCTTGGCCAGCAATTTTCCACGCAAGTGGGCAATCATGCTGCCGCTATTGTAGCTGCAGTTTCTATCCGGAAGCGCAGCCAGCTGATGTGAAGTCGTCCTAGAACCGGAACAAGTACGACACCTTCACGAAAAACTGTCGGCTGTCGTTAATGTAGCTATTGCGGGTGCGAACGATACTTCCCGTGCTCGGATCGACCAGCAAATCGTGATCCAGGTTCTGCAGATCGCTGTTATAACCCACGTAAATTGCCGTGCCCGGGTGCACCAGATAGGTAATCAGAAAATCCGCGTTGAATTGCTTGCTCGTCGGGAGCGAGGTAAACGTAGAGTTAGCCAAGGTCGTCGTATATTGCAGAATCACACGCAACGAGAGCTGTCGCGTGAACTGCCAGTTCCACCTGCTCCGCAAAATGTGATTGTTGAACACGGCGGCGTTACTGTTCCGGTCACGCAGGCGGTTGAACAGATATAAATTGTCAATCTTCAGCGCTGTTAGCGGGCGGACGGAAACCGTAAGATTGCCAGAGTCGGCGCGGTCGAGTACCGGTGGCCGATTGGCCGAAGGCACAAAATTCACCCCGTCCCCCCATTGATAGTATCCCTGCAAGTTAACCTGCGACAGATAGTTGGTTGCAAAAACGATCGCGCTGTTGTGCTCGTGGAAGTCCTGGTCTTGCGGGAGCGCCGGAAAATCTGAGGGCCGCAGCCGCTCCCGGAAATTGGTGTAGGGAGAGAAATTTAAGTAGGATTGCCCCTTCAAGAAAAACGTCAGCGCCGGGTTGTAATACGTGTCGAGACGCGTCCCGTCGTGCGCCCAAACATTATCCGTGTAGATGGTCGGTCCCCACGACAAAAGAGGTCCGCTCTTTGGACGGAACCGGTAATCGAAGTTGTTTTTCATGTCCCGGATGTCCACCCGGTTTACGAATCCGGCATTCGTGGTAAATCCCGGACTGATGTCGTTGTAGGCAAGGTCATAGTCCACATTCGCGCCGGCATACACCGTCTCCACTTTCGACGCCGGACCTGCCTGATACTTTCCGAGCTGGCTTTGCGTCGAGCTTTCCACCAGCTGGAACATGCTTGTCCAGTGCGGGTTAAGCTTGAATCGGGCGTCGGCGCCCCCGATTCGATTGAATGCGCTCGCCCCGGGAAACTCCCAGTCGGTGTAGATCAATCCCAAACTCGATTGGCCGAAAATGTCACGGCTGATTCGCCCAATCGCGAACGTTGCGCGATCTCCCGACCGCGGATCATTGTCGGGAACAATTTCCCCTGGACCGCGATCGTCAGAAGCTAAAACTCCGATCGAGTACGGCCCCATCTTTCCCGTCAACCGCGCGCCAAACTGCGGATCGCCAATTTGCCGCGTGAAGACCAGATCGATCGGAGTCTTGAAATAATCCAGGTTCTCCATAAAAAATGGGCGTTTCTCTGGAAAAAACACAGCGAAGCGCTGGTTCACCGTAATCTGGGGCTGGTCCGATTCGACCTGACTGAAATCGGGATTGGCAGTCACGTCCAGTACGAGGTTGTCATGCAGGATGAACTTCGAGTCCATTCCGCCTCTAAAGTCAGCCGCGCTGCTATTAAAAAAAGGAGTCGGATTGTGCGTGTCCAGCGCCCGGAACGACCGCAGCAGCCCGTAAGGATTGAACTGCATATTTCTTCCCGGCGAGATTCCTTCCAATCCATTTGCTGTTGCCGCCTGGGCGAGCCGGCCCTCGAGTCGCTGGGAAATCGGCGGCCAGAAATCGTCCTCATTCTCACGCAGAATCCCGCGATACAGGATGATCCCCCATTCCTGCTGTCGGGCTGGGGAAAAACGCAGGCTCTTAAAGGGAATCGCCATCCAGACGACATAGCCCTGGTTGGTCAGCATGCCTTTCGAATCCCATACCGTATCGAATGAGGAGTCGAAGTTTGTCATGTTTCCGGTGCTGTCCTCGTGCGGCTCTTCCGTCCAGATGGCGTCCCATTGCACGCCCAGGGGCGTGGTCTGAAACGCATAAGCTCGCCGCCGGTCGTGGAAGGTGTCCAGCATCACTTCGACCGTATCGTCTTCAAAAATGTCTTCCCGCCGTGACATGCGAGCCCGAACTTTCCCTGGTTCGTCAAAGCACACGAACACCGCGTATAGATTCTTGTCGTCGTATCCCAGATAAGCCTCGGTCGGTTGCGAGGCGGGCTGTCCGTCATGCGGATATCGCTGCACGAAACTGGTGATCTTCACCATCTGGGATGCGGTATCTCCCAATGGCCGCATGGTAAGAAATTCTTCTAGCGCCGGTGGACCTGACAATCGGGGAATAAGCAGCGTAGGCGTTGAAACAGCTTGAGGCGGGACCTCTTTTTGAGGCGCAGAGCCAGACCAAGCCACAGGGACCAGAAAGCACAGCAGAATCAGAATCCGGGGAAGTGTTAGAAACTTAGGCACCGATCAGCGCACACACACCCTCTCATGGCGTACCCCTTGCCCCCTACAGGGTCGGATGCAAGATACACCATCGCTTCCCGATGCGAAACACTAGAGTTTCGAGGAATTAGAACAGTGAACTCTGTCTGCGGTTTGGCGTAATCCCGAAGTGCTCGTAGGCTAACTGCGTCGCCACACGACCACGCGGCGTGCGATTGAGGAATCCTATCTGAATTAGAAACGGCTCATATATCTCCTCAATCGCGTCCGCTTCCTCCGCCAGCGCCGCCGCTAGCGTGTTTACGCCGACCGGCCCGCCCTGATACTTTTCAATGATGGTCAGGAGCAGCTTGCGGTCAACTTCATCGAAGCCGTGGCGATCCACTTCCAGCATCTGCAGGGCTGCTTGCGCCGTGGGCAGATCAATTTTCCCGGCGCCTCGGACTTGGGCATAGTCGCGCACCCGGCGCAGCAGCCTGTTTGCAATTCTCGGAGTTCCACGTGAGCGACTGGCGATCTCCCGCGCCCCGGCATCATCGATCTCAACCGCCAGTATGTCGGCGGAGCGCTCCACGATAATCCGCAAGTCTTCGTGAGCTATAGAACTCCAGCCGCAGCACGATCCCAAAGCGCGAACGCAGTGGGGACGAAAGCAGTCCCGCCCGCGTAGTCGCGCCGATGAAGGTAAACGGCTTCACGTCCATGGTGTGCGTTCTTGCCGCCGGCCCCTGCCCAATGATGATGTCCAGTTTGTAATCCTCGAGCGCCGAGTAGAGAAGCTCCTCCAGCGTCGGCTGCAAGCGATGCACTTCGTCAATGAACAACACCTGCTTGTCGCGGAGATTGGTTAGGATCGCGGTCAGGTCGCCTTTGATTTGCAACGTTGGACCTGAGGTCTGCTGGAAGGGCACGCCCAGCTCATTGGCGATGATCGTCGCCAGCGTAGTCTTGCCCAAACCCGGCGGGCCGTAAAGCAGCACATGATCCAGGGCTTCGCCGCGCGACCGCGCCGCCTCAATGGCTACCGCCAGATTTTCTTTGACTTTAGGCTGTCCGATGAACTCCGCCAGCCGTTGCGGCCGCAGCTTCAGCTCAAACGACGAGTCGTCCTCGACCGGCGCCGCCGACACTAGGCGCTGCTTTAAATCAGGGATGTTTTTGGCAGTAGCCACTGGCCGGATAGTAGAACGAAATCCGAAATCAGGCAATTGCTCAGAAGAGTCGAGGAACTAGTGTAGGCGCGAGCGTCCTCGCTCGTGCTTGCGTTTTAGCCTGCACGAGCGAGGACGCTCGCGCCTACATTTCAGTTACTTCCGCGCCTTCACCGTTTCCTTCTCCCCGACCCGCTTGCTCACCTCGAACTTCATCTTCCCTGCGCGCTTGTCGGCGTCCACGATCACATGATCCCCGTGCAGTACTTCACCATCGAGAATCTTCAGCGCCAGCGGATCCTGCACCAGCTTCTGGATGGCCCGCTTCAGCGGACGCGCTCCAAAGTTCGGATCGAATCCTTCGGTAAACAGCAGATCTTTCGCCGCGTCGGTCAGTTCGAGTGAAATCTTGCGATCGGCCAATAGACGACGCACATCTTCCAGCCGCAGCTCGATGATCTTCACCAGTTGTTCCTTGCCCAGCGGCCGGAAAATAATGATGTCGTCCACGCGGTTCAGAAACTCAGGTTTGAAATGGCCATGCAGGGCATTCATCACCTGCTTGCCGGCTTCCTCAAAGTCCTCGGCTGTCCGCATATTCTCCGCTTGCAAGTAGGCTGACCCGATGTTCGAGGTCATGATGATGATCGTGTTCCTAAAGTCCACCGTGCGGCCCTTACCATCCGTCAGCCGGCCGTCCTCCATGATTTGCAGCAGAATATTGAACACGTCTGGATGCGCCTTCTCGATTTCATCGAACAGCACAACCGCATATGGTCGCCGCCGCACCTGCTCGGTAAGCTGTCCGCCCTCTTCATACCCGACATATCCCGGAGGCGCGCCAATGAGCCGCGAGACCGCATGCTTCTCCATGTACTCCGACATGTCGATGCGCACCATGGCGTGCTCGTCATCGAAGAGGAACTCGGCCAGTGCCCGCGCCAGCTCGGTTTTCCCGACACCGGTCGGCCCCAGAAAAATGAACGATCCGATCGGCCGCTTGGGATCGCTGAGTCCGGCGCGCGAACGCCGGATTGCATTCGAAACTCGTTCCAGCGCCAAATCCTGGCCTACTACGCGCTGGCGCAGCCGGTCTTCCATGTTGATAAGCTTCTTAACTTCGCCCTCGAGCATCTTCGAGACCGGAATCCCGGTCCACTTGGAGACGATCCGGGCAACGTCTTCTTCGTCCACTTCTTCCTTCAGCATGCGTGTGGCACTGGGCGCCCTCGCCCGCGGCCTTTTCCGTCAACCTCTTCAGTTCTTCCTCTGCCTGCCGCAACAGGCCGTACCGAATCTCTGCTACCCGCTGCAGGTTTCCCTTGCGCTCTTCTGCCTGCTCCTCAATTTTCAACTGCTCGATCTTTTCTTTGAGCTGACGGGATTTGGCAATCAAATCTTTCTCCCGCTTCCAGTTGGCCTTGAGCGTATTGGATTTCTCCCGCACTTCAGCCAGTTCCCTATCGATGACCGCCAGCCGCTCTCTCGAGTTGCGATCGTCTTCCTTCTTCAGTGCCTGGCGCTCAATTTCCAGTTGCGTTGCCCTACGCTCAAGCTGATCAATATCAGTTGGCAGTGAATCAATCTGGATTCGCAGAGACGCCGCGGCTTCATCAATCAGGTCAATGGCCTTGTCCGGCAGAAACCGGTCAGAGATGTAGCGGTGTGAAAGGGTGGCTGCAGCCACGATAGCCGAATCCTTGATCCGCACGCCATGATGAACTTCATACCGCTCCTTCAATCCGCGCAAGAATGGCAATCGTATCCTCGACGTTGGGCTCGCCCACGAAGACGATCTGAAAGCGTCGCTCCAGCGCCGCATCTTTTTCGATGTATTTACGATATTCATTCAGGGTGGTGGCCCCGATAGCCCGCAATTCGCCACGCGCCAGCGCCGGTTTCAGCATGTTGGAGGCATCAATCGCGCCCTCGGCCGCCCCCGCGCCCACCAGGGTGTGAAGCTCGTCGATGAAAAGGATGATTTGTCCGGAAGAATCTTCGAATTTCTTTCAGTACTGCCTTCAGACGATCTTCAAACTCGCCGCGATACTTGGCGCCCGCCAGCATCGCGCCCAAATCCAGCGCGACCACGCGCTTGTTCTTCAGTACCTCGGGCACGTCGCCGGAAATAATGCGCTGCGCCAGCCCTTCCACAATCGCGGTCTTGCCGACACCGGGTTCGCCAATCAGCACGGGATTGTTTTTCGTTCGGCGAGAGAGTACCTGCACCACCCGGCGGATTTCCTCGTCACGCCCGATTACCGGATCGAGTTTCCCGCGACGCGCCTGCTCGGTCAGGTCGCGAGCATAGCGTTCCAGCGCCTGATACTTGGCTTCGGGATTCTGGTCCGTCACCTTCTGCGATCCCCGGACTGCAGTTAGTGCTTTCAGGATGGCATCATGGGTGGCGCCATGACGCGCGAGGATTTCCTGCGCCGCGTCGCGCTTTGATTGAGTAGTTGCCAGCAGCAGATGCTCAGTCGAGACATACTCGTCTTTGAAGTTGTCCGCTTCCTTAAAGGCCCGCTCCAGAAGCTGGTTCAGCGCCTGCGAAAGGTTCGCCTGGGTCGCCCCGCTACCTGAGACTTTGGGGAGCTTTTCAATCTCTTGATAAGCATCGCGCAGTACCGCCTGGGCGCCGATCCCGATTTTCTCCAGAACCGGCGGCACAATGCCTTCCTTATCTTCGAGCAATGCCGCCAACAGATGCACTGGCATCACCTCGGGATTGCCGTTTTCCGACGCCAGATTGCCTGCGCGCTGCACCGCTTCCTGCGCCTTCAGTGTGAATTTGTCCCAACGAATTGCCATAGCTTTATTCCTCATCCAATTGTCACCCTGAGTGGAACGAAGGGCCTATGTATTTTTTGTTCTTCACCCCGCTCAGGAATGACTGACAGCATAAAGAACGGGAGACGGCATCTCTACCGTCTCCCGGTCAAGAATCCTGCCGAGCTAGTCTCGGCGGTCAGCTGCGTTACGCGGCTTTGCCGGCGCCTTTGGCTTCCAGACGTCTTTTCGCTTCCCACGTTGACTTTGATCTGCTTCGGCTTGGCCTCGGCTTTCTTGGCCAAGCTGATCTTCAGAACACCCTTGTCATAGTTGGCGGTTGCGCGGTCAGCGTCTACCGTATTGGGAAGCGTAAAGGAACGGGTAAAGCTTCCATACTGCCGCTCGACCCGGCGGTAATTTTCTTCCTTCTCTTCCTTCTCGAATTTGCGCTCGCCGTGCACGGTCAGGACGTTGTTCTCGATCCGGACATCGATGTCTTTCTCGTCGATTCCCGGAACCTCAATCTTCAGCGTCACATTGTGCTCGTCTTCGTAGACATCTACAGCCGGAGCGAAGTTGCTGGTGGTCAAAGATTCATCCCGCCCTTCGCTATACGAATCGCGGAAAAGCCGATTCATGCGGTCCTGCAGCGTGCTGAACTCACGGAAAGGATCCCAACGGGTTAATACAGTCATGGCTAAGTCCTCCTTCGAACTAGCTTAGAAATTTTTGGGTTGAAACTTCACCGCTTTGGATGAAGCTTTAGTGTAGTTCGATGCTAAAATATGAGTGTGTTACTATCAAGTATTGGATTATACATATTTTCAACAACTTGCACTCATAATGAAGCACTTAAGGTACGCGGTTTCCGGTACTGTGAGCAGTATCGGATGGTCCTTCGCTTGGGTGCGTTTCTCTAGCATTCGAAGATTTCTGTGGACATCTCGGGCGGCTTGCGCCACCACCTCTAGAAACTCAGCCTCGCTCACGTGGTAGGAACAACAACAGGTCACCAGAATGCCACGCCAGGACGAAGCATCTTCAGGGCCCGGAGGTTAAGCTCCTTGTAGCCGCGCAACGCCGTGTCCAGGGTCTTCCGGCTTTTGGCAAAGGCAGGGGGGTCGAGAATAATGGTGTCGTATTGGTGCCCCGAGTCTGCGTAGTCTCGTAGCAGGTCAAAAGCGTTGCCCTCGATCCATTCGATTTCGCGGTGGTTCAGAGCTGCGTTCTTCTCTGCGACCTCCAGCGCCGTCCGCGAGCTATCCACGCCCACGACTTTTGAGCAGTGGTGAGCCAGATGAAGCGCAAACCCGCCCTGGTAGCAGAAGACGTCCAGAGCTTCGCCCCGCGCGTACTTCGCCGCCGCTGCGTAGTTTTCCCGCTGGTCCAGGAACGCGCCGGTTTTTTGCCCCTCCATCGCGTCAAAGTGAAAGTGGACGCGGTTCATGGAAAAAACAGTATTGCTCTTTTCTCCCTGAATCACGCCTGAGGATCGGACGGGAAGCTGCTCCAGCGCTCGTACCCGGGGATCCACGCGCTCAATGATCGCCGCAGGCTTAAGCCGTTCACTCAGTTCAGACAAGACCACGTTGCGCACCAATTCAGCGTCCATCGCTTGCGTTAATACCTGGAGCGAGAGCAGGTCGTTGTAGCGGTCCACGATCAAACCCGGCAGGAAATCCGCCTCGCTGAAAACCACACGATATGCATCCGTGTTTTCCACGATGCGTTCTCGATAGGTGATTGCCGCCTGGATCCGCTCCCGGAGCAAACCGTTCAGATCGTTGACGGCTTCCGTCGAGAGCATGCGGATCGCGATTTGTGAGGAGCTGCTGTATAAGGCTGTCCCCAGAAACCGTCCCCGCTCGTCGGTAACGTTGACCAGCGCGCCGGGCGGGATGCCGTCGACCGTAAGAATGTCAGACCGATAGACCCAGGCATGGCCGTCTTGCAAGCGCCCAGCCCCACGGCGAGAAATCTTCAGCGTGGGAAGTCCGACGGCTAGAGCGGACACGTTCTTACCCATAAACGAATCTTAAATGATGGATGTCATCCTGAGCGGAACCTGCACCTTCGCTTGCGAGTAGGCGGCGTAGTTGTCATCCTGAGCGGAGTCAGCGCACTAGCTTGCGAGTGGGCGGCGCAGTTGTCATCCTGAGCGGAGTCAGCGCACTAGCTTGCGAGTGGGCGGCGCAGTCGAAGGATCCCTACAGACCCCTATCGTCCGCCGGGTTGGGGCAGATGTCGACAAAACCTTACCTTGCGGCAGGATGTTCAGCAGTGATTGCTTCGGCAGGATTGCCGTGGACATGGCCCTTGGCGGCTTCAGCGCGAGCGGCCAGTAGGTCAACAAAGAGTGAATCCAGAGCGCGGGTCGGCATCTCCGTACCCCACTCTTCGATCTCGGATGCCGGCCATCCACCGTTGAGCCGCACAGCCTGTGGCAGATCCGAGGCAAAAGCGGTGTGATAGTTGCCGGCAAGAGTTTCAGTCTCGCCTAACTTGCGTCCGGAATGAGCGTCGTAGACACGGCGGCTGGAGCTTCCATCCGCGTTGATGAAGACCACGAATACTTCTCCATGATCCCCATATTCGCCACGGTAGTACCAGGCCTGGTCTGCATCCGCTTTCGGTCGCGGGCGACGCCGACGGGTCGCCGCATGGGCTTGTTCCGCACTTTCGCTTGCCGGATCGAAGTACAGAATTCTCTGGCAGGACTCGCAAATCACCATCTGTCCACTGCGCACTTCGTTGAAGGTCTGCGGCCGCAGCACGACCTGGCAGCCCATGCATTTTTGGTCCCGCACTTCAGCCAGGCCCGTCCCGCGAAACTTCGAAACCCGATCATAGTGACGCAGCAAATCCGCATTCACTCCGGCGCGCGCTTTGTCCCGCTTGCCATTCCACTCGCCCAGTTGCTTCTCGTCCTCCGCAGTGCGCTGGCGAGCTTCATTCTTCTCTTTGTCGATTTCCGCCATCTCCGCTTTGAGTTCCAGTTCAGCTGCCTTCACGCTCTTCTCCCGCGCTTCGGCATTGACCATCAACTCGAGGATTTTGTCCTCGTTGGCGCGAATGTCCTGCTCCGCAAACTGGATCTCGTGCATCAACGCCTTGTATTGGTCGTTGGTCTTCACTTCCAGCGACTGGTCGCGATACTTGGAGATTTTTTGCTGCAGGTCCTGGATAGCGGTTTCGTACTTGCGGCGAGCGCTTTCGTCGGCTTTGACGGCAGTTTTGGCGTTTTCCAGCACCGCCCTGGTTCCAGCCAGCTTCTGTTCAATCACGGCCACCCGTTTGGGCAACGCCGCGATTTCCTCCTTCAGCCGAAGGATCTCCCGGTCGGCCTGCTGCAATTCCATCAGGTTCTGCACGTCTGCAAGCATTTATAAAATAACGCCTCTTCAGATTTTAGCACGCAGCGCGGCACTGGCCTGCGTCGGGACTTGGCTGTCCACCCGCTTGGCGAGGCCTCGTCGGTAATTTTGATAGGCTGTGATCGGGGAAAGAAATCCAATGCACCGCCTAACCCTTGGCGACTACGAACTTACCGCCGTCTCCGATGGCATTTATCCCCTCGACGGCGGAGCCTTCTTCGGCGTCGTCCCCAAAGTGCTGTGGGCAAAGAAGGTACGAGTGGATGAGAAAAATCTCGTCCCGGCGGGCTTGAATTCAGTCGTGGTACGAACTGGCCGTCACACGGTACTGATAGAAACTGGCATCGGCAACAAGCTTCCCGAAAAAATGGCTAAGCTTTACGGCCAGCCGGCTCAGTTGCTGGACAATCTCGCGGCTGCGGGCGTCACTCCAGGAAGACGTTGACATCGTCATCAACACTCATCTGCACTTCGATCATTGTGGCTGGAACACGGTGCGCCAAGGCGAAAAAGTGGTCGCCACCTTTCCCAATGCGAAGTACTACGTCCAGGAAGGCGAATGGAGGCATGCCCACGAAAACCAGCGCGATTCGGTCAGCTACCTGAGCGAGAATTACGACCCGCTGGTCGAAAGCGGCCAGATGAAGCTGCTCCACGGAGATCAAGAACTCGTTCCGGGCATCTCCGTGAAGGTCTTCCCCGGCCATACCAGGGACATGCAGGCAGTCATCATTAAGAGTGGCGGCCAGACCGCTTGCTATATCTCCGATCTGATTCCCACCAGCGCGCACATTGAATTGAACTGGGTGATGGCCTTCGATCTATATCCACTCGAAACCATCGAGAGCCGCAAGCGTTACTACGCAGAAGCGATTCCGGAGAAATGGCTGACCATGTTCACCCACGACCCGAATATGCCGTGGGCGTACGTAGAGAAGGACGAGAAGGGAAAGCTGGTGGCGAGAGATGCGTAAGATACAAGACGAGACTCCGTCTTCGTGTCATCCTGAGCGAAGCCAAATCCCTCGCTAGCGGAGGGATTTGGCGCAGTCGAAGGATCCCTACCCGTGCTCGGCTGTTACCGCAACCGGCTGTAGAGTCCGCTCAAAGAACTCCTCTACCTTCCCGAGAATCTCCGCCGCACTTTTCGATTCGTAGATCGCCTTGCGGAGCCCCGCGCCGCCGGGCACGCCGTGCGTAAACCACGACGCAAACTGCTTCATCTTGCCGACGGCATCCGGCAGCTCTTCCTCGATCAGCATCTGGAAGTAGGTACGAATCATTTCGTAGCGATCTGCTTCGGTGGGCTCGTCATAAGGAGAATCGGAGCTTCGCGCGACTGGACAGTCGAGGGCGCTATCCCCACCGACACACTGCTGGATCTGCCGGAAGATCCACGGATTCGATGGCGCCGTGCGCCCGATCATGACCGCGTCGCATCCGGTCTGCGTTACCATGGCGCAGGCATCCTCTGGCGAGCGAATATCGCCGTTCCCAATCACAGGAATCTTCACTGCCTGCTTCACTGCGCTGATCCACTCCCATCGCGCATTCCCGCTGTAACCCTGTTCACGGGTACGAGCATGCAGCGCTACCGCGCACAGGCCGCAATCTTCGGCCATCTTCGCCAGCTCTACACAGACGATGTTGTCATCATTCCAGCCTGCGCGGAACTTCACCGTGAACGGAATCTTCACCGCCGCCCGCACCGCCTTAAAGATTTCTCCGATCGCGGGCAAATCGCGCAACAGGCCTGAACCGCCGTTGCACTTCACCACTTTTTTCGCCGGACAACCGAGGTTGAGGTCGACCAGATCGAAGCCAAGGCCCTCGACCATCCGCGCGGCCTCGGCCATCACTTTGGGATCGCTGCCGAAAAGCTGCGCCGAGATCGGGTGTTCGTCCTCATAGAAGTGCAGATAGCGCTTGGCCTTTTTGTCCTTGGCGCGAAGGACGCCGTCGGCCGAGGTGAACTCGGTCATGATCAACCCGCACCCGCCAAGATTGCGAATGAAGCGCCGGAAGACCGTATCCGTCACTCCCGCCATGGGTGCCAGCACCGTCGCAGGAGCGATCTCCACGGCTCCAATCCTTAATGAAGCCGCAGGCGTCAATGTAGGCGCGGGCGTCCCCGCCCGTGCTCCTTCAGCCTGTGCGGCGCGGGCGCCCCCGCCCGCGGCCGTCACCGAATTGTCCCACTGCTTGCGCACAGACTTATTCTACTTGGTCATCCAAAACAAAGCCCCCGCTATGAGCGAGGGCTGAACTTATTGGGTATTCCGCGGGAAAACCCGCGGCAAAAGATCTTACTTCTTCGCTTCTTCCTTCTTCGCGTACTTCCTGCGGAAGCGCTCTACGCGACCCGCCGTGTCTACGAGTTTCTGCTTGCCAGTATAGAAAGGATGGCAATTCGAGCAGATTTCCACATGGATATCGCCCTTATGGGTAGACCGGGTGAGGAAGCTGTTGCCGCACGCACACATGACGCGCACTTCGTTGTAAGCGGGATGAATGGCTGCTTTCATTGGATCTGCGACCTCGATTCGAACCATTAGATTCTATCGGACGGCTCGTGGATTCAGCAACCTTGTCATCCTGAGCGGAGACTTCCCGCCCGCTTGCGAGTGGGAACGCGAAGTCGAAGGACCTGGAGTTCCTATCTACCTTTGCCGCAGCGTCAAAGCCCACTATTCCCAAAACAAAAAACGGCAGGGCCGACCCCCTGCCGTTCAGATCTGAAACTCGTCCCTACTTGCTGCGGTTGACCGCTTTCCGGAGCTCGGCTCCGGCCGAAAACTTTGCTACTTTGCGGGCAGCGATCTTAATGGTGGCGCCCGTCTGCGGATTGCGCCCGTTGCGGGCTTTTCTCTGCGAGACCGAGAAGGTGCCAAAACCAATTAGCGCCACCCGATCTCCTTTTTTCAGAGCAGAGGTGATGCTGTCGACACTGGTGTCGATAGCCGTAGCTGCCTGGGCCTTGCTGATGTGGCAGCTAGCTGCGATTCGGTCAATGAGATCGGCTTTATTCATTCTCTCTCCTGGCAGGTCTCGTTTGCCCCCAGCGCGCACGGGAAATACTGCACTCGCTGAGTGGGAAACCTAGCGGCCCTATTTAGCTCCCGTCCGTGGCGAAAGTCAACTGTGGAAATCCGCGCCAGTTGCCGACTTTGCGTCGTCCCCCCGGAGAAGTACCCGCCCTTGGCCGATTTCGTAAAAAAGAAGCCACTTTCCCTCGCCGATTCGCGACGATTGAAAGTGGCTTTGCGGCCAGAATAAGTTTGTGGATCGCTAGTCCCCGGAGGGTTGCAGAGCATCCTCGGAAGACGCTTCTGGCAGAACCATCTCGTTATGCGTGAATTGTTCCGCCTCCGTGGACCCGGCAAGCGCCTCGGTAGAGGAGTTTCCACCTGCGATCACCTGCGTCACCATGTCGAAGTAGCCTGTACCCACAAAGCGCTGGTGCTTTACCGCTTCGTATCCGAACCGGTCCGCGCTGTTGAACTCTTGGTCCTGCAGCTGGGCATAGGCGGTCATTCCGCTGCGCTGGTATCCCCGCGCCAGCTCGAACATACTCAAGTTGAGGGAATGGAAACCCGCCAAAGTAATGAATTGGAATTTGTACCCCATGCCAGCAAGCTCCTTCTGGAAACGAGCGATGGTGGCATCGTCCAGCTTCTTTCTCCAGTTGAATGACGGCGAACAGTTATAGGCCAGCATTTTGCCTGGATACTTGGCATGCACGCCCTCGGCGAAGCGCCGCGCCTCTTCCAAATTGGGCTCCGATGTTTCGCACCACAACAGGTCGACGTAGGGCGCATAGGCAATTGAGCGGGCAATCGCCGAATCCAGCCCGCCGCGGATGCAGTAAAAGCCCTCGGCAGTTCTCTCGCCAGTCAGAAACTCCCGGTCGCGTGGATCGACGTCACTAGTCAGCAAGTGGGCGCTGTTAGCGTCCGTCCGTGCCAGGATCAGCGTGGGGACGCCCATCACGTCGGCTGCTAGCCGCGCCGCGACCAGCTTCTGAATCGCCTCCACGGTCGGGACCAGCACTTTGCCGCCCAGGTGTCCGCACTTCTTCGCCGAAGAAAGCTGATCTTCGAAGTGCACACAAGCCGCACCGGCTTCGATCATCGCCTTCATCAGCTCGAATGCGTTCAGGTTGCCGCCGAATCCAGCTTCTGCATCGGCGATCAGAGGCGCAAACCAATGGATTCCGTTCTTACCTTCAGCATGATGGATCTGGTCGGCACGCATTAGCGCCTGGTTGATGCGCCTCACCAGATTCGGCACGCTGTCAGCGGGATACAGGCTCTGATCGGGATACATCTGGCCCGCATCGTTGGCATCCGCGGCGGCCTGCCACCCGCTCACATAGATCGCCTGCAGTCCGGCGTTCACCTGCTGGATCGCCTGGTTGCCCGTCATCGCTCCCAGCGCCGCGACGTAATTCTCCGCTGTGCAGCAACGTTCCAGAGCCGTTCAGCACCTTGTTGAGCCAGCGTGTATTCAATGCGGATCGAACCCCGCAGCCGGTCGACCTCTTCAACCGTGTAAGGCCGGGTAATGCCCGCCCAGCGTGGGTTTGAATCCCAATCCATCGTCCGTTCCAAAGATTTTCCATTGGTTCCCATATTTTTGTCCTTGGCTCTGGCGTTCGTTCCCGCCGTCACCGCTTAAACCGGATCAAACTCTCCATTCACTACCATTGCTTCGCTCACCCGCCGCGCCTCGCGGAACGTTTCCACCGTGCCTAGATCCGTCCGTCCCGGATTCGACAGCAGTTTCTCCAATTCTTCATCGAAAAGCTGAGTGATGAACTCCGGGGTATGTTTCACGATCGCTCCCGAGTCATCGCTCACCCCAACTTCGTCACTGTGCCGCATGCGTTGCGCAATCATCAGCCGATAAATGCGATCGGTGGCCAGGTCTTCCATGTAGCCATCGAGCAAACTAGCGCCTTTGCCGTTCAGCACTCCATTGCGATAGCGGATCACCGTCTTCACCGCTGCCCGCGTCCCCGCCAGCGTCCGTCGTCCTACATTCGTCGGGACCGGCCGCAGGTCGGGATAACGCTCCGCCTGTGTCCTCCGCGCCTTAATCTGATTGGGAAAGGGAAACTGGTCGATCGCAATCTGGTTCTGATCCGGATGTCCCGTCCATGCCCCGTCCATCAGGGAATCTGCTTCGTTCTTCTTGTCCTTCTGTAGTACCTCGAGAGCCCGCGCATTCAGTTCAGGATCCTCGCGGCTCGGGAACAAAGCTGTCATTCCGCCGATCGCCAGCACCCCACGCTTATGACAGATCTCCGGCAGCAACTCGCGCAGATTCTGGAAAAACGGAACGTCGTGAGGAATAGTGTTGCGGTCGGGCAGCACCCACTCCGGATCGTTCAAATTGAAATGAATCAGGCTGGCCATGTAATCCCAGCGTCCCAAGTCGAGCCCAACAATGTGATCGCGCAGATTGTAGATAAACTCTTCCATCTGGAAGGCCAGCGGATGCGACTCCACCAGCGCCATACACTTGATGTAGTTGCGCGGCCAGCCTCGCGCTTCCGCGATCGCCTGGAACAGGTCGCGCCACCACAACGCCTCTTCGGCAGACTCTGACTTCGGAATGTAGAAGGAAAGCGGATGTCTCAATTCTCCCGGATCGATCCGGTAGACAATGCTGGCAACATCAAACAGCGAAGCCGGAGTCATCGCATGGCCAACGATTCCACCCTGCTGCATGTGCAGTCCGCGCGGGCGTATCCAGATTACGGTCGAGCTCGGCTTAATACTCACCAGCTTGTCCCGTTTCGTGTCAAAGTACGTGAGCGCGCCCCGCAGCGCCGAAAGTATGTTCTCCACTGCCAGCCGCTGGTGTTCCCACTCATTGACCGTCGAATCTTCCAGATCGAGCATTACGCCAGGAGCGCCCGAGTTGAGCATCTTGGCCACCAGCTCTGCGTCATCGGCCGGCCCCGTCATTTGATTGCGTTGATCCTGACACCAGTCCGGCAATTCGATCCGCCACCCATTTCGCACCTGCGATGAGGGGTAGAGATGTGCCGGTTGACGCCCTGCGTGCGCCTCTTCTAGCACTCGCCTACGGTCCGCCATCAGAGTTTGCTGCCAGGGGGCAAATCGCTCGTGCAGGGGAGCCAAAAACTTCGTAAACCCTGGTGCCAGATCGTGTTCCGCTGAAAAGCCCGCCGGCGGATGATTGACCCGGAATCCGATCGTGGAACCGATATTAGGAGGCGAAACTGCCATCTGTTCCCCCTACTTCTTCAACCCCTTCACAACAAGTGGCCGCAGAGAGATGTCCGCTCTGCGCTTGGGGTTGTAAAGTGAGCGTTTGATCGAACATTTTTGGTTACGTTCTACCTGCGCATACATAGAGGGGAACCACAGGAGAGGCTGCGTCTGGCCAGCGGCGCGGATAGCCGACGCATAAGTGGGATTCTGCTGTAATGAGGAAAATCAGTCAAACTGATTGTTTCTATCGAGCTGATCACCAATTATGATCGTGCAGCCGTCGGTGATAATAGGATATTGTTAGGCTGAAAGGTTTTCTTAATCAGATCGACCGCTATAACCATGGAAATCGATCAAGTTGAAACCTTCCTTGCCGTAGCTACCTTTGGCGGATTTCACCGCGCCGCCGAAGCGCTCCGCATCAGCCAGCCTGCCGTCAGTGCCCGCATTAAAGCTCTAGAAGAGTCTCTGGGGGTGTCCTTATTTGCGCGCTCCCGGGGTGGGCTGACCCTTTCCGAGGCCGGTCGCACACTCCGGCCTTACGCCGAGCAGCTGTTGCGTACCGCCGCGCTCGCTCGCCAGGCCGTTCATGAACAGCAGCCCGGCAGCGGTGGTCCTCTCCAGATCGCTGCTGCTCTCTCCATCTCCGTTTACTTTCTGCCGGATGTCCTGAAACATTTTCAGCGTGCCCATCCCAATGTGACCGTCACTATCCGCTCCGGACACTCGAAAGAGGTTTTAGAGATGGTTCTGGGAGAGGAAGCTGAAATAGGATTGGCTCGCTCGCTCCATCATCCCGAAGTCGAAACCCTGAGTCTGCGCGATGATCCGCTCCTCCTGGTCGCTCATTCCAACCAACGGCCTGCTCACTCGAACCACGCCAGACTGGAGCTCGTTGCCAATTGGCCGCTCATCTTCTACGAACGAGGCTCCAGCGACTGGACGCTTACTCACAGTCTTTTCCGTACCGCTGGTTTGGTCCCCAACGTGACTTTTGAGGTTGATTCGATTGAGACCGCTAAGAAGATGGTGGAGCGTGGGCTCGGTCTAGCCTTTCTTCCCCAACTGGCGGTGGGACGTGAGATCCACCTTCATAAACTCACCTCAATCAAGATTGTTGACGCTGAACCGTTGCGACGAAGCCTCGATGTGATCCATCCTCGTCATCGTCCGCTTCGCTCCGAGGCACAAGCGTTTCTGCAAATTGTTCGTGAGGCCGCCAAACAAGATTCTGGATTCGCCAACAATTCTCTTCGCGGCTCACGGCGGAAAGGGAAATGAAAGCTTTCTCTTGATGCTTACGGCTTCGCGATCCGGTTTTCCTCTGCCCTCCACAGTCTCTCCCACATCTTCACAACATGTGCACAGCGCAGCAGAGTTTTTCGCTTGCACCGCACGTGATTGTCGCGCAAAGTTTCATTCAACAAAAACAACTTCATGGCCTCTGGATCTGTGAGTTCCCGCCGGAATCAAATCCGAGAATGGTTTCCCTTCTACATTCACCGACTGGTGGGCGACTTTCGCTACCGAGACCTGAAAGATTTTCAGCAGGCATGGTACTTGAATCTTCTGTTCGAATCGTGGATCTCCACGCGACCGGGATATTTGCCCGACAACGGGCAGTTGTGGCGCCTCGCGAATGCGCATACACGGCAGTACTTCGAGAAAGAGTCGGCTGCCGTGTTGAGCATGTTCGAGCGCGAGGGCTCGACAACTGACGATGCTGTCTGGATCTACAACCCGACGCTTGTCGAGATCTACAATGAGCAGGTACTGAAATTCCACAGAAGGAGAAGTAAATCCTCGAAATCCACAGATGACAACAACACTTCTTATCTAGATTTTGAAGGTACACTTAAGAAAGAAAATGGACGACAAGAGTGTGCGCTCCATCCGGACTGTGGTCTCACGCAGTGGGGCACCTGCTGGGGATGCTATTCCGCCAAGTACTGCACCGAGTCCCAACCAGCATGACACTCACCTGGTTTGTCCGGTCTGCGGGGGCACCGGCTGGAAAACGATTGAATCGGCCAAAGAAAAAAGAGTAACCCGCTGTACCTGCACTACCAAGTCTCGTGCTGAGCGCTTGCTTGCTCGAGCTCGTATCCCACCACGCTACGAAATTGCGAACTCTCCACCTACAACTCTGATGGACCGCAACGGGGGGTAGCGCCTGCGAAAATAGCCGCTTACAGGTTTGTAGAACAATATCCCCTCGATAAAACTGGCGTACTTTTGATTGGTCCCAGCGGCGTCGGCAAGACCCATCTTGCGGTCGCGATGCTCAAACATCTTATTCTCGACAAAGCTATCCCGTGCCTTTTTTGCGACTACCGCGACCTTCTCAAACAGATACAGAATTCCTACAACCCATCCGTGCAAACCACAGAACTGGAGCTCCTCCGCCCCATATTCCAAACCGAAATCCTGGTTCTGGATGACTTGGGCGCCGTCAAACCAACCGAGTGGGTATGGGACACGGTCAGCGTTATCCTCAACACCCGTTACAACGAAAATCTCACCACCATCATAACCACCAACTTTCAAGACGGCCCGGCTGCCGCTGTGGCTGGTCCACGCGGCGCGGCACGCGAAGAAACGCTTGGCGATCGCATCGGTGAACGCATGCGTTCACGCCTTTCCGAGATGTGCCGCGTCGTTAACCTTGCCGCTCCCGACTACCGGCAGAAGTTCCGCTCCGCCAGCTTCCGGTAGGCAGTGGAATGGCAGCGGCGCCGACCGAGCAGGAATCTGAGGACTCCGTGAAGGACCACAAACACCTACCTTCTCGTGATGCTGTTCCAGCGATGCTGTTCGACCTTGACGGCACGCTAATCGACAGCGTTTACCAGCATGTGTTGGCTTGGAACGAAGCTCTGGAACGGGCCGGGACGCGGCTCTCCGTATGGCGTATCCACCGGCGTATCGGAATGAGCGGTGGATTGCTCATGAACGCACTGCTGCGCGAGACCGGACGCGAGATCACGAGCACAGACGCAAAGAATCTGCAAAAGTGGCATGCCGAGGCGTATGCAAAGCTGGTGCCGCAAGTGCATCCCCTGCCAGGAGCGGTTGAAATACTCTCGCATCTAGCAGCGGCCAAAGTACCATTTGCCATCGCCACCAGTGGAATGTTGGAAAGCGCTCGCCCATCCTTGGAGGCACTTCAGATCCAGTCTGGAGTACCAGTGATAACGCGAGACCAGGTGCGGCATGCCAAACCAGATCCGGATCTGTTCCTGGCGGCCGCAGCGCAACTGGGCGCTTCAATTCATGATTCCATCGTGGTTGGTGACAGCGTTTGGGATCTGCTTGCCGCACGGCGCGCCAAAGCGCTTGGCGTAGGCCTTCTTTCCGGTGGCTATGGGCAGGAGGAACTCGAGCAAGCGGGGGCTTACCGCGTTTACCAAGATCCTCTGGATCTAATGAACCACTTGGATGAAGTCGGTATTCGCATCAAGCTGGACAGCAAACGGTCACAGGGATGAATGTCAGCCACGAAATCGCTCGACGTTCTTCGTGCGCCTTCGTGTCCTTCGTGGTTAAAGCCCTTAATCCTCAATCTATAATCGCTTCGTGCTCTCCCACCGCCTGGAGTTCGTCCCTGCCCGCGACGCCGCAATCTTCGCTGCTGTCCCGGCCGCTCCAGCCGTGTTTATCCTCCGTGCTGACGATCCCCAATCGGAGCCTTACGTCAGCAAAACCGCCAACCTGCGCCGGCGTCTTCAGCGACTACTCGGCCCGCCAACCGAACACAGCAAGAAGCTGAACCTGCGCGATCACGTCCGCTGGATCGAATTCACTCCCACCGGCTCCGACTTCGAGTCCGGGTTTTTGCTCTACCGCCTGCTCCGGATCACTTTTCCCAAGACTTACGCCGACCGCCTCCGTCTCCGCCTTGCCCCGCTAGTCAAGCTGCATCTGGAAAATGAATATCCGCGCGCGTCGATCACCAGGCATCTTGGCCGCCTGAACGGACGCTCTCTCTACTACGGCCCCTTTCCCTCCCGCGCCGCCGCAGAAAAGTTTGCCAACGACTCGCTCGACTTCTTCAAAATGCGCCGTTGCGTCGACGACCTGCACCCTGACCCGAAGTTTCCCGGCTGCATCTACTCCGAAATGAAGATGTGCCTCGCCCCCTGTTTCAAAGGCTGCAGCGACCAGCAGTACCACGCCGAAGTCTCCCGGGTGCAGGCTTACTTCGATACCGGGGGCGAATCGCTTTTGCGCGAGATTTCCGCCCAGCGCGATCAGGCCTCAACCAGCCTGGACTTCGAGAACGCTGCGGCCCTGCATGCGCGAATCGAAAAACTCAAGCCAGTGGTCAGCCAACTTCCCGAAATTGTCCGTCGCCTCGACCGCCTTGCCGGCGTGATAGTGCAACCTAGCGCAGCGCCAGGATCCGTCGCCTTCTTCCGAATTGAAGCCGGCTGCCTATCCGGTCCGGTCACCTTTCCCATCCAATGCGCTGAACACACTAAATCGCAATCTATGGAATCGCGGGTTCAGGAAGCACTGGCGACACTGCTGCCCGCGGAAGTGAAAACTGCGATTGAAACCATGGAGCATCTGGCGATCCTGAAGCGCTGGTACTATCGCGGCAGCCGGATGGGAGAGATTTTCCTCAGCCGATGAAAAAGGCACGCTTCCGTTGCGCCGCATCGTGCGCGGAATCTCACGTGTGTATCGTGGGGAAAAGCCCGAAGCGGAGCTCGAACCTCGATCGTCATCCGTAGCGCCAGCACGAGCGCTCGTTCGCGAGTCTCGCGTGAAGTCGGAGGATCCTAGCCCCATCGAGCCGACCGCGGCTATGGGGATGCTCGAATAAATCTCTGAAGGAAATTATGAAAGACACAAAAGCTCTGCGCGACCACCTCCTCTATCTCCTTAGCGATGGCGGCGCCCACGCGAAGTTTGACGATGTCATTGCCGCCTTCCCAGCCAATCTTCGTGGCCGCAAGCCCGCCGGCCTGCCCCACTCCCCCTGGATGCTGCTCGAGCACATGCGCATCGCTCAATGGGACATCCTGGAGTTCAGCCGCAATCCTAAACACGTCTCACCTGAATGGCCCGAGGGCCATTGGCCGCGAACCGAAGCGCCGCCCAGTGCAGCGGCGTGGAACAAAAGCATCGCTGCCTTCCGCAAAGATCTGAAAGCCATGCAATCCCTGGTCGCGAATCCAAAGACCGACCTGTTCGCCCGCATTCCCTGGGGCGACGGCCAGACCATCCTCCGCGAAGCCCTGTTGGTGGCCGACCACAACGCCTACCACCTCGGCCAATTAGTAGACGCTGCGACGCCTGCTGGGCGCATGGCCGGAATCATAAATTCTCTCCGCCTAGTAAAATGCACCGATCACCACAAAGCCCAAATGATCACTCTCGAAAACATCAATGCGGCGCTGGAGCGCGTTCGCCAGTCCATTTACCTTTCGCCTTGTACTCTCTCCGATACTTTCTCCCAGCTTACCGGCAATTCCATCTATCTGAAGCTGGAGAATCTGCAGAGAACCGGCGCTTTCAAGGAGCGGGGCGCGCTGAACAAGTTGCTGACTCTCACTCCGGAGGAGCGCGCCCGCGGTGTGATTGCGGCGTCCGCCGGAAACCACGCCCAGGGATTGGCCTATCACGCCGGCCGGCGTGGCATCCAGCGCCCAGATTTGCATGCCCCTCACCACACCTTTGATCAAGGTGTCGGCGACTAAAGCCTACGGTGCAGAGGTCGTTCTTTACGGCGCGAATTACGATGAGGCCTGCGAAGAAGCCGTCCGGCGCGGTAAGCAGCAGCACATGACCTTCATCCACCCGTTTGATGATGACGCCGTGATTGCAGGCCAGGGAACTCTCGGACTTGAACTGCTCCAGCAACATCCCGAAATTGAGGCCGTTGTCGTTCCCATTGGCGGAGGGGGCCTGATCGGCGGCGTTGCGTGCGCCATCAAGGAAACAAACCCTAAAGTTCAGGTAGTCGGGGTGCAGACAACCCGCCTGCCCTCCATGAAGGTTGCCGTGGCGGAGGGCAAGCCCGTGACCCTTGCTCCGGCTGCGACCATCGCTGACGGCATCGCCGTCCGCCGCGCCGGTGACCGGACGTTGCCTTTGGTCCAGAAATATGTGGACGAAATTGTCACTGTCAACGAAGAAGAAATCGCGAACGCAGTGCTCCTCTTGTTGGAACGCGAAAAAATGTTGGCCGAAGGCGCCGGCGCGGCCGCCATCGCCGCGGTGATCAATCACAAGATAAAGATGGCAGGGAAGAAAATCGCCGTCCTGGTCTGTGGTGGCAATATGGACGTCACCTTGCTATCGCGAATCATCGAGCGCGGCCTCGTCAAAGATGGCCGCCTTGTACGCCTAAGGGTCCATCTTCCGGATTACCCGGGCGCTCTGCACAAGGTCACCGGAATCCTGGCCAATCACCGGGCCAACATTGTGGAAACCTCGTATGACCGCGCCTACTACGGCGTGAACTTGGGGGATACGGCCATCGACATCACCATGGAGACTCGAGGTCCGGATCACATTGCAGAATTGCTCTCTGCCCTCGAGGCCGGGGGTTATGCGCACGAAAGAGTGCTCTAAGTATTTATTTCTAGCCTGCTTTGGCGAAGGATTCTGTCTTGTCTCCGTCTCGGTGGCTGTGCGGCAAGTTCGCTTTTTGAGCACGCTTCTTGAGTACTACCCTCACTCCCTCCCGCCAACGCTCGTCAATCCCTACCAGCACCCACTCAATCTCCGGCGAAATGTACCGCAGCAGCGTGTCGGTTGCGGGATGCACGTGCAAAGCTGGCGCCACCAAAAACAACAAAGGCTGGCTAGCTGAGAGCTCTCGCCGCGGAAAATATCCGAAGCGCTGAAATTCTCCTCGCGCCTGGTGCCATTCCACGCGAGACCAGTAGTCGAGACCCTGCAGAGGCAAGTGGATGTCCTCATCGGCCTTGAGCTCGACTACAGCCAGCCGTCCCTCGCGCGTGACCGTAAGAACGTCGATCATGGCGCGATCAGAAGCCGAAAACGCCGGTACCTGGGAATACAAACAAGCGGGATCGAGCCGTTCATCGATGGCCCCGACATTTCTTACCACCAGCGACTCCAGCCAGCGCTCCGGATGCAATCGCCACAGCAGATGGTCTCGCGGTCCCTCGGGGTGACGCACTTCGCCAACACTCCTTACCAGTTGCGCAAACGACGCAGCATTGCCGTCGTCCAGCGTTCGCTCTTCCGCTCCTACCCCGAACACAATTTCCGGCGCGCTGCGAAAAGACCCAGGCTCGTGCGCCAGACGACCCCGCGCAAACTCCAGTCCATGACAACGAAAAGCGATCTCCGCCGCCGACCGTACCGTGACCTCGACCTCGCTCATCAATCGGCGGACGTATCCAATCGCGTCGGCAAACCGCTCCCGCGCCCCAGTCTCATCGGCACAGTGCACCAACCGCGTCCTGACGTTGCCGCGGTCGGAGACATCCATCTCTTTCAACGCGTTTTCGCGCTCGTCCAGTTCATACAATTCCCACTTGGCCGCATCACGATGCAAATGTGCCATACGCTCACGCGTCAGGGTTGCGCTTCCGAGCGGCAGAAACAGCTTCAAGCCTTCGACCACAAGTTTCCCTGCCTGCGCCTGCCGGCAGGTATCGAGCCACAAAATGCCAAATGTCAGCGCCGCATCAATGGAAGCCTGCGTCTCCTGTCCATTCACGCCCAGCACCGCAAACGCAGATTGCCCATGCCGCAAAAGCCCGCGCGTATAGATGGGACCAAACGAGTGTTCCAAATCGACCGAAGTAGTGAGCTGGGCTACACTGAATCCTGGGAAGCGTCGCTCCAGCGTCCGCCGCAATACTCCCTGGTACGCTAACCGTGCCGCGCGCTTTGCCGTTGGCGTGCGCCGATCACGCTCGCGGCAGATTTCCAGCTTTGTAGGCTTTGCTTGTCCCAACCGCTGTACTGCCAGCCGAAGCACTTCGTGCTTGATTTCGGCTTCCAGCACTCGCCGGACAACATTTTTCTCCGCTGACCACAGGTGCAGCAGGCATTTATTCCGCTCCCCGGAGATGGAATACTTCGCCTGCGCCAGATCAAAAGCGACTGCTCCGTCTTCCAGCACCACGGCGTCGCGCGCCTGGGCCAGAAAATCCTCCACCAGGCGAATGAGGGCTTCAGGAGTCACAGCCAGCAGTATTTCAAGCCCGCAAACCTCCACGTCTGTGACGAGTGACCATTTGCATCTCCACTGCCTACGCAGAGACCGGCGTCCTCGCCATCCGTCGAGCAAAGCTGGACGGCTCCCAACGGTGTGGGATAATGAAAGCATCCGCTGGGAGCTTTTCCCAACCGAGGATCATCTAATCATCGTGGATAAAAACAGATTCTTTTTCGATCACTACGGGCTGACTGAACGCGATCTAGAACACTATCTGGCAGCGGCGCTCTCCGCCGGCGGAGACTACGCCGATCTCTATTTTGAGTACCTCTCTTCCACCTCGCTGATGGTGGATGAGTCCATGGTGAAGTCCGCCTCGCAGGGCATTTCTGCTGGGTGCGGCATCCGGGTAATTTCGGGCGAACGCACTGGTTACGCCTACACTGACGATCTTGCTCCTCCACGCATCCTGCACGCGGCTCGGACCGCTGCTCTGATTGCCAGCGGCCCGGCTAAGACTCCGACGGTTGGCTTCCAGGAAAGGGCGGCGAGAAGCCTTTATCCAGTCACGCTGCCGTCCGTGGATGCGGAGATCACTGCAAAAGTCGAGTTGGTGATGCGCGCCGATCAAGCTGCCCGCGCTTACGATCCGCGCATTAAAGAGGTTCGCGCCAGCTACGCCGATGAACTCCGCAACATTCTGGTGGTCGGTTCGGATGGCACCTTCGCCGAAGATTCGCAGCCTCTGGCTCGCATGAACGTCTCCTGCATCGCCAAGACCGAGGGCAATTCCGCCCGCGGCAGCTCCGGTGGTGGCGGTCGCGTCGCGCTCGATTTCTTTTTCGGCGAGAAGACTCCCGAATACTTCGCCAAAGAATCTGCCCGCCAAGCCATCCTGCAGCTCGATGCCCGCGAAGCCCCAGCGGGCGAAATGGAAGTCGTGCTCGGTCCCGGCTGGCCCGGCGTGCTGCTGCATGAAGCCGTTGGCCATGGCCTGGAGGCTGACTTCAATCGCAAGCAGACTTCCGCCTTCGCTGGCCTGATCGGCAAGCGTGTGGCCAGTGAAAAGTGCACGGTGGTCGACAACGGCACCATGCCCTGGCGCCGCGGCTCGCTCAACGTGGACGACGAAGGCCAACCCACCCAGGAAACCGTACTCATCGAAAACGGAGTCCTGAAGGGGTACCTCAGCGACAAACTTTCTGCCCGCCTCATGGGCGTCTCTGATACTGGCAACGGCCGGCGCGAAAGCTACGAACACATTCCGATGCCGCGCATGACCAACACCTATATGCTCGCCGGTCAGGACGATCCTGACGACATCATTCATTCTGTAAAGCGAGGTGTCTACGCCGTGAATTTCGGCGGCGGCCAGGTGGACATCACCAACGGCAAGTTCGTATTTTCCGCCTCCGAGGCCTACCTGATCGAAGATGGCCAGATCACCGCGCCGATTAAAGGCGCCACGTCTGATTGGCAACGGCCCGGACGTGCTCACTCGCGTTTCCATGGTGGGCAACGATTTGAAGCTGGATGAAGGCGTTGGCACCTGCGGTAAAGATGGCCAAGCGGTCCCGGTCGGCGTCGGGATACCAACCATCAAAGTCGATCGCCTCACGGTAGGCGGAACCGCCAAAAAAGATACTGGCGGCTTCATGCAGTAGAGAGAGCCGCAAAAGTCTCCGGATGTGCATGGATCAGCTGGAACTCGCTATATGGAATGCGCCCCCACATATTGTCATCCCGAGCTGCAGTCGAAGGACCTCGGACTTTTCTTGTGTGATTCCGTGCCCCAGTGGTGAATGAATTTCTTATGTCTTCAACCCAACTAGAAACTCGAAACCAGCAACTCGAAACCGACCTTCGCGAACTGGCCCAGGACATCGTCCGCCGGGCCATGGCCGGAGGCGCCACTGCTGCCGAATGCGTCGTTCGCGAAGGCGACGAATTCTCCACCCTCGTCCGTCTCGGCCAGGTGGAAACCCTGAAAGAATCCGGCTCCAAGGCCATCGGCTTGCGCGTTTTCCACGGCCAGCGCGCCGCCAGCACCTATTCCAGCGACTTTTCACGCGACAGCCTGGATCGCATGGTGAAATCTGCGCTTGAACTCGCGAAGATTACCTCCGAGGACCCATATGCTGGAATTCCCGAGCCATCGCAACTCGGCTCGCTCGAAGGTGATCTTGATCTTTACTCCGCCGACGTCTACTCGCTACCCGGAGAAGAGCGCATTAGCTACGCGCGCCGCGCCGAGAAGGCCGCACTCGACTACGATCCCCGCATCAAGAACTCCGAGGGCGGATCATTCGACGCCGCCACCGGTCACAAGGTCCTGGCAAACTCGCACGGCTTTGTCGGCGAATATCGCCGCTCTTATTGCTCCATCGCCGCCGTGCCTATCGCGCAATCTGACAACGGCGCCATGCAGCGCGACTACTGGTTTTCCGTCGCCCGCAGTCTCAGCCGCCTCGAGTCTCCCGAGCATGTCGGACAAGTCGCTGCTCAGCGGACTCTACGCCGTCTCGGCGCGCGCAAGGTGAAGACGGCGCAAGTCCCCATCGTCCTCGATCCCATGGTCGCCAACTCCATACTCGACCACATTTTCGAAGGCGTGAATGGAGACTCCGTCTATCGCGGTGCTTCCTTCCTCGCCGGTAAGCTGGGACAAAAAATTGCCGCGGACAAAGTAAACGTGATCGACGATGGCACCATGCCTGGCGGCTTCGGCACCAGCCCCTTCGATGGGGAAGGAATTCCCACACGGCGCACCGTCGTCATCGAGAACGGTGTGCTCAAGTCTTATTTGCTGAACACCTACACTGCGAAAAAGCTCGGCCTCCAGACCACCGCTAATGCCTCTCGAGGACTGGCTGGAACTCCGGGCATTGGCCCCGGCAATTACTTCCTGCAGCCGGGCACGAAGACGCCCAAAGAAATCATCGCTGCAATTCCCAAGGCCTATACGTTACCGAATTTCTCGGTCACGGCGCGAATCTGGTCACCGGCGATTATTCCCGCGGCGCTTCCGGCCTCTGGATTTCGGGCGGAGAACTCGCCTACCCCGTGGAAGAAATCACCGTGGCCGGAAACCTCAAAGAGATCTTCCTCAACATCTCCGAGATCGGAAACGACCTGGAATTTCGTGGCTCTGTGGCTTGCCCGACAATCCGCATCGACGGTTTGACGGTCGGCGGCGAGTGATGAGATTTCTGATTCTAGATTTCAGATTGAAACCCAGTGCAGACTTGAAATCTGCAATCTGAAATCTTCAATCTGAAATCGGCGAGAGTACAATCCTCGCATGGGCGGCATGCTCGAGCCTTCTCCTCCTACTGAAGATCCGACTCCAACTGGCGTCCCATCCTGCTGGGGGTTGGGCTGGTAGTGGTGCTGGTTGGCATCCTCGCTCTACTGTCACGCGGCCATCCAAAAAGTCTGAGCGCAGCCGCATCCCTACGCGGCTAATCTGAAGCTCTCCAATCTGAAGATGAGTGCCGCCGAAAATTTTGTCGGCGCGACCGTTACTTATCTCGATGGTACGGTTACCAACATCGGTGACAAGACCGTCACGCACGCGATGGTTCACGTCAATTTCAAGGACTCTCTCGGCCAGGTCGCGCAGTCTGAAGACGTACCGCTTAATGTTCTTCAGACTAGCGGACCTTACCCTGATACCGTCGACCTCAGCGCATCGCCGCTGGCGCCCGGCCAGGGCAAGCAATTCCGCCTGACCTTCGAACACGTCAGCAACGATTGGAACCATGAATATCCCGAGTTGCAGGTAACGGATGTCTTCGTGAAGTGATTGTCGGATTGACAAAAACTTCGAATTGGCGAATTTAACAGCGTTCAATCCGTAAATCCGTGACCGACATCCGACAATCCCGGAATCAATCCCTTACAATGCTGCATGCCTGAAGTAAAGCCATTCCGGCTGACGGAGTCGGTCAAAGCCGCGGGTTGAGCGTCCAAGCTGAGTCCGGCGGCGCTGGACACAGTGCTTGGGAAATTAGCCCGGCAACATGACCCCAACGTCTTAGTCGGCTTCGATCACGCCGACGACGCCGGCGTGTATCAAATCGGCCCTGACACCGCACTGGTGCAAACCGCCGACTTCTTCACGCCCATCGTGGATGACCCTTACACGTTCGGGCAGATTGCCGCCACCAATGCGCTCAGCGACGTCTACGCCATGGGCGGACGTCCTCTCACCGCCCTGGCCCTGGTCTGCTTTCCGGAAAAAGGCGATCTCGCCATTTTGGAGCGAATCCTGGCCGGCGGACTTTCCAAGATGATGGAAGCCGGTTGCACGATTGTCGGCGGACACAGCATCCGCGACGACGAAACCAAGTTCGGATACTCCGTCACCGGCCTGATTGATCCCAAGAGAGTTCTCACCAACGGCGGCGCAAAGCCCGGCGACCGACTGCTGTTCACCAAAGCCCTCGGCACGGGGGTGATCTCTACTGCCATCAAGAAGGAAGCAGCCAGGCAATCCTGGATCGACGCGGCGGTCGCCTCCATGACAACGTTGAACAAGACGGCTGCCGAAGTAATCACCGCCCAGGGCGAGACTGCTGTCCACGCCCTGACCGACGTCACGGGCTTCGGCCTCATCGGCCATGCCCGCGAAATGGCGCATGGCCTCGGATGTCTCTCTGCGCCTATATGCCAGCCGGATTCCACTGCTCGAAGGCGCGCTGGATTGTGTCCGTGCTGGCCACATCCCCGGCGGTTTGAAAGCCAATCGCGAGTTCGCCGAATGCGTAGTGGGTTATGAGGAAGAAATTCCCGAGGACATTAAAACCCTGCTCTTTGATCCGCAGACTGCCGGTGGGCTGTTGGTCTCAGTTAAGAGTGAGAAATCCGCTGACCTCATGCGATCTCTGATCAAAGCAGGAGTGGCAGCGGTAGAAATCGGTGAGGTCCTGGCCCGAACCAAGCCCCTCATCAGCGTGAGTCAATGACGCTAGTCCGGTCCTGCGTTGAGCAGTTCCCATATTCGCGCCAGATGGTGATCGTCGTGTTCCGCGACAAAGTACAGGTGGTCGACCAGCCGCATCGGTTTCTGCAAACGCGGATGAAGGATGGTTCGTGCGGAGAGCGCGGCGTCTGCTGTTTCTACGCGCTGCAGTAGCGCCGACCGCGCCCTTCGGAACCCGGCTAGAATCTGTTCAAGAGGCTGCGCATTGTGGTTGGCTTCGTCAGTTTTTCGATTTGTCAGGTCAGCGACAGTAAGTTGGTCGCTGCTGCCCGCGATGAACTCGCCCGCTCGTGCCGTCCATAAGGGCTCGAGATCCAGCAGGTGTCCAGCGTGCTCCTGCGCCGACCATTTCTGTTGCGGCTTGCGCAGTAGAAGTTCTTGAGAACGGCCTCGAACCATCTCCTCCAGCCTGGCTGGAGTACCCCGCAAACGCACGCACACGTTGGCGTGCAATTCGACCGGGAAAGAAAAGTCGAAACTTCGTTCAAACCACACCGGGACTTTGCTCACAGGTTCCACTGGGTTCAAGGCATCCTTTGCCCCTCAAAGATGCGGCAGCCTCTCGGAACGACTCACGAATCGCTGCAGCCGACGCGCCGCTGCGTGCATCTCCTAGTGAGTGATCTAGTTTATCTAGTTTAATTTATCCGAAGGAGTGATCATGCAATTTCGCAAACTTGGACGCAGCGGCCTTACCGCCTCCGCCCTCGGCCTTGGCTGTATGGGCATGTCGGAATTCTACGGCCCACGCGATGACAATGAATCCCTTGCCACTATCCACCGTGCTTTGGAGCTGGACATCAATTTTCTCGACACCGCTGACGTTTACGGCCCTTTCACAAATGAAGAGCTCGTCGGCAGAGCGATTCGCGGACGCCGCGACAAAATCGTGCTGGCCACAAAGTTTGGTATCGTCCGCGATCCCAACGACCCCAACAGCCGTGGCATCAACGGCAAACCAGAATATGTCCGCCAGGCGTGCGAGGCCAGCCTGCGCCGCCTCGGCGTGGACACAATCGATCTCTACTATCAGCACCGCGTCGACCCCAATACGCCGATTGAGGAGACCGTGGGTGCCATGGCTCAATTGGTAAAGGAAGGCAAAGTCCGATTCCTGGGCCTGTCGGAGGCGGGGGCCAGCACGCTTCGCCGTGCGGTGAAGATTCATCCCATCACCGCCCTCCAAACCGAGTATTCCTTGTGGACGCGCGATCCAGAAGACGAAATCCTGGCGACCTGTCGCGAGCTAGGGATTGGGTTTGTCGCCTACAGCCCGCTGGGCCGTGGCTTCCTCACCGGCCAATTCAAGCGCTTCGACGATCTCCCTGCCGATGACTACCGCCGCTCCTCTCCGCGCTTTCAAGGAGAGAATTTCCAGAGAAATCTCGACTTGGTGCGACGAGTCGAAGAAATCGCCCGTGAGAAAAACTGCAAGCCGTCGCAGTTAGCCCTGGCTTGGGTGCTCGCCCAGGGAGAGGATATCGTTCCGATTCCTGGAACCAAACGGCGCAAATACTTGGAGGAGAACGTTGGCGCTTTGGACGTTCACTTATCGGGAGACGACCTGCGGCGCATCGACCAGGTTTTTCCGCTTGCCGCCGCTGCCGGGAAGCGTTATCCCGAAAGCATGATGCGGGTAGTGAATGGCTAGATTACCTGGCCTCGGCATCTCACAAAAATTTGGGGCGGCTCTCAAGCCGCCCCACTGATAACTAGCATTTGAAAACTGGGTTTACGCTGGCGCCGGCCGTTCACCGCCTTTTGGCGCGCGCCCAGGCTGAAGATCGGGCTTGATCACCTGCTGCACTCCATCATCTCCTTTCGGAGGAGGAGTCAGCTTGGGCAATTCCTTGCCGTCGATGATCATCTTGATCTCGTTGGCGTCGAGCACTTCACGCTCAATCAGCGCATTCGCGATCTTGACCAGCAAATCCTGGTTCTGCGACAAGACTTGCTTGGCCGTGTTGTAGCCCTGGCCAACCAGCCGCCGCACTTCCTCGTCGATCTTTACCGCCGTGGCCTCGCTGTAGTCACGGTGCTGTGCGATCTCGCGGCCCAGGAAGATCTGCTCTTCTTTTTTGCCGAAAGTCAGCGGACCGA
The DNA here is from genome assembly GCA_963729325.1 of uncultured Acidobacteriota bacterium. Taxonomy (GTDB): domain Bacteria; phylum Acidobacteriota; class Terriglobia; order Terriglobales; family Acidobacteriaceae; genus JABCYV01. The sequence goes on from CAVSNS010000053.1 coordinate 169,282, forward strand.
GATCACTCATGCCCCACTCGCAGACCATCTTGCGCGCCAATTCCGTGGCCCGCTCAATGTCATTGCCGGCGCCTGTGCTCATCTGGCTCAGGAAAATTTCCTCCGCCAGGCGCCCGCCCATCAGGATTGCGATTTCTGTCTCCAGATAATTTCTGTAGTAGTTGTGCCGGTCATCGATGGGCAATTGCATGGTGACGCCCAACGCCATGCCGCGCGGGATAATCGTCACTTTATGCAAAGGATCGGAATATGGCAGCTTCGCCGCGACCAACGCGTGCCCAGCCTCATGGAAAGCCGTGTTCTTCTTTTCTTCATCGGTGAGCAGCAGCGACTTGCGCTCCACCCCCATCAGGACTTTGTCTTTGGCCAGCTCAAAATCGTACATCAGTACGGCTTTGCGATTCTGCCGTGCCGCCGCGAGTGCCGCCTCGTTCACCATGTTGGCCAGGTCGGCTCCCGAAAACCCTGGTGTACCGCGGGCCAGCACCGAGAGATCCACGTCGTCCGCCAGAGGAATCTTGCGTGTGTGTACCCGCAGAATCTCCTCTCGTCCCCGCACATCAGGACGGCTGACCACTACCCGCCGGTCAAATCTCCCGGGACGAAGCAGCGCAGGATCGAGCACGTCCGGCCGATTGGTCGCGGCCATCAAGATGACGCCCTCGTTCGACTCGAACCCATCCATCTCTACTAGCAGTTGGTTCAGCGTCTGTTCACGCTCGTCGTGACCACCGCCCAAGCCGGCGCCGCGATGGCGCCCGACCGCGTCGATTTCATCAATAAAGATGATGCAGGGAGCATTCTTCTTCCCCTGCTCGAACAGATCACGCACCCGGCTCGCACCCACGCCTACAAACATTTCTACAAAGTCAGAGCCCGAAATCGAGAAGAAAGGCACATTGGCTTCACCGGCAACTGCCCTAGCCAACAGGGTCTTACCCGTTCCCGGAGGCCCTACCAGCAGTACACCTTTCGGAATCCGACCGCCTAGTTTCTGGAACTTTTGCGCTTCGCGCAGGAACTCAATGATCTCTTTCAGCTCTTCCTTGGCCTCATCAACCCCGGCGACATCCTTAAACGTCACCTTCTTTTGCTGCATGGAGAGCAGGCGTGCCCGGCTCTTGCCAAACGACAGAGCCTTATTTCCGCCCGTTTGCATTTGCCGGATCATGAAGAACCACAGGGCGGCGAGTAAAGCCAAAGGAGCTAGGTTAATCAGCCAGGTCCAACTTCCGCTGTTGATGTCCCGAATATTGATGTTCACGCCCTTATCCCTCAGCATCTTGATCATGTCGGGATAATTGGCCGGAGCAGTCAGGTGAAAGCCTGAGTTATCATTGCGGTACTTACCACGGACCTCCTGGCCGGTGATAGTGACCTCTTTGACCTGTCCCTGATCCACATCATTGAGGAATTGGGAGAAGTTAACCTCCTTCTCCTTTTGGCCGGAGTTGCTGGCACGCACGACCTCCCATAGAAGGAAGGCGGAAAGTACGATGACCAGCCAGAAAACAATAGTCTTAACTGTCGAATTCACCTAAGGGCTCCTGAAAAGTGCGCCCTGCTGCCAGGACGAAAACTGGGGACAACCAGCCAATAGTTAGATGCCAGCCACTGGGTTTGGATTGGACAAATTGCCCATCCGCCATTTTAACTGTTCCCCTGGAAAAAAGAAGTGAGTTCTTCGAATGACTTAAGTCACGAAGCTGGATTAGCTTGCGGCCGCAAGATAAGGCAGATTGCGATTCGTCTGCTCGGGCGCTCCCAGGCCATAACCGACAAGGAAAGCCTCGTCCACCAAAAATCCGAAATAATCCGGCTGCAGTTGCACCCGCCGGGCTGATTGCCGGTCCAATAAGGTGGCCAGTTTTACCGAGGCCGCCCCCCGCAGTCGCAGATCGTTCATTAGGAACTCAGCGGTTACTCCGGAATGAACCAGCCCTTCAATGAGCAAAAGGTGCTGGCCACGGATGTCTAGCTCATGACTGAAAAAGATCTCCAGAATCTCTCCCGGCCCCTTGTCATCCTGGGTGGAGTATTTGGGCTTGATGAACTGGCAGATGACCGGAACTTCGATCGCCCGCACCAGATCGGTCATAAACATAAATCCGTTTTCTAATAGCGCCAAGGCATGGATGGTCCGCCCCCGGTAGTCGTCGGAAATCTGCCGCGCCATTTCCCGAACGCGTTTCTGAATCTGTTCGGCCGGAATCACCGTACGCAACTGCTCCGCCTTGAGCGTCTGAGTCATGCCCTACAAATCCTCGAGTCTGGAAAACTCCCGAATGAGCACCGCTTCCTTAGTTCGGTCTCGTGGCTGCAATCGCGCCGGAGCCGGAAACCCGCGCAGCCAGACTACATCGGTTCCGCTTACCACCACCGGCCAAAGCTTTTTCTCTGGTCCGGTCACATGCTGCTCCTGCAACAGTTCTTTGATCTTCTTGGGCGACTTAAAATGGGCGGGCCAGAATCGGTCTCCTGGGCGCCAGTTGCGAACGACTAGCTCCTTCGCCAGTAACGCTCGATCGAGCAGGTGCTCAGGATTATACCCCGGCTCTGAGCTCGTCGGAACTAACGCCGCCTCGAAGCGTGTACCCACTTCCGGAACGTCGATCCGCCCCGGTATCGGAAGGCGGTAGTCGTAGTCGGGATTGTTTGGTGGCTCGGCAGGTTCGAACCGTAGCGCGTTCCGATTTCGCGATGCCATCCAGCCATCCGGCAACGTCGCCGATTTCCGAATTTCCCGAACTTACCTGCAGAATCTCTTCCACGTGGCGAAACTCCAACCGAAACCCCAGAGACTCCGCCGCTGCCCTGATGACGCGCCGTTGGACGGCCAAAGGAAACTCCGCGAGCACTGCTGTCGTTAACTGACCGTCTTCCCAAACCAGCGGCAGCACTCGCGCAATTTCATTCTTCCAGTATTCCTCTTCCGCCCTTGCAATCTCGGCTGTCTCCGCTAGGGCCTCGCGCACAGCCGGATTTAAGTTCCGCTCCAGCCTCGGCAGGATTCCATGCCGCACTCGGTTTCGTGCATGGCGCAAATCGCGATTCGTCGAATCCTCTCGCCACTCTTGCCCAACTTCCCCCAGATAAGCTTCCAGCTCCTTCCTCCTGATACCTAGCAAAGGCCGAACAATAGAACCTTCTGAGAACTGAGAACCGTGAACCGCCAACTGGGGATAAATCCCCGCCAAGCCGCGTGTCCCTGCTCCTCGTACCAGCCTCATCAGAACCGTCTCCGCCTGATCGTCCAAAGTATGTGCCGTAGCAATTCGGTTGAGGCCCTCCGTGCGCAGCAGACAGTCGAAGTATTCGTATCGCATCTTTCGGGCTGCTGCCTCAATGCTCAGGTGGTTTTCCGTTGCATAAGCCGCCACATCCCCGCGGTCGCAGTGGAAATCCACCCTGTACTTCCGAGCCAACGCCGCTACGAACTGCTCGTCCGCGTCCGATTCCTGTCCACGCAGTTTGTGATTGAAGTGAACCACCGAGAGGACAATTCCGAGTTGCTTGCGCGACTCCAGCAACAATCGCAGCAGTCCCACCGAATCTAATCCGCCCGAGACCGCTACGCCTAGGCGCTCTCCGGCCTTCATCAGCTCATGCCGCCGGATGTAGCAAATCACACGCTGAGCCAGCGTTTCCACCGCAACATACTACATCCGCGTGGGCACGGGCGCCCCGCCCGTGCTGGCCGAGCGAGGCTCGGCAGGTTGTCAGCAACCAGCGACCACCAAACCACCCACTAACGGTCTCCCTCCTTCACCCTCTCCAGAAATTTCCCCACGCTTACCACCGCTCTTGTCACAGTGCCGCGCCCAATCTCCTGAACTTCATCCCGCGCTGTCACCCGCACCTTATAGAACCGCCCATCGAATGATTCCAGAACCGCCTCCGCGCGGACCCTTGCACCAATGCCGCTGGCCGCGCGATGTTCGACGTTGATCGACGTTCCCACAGTGATCTCGTCGCCTTCACAGTACGGTTGCAGCGCATGGAACGCTGCCGTCTCCATCAGTCGGATCATGTCTGGCGTTGAATATACCGGCGGCAGCTCTGGATGATGCGCCGTCAGCGTGTGCTTGAACTCCACCGTTTCCTCAGCCTCACCACGCACCCCAATCGGAATCGCCTTCGCCATAAAAATCTTTCCAAAAAGTAAGAGCCAATGATTCTACTGAATCATTGGCCTCAATCGTCCGTGATCGCTCCGATCTAAGCTGCCTTCGCCATCCGCCGCGCCTCGATTCCATCTAGCGCGCGCCACAGCGCCTTGGCCGCATCTTCTCCTGCCGCCAGCGCCTTCTCCGCCATCCGCGGATTCGCCTCCAACCGCTTGCCTAACTGTTGACGCCAGACCTGCGAGTGCTGCACGTCGGCCGTGGCATGCAGCCCAAAATATCCGCGGCTCTTTTCGTCCGCTCCGTAAATTTCCCGCAACCCCCGCTCTTTCTCCTTAGCCACCCTCGGCACCTGCGATTCATAGGCATAAAATGCCGCCAGTGCCTCTTCCGGAGTCCCCTGGCTCGCGATGCGATGAAAAAAAGACGTAAGTTCGGTAATCTCCGGCAGCGGCTTGTGCCCTAGCATAGGACGGCGCGCTCCCATGCCCTCGGCGAAGTCCAGCCACAACTCCGAGTGCTCGGCCCCAGGCTCGCCAAAGGCATCTTCCCCGCCCTTTTCGTCGCACATGTTGGCCAGCACAGCACGACGCAGTTCGCCTTCCTCCAAGCGAACTCCCAACTCCGCCAGGTACTCTGGAAAAGCCGCGACATGGTAGTAGTAGTCCTGGGCATAGTCCCTCAAGTCATCGCGGCTCAATTCACCCGCGCTCCATGCTTTATAAAATGGATGGCAAAGCAAGTCATACTTGGCGATCCGCGTGTCTAATTCTTCAAAGAATTCCTTCGCAGCCATGATTGCAGTCTCCTTAGCGAACCAATATACGGGTGGCAGCGGCAGCGCGCAACTCGGCTTGTAGGGCGCGGGCGTAACCGCCCGTCCGAGTCCAATCTGGGAATTCGCCCGGGGAAAACGATGTTTCCAGCGACCGGAGAGCATATCCCGTCTGATAATCACTGATCATGTAGGCGCGGGCGTCCCGCCCGTGCAAAGTGGGTGTATTGTGGGGATCCTGAATCGCGTTGCGATTGCTGCGGTCGGTTACGTCTTGCTGATTTCAGCTCTGCCAATTCTGGCCGCCCAATCCGATTCACCTAAGATCATCCGCATCTCTCCCACCAGCGGCCCCGAAGGCTCGCGGATAGAAATCACTGGCAGGAATCTGCAAAATGCTTCTGCCGTCCTCTTCGGAAGCACGATTTCCGTCTTCAAAGTTCAATCCGCGGACGACCTAATCGCCCTCGTCCCCCACAAAGTCTCAACGGCAACGATCACCGTGGTTACTCCTCAAGGACGTGCCGCCTCTCCGGTCGCATTCGTCGTTGCGAATGACCCACGTATCCCCGATGAAGTGAGCTACAAGGCTGGCTACGTCAGTCCGACGCCTCCCCCGACAGATTTTCATTCCGCTCTACTGTGGTGCATAGCCATCGCTGACACTCGCGTCCCCGGCTACGAATCCGCACAGGTGGAAGTCGCCTGGACTCAGCTCTCGTGCCGCATTGATGGCAAAGACGTCATCCTCAACGATGATAGTGGCAATGTTCGCGGTGGTCTCTACCGTCGCGAGCCGTGGTTTGGCACCGATCAGCATGAGCCGATGGCCCTCGCTTACAATCGTCTAAAATACGATCGTCCGAAAAATGACCCGTCGAACCGTGCTGTTGTACTCGGCGTCGGCCAGCGTCCCGACCGGGTCTGGCATTTCTGGAGCGCTTCGCCACGCGCCGCCCTGCCCCCTGGCCAACTCGAAGGCTGCACAGTCAAAGCTCGCGTGAGAATTTCGCCAGGGGCTCTTCTGCAGATGGGAATGGACTACTGGCGCTCTCCGACCGTGCTCTACGGCCCGGGCGGAAATAATCACGAAGCCGGCGCTAGCAACTGGTACTTCCCCTCGGGAGAATGGCAGGAAGCGATCTTCACGGATGTCGGTGGCCCGCAGTTCTAGCTCAAAGTTTGACCTGGATTTCCTTGGTGAACCTTCGTGTCCGGAGCCTGCCCTGAGCGGAGTCGAAGGGTGTTTAACGCTCTTTGCCGAGTCCCGCAAAATCCTGCCAGTTGCTAGAATAGAACTCGAATGCCGCAGTTCACCGAACAATTCGACGTAGTTGTCGTCGGCGCCGGTCATGCTGGATGCGAGGCCGCTATGGTCGCGGCTCGCATGGGCTTGAAGACCGCGCTCTACACGCTTAACGTCGACCTCATCGCGCAGATGTCGTGCAATCCAGCGGTGGGCGGCATTGCCAAAGGACATCTCGTCCGCGAAGTCGATGCCCTCGGCGGCATCATGGGTGAAGTCACCGACGCGGTCGGAATCCAATTCCGCCTGCTCAACACTTCGCGCGGTCCGGCAGTCTGGTCTCCCCGCGCCCAATGCGACAAACAGGCTTACCGTCTGAAGATGCGAGAGGTGCTCGAATCGCAGCCTAATCTCAAGATCAAGCAAGCCGAAGTCGCCGATCTGATCATTGAAGAACGCATTCAGCCCTCAGGCGTTAGCCCTCAGCCAAACGATTGTCATCCTGAGCGAGATGCTTTTGCGAGCGAAGGACCTGGGCGAGACGCCCCGCCGTTCGAGCCGCCCAGCGGCTCGAACAATGAAGCGCGAGGCGAGCTTCCTTATGCGGCCAACAACCGCATCGTCCGCGGCATCCGGCTCCGCGATGGCCGTACCGTGGGCGCCTCGGCCGTCATCATCACCACCGGCACGTTCCTGAACGGCCTCATCCATTGCGGAGAGCAACAATATCCCGCTGGCCGCTCCGGCGAACCGAATGCTGTCCTCCTCGGCGAAGCTCTCAAGCAGCTCGGTCTGCGAGGCTGCCGCCTCAAGACCGGCACGCCTCCGCGCCTCGATGGACGCACCATAGACTGGTCGCGCTTCCAGATTCAGCCCGGCGATCCCGATCCCACGCCATTCAGCTTCCGCACCAGGCGCGTCGCCCATCACGATTCCCAAGTGCCCTGCTACATCGCCTGGACCACGCCGGAGACTCAGCGCATCATCCGCGAAAATGTGCATCGTTCCCCGATGTACAGCGGCCAGATCAAATCGATCGGCCCGCGGTATTGTCCATCCATCGAAGACAAAATCGTCAAGTTTCCCGACAAGACCACGCACCAGCTCTTCCTCGAACCCGAGGGCCTGAACACGCACGAAATCTATGTCAATGGGATGAGTACGTCGCTGCCGGTTGAAGTGCAGCTCGAAATCTTGAAATCGATTCCCGGTCTCGAAACCGCGGAGATGCTCCGTCCCGGTTACGCCATTGAGTACGACTCCATCGATCCTACGGAGCTCGAGCGCACGCTCGAAACCAAGAAGATCGCGAGGCTCTTCCTCGCCGGTCAAATCAACGGAACCAGTGGCTACGAGGAAGCCGCCTGCCAAGGCCTGATGGCGGGCATCAACGCCGCCCTGAAAGTGAAGAACGAACCGCCGCTGATCCTCGACCGTACCGAGGCCTACACCGCCATTCTTGATCGACGACCTCATCTCCAAAGGGACGAACGAGCCTTACCGGATGTTCACCTCGCGCGCCGAATTCCGCCTGCATCTGCGCATCGACAACGCGGATCGCCGCCTCACTCCTCACGGTCGCCGCGTCGGCCTGATCTCCGACGCCGCCTGGGCCGACTTCCAAGCCAAGCAACAGCGCTTGGAAGCGATGAAGCTGTTGCTGGAGAAGAACCAGGCTAACTCCGACAATGATCGAAAAGGTTTGCGCGACAACGCATTCAACTGATTGTCATCCTGAGGCGCCTGTTTTTGGCGCCGAAGGATCTGGGCGAGACACCGCGCTCTTCGGGTCGCTATGCGACGCGAAGAATGAGGCGCGAGGCGAGCATCCTTATCCTGCCAACGGCCAGCCAAAGGCTACCGGCCTCTCTCCCGCCCTCGGCCAATCCCTCGCCCAACTTCTCAAGCGCCCCGAGATAACCATCGAACACCTGGTCCCTGCTCTTCGCGAACTCGACCCTGGGTTTTTCGATAGAGAAGAAATCCGGCAGCACGAATCCGTAGCAGCTCTTCCCTCCGTAATCCGCAACGAACTCAAATCCGTTGAAACCGAAATCAAGTATGAGGGCTACCTGCTACAACAGCAGCGCGCCATCGAGCGCATGAAAAAAGCGGAGCAGCGGACCATCCCTACCTGGTTCGACTATCGCTCCGTCAGCGGGCTCTCCCGCGAGATGCAGGAGAAGCTGGTCAAAGTGCGTCCGCGCACTCTAGCGCAAGCCTCGAATATTCCCGGCGTAACCCCCGCAGCCGTGTCGCTGGTAAACGTCTACATCGAGATCCAGGGGAAACGCCGCGAGCAAGCTGCGGCGGTTTAGAATTCTCCCGCCGCCCTGTCATCCTGAGCGAAGAGTTTTCTTTCGTTTGCGAAAGAAAACTCGCAGTCGAAGGATCCCTACTCGCTCCACAGACTTCGGGGGTTGTCCAAATCACGTCCGAAAACGGCCAGCCTTCTTCAGGCCAGATAAGCTATCTTGAAATGTGCTGCCTCAATCGGCATCCTCAAATGTCTTTAGGTCGAGGACTCCCGCAATCATGAGCACGCTACGTATTTCACGCGAATCAAAAGCCCGCTCGGCTCTTTGCTGCTGGCAGCTGACGACGTAGGTTTGCGACGGATTGAATTCGCCAACGGAAGAAGCGCATCTCTTCCCGATCCCGCTTGGAAAGAGGACTCCAGTCCGCTCGAAGAAGTCATTCGCCAGCTTCGCGCCTACTTCGCCGGCGAACTGGATTCCTTCGATCTCCCTCTAGCGCCCGAGGGAACTCCATTCCAGCTCAAAGTCTGGAATCTGCTCTGCGACATTCCTTACGGTGAGACCATCTCCTACGGCGAACTGGCCCGCCGTATCGGCAATCCCAAGGCTTCGCGCGCCGTTGGCTTGGCGAATGGTTCTAATCCCGATCCCTATCGTGATTCCCTGCCATCGCGTCATCGGCAGCAACGGCAAGCTGACCGGATATGGGGGCGGCTTGCCTATCAAAGAAAAGTTGCTTGCCCTGGAGCGACGCCAACTCCGCCTGGTTTGATTATGAGAATTGCCATCCAACGGTGCGACGCTCAAGTAACCTGACACCTCCGGTCCCCTTCGGTTACCATGGATATCAGGAGAGAAGAGCGTCCCCCCGCATCTAAACAACTATGACTAAGCGTTACGCCGCCGTTGCCGCCATAACTTTGCTTTTTGTTTCTCTCGCTTCCGCCGACGATCTCAGCACCGTCCTCAAACCGCCCAAAGGCGCTCAACTAGCCATTGTGGTGTTCGAAGACCTGCAGTGTCCGCAATGTCGTCTCTCCGCTCCTGTCCTCAGGGATGCAGGCAAGGCTTACAAGATCCCTGTTGTCCGCCACGACTTCCCTTTGCCAATGCACAATTGGTCGTTCGATGCAGCCGTCATCGCCCATTACTTCGACGCGCTTTCTCCGCAGCTGGGATACGATTTCCGTGACTACATCTTCCAACACCAGCTGGAGATCATCCCCACCAACCTACGCAGCTTTGCTGAGAAGTTTGCCGCCGAGCACAAAGTCGACTTGCCTTTTGTCGTTGACCCGCAAGGTAAGCTGGCAGCCGAGGTCAACGCCGAGCGCAACCTCGGAAACCGCATCGGTGTTCATCAGACTCCCACCATTTACGTGGTTAGCAGTAAGCCGGGAGGGAAGCCCTACGTCGAAGTAACCGATCGTTCGCAGCTCTACCAGATCATCGACGCCATGAGGAACCAGTAGCGGAAATAATGTGGGGACGAGCGTCCTCGCTCGTCTAGCCGAGCGCAGCCCGGCAATCGTTCTCAGAAAGCTCTTCACCCTCTCTCGAACGCGTGTTTCTTCTCCAACTCCTCCCGAGCTGTCCGCATGTCCGCCTCAAACTTTGCGGCTTGCGCCATCAGAGATCGCGTCTGCAGCCGCCCGATCGCCCTCGAGCTTAATCAGCCCCTCGCCGGCGAGTTTCTGCGCTATCTCCATCACGTGCTCCACTGAAGTCTCCACATAGAGCGCTTCCGTCGGATCACCAATCCACACCGACCCTCCCACTAGCCGCGTCTGCCAGTAGATCTTGCGCGCGACCAACTTGCGTGATCTCCTCGTCGGTAGCCTTCCCGAACATCCACTTGCTTCGCTTGAAATCATAGTGACGACTGGAAAAGTGCACCGGCACTCGCTTACCCGATTTCAAGAATTCGATCTGCCGCCGATCCACCTCTTTGCGCAATGCATTGATCACCGGCCCCTCGGCGTCCCTCGGATCCAGCGAGGGCATCACCTCGCGCACCGTGGCCGACAAGTTCACCGCCACCGGCGCGTGCAAACCCTCAGAGTTCTCGAGCCGAATGTCAGCATGCAGACACCGAAAAATCCGCTCCCGAAGTCGATGTATGAAAAGGCCAGTCCAGCTCAAACGAGAGCGGCAACCCACTCAGACTCACATAGAGTTTCTTTTCTTCCATTTCTTATTGGAAACTCCACTTCAATGCGACGAACAGCCGTTTCAGAGGCATAGAATACTGCAAACCCGGTCCTTCATCCCACCTGGTTACTCACTGGATGCCGCCCAGCCCAATAAACAAGCTCAATAAAAAAGACGGCCATTTGGCCGTCTCTAACTGAAAACTAACAACTCAGAGCCGCAAACCCTTTACTGGCTCACTGCTTCTTTTTCCTGCGCCTGCATCACAGCGATCTTTGCCACCAGGTCCTCAATACTTCTTCCTGTTTCCAAATTTGCGTCCACCTGCGGGTGTCGCTCCCCATCCGTATGCATGACCAGAACCCGCGTCCCCGGATATGCCTTCTTAACCATATAAGGCAAGTGATGCCGGTCATTTCTCGTCAGCGTCGGCCCTAGTACGACCAGGTCAAAGGCGCCCCGCTGCAGCGCTTCCTGCACTCCTTGGCGCCCGACCGCCTGGGTCACCTGATGACCCGCCTTTTGAATCGAAACTGCCTGTGCCGCAAGCACTTCCGCGTCGCCCTCACCATACAGGATGTTCAGCTTAGATGTCGACTTCCCCGTGTTTGCCATGCCAGCCTTTCTCTACTCTGCTGGCCTGTCACGGTAGCAATGTCGGCAGGATTAGAGAACGTCACCGAAGACCAAGGCCGAATGGGCCGCGATGTCGCCGCACCCTCCAGAGGTGGCTTTGCCATTAAATCTTTGGTTTTGCGACAGCACCATCCAAGGCTATAATTCGCCCCGCGGAGGATAAGGAATGCGCCTTCCATCTATCTGCGTCGTTATTCTATTCGTCTGCTGCCTGCTTGCCATCGGAGCAGTCGCGCAACAAGGCGATTCTGGCCCAGAGTCTGCGAGCGCCTATTGCACCCTATCCGACGGCAACGAGATCAGCATCCAATACCAAAACTCCGCCGACGTCGCAAAAGAGGAGCCCCACCCCGGCAAGATTTGGCTGCCAGGCGGCACTCCGATCACGTTGTTCACGCAAGTCCCTCTCACCATCGCCAACGCTGTAATTCCGGTGGGCGCCTACAGCCTGTACGTCCTTCCAACTAAGAAAGACTGGACTTTGATCGTGAACCGGAACGTCACCGCTGGCAGCTCATACGACGAAAAGCGAGATCTGGTCCGCGCCCGCATGGAAATGGGACAAATCAGCGCGCCCGCGAAACAGCTTCAAATCTCCTTTGCCCACATGGCTCCCAAATTGTGCGGCCTACGTCTTTATGCCGGAAAGATCGGAGCCTTCGTCGATTTTCAGGAGAAGTAGATAGCAACAACCGCAGACGCTATTGACGTCATCCCGAGCGCAGCCGTTTTTCAGGCGGAGCGAGGGATACTCGCGGGCATCTCCACATCAATTCAGGACCTCCAACAACTTGTAACAAGACTCTCCATCGCTGTTATAATCCGCTCGTTTCTCCGGCCACGATCCAAAGCACCAATATCAAAAATTTAAAATCAGGAGCAAACCGTGAAGAGCATTTGCACCTTGCTGCTCGTTCTTTTTTCGTTCTTCTCCATTGCCGTTGCGCAAACCGCGCCTCCCGCACGCACCGACGTTTACCATGTCAACTTCTCGAAAGCTGCGCTCGGTAAAGCCGGAGCCCTCGGCGATCTTCTCAAGACACCGAATCCCAACTCCCCCATGCCCAATCACTTCCTGGTACTGCGTCATCAGGACGGCGCGGAGTGGGACTACCTGACCATCGCTCATCTCGGAACCAGCGTCACTCTGTCCGCTGCCGGCAATCCGCCTCCCGCCGCTTTTCGTGAGTCTCACCGAGTGGCATGGCGATACTTACGTCAACGGTCCATCGTGGGCCGATTTCAGCCGCGCCATGGGCCTCGGTGACCAGGCCGCTAAAACTGCCGGTTCGGTTTATGTAGCCTCCGTCTATCGCGCCGCTCCCGGACATCGCGCCGAAGTGGAAAAAATGCTCGGTCCTGCGGGCGTAAACGCCAATACCGCCGGCAACGTCCTGATGATGCATCTGGAGGGAGCGCCCTGGGAATATCTCGTCATCGCCCGCTACAACTCCTGGAGCGAATTCGCCACCGATGAGACCAGCGCTGTGGCGGACATGAGTAAAGGCAAGGGCCCCTGGTTCGAATTGCGTGACCACGTCGCCTTCCACAACGACACCATCACCGACCGCCTCGCTCCCTAAGCAGGAGGGCCTTAGGTGTAGGCTGGCGTGAGCAGGCGGAATGCAGCTGCAACAAAATCAGCTCCGCTATGGAGCGGAATATCTTAGCCCCGGACGTTAGTCCGGGGTTCTACGCGGAATAAGATGGGGCGACCGAAGGTCGCAACTGCGCGAGCCAACCCTGACCTAGTACAACCTCTTACCGCCCATACTCCGTAATCTTGCCGTCCACTGACACCGCCACATACTTATGGGTCAGCACGTCTCTGAACTGGACCACTTGATGCTTCTCGCGCGCCAGTTGTCCCCATCGACTCGGTTTGTCCCGATTCTGCTCGATGGCCTCAAACACCCGGCCGTTCAACTTAAACTGCACCATGCGCAAGCGGCCACTCCCTACGCGCTTCACTCGCAGCTTCTGGTAGTCCAGCGTGACTGAGTCCCCATTCATTAGTTGCGCCGCCACTGATTGCAGTACTTTTTGGGTGTCAGTCGTGAACATTCGAATCTTCCTGCGTCACCGTCGGCGAGCTGCTTTTCCGCCGCGCGCAATTTTCCTCAGTGTCCGGGTGTAGGCGGCGACGGTTTCGGGGACGGCCTGGCTGTAGACGAACTGCCCTTCGCGATGGCAAGCGATCAGCCCGGCCTCGCTCAGAATCTTGAGATGGTGAGAGACAGTTGCGGGGGTCACGCCGCGCATCGAAACGATCTCACCACAGTTCATGTGTTTGCTTGCCGAGATGGCCTCAAAGATCTTGAGGCGGGTGGCGTCGGCCAAGGCTTTCGATATTTTCTCAACCTCAGAACGATCCATGGGTCTGTCTAAAGTGTAACGAAGCATTGAGCTTACCGCCAGAAAGAACCGCGTCTCATACAAAGACTCAAAAGAAAAGTGCGACTGGTTAGTTCGATGGTCATCTAACTGTCTAATTATTAAACGTGCCCGTAGAACGGTGAGCACGGATGCCCCGAATCAGGGGCAGAGAATTTCACAAAAAAGATAAATAGAGGAGATTGGCATGAAGAGGCTCGAAGGAAAAGTAGCGGTAGTGACCGGCGGAAACAGCGGCATCGGACTGGCAACGGCCAAGCGCTTTCAGGAAGAAGGTGCGCGGGTAGCCATCTCCGGTCGAGACAGGAAAACGCTCGATGAGGCGGTGAAAACGATCGGAAATGGCCTGGTTGCGGTGCAGGCGGACGTGTCCAAACTCGCGGACGTGGACAAGCTGTACGCGCGAGGTTTCGCAGAAGCTGGGAAAGATTGATGTGTTGTTCGTAAACGCGGGCATCGTGAAGGTTGTGCCACTTGCCGAGACATCCGAAAGCGCCTACGACGAGCAGTTTGACATCAATATCAAGGGAGCGTACTTCACAATCCAGAAAGCGTTGCCCTTCCTCAATGACGGTGCGTCGATCATCTTGAACACCAGCGTGGCAGATATCAAGGGCACCGTCGGCGTCAGCGCGTATTCTGCAACCAAGGCAGCGCTACGATCTTTGGCGCGAACCGCAGCTGCGGAACTGGCAGAGCGCGGCATTCGCGTGAATACGGTTGCGCCAGGTCCGATTGTTACGCCGATCTTTGGCAGGGCCGGGTTGCCCAAGGAAGCCATCGATGAATTCGCGAAGGAGATCGTTGCGAAGGTTCCGATGAAGCGCTTTGGACAACCCGAGGAAGTGGCTGCGGCTGTCGCGTTCTTGGCTTCACAAGATGCCTCGTACATCACCGGCGTGGAAATCAACGTAGACGGCGGGATGGGACAAATCTAAACCGCGTGGGTCCAGGCGAGGTATCGGCAGGAGACCTAGTGGAGGCAGGGTTAGCGGCTCAGTTTGGGATGGTGTCATCCTGAACAAGCGTTTTTTGTCCGCAGTGAAGGATCTAGGCGAGCCGCGCGAAGCGTCGCGTTCTTTGCGACGCAATAATAGCGCGTTGGGCTCGCTTCTACCTTAAACTGAGCCACTGAAGCAGGGTTAGGTTTCATCTAGATGGATTTTTCCCACTTCCCCCTCATGAACCAGCTTCCCCGCTGCCTGAACCACCAGATTAAGTTTCCAATCCTCGATTGTCGTCCCACGGATTACCAGGCAGATTCCTGTCGACTTGGGTACTGCCTGCAGCAATTCCTGCTCGTTCGGTCATTCACGAATATTTCCCGCTTCTCGTCATGCTGCCCTGCGCTGGAAAGTGATCAAGGGCTCGGCGAGAAGCTCGAATCCGCACTCTTGTCCCACTGATTACTACAAAGATTCTTATCAACCTGACTCCTATCTCGTCCGTTTCTGCGCGCGCGTTTTCAAAATCTGAAATCTAAAATCTTCAATCTTCGCAATAAAAAAGGCGGCCAAAGCCGCCTCAGTAACCACTAGCCACTAATAGCTAGCCCCTTCCTTTCAGCATCTCCACCACCCGATCAAAATCCTCCAGCGAAGCGTACTCGATCACGATCTTCCCTTTACCTTTCCGGTCAGCGATGCGCACCCGCACTCCCAGCAGTCTCTCTAGCTCTGTCTGGGCCGCGTGCACGTTGGGATCCTGCCACCGCGCCTGGCCGGTTTTTTTCGGCTCGAGGATGGCTGCGTTGGTTCGGTCAACCAGGTCTTTCAGTTGCGCCACCGACAAATGCTTGAGCACTGCTTCATCGGCAATGCGATGAATACTGTCCGGGTCGGTCAGTTGCAGCAGCACCCGCGCCTCACTGAATCCCAAGTCGCCCTCCGCCAGATAATGCTGCACCATGGGCGGAAGCTTCAGCAGCCGCATGTAATTAGAAACCGATTCGCGCGAGATTCCGGTGCGCTGCCCAATCTGGTCCTGCGTCAGGCCGAAATCGCGGCTCAGGCGGGCGAAGCCGTTCGCCTGCTCCAGGCAATTCAGGTCTTGCCGCTGCAGGTTTTCGACAATCGTCATCTCCGCCGCTTGCTGATCGGACACGCTGCGAACAATCGCGGGGATGGTCGTCTTCCCCGCCAGCCGTGAAGCTCGGCAGCGCCGTTCGCCGAGGACCAGAACGTAACGGCCCTCGGGCGTCGGACGCACCACGATCGCCTGCACCACGCCGTTGACCCGAATCGATTCGGCCAACTCCGCCAGAGCTTCCTTGTCGAAGACTTGCCGCGTTTGGTACGGGTTGGAGTCGATCTGGTCGAGCGGAATCTGCGCTACCGCATTTCCCGCTGCCCGCGCAGCCTGGGCCTGGACCTCGGGCAAAACCGCGCTATGTACAGCTCCCGCCGGTTGGACAGGCGCGGCAGATGGAACCGCAGTCCCCGCGACCATCCGCGGCCCCGCGGGCAGCAGGGAATCCAGCCCTCGCCCTAATGCTTTCCTCTTCTCCGGCGCCGTTGTCTTCTCGGTTGCCACCACATTCTCCGCAGTTGTCGTCATTTTTCCCTCATAGATTGTCATCCTGCGCGAGCACTGTCGCGCCAATCAGCCCAACCCTGTCATCCTGAGCGAGTGAACTGCTCCGCAAGGCGGAGCAGAGAATGAGTCGAAGGATCTCGTGCTCCCCGCTAGTTGCCCCGAACTCAAATTGGAGTTCGGAATCAGCCGGGTCTGACTTTTTCATATCGACATCCATCAATCTATATATATCGATACATGTCGATATACTAAGCCGTCTTGTCCATTTCTTCCGCGGTCTTCTCCTGGCCCTCGGCCGTTTCCGGCGCAGCCACTTCCTGCGTCGGCAGATGATGCGAAATAATCTCCTTCGCTAGCCGAATGTAACTCTCGGCTCCGCGCGATCGCACATCATAGAGCAGCGCCGGCTTGCCATGGCTTGGAGCCTCCGCCAGCCGGATGTTCCGCGGGATCGTGGTCTGGCACAGCTTCTCTCCGAAGAATCGCCTCAACTCCGCCGTCACCTGCTGCGCCAGGTTCGTGCGTTCGTCGAACATGGTCAAGACCACGCCTTCGATCATCAGTTCGGGATTGAAGCTACCCCGAATGCGCTCGACCGTATCCAGCAGCTCGGAGACGCCCTCCAGGGCAAAGTATTCCGCCTGCATCGGAATAAGCACCGCATCCGCAGCCACCAGCGCATTCAAAGTGAGCAGATCGAGAGCCGGTGGGCAATCAAGGACTATGAACTGGAAGCGTTCGCGCAAAGGCGCAAGCGCATCACGCAGACGAAACTCCCGGCGCTCGCCTTCCACGAGTTCTAGGTTTGCGCCGATCAGATTCTTGTGTGCAGGAATGATCCAGAGTTGTTCAAGCCCGGTGGCCTGAAGCGCATTCTCCGCTCCAGCGGCTCCCATCAGTAAGTGGTAGGTGCTGATTCTCTCCGGATCTTTAACCAAGCCGAGGCCGCTGGTGGCATTAGACTGCGGATCGCAATCGACAAGCAGGGTATCTACTTCCGCCGCAGCAAGGGATGAGGCCAGATTGATGGCAGTCGTGGTTTTGCCCACGCCGCCCTTCTGGTTGGCTACCGCGATGACGCGTCCCATTCAGATTTTCGGAGAATCTAGAGTTCTTGCAGCATAGTGCGAAGTCGATTGTCATTTGCAATGACGAATTTTGATGCAACCTAAGAATCAGCGATTTCGTTGAGCCGATTGTTGTTTCTGATCGATTCCGCCTTGCATTTCCACAGAGTGTTCCACGTGGAACATTTTCTGTCGTCTAGTGCCGTTGGCCTGTCGAATGTCCTACCCAACCGAGACCGAGAATGCGAGCGGTGCGGTTTCGCGGAAACGTTCCACGTGGAACACTCCTTGATTTCGCTCACAAGCAGAAAGAGAAAATCGGATCCCGGAGAAGCAGAAGAAGACACGTTTTCTACAAAAGCATAAAAGAGGAAACCGGGGCGTCGGTAAGGGTGGCCTAGATTCTGTAAACCATCCCACTTGTAAGCCATTTCCCGGATGGGAAATGACCAACATCTCTGGTTCTGATGGCCGCATCTCCCACTTCGTGGTTTGATAATAGCAACCTTGATTCCTCAGATCCCAGAGGTCCCAAGCAGCAGGATCCGGTTGAGAGAGAGTGGTATTTGGATGGGCGGCGACCACTGGACTTTGGGGGCAAGGGAGCGGACGAGGTCGAACTGGGCTTGGCCGATGAGCAGAGCGAGACGGCCTTGGTTCTTGGCGAGGCGAACCGCGAGAGGTAGCACAGCGTCGAAACGTTCAACGGCCCGGAGGGTGACGACATCTGCTTGGGCGTCGGGAAAGTCTTCGGCACGGCCGGCGAATACATTGACGTCCGTCAATGTAAGCGCGCGGGAGACTTCGCGGAGAAAGACAGCCTTTCTTTGGTTCGATTCGATCAGGGTCAGACGGAGATGAGGAGCCCAGATCTTTATGGGCAGACCGGGGAAGCCTGCGCCAGAACCGAGGTCCACGACATGAACGGCTGAATCGGGCTCGGCTTTCGCGCTGGCCTCCGCCACATGGATATTTGGAAACAAGTGGCGAGCGGCGAACAGAGATTCTCCAAAGTGGCGGCTTACGATTTCTTCCGGCTGACGCACGGCAGTGAGGTTCATCCGAGTGTTCCAGCGAATGAGGATATCGATGTATGTCGATATATGTGTCAGCTGGGTAGAGGACAGAACTGCGGATTCCTCGCTTCGCTCGGAATGACAATCGTCCCCTAGGGGAGAAAGAAATGGCTGTAGCAGCTCGGCAATGCGAGCGAGGTCCATGCGATTTCAGATTGTAGATGGCTGATTGCGGATTTGCGAATTGGTATCCGCCAGGGCCAACCTCGGGTTCGCTTGGGAAAATTTTGATTTACCTCCAATCTCAACCTAAGAACGTACGAACACGTTTAGATCATTGTCGGCCAAACCATTTCGCACTACCGCAATGTTGAGA
Organism: uncultured Acidobacteriota bacterium; assembly: GCA_963729325.1. GTDB lineage: Bacteria > Acidobacteriota > Terriglobia > Terriglobales > Acidobacteriaceae > JABCYV01. The sequence continues at coordinate 187,860 of CAVSNS010000053.1, forward strand.
AGCTTGGCGGCGGGATGGGTATCGTCTACAAGGCTGAGGACACCGAGCTTGGTGAGCTGGGTCGAAAATGTCTGGTGCAGGGAGTTTCTGATTGCGAGGAAAACAAAAGAGTTACACAACACATTTTCGGCGGGCCGAAAACACATGATTTCGGAATTCAACTATTTTGTTTCTGGACTCAGGCTGTCGTCTGGAGGAACAGTCCCAACGGATGATCCTGTGCTCGAAGTCAAACGCGATGCGTTTCACGTCTAGCGAAGTAACTCCGAGCAAGCCATCAAGGCCAGCCGAAGCGGGAGCTCCGCCGCTTATGAGGTCCGCATGCTGACCCGGTAGGTCGGCAGAGCCTAGACGGACGCCGACTAGTTCAACCACGGGAAGGTCTTCCTCGCCACCCATCGTGATTTTAGTCATTGCACCTGTCATGCGCAGTGCTGGAAGCCGGTCCTGCACTCGGGCCCTGAATAGGACCAGGTCGCTCGAGCCCGTATCTAGCACTAGGCGAAAGAACTGGCCCTGAACCTGGATCTGTACCACCGCGAACCAGGGCTCGCTCTCGAAAGCAGCATAGTGATGGGCCACCCCAGCAGGGGTGTCTGGCGCACTCATCGGAATTCCAAAGGCGATTCGCTTCGATTCGTAGTCGATAGTGAAGTTGCTTTGGCCCAATACATCGAGGCCGATGAGGGCATCAATTCGGACGCCCAGAGCCTTCTCAATAAAGCTCAAATCCTGTGACAGGACGCGAACGGATACCGCCCGGATCGCGCCTAACTCTATACTGGGCACGACCAGCTCTTCGGTCGGCACGTCTGCTGAAGTACTGAAAGGCTTTCAACGTCCCGTTCAGACCGAGCTTTTTGTGCGACTCTCGAGTCCACAACGCTGGGGACAGCTCCTGTGTCAATGACGAAGTTGAGCTTCTGCAGCTTTCCGATCGAACCCTGCACTACGATAATGTATCCCTGGTACAGCTTGACGCGGATCTCAACACGTTTATCGGTCGTATGCAGCTCACCGACCGCGCTCGCGCCCGCGCCCGCGAAAGTAACGCCCCAAATCAAGCAAAGAATCCAAACGGGCCGGTTTCGTTTGTGTCGTCGTAACGGTTCCCGTCCCCATCCTCCCCGGACTTGTGATTGCTGCCCTGTGCCTCCGACCCTCTCGCTTCCTTCAGCGATGTGCCTTCTGTTTTCCGCCCTCATGCCGTCCTCCTCCACGCAGTGCGTGTTGAGGGCGACCGTGAGCTAGGTGGGCACTTGCCTCAATGCAAGGCGGCTCATAATCTCGTCATTTTCAGGTCACGCAATGATCTGGGTTGCTCGCAATGACTTATGTGCTTTTGACGGCGGGGCGGAGCGCACTTTGCCGGGAGGAGTTCCATGCAATGGTAGAATTCCGGCAAATTCTGAGGGAGTGCCGTGAAAGAGTTCGATAGCTCCCATCGGCTGGTCCGTTTCGAGGGGTTTCAGCTCGACCTGCGTGCAGTTGAACTACATTCGGACGGTGGCAAGACCTTCCGCCTGCCGGAGCAGCCGTTCCAAATCCTTACCATGTTGCTTCAGCGCCCCGGCGAAGTGCTGACGCGGGAGGATATTCGCAAGAAGCTCTGGCCGAACGACACCTTCGTGGAGTACGAGCACAGCATCAGCGCCGCGATGAACCGGTTGCGGCAGACTCTGGGGGACTCCGCCGACCGCCCCCACTACATTGAAACGCTGGCACGCCGAGGGTATCGTTGGATGGTTTCGGTGGAATGGGTCGAGTCCAGCCCACCGACCTCCGCCGTCCTGGATTTGCCGAAATCCTGGAAGATTCTGGTTCCCACCACTGTGGTCATCGTCGCTCTTCTTATTGCCGGTGGTCTTTACTTCCGCTCGCTTCGAGCAACACCTCTGACTGGGAAAGATACTGTCGTGCTGGATGACTTCACCAACACTACTGGTGATCCCGTATTTGACGACACGCTGAAGGAAGCGCTCACGGTGCAATTGCAGCAGTCGCCTTTTCTGAACATCCTGCCAGAGCAGACTGTGGACGATACGTTAAAGCTGATGGGGCGTTCACCCGGCCAACATCTTACGCGCGAGGTCGCGCGGGAACTGTGCCAGCGCGCGGGCAGCAGGGTGATGCTGGCGGGCTCAATTGCCAGCCTGGGCAGTCAATATGTAATCGGGGTGAATGCCGTGAATTGCCAGACCGGCAACACCCTGGCCCAGGAGCAGGTGACGGCAGACAGCAAAGAACATGTGCTCAAGGCGCTAGGAGAGACCACGCCAGAGCTGCGGAAAAAGCTGGGAGAAACACTCAGCACTATCCAAAAGTTCGATACTTCGCTTGAACAAGCCACGACGTCTTCATTGGAGGCGCTCAAAGCCTACACTCTGTCGAGAGAGACCATGAACGAAAACAGCGAGGTGGCGGCGATTCCGATGATGAAACATGCCATTGAACTCGATCCCAATTTTGCGCTGGCTTACGCCAAAATGGGGATCATGTACTCCAACATCGGCGAAGCAACCCTGGCCAGCCAATACTCGCAAAAGGCATACGACCTGCGTGAGCGCGTGAGCGAGCGGGAGAAATTCCGGATCACGGCTTACTATTATATGGTTGTGACAGGAGAACTCGAAAAAGCGGTTCAGACTTACGAGTTGTGGGCACAGAATTATCCGCGGGACCCTTTCCCCCTGGCTCTTTGGGACTCCTTCACTCAGTGATGGGACAAAACGAAAAGTCAGTCGCCGAAGAACTCGAATCAAGCCGCCTCGTTCCAGACAACGCCATTAATCTGGGGAATCTGATGCTTGCTTATGCTGCCCTGAACCTTTTCGATGAGGCCAAAGCAACCTACCAGGAAGCAACGGGGCTCAAGCTCGGCCACGAAGGCCTACACGTTTGCCGGTATGGACTTGCCATGATTGAAGGCGATGCAGCTGAGATGGAACGGCAGGTGGTGTGGGGAGCAGGCAAGCTGGGCGTGGAGGACGCGTTTCTATCCACCCAATCCGACACCGAGGCTTTCTCAGGCCGACTCGGGAAGGCGCGGGAGTTTTCGCGGCGGGCAGTAGAATTGGCTCACCACAACCAGCAGAACGGAACCGCGGCCGGGTGGCAGACAAACCAATCTCTTCGGGAGGCGGAATTCGGTAATTTCGACCAGTCACGGAAAGATGCGGCCGCGGCTTTGGCGTTGGCCTCAGACCGTTTCACACAAGTGCTTGGAGCGCTAGTCTTGGCTCGCGCTGGTGATTCCGCCCAGGCTCAAAAAATAGCGGACAACGTAGCCAGGGAGTTTCCTTTGGATACAGTAGTACATAGCTACTGGTTGCCCACTATCCGTGCTTCCCTGGCGCTCAATCGGCATGAACCAGCCAAAGCCATCGAACTGCTCCAGCCCGCGTCTCCTTATGAGCTCGGATTTATTAGCGTCGGCTATATTCGGTATGGGTCACTGTATCCGGTTTATGTGAGAGGTCAGGCATACTTGCAGTTGCACCAGGGCAACGAGGCAGCGGCAGAGTTCCAAAAATTCCTCGACCACCGCGGCTTCGTGTTCAACTTTCCGCTCGGTGCGCTGGCCCATCTCGGCCTTGCTCGTGCCTACGCGCTCTCGGGCGACACCACTAAGTCTCGCTCCGCCTATCAGGACTTCTTCGCCCTCTGGAAAAACGCCGATCTCGACATACCAATCTTGAAAGAAGCCAAAGGGGAATACGAGAAGTTGAAGTAGTCCCCGCCGAACTCATTGACTTGCACCGCAACACGCCATAGCATTCGTGCGCATGATTGATCAGACCATCTCGCACTACCGAATTGTCGAAAAGTTGGGTGGTGGCGGGATGGGGGTTGTCTATAAGGCCGAGGACGTCAATCTGCGCCGCTTTGTTGCGCTGAAGTTCCTTCCTGATGATGTCGCGCACGATCCGCGGGCGCTCGAGCGATTCCAGCGCGAGGCGCAGGCAGCGTCGGCGCTGAACCATCCTAATATTTGCACGATCCACGAGATTGGTCAGCACAACGGGCATCCCTTCCTGGTGATGGAGTTTCTGGACGGTATGACGCTGAAGCACCGGATTGCGGGCCGGCCGCTGGAGATGGAGACGCTGTTCGACTTGGGCATCGAGGTGGCGGACGCTCTCGACGCGGCGCATGCGCAAGGCATTGTGCACCGCGACATCAAGCCGCCGAATATTTTTGTCACCAAGCGCGGACACGCCAAGATTCTCGACTTTGGGTTGGCCAAGGTCACGCAGGTGGGAGGCAGAGTTGCGCCGGCGGTCGCTCATTCAGAGGCAACCGCAGGCGTGAGCGCGGAGCACCTGACTAGTCCGGGGACGGCGCTGGGAACGGTGGCTTACATGTCTCCGGAACAGGCGTTGGGCAAGGATCTGGATGCGAGGACGCGATCTGTTTTCCTTTGGCGCGGTCTTGTATGAGATGGCGACGGGGGCGTTGCCGTTCCGAGGAGAGACATCGGCGGCGCTGTTCGACTCTATTCTGCACAAGGCGCCAACTGCGCCGGTGCGGCTGAATCCGGATTTGCCGGCGGAGTTGGAGCGCATCATTAATAAGGCGCTGGAGAAAGACCGGAATTTGCGTTATCAGGTGGCCGCGGAGATGCGGGCGGACCTGCAGCGGCTGAAGCGGGATACGGAGTCGGGCAAAAGGGTGGTGGCGGAGGAAGACCTAGCCGAGCTGGGCTCGGCTGGACAGCCGAGGCGCGGCTGTCCCCACGAGCAGTGGGGTAGTTCCCGCAGAGTGGCACCTCAGCGGCTAAAGCCGGAGTTTCTGAGACTGGAGATCGCAGCGCTGAAGCGCTGCGCCACCCAAAAGCGTTGATTGACCAGGAAGCGGCTCAGCCAAAAGCGTCAGCTGACCAAGGAGGCATTGGTTGACCAAGGAACTTCCGCTGAGCAAGGAACTTCCAGCTGGCAAAAAGCTTCTGCCGGCACAAAAAGCTTCCCCAAGCTTCCGCCGCAATCAAGGATTTCTCCGTGGAAGATCGCAGTCCCGGCTGCGCTGGTTGTGGCGGCGCTGGTGGCGGGAGGGTTCTATTGGCGGTCCAGGCAAGCAGGCAAGCTGACGGAGAAAGACACCATTGTTCTCGCCGACTTTGCCAATACCACCGGCGATGCAGTTTATGACGAGACCCTCAAGCAGGCACTGGCGGTGGATTTAGAACAGTCGCCATTTCTGAACGTGCTGGCGGACAACAAGGTGAGCGAAACATTGAAGCTCATGGGGCGTCCGCCGAGTGACAAGATCACGCAAGATGTGGCCAAGGAAATCTGTCTGCGCACCGGAAGCAAGGCGGTGCTGGCGGGATCGATTGCGAATCTGGGCGCCCATTACGCTATCGGGCTCAAAGCGACAAACTGCCAGAGCGGAGATTCCCTGGGCGTGGTCCAAGCGGAAGCGGACAGCCGCGAGCACGTGCTGAAAGCGGTGAGTGAGGCGACGGCGAGCATGCGGGAGAAGCTCGGTGAATCGCTGAGCTCGGTGCAAAAGTTTGACAAACCGCTGGAGCAAGTCGACTACTCCATCACTGGAAGCATTGCAGGCCTTTAGCCAAGGGCGACGGACATACAGCAACAACCAACCTGCCGCCATTCCATTTTTCAAGAGGGCGGTCGAGCTAGATCCCAATTTCGCGCGTGCGTATGCTTCCCTGGGAAGGACCTACGCCAATTTGGGGCAATCCAAACTGGCGCTGGAGAATTTTAAGAAGGCATACGAGTTGCGCGACCGGACCAGCGACCGGGAGAAGTTCTATATCGCGTCCCAGTATTACAGCGAGGTTACGGGCGAGTTGGAAAAGGGAAACCAGCAGTACCAGATGTGGATCGAGGCCTATCCCCGAGACTTTACGCCGCACACGAACCTGGGCGTCAACTACAGCTATCTCGGACAATACGACAAAGCCGTCGAGCCCACCAAGGAAGCCATCCGCCTCGAGCCGGACGAGGTTCTCCCTTACGGCAATCTGGGAGAATTCTACATGGGCCTAAATCGCCTAGACGAGGCTAAGGCTACTTTTGACCAGGCCCACGCTCGCGGGCTCGACGATCCAAACCTGCGTCAAGGAATTTATATTCTTGCCTTCTTGCAAAACGATGTCCCTGGAATGCAACAGCAACTGGCGTGGGCCGCGGGAAAGCCGGGTGTGGAGGATGTTTTCTTGTCGACTCAGGCGGACACGGAAGTCGTACTTTGGACGGCTGGGGAAGGCTCGGGATGTGGCGCGGCAAGCAGCGGAGTTGGCGCGGCACAATGGTGCCAAAGAGACGGCCGCCCTTTGGGAGGCGTGCCAGGCAGTTCGCGAAGCAGAATTAGGAAATACCGGTCAGGCGCGCCAGTTGGCGAGTTCTGCCATTGTCGGCAGAGCCGGGCCGCGACACGCAGATTGTATCCGCATTGGCTTTCGCGCGCGCCGGCGATATAAGCCAAGCCCAAGCGCTGGTCGACAAGCTGAACTCGGCCTTCCCACTCAGCACGATCCTGCAAGATTATTGGTTGCCGACGATCCGAGCCATGCTGGAACTAGACCGAGGAAATGGTGGCCGGGCGGTGGAGTTATTGCAGCCGGCTGCCATCTACGAACTCGGTAACCCAGCACCTCTCCAACCAGCAACGATGTATCCCATTTATGTGCGTGGCCAGAGCGTACCTGCTGGCAAAGAACGGAGCGGCCGCGGCTGCGGAATTTCAAAAGATGCTCGACCACCGACAGATCGCATGGAACTTTCCACTGGTAGCGCTGGCGCATCTTGGGCTGGCGCGAGCGCGAGCCATGAGTGGCGATAAGGCGGGAGCGAAAATTGCTTATCAGGATTTCTTTGGGATTTGGAAAGATGCTGATGCGGATATTCCGATTCTGCAAGAAGCCAAGGCGGAGTATGGGAAGTTGCAGTAGGGCGAGCGGGCACAAGGGTTGTCATGCTGAGCGGAGGGGAGCTTCGCGGGGCGAAGCTCCTGCGTAGTCGAAGCATCCCTATTGGAAGAAGCAGTTGATTGGGTAGGGATTCTTCGACTTCGCAGAAGACACACTCGCAGAGCGAGCGGTTCTGCTGCGCTCAGAATGACAAAATAAGTTCAGTTCAGTTGGCCAAAACCTTTTCGATGGCGGAACGGAGGGCGTCATATGGCATCACGCCCGGATGGTAAAGGGAGACGTGGCCGCTGCGATCGAGCAGGACGAGCGTGGGCGTGGTACTGGCGCCGTAGCGGTCGAAGTTCTGTTTGCTGACGGGCACGGGGACGGACTGGAGTCCGGGATAGAAATGCTGCCAGACGCGTCCGGTGTAGGCGAGTTCATCCTCCGGTTTGGCATCCTGGCCTTGCGCCGCGTAGCCGTAGAGTTGAGTGGGCGCAACCACGGTCAGCCCCTTCGAGCCAAACTCAGAACTCAGGCTGGCGATGATTGGGCCTTCGCTCTTGCAGTCAACGCACCAGTGGGCCCAGAAAAATAAAAGCACAGGCGAACCTTTGAGCTGGCTGAGAGGAACGGGTCGTGTGCCGAGGTATTGGGTGATGTTGAGCGGTGGCGCAGGCTGTCCGGCGAGGCTGAGCAGGTTGAGGTTTTTCTGCAGACGGGCGCGAATCGATGTGTTCCCGTAGGTGGCGAGGCTGCGCTTGAGGAGAGCTGCCGCTTGCGCCTGCTGACCCTGGGCAGCCAAGGCCTGGGCCTGGACTTCGAGGGCGGCGCCGAGAGCGACGGGCAGATGAGGGTCGGAGTCAAGGGGATGTTTCAGAAGTTGCTGCCGGACAGAGAGTTTCGGTCTGCTTGGCGTAAGATTCGGCACGATCGAGCTGGTTTGCCTCGAGTGAACCTCGAGCCATCCATGAAAGCGCTTCCAGATATTCCGGAGTGACACCGTGCTGCGTACGATAGGTTTGAAGCTCGGCCTCAGCGGCGGTGGAGTTGTTGTGGGCAAGCGAGCCGCGAACTGTCCTGAATGATGTCGGCGAAGGAGGAAGAGGACAGGAGGACCAGAAGTGCGAGCGAGGTGCCGAGTCATGTCATCCATGATGACCGGGAACGACGAAAAGTTCCAGAGGAGGGGAGACAGAGGAGGGGGCAGGCGAGGCGGTCGATTGAGCGGCTAGGGATTGTCTCAGAAAAATCAGGGCTAGAACCCAGTTCTCGGTTCTCCGTTTCCAGTTCTCAGTTCCCGGTATGGCTTGATGTAAGTGGCCGTAGACAAAAGGGTTAGTGTCTGATGGCAGGAATTCTGTGGCGATTTCCACAGGCGATAAGATAAAATCGCGGTGCGTTTGATCTTGCGGTTTTTTTGCAGTTTCCAGTAACTCCCGCTCAACAGCGTGACCTGCCTGCGAAAGTTCTGCGAGGAATTCAGCGCTACATCACAGAAAAAGGAACAAAGCAACACCATGGAAACAGGAACAGTAAAGTGGTTTAACGACGCCAAGGGTTATGGTTTTATCAGCCGTCAGAACGGCGAGGACGTATTCGTGCACTTCTCGGCCATCCAAGCGGGAGGATTCCGCAGCCTGCAGGAAGGCCAGCAAGTGCAGTTTGACGTGGTCAAAGGCCCCAAGGGGTGGCAGGCCGAGAATGTGAAGTCGGTGTAGACCACTGAGCGGATCGTGTTTGGGAAGAGGGGCGGCCGAGAGGTCGCCCCTTAATTTTGTGATCAAGAGTAGGGCGCAGGCAGGCCTCGCTGACGTCGGTGCTGCCGCATTTGCTCTTGTTGGTGGGTCAAAATGCGGAGATTCGAACGCGGTCTGCCGGTACAGAGGAGTACGAACCCGGCATCTCGATCCGAAGGATAGTAGCTGGCGGAGTCCGACTGGTCGACTTCGCCACCACTCAAGAACCGTCCGGCGCAGGTGAGGCATCGTCCCTGATGGCAGAGAGCGGGCAATCTGATGCCCGCAGCCAGGGCGGCGTCCCAGATATGCTGGTCGGAGCGGACGGAGACGGTTCGTTCGCCATCTGGCAATAAAAGTGTCACCTCAAAAGTGATCTCTTCTGGAATCCGATGTTCCTCCGCTTGCAGACAAAACAGCAGTTCCCTCTGTTCCGCAGGATGATTCGCACAGCGAATCATCCTGCTTCGCTCGGGATGACAGTTACAGGGTTGTAGAATGCGGCATTCTTGCTGTAAGGCGCATGGCCGGGCTCGCCACGGCGGAAGTGTCCGGATGGGATCACCTTGCCGTCGCGTTCTCTCGCCAGCAGCTCGATGAACCAGGCTTCGTGCTCGATTTCTTCGTTAAGAATTCGGGCGGCCATGTCGTAGGTGCGCGGGTCCTTGCCGAAGGTCATGTCGCAAACCGCGCTCCAGCTTCGAATGGCGCAGCGTTCGGATTCCATTAACAGGGTAAGAATGTTGACCACAGTCGGAGGGTTCGGCAGCTTGGCCGCAGTGCAACCGGCCTGATCGTGGAAGGCGGGAAGATCGTTGGGCAACTCGCCTCCCAGTTCGTAAATTCGCGGGACGATTAGTTCCCAATGAGCGCGATCTTCCAGCCGGGCGTCTTCGCAAATCTCTTTGTAATCTTCATATCCCGCCAGATGCATGCGAAGAATCGTGTAGTAGTAGTAGGTGCTGGCGAACTCAGCCGCCGCGTTGGCGATGAGCATCTTGATCAACTTTTCAACGTCGACGCCGCGCGCGCGAATAACTTCCACGCCGACCCGCTGGCTAACGTCTCCGTGTTTGACCACGTCTTTGTCTTTTCCGGGCATACGTCCTCCTTTTCTCACGGAGTGTAGCGCGGGGATCATCTATAAGTCTAAGATATAGTCTCTATCATTCTCATAGGCTCTGCCTCTAGGAGAACGCGCGCGAAACTGATATGCAGATTCATCAACTCCGATATTTTTGTGCCGTGGCGAAGGAGGGTAGCTTTACTCGCGCGGCGGAGCACGAACATGTTGCGCAACCGTCCCTCTCGCAGCAGGTGCGTAAGCTGGAAGACGAATTGGGGGCGCAGGTTGTTTGACCGGCTGGGGCGAACCGTGCGGCTGACCTCGTTTGGCCAGATCTTCATGCAGCGCGCGGAGGCCATTCTGCGAGAGGTGAGCGATGCCAAGCGCGAGATGGAAGAAATGGCCGGCAACGACCGGGGTAGGATCGCGGTCGGTGCGATCCCTACCGTTGCGCCTTATTTCCTGCCGGAGCGGCTGGCTAGTTTCGCTTTGAAGTTTCCTGGAGTTCGAGTCAGCGTAGTGGAAGAGATCACTCCGGTGCTACTCGAGCGCCTGCAGGAAGCTGCCATCGACATGGCGGTGCTTGCTCTGCCGGTGCCGGGAGAGCAGTTTTTGTGTGAGGAACTGTTGCGGGAGCCGCTTTATCTTGTGGTGCCGCGGCACCACCGGCTGGCGTCGAAGTCAGCGGTTCATCTTAAGGAGATTGAAGGCGATGCCTTCTTGTTGCTCAAGGAGGGACATTGCTTTCGTGAGAACACGCTGGCAGCGTGCGGCCGGGCGCGACTGGAGCCGAACGTAGTCTTTGAAAGCGGGCAGTTTGCCACGATATTGGCAATGGTGGCCGCCAATACCGGCGTCTCGGTGGTGCCGCAGATGGCACTCGAAAAACGGGAGGGATGTCGTTTTATTCCAATCGCCGACGAGGGAGCATACCGGCGAGTGGGTGTAGTGCAACTGAAACAGCACTTCTGTGGCCGCGCGCAACAGGCCTTCCTGCAGCACTTGCAGAAAAGCGCGACGCAAGCTTCGACGCCTAAGCTACGGCCGCCTGCTCCGCAGCGGTTAGCGAGTCAAAGAACCGAAAGAATTGTTCGACGCGGGTAACGGCCAGCGCCTGATGAATCCGCTCACTGACCCCGACCAGGAAAAGGTTGCGGCCCGCCTTCGTATGGGTAATATAGGCACCGACCAGGGCACCGATCCCAGCCGAGTCCACGAAGGGGACTTTCGAGAAATCAACAATGAGTGTCTTCGAAGTGTCGGCCCTGACCTTGGACTGAAATTCGAACAGCGTGGCGAGAACGAGAGGACCGTTTAGGGACAGGATGCGCTGTCCATCCTGAGAACCGGCGACGTCTTCGATGACCAGGGACTGTTGTAGCATGGCGTGATATTAAGACTCGAGGCACCCGGCAATTGTTAACGCCGTGTTAATTTTGTGACGTCTGACCGAATCCGCGGCCAACGTGGGCAAAATCTATAAATCGGATTGTAGCAATCAAAGGGGTACGACGCGGGAGCGAACCATGGCATTGAAAGCGGGCGATACGGCGCCGGATTTCGAGCTGCTGGCAGTAGAGGGTGAGCGGCAGTTCAAAGTCAGGCTGAGCGATTTCCGGGGGAAGAAGCTTGTGGTGGTAACTTTCCATCCTCTGGACTGGACTCCAACTTGAGCGGCGCAGTTGCCGGCGTTCGACTCGGACCGCGAGAAGTTCGCTGCGCTCGATGCCCAGGTCTTGGACATAAGCACTGATTCGATCCTCAGCCATATCGCGTGGCAGAAAAAGGAAATCGGGACGATGCACTTGCCGATGTGCTCGGATTTCTATCCGCATGGAGAGGTAACCCGGGCATTCGGCGTCTTACGCGAGGGACCGCCTGTTCCGGGTATCTGCGAACGGGCGGTGTTCATCGTCGATAAAGGCGGAATGATTAGGTTCGCCAAAGTATATCCGCTAGACCAGACGCCGAATAACCGGGAGTTGCTGGAGGCGTTGGGGAAGATCAGTGCTTAGGGACTCAGTGGTTGGTGACTAGTGGTTAGTGAAATGTGCTCGGGAATTGAGAAATTGACGGCATTTTTGACCTTCAGGCCTTCTGCTGCGTTCAGGTGCGACCGACAGTACGGTCACGAAGCCTCGGTCTTGCGCCAGGTGCGAAGGTTGACGCCGTAAAGCACGATACAGAAAAGATTCGCGGGAACGAAGCCCAATTGCGCAGTCTTTACGCCGATGATGCAAATGATTGCGCTGTTCACTGCCGCCAGAGCCCAGCCTTGCCAGCATCTTCTTCCTACTAGAAGAGTCGAGAAAATCGTAAGCATGCAGGATAAATAGTCGAGTCGCAACACGAGCGAGAGCACCTCAGTTTTCATATCGACTATTTTGTCGCACAGTTGCGGCAGTGTCTGCGATGGGCTGGGTGAAAACGTAACCTTGGTAACTTCAACGGGGAGGCGGGTTCGAATGCGGAGTGACTTTCACATTCTCCAGCCAATACTCACCCGGATGGACAATGAGGTCGGCGCTGATCGAGTCGCCTGGCGATAGCTGTTCCAGCACGCTTTCGGGCTCCACTTTATAGGGCATGGTCATTGCTTCCATGAATCCGGGAATTGCCTCGGCGTCAACATTGACCATGTGAGATTGCTTGTCCACGGAGACGACCTTGCCCTTTACCGAGTAGCGCTTGGAGCTGCTATCGCTGGCTTTTTTGGATGGGCCGCAAGCAGACAGGACGAGGGTTACTGTCAATGCCAGCGTAACCGATGTCATATTTTGGAATACGACTTTCATAGTTATTTCCTCCTTATCATATCTTGTAGCTGGGCATTCCCAGCGGCACTCTCCGCCACGGCAGCTAGTAGTGAAAGCGGTAGCGAAGTTCAACGTAGATCTCGCGCGGATTGTTCCAGTGAAATCCGCCGAAGGTCAGGCTGTTGTCGAGCAACAGATGACGGTTGGCCACATTTAGGGCATTCACCGACGCGGAGATGCGCTCGCCGAAGTCTTTGCCGAGTGTCAGATCGAAGGTCGTGTGTTGGGGCAGATGGGCTGGGCCACCGCTATCGGTAAAGCCGCTGCCGTAGTAGACATTCGTAGAGGCGAAGCTGCGCCAAGGAAGGCTGACGTCTCCACCTACGTTTAGAGTGTTGCGCTGGTCGTGGTCAAGCAGGAAGAGCGGGGTGGGCGGAGCGAAATTGGTGAGGCCTCCGGTAATGGGCAGGGCGCCTTCCGCGATCTGGTTGGAATAGGCGAGGTGAATTTGACCGCGGTGGGCGATGCGAGGCGAGCGCAGCGTGAGTTCCCATCCGCGAATGGCGGCGCGGGCGATGGTGATGGGGAAGAAGAGATTGGATTCGCCGATGTTGTTGTGGTCGAAGAAATTTGTGGCGTTGGTTTTGAAGGTGTCGGCGTCGAGCGTCCATCCGTGAAAGGGGATGGTCACGCCGAATTGACGCTCCTCGTCGCGTTCGCCGTTGAGCCGGATGAATCCACAATTATTGGCGTTGCACAACTGAAGCAGCGGACCAGAAACGGTAATGAGCGGCGGGGCCTGATAGTAATGGCCGTAGAAGGCGCGGAAAGTCCAGTTCAGATGGGGCACAGTGAGGGCCGCCCCGAAGCGTGGGCTGATGGCGGTTTCTGTAACGCCACCGGAGAAACGCGTGGGCCGCATGCCGGCCATTAACGTCAGCCAGGGCGTCACCTGGAATTTGTCGTTGAGGAAGAAAGCTACCAAGTTGCCGGAAGGATGCTCGGTGTCCGCGACGGGCGAGCTGCTGCCGTCGTTGAAGGTCACGCCAAAGAACTCATTGTCCCGTTGATAAAAACTGTACAAACCAACCTGCAAGTTATTTTTCGCCACATTCGCGCTGAAACTTGCTTGCCCGCCGCCATAGGTTGATCCGCGATGTTGGGTGGTGACGGTGGGAGTGTCATTGGGCGAGCTGTCGTAGTTGGCGCGGTTGTAGTGATAGAAAGGCGAAATGGTTAGCAGGAGGCTCGAGTTGAAAGTGTGGACCCAGGAAAAGTTCACGATGGCATCGGACTCATGGTCGCCGTCGCGAAGGCCAGAGCTATTGAATTGCTGGTTCTCAGGATCGTTCGGGTTGGGATCGTAGGGGATTTGATAGTAGTCCTTGCGCAGGGAGGTTATCAGCCGCAATTGGTTGGAGGGATCGACGTTGAAGATGATTGAGCCGAACCCTCCATATCCATTGGCGGCGTCGTGAACAATCTCGGGAACCGGTGTCTGGATGCCGAGATTGCTGCGGTTCCCATTCACACTGGCGTAATAGGCGAATCGTTCGGTATGGCTGCCAAAGTTGAGCTGATCGTTGGTCTGGTAGAAATTGCCTGCGCTAAGAACCAGTTCTCCTTGATTGTTGCGTTCAAAACCGGTACGAGGGACGACGTTAAAGACTCCGTAAGTCCGGTCACCGAACTCTGCGCTATAACTTCCACGATTCGCTTCCATGTAGTCAATATCTTTGGGATCGAATTGCGGCCCAAGGTTCGAGGCGATATTGGTGTTGGGCACAGGAACGCCATCGATCAGCCAACTGGTCTGATGTCCGCCGCGAATGTGGAGCTGATCGTGCGTGACATAGGCTCCGGGAACGTAATTGGTAATCATGGCAAGACTATTAGCTGCGCGCCGCTCCGGGAGTGCGCTCGATGTCGGTGCGGCTCACGAGCGTGGTGGGGGTGGCTGAATCGGTCGGGGCAAGCACGGGCGCGGCTGACACATTTACGGTTTCCTTCGCCCCCGCAAGGCGGAGTTGAAAATGCATTACCGGCTCCGTACCAGAATTGACGACTACGTTTTGCGCAACTTGAGTAAAACCAGGGTCGGCGACGGTGACGGAATACTCGCCGATGGGAACTGCATTGAATTCAAACGCGCCGTCCGCGTTGGTGGTGCTGGTGGCAGACCAATCAGACGATTTCGCCCGTAGCATCACCATCGCACCTTGAACCGGGCGATGCTGCGGATCATGGACGATTCCACGGACCGAGCCGAAGATAGAGGCGAAGACGGTAGCGGCCAGCAGGAGCAGGCCGCCAAGAAGTGGAACGCGGACCGAAGCGCATAAGTTCTCCAATAGGTTGGTAGGCCGGCACCTCAAGGGCTAAAGCCCTCGTGTAGCTGGCTGTTCACCTCAGCGCTGAAGCGCTGCGCCACTCAAAAGCTTGCTCAGCTACGCTGCCGTCCAGGTGCGGGCGGCTGCTCCACACATTCGGGCGGTGGAATCAGGTTTCTGCAAAGCGATCAGGTGATGGAGAACTGCGGCGGGGCGCGGACGGAATCCGAGCGATTGCCGCTGATCGTCCGATGAATCAGGCGGAGTTCGGATGGCAAGGGCACTGAGGCGGGAGTAACACGGGCATTCGCCAGGGGCGCGAAATGCGCCCACAGCGAAACCGTCAAGGGACGGCAACAATCGTGGCGGCAGCAGTCGGGGCGAGATTGAATCTCAGGGTCATGCTGGCCGTCGCGCATAGGCTTGCGCAGGCAGCAGGCGTGGGGTTCCGGGGTGGAGATCGCCAGGGCCACTGGAGCGAACGCGCTCACCAGCAGCAGGATCAGTAATAATCTGGCGGTCAAACGATGCACCGGGTTCACGTCCTTCTTAGACGTCGTCGCTAGAAATCGGTTTACCGAGCGAGGGAAGGTTCCCTTTGCTTGTCCATCGCAGAAACAGTGTACAAGGGTCGCTTGGGGTGCAGCGTCACAAAATTGTCAAAGCTTGTACGGCTAGAGCGGGCAGGAGCGCGGCTGGGCACCTCACTTCACGCGGGAACCTAGTAAAGCGAGGCAGTGCACGCCAGTTCCCTCGCCCCGCTGGTGAGAGCGCAGGGGCGTCGGGATGACCTCCTTGTGGTTAGTGAATTGGGCGGGTTCGAATGCATTTTTTAATACACCGCCTGAACCTGCACGGCTAGAAAAATGACTGCCGTTTGAGGCAGGATAGCGACGATGACCACGATCGTCCTGCTCACCATCTCCAACATTTTTATGACTTTTGCCTGGTATGGTCACTTGAAGTACCGCCAAGCGCCGTTGTTCAAAATCATCGTCATTAGCTGGGGCATCGCCTTTTTCGAGTATTGTTTTCAGGTTCCGGCAAACCGGATTGGATCTTACGAGTTCACCGCGGCGCAGCTCAAGACCATCCAGGAGGTAATTACACTTACGGTTTTCTCCGTGTTCTCGGTCTTTTATCTGGAAGAGCAAATCAAGTGGAACTATGTCGTGGGATTTGCCCTGATCGTGGTGGCGGTTTTTGTGATTTTCAGGAAATGGTGAAAGGCCGGCCTCAGCCGACACTGGGTATTGGTGCAGTTTGATAAGGAAGCGAGCCAAGCGTGCGATATTGCGTCGCAAAGAACGCGACGATTCGCACGGCTCGCCCAGATCCTTCGCGGCGCAAAGAGCGCTTGCTCCAGAATGACAAATCAACTGCACCACTACCCGACACTGGCACCAGTTGAGCGGCTAAATTCCGCTGTGGTAGCATCGTAAGTTTTGATAGGGCGATTGGTATTGGCTTGTAAGCCGTGCTCTTCTTGAAGTCCTATTTATGATCTCACCCATAGTCAAGAATCCGTTGGGACTGCCGAGCCTTCGCTCGGCCGGGCAAGTGATGGTCCGTCGTGGCGATTAAAGGAGTGAACCAGTGAAAGTTTATGAGGGCGCGAATATCCGTAATGTGGCGGTGGTGGGGCATGGGCATGCGGGAAAGACCTCGCTGGTCTCGGCCATGCTCTACACCAGCGGCGCGACGCAGCGCATGGGGCGGGTGGACGACGGCTCGGCGACCACTGATTACGATGACGAAGAGATCGCGCGCAAGATGTCGATCGCGGCCAGTCTGGCGTACGTGGAGTGGGGTAAAAGTAAGATCAACATCGTGGATACCCCAGGATTCAGCATGTTTGTCCACGAAGCCAAGCTGGCGCTGCCGGTGGTAGACGCGGCCATTGTAGTGGTGGATGGCGTGGCCGGAGTCGAAGTGGTCACCCAACGAGTGTGGAATTACTGCGAGGAATTCAAGACACCCCGGCTCATCGTGGCGAGCCGTATGGATCGAGAGCGCGCGGATGCGGAGCGGGTGCTGGAGTCGCTGACTAACGCATTCGGGCGTTCGGTGATTCCACTCGAGCTGCCAATTGGGAAGGAGAAAAACTTTCGCGGCGTCGTGGATCTGGTCACCATGAAGGCATACACCTACGAACTGGGTGGCAACGGCAAGGGGAAGGAAACTGAGATCCCAGCTGACATGAAAGATGAAGTACAGGCGGCGCACGAGAAGCTGGTGGAACTGGTGGCAGAGGGAAACGATGCGCTGCTGGAGGAGTTCTTCGAGAAGGGAACGATTCCAGAAGAGGACCTGATTCCGGCGCTGCATAATGCCATTCGCGAAGACAAACTCTTCCCCGTGATTTTTGGTTCAGGGTTGGGCAATGTCGGAGCGGACCGGGTGATGGACTTCATTGTGGATTACACACCGGCCCCGGCGGAGCATGAATGGGTGCAGGGCGAAGTTGCGGCTTCGGGCAATGGCGAGCCGCCGCGTCGCAAAGAGGCGGACACGGAGCCGGTTTCGGTGTACGTCTTCAAGACGGTTTCCGACGCTTTTGCGGGGCGAATCTCCTACTTTAAAGTTTTCTCGGGCGTGCTGAAGAACGACGTCACGTTCCAGAACTTCGGCCGAGGCTCGTCGGAAAAACTGGCACATATCTCGATCATGCAGGGGAAGACCGCAGTACCGGTGACTGAGCTGCACGCTGGCGATATTGGAGCGGTGGCGAAACTGAAAGATACGCTGACCGGCGACACCTTGGGGGACAAGAACGCGCCCATTCAGTATCCCAAGGTCAAGCTGCCGGAGCCAGCGATCACGTTTGCCATCGAGCCCAAGAGCCGCGCTGACGAAGACAAGCTGGGGCCAGGCATCCATAAATTGATGGAAGAAGATGCCATGCTGCGCTTCTTCCGCGATCCACAGACCAAAGAATTCCTGATCGCGGGAACGGGGCAACAGCACATTGAAGTGGTGGTCTCGAAGATGAAGAAGCGCTACCACACGGAAGTAAATCTGAAAGCGCCGAAGGTGCCCTACCGCGAGACCATTCGTGGCAAGGCCGACGTGCAAGGGCGGCATAAAAAACAGACTGGCGGTCACGGGCAGTACGGCGACTGCAAGATCAAGGTCGAGCCGCTGCCTCGAGGCGGGAATTTTGAGTTTGTAAACGATATCTTTGGCGGCGCGATCCCGAAGAACTTCATTCCGCCGGTGGAAAAGGGGATCAAAGACGCGGCGGCGCGCGGCTATCTCGCGGGCTATCCCATGGTTGATTTCAGAGTGACTCTGTACGACGGGTCATATCACGACGTGGATTCGAACGATTTGTCCTTCCAGATGGCGGGCCGAATTGCGTTCAAGAAGGCTATGGAAGTTGCCAAGCCGACACTACTGGAACCAGTTATGGCGGTGGAGATTACGGTGCCGGATGAATTTGCGGGCACGATCATGGGCGATCTCAATAGCCGGCGCGGACGCATCCAGGGAATGGACAACAAGGGCGGTAATACAGTGGTGAAGGCGGAAGTGCCGATGGCTGAGATGCTGACCTACGGCGCCGATTTGACCTCCATGACCCAGGGGCGAGGGAGTTTCAACATGGAAATGCATCACTACGATGTGGTGCCGGGGCAGCTGCAGGAGAAGATTATCGAGAAGGCGAAGGCGGAACGCGGAGAAGTGAAGGAAGAAGAAGAAGAATAGGTGAGTTCCGCCGTCTGAGGTTTATACGCGCGCACTGCTCGTCCGTTTGATTTGCTGTGCGTTGTTGATGACACTCGCCGAAATCGTCGACGCGCAAACCACAACACCGCCAGATGGTCCTCCCGTTATCCCGCCTGATACGGCAAAGCAAAACCTCGTGAGCTTTGTTCAGCCAGAGTATCCGCCTCTTGCCAAGGCGGCGCTGATTGCGGGTATTGTGCACGCATCCATCGTCGTTGACGAAACGGGCGGCGTTAGGGATATCAAGCTCATCAGCGGGTACCCCATGCTTGCCCCGTCTGCCCTGGAGGCGATCAGAAAATGGAAGTACAAGCCGTTCCAAGTGGACGGGAAGACGACCGCGGTGCGGACCGAAGTGGAAGTATCAATTCCCCCCAACATTACTCAGTCCGAAATAGATCGCGAGAGAAAGTTCCAAGACGCCTACTGGCAAAATGAAAGGGCTGGACGTGACGCCATTCAGAAAGGTGACTTAGCCACGGCAGCGTCCAAGTTGCAGAGTGCACAGGCCGCAGCCGAGGGGCGCGGCGATGATAAATGGCTGGAACTTGTGATGTCCTGACTATGTTAGCAGACGTCAGCGAGCGTCAAAAAAATTATACCGAGGCCGAGAGTCTGCTGAAGAGGTCAATGCAGATACACCAGAAACACCAAGGTCCGGACGAGGCCGAGATCGCAGGCAGCGAGTTTAACCTCGCGGCTCTATATGTCCGGATGCAGAGGTTTTCCGAAGCGGAGCCCCTGTTCCTCGACGTCTGCAGAATTTGGGAGCTCCGCATAGCGGACACCTCCATGACCGAGGCAAGAGCAAGTTACGGACGGCATTTGGCGCTGAGCTACATCGCAACAGCCCGACTTGCTGCCGAGAGCAACCGCTGGGCCGATGCCAAAACAAGATGTCGCAAGGCAGTTGCTTTCGCTGAGGAATGGCCAACTCAAGATCAAATGGCAGCTATCAAACCAGGCTGCGATTCCTTGATGGACGCGCACTGAGCGGATTAGCTCGTCTTCATTCCCTGCGCCTTCGCCAGTTTCGCCTGCCGCTCGTCAAACGTCCAGAATCGTTCAGCTTTGAGTTCCAGCGCGCAGGCGACGTGCAGTGTATCGAGCGTTCGCATGCCGAACTTCGGTCCGTAGCGGCGGGCGAGATCGGCGCAAAGCTCGAAAGCGTTCTCCGGTAGCGGTGTCTCGCGCCAAAGATCGGCAGCCTCATCCGAAATAAATTGGGCATTTGCTCGATCGGCTTTCTCCGCCGTAACAGTTCCGCGAAATTGATGCTGCCCGAGAGCGTGGGCCCACTCGGCACGATGGAGAGGAGTTAGTGTCAGTGGCGGCGCGCCCTGTAGGCGACGCCGCGCTTCCGGGGAATGGACGTCGGTAAAGTATAAGCGAGACTACAAAGCTGGTATCCGACGTAAACGCGTCAATAGCGTCCCCGATCCTCAAGGACGACATCGGCCCGGAGAATGCGGTCGCCAAAAATTTTCTTGGCACGAGCCTCGAAGTCCGGCCATTTGGCCGGTTTTTCTTGCTGTCCTTTCAGGAACAATGCGTGCAATGACGCGATCACGTTCCCGAAGTTCAACGGTGTTTCCCGCCCGAAGCCAGGCTTTGAGGCGACGGGTGTCTCGAAGTTGGCGGATGTTTACAGAAGGCATGTTTACAAATGTGACACATTATGTGGCACATTGTCAAGATACCTTGCACCAGCGCGCGACGCCCGTGCCTACATCGATAGGCCAAACAGCCTTAGCCGACTCGGCAGACTTCAATGTCGGTGAGTGCGAAATCGGTGCCCTTCGCCAGCAGCGGTTCGCCTGAGGACTTGGCCAGAGCATAAGCGAAACAGTCTCCGAAGTTGAGGGCAGCCAAATGGCGGCCTTTGCCGTATTTGCGCCAGGCCGATCGCGCAATTTCGACTTGTTCGCCGTCTACGGGGACGAGCTGGTAGATTGGCGCGGACAATGAAGAGGTCGAATTCGCGGCCTGCAGCTTCGCCGCGTCTGGCTTCCAGAACAATTCCTGTTTCGAGTGCATTGGCGGCGGAGATGAGACCGTGTACCGTCCTCGACAATCAGATCGAGAAAATGCTTGCGCTCGGGCTCGGCCAGGAAAATGGCGACCAGGGCCGAGGTATCGATCACCATCAGTGCGGCATCCCGTGCTCGTCATAGCCGAGGATTTCTTCTTCAGGTCGCGAGTCGAGTGTGGGAAGGGCGTCCACCCGATGCAACATATCTTCAAGCTGACTCGTCAGAACGCGGCCGCGCCGCCTGCTACTCATCCGCTCCCATCGCTCTGCCAGAGAATTGTGAATGGCTTCAGTCAGAGACTCGCCAGTCTCGCTCGCAACTTCGCGGGCAAGGCGCTCCGTGCGCTCGTTTTTGATACTAAGTGGCATTCGGTCCCGAGCGTCATTATAGCATAGAAGCCCACATTATATAATTATGCCAATACGCATTTAATACAATAGAAATCAATAGTGATACGGCATTGGTAACAACCTACTTCTTCGGCTGTGCTGACGGTGGAACCAAGCCATTCAGGCGGAGATACATGGCGACGATAGCGTAGTGATCGGCCCAGCTGCTGGCCAGCGCCAGGAAGGCCCAAGCGCGAGGCCGAGGCTTACCATCAAAGCCCTTAATGGAATCGCCCAGTTTGGAGTCATCAGCCTTGGCGAGAGCGTCACCGCAGAAATCAAATGATGCTTTCACCGCCGCAACCAGTTTTTCCTTGCCTTCGGTTCCCTTCAATTCTTCGACTTTCGGCTGGGGAACGTCGCCAACGTTGGCGCAAAAGAAATTATTTCCCTCGACGATATGCGCTGCGAAAGCGCCAAAGGATAACTGCTCTGGAGTTGGCTTATACCCGAACTTATCCGCGGGCATTTCTTCGATGGCGGCAACGGTGTTTTTCTGGCGACCGGGCAGGGCGTCGCGAAGCACCGTAGAAACGGGGTTCTTGGTCTGTTGAGCGAAGACAACGGTACAGGAGACGAGGAGCAATAACACAGCGAAAAATCGTTTCATGGACACGACCTCCGAAAAGTGACAGCAAGGATAAACCTACGCGGATAATTGCGCCACTCAGCCGATGGACAGCAGTTCTACACGGCGACTTCGGGAGTGGCTTCCAACAGGGTTCGGGTGTAGGGGTGACTGGGTTGAGTGGTCATCTGAGCCGTGGGTCCGACCTCGACGATTTTTCCGCGGTACATCACGGCGATGCGGGTGGCCAGATAGCGGACGACCGGCATGGAATGAGAGATGAACAGATAGGTCAGACCAAATTCCCGTTGCAACTGGGCGAGCAGGTTTACGATCTGCGCTCCGACGCTGACGTCGAGGGCGGAGACCGGTTCGTCGGCGACGATCAAGCGCGGATGCAAAGCGAGGGCGCGCGCGATTCCGACGCGTTGCCGCTGGCCGCCGCTGAACTCGTGCGGGAAACGGGCCAGGGCGGATTCATCAAGTCCGACCGCGCGGAGGAGCTCAGTAACTCGGGTGCGAATCCCACCCTTTCGCAAAGAACGCGAAAAGGATGGGGCACCCGCGGACGAGCTCATGCGTTCATGAATGATGAGCGGCTCGCTGACGATTTCCTCCACTCGCATGCGAGGATCGAGCGATCCGAAGGGATCCTGAAAGATGATCTGCATGTCGCGGCGGAGGCGGCGCATCTCTCCGCGGCTGGCGGCAATCAGTTCGTTGCCGTCGAAACGGATGCTGCCGGAAGTTGGTTCGATCAAGCGCAGCACCAGGCGCCCGAGCGTACTCTTGCCTGATCCGGACTCGCCGACTAGCCCTAGAGTCTCGCCGGATTCAATATCGAGAGAAACATCGTCTACGGCTCGGACTTCGCTCGTCGCACCCCCACCAAAGATGGATTCGCCAAGTGGGAAAATCTTAGTCAGGTTGCGGACTTCGAGAAGAGCCACATGCGGATAGTAGCATTCTGCGAAACTGCTCCCCTCCCGATCTTTGCAAAAACCCCGATACACCCTTGACCGTAGTCCCTTGGGGAAAGCCAGTAGCCCGCGAGAAATCTGGTTATGCGCGGGAGCAATCGACCGTGCAACCGTCCGGATTGAAAAAGGAGGGAGCAGTCTTGGCAAACGGAAATGGAATTCTCTGGTCCGGCCTAGAGATAGTACCCTCGCAATGTTTATCGGCAAACCCCATCGACGAGACCTCATCAAATGACATTGTTGCCGCCACTGGGAAGGAGTTTTTTGTGCGGAAAATAGGAATTGCGCTAGGGATTATCGTGCTCATTATAGTGGTCGGTGCTCTGATTTTTGCCGCAACATTCGATGTAAATAAGTACCGCGGCACAATTCAGTCCGAACTTCAAAAACACATTGGGCGCCCCGTGAATCTCGGCGATTTGCATCTGAAGATCTTTCCACCAAGCTTCGGGATACAGGATCTGGCGATTGCCGACGATCCACGCTTTAGCCCGGAGGCGCCCTTCGTAAAGGCCAAAGAACTGGATATCTCAGTTCGACTTCTGCCGTTGTTGCACAAACAGATCGAAATCAGTTCTCTGGATTTACAACGGCCCAGCGTGAACCTGATCAAAAACCACCAGGGGGAGTGGAATTTTGCTTCTCTAGGGCCACCCTCCGGAGACCGGCAATTCTGGGGTTGGGCAGCCACCTTCTACCCCGTCCAAGAACAAGCGGCCCGCCGGGGCCTCTCCCGAGTCACAGGCTGCTCCACAGAACTGGTCACCAGGAGCGGCGGAACAGCAATTGTCACTTGGCAAGCTGACGGTTCAGGATGGCCAGATTTCTCTTCTGGACCAGGCGCAAAGCAAGACGCCGTCGTTGTACGATCACATTGATGTCACGTTGACAGACTTTTCCCCCAATAGCGTGTTCACCATCGATGCTGCTGCGCACATGGCAGGTGCAGGCTCCCAGGATCTAAGGCTGCAGGGGAAAGGCGGTCCGCTCGCCCAACCGGACCTTAGCAAAACTCCGTTCCATGGCACCTTGAATTTAAAACAGGTTGGAATTGTTGATTTATCAAAGTTTCTCAATTCTCCTGCGCTGAGCGGAACGGACGGCGTGATGACCGGACAGACGAAAATCAATAGCGATTCCGGCAAGCTGACTGCGGAAGGCGAAACAAATATAGAGAAAGTCAAAGTGCACGGAATGGAACTCGGATATCCCGTGTCAGCTCAATACGACCTGACCGATGACTTGCCCGTCGACCTGATTACCGATTCGTAGATTCGCTGTAAAACTTGGACCGTCACCCCTTGAGATGAGCGGCACCGTCAATGCCAAATCGACGCCGCCGCAGATCGATCTCAATCTGAGGGCAAACAATGTTTCGATCGCGGAAGCGGCAAAATTCGCAGCCGCATCGGGCATGGCCTTTTCCCAGGGGACCACAGTCACGGGCAACGTGAATGCGAATGTTCAAGCAAATGGCGCTGCAGATAAGCCGGCGCTGACCGGAACATTGACTGCCAGCAACATTCAGATGAGTGGAAGAGAAATTCCACAGCCCATACAGATCCAGACCATAAACTTAAACTTATCGCCTTCTGAGGTTCGGTCGAATCCTTTCAACATGGTTTCGGGTGGAACCACGGTGAACACGCAATTCACAATGCGAAATTACTCGTCTCCGTCACCGGTCGTGGATGCGACGGTGCGAGCACCGAATGCTCAGCTACCTGCGATTTTGGCGTTGGCGAAGGCTTATGGCGTGACCTCACTCGACAAGGTGAGTGGCGAAGGTACGCTGAACCTGGACATGCACGCCGCCGGCCCCGTCAAGTCAATCAGCGGACCGGAGATCATGAAAGCCCTGAACGGCACCGTGAATCTGAATTTCTCGAACGTCAAATACTCCGGGGCGAACATTGGGCACGAGCTCGCATCGATTGCTGGGTTCTTAAATGCCGGCTCAACTGCTCAGTCCGCATCGGGCGTTACCAACATTCAGAAGATGACAGGCAACATTACCGTGAAGAACGGAATCGCGCAGACCAACGATTTGCAAGCCCAGCTCGACATTGGAAACATTGGGCTTGCGGGTACGGCGAGCTTGGTCACGGAAGCCCTCAACATGCACGCGACCGCAGTGATTTCGCAAGGAGTCAGCCAGAAAGTGGGAGGGCAAAATATTGGTGGATTCATGAAAACCGCACTGGCAAACAACCAAGGAGAGCTGGTAATTCCGGCCCTGGTTACTGGGACATTCTCAAATCCGAAGTTCGAACCGGATGTCCAGCAACTGGCTCAAATGAAGCTGAAAGGGCTGATCCCGAACATCAATAATCCGGCGTCGGTGGCCAGCACGGTGCAAAATCTGTTAGGCGGGCCTAAGAACCCTGCTGAGCAGCCCCAACAACAAGCGCCGCAACAACAAAACCCAGTGCAGCAGATTCTGGGACTATTTGGAAAGAAAAAACAATAGAACGAGCAGTAGAACGGCAGCTAGCGAATTATCAGGTAACGCGGCGGTCATTACGGTGACGCTCCCTCAGGCCGCGAGGTCAATCTTTGTGATCGGAGGAGGCTCATGCCTCTGTTCGATTTTGCCTTGGCGGCTGATCTTCGCTAGTTCGGAGTTAAGTTCCGCTCCGACCAGCATGGCAAAGCCGATCCAATAGAGCCACATCATCAGTGCAATGGCTGCGCCAAGCGTTCCGTAAGTTTTGTTAAAGTTTGCGAAATGCCGGAAGTAGAGACCGAGCAGATATGAGAGCGCAATCCAGCAGCCCACGGCGAGGATCGCGCCCGGTAGTGTAGCCAGAAAGCGTTGCTTAACATTCGGCGCAAGGAAGTACAAAGCTTCCACAGCGAGGATAGTGAATCCTATTGCTATGGCCCAGTGAACGTACGGCCACAGCAAAACAAACAAATAGGAGAGATGAACTCGAGCGGCGAGCCATTCTCCGAATCTGGGTCCAACAATCATCACGGACAGTGCTACCAGCATCAGGGCTCCAGTCACGAAAGCTAAGCCCATCGCCAATGGCCGCGTTTTCCAGAATGGTCTATCGTCTTGCACGTCATACGCAATATTTAAAGCCTCGATCGCCGCCGAGAATCCGCCCGAGGCCGCCCAGAGCGTGCCGAAAATACCGAAAGAAAGAAACGTTCCCCGGTTGGGCGTGATCACATCAGACAAAACTCTGCGGACCAGCCCCATGCTATCCGGTGGCAAGAATCGCGCCATCATGCCCAGCGCCTGGTTGAAAAGGTCGGGTAACGGTAGGAAGGCAACTACGGCAGACAAGAAAATGAGAGCTGGGAACAGTGACAGGACAAAGTAGTAGGAGAGTGCTGCGGCCATCTGCAAGGTATGGTTCCGAAGCAGGTCTCCGTAGGTCTGCACCAACGCATGCTTGATCCGCGCCAGCATGACGATCCTTGGATGCAATTCCAAGGCAGACGATTACGAACTGCCGGATTGAATTCTACTCTGGAGGGTGCCCCGTCCAAGCTGTGCTTGGGCGGGGATGTTGCTATATTCATCAGAATCGAGTGCAGCGGGGCTGGTCGCGCGGCCGGAGGACTGAAGTGAAGCAGTTTCGCCACTATGTGAGCGGCGAACCGGGAACAGTGGAAATTGAATCGCAGTGGACGGCGCGGAGTCGTGAGCGCATGGGAATCTTCCCCATCGTGCAGACACGTCCACCTAAGGACATCCCGCCCAAGCACAGCTTGGACGGGGCACCCTCCAGAGTAAAGATGAATGCGAGTAGCCACCCGGCGTCAGGGCACGATGATCACGGCTGCCGTCCCAAATGTTGGGCCGGGGGATTGGGAATCGGCCTCGCAGATGTTGGCAGTATTACCCCCGCCACCAGTCAAACCGCAACCCGCACCATTGCGCGCGTCGAATTCCAGATCGATAGGTGCCTGCGGCAATTGGTCCGACGACGACCGTGAAGGTGCCGTTGCCGTGAATGTCAGTGGTAACAACGCCAAATTCCACCGCAACGGCAGTTTTGGTCACACCTTGCCGTGTGATGAGGTCGCAGGCGCCAGTGGGCGTCGGTTTGACCGGAAACTGCCCGAAGGTCTTCGGAAATCGTGCTACAGAAGATGTGAATACCGACCTGATAAAGTTTGCTGGGCGTCGCGTGCACCAATCTAAAGGTCACCGTTAATTTGCGCGTCGCCGCCGCCACGGACCAGGTGATATTGCTGTGCGTAAAGTCAAGCGGTTCGCTGAAATTGTCCCAACCTGAGGTCCATTTCTCGGTCGTCCCGCGGAAGCGGTGCTGGCAAAAAGAATCAAGGCCATCGACAGCAAGAATATCCTTTTCATCCGAATCTCCTAAATTTACCGTGGAAGAAACGGACCGAGGGTACACCTGCTGCGCCCGACAAGCAAAAGCGTGCTGTTGTATTGGTATCAACTTCAGGGCCGCCGGATACGCGGACCCAAGAACCCTTTACACGTCTGCTCCGTTCTCACACACCCCCACATGCATGCGAGCTGTTCACTTTGAAGCAAATCTTTGGATCGCTTTGGTTCGCAACATGTCCATGCGCCCGGGGAACAACGGGCTGCTCCGTATCGGCCCGACGCAGCTTGGAACTGAACAACAAGGGAGACTATCCCTTCATCCAGTCTCTTCCCCGCGGACTCTGCGGCACTTCGCGTTTGCGCTTTGGCCACAGCACTGACGCCCCGCTGAACTTCTTCCGCCCTGATGCGCAGGGCTCTAAACATTTGGACCCCGAAGGGCTGGTGGCGCCTTTGGTACAAACGTTCCAGCTCACGTGCTACAAGAACAATTCCAGCCACTGTGGCGTCCATATCGCTGGATGTCATCCGACTGTCTGAGTTGGCCGCTTGGCTTCGACAACCCGTCTGCACCGGATTGAAAGCCGCATTCAAAGCTTCCCGCTGGTGCGCGAGCAGAGTCAGTTTAGCGTCCAGCACGCGAAAGCTGTGGAATGGTTCCTCGTTAGAGGCTTTCGGGCTGTGCGGGAGCGCTTGGGTGCAGCGACCAAAGTCGTCGATAAAGCCATCAGAGCAAGCCATGACATCAGACAGTTCGAGTCCATCATCGACGTTTCGGCTTTATGTCTCCCGTTTTCCATTGAAGTTGATCGAGAACGGACCTGAAGGGAAATCGGTCGCCGGGGCATCTGGTGCTGGAAATGTCACTATGGCGAACGATGTGTTGCAAGGGAATGTGGTAACGGTCTTTCAGGCGGCGACAGAGTTGAATTAAGGAAGCAATCTGCTTCGCACTCGGGCTGGTCGGCCCCTTTTTCTGGCCGGGTTATCTTCGCTGCTGAAATCACCCACCACCGAAATTCCAAGGTACGAGTTGTATCCTTGCGCATGCGCTCCCTCACACCTTTCGGGTCTGCCCGCTTTCACACTGCCGTTGGGCATAATGAGGAAGTGATAAGCCACGTGGTAAATGCGACCGAAACACAAGATTTCGAAGCCGCGCGCCTGATGATATTTGTAGATATCGCGCTGGCTCCGGGGCACTGTATTTTCGCTCGGAATCACCGCCGTGTGGTGAATCACGATCCCAGTCGGTGTGATCGTGTTAAAGAAAGAAACGACCGATAACAGATATTTCTCAATCGTTTTTTTCGGTACTGCGCTGGTGACCGCATCCGAGGTGTCCGCGTCGCGCCGAATGACGCCGCTGGCTTCACTGCTAGAAAGCACACCTGCTACACCTTCATAGGTAAGCACCTCGGCGGTCAGTTCAACTTGAGTGGTAACCGGAGTTGTACTCACGAGAGGTGCGGCCGCCCGCTTCTGTCCTCCGATCTGCAATTCGCCAGACCGCAATGCCCGGACTCCGCCGTCACTCAACACAAAAACCAGCAAATCAGTACGCTGAGCCCGAATACCACGTCCCTCGAATTTGACGAATGTAGGAGCGCTCCAGTTATCCGCCGCTTCACGGCAGCTAGCCACTCCACCAGCGCTAATATTCACAGTTCCCGGAGATGATCGATGGAATCATCACAAAGCACTTCGTGCCGTTCAGGACTGCATCGGGGACCGCATTCTGAGATTTCTTGGAAATTTCGTCCAGCACACGGGCCGCGCCGCCTATAGTTAGCAATGCTGCGGATTTTGCATGCTTGGCTGGGTAGGCACTCCGGATTGAGGTGACTACCAGGAAAAGAAGCACGACTTTCTTGGCGCAGCCTGACACGGGCGTTTGGTCATCCTTTTGGAGCTTCGGTTCGCGCGAGATTAACGCGCCAGGCTCGCCACGGAGTTCAGCCAAAGCTCGGGGCGCAGGGAATACCGAGGGAACGGCTACGGAGCTGACTTGACTAGGGTAGTAGGTCAGCAACAGCTGTATACTAAACCATCGTGAAGGCGTGAGTATGTCAAGCTTTCCCTTGCCTGATAACTCAAGTATTACCAGCTCTCCTGAGAAGCCACGACGAAACGTTGAGCACAGCACCAGTCCAATCAGGACTTCTCGAGGCAAGGAGTCGGTAGGCCCTGAACCCGAACTTCAGGCCATTTTGGAGCAGGCAATACAGGGAACAGGGGCAACCGGAGCGGCTATTGCGCTCAACATAGAAGACGCTCTGTGCTGCCGAGCCTCCACTGGTGCTTGTGCTCCAGAAGTGGGGACGCGTTTGCACGCGGGCATCAGCCTCACCGGGCTTTGTCTCAGAACCGGCGAAATCCTGCTCTGCAACGACACTAATACTGATCGGCGGGTCGACCAACAATTATGCAAAAAAATGGGCATTCGGTCCGTGCTGATATTGCCAATTAAGCAGAATGGCAATGTAGTGGGGGTGCTCGAAATATTGTCCGTCAATCCGAATGCGTTCAATCGGCATGACGCGACCGCGATGAGTAAGCTAGCCTGTCGGGTATTACCCTTGCTTTCGGAGTTCGCGACAATTCCCGATCGACGCCTCGATCAGCTCTCGGACAAGGATATTGAGGCGGTAAGAGATCTCCAAAACCTTTTGGTGCATGCCGATGTACTCGAGGAGCACAACAACCGCTTGCCCGCCATGGAAGCTCCCGAAGGGAATGGGCGCTACATCGGATCACAATTGCCTAATCCACCGGTGCCTATAACGATCCAGGCGCACCCGAGTGGGGCTCGCTGGTTGGCAACAGGACTGGCCGCTGCCCTCGCCCTGGTAATATGCGGCTACGGATATCATCTCAATCATCGAAGGGTAGCAAACGTCGCAATACTTCCGATCGCGGACGCGAACCACAAGCCGGCCATCCCGGACCAGCAGCAGCGTATATCGAAACAAGACACGAAGATCAATGAGCAACCGAAAGCGTCGGACAGCGTATTAACAGCCACCAGGCAAGAGCTTATTCTAGCAATCCAGGAAGCAGTTCAAGGTACGGATGTGAATCGCGTACTGAACCGAGCCAACGCAGGTGATTCCATTGCTCAATACGAAATGGCTTTGCGATACGCTGATGGTGAAGGCGTACCGCAGAACTACCGGGACGCAATGGCATGGTTCGCGAAAGCGGCAGCAAATGGTAATGACAACGCGCAGTGGAAACTCGGGCTAGGCTATATCAAAGGAATCGGAGTGCCGCATGATGAGCGGAAAGCAGCGGCGTGGTTCAAACGTGCTGCGAACCAAGGCAATATCGGAGCCCAAAGTGCTCTCAGTGACCTTTACTTAAGCGGTCGAGGCGTTCCAAGAGACTACGTACGCGCTTATACCTGGGCCAGTATCGCTTCAGGATTGGGAGGAAACGCAAACGACCGATTGAGGGTCATAGGATCACGAATGACAACAGCTCAGATTAAGGATGCCCATCGGCGGATATCCAGTTGGCGGGAGCGCCAGAAGCTGAAAGCTGCCCCGACGGTTACTTCCCAGAGAGTTGCCATGCCAGATTTAACAGACAAGTGAAGATACGGGCGGGTGGCCCAGCCTTTCGCGTTCTTTGCGAAGGCTGGGGTTGTTCAGGCGTCACAGCAGAGATGCGGTGACCTGATCCCCTCTTTCCGGTTAGAGTTTGGATATGTTCCTGCGCACGCTCGAAGAACTCGACCCCTCCCAATCTAGTGCACTTTGGAAGCCATGCAATCACGATTCGAGAGAGGGGGTCACTTTTGCCGTCGCCATAAATACCTACCCAGCCACAATTGACTTGCGCCAAACTGCGGCCTAACATTGCGCACCACGCCAGTTGAGCCTCATTCATGATCGGCCAGACCATCTCTCATTACCGCATCACGCAGAAGCTGGGCGGCGGCGGCATGGGAGTGGTGTACGAAGCCGAAGACCTCCGCCTGGGCCGGAGAGTTGCGCTCAAATTCCTGCCGGAGGAACTGGCACAAGATCCGCAGGCTCGCGACCGTTTTCAGCGGGAGGCGCGTGCTGCCTCGGCATTGAACCATCCCAACATTTGCACGATTTATGACATTGGCGAGGACGAGGGCCGTCACTACATCGTGATGGAGTACCTCGAGGGTACGACGCTGAAGTACCGCATCGAGGGCAGGCCCATTTCCATCGATCAACTGGTGGACTTCGGGGCGCAGGTGGCCGACGCGCTCGACGTGGCGCACACGGCGGGGATTATTCATCGTGACCTGAAGCCGGCCAATCTTTTTCTCACCAAGCGAGGGCAGGCGAAGATCCTGGATTTCGGACTGGCCAAGGTGGTTACCGGGCCGGCGCCGCAATTGGCGCCAGTAGCGGCGTCTTCGCCCACGATTGCCGTGGAGCACGCACACCTGACCAGCCCGGGAAGCACAGTGGGCACGGTTGCCTACATGTCTCCGGAGCAGGCGCGAGGCGAAGACCTCGATGTGCGCACGGATCTGTTTTCGTTCGGCGCGGTGCTTTACGAGATGGCCACGGGTCGGCAGCCCTTTACCGGCAACACCTCGGCGGTCATTTTCGATGCGATTCTGAACCGGGCGCCCACCGCGCCGGTGCGGCTGAATCCCAATCTGCCGGCGGAGCTGGAGCGGATCATCAACAAGGCTCTGGAGAAGGACCGCGATCTGCGCTACCAGGTTGCGTCGGAGATGCGCGCGGATCTCAAGCGGCTGAAGCGAGAGATTGATTCGGGCAAGAGCTCGTCAGTAAGCGCGGCTGCGGAGCCTGTGATCACGCCGCTGTCGTCCGGGGCGTCGGCAGTGGCAGCCGTCCGCTCCGGCGGTACAGCCAGCCTCGGCGATATCCGGTCCGGCTTCGTCAGTGGTTGTGGCGCCCAAGAGTCGTAAAGCCTTGGTACATTGCGGCCACGGCGGCGCTGGTCGCTGCCGCGGCAATCGGTGGAGTTTTGTACACTCGGCGGGCGCACGGGCTGACGGAGAAAGATTCTATTCTTCTGACTGACTTCGTCAACACGACCGGCGACGCCGTCTTTGATGGAACGCTGAAACAGGCGCTGGCAGTGCAACTGGAGCAGTCGCCGTACCTGAATGTTTTTCCCCAAGAAAAAGTGCGGGACACGCTGCGCTACATGGGACGGTCGCCCGATGAACGAGTCACGCCTGACCTGGCACGAGACATCTGTCAGCGGGAAGGCATTAAGGCGGTTCTGAACGGCTCCATTGCCAATATCGGAAGCCAATACGTAGTGGGTGTGGACGCTGTGAATTGCAAGACGGGTGACAGCCTGGCGCGGGAGCAGGTCGAGGTCAACCAGAAAGAACAGGTGTTAGCGGCTGTGGGGAAGGCGGCTTCGAGCCTGCGCGGCAAGCTGGGCGAGTCGCTGGCTTCGGTGCAAAAATTCGATGCGCCCGTAGAAGAGGCCACGACCTCATCGCTGGAAGCGCTCAAGGCCTTCAGTCTGGGTGAGGCGGAGCGCGACAAAGGATCGGAATTGACGGCGATCCCGTTTTATAAGCACGCGCTCGAACTGGATCCAAATTTCGCCGTAGCTTACGCGCGGCTGGGCCAGTCCTATCGCAATACCGGTCAGACTGAGCGGGCTAGCGAGAGTACCAAGTTGGCATTCGAGCGAAGAGAACGGGCCAGTGAACGGGAGAAGCTCTATATCACCACTCATTATTACGACAACGTCACCGGAGAACTGGACAAGTCGATCGAGGCCTATCAGCTATGGAACCGGACTTATCCGCGAGACTCCATTCCCACCAATAATCTCGGGGTTGACTATAACGAGATCGGCAAGTTTGACCAAGGACTGGTGGAGGCCCAGGAAACCATGCGCCTGGACCCCAATAGCGCTTTCAGTCACGGGCGTTCTGGGAGGCGCATACTTGGGGCTCAACCGCTTGGCCGAGGCAAAGGCGATTCGCCAGAAGCAAGTAGCACTCAAGCTCGATGGGATGGGTGACCACAGAGACTTGTACGTTCTGGCCTTTCTCGAAGGCGATGTGCCCGGGATGCAGCGTGAGGCTGGAGTGGGCAAAAGGCAAGCCAGATGAATTTTTCATGTTAGAGAATGCCGCGCAAGCAGCGGCCTCCTGGGGCAAGCTACAAAACGCTCGTGAAGCGTACGGCCGAGCTGTCGAGATAGCGCAAAGAGGAAAATTTGAAGAAGCGGCGGCCGACGATTGTTGCAAGGCGTGCCATGGTGGAAGCAGAGTTTGGGAATTTGGCGCAAGCGCGCGACGGGGCCCACTCAGCGCTGACTATGGACCGAAGCCGGCTAACGCTGCGGTCCGCGGGCCTGGCGCAATCTAGCAGTGGGTGACATCAGCCAGGCAACTGCCACGGCGGATGAGTTCAGCAAGCGCTTTCCGACTGACACCTTCGTCAACAATGTCTGGGTGCCCTTAATCCGAGCCGAGATAGAGAGTAGCCGTGGCAATCCCGGCAAGGCCATCGAATTCTTGCAGGCTACATTGCCTTACGAGTTTGGTTGGGCTTCTCGGTGCTGCCGAATTACGTTCGCGGGCAAGCCTACCTCAAGGCGCGACAGGGGAAGGAAGCGGCAGCCGAATTTCAGAAAATCCTGGATCATCGTGGAGTCTGTCAGACCTTGCCGGAGTGTGCCTTGGCACATCTACAGTTAGGGCGGGCGCGCGCGTTGGCCGGGGACAATCCCGGTGCTCGCGGGGCTTATCAGGATTTCTTCGCATTGTGGAAAGACGCCGACCCCGATATCCCTATCCTGAAAGAAGCTAAGGCGGAGTACGCGAAGCTGCAGTAAGTGCAGTAGCGCCCGTAGTGCCCGGACGCCCCCGTCCGGGGGAGCGAGCGCTAGCTCGTCAGTTTTCGCCGGGACCAGAAAACTGTCGCGCTGCGCTCGACCCGACAGCCGAGGGCGGCTGTCTCCACGTAACCCATAGCGATCCGAAAATCTGCGAGGGCGCCCGCGCCACATTCATTCCTACATGCTCACGTCTTTGATATGGGTGGCGATGTACCACTGGTTGCCGAATGCGTCTTTCACTCCTCCGCTGCGGTCCCCATAGGGGTGGTCGGTAAGTTCGGCGATTGACGTGGCCCCCGCCGCAAGCGCACGACGGTAAACGGCGTCACAATCCGGAACGTAGAGATAGAACATGGCCGGCATGGGCCCGTACTTTCCGTGGGCTTCGCCCATCTCCACTACCGAGTCGCCGACGCGTATCTCGGCATGATGAACCACGCCGTCGGGCGATGCATACTTGGCAATCTCCTTCGCTCCGAAGGCCCGCTTCAAAAAGTTGATAACTGGCTCAGCCCGAAGAGGATGCATGTAGACATTGACGCTGTTCAGCCCTTTAGGAGTGTAAGTCTCGCCTTGGTGAGTAGCGATATACCAGTAATTTCCCGCCGGATCTTTCACGCTGCCGGAACGCTCGCCGTATTCCTGGTCTTTGGGCTCGTCAATCGAGGTCGCGCCCGCTTGCAGGGCCTGTTCGTAAGCCGCGTCGCAATCCGGGACATAGAGGTGGATCGCGTGCGTATTCGGGGTCGCGCGGAACTCACGGCCAGGAATGCCGCCGCCCATCATGATCATGGAATCGCCAATGCGCACTTCGCCATGCAGGCCGCCCGCTGCTCCGACAGCGCGGAATTCTCTTCGGCGCCGAAGGCCTGTTTGGCAAACTCGAGCAGGGCTGGTCCATCCTGCGCGATCATGTACGGCGTGACCGTGCGGTAGCCCTTTGGGGATCGGGTTCACCGCCGGCTTCTTCGTCTCCCCCTCTTTCATCATCGCCCGGAAGCGACGGTGCATTTCCTCGACCGACATCTCTTCTTTTACTGTGGACACAGCCCACGTATATCCAAAGGGATCGAGCAAGGTTCCCTCGCGGTATCCATAGAACTGGTCTGTGATGGGGCCTGCAGCTTGGCACCCGCCGCCACAGCGTGCTCCGCGAAGGCGTCCGCGTCCGGAACCTGGATCCGCATGCTGACTGGCGAACTGCCCATCGTCTCCGCGCTATACCGTCCCCCTTCCGGCCACTCCTCGCACTAGCATGATGACCGAATCTCCGATCATGATCTCGGCATGCGGAATACCCGCTCCGGTGTCGAAGCGCATGGTTTCTCTCGCCCCGAAGGCCTTCTTATAAAATTCGATTGCTTTCGCCGCATCCTTGAAAGCCAGCCTTGGGGATGCGAAGGTGCGAATTGCAGCAATGGGTTCTGCTCGTAGTTGCCATTGAAGTACTCCTTTTCAGATCAGCTTTTAGACGTGCTTTGAAATTTTCACGCGGAAGGCCACGCAACTCGGCGGCGATGCGCAGCAGCGGCAGCAGCTCCGAATCAGCCGCTGGAAGCGTGGCATCCGGCTCGGCGAGAAGGGCATTTATTGCCTGATCGAGTTGGTCGATTAGAGAGCGCTTAGGCATTGGCACCCTCCATCTGCGCCCGCAATTTCTCGAGAGCGCGGAATTGAAGCTGTTTCACTGCGCCCTCGCTGCGCCCAAGTTCCTGCGCGATCTCACGGATACTTTTCTCTTCGGCGAAACGCATGGTGACGACGCGACGCTGGTCGGACGGAAGCTGGTCTACGAGCTGGAATAGCCGCGACCGATGATCGATTGCCTCCACATTCATCTCAGTACTGCCTTCGGGAGGGTCTTCGACAACCTCCCTGGCCGCGTGTCGTGAGCGATCGGCGATTGCGTTGGCGGCGATCCGGAAGAGCCACGCGACGAAGGGAACGCCTCGCCATTCGAACCGCCGGATATTGGCCAGCGCCTTGTGAAAGACATCGGATGTCAGATCCTCGGCCACATCGCGGTCGCTAACCCGGCGCACGATGAAGGCGTAGACCCGTTCAAAGTAAATCTCATAGAGCTCGGCAAACCGCGACGGATCTTTCTGAGCGGCCTCGACCAAAAGACGGTCGTCCGCCGGACTTAAGCCGGGCGCGTCTCTGCGTGCCGCCTTCGATGCCGGTCTGCGGACGACCATCGTGCCTCTAAGTGTATAAACTGCCGGGCCTGTGAAAGGTTACGGGGCGATGATTTTACGCAAAAGACAATGACGACGGGCAGCTGGAGACAAGGCGTCAGGCGCTCCCTTTCTACGTGATAGAATTTGCCAAGGATTTCTTGCACGAGAGCCCAGGTTTGATTGAACTCGCACCTTCGATCTTGTCGGCTGACTTCGCCCATCTGGCGGACCAGATCCGGAGTGCGACTGAGGGTGGCGCGACCGTAATCCATGTAGATGTGATGGATGGGCACTTCGTCCCCAATATCACTCTGGGGCCGCCGGTGGTGAAGTCCCTGCGTCGGGCGACCGATCTCCCCCTCGATTGCCACTTGATGATCGAGAATCCCGACCAGTACATTCCCGACTTTGCGGAGGCTGGAGCGGACTGGATTTCGGTGCATCAGGAAGCCTGCAGGCACCTCAACCGCACGCTGCACTTGATCCGCACGCATGGGGCGCTGGCGGGAGTGGTCATTAATCCTGCTACTCCGGTGGAAACTCTCAGCGAGGTGCTCGACATTGTGGATTACGTTCTGGTTATGTCGGTAAACCCGGGATTCGGGGGGCAGAAGTTTATTCCCGGAGCGGTGCATAAAATCCGGCGGCTGGCGGACTTGCGGAACCAGCGCGATCTAGGCTTTCGCATCGAAGTTGATGGTGGAATCGACGTCACGACGGTGGCCGAGGTCGTGCGAGCCGGGGCTGAAATTTTGGTGGCGGGCAACGCGGTGTTCGGTCAAGGTGATCCAAAGACTAACGCTCAGAAATTGTTGAAGATGGCCACGGAGGCCAGCCTGCAGAAGGTGTAGGTAGTGAGCGGAAAGCTGCCAATCGGCAGGGACTCTGGCGCGACAAACAAGGGAATTTCGAGGTCTTATGTCAGGTCGTATTCCAATAATTTTTCTCGCGGGCCTATTGATTGTCACGGTCGCCTGCACCAATAAGAAAGTCAACAACCCAATCGCCAATATTGACTCCAAACAGCCGGATAAGGTGCTGTTCGATCGGGCGATGGACGCCATGAAGCACAACCGGTTCGACGTGGCGCGGATCACGCTGCAGACGCTGATCAATACTTATCCTGACTCTGAATTTATTGCCCGAGCCAAGTTGGCTGTGGCCGATTCCTGGTACGCAGAGGGTGGTTCGACTTCGTTGGCACAAGCGGAGGTCGAGTACAAAGACTTTATTACCTTCTTTCCAAACATGCCGGAGGCGGCTGAAGCGCAACTGAAGATCGCCAACATCCACTATCAGGAGATGGAGAAGCCAGATCGCGACTACACCCATGCGGTGCGCGCGGAGGAGGAATACCGGAGCCTGATCCAGCAGTTTCCGGATAGCAAACTGGTTCCAGAGGCCAAGCAGCGCTTACGAGAAGTTCAGGAAGTGATTGCAGAACGTGAATTTCGTGTGGGACGCTTCTATTACCTACGTCAGTCTTATCCCGCGGCCATCGCACGGCTTCGTTCCCTGGTGGACAAGTATCCGCTTTACAGCAGAGCGGATGAGGCCTTGTATCTGCTGGGGCAGTCATACGAGAGCGAGGTTACGATGTTGCGTGCGCGCGGCAAAATGGACGAAGCGGCCAAGTCGCGCATGATTGAAGATTTCACCAAACGTGCGGCCGACGCCTACTCCCGCATCCTTACCCGATACCCGATGATGGATCGAGCAGACGACGCCAAGGCACGGCTCCAAGCCTTGCATCAGCCGGTGCCGCGGCCCACGAAAGCTGCAGTTGCACAAAATAAAGCGGAAGAAGAAGGCCGGCGCACAACCCCGATGTATAAGCAAGTGATGGGCACATTCAACAAGCATCCGGACGTGGCCCCGTCCGCGAAGACAGGCGAGCCTACGCTGGTGGATCCGCCGATGAGCAGCGCCACCGAGGTGGCACAGCAGGCGAATCGCGCCATGGTTGGGAACGCTTCCGGTTCGATGGGCAACAATTCCGTGTCAGTGGAAGCCGTGGGCAAGGGAGCGCCGCCTCCGGACCAGCCCGCGCCGCGCTCCGATGTGACTCCGAGCATCAGCGCTGCTGCCCCGCCCAGTACTTCGGCCTCGACCCCGGCTGCGTCGTCCGACGCCAATCAGCCGAAACCGAACGTTGTTGCCGACTCGAACGAGCTGAAGCCCAATGTTGCCAGCGATGGCGGCCAGGCTATGCCGCCTCCGCAACAAGTGAATGAGATTCAGGCCGGCGGGAGCGGGCAAGCCGCAGCGGGCGATGGGAAAGATGCGGATTCGTCGTCGAGCCAGACCCAGGACGACAGCTCGTCTTCTTCCAGCAAGCATAAGAAAAAGAAGGGTCTCCGAAAGGTTGTTCCTTTCTAAACGAAGGCGCCGCTGATGCGGCAGCATAAAAGCAGCTTCCACCCACTCGTGACTGTCCGGTGGTAACGTATTACCCTCTTATTCTCATTGACTTACCTTTTGGCAGCGGTTAACTTCACGCTATCTCCCCCTGACCAGAGGACAGCCCTTGGCGCGAAGAATCCTGCTCGCCGATGACAGCGTAACTGCCCAGAACATGGGCCGGAGAATCCTCAGCGATGCCGGCTATGAGGTGGTCACGGTCAACAATGGGTCGGCCGCACTCAAGAAAATTGCAGAACAGAAGCCGGACTTGATTGTGCTTGACGTGTATATGCCGGGCTACGGCGGTCTGGAAGTTTGTCAGCGGGTGAAGGAAAATCGCGAGACCGCACGCATTCCCGTTTTGCTCACGGTCGGCAAACTGGAGCCCTTCAAACCAGAAGAGGCGCGCCGGGTGCGGGCCGATGCGTTCATCGTCAAACCATTCGAAGCCAGCGAACTCCTCACTGCCCTTACTAAGCTCGAAGACAAAATAGTCCCTCAAGGACCGCAGAAGCCGGGACGTTTTGCTAAAGCCCTGGCCGCGATGGAGCAATCGGGTTCGGCAGACTCATTCGGCGATACCGAGACTGGATGGAAAAATCGCCTGACCATACCGCCACCTCCGGCTAGGGCAACTGAATCGGAAGGGGAGATACCGCAAGTGGCAAGCTCGGTGGTCCGCGAGTTGTGGCGCGACCAGCAGTCCAAACCGGTTGATCCGAAGCAGGAATTTGAGCGTCCCGTACCGGCTGGGCTTCCGCCCGATATCACGCCGGAGGAGATTGCAGCCATTACAGCAGCAGCGGCTTCGTTTGGAAGCCAGCCGCAGGAACCTCCAGCACGCTCTGAGGCTGCGAAAAGCGAAGCGGAAGAACCCAAGTCTGCGGTTGGTTCGGCCGCCAGCGATGAGAGCCCAGCCGAGGCAACGGCGGCCACTTTTGCATCTGCTCCGCAAAGCCAAGCGCCGGTCCCCGAAGTTGAGCCTACTTCAACGGAAGTTGTTCCTGCCGCGGAAACAGCAGCGGCGACGGAAGCAGCCAAGGGAAACGAATCAGAGGCGGCGGAAAATCCTATTGCAACCGATTCTCCGGTGATGCCAACCAAGGCAGATTCAGGAGACAACATCGCGGCCGCGACTACGGAGCAGGCTGCAAAGCCTTGGACGGCGGACGCCGAAGTTATGGCAGCAATTGCTTCTCTGGCTCCGACCAATGGGCATGCCGATGGTATGGCTCAGCCCGACGGATTTGTAACGACTGCAGCGGGCCCCGAGGAAGGAATTCCCATCATAGTGGCAGCAGCAGTGGCGAGCGCAGCAACGGCGGCGGAATTAGCGAGCGGCCCCCGATGGATCGCCGAAGCCATTCCGGTGCCGGAAGACGAAAGTACCTTCATTCTGCAACAAGAGATGGAAAAGGCTTATGCCGCTTTCGCGGCGGCCGATGCGGGTAGAGCCAGTTACGCGGCATCAGTAGCAGTTAGTGCGTCCGCAAGTGCGGGTGGGGACGTCGGGGGCGAACCAGCGGAATCTTCGGTCGCAGTGGCGAGTCTAAGCGAGTCCACCCCGGCTGCGGAAATCATCCCGACTGGTCCAGGCCGAAGCCAGCAGCATGATTTCAGGTATTAAAGAAGTTGCCTACGCGGCGGGGGCATCGGCCAGCGTGGGGAGTGAACCTGCTTCGGCTCCGGAGGTGACATCGTCCGGCAGTGCTACTCCACCGCCGGAAATTGCTACGCGAGCTACTGACGAAGGCGACAAGCAACGCGAAGCCGAACTTGCGGCCGCCTGGCAGAACTGGAAGCAGATTCGGGAGTCGATCGTGGGATCGCAACTGACGGCGCAGATCGCGGACGCGGCGGCGACCGAACTGAAAGAAGGTCCGGCAGAGGAGCCTTCTCCTGTCCAGACCGACAAAGCGGAAGCGGCGGCCGAATCCGAAAGTGACGAGTCCTCGAATGCAGCGGCCGAATCTACCGCGATCGCCAGCATTGTGGAGAGTGTCCTGGCGGAGCTGAAGCCTAAGCTGATGGAAGAGATCGCAAAAAAGATGAATACTGACAAGAAAGACAAAGAAAAAGAAAAAAAGAAGAAGAAGTAAGCGCGGATGCGCGTCGTTCCTCCTTCGCTTGCGCGGCGGGCGATTTCTTCCCGGTTAATCCGAGCCCGGGAAGATCGAGATCAGGACAGGGCCGCATAAGTCCTTCTATTCGAGCGGCGGTGCCTCGCCATGTCTGCCTCACCACTACCTGACATTTCCTTTACAGGAAAATGACACCGGCCTGACACTCCGTGGTTTCGCCTTTGCTAAAGTCCATCCGCAATCTGCGCATGGAGGTGGACATGAAGGCGATATGTGCTCTGTTGCTTGCGATGTTGAGCTTTGGGTGCGGGTACAGTTCCCCTAAGACCACCCCGCCGCAGTCCGGAATCGTTCCCGCTATCTCGCAAATCATGCCTAACACTGCGAGTGCAGGCGGCCAGGGTTTCACCTTGACGGTCAATGGCAGCTCCTTTAACGCTAACGCGGTGGTGAATTGGAACGGCACGGCACAAACCACAAACCACCCGGCGACGAATCAGCTTACCGTCGCGATCCCCGCTTCGGCCGTCGCCACTGCCGGCACCGTGATGGTCACGGTCACCAATCCGGGCAGCAGTACGCCCGGCGGTCCATATGGTGGCGGCGGTAGCACAATGAGCGAGACCTCATCCAGCGTGCCGTTTACGATCATGTAAGGCAGAAGCGCTTCGCGGCAGCCAGCGCCGGAGTTCTGCAGGATGTGTGTGATGGTGACCGCTCGAGTGGTCTTCACGGTACACATGAAAGCGTCCAGTTCCCCGCTATCATCGATGCGCAGCGCTCGCTGCACTTAGTCTCTATCTTCGAACACCATAGTTCGCGTAAACCGGCGTTTAGTAACAATCGGGGTCGATGCATTATGAAAAAGCGCCCCGCATTATGAAAAAGCGCCCCGCTTCAGAAGGTCGAAGCTGTGATGGGCGGAGTAACTGCAAAGGCGAATCGGGTGCGAAGGAACCGCAGAAGGACATAGGCAAGTCGGCCAGAGAATGGCATTTTGACCTTGAGGGGAAAGATAACCGTTAGCAGGAATACTTCCCCCCAAGGAGGCAACTCGAATGAGTTACGACGTCAAATATATCGGAATGGACGTGCACAAGGAAGCGATTGTGATCGCGGTCCTGAATGAGGGCGGGAAGCTGGTGATGGAGTCCGTGATCGAAACCAAAGCCAGCAGCATTCTGCAGTTCCTCCACGGTCTACGGGGCGAGCTGCATGTGACCTGGGAAGAAGGCACCTGGGCCGCCTGGCTGTATGATCTGCTGCAGCCGCAGGTGCAACACATTGTGGTATGCAATCCGCGGCGCAATGCCTTTTTAAAGGAGGGCAGCAAGAGCGACAAGGTGGATGCGCGCAAGCTGGCCGACTTGTTACGCACCGGGATGCTGCGACCGGTCTACCACGGAGAAAACGGACTACGGACGCTACGCGAGTTGGGGCGCAGTTATCAGACCATCAGCAAAGATTTAACGCGAGTGATGAATCGATTGAAGGCGCTGTATCGCGGTTGGGGCATTCCTTGTGCCGGCACCCAGGTTTATGCTGTGCGCTCTCGGGAGGAATGGTTAAACAAGATTCCGCAAGCCGGCGTGCGCCGCCGCGCGGATCTGCTCTATCAACAGCTGGACGGATTGCAGATCTTGCGGCGAAACGTCCGACCCGAGTTTTTGGCGGAGAGCCGGAAACATAAGGCCGCGAAACTGCTGCGTCAGATTCCCTGCATCGGTCCGATTCGAGCCGCCCGCTTGATCGCGCTAATGCAAACCCCGCATCGGTTTCGCAGCAAGCGGCAACTATGGACCTACAGTGGGCTGGGCATTGAGACCCACGACAGTGCGCAATTTCGCTTTGTGAGCGGGCAATTGCAACGCTCCAAGAAGCCCCAGCAGATTCGTGGTCTGAATCGAAATCACAACCATGAAATGAAAGAAATCTTCAAGAGTGCGGCCACCAGGGCTAGCTGTGGCAGAGGACCGTTCCACGATTTCTATGCGGGGTTACTGGCCAAGGGGATGAAGCCGGAGATGGCGCGTCTGACGCTGGCGCGCAAGATCGCGGCCATTACCTTGACACTTTGGAAAAAGGAGGAACGTTTCGACGCAGAACAACTGAAGACGCAAGCAGCTTGAGCATCGAATAAGAACCCAGGTGATCTCCCAAGGTTTTCCTGCCTCGGTGGTAGCCAATCGGTTCTTGCGATGCTCCGGTTCGAGGGAGAGTATCCATACACTCATTCAGGCACTCTGTGTGCTGTAGTCCAGCACCGAGTCTCCGGGTCAATCCTATGCCCCCTCGGATAACCGAAAAAAGCTGTAGGCCTCGAGCCTCACATAGGATCATGGTTGGCACTTAAGCCAACGCTTAGCTTGCGTAGCTTCGGAACCGAACGGGCGTCGAGCGCCACTGACTTCATGAAACCGTCGAGTTGGGACAAGCAACTGGGGTTGGCATCGCCGCGGGGAAGTGCGACGAGCCAAAGCGACCAAACCAATAACCCCTCTAAGAATGAGGTGAGGAATGAGGTGGGGCTGCGATGTAAGTCACCGCGCCCGCATCTCTCAGAGGGGCGGGGAGAAGTTTTTTTCCTTGACATCCTTTTTCATAGGACGAGGTAGGGCTGGATGTAAGTCACCACACCCGCATCTTCCCAGAGGTGGGGAGATGCTTTTTTTCTTGACATCCTCTTTCATAGGATTGCCGTCGTCTAGTCTCTTAGTACTGGACTCATCTCGTTTTCCGGTGCCGTGGTTACGGACATGTACAGGAAAAACGTGCGCAAGCACTGGTCGCACGATCTATAGTGATGATGAACCGAGACACGTTTTGATG
Source organism: uncultured Acidobacteriota bacterium (assembly GCA_963729325.1). Classification (GTDB taxonomy): domain Bacteria; phylum Acidobacteriota; class Terriglobia; order Terriglobales; family Acidobacteriaceae; genus JABCYV01. The sequence continues at coordinate 230,957 of CAVSNS010000053.1, forward strand.
GGTAGTCGCAATATATTGCCACGATGCTCTTCTCTATCGTTGGACTATACTTGTATGAGGGTCCAAAGACGTGAGGCGTCAATGCATTATGAAAAAGCGCCCCGCATTAGGTGGCGATGGGCGCCGCCTCCGCTGCAGCTGCGCTGTGCGAGGGCTTCGCTCCGCTACGGCGGCGCTGGGGAGTAACTGCAGTGGCGAATTGGGTGCGAGAAGAACTGCAGAAGGACATAGGCAAATCGGCTGGAGAATGGCATTTTTACCTTGAGGGGAAAGATAACCGTTAGCAGGAATACTTTCCCCCCAAGGAGGCAACTCAAATGAGTTATGACGTCAAATATATCGGAATGGACGTGCACAAGGAAGCGATTGTGATCGCCGTCCTGAATGAGAGCGGGAAGCTGGTGATGGAGTCCGTCATCGAAACCAAAGCCAGCAGCATTCTGCAGTTTCTCCACGGTCTACGGGGCGAGCTGCATGTGACCTGGGAAGAAGGAACCTGGGCCGCCTGGCTGTATGATCTGCTGCAGCCGCATGTGCAGCACATTGTGGTTTGCAATCCGCGGCGCAATGCCTTGTTAAAGGAGGGCAGCAAGAGCGACAAGGTGGATGCGGGCAAGCTGGCCGACTTGTTACGCACCGGGATGCTGCGACCGGTCTACCACGGGGAAAACGGACTACGGACGCTACGCGAGTTGGGGCGCAGTTATCAGACCATCAGCAAAGATTTGACGCGCGTGATGAATCGATTGAAGGCGCTGTATCGCGGCTGGGGCATTCCTTGTGCCGGCACCCAAGTCTATGCTGCGCGCGCTCGGGAGGAATGGTTAAACAAGCTCCCACAAGCCGGGTTGCGCCGCCGCGCGGAGCTGCTCTATCAACAACTGGATGGATTGCAGGCCTTACGGCGAGAGGTGCGACCCGAGTTTTTGGCCGAGAGCCGGAAACATAAGGCCGCGAAACTGCTGCGCCAGATTCCCTGCATCGGTCCGGTTCGAGCCGCCCGCTTGATCGCGCTGATGCAAACCCCGCACCGGTTCCGCAGCAAGCGGCAACTATGGACCTACAGTGGGCTGGGTATTGAGACCCACGACAGTGCGCAATACCGCTTTGTGAGCGGACAAATGCAACGCTCCAAGAAACCCCAGCAGGTTCGTGGGCTGAATCGAAATCACAACCATGAAATGAAAGAGATCTTCAAGAGCGCGGCCACCCGGGCCAGCTGTGGCAGGGGACCGTTCTACGATTTCTACGCGGGTTTGCTGGCCAAGGGGATGAAGCCGGAGATGGCGCGTCTGACGCTGGCGCGCAAAATCGCGGCCATTACTTTGACACTTTGGAAAAAGGAGGAACGTTTCGACGTCGAAAAACTGAAGACGCAAGCAGCTTGAGCATCGAATAGAACCCAGGTGATCTCCCAAGGTTTTCATGCCTCGGTGGTAGCCAATCGGTTCTAACGATGCTCCGGTTCGAGGGAGAGTATCCAAACACTCATTCAGGCACTCTGTGTGCTGTAGTCCAGCACCGAGTCTCCGGGTCAATCCTATGCCCCCTCGGATAACCGAAAAAAGCTATAGGCCTCGAGCCTCACATAGGATCATGGTTGGCACTTAAGCCAACGCTTAGCTTGCGTAGCTTCGGAACCGAACGGCGTCGTGCGCCACTGACTTCATGAAACCGTCGAGTTGGGACAAGCAACTGGGGTTGGCATCGCCGCGGAAAAGTGCGGCGAGCCAAAGCGACAAAACCAATAACCCCTCTAAGAATGAGGTGAGGAATGAGGTGGGGCTGGATGTAAGTCACCACGCCCGCATCTCTCAGAGGGGCGGGGAGAAGCTTTTTTACTTGACATCCTTTTTCATAGGATGAGTGTAACGGCGATGTTACGTCAACTGGCGCGGCTCTTTGTATTCTTCTGTTTCGTGAGTAGGACACTGCTTGCCCAGACCGACCAACAGGGCCAGAAGCGCGATCTGGAACAGTTGCTGTCCTCCGTCGTGCCGAGATACCGCTAACTCCATGGCTTGCATTGGCTTGCTTGCTTAAAGAAACGTTAGGTTTCGCGTCAGTTGCTGGGCGAACTATCTCGAAATATGGCACGTCGAGAGGCTCGGAACCTGATGAGGTAGAGGAAGCCCTCAGCCGTTTTCAGCGCCAAGCAAAATTGCCCCCGCACTGCGTATGGAAAGTGCGCGCGCACTTATTTTTTTCCTTGACAATTGCTGGCCTTCGGCGAAAACTCTGGCCGATTGCAACGAGGCTCGCCTAGGAGATTCACAATGGAAACTGCAATAGGAGTATTTGCTTCGCGGGATCGCGCCGAGAAGGCGGTCAAGGAGTTGCGGGAGCGGGGTGTGCCAGAAGAGTCCATGGTTTTCCTAACTCGATCTGAAACCGAGGCCAAAACCATCGCGAAAGAGTTGGGCGCATATGTAGGAGGCTTCGTTGGGGGAGCCGCCGGGATGACAACTGGGGTCGTGGTTGCGTCGCTGCTTCTCCCCGGGGTCGGGACGGTATTCGCGCTGGGGTTCGGTGCCGCCACACTGCTCGGGCTTGCGGGGGCAGGCGCGGGTGCCAGCGTCGGCTCGGCTGCAGCGGACGACGCGAACGCGCCGAAACCGACAACGCCTGAAAAGTGCTCTGAGGACGTTGCGTTCTTCCGGGAAGTACTCAAAGAGGGGCGTTCGCTGATCGTGGTTCGCACAGAATCCCAGGATCTCGCGACAGCGGCGTGTGGTGTACTTGATCGGATGGGGCTCTGCATGCAAAACCAGCCGCCCGTTAAAATGCACAGCACCACTCGCCACATAGGCGATATTGCAGTTCTGGATATCAGCGGAAGGATCACGCTCGGCGAGGGCAACGTCATGCTCCGCGAGATCGTTCGCGAACTGGCGGACAAAGGGAACAAGAAGATCGTTCTAAACCTAGGTGAAGTGCAATATATGGATAGCTCAGGAGTCGGGGAACTGGTTAAGACTCACACAACCGTTCGGAATCAAGGTGGGCAGCTTAGGCTCATAAACTTGAACAAGCGAGTAGACGACTTACTCCAGATGACAAGATTGGCCGCTGTCTTTGATATTGATAGGGACGAGGCCAGCGCAATCAGATCTCTGGGAGGCCAAGCTGGGTCACAAGCAGTAGCCTGAGCTGATGTTGATCGAAGGCCCGGAAGTAGACTTCCGATTTTCCCGAGGCTGGCGAGTGCACCGATTCCGCCACCCTAGCCCGTGTCGGGTTGGAGTCAAGTACTCGCTGAGTGGGAAATCGGGCGCTCAGCGAAGCATACCAATCTGCGCGAGGTTACCCAGACGATCTGCCCCGCGACGCAACTCTCGGCTCAGTCGGAGATTACCGCTTTCAGGAAGCGATACTAGAAATCCACGCCGCCACAGAACGACTCAACCGGCGCTCGCTCATCTTCCCGCCCCAAAAACGCTGCCAGATGCGCGGCCCTGAATTCGCCGTGCATGCGCACGCAATTACTTTCGTTACTTGCGCATAACCTTGATCGCACTACCATTCATCAAGAAGAAGTTGGATGGGGATGTCCCAAGCTGTCAGATTTGCGGTGTTCTTTGTGTGCTTGTTGGTCGTGGCCAAGAACGCCACGGCGCAGAGCGATTATCAGGTTTTATCTCTTAGCAGTCCAGGAACGATCGCGGGGACGGTCAAGTGGTCGGGTGCACTGCCTCGTATACCCACCTTTACCATCAACAAAGACCCAGAGATTTGCGATCCCGAATCCCATAAGACCCGCGATCTAGAGCGGCTAATTGTGGGGCCACAGGGCGGTGTCGCAAACACCGTGGTATTTCTGAGGAACATTTCCCGGGGAAAAGCGATGGACCTCCCCGAACCCAGGCGCTTTCTGGACCAGAAGCACTGCCGCTACGAGCCCCACATTCTGCTCGTGTCACAGAGTGCGGTGCTCCGCATGAAGAGTTCGGACGCTACCCTGCACACCGTTCACATGGACGGGGCCGCCACTTACAATCTGCCCTTCCCCTTCACCAACCAGATCCTTTCTCGTCCAATGCCCTCAGCAGGGCTGGTTAACCTAAGGTGTAATGGCGGTCACGCTTGGATGAATGCTGAAATTCTGGTGGTTTCCCATCCTTACTACACAGTTACCGACGAAAGCGGAAGGTTCCAACTCACAGACGTGCCGCCAGGACAATATGAGATCGTGGCTTGGCACGAGGGCTGGAAAGTTTTGCGGCAGGAAGCAGTCTTCGACGTTCTGACGGAACGCAGGATTCAGCGTCCCGTCTTTTCAGAGCCAAAGACCTGGGAGAAGAAAGTAGCTGTAAGTGCGAACGAGAAAGTCGCCGTGAACTTTTTCCTCTCCGAAAATTAACTGACCACCTGGCATGGAACATCGAAATATCATCCCCTATCGCGATTCCGATCTAATTCAGGTGCCACCACGACATCGGCCAGCTTCGCGGCCACACACCGAGCTCTCCGGCAGAACGAGATTAGTTCCTCACAATTGGAGAACCTGATTCGACGCCCGATTTCGATTGATGTAATCGCATTATAAAAGGGCGCCCCTTTTGGAGTAGGTTGTGATCGTTGACATCATCACCTACGAAAGGAGCACCCTCAATGAACAGTGAAAAGTATATTGGTCTCGACGTCCATCAAGCAACGATCTCGGTGGCGGTTCTGGATTCCAAAGGCAAATTAGTAATGGAATCCATCCTGGAGACGAAAGCAGCGACCATTCTCGAGTTCTTTGCGGGACTGCGCGGGACTTTGTCAGTGACCTTCGAAGAGGGAACATGGGCGGCTTGGTTATACGATTTGCTGAAGCCGCATGTGGCCAAGTTGGTGGTGTGCAATCCGCGAAAAAATGCTCTGCTCAAACAGGGCAACAAAAGCGACAAGATCGATGCCCGCAAACTGGCCGATCGGCTGCGCCTCGATGATCTGAAGCCGGTTTACCATGGCGAGACCGGCGTGCGCACGCTGCGCGAGTTGGCCCGCAGTTACCTCACCATCGTCAAAGATCTGACCCGGGTGATGAACCGGTTGAAAGCTCTGTATCGGAGCTGGGCGATTCCCTGTGCCGGACGGGATGTCTACTACACTCGTCATCGAGACGAGTGGCTGAGCAAAATCAAGGAGGCCGGTGTCCGCCGGCGAGCCGAGCAACTCTATCAGCAACTGGACATGCTGCAGCACTTGCGCCAGCAATCGCGGCGAGAACTGTTAGCGGAGAGTCGAAAACATTCCATCACCGCCAAGCTACGACAGATTCCCTCACTCGGGCCGATTCGCTCCGCCCTGGCGGTGGCGCTGATCCAGACTCCACACCGTTTTCGCAGCAAGCGCCAGCTGTGGGCCTACAGCGGACTGGCCCTGGAAACCCGCACCAGCGGAGAATACCGGTTTGTAAACGGACAACTGCGACGTTCTAAAAAGCAGATCTCCATTCGCGGTCTGAACAAGGACCACAATCACGATCTGAAAGGTCTGTTCAAAGCTGCCGCCACCAGGGCCAGTTTCCAGCCCGGACCGTTTCAGGATTTCTACCAGCGATCACTGGCCAAAGGCATCAAGCCAACCATGGTACGTCTCACGTTGGCTCGCAAGATTGCAGCCATTACGCTCACTTTATGGAAGAAGGGAGAAAACTTCGACGTTGAGAAACTGAAATCGCAAGCCGCTTGAGCGTCTTGGGTGAAGAGCCCCTCCATCTCCGGTGATCTTCTTCTGGTGGTGGCCAGTTGGTTCTTGAGACGCTCGGGTTCGAGAGTGAGTATCCTTAACGCCTGTAGGCGCGCAGTGCCACTGGCACTTAGCTTCTGTGTAATCCCTATACCCTCTCGGACAACCCAAAAAAGCACTAGGCCACGAGCCTCAGATAGATCCATGTGTTGCCAATCGGCAACCGCTGCGCTTGCCAAGCTTCCCAGACCGATCGGCGTCGTCGCCACCAGATGAAGATGCAGTTGCTGAGACGGAACAACCTAAACCCAATCCCAGGGGCACGACACCAGACCAGCGCCTTCTATGGTGACAGGGGCTGGAAGCCAAGGAAATCTTCCCCACCTCCGGTCGAGGGAGAACTATTTTCCTTGACATTCCCTTTTATAGATCAGGCGTTAGCGCGTATTGACCAATGGTCAACTTGCACTATGGCGATATTACGTCAATTGACTCCTATGCACAGCCATTCAGGCCGCTTTGGCCGAATCCGTGAATGTCGCCGCATTCTTCCTGACGAATTCCTGCATGCTGAGCGGCTCTTGCCCCGTCAGTGTGCGCACGTCGTCCGACGTCCGGTCGAAGCGCCCCGCGCGATGCAGATCGCCCAACGCCGCCAGGTGGTTCACCAGGTGAACCGGCCAGCCCCGCTTTAGCAGGTCGTCCCGCCACGGCTCGACGGGAATGTCCTGAAAGATGATTGTGCGGCCCAGCGCCTTCGAATACTCCTGTGCAAAGAAATGCATGTTCTCGGACTGCGGACCGGTCAGGTGATAGATCTTTCCGATGTGCGGCTGCGGATTGGCGAGCAGCGCGGCGATCACCCGCGCAACGTCTTGCACTGCCACCGGCGAAGTCTTGCCCTCCCCGAACGGTAGCCTGATCTGATCGGATTCCCTGACTGAATCCGGAGTCAAAGTCAGGAAGAAGCCTTCGAGAAACACAGTCGGCCGCACGTGCACAACCGGCAGACCGGACCAGTTCAGCGCCTGCTCGGCGAGCCAGTGCAGCTTGTGCTGCGGGCTCGGAGTAGTTTCGGTAATGCTCATCTGAGAGACCGTCATCTGCGACATATTGATGAACGCCTTCACGCCGTGGTGCTTCGCCACCGCCGCCGTATTGACGGTCGCGGCCAAATAGTCATCCGAAACCGACATCCCGAAGTACATTGTGTCGCAGCCGTCGATCGCCCGATGCATCGAATCGAGGTCGAGTAGATTGCCGACCACAACCTCTGCACCCATGTCGCGCAATGTCCGCGCCCGTTCGTCCTCATTTCGCACCATGGCACGCACTGCCTTGCCTTGCTGCAACAGCAGTTCGGTGACGGTACGCCCTGTCCCGCCGACGCGGCCTGCGGCGCCGGTAACCAGTATGAGGTTTGCCATTGCTTTGCCCTTTCTAACGCAGCCAGTCCGATAAGAGGATCTCACAACGCAATCGTTAATTCTATGCTAAGTGTTAGTCCCAATTGGCGTTAACACGATTAGACTCACGCTCCGGCGGGTCGAGCACAATGCAATCAAGCAGGAAGCCTTGGAGACAGAACAAAACGAACACGCTGCATTTCGGGCTCGAACTTAAAGAAGATTCTCACCTCACAGTAAACAGTAAGAAATAGTCCATTCCGTCAGCTTTGACAAAATCGTATTGTTCGCGCAACTGATAGCCGGCTTCTGCGGCTTCTCGGATCACAATTTCTCGCCCTACCCCGTGGTTCTCACCATTTCCGTTGCGGTCAATGATTCCTACCTTGGCTCCGTCCGCAAGCGAACGGCGAAGATTACGCAACAAGGCGACCGGAGTAGACACTTCATGATATGTCTTCAGCAATAGCACGGCGTCAATTCTGCGGACTGGCAGTAGAGGATCATCGCTCTTGCCTCGTATCGTCTTTACATTGTGAAGATTCTCTTCCTGAACGCGGTGGTCGATGTAACGAATGGCCTCGGGATTAATATCCACGGCAAAGACAAATCCTGTGCCGCCAACCCGCCTGGCTGCTCGCACCGTGAACCAGCCTGATCCTGCTCCAATATCGGCGACGATCTTGCCTTGGCTGATTCCTAGGATATCCATCACCCGGTTGATCTGCAGCCTTTCATCTCTTCCCGGTGAATCAAAGATGGAGAGATCGCCGGTGTACGGTTCGCTGGTTTTGCGATGCTCATCGCTGGCGGTCGGCAGCCGCGTCGACGCCTGCCCTTGAATCGGCTGACATGGGCTCAGCAGAAATAAAGAAAATAAAGATATTGAAATCAGATGCCTGGACATGTTCCTTACGCTCTTCTGTCAGCAATGGATACTTAGATGAAAAAACGAGACGTTGGTAAGCAAACCCGCGAGCTTTGGTTTCCCAGTGAACCGAACAGGGCCCGAGCTGGGGCAGTGTTTTTGGGAATCGGTTTCGCTGGAAGGGTACAGATCGCGCAGCTCTTTGCCTGTCCCTGGCAGATTATCGAGAGGTTCGCCCATGGAATCTGGTTTCCCAACCACCGGAAGGGGAGAGTTGATGTTAACAGGCGTCGAAAGTATGTACTTTACATACTTCCGACAGGCGTTTACACCAACTGAGAATTGCTGGCGTAGGGGCGATTATGAGAAGGTCGGGCCGTCTAGTGAAGCTAAACGGGTGCAATGGAAGCGCCCATCATCGAAAGCGCCGGATGCCGTCGCGGAGCTTGGTTAGTGTCCGAGAGGCCAAGTCACTGAGAGGGTTTTCCTTGCCGTCACTAAAACCCAGGCTCTCCATTTGCTTGGCGGCGGCACTGAATCGTTCTTGACTTACGTTGTCCATCCTAACGAAGCGGAACGCCTGGGCCAAAGATATGCCATCTGCTCCCATGCGTAAGAATTCGATCTCCGCAGTCACTTTTCCAAATATGGTGCCCAGAATCATCTTCCCCGAGGTTCCCGGAGGAATCGAACTCTTGGCAAGGAGAGCAGAACCTCCGGTAAGTGAGAGACGTTGAATGATTCCAACAAACCTTTGAGTCTCGACGATGAATATGGCCTTCTCATTGTTGGGCACACGTATGCGTGGCGGACGAGTGCGCATACGGGATTTGCGGGGCTCTCGGCTCATCCTATGACAGCATTACAACTAGGCAGAGCAGGGTCAATATTACTTAGGTTTTGAAACACGTCCGCCGGGGTTTGACGTTTCTTTACCTGAGCCGTGTGCAAGGTTTTTCCACCGTGATTATCATTCTCGCTGACGATTTTCCGGCAACTTTACGACGAATGAGCCAGTTCCATCGCTTCTGCTTTGGCAACCGAAGTGCGTCAATCTTCCTCTATTTAGTCGATTCGACTAACCCGATACCGAGGAGCGACAAACATGGCTGCTCAAGTTTGGCTCAACACGAATCTGGTTCGTCTTCACAAAGCAGTTTTGTGTGCCAACTGCGAAGTCATTAGCGAGGGCTTAAATGGTCATTGTGCTGGCTGCGGAAGTCAGTCCTTGCTCCGGGTGAGCACAGTTCTTGGTGGAACGATTGATTCGGAACTGTCGGTTGTCTTCGCCACGTCTGCGCATGACGTCAGCGACGACGTGGGCGTTCGCTCGCTATCCGCGGCGGCCTAGTGGATAGCTGACGTAATCAAGCGCTTACACCAATTGTGGATTAGTGGTGTCACCGCGAGCGGTAAGGCAAATGGCGCCCAGCCAACGGCCGGCAATACGTTGCTAAGCTGCCTTCTCATCGCCGTTGGCGCCTGGGCGGCCAACTAAATCTTGGCGGAGTCGCTCCATTTCTGCCGATGCTTCCTTTATTTGTTCAGCATATTCGTGGCCTTGCCGTGGTAGAAATCCCCCGTAGTTCTCCAGCAGCAGGCGGGCGCTCACCTCGAGGGCGGTCATATTGGAACGGGCTTGATTGGAAAGGGCAGACGTTAGCTTTCGGAGCTGCAAATCACGCACAGCTAGCGTTTGCCTGCTTTGAGCGGCTTCTTGTTCAAGTACTTGCCCGTGGTAGCGGATGAGTCCGAACAGACATGCTGTCAACGCCAGCAACCATGAATTGGCAATAATGGTTCCCGACAAAGCCTTAGTTAGGCTGGCATTTTTCTCTCTGTCGAATCTCGCGAAGCTGCTGGTCTCGGCCGCGGATAGCGCTGTGAGGAGCTTGCGAGCTTTATCCATATACTCCATACCTTCGTTCGAGTTCACCAGCATGAATGCGCGGTGACGATATCCCTGTTGCCGCAAACTAATAGAGCGCTCCATCTCGGCTTGTTTTGAATTAGCCAAAGACTCCAGCTGCGACTCAACAGACCGTTCGCGTTCCGTCCGGTTAGCTAGCCCGGCACGAAGGCTGGCAAAATCGGTTCCGATCCTGCTCTTAGCGTCGCTGTAGGGTTGCAAGTATGCAGGGTCCCCGGTTAGCAGGTATCCCCGCTGACCTGTTTCCATATCCGTGAAATCTTTCAGAACGGCGGAGATGTCCGCCTGGATCACGGAGCTTTCCAGCGTGAGCGCCGCCATTTTCTGCATCTGTTTTAAACGGTTGACAGCAAGATACGCATTCCATGCCATGAACGCGAGGAGTGCCGAAGCCCCGATTTGCAACGCAACTTTTCGAAACATCTTCATTGTGCCATCCTTCACGTGATGTTCAGGGAACCCTGCGCTGTAATGCGAGTGGCTTTGCAAATCTCCTCCGCAACCTTGACCACTGCGTCGCTGTTGTGGGCGGGCCCTTCCGCTGACATAATCGAACTGGCAGCCAGGGTGAAAAGCAGAGCGTCCTTTTGCTTGTCGAAGTAAAGCACTACCTGATTCGCTGCCACCTGCGTGCCTCCTACTGTTCTTAGGGATAATAGGCCGATTCCCTACAACAATGAGGGTATCTCTCTTGGTGCGCCTTAATTTCTAATCTTACTCAAGGGGATGATCCACGCGGATGATCCATGCGCCGTAAGGAGGTTGCAGCTTGAAATTGAATCTTTCACTCATCGGCGGACAAGGAAGATAATGAGGAAATGCGCACGGTTTCTGCGTCGCAAATCAGTAGTCCCAGGTGTAAGCACTCGCCGCATGGAAGGCGACGAGATCATAGGTATGACCTTCGAGCTGAATGGTGTCATCAGAACCTTCAGGAACGACAATTTCTGTTCCTCTCTGCAGAAATACAGATGATGCGCGGGCTGTCGACACGCAACTATGGAGCGGTGGTGAAGGAGTTTCGTGAAGCCTACGGGGTGGAGAAGTCGGCGGTGAGCGACAGCTTCATCGAGGCCAGCCGGGAGAAGTTGCAGGAGTTGATGGAGCGACCGCTGGGCGAGTTACGACTGTGTACGGTGCTGATCGACGGCACGCCGTTCCGGGATCGGCAGATGATCGTGGCCTTGGGCATCAGCACGGACGGGCGCAAAATAGTGTTGGGCTTGCGCGAAGGAGCGACGGAGAACACCAGCGTGGTGAGCGCGCTGCTCCAGGATCTGGCGACACGTGGGCTGGACTTCAGCGTTTCTAGGCTGTATGTGCTGGACGGAGGCAAGGCGTTGGCGGCGGCGGTGCGCCGTCATGCAGGCGAGGCGGCTTTGATCCAACGCTGCCAGGTACACAAGCGGCGGAACGTGATCGATCATTTGCCCGAGGAGCACAAGCCGTCCGTCAAGAAGAAGCCACTGATCGAGCGCTTCCTGGGTCTTCCATACCGAAAGCGTCATCAGTTCGATGTAGTCAACAAACGAACGCTGCAACAGGCAAACTACGATCAATCCTTGAGATGACACATAGCTTGGCAGGATCGTTGTTCGCCACCGTTCAACGCAGAGCTCAAGCGCCGGTTGCCTGACAATAGTAGATGAGATTCTCGCGATCATTGATGGATCTCATTGGCACGAGCGAGCGGAGGTGCGGCCAGTGGCTCTTGAATGGGATCACGGTCAGCCTTCACGAGGTTGACTTGCTGGCCGCCACTGGTGAGCGTTTTACCAGGCAGTAAGCCGCCAAGTGGGCGAGTCGTGTCATAGCTCGCTGAGTGGAGCTTCCAACTCGGACCCGTGAGTTAAGATCACAGAGCGCTCGATAAAGTTCTCCAACTGTCTGACGTTGCCCGGCCAGTGATGATTCAATAGAGCAGCGATGGTTTCAGGAGGGATGCTTTCAATGCGTTTGTTCATGCGGCGCGCGAACTTCTGCACGAAGTAATGCACGAGTGGCGGAATATCTTCTAGCCTTTCGCGCAACGGCGGAACCTGGATTAGGGATGCGCTGAATTGATGATACAAATCCGCGTGAAAGCGATTCTCCGCGACCCACTTTTCCAGATCTTGTCTGGTCGCTGCGATCCAGCGTACATTGACGCGGATGGCACGTGTGCTGCCTAACCGTTCCGATTCACCCCGTTGCAGCACCTGGAGTAGCTTAGGTTGAGCATCCAGCGGGAATCGGGCGATCTCATCCAGGTAGAGTGTTCCTTTGTTCGCCAGTTCCAGCCGTCCGGGCTTCTCGTGAGTGGCGCCGTCAAATGCTCCTTTTTCGTAGCCGAATAGCTCGCGTTCCAGGTCGGCGCCAGTCATCACACAATGGACCTTCACGAAGCTCTTATTCCGCCTGGGGCTTACGCGGTGGATGGCTCGTGCGATGGACTCCTTTCCTGATCCGGGTTCGCCGGCAATCAACACTGATCCATCGCTTGAAGCCAGCCTCTTAGAAAGGGCCAGCACGCGATTCAAGGCTGGGCTGTCACCGACGATCTCTTCATAACCAGATCCCGGGCGAATTTCCTCTTGCACTTGCCCTTTCCCTCCTCAATCACACACCGATTTCGCCCAATCATGCATCCGAGGTAGTGCAGGTCAAGAACAATGCGAGGTGCTACTCGCAAACGGCTGAGTGTTAAGAATTCGTCTGCGGAGCCGAAGCAGTCGACCTAAGATCTGGTGATCGTATCCATCTTCCTTACCTGCTTCCTGTGGCTTCTTGAAAGAAATCGCCATTGTCTACAATCGAAAAATAGCCGAGCCGACAACAATTCAGCCGCCGTTTGTGAAAGTAGCACCACGCTTAACGAAGAATCTATTGTGCCTTTGGTACAAAAGGCTAGACCTAGGTGAAGATGATCTTTACAAAGGTTTAGCGCTTCGAAGGTGTGGGTATCCCACCGCATTCCTTGATTTCTCGCCTCTTGACAAGTGGAGATTAGGGTGTAGATTTGGCACCGCCATCCCGAGATCACGCTGTTCAGCTCGAGCGGAAGGATTGAATTTGAGTCGTATTGCCGGCCTGCCAGAGGGGGGACAATGGCTCCGGAACAGTGTCAGCATCCCAACCGAGTCAGAGGCGTAGTGGAGTTAGATTTTGCACGGCAAGAGGATTCCGACGATTCTATCTGCACTGCGCCGATTTCCTTCGCCATCTGCGAGGACTGCGGACAGATTGAGCTCTATGCAATGTTTCAGCAGTTGTTGTGTGATTGGCTGAGGAAAGCTTGATAAGCGAGTCTTAAGATTGCCACTTTGCCTAGGGGCGATGACGTTCTTCGACCCGACTATCCAAACCCACACTGCAGCGCACGATGTGCTGGAGCTGAACTTCATTTTCCCTCCTGCGGCAGGTGCGAAACCGGCTGCAAAGAAAGAAGGAGCGCCGGCTTCCGGGGCTTCAAAGAGGGAGAACACGGCTTCTTCCGAGGGGAAGAAGCCGCACATCCGCTACAACGTGAACAGCCCCGAAGGCCAAGTGATGCTCGCGAAGTACATGAAGGCGATCGAGATCATGAAGACATTGCCCGACTACGATAAGCGCTCGTGGGTGTGGTGGTGGAATACCCACTGGGTAAAGGGCTTCCCGGCGTTCCTTTGGGATTACTCCAGGAAAAAGAAGACAGAGGTCATCGCCGCTCTCCCGAAGGAGGTTCAAGCCGATGCCGAGGCCGTGTGGGATGGCTGCCAATCCCATGCCCGCAACCCAAACGATCTTGCGCAATTCGAGCAGTGGTACTTCCTGCCTTGGCATCGATTGATGCTGTACCAGTTCGAGGGTGTCATTCGCGAGGTGCTGCACGACGAGGACTTTACGCTTCCGTACTGGAATCCGGTCACCGGAAATCCCGACGATCTCATAGTACCCGCAGTGTTCCGGGTTCCAGGCTCCACGCTTTACAACGGCACCCGCTGGCCCTGGGTGAATGGGGGCGACCGCATCGACATACTGTATATAAACTGGATCGGTCTTGACGCCCTCAAGGAAACGTTTTACATCGACTCGCCGAACGGCAACTTAGGGTTCAATCCGACGCTTGATCGGAACCCGCACTTCTTCACTCATCTCGCTTTAGGGGGCGACATGGCCGAGTTCTCCACGGTCGGCGGTGACCCCATGTTCTATCTCCATCACTCCAACATGGACCGGCTTTGGGAAAGCTGGAACCGGCTGGGCCACACCAATCCAACCGATCCAAAATATCTTAATCGCAATTTTGCATATGGGGACAGAAGCGGCAAGCGCGTCGATTTGCCGGTCAGCGCCGGTAACCGTACCGCGCAGCTCGGGTACGAATATGACAAGTATGAGACAGCGCCTACGTCACGGCACCTATCCCCTAAGGAGGCCAAGGTGGCCGCCGCAAGGGATGCCGCTATCAAGGCTCTTTACGAGCACATGATGCACGGCGGCATGCATGGCGCTCAGCATGCGATGAGCATGCCGGGCTTGAGCCAGCATGACGTCGAGGCGATCAATTTGCGCGATCCGGAAGCGATCAGGCGCTTCCTCGCAAATGCAACTCACGACACGACCCCCACCCATCGGCCCCCAACGCCCGCACCCGCCGCGCCGCAATTAGAGCCCCGCGACGCCCTGCGCCCCGCGGTCACCCAGGACTAGACCTAGGGGAGGGGTGGGGAACTAACTCGCTTCCTCTCTCTAACCCCCTCCCAGGTTTGACCCTTCTTTTCTCCGGCCTGTACTATCGAAGTAATCAGCTCTCAGCCTTCAGCCCTCAGTCTTCAGCTCCTGAACCAAACGATGGGATCAGGCAAACGGGCAGTACGACTTCCCGTTGCGGGCTGAATGCTGACGGCTGAATGCTGGCTGCCTATCGAAAATCATGCCCCACGAGCTACCCAAATCGTACGAGCCGGGCGCGATTGAAACGCGCTGGGCGGAGTACTGGGTCAAAGAGAAACTTTTCTCCGTGCCCACGCCGCCGCCGAGCTCGCCAGAGGAAGAGACGCGTCCGGTATTCACGCTGCTATTGCCGCCGCCGAATGTGACTGGCCGCCTGCATATGGGCCACATGCTCAACCATACGCAGATGGACATCATCGTGCGCTGGCACCGCATGCGCGGTTTCATCACGCTGTGGCTTCCGGGGACGGACCATGCCGGCATTGCCACGCAGATGATGGTCGAGCGGCAACTGGCGAGTGAAGGTAAGAATCGCCGGGACCTGGGACGCGAAGCGTTCATCGAGCGAGTGTGGGAATGGAAGCGGCATTACGGCGGAGCCATACTCGAGCAGATGAAGCGTCTCGGGGACTCGGTGGACTGGGACCGCGAATACTTCACCATGGACGAAAATCTTTCGCGCGCCGTGCGCGAAGTTTTCGTTCGGCTCTATGAAGAAGGATTGATTTATCGCGGAAAGTACATCGTCAACTGGTGTCCGCGGTGTGAGACTGCGATCTCCGACCTTGAGGTCAAGCACGAAGAAGTGCAAGGCAAGCTGTACGAGATTCGCTATCCGGTGATTGGAAGCAGCGAGTTCATCACCGTGGCCACGACTCGTCCGGAGACGATGCTGGGCGATACCGCGGTTGCAGTGAACGAGAAAGACGAACGCTACCGGCACCTGCACGGGAAAAAAGTTTTGCTGCCGTTGATGAATCGGGAGATTCCGATCATCACCGATGAGCTGGCAAATCCTGAGTTTGGCACGGGCGCGGTGAAAGTGACGCCGGCGCACGATCCCAACGACTTCCAGGCGGGGTTGCGGCACAACCTGCCGCAGATCGATGTCATGGACGAGCACGCTCACATGAACCAGAATGCCGGGCCTTACGCCGGGTTGAGCCGATATGCCGCGCGTGAACGCGTGCTCGAAGACTTGCGCAAACAAGGATTTCTGGTTGGCGAGAAAGACTACACAATCGTCGCTCGGCAAGTGTGATCGCTGCGGAACGGTAGTTGAGCCGCGGCTTTCCACGCAGTGGTTCATCAAGATCAAACCGCTGGCCAACCGGGCGACTGAGGTAGTGGAGAACGGCGAGATCACCATTGTCCCGGAAAACTACAAACAGATTTATCTGAACTGGATGCATAACATCCACGACTGGTGCATTTCGCGTCAGTTGTGGTGGGGGCATCGCATTCCGGCGTGGCATTGCCAGTGTGGGGAGATCATTGTTGCTCGCGAGGCGCCGGCGAAATGTCCCAAATGTGGAGATTCGGCATTGAAGCAGGACACGGATGTGTTGGATACATGGTTCTCTTCCGGACTGCTGCCGTTTACTACGCTAGGGTGGCCGGAAAAGACTCGCGATCAGGAGGTCTTCTATCCGACGACACTATTGATCACAGCCTACGAGATCCTGTTTTTCTGGGTAGCGCGCATGATCATGTTCGGTTGTCATTTCATGCGGGGCCATCAACAGGATCCGAAGATCAAAAAGGCGAGCGGTTGGCTCGACAAGAAAAATGATAGCGTTCCCTTCCGTCAGGTTTACATCCACGCCCTGGTGCGCGATGCGGAGCGGCAGAAGATGTCGAAAACTAAGGGGAACGTGGTTGATCCGCTGGATATTATTCAGCGCTTCGGCACCGATGCGACTCGATTCACGCTGGCTGCTATGGCGGCCCCGGGGACGGACATCGCGTTCAGCGAGAGCCGCACAGATGGATACCGTGCGTTTGCCAACAAGATCTGGAATGCTGCGCGGTTCATGTTCATGAATGTGGACAGAGTGCAGCCGGGACTACGGCCCGGCTCGACAGCCGAGGGCGGCTGTCCCCAAGCAGGTATTGCCGGATTTGAGCCAGTCGCTCTAGAAGACCGCTGGATTCTTTCGCGGTTCCATCGAGTGACGAAAGACGTTAACGAGGCCTGGCAAACCTACCGTTTTCACGAGGGCGCGAACCGGATCTACGATTTCTTTTGGGGCGATTTCTGCGATTGGTATATCGAACTAATCAAATCGCGCCTCGCTTTTGAGAGCGCCGCTGACAAAGCGTCTGCAAGAATCGCCTGCAGCAACCTGGTTAGCTTGTTTGAAGCGGCTCTGCGGCTTTTGCATCCAGTGATGCCATTTATCACGGAAGAAATCTGGCAAGCGGTCTACGATGGCAAGCCGCCGATGAAGTCGATCGCGCTTGCCCCCTATCCGCAGGCGGATCAGAAGCAGTTCGATTTGGCAGCCGAGACCGATATGGCAATCTTGCAAGATTTGATTGTCAGCGTGCGCCAGCTTCGCGTCGATCTGAAAGTGGAAAACAAGGAGAAGGTTCCGATTCTTGTGTTTTGCCATGATCCTGAAACCTGGAACCTGATCGAACAGAATCGCAGCGCAGTGGAGAGGCTGGCCAATGTGTCGAGTATCACCGAAGTGTCCCAGTCGCAGGCAAGACAAGCTCCTGCGCGCAGCACGGCGCGATTCGACGTACATGTCGTCTACGAAAAGAAGATCGATGTTGCCGTGGAGCGCGACCGCCTAAGAAAAGAATTGGATCAGATCGAAAGGGAAATCGGCAATGGCCAGCGTCAACTCAGCAACCAGCAGTTTCTTGCCAAAGCGCCCGCGAAGATTGTCGAGGGCATGCGCGCACGGGCGCAAGAATTGGCCGTACTGCTGGAGAAAACGCAAAGTAAGTTGGATGAGTTAAATTGAATCGGTTCTCAGTTCTCAGTGGTCAGTTGTCAGTAGGACAAAAATAGCTGCCCCACAAATATGGACTGGAACAGCCGCCGCATCACTGCCATCCTTGAGAACGCACTGCTCGAAGATCGTGCCACTGGCGACGCGACCAGTTCCGCCTGCATTGAGGCCAGTCAGCGCGCGGGCGGTACGATTATTGCCAAGCAAGATTGCATCCTGGCGGGGGTGGGATGCATATCGCGCATCCTGGATGTATATGCCATGCTGGACGCGGCCGTGGTTTCGCATTATGAAGTCACCAGTCATCCCGAGATATTCGATGGCGTGCGACTTCATAGCGGGCAGGCAGTAGCAGTAATCCGGCACAACGCTCGCGTGATTCTTTCCTGCGAGCGGGTGATTCTGAATTTCTTGCAGCGGCTCAGCGGAATTGCCACGCTGACGCGCAGGTTTGTCGATGCGGTTGCGGGTACGAAGGCGAGGATTCTGGATACCCGGAAAACCATCCCGGGCTTGCGTGTCCTGGATAAATACGCGGTGCGTTGCGGCGGCGGCCAAAACCATCGGCTGGATCTTTCTGACGGGGTGCTGATCAAGAACAACCACATTATGCTAGCGGGAGGAATCATCCCCACGCTGGCACGTGCTCACCAGAACCGCCGCGGTTCGCAGCCAATCGAAATCGAAGTCCGATCATTGGCGGAGTTGGAGGAAGCGATAACAAATGGCGCCGAGGTTGTCCTGCTCGATAACATGTCGGTTGAGGATGTGAAGCGGGCAGTGCAGCGCTGCGCGAAGCTGGAGCGGCGGATTCCGGTGGAGTGTGCGGGCGGCATCAGCCTGGAGAATGTTCGCGCCTACGCCGAGACTGGCGTGGATTTCATTTCCGTAGGTGCGCTCACCCACTCCGCTGTGGCTGTGGATATGAGTCTGCGCGCCGCGCTGGTGTGAAGAAGTTAGATGCAGTGAGAGGATTGATTGTATGGTGTCCTTTGTTCTTTCTTTCCCTCTCCCTCATAATTCCCGCATCACGAAAGCATCCACAAAGCGAAGGCGCCTGCGGGCGGGAGCGCCCGCGCCACAGGCGGCTGCAATGCAGACGACCGATCTTCGTCTAGGGCGCATTGTGCGCTTGCTGATGGATCACGCATTGGTCGTGGTGAGCGGAACCAAGATTGCGGATGAGATTGGCATCAGCCGTTCGGAGGTTTGGCGGCTCGTGCAGCAGTTGCGCACGCTGGGCGTGGAGATTACGGGACATCCCGCTACGGGCTATGGGCTAAGGTCCGTGCCCGATTTGCTGCTGCCTGACCTGCTGGCACCGCTCGTGAAGGGCACAATTTTCGGGCAGCACATACACCACTACTACAAAATTGCCTCGACCAACAACGAGGCCATGGCGGCCGCAAACGCGGGCGCGCCGGAGGGCAGTGTTTTCCTAGCGGAGCAGCAGACCTCGGGACGCGGTCGGGGCTCGAACCAGTGGCATTCGCCGCAATCGGCGGGTATCTATTGCTCGGTGGTGTTGCGGCCAGGGCTGCCGCCCTCCGAGGCGCTGATTCTTTCCCTAGCCGCTGGATTGGCAGTGTACGCCGCCGTTCGCTCTGTCGACTCGCGAGTCGCGATCGACTTGAAATGGCCGAACGATTTGCTCATTGATGGAAAGAAATTCTGCGGCATCCTGACGGAGATGAATGCGGAAGCTGCTCGGGTTCGACATATCGTGGTGGGAACCGGGATCAACGTCAATCAGGCGAGTTTTCCCGTGAACCTTCAACTGACTGCAACTTCGCTGCGGCTGGCCACTGGCACCGAGTGGTCGCGGGTGGAACTGTGCGCGGCTTTGCTAAAATCGCTCGACTGCGAATATCGGGATTTCTTGGAGAAGCCTGGCGCGCGTGAAGGGACAGTGCGGCGCTTTCAGGAGAGATCGTCCTCAGCGTGCGGGCGGCAAGTGCAGGTAGAGGAAAACGGCGGCTTCGAAGGTGTGACGGACGGGATTGACTCACGTGGGTTTTTGAAGGTACGTACGGGGCGAGGGGTGCGCACGGTGTTGAGCGGAACCGTAATCTTGAAGTAGCGGGCATCGGGTATCCTACGCACGATTGTGACCTTCCAAATAAGTATTGACTATGCTTCTAGTCCTCGATGTCGGCAACACCAACACAGTGCTCGGAGTCTTCGCCAGGGTAGCGAGGGACGATGGGCCCGAAGGCGAAGACTCACATTACGGCTTGCTGGTGGCGAATTGGCGGGTGGCGACCATTGCAACCGAGACCGTCGATGAATACGGCGTGCTCTTCCGCAATCTGTTTGCCATGGACAAGATTGAAGTGAAGCTGATTCATGGGATTGTGATTTCTTCAGTGGTGCCGCCACTCGATTCCACGTTGCGCCAGGTCTGCGAACGCTATTTCAATACCAAGCCTTTGTTTATCGAGCCGGGAGTAAAAACCGGGATGCCAGTCCTCTACGAGAATCCCGCCGAAGTGGGTGCGGACCGCATCGTCAATTCGGTGGCGGCCTTCGAAAAATATGGGGGTCCCTGCATTGTTGTGGATTTTGGCACGGCGACCACGTTCGATTGCGTGTCCGCTAAAGGCGAGTATCAAGGGGGCGTGATCTGTCCGGGGATTGGGATTTCGGCCGATGCATTATTTGAAAAGACCGCGCGGCTTCCGCGCGTGGACATTCGTAAGCCTTCGCGAGTGATTGGCAGCACCACGGTTGGAAGCTTGCAGTCCGGCCTCTACTATGGCTACCTTGGGCTGGTCGACGGCATTTTGGAGCGGTTACTCGACGAACTGGGCGAGGAGACCAAAGTTGTCGCGACCGGAGGACTGGCATCGCTGATCGGGACCGGATCGAAGTATATTAAGCACGTGGATGATTTCCTCACTCTCGAAGGCTTGCGCATTATCTGGGAGCGCAATGCGAGCAAGGGGCGGGAAGCCGTGGCTGTAAAGTCTTCCCGGGTCGCTTCCAGCGCGACCGAACGGACATCGCCGCTGCCCTCCAAGCCTTGGCCGGGGGGCAAACATCGTTCCCGCTGATTGTCCGTGGAAAACTACTTCAACTACTTCACTGAAATCGAGGAACATTTCCAGCGGCGGCGTGGCGGCATGCTGCTCCTCTCCACGCTTGATTGGGCCTTAATCGAAACTTGGAAAGATGCGGGCGTCCCGCTGGAAGCGGTGTTGCGCGGCATCGATGGCGCGTTTGAGCGCTACGAGAAGCGTCCAACGAAGCGCAAGGTGAACAGCCTGGCGTATTGCGCGCAGGAAGTCTTGACTGCGGCGGAAGAGATGAAGGAAGCGGCCGTGGGGGCGGCACGAGTGGAGGAACCAACTGAAACGACCAAAGGGTTCCAGACCTCTGAGATCGTCGCGTTTCTTCGGCGGAATGCAGACCAACTCGAGAAGGCGAGCCTGCCGCAGCGAAGCGGTGTTTCGGGACGAACAGTAGCCCAGGAGGCGGCTTATATGCTGCGCGAGCTTGTCGCCGATTTCGAAGGCAGCAAGACTCCACCACGTCTGGAAGACCTAGAGAGGCGACTTACGGTGCTGGAAGAAAAGCTGTTTGCTGTGACGCTGGCGGCGAGTCCAGACGAAGAAATCGTCGAGGTTCGAGCGGACGCCGATCGCGAACTGGCACCTTACCGCCGCAAGATGTCGGCAGTCCAGATTGAGCAATTGCAAAAACAGTACGTGCACAAGCGGCTGCTGGAGCGTTACAGGCTGCCCAGATTGAGCTTGTTCTACTTGTGACCCTTCTAGTTACTGGGCAACGTAGATTTTCTTACCTCTGATGAAGGGGTAGTGATGTGCGATCCCGGTGCCGATTGCCGCGCCTAATATCGCCAGGACTGCGGTAAGGAGGCCGCGATCCTCATTCGAGCGCGAGCTGGATTCGACGCCCGCTCCGATTCCTGCCCTCCCACCGGCCCCGATGGCTGCGCCACCCAATAGCGAGGCTGTCGGTCTGACTAGGCGCACCACCTGAACCTGATCTCGACGAAGCTCTCTTCGAGTGGTGACTCGGCCCGGAAATCCTCGCTCGTCAGAGTCAAGGGTTAACGCGTCGGTCGTAACATTCACCAAATCACCATGAAATTTCTCGCCGGCCTTGGTCCTCACGGAAATGTTGGAGTCTGCAGCAAGGTTACGCACGCTCTGCCAGTCACCAAGACTGGTTTGAGCAAAACTCGATTGACACATCAGTGCGAGCGCGACCAGCAGTATGAGGCAACGGTAGCGTGGAGGTACCATTCCGCGTTTTGGATCTCCAACCACCGACATGGAATGTGCGACTTGCACTTGTTCTTCCCCTGGGGCAACGCCCCAGTAGCATAAAATCGTTGCTTGCAACTCACAATTGAGAAATTAGTTTACGGCGGTGATGGGCTGGCGCGCCTGCCCGCAGATGAACATGGACGAGGCAAGGCTATGTTCATGCCCTTCGTGCTCGAGGGCGAAAAAGTTGAAGCGGCGGTGCTCGAGCAAAAGCAGGGATTCGCTCGGGGTCGCTTGGATCGCATTCTGGAACCGTCTTCTCATCGCATTTCGCCTGGCTGCCGGTACTTTCAACACTGTGGTGGCTGTCATTACCAGCATACCAGTTATGAGCATCAACTTGAGATCAAAGCTACAATTCTGAGAGAAAATCTTCGCCGCATTGCCAAGCTGGAACTGGACCAGGAACTCAAAATCCATCCCTCGCCGGCATGGAATTACCGCAACCGCACTCGGCTGAGAATCCAGACGGCGCCGGAATTCTCACTTGGCTACTACAAGTTCAATTCGCATGAACTTCTGGCTGTGGAAGGATGCCCCATAAGCTCTTTGTTGATCAATCGAGCCGTAGCCGAGATTTGGCAGATGGGACAGGCAGGCAATGTGGTTGGAGAAATTCAGGAGATCGAGTTCTTCGCCAACGCGGAGGATTCTCAATTGCTGTTGGAGATTTACTGCGCGGCTGACTCGACGCCAGCGACTGCAAAGCAATTTGCGGAAGACCTACGGCAAGCTCTCTCAAACGTTGCCGGTGTGGTTCTGTTGAAGAATCGCGAGGCTGATCGAAAGGCCTCCACGTACAGCGAACCGGAACGCGTCGCTGTCAGTGGTGCTGCTGAACTTACCTACAAAACTGAGCGTGGATCGTATCGCGTCAGCTCGGGAGCATTCTTTCAGGTAAATCGCTATTTAACAGATGAACTGGTGAACACCGTGACAGCGGGCCGCTCCGGGCGGACGGCCATTGATCTTTACGCGGGCGTTGGGCTTTTCTCTTCTGTTCTAAATCGGGAATTTGAACGGGTGATTGCGGTTGAGTCGTCACCGACTTCTTATGCCGA
>CAVSNS010000054.1:0-152500 GCA_963729325.1 uncultured Acidobacteriota bacterium
TCTGCTATACAATTCGACCGCGAACGTGAAGGCAGTTCGTGCCACGTCAGAACAGTATCTGAAGAACGTGACGGGAAAGTTGCATCCCGATCTTGTGGTGGTGGATCCGCCACGGAGCGGGTTGGGTGCAAGCGTAATCCAAAGCCTGGCGATGTTGGGAGCGCCGCGCATGACGTATGTGTCATGCGATCCGGCGACCCTCTCCCGCGACCTGGGCGGCCTGCTCAAATCCGGATATCGGGTGGAACAGGCGCATCTGGTGGATCTGTTCCCCCAGACCTACCACTTGGAAAGCGTGTTTCATCTAGTTCGATAGCCTTCCTGATTTGTGCTCCCATGAATCAATCGTGTAGTGCACGGCCTACTGGACGGCCCAGGCCGGGTGGACGACAGCCGTTGCTGTGGGCTGCTTTGGCGTTCGCAGCCGGGCTTTCCGCGGGTTTATACATGTGGCGGCCGCCGCTTTGGTGGCTAGTGTCAGCCGCAGTCTTCGCTGCATCGGGAACATTTTTTGCCCACCGGAGGGCCAGAGTCGCATTTTCCCTGGGTTTAGCGACGGTCTTTGTGGCGGGAGCGCTGCTCATCCAAGTACGCAGTCCGAACAGACTCAGCGATTCCGGCTTGCTGCACTTTGCGGACGGACAGGAAGTTTTGGTCACAGCCCACGTGACTGCGGAGGGGAACCTACGCGAGGAAGGCTCTGGCGACGTCCGGCAAAGTCTCGATGTTGAAACCGAGGAGATCGCTACGAGTAGTGAGACAGTTCGCATCCGCTCCGGATTGCGCGTCAGCCTTTACGGCAAGCGAGTCACGAATGAAACTGGCGCCAGCGTTTCTCCGGTTCATCTGTTCCGTTACGGAGAGCGGCTGCGGTTTGCGTCCAAGCTAAATCCGCCGCGGAATTTCCGGAATCCGGGAGCGTTCGACTACCAGGGATACCTGGAGGAGAACGGAATTGTGGCGCTAGCCTCCGCCAAAGCTGCGAGTGTGGAACTGCTTCCGGGTTTTGCCGGTAATCGCGCTGAACTCTGGCGTACTCGCATTCATCGCAGCATCATTGAGAAAGTCCATGCCTTGTGGCCGGCAAGAGAGGCCGCACTAATGGATGCGATGGTGATCGGTGACGAAGCCTTCATCAACCGCCCCACGCGGGTGAATTTCCAGCGGTCAGGCACTTACCACGTGCTGGTGGTTTCCGGGATGAACGTCAGCATCCTGGCGCTGGCCACGTTTTGGATGCTGCGACGGCTGCGGGTGGGTGACCTTGTCGCGGGGACGATCACACTCTTGCTCATTGTGGCGTATGCCTTGCTGACGGCTCTCGGCTCTCCGGTTTGGCGCGCCACGCTGATGCTGGCAGTTTATTTGGGTGCGCGGCTGTTCTATCGGGAGAAGTCCATGCTCAACGCTATCGGAGCTGCGGCGCTGGGTCTGATGGTTTTCGATCCGAAAGTGCTGTTTGGCGCCAGCTTTCAACTTACATTTTTGTGCGTGTGGTTAGTGGCTGCGGTGGGTTTGCCATTCGTTGAACGTACGATCCAACCGTACTCGCGTGGCTTGCGGAATCTGGATTCTGCTGGCTATGAGGCGTCACTCTCGCCGAAAGTCGCGCAGTTCAGGCTCGATCTGCGGATGATTGCCAACCGGCTGGAGCGTTTTCTGGGCCATCACTTTCCTCTGCCGGCCTTGGCAGGTGGCATGCGCGTGTTGCTGGGTGCTTGTCAGTTGGTTGTGATCTCGGCGGTCATGCAGGTGGGACTGGCTCTTCCCATGGCTTATTACTTTCATCGCGCTACCGCTGTGGGGATGCCTGCCAACATGATGGTGGTTCCGCTAACCGAGATACTCATGCCGACCGCAATACTAGCGGTGGCGCTTGGTTATGTGTCTCCGGTGCTGGCAAAAATACCCGCTCTCGATTGCCGGTGCGGCACTTGAGGGAATTGCCGGCAGCGTGCACTGGCTGGGTGGCCTGCGCATTGCTGATGCCCGCGTGCCTACACCGGGATTAGTAGTGATTCTAGCGACGACAGCTGCGCTGGCGCTAGCGATGGTATTGGCGCGCCGCCGTCCGCTGCTCGCGGGCATGGGATTAGCTGCACTCGCCGCGAGCGCATTCTGGATCTGTGCGATTCCCCCGCACCCGCGCACCCGCGCTGGCGTGCTGGAGCTCACGGCGATCGATGTAGGTCAGGGCGATTCGATTCTTCTGGTCTCGCCCGAGGGCCGCACACTGCTGGTGGATGCCGGAGGGCTGCCGCATTGGGTGCATTCCGAACTGGATATCGGTGAAGACGTCGTGTCCCCCTACTTGTGGTGGCGTGGGATTTCCCGGCTGGATGTGGTCGCGCTCACCCACGCGCACGCCGATCACATGGGGGGAATGGGAGCTATCCTGGCGAATTTTCGTCCTCGCGAGTTTTGGTTGGGAGTGGATTCAACGTCGCCCGAGTTGCAAGAATTAGTTCACCAGGCAAATGCGTTAGGAATTCACGTGCTGCAGCACCGGGAGGGAGACAGACTTGATCTTGGCAGCGCGGCAGTTCGCATATTGGCGCCGCCGGTTGGTTTTGTGGGCGGTGCATCGCGGCCAAACGACGAGTCTCTGGTGATGAAGATTACTTATCGGGGAACGTCCGCGCTGTTGGAGGGCGATGCTGAACGGTCAACCGAACAGCGGGTTGCACAAGAGGAGCCGCAAGCCGAGTTGCTGAAGGTTGGTCACCACGGCAGCAATACTTCCACCATCCCGGAACTGCTGGCCAAGGTGCATCCTAAATTCGGGGTGATTTCGGTGGGGACGCGCAATACTTACGGTCATCCGCGAGGCGAGGTGCTGGCCCGGCTGCAGGCATCTGGGGTGGCTACGTATCGTACCGACCTCAACGGGGCGGTCACGTTCTATCTTGATGGGAAAAACGTCAGGACACAGTTGGATCATCGTCCGGATGCAGGTCGCTGATGTCCAGCTCCGCGGTCTCGTCGCCGGGAGCCTGGCGGTATTCCTTGATCACGCGCCGGGCTTCAGGGGCGTCTTCCTCACGGACCAGGATGATGTTGCCGCCAACCCCTGGAAGAATGTCTTGCTGCGCATCGAGCGAAGTCAGGTCCGCGTCGATGCCGGCGGATTCGAGCAAGCCACGGACTATCAGGGCTTCGGATTCCTGTTCGGTGTCGAACACCCTCACTAGCTTTTCTTTGGGGTTGGGACTGGCTTTGGCGGCGGAGGCAGGACGGTTTTCCATAACTTCTCCGATCAGGCTGCACCCGGAAGTATGGCGGGCGTGCCTTGCCGTCTATTCTAACTCCGACTTTGCCGGTAACCGAAGTCCTACACCGGCAGGCATTTGTGTTCCGGCCGCATGCCGGGGGAGAATGAGCAATGAGAAGGCGCAACGCCCGCCGATAACGGTCTCATCTAACCGTTCTGATCGGCATGCGCAAGTCCGGATGCAAAGGCAACAAGGTTCGGTTTGGGGGCTGAATGGGAAATAGGGATTGGGTTGAGCCGAGTGAAGGGGAACAGGAGGGCAAAAAGATTCGCCGCTTGCAGGTCATGATCAGTATGGTCATGTCGGTCATTGGCCAGGACCCGAACCTCACTCTCGAAGAAGCCTCAGAGCTGGTTGCCGGCGCCAAGCGCGCCGCGCTCGCCATGTTTCCCGACAAGGAACTTGCCTACGATATCCTCTACCGGCCGCGCCTGCAGCGGCTGATGAACGAACGCTTCCGGATACAATAAAAGACGCCGATTTCGACTTTCTTCATTCCGCAATCAAGATTCTGTCTCTGCCCCGTAAAGCGTGCTAGAGTTTGAAGAGCGCGGCCCCGTAGCTCAACTGGATAGAGCATCAGACTTCGGATCTGAGGGTTGGGGGTTCGACTCCCTCCGGGGTCGCCATTCTTCGATTGACAGAAAACTGCCGTTTTCAGCGAGAAACGAGAATAACCTTTCCCGGTCTTCATTTCTTAACCTTCCCTTCAGCTTCCATTAAGTATTCGTTGGCTATGCTTCTCGGGTTGGACCGATGGCGAGAAAGTGTTCGTCCCACAGCTACCGGTCGTGAAAAGGAGAAACTTAATGAGATTTCACTGGATTACCGCTATCGCTCTCGCTGCGGTTATGTCATTTGCCATGCAGTCCCTCGCAGAGGAACAGGAAAAGAAGATCGAACGTTCGGGTCTGCCTCCCGCGGTCGAAAAAATCGTTGCGGCTCAGAGTCAGGCGAGCAACCATTCGAGGCTTTGCTGAAGAAATCGAAAACGGCCAGAAACTCTATGAAGTCAAGCTGATGGTGGACGGCCACAAGAAGAATATCTTGATGGATGCCAACGGTGCGATCGTGGAAGTGGAAGAGCAAGTCGCAATGGAGTCACTTCCATCCGCCGTGCGAGATGGACTCCAAGCTAAAGCGGGGAGTGGGAAAGTGGTCAAAGTCGAGTCCATCACCAAGAACAACAAACTCGTGGCTTACGAAGCGAAAATCATGACCGATGGCAAGAAGTCTGAAATTCAAGTTGGTCCTGATGGCAAGCCTCTCGATCACGAAGAATAACGCGGGTGGCCCGGCCTTTCGCGTTCTTTGCGAAGGCCGGGATTTCTAGCCGGAGCCGGTCCGACCAACGGTCGGGTAGAATCCAAGTTGTTCCGTGCCCGCCCACTGCGATTCGATCTCCACCGCCCATCTTCGCCCGTGACATCAGCAGATGCACATGCTCGGGCATCACCACATAGCCGACCGCGTAGAAGCCACACCAACGCGCACTCTTTCCAGCGCCCGGACAAACGTATGGCGGGCCTGCTCAGTGTCCAGCAGCGGAGCGCGATGATAACAGCTGAAGGTGATGAAATGCAGCTATCGGGTTTGTTGGTACCGCTTCAGACCCCAAGGCATAAAGCTAGGGTAGGACGGTGTCCCGCATCTCTGCGTGACGGCTGAACAGCCCCAGCCTTCGCAAAGAACGCGAAAGGCTGGGCCACCCGCCCACCCCTCTCGCGTTGACCACTCCATTTGCGCAGGCTAGACTTTTCTCTACGGAGGGATATTGGCATGAAGCGCTGTGCATTGCCGCTTGCAGTTTTGTTGTTATTTGCTGGCCCAGTGCTGGCGGCGGATGAGGGTCTGCATCATGAGGACCTGCGGCCGGAACAGTTGGGGACCGTGCATTTTCCGATCTCCTGCGCGGCTGCAGTGCAGAAGCCGTTTGAGCGCGGAGTAGCGCTACTGCATTCTTTCTGGTACGAGGAAGCGGAGAAGGAATTCACGCAGATTGCCAAAGACGATCCCTCGTGCGCCATGGCGCATTGGGGAGTGGCCATGAGCATCTGGCATCAGTTGTGGAATCACCCTGATGCGGCAACCATTAAGCACGGCGAGGCGGAGGCGAAGCAGGCGAAGTCGTTGCGTCCCACGACTGCTCGTGAGCAGGGCTACATCGCGGCAATTGGGAGCTTCTATGCGGGCAAGGAGAAATACGACGCGCGCGCCAACGCCTACACCAATGCTGATGGAGCAGATGCATCAGCGTTATCCCGATGATCGCGAGGCGGCTACATTTTACGCGCTTTCGCTGCTGGCATCGGAGCCGGATAACGACACCACGTTTGCCAATCGGAAGAAAGCCGCCGCACTGCTCGAAAAATTGTTCGCTGAGGAACCAGACCATCCTGGCGTTGCTCACTACCTGATTCACAGTTACGACAAGCCGCAATTGGCTGAATCAGGCCTGCCGGCGGCGCGACGCTATGCGCAGATTGCCCCGGCCTCTCCGCACGCGCTGCATATGCCGTCGCATATCTTTGCCCGGTTGGGGCTTTGGCAGGACGACATCGATTCCAACCTGGCTTCGATTGCCGCGACGCGAAAAACTGCGGCTATGCATATGGGAGGCGAAGGACATCAGTTTCACGCTATGGATTTCCTGGTCTATGCGTATCTGCAAAGCGGGCGCGAAACCGAGGCGCAGCGCGTAATTGAAGAAGTACAAGCGATGCCGCCAAGCAAAGACATGCACGAATTTGGTTATGACCCACGGGTTTACGCGCTTTCGAAGTTCTCTGCGATTTACTCGCTGGAACTGCATCATTGGGCCGAGGCCGCCGCCTTGACGCCAGCGCCGGGCGCGGATTCCGGAGACAAGGCGATCACCTATTGGGCGCGCGCCATCGGCGCCGCTCGCAGCGGAAATGCAGCCGGTAGCCGCAAAGACGTGGCGGAGATGGAAAACATCCATAAAGAACTGTTGAAGAAAAAGAAAACATCCTACGCCGAATTTGTGGATCAAGCCCGCAAGGAAGCCGGCGCCTGGGTCGATCACGCAGAAGGCAGGAATGAAGACGCAATCAAGGCGCTTCGGAATATTGCGGAGAAGGAAGAAGCCATTGGAGATGAGCCTATAGGCATTCCTGCGCGCGAAATGCTGGCTGACCTGTTGCTGGAGATCAAGCGTCCGGAGCAAGCGCTTACAGAATATGAAGCGGATCTGAAATTCAATCCTAACCGCTTTAATGGATTGTACGGAGCAGCTCAGGCGGCGGAAGTGTCGGGAAAAACCGAAAAGGCCAACACCTACTACGCCCAGGTACTAAAAGTCTGTAATGGATCGAGCTCGGATCGGCCTGAACTTAGCCGGGCGAAGGGGCTGGTGGCACAGAAATAGTCAGTGAAGCCCCCAATGCAGCTTGGCAGCTAATGCTGCCATCATCGCGATGGATCCTAAGGCCGCATCGTATTCGTGATGTTTCCAGTACAAGTCCCAGGAAAATCCGTCCGGACCACTCCTAAAAGCACTCAATCGCGGCAACAGACGAGGTACTTGCCGCACGTAGTCTTGGAAATGGGGGAAGCGATCATTCAGGAAGGCCTCCTCCGCGCGGATTACGGGCAGGTAGACTGCGAAGAAGATGACAATAATTCCTGCAGCAATCCATCCACTGCGAGCGGCCAGAGCAAATCCTACCGCCAGAATCAATGAGCCAAGATAAAGCGGATTACGAGTGTAAGCATACGGGCCGCCGGTGGCGAATTGTTCGTTTTTCTGGACGTGTCCGGAAGCGAAAGCGCGGATCGCCAAGCCGGGAATTACGAGCGCAGAGCCGATGAGCATTGACTTCACCGTGGGCTTAGCTAGCCAAAGAAAAAATGCGGCAAAGGCGAATCCTAGTGGAACTCGGAAGCGGCGCGCGATCGCAGACCAGCTAGCCACGACGACTCCCGATTAAATGCCGGGCCGCGGCAACGACCTGATCGGCAGTAATTTCCAGCAAGCCTTCATCCGGTCGTGCCCGGCGGGCGTGGGTGGTAAGGCTCGAAGGACTGCGCAAAACAATGCTGGGAGTACCGAATGGGCCGTTGCGTGCCGGGTCAGTGGGGCCGTAGACACCTACTACTGGAATGCCGATAGCGGCGGCCAGGTGCAGCGGGCCAGTATCACCGCCAATAAATAAAGAAGCACGGCGAGTGAGTGCGATCAATTGGGTGATCGAGCCGGTGAATCGCTCAGCCACTCCACCGCTGGCCGCCTCGACGGCCTGTACTACGTCCTCCTCGCCAGGACCGAAGTTGACTATTGATTTCCACCCGTCTGCCGCCAATTGCCGGGCGACACATCCATAACGCTCGGCGGGCCATTGCTTGGCTCCCCATCCCGCACCTGGATTGAGTAGCACAAACTTTTCGACAGCGCACTCTTTGAGCCTTTGATCGCATTCGTGTTCCGCGACCTCGTCGCGCGGGAACTCGAGCTGCGGGATTGGGAGCGCGTCGGTGCGCCACTGCTTCAGCTAGCGAAAGATTCTGTTCGACAATGTGATTACCTTGTGCAATCACTTGCCGGGTGTAAAACATGCTGGCTGCGTTTTCGCGAGGCTGAGCGAAGCCGTACTTGACAGGGTGCTCCCGACCATCGCGCCAAAAGAGCCGACCGCACCGCTCCCTGAAAGTCCACCGCGACTTGATAATGCCCGGCACGCACGTCGCTGAGTCCCGCCGCCATGCGCTCCCAGGTCTGGGTTGAAAAAGGCGCTGAGCGCCACTGTTTAGTGTTCACGGTGTGGATCTTATCTACCAGGGGCCGCTGTGGGGAGCGCGGACCCGAGCGCGGTGTAGCCAATGTGCACAGCAACTCAGCCCAGCGTTCCTCGATCAGCCAGCCGAGGACGGCATCGGGAAAGGCTTGGCGCAGGGCGGTCGCCGCAGGCAGCGTGTGGATGACGTCTCCCATCGCGCCAAGTCGCACGATCAGCAGGCGTTCGACGTTGACCGGAGCCACCGCGCTTTCGGCAGAGTTCGTGACCGGCAACTCCAGGCTCACGGACGAGGCGTCCCCAGCCGCGACCGGATAATCTCACTGGCTGAGTGATCTTTGGAGTCGCCGACAATTTCCACCCGGCCGCCGCATTCGAGCACCACATCGCGTTCGGGGACAGTGACGGCAGTGTAGTCGGTGCCCTTGGCGTGAATGTCAGGTCGAATCTCGCGGATCAGCGCGCGCACGTCGCTTTCGGGAAAGATTACAACAGCGTCCACATCGGCGAGTGCTGCCAGGATTTCAGCGCGCTCGGCTGCGGGTATAACCGGACGGCCTTTACCCTTGAGGGCGCGCACCGACTCATCCGAGTTGACGGCTACCACCAAGCGTCCGCCCAGTTGTTTTGCCGCATGCAGATAACGAACGTGACCAACGTGAAGCAAATCGAAAGCGCCATTGCCCAGCGTGATCGATTCACCCGCCTGGCGCCATTCCGCTACGCGCTGACGAAGTTGCTCACGGCTGAGAATCTTCTGTGCAAGGGCGTCTTCGCGCACGTTTATCGTGGATCGCTCTTTCATTCTCTAATGCGAAGAGAGATTGTACCTGTTGATGTGATGGACTGGCGAATGCGGCGAACACGAACCGATTCTGTGACTTTCGCGTGAGCTATGCGCGGCGTTCTCCAACAGGCGCTCCCGCTTAAGATTGTGAGTTTTCGCGCGTTGCGGATGCCCCGACTTCCTGGCCCGCAAGATCCTCCAACAGATCTTCCAGGCGACTCAGTACTTCATCGGCACCGTTGGTGTTCATGGCAAACTTAAGGGTGCCCTCGGGCGAAAACTGCGCGCCCCGTTGCGAAGAGACAAAGCGGGCCAACCTGGCTGGATCAATGACTGCATTCTGACGAAACTTGATGCTCACCAAGTCACGCTTGCGCTCGATTGTGGTTGCGCCCACGCGCAGTGCCAACAGCTTCAGCGCGGCGTACTCGAGCAGGTTGCGCACTGCAGCGGGAGGCTCGCCGTAGCGGTCTTGCAGTTCGGCGCCCACATCGTTCAATTGCGCCTCCATCTCCACGCCCGCGATCCTCTTATACATGCGGAGGCGTTGGTTCTCTTCGGGAATGTAGTCAACTGGAATGCGGATGTTGAGTCCAAGATTGAGTTGCGTCGTAGGCTCGTCCGCTGCGGCCTCACCCTTCATTTCGCGGACGGCGCGATCGAGCATCTGTGTATACAACTCGAACCCCACAGCTTCGATATGGCCGCTCTGCTCTCCGCCCAAGAGATTGCCCGCGCCGCGCAATTCGAGATCCAGGGCGGCAATCTTGAAGCC
Organism: uncultured Acidobacteriota bacterium; assembly: GCA_963729325.1. Lineage (GTDB taxonomy): Bacteria > Acidobacteriota > Terriglobia > Terriglobales > Acidobacteriaceae > JABCYV01. Next base: position 9,589 of record CAVSNS010000054.1, read on the forward strand.
TGCGCCCAGATCAGAAAATTCTTTCAACGCTGCTAGACGCCGGCGCGCAATCGGAGTCAGCTCGATTTCGGAGGGCAGCAGCAAGTAAGCGTATGCCCGGCGATTGGAGCGTCCTACCCGCCCGCGCAGTTGATAGAGCTCCGAGAGCCCGAGGCGGTCGGCTCGGTTGATGAGAATCGTGTTGCACAGCGGAATATCAAGCCCATTCTCGATGATGGTGGTCGACACCAGGATATCGGCCTCATGATGCATGAATTTCAGCATCACTTTCTCCAGTTCACCCTCCGACATCTGACCGTGGCCCACGATAATGCGCGCCCGTGGCACCAGGGCCTGCAGCTTGGCCGCGATTTCCCAGATACTCTCCACGCGATTGTGCACGAAATAAACCTGTCCTCCGCGATCAAGTTCCTGCTCGATGGCGGTCTGGATCAGCTTCTCGTCCCAGCTTGCAACAACGGTTTGAATGGCGATGCGGTCTTTGGGCGGAGTTTCGATCACGCTCATGTCGCGTAGTCCTACCAGAGACATATGCAGCGTCCGCGGAATCGGCGTGGCCGACATGGTCAGCACGTCTACCTGCTTGCGCATCTGCTTGAGTCGTTCTTTGTGACGCACCCCGAAACGCTGTTCCTCGTCCACCACAAGCAAACCGAGATCGGCGAACTTTACATCTTTCGAGAGCAGGCGATGAGTGCCGATCAGGATGTCCACCTTGCCAGCCTCGACTTTCTGCAGGATCTCTTTCTGCTGCTTCGCGCTGCGGAAGCGGCTGATCATCTCGATGTTCACCGGAAACGCGGCGAAGCGCTGCTTGAAAGTTTCATAGTGCTGAAAGGCGAGGACTGTGGTGGGAGCGAGCACGGCAACTTGCTTGTTATCGCTGATGGCCTTAAAAGCCGCGCGCATAGCGATTTCCGTCTTGCCATAGCCCACGTCGCCGCAGAGCAGGCGATCCATCGGCTGGGACGACTCCATGTCACGCTTAACATCGGTGATCGCCAGATCCTGGTCCCCAGTCTCGCTATACTCGAAGGCGTCTTCGAACTCTCGCATCCATTCGTTATCAGAGGAGAAGGCGTGGCCCTTTGCCATCTTGCGTTCGGCATAGAGCTTGACCAGTTCGTCAGCCATGTCCTTCATGGCTTTGCGAACGCGGGCCTTGGTTTTTGCCCAGGTAGCCGTGCCCAAATGGCTTAGCGGCGGCTTTGCGCCTTCAGACGAGCGATATTTCTGGATGAGATCAAGGCGGGTCAAGGGAACGTAGAGCCGCGCGCCCTCGGCATATTCGAGCAACATGAATTCCGCATTGCCGTCGCCCTGATTGATTTCTTTCAGACCCTGATATTGCCCGATCCCGTGTTCCACGTGGACCACATAGTCGCCCACCTGCAGGTCGCGGAAATCGGAAAGAAACGCGGAAACCTTGGACTTCTGTCTCTGCGGGCGAGAAACCACCGATTCAGACTCATCGAAAAGATCGCGAGCACCGAAGATAGTGAGGCTCGCTTCCGGCAAAATCAGCCCGTCAGGAACGTAGGCTTTCGCCAGCGTGGTGGTGAGGACCTCTCCGGCAAAATAAGAGGTCTCATCGGCATAGCTCTCTCCGCTGCGGGTACGGCTGCCGAGGCGGAACGAAACACTGTACTCAGTGAAGATGTCGGCCAAACGCTCGACTTCCCCAGTGTTGGGAACGGCAATCAGCACCCGTCGGTTGTCCGCAATCTGCTTCTTTACTTCTTCCAGCATCGCCGGAACGGAGCCGTGAAAGCGCGGAGTCGGCTGAGAGTGGAAAGTAACGGATTCTACTTCGTTGGCCCGCGCAATGCCGAGATGTTCAACTTCTGCACCGGGCAGCGAGGCGAGTTTCTGCCACCAGTCGTCGGGTGGAAGATACAAATCGGCAGGCCTTACCAGATTGCCGATCCCGCTGCGCTCGTGGGCCTCTTCAATCCGCGCCCAGACGTGTTCAAACTCGCGCTTAAGGCTGTCGGGTTCGTCGGCCAGCACCAGGGCATGAGGGAGCAAGTCAAACAAGCTGCGGTCGGCGCCAGCGACCGGGGCATAGAACTCCCAACCTGGAAAAACGGTCACGCCGCCGGAGCGTACGGCCTGCTCGACCACTTCCTCCGCGCCGGTGATGCGTTTTCCCGAAAGGCGGGCATGAATCGCGCCCAGAATTTCTTCGCTGACGGGAGTTTCCGTGAGGGGAAGAAGCAAGGCCTCATCCAGCGGATTGGAGGACCGCTGCGTCGCAGGATCGAACTTTCGGATGGACTCGACTTCGTCGCCGAAAAACTCAATGCGCACCGGGCGATCGGCCTCCGGCGAATACACATCCAGAATGCCGCCACGCAGGGCATATTCGCCAGGCATTTCTACCACGTCGGTCGAGGCGTAACCCACGGTGTTCAGATGGCGCAGCAGGGGCTCGGTGTCCAGCGTGTCATTGCGGCGCACGATGCGCGCTAAGTCGGCATAGTATTCGGCCGATCGCAAGCGAAGAGCCGTGGCCGCGATCGGCGACACCACGATGGATGCCGCCCCAGTCGCAATCTTCCATAACGCCACCGCGCGTTCTTCCTGGATCTCGGGATGCGGAGACAAGTTCTGGAAGGGCAGGACGTCGCGGCTGGGAAGAGCCACAACGGAATCCGGATCAGCGCCTCCGCTGAGTTCGCAGAAGGCCTGCAGCACCGGGACAAATTCTTCGACTGCCCGGTTGTCCGGCACCACGACGATTAGCGGGCGCCCGGTTGCCTTTTGCAGCAGCACCAGAATCAGAGCTTTGGCTGCCGGGGTCAGTCCAGAGACAACAATACGCCCCGTGCCCTCTTTCAGATGGGAGGCTACACGCGCAAAGGCAGGCAACTTTTCCACGTCCGCGAAGAGATCGCGAACGAAGGGGAGAACCATGCGAATTCATTGTAGCAGCAGAGATCAGACCAAACTCTTCAGGGTATCGATCGGTGGAGCGAAAGAGCAAACGACAACCCCTCTCCAGTAGTGGCTCAGTTTAAGGTAGAAGCGAGCCGAACGCGCGATTATTGCGTCGCAAAGAACGCGACGCTTCGCGCGGCTCGCCTAGATCCTTCACTGCGCAAAAAACGCTTGTTCAGGATGACAATCGAACTGAGCCACTACTCCCTCTCCCGGTTACTTCAGTCCTTCCACCACATAGAGGTAAGAAAGTGTGCGCGGCACGTCGTACATGTAGAACTTTCCATCCGGTGTGACAAGGCCTCCGCCAATGCCAGGGACACCGGAAGGATCCACCGGAGCATACTCATGAATTAGCTTACGCTGGCCTGTCTTGATGTCCATGACGTAGACCTTAGCGGGGACCGAGGCAAAATCCGTCACATAGATCGATTGGCCGTCGGCTGCCCATCCCGATACATCCTCATCAGGTTTCACCGACGGCAGCTCCTGCCCCGGCTCAGTGCCGGAGATCGGAACGATCCAGACAGTTCTGTCCTTGCGACCCAGCACACTCTTTCCATCGGGAGAAACCGCGTAGCCGCGGAACTGCTCCGGCCCGACTGCTCTTGCGGCCGTGCCATCTAACATCTGGATGTAAGTGCGCGGAGCCTTGCCCGACTCGGCTGCGATCATGATGACGCCCTTACCATCGGGCAAAAAGTGCAGTCTTTGTGTGTGGAAAAGCTGGCTGTCAGCCAGCGTGACCGGTTGGCCAGCCCCAGTCGGCAGCAGGACTGTGGGCGCAGGTTGCGTCACGTTCGTGGAAGCGACCCACTTTCCGTCCGGAGAAATATCCAGCCCCATACCGCTGCCCAGTCGTATGGCCGGAGAACCGTCAGTCTTCCGCAAAAATATGGAATACTGGGCCCCACCACCTTCTCCATCTTCTTCCAGCACCACCCACTGGCCGTCATTGGAAGCCGCGCGGCCAAGCGTCCAATCGAACCAGGAGAGGTCAATGTCTTTGTCCTGACCTGCGTGACGCCCGTAGGTCTCCAGACGGCTCGCCTCATTGGTGAGTAACACCTGACCATCCTTGCTGATGTCAAACAAGTGCAAACGCCCCGGGATATGCAGCAAGTCTCGCTGTTTGCCATGCAGATCAACCGCATAAAGGGCGCTGTTGATGCCGGCATCGCTGCCGGTGAACCAGATCTCATCTCCAGATCGTGACCATGCCAGGCCGGTCAGATCGCTCCACTCACGCGTGAGCCGCTTGGCTTTGCCTGAAAGGTCGGTTACCGCCACGTAGCCGCGCGTGTCTCCGTAGTTGGGATGGTCCATGTATGCGATCTGCGTGCCATCGGGAGAGATGGCCACATCGCTGATATTGCCTGTGGTAGTGGCCAGGATGGTTTTTCCGATGGGATATTCCAGCCGGTTTTCTCCTCCCGTCACATGAACCGCCGCCAACGAATCTCCGGCGGGGTTCCAGGAGGCATCCACGACATCGCCGAGCAGTTCTCGCGGCGCGCCTCCAGTCAAAGGCACCACGGACAGCATGCCTTGCGCGACAAGACCGGGCTGAGTTCTCTGCCGGATCGCCATTTCCCCCTTGGACGAGATGCTCAAAACCTGGCTCTCTGGCAGTTCGATCGGACGGGACATCAGCGCGTCCGTGCGGGTGGTGTAGATCTGCGGTTTGGGTGCGCCATTCCAGGCGGCGCTGAAAAGGATGCTTTGGCCATCAGGAGCAAACTTTGCCCCGTAGATCGTGCCCCGCTGGAAGTGAGCTGGTGGAATCTTGGTGGGGCCGCCGGCGCGCTTCTTCTGGCTGCGAAGTAAGTAGCGCCCAGGGCTGCCGCCACCAGCAAAGCCCCTGCCGCCATCTTCCAGTAAGTGCGTCGCTCCGCAACCGCAACATTCAAACGGGATCCTGTCGCGGAGTGGCTGGAGATCGTCTCCAAATCAAAGGCGATGTCGCTCGCCGACTGGAATCGCTGTAGCGGGTTTTTCTCCAGGCAGTGCCGTACCACGCGGTCCAGACCGGGCGTGAGGCCCGGAACAACTTCTTCCAGTTCGGGAGGTTCTTCTTTCAGGATGGCGTTCATGGTCTCCACGCTGGAGTCACGTTTAAACGCCCGCTTGCCGGTCAGAATTTCATAGAGAATGGCGCCCAAAGCAAAGATGTCAGCGCGGTGGTCCGTGGCCTGGCCGCGCACCTGCTCCGGCGACATGTAGCCCACGGTGCCCATCACTTGCCCAGGAGTCGTGGCTGAGTGTGCGTGGTCGACGGTCTGCAAATCAGGATGCGCTTCGGTTAGAGCGTCATCCCGCCGCAGTTTGGCCAGGCCGAAGTCGAGAATCTTGATACGCCCGTCATTGAGCACGAAAATGTTGTCGGGCTTCAGATCGCGATGCACCACGCCCTTCTCATGCGCCGCTGCCAGACCACCCGCGATCTGGATGCCATACTCGACGGCTTTGCGTTGCGGCAGAGGTGAGCCTTGCATGAGCTGGCGCAAACTCTGTCCTTCAAGAAGTTCAGAGACCAGGTACGGCGCGCCGTCCTGAGCGCCGACATCAAAGATCGCCAGAATGTTGGGATGATTGAGCGCCCCGACCACTCGCGCTTCCTGCTCAAAACGGCGCAGGCGATCGGCGTCCTGGGCGAACGAGGGCGGCAGGACTTTCACTGCCACTTCGCGGCGCAAGCGCGAATCTCGCGCACGGTACACTTCGCCCATTCCTCCTGCCCCTAGCAGGGACACGATTTCATACGGCCCAATTTTGGTGCCAGAAGTCAGTGCCATGGTGAGGCCGACCATTATACCCGGCAATGGCTTGCCGTGTGGTCAATGACTTCGGTTACGTGAGACCCCAAGCGCCTCCCGATAACATGTCTGTAGCCGAAAGTGCGGCAGGCGGAGACAAAGCAATGAAATGGAAATGGGATCGCATCATCAGCGTGGCCACTTTGGTCACGTCGCTGCTGGCGTTGTGCCTGGTATTGAAGAAGCCGGCACCGGTAGCGCAGCCGCAGGCACCGGCTGCGGCAGTGGCCAATGCTCAATCGTTTCAGGCTAAAATAGAGGAGTTAGAGAAGCCCAAGGAACCGGGCCAGCCGTCCGCTGAAGTTCGTATCAACGCTGATGAGGTCAGCGCCGCTATCGCTCAGGCCGTGGGGACGATTCCCGCCGCCGGCCAGTCTGTGGCCGGCGTTCCGAATCGACTCCGTCTTCTCCAGATGCCATGCTTGGGGCGGGACAGCCTGAGATCAAGGACTATCAAGTTAACTTCGACGGAGACGTTGCCCGCGGGCAGTTTCTGACCCAGATCGCGGGCAAGGATGTGTGGGTGACGCTAGCGGGACATTTAGGATCCAAGGATGGGTACGCGACATTTGATCCCACTGAATTCAAAGTTGGTGATTTGAATGTTCCGGTGTCCCTGGTGAACGACAGCCTGCAAAAGCGACTCGCCGAACAGCGCGACCGGATGAAGCTGCCGGACAATGTGGGCGGCATTAAGGTAGAGAACGGCGAGCTGGTGATGACGCAGAGGTAAAGTGAGCTTGATTGGCAGGCAGCGGGAAAAGAGTCGGAGTTAGATACCGCAGCGGCTAAAGCCTTCCTCATTCAAGAGCAGTTATCGCAGCGCTGAAAGCGCTGCGCCACCCAAAGAAACCAGAGTTTTCTGCGGCCTGCTCGGGTTCCGAATGGGCTGTCGACCTATCAAAGCCCCTTCAGTTAATTATTCCCGGTGCGGGCGTTCCCTGAAATAGTGGCCACAACCGATCTCCGATCACGCGGTAGACAACGAAAGCAGTGCCTGCGTCGGAGTTTTGACGAAACAGCAGCTCCCCGCGCCCATCACCGTCAACATCCACGGCATCGATCAGATCAAATCGCGGCGAGACGTCCAAGTGCTGGCTATCGGTCACGTTGGAAAAAGCTTTGTGAAGCTCGCCATAGAGATCATTCCGAGCTACTACAGTGACGTAATACTGAAGATCGGACCTGACAGACTTCGTCACTTCCGGCATGCGGGCTTGCGTCGTCAGAACCAGGACGGGCTCGTTGCTGTTGGAAAGATCGAATACTCGCAGTTGCACATTCTCGAAGGAGGGCTGCGGACCTTTGCCAGCGAGCGCCTTGCCCGGACGGGAAGAACTCCCGGCTGATCCCGTGGCTCCGACAGTCTCAGCCGCTACCTGCCGGGATCGAGCACGGACTTCGTCCGCCGCTAACACCAGCATCCGAGCACGGAATTTCTCCTCCTCTTCCGGTTTGAGGCTGTAGGCATAAGGACGCGGCTCGGGGCCAGCAGCATCCGAGATTGCGGGAATGAGTTGGACCGAGCCGGTAAGGGCGGGTGGCGGCGTCTTGGCGGGCGATGTGCTGAAGTCTTGTTCGACCGCCCTTGGAGCCGGTTTTCCGCGACGTAGCATTGGCCGGTTGGGATCATTTTCAAACGGGTCGGTGGCGGTTGGGGTGGAAGCCGTGGGTGCGGGAGCCGAGGATGCTGGCGAACTTGGGGCCGAAGCCGGTGGAGGAGTCGCAGTGGATGTAGATTGCGGCGTCGTCGGAGGTGAGGGCGGCTCTGGAGACTTCGGTTTATCGGAAGTTGAGCGCCGTAAAACTGGCGGAGTGTCCTTATCCTCGAGCGGCTTTGACGCTGCTGCCGGTTTTTTGGCTGCTGCGGCGGCAATCTCGGATGCGGACTGCCATTTACCGTCGCCGATCCATGTGTTCTTCCCGCGAAAGGCAGCGGATACGGTGAATAATCCTTGGGAGACGCCCGTTCGCACTGCCTCATAGACTGTGCCCCACTCCAGCGCCATGGGCACGGGCGAAGCCTTGTAGGCGCTGGCATCGTAGAACCTGCCCTCGTCCATAATTACGACCGGGATAAGGTGGGCCTTGCCATTGGCAGCCAATTCGAGTAGTCCCAGGGCGCGGGGTCCGCGGGGCGCGGCTTCACGACGAGCGAGCTGACCAGGCAGAATTTGAAATGGAATTAAAGACAAGCCAGCCAGGATGACTACCCACCGGGCAGTGCGATATAACGTTGAACTGACAGGAGACATGACCATGGATTCTCTTAACGTTAATATCAATGATAAAGCCCCCGAGTTCACTTTGCCTGATCAGAATGGTAAAGAGATTTCGCTGAAGGACTTTCGTGGAAAGTACGTTGTTCTCTATTTCTATCCTCGGGCGGATACCCCGGGCTGCACCGTTGAAGCCTGTGAGTTCCGCGACTCCTACCGGAAGATTCAGAATACCGGCGCGGTAATCCTGGGCATCTCGCCGGACCAGCCCAAGGCGCAGAAAAAGTTCGAGGAGAAGTACAGCCTGCCGTTTACTCTGCTGGGCGACGCTGACAAGAAAGTGGGCAATGCCTTTGGCGTGATCCAGGAAAAGAACATGTATGGCAAGAAAGTGATGGGCGTGGTGCGCACAACTTTCATTATCGGACCGGAGGGAAAGATCAAGCACATCTTCCAAAAAGTGAAGCCGGAAGGACATGCGGAAGAGGTGCTGGCGTATCTAAAACAAGCTCAGAAGGGTGCGGCGTAGGTACGCTGGGGCCACGCGAGCCGTGCGTGGCGGGTCGTCAACCCGCCACCCACAGGTTTGACTACTTTACCTTGGCTGCTGTCGTCGTCGCAAACGTCAAAGCGGTCTCGGCGTGTACTACGGCCTCTTCTTTGCCGGTGGCAGCCGCTACACCCGTACCGGCGCCTGCACCCACACCGGCCCCGATCGCGGCACCCTTGCCGCCTCCGGCGAGAGCGCCAATTAGCGCGCCGGCTGCCGCGCCGCCGCCGATCTTGGTAACGTTACTTTTGGTGTGGCTCTTGCCCTTGGCATGGAAGCCACTGGTTGAGATTGGGACCATCTTGCCATTGATCTCTACCGAAGTAAGCCGCAGCGTCAGCTCCCCCGGATCATGCAAACGGCCGCTGGATTTGGCGTAGGTTACTTTGCCCCTTGCCGGCGCGCCTGCCTTGGCCAGCACCTTGCCATTGACGATCAGGTCATTGGCCAAGTTGGCGTTAAAGCTTTCGCCCGTCTTCGCGGTTCCGGAACTGATCTGCGAGTCCGTGCGAACGGTTAGATGAGTGCCAGCAGGGATGGTTTCTGCGGCCGCGACCATGCCTAGCAGCAATAGAATTGAAGTGATCTTCAGCGGATCTCCCGAGCATAAATACTCCTTTAAGATTGATTCGTCGTGAACAACTTGAGTGGCGTTTTGCGGCTTAGAATAGCAGGGACTTCGGAGCTGAACCCCGTTCCGAAAGTACAGTGCACCATCGGGTCTTCGCTGGGATTTGTTGTTTTTCAAACGATGCGTACGACAAGATTCATGAGGATGGAAGACAAGCTCCGCACGCCGCTGCCACGAGAGTTTTATGCTCGCGATCCGCGAATTGTAAGCCGTGAGCTGCTGGGCAAAGTGCTGGTACGGCGAGAAGGCAAGAAACTTCTAGCCGGGAGGATCGTAGAGGTCGAAGCCTACCTGGGATTGAATGATCCAGCCGCGCATTCCGCTGCCGGACGTACACTGCGCAACGCCGTACTGTTCGGTCCTCCCGGGCACTCCTATGTTTACTTTATTTACGGCAACCACTATTGCTTCAACGTCTCTTGTTTGCCTGATGGAGAGGCCGGTGGCGTGCTCTTCCGCGCGCTGGAACCGTTACTTGGGATCAAGGAAATGGCGCGGGCGAGGGGGATCTTTCTCGACGGGAGACCAAGCAACACTCGCGATCTGCGGCAACTCACCAGTGGGCCGGGCCGCTTGGCTGAGGCGTTTGGGATCACGAGAATGCGAGACAACGCCAAAGATCTGACCCGTGCTGACTCAGATCTGTTCATTACAGCTGATAGCTACCCGCCTCCGCGAGTTCGGAAGACCGTCCGGATCGGGATCACGAAGGCCGCTAAGCGTCCGCTGCGGTTCTTGATTGCAGGAAACGAGTTCATTTCCCGTGTTTGAGGACTTTGGAGAGAGTTATTGTGGAAGCAAAATATTGTCGATCAGGCGGGTCGAGCCAACAAACCCCGCCACAGCTATTAGCGACCTATCCGAAACACTCAGCCGCGGTTCCAGCGTCTCCGGATCGACAATTTCCAAATAGTCCAGGCGGACGGCGGGCTCTTCGGTAAACTTTTGCTTTCCAGCCGCAATCAACTTACCGGCGTTGCGCTCCCCTTGATCAAACCGGTTCCGCACTTCCGTAAGGGCCCGAATTAGTACTAGCGCCGCCTTGCGCTGTTGTGGGTCTGAGATATGCGTTACGTGAACTCATCGCCAGGCCATCCGGCTCGCGCACGATGGGGCCGACGACGATTTCGACCGGGAAGTTAAGATCAGGCGCCATGCGACGGATGATGGCGGCCTGCGCAGCGTCCTTTTGTCCGAAGAAGGCTGCATCCGGTTCTACGATGTGGAAGAGTTTCGAAACCACCGTAGTTACTCCGCGAAAGTGTCCAGGGCGAGAGCGGCCGCAGAGCCTTTCGCTAAGACCCTCCACCGTGACGTAAGTCACTGCTCTATGGGGAAACATTTCTTCCGCGGCTGGCGCAAAGAGAAAATCCACGGCTTCTTTCTCCAGCAGTTCGCAATCGTGCTCGAAAGTCCGCGGATATTTAGCAAAATCCTCCTTCGGTCCAAACTGGAGCGGATTGACAAATATCGAGACTGCCACAGCGTCACATTGCGCTTTGGCTGCCCGCACCAGCGAGAGATGGCCTTCATGAAGGGCTCCCATGGTGGGGACGAGGCCCAAACATTTACCGGCGACGCGGGCCGCGCGAGAAGCGGACCGCATTTCATGGATCGTGCGAATGACATTCATGAAGACAAGGAATACTTAAGACGGCCCTGACCGAACCTTGGGGCTGGGCTCAGCCTGGCCACTCTGACCTCTCAACGCCGCATCGCCCGTTTGCGGTCCAGCACCGTTTCCAGGGCGACACGCGTTTCCTTCGGAAGGTGATAAGACTCGCTATCAGACGGGTATTGATGTGAAATCACTTCCGCGCGGAACTGCTGCGCCGCATGGCTGATGAGTGCGGCGGCATCGCCATAGCGGCGAACGAACTTGGCGGGTGGAGCAAAGGCCAGGTTCAAAATGTCGTGAAATACAAGAACCTGCCCATCGCAGTCGGGTCCAGCGCCGATGCCGATTGTGGGTGTCTCGACTTCCGCCGTGATCATGGCCGCTACTTCGCGCGGGATACCTTCCAGAACAATGAAAGCGACACCAGTCCGATCGAGCGCCACCGCATCGCGCATGAGTTGTTCGATTGCCGTCAGCGATTTGCCCTGGACTTTGTAGCCACTCATTACGTTTACCGACTGCGGAGTCAGCCCGATGTGGCCAGCCACGGGAATTTCGGCATCGATGATGCGGCGGATCAGGTCGGCCCGCTTCTCGCCGCCTTCAATCTTCACTACTTCGACTCCAGCTCCTTTCATGAATGTTGCCGCGTTGCGCACCGCTTCGTCCGCACCCACGTGATAGGAGCCATAGGGCATGTCCACGACCAGCAACCCATTTTTGACGCCGCGTCGCACCGCACGTGCATGATGCAGCATTTCTTCCATGGTGATGGAGAGAGTGTTCTCGTAGCCGAGCATGGTCTGGGCCAGCGAGTCGCCCACCAGAACAATATCAATGGCAGCTTCATCGACCAGGCGCGCGCTGGCATAGTCGTACGCCGTCAGACAAGTGATGGGTTCGTGGTGAAGTTTCTTTTCTCGAAGAGAGGCGACGGTGATCTTTTGGCGAGGTTCGCCAATTGGCGCGTGACTCACGATATCCTCCAGTGCCCCTCCGCTCAGCGGATAGAGCCTGTATGCACCCTTGGATGATACTGGGGGTATTTTAGGCGCAGAGAGATCGTTGGTCGAGGATTATCTGACATTTGGCAGTATCACCTTTCCTTTGTGTAACTTTGTGTCCTTCGTGGTTATTTCCTAATTTGTGGAGAGGGCTACTACCAAAAGGCACAAAGAGCTCTGCCGCAGAGCAGGCCTTGTCGTCGCATGCCATTTGGCGCTATAATAGATGACAAATGGCGAGCGAATTTCGTGCTGTGTTACGAGAACTGGGCGGGGAGCGCGCCTTGGGGCGGGCTCTCGCAAGCGACCGCGATATGCGGGAGGCGATTCGGGAAGGGTTTCCCCACGCTGTACTCGAAGAACTCATGCGGGCCTCGGGCTTGACCCTGAAAGAGTTGGCCCACGCCCTGGATCTCTCCACTCGCAGTCTGCAACGGCGGCGGCGCGGGCGGCTTGCCCGGTTTGAATCGGACCGCCTCTACCGCATGGCGCGATTGCTGGCGTTGGCTCGCGAGAGCCTGGGGGACGAGGCTCGTGCCAACCGGTGGCTTAAGCGCGCTAACCATGCTTTGGGTGGGCTGGCGCCTATCGCCGCGATTGACACCGAACTGGGTGCGCGCCAAGTGGAAAACCTTCTCGGCCGCATCGCCTACGGCGGGATTAGTTGACCCGAGTCTTTCGCGTGCTGCGAGCTGCCTATGCTCGCACGCCATTCGACGGAGAAGGCTCGTATCGATACGGCGGGCGCTGGTCAAGCCTGGGAACACGCCTGGCTTATGCCTCTGAACACCAGTCGCTGGCCATGTTGGAATATTTTGTTCACCTTGATCCCGACGACCCTCCGGACGACCTCGTTCTGGCCACGGCGGATGTCCCTGACAGCGTCTCCCGCGAACAGGTGAAAGCCAACGAGCTGCCGGCGCATTGGCGAGAAACTCCCGCCCCTCCGGACATTGCAAAGATTGGCGATGACTTCGTGAAAAGAGCAGAGAGCTGTCGTGTTGTTAGTGCCTTCGGCGCTGGCCGTGAATGAGAATAACTGGCTGATCAATCCGCGGCATCCGGAGTTTCAGCAGATCGTGCTGCATCCGCCCGAACCGCTTCGATACGATCCGCGCATGTTGCGTCGGAAGGCCCAGGGGCGGAGACATCGTTCGTCATAGAGTGTTTGAGCGCAGTGCAACGTTTACGCGCTGGCCGCTTCCCGGCTTCCAAGCGGCAGGAAATACTGGGTGCCCTTGATTGGAGCCGAGACTTTCCGCAAAAGCTCCTGCAAGTCCTCATTGCGCTCGACGAAATCGATCTCCGAGGTATTCACGATCAGCAGGTCTGACGACGTGTAGTGAAAGAAGAAGTGTTCGTAGGCCTTGATCACTTCCTCGAGATAATCTTCATTGATCGCTTTCTCTCCCGGCGCATTCTTTTTTTTCAGACGCTTCTTTAGCACCTCGGGAGTGGCTTGCAGGTAGATCACCAGGTCGGGCGTGGGAAGCTGCTCATGGAAGTGGTTGTAATAGCGATTGTAGGTGTCGAGTTCCTGGTCGGTGAGGTTCAGGCAGGCGAAAAGCTTGTCTTTTTCGAAGATGAAGTCGGTAACGATCGTCTTCTGCGAGCGTGGACCCAAGTCGAGCGCGTGGAGCTGCTCGAAGCGCCGGATCAGGAAAGCAAACTGCGCCTGAAAACCGGCTCCCGGCTCACCCTGATAAAAGGCGTGCAGAAAGGGGTTGTCCTCCGCCTCCATGACGCGCTGGGCGTTCAGGCGCTCGGCCAGCACGCGCGCCAGCGTGCTTTTACCGACTCGTATGGGACCTTCCACTGCAATGTAGCGGGGCAGCTCAAAAAGATTGGCCATGGGATCGAGGGCTTCGCATGGCAGGATATCCCGGCACCGGGCTGCACGCAATTGAGGAAAAGGTTAACAGCGGTGGATTTCAGATTTCAGACGTTGATTGAAATCTACAATCTTCAATCTGCGGTGCATTTACAATCGCCTCGTCATGTTGGGCGCTATTTTAGGTGCGGCGGCTGTGGCCACGGCGGTGAGCGCCGCTGGATATCAGTCGACAGCACCCACAGGGCAGTGGTACGGGCGGACCTTTACTGGATTAAAGCCTGGAACGAAGCAACTGGCGCTCACCTACGACGACGGTCCTAATGATCCTCATACCCTCCGCCTGCTGGAGGTCCTGGCAAAGCACGGCGTGAATGCGACGTTCTTTCTCATCGGCCGCTATGTAAAACAGAGGCCGGACATCGCTCGCGAGTTACTGCGATCTGGGCATGTCATCGGAAACCACACGTTCACTCATCCGCGATTAATTTTCAAGTCTGCCAGCCAGGTGAAGGAAGAAATCTTGCAGTGCCATCAAGCGATTACTGAAGCTGTGGGTGAGCATTCGAATTTGTTCCGTCCACCCTTTGGCGGGCGCAGACCGATCACCCTGCGAGTGGTTCGGGGACTCGGACTCGAGCCCGTGATGTGGAACACAAGTGGCCACGACTGGGACGCGCCTTCAGCGGAGCACATTGAGCGCAAAGTCACGCGAGGCGTCCACGGTGGCAATGTGATTTTGCTACATGACGGCAGTCATCACGCTTTCGGAACCGACCGTTCGCGAACCGTGATCGCAACAGACCACCTCATCGCACGCCATAAGTCAGAAGGATACGAGTTCCTCACCGTTCCGGAGATGATGGAGAAGGCAGGCAGCCATCAGCCGTCAGTTACCGGCTGAGCCCGCACGAGCGAGGGCAAATGCCTTCTTTGCCGCCACGATCGTTTGTTGAATATCCTGTTCCGTGTGCGCTGTGCTAAGGAATGCGGCTTCATACTGCGACGGCGGCAAATAAACTCCGTTGTCCAGCATGGCTCGGAAGAACCGGCCGAAGGTTTCGGTATCGGACTTCGATGCTGAATTCCAATCGGTCACTGGGCCGGCGGTGAAGAACCAGGTGAACATCGAACCTACGCGACTGGGAGAGACGGGTACGCCCGCTTCCTGGGCGGCCGCGGCGACTCCCTCAACCAATTCTCCGGCAAGCTTATCCAGGCGAGGATAGATCTCTTGCTTGTGCTCTTGCAGATGACGCAACGTCGCCAGGCCTGCTGCCATGGCCAAGGGGTTCCCCGATAAGGTGCCAGCCTGATACATGGGGCCGAGCGGCGCCACCAGATCCATGATCTCGCTTGCGCCTCCATAAGCGCCGACCGGCAGCCCACCGCCGATAATCTTCCCCATTGTCGTCAGATCAGGGCGAATCCCGTAGAGCTCCTGGGCTCCCCCGAAGGCCAGACGGAATCCGGTCATCACTTCGTCAAAGATGAGGACCGCATTTTCGCGCTGAGTGATCAGCCGCAGGGCCGCCAAATATCCGCCAGAGCCAGGGACGCATCCCATGTTGCCCACAACCGGCTCGACGATTACGCAGGCAATCTGATGTTTGTACTTGGAGAATGCCAGCTCAACTGCGTCGATATCATTGAAGGGCAAGGCTAGCGTGAACTGCGTGAATTCTTCCGGCACGCCCGCCGATCCCGGTATCCCGAGCGTAGCTACTCCAGAGCCGGCTTTGACCAGCAGAGCATCCGCGTGCCCGTGATAACAGCCTTCAAACTTCACGATGTACTTACGCTTGGTGGACGCCCGGGCCAGGCGGATAGCGGACATGGTGGCTTCCGTCCCAGAGTTGACAAAGCGCACTTTCTGCATGCCCGGAAATGCCGACAGGATAATTTCCGCGAGATCGGCTTCAGCGGGCGTGGAAGCGCCGAAGCTGGTCCCATTGCAGGCCGCGTTGAAGATGGCTTCAATCACGGCGGGTGCCGCATGGCCGAGGATCAGAGGTCCCCAAGAGCCGATGTAATCGATGTACTCGTTGCCATCCGCGTCCCACAGGTGTGAGCCTTGGCCGCGAACGATGAACGGCGGATCGCCGCCCACGGCAGCAAAGGCGCGTACTGGCGAATTCACGCCGCCGGGGATCATCTGCTCCGCGCGCTGCTGCAGCTTTCGCGATAGCTCGGCCTTGCGCGACATCGGTCCCCCACAAACCGAACTAGTATGAAATAACTAATAAATATAGCAGCGGGAAAGGTTTGAAACACCGGCTTGCGATACTCGGAAATTCATCCGATTTTCATTTTCCTGCAACCTGGCTGAAACACGCTTTCGCTATTTTAGCCATAGTGACATGCCCTTCTAACCGGGAGGGTTCAGGACAGCCTCGGGGGGCTCCGGGCTGTCCCGTTTTTATTTGTGGCGCGCGTTTCGCAGCTTGCCGACACTCTTTCTCATCTTCGGTAAGTGCCTGCTCGACTGTATTCTGTGTATGCATTAAGACCCTCACTGTCGGGATAGCATTGGAACACGCCAGAGATCCCGGACAGTTTAATGTTCCACTAAGCGAGCAGGAGTAAATTCAACAAATTACTCTCAGGAAATGAAGAGGCCGAGCCAACTCGTGCGTCGGAAAACATGCTGGCCGCGGCTTGCCTTGTGGATGATTGCGACCATAGGCTGGGCCAGTCCTACCAAGTGCCAACAACTTGATCCTCCTCAGGAGCCTGCCGCTTCAGGTGCGAATAGGGAAGCGGACTCCCCTGACCCGCAGAGCATGTTTCCCCATTTTAAAGACAATCGCTTTTGGCTGTCGGGGCAGGCAAATTTCATCTTCCAAACTCATCCTCCGTTCGATGCCAAGTACAGCGGCAAGAACAGTCTCGCCCCAAACTATGAAAAGGCCACTTCGCGCGTGCTCACGCTCTACACTGGCGTGCGTTTGAATGATTCCACCGAGATCCTGGTCGACATCGAAGAAGCAGGTGGTTCGGCGCTCAGTACCGGCCTTGGCCTGGCCGGCAATACGGATCTGGACATCGTGCGCAATCCTCTGCTCAGCAAAGCGCCGTATCTGGCGCGGGGCATGGTCCACAAGGTATTTGCTCTTAGCAAAGACAAGGTAGAGAGCGAGCGCACTCCCCTCTCGCTGTTCGACGAACTGCCGCGTCGCCGCCTGGAAGTTCGCTTCGGCAAGTTCAGCCTGCCGGACTTCTTTGATCTGAATTCGATGGGCTCCGACACGCGTTTTCAATTCACCAACTGGTCCGTGGACAACAACGGCGCCTGGGACTACGCCGCCGATACGCGCGGCTACACCGTGGGCGTCATGGCAGACTACGAGGATCGCAACTGGGGCTTTCGCTTCGTCGAAGGGCTTATGCCGAAGGTCGCGAACGGAATTGATCTGGTGTGGCGGCCGTGGCAGGTGCACGCCGAAAACTTCGAGTTTGAGTTGCGCCACGGACCCATCCCGAAGAAGCCAGGCGTGGTGCGTCTTCTTGCTTACACCAATTACGCGAACATGGGAATCTACCGCGACCAGATCATCCAGGCTGAGCAAAACCATATCGCGCCCGACATCACCAGACATCCCTGGCACATCACGCGCAAGTACGGCTTCGGCGTCAACCTGGAACAGAATCTCACACGGAACCTCACGGCGTTTGCCCGCGGGGGATGGGACAACGGAAAGACCGAGTCCTTCGCCTACACCGAAATTGATTTGACCTTCGCCGAGGGCCTAAGGGTAAATGGCACGAAGTGGCATCGAAAACAGGACCGCGCGGGCATTGCCTTCGTGTCGAACGGAATTAAGAAAGATCACCAGAATTATTTGGCGGCCGGCGGCTTCGGCTTCTTGCTTGGCGACGGCAAGCTGAACTACGGGCGGGAAAACATTTTGGAAGCGTTTTACACCGCCCACGTGTGGCGAGGGATTTACATCGCACCGGGCGTGCAGCACATCAACAATCCGGGCTACAACCGCGACCGCGGGCCGGTGGTGGTGCCATCTTTCCGCGCCCACGTGGAGTTTTAGATTCGGGTTGGAGGAAGAAACTTTGACGAGCAACTCGAACGGCGTCAACGGTCACTCCATGGTCGATCGGCTGCAACGAGTGCTGGTGTGTCCGCCGCATTCAGCGGGATGGGACACATGCGGCGGCAACACGTTGGCGGGAGCTGGGGTTCGCCCATGCACCCGATTTCGAGAAAGCGAAAGGACAACATGATGAGTTATGTCGCCAACTGCAAGCGGCTGGCGCCGAAGTAGCCCACCTCCCGGCGTCATCCACCCTCACGCTGGATGCGGTCTACACTCACGATCCGTCGTTCGCGACCGATTACGGCATGATTTGATGAATCCCGGCAAAGCGAATCGCGTGGCGGAAGCCGCACAACATCGCGAGTTTTATCGGACTCTCGGCATTTCAATGCTTGGCGAGATCAAGCCGCCCGGCGCGACCGAAGCCGGAGACATGATCTGGCTGGATGCGAAAACTTTGCTTATCGGTCTGGGATATCGTACTAACTCCGCGGGAATTGCTCAGATGCGCGCCCTGCTGGCGCCCAAGGGAGTGGAAGTTATTTCCGCCCCGCTGCCTCACGGTGCCGGACCTTCGGCCTGTCTGCACTTGATGTCGTTGATCAGCCTGCTCGATGAGCAAACCGCCGTGGTCGATCTGCCATGGCTGGCTGTCGAAACGGTCGAGATGCTGAAGTCTCGCGCATACCGCTTTGTTGAAATCGACTATTCGGAGCGCGATACGCTGGCCTGCAATATTCTTTCTTTAGGCGAGAAGCGACTGCTTGCGTTGGAAGAAAATCAGAAGACCAACCAGAAACTCCGTCAAGCAGGATTCGACGTGCACACTTTCCCCGGCTCCGAGCTGTGCGTCAATGGCGGCGGTGGCCCGACCTGCCTGACGCGACCGCTACTGAGACTTTGAGCTTCTGCCGCGACAATTCCAAACCTGGTAACTCTGCACGGAGAAAGCTAGGTTTGCAGCTTCTTCACCAGCAGCTCGTTCACCAGCTGCGGATTGGCTTGACCTTTGGACGCTTTCATCACCTGGCCGACGAAGAAGCCCACGACCGTGGTCTTGCCCGCGCGGTACTGCTCGACTTGCTTGGGATTGGCTGCGATGATCTCGTCGATGATTCTTTCCAGCGCTGAAGTGTCGCGCGACTGTTCTGGCCGGCCTTCTTCTTCGTAGACAGCGGGAAAATCCTTCTCACGCTCGAAGCTGAGATCGTAGAGGTCCTTCAGCATCTTTCCGGAGATTGTCCCGCTCTCCACCAAATCGGCTGACAGCGCTACACCCTTCATTGAAATCGGTGAACGCTCGATCTGCCAGGCCTTTGGCCTTTAATCGTCCCATCAGTTCGCTCTGGACCAGGTTTGCCACGCGCTTGGGATTCTTTGCCGCCTTAGCTGCCGCTTCGAACTGGTCCGCGAGCGCTTTGGTGAAGGTAAGAACCTGCGCGTCATACTCCGTAATGCCATAGTCCGCGACCATGCGTTTGCGTCGCGCTTCGGGCAGCTCGGGTAGAGAAGCGCGGATCTCGGCCTGCCATTTCTCATCCACTATTAAAGGCAGCAGATCCGGCTCGGGGAAATAACGATAGTCGTGTGCCTGCTCCTTCGATCGCATGCTATAGGTCTTGCCTTCATTCGAGTTGTAGAGCCGCGTCTCCTGCGTGATCTTCTCTCCGGACTCAATCACTCCGATTTGGCGATCGATCTCGTATTCCAGCGCCTCGCGGATAAAGCGGAACGAATTGACGTTCTTGACTTCGGTTTTTGTGCCGAATTCTTTCTGCCCTGCGAGGACGGACACTAATATTGGCGTCGCAACGCAACGGAGCCTTCCTCCATATTGCCGTCGCTGACCCCGGTGTATAGGATGATCTCCTTGAGCCGCGTGAGGTATTCGTAAGCTTCGTCGGCCGAGGCAATGTCAGGCTCGCTGACGATTTCAATCAAAGGTACGCCGCTGCGGTTAAGATCAATGGCAGTCGTCTCTGCCGAATTGGCAAAACTTTCATGCAGACTCTTGCCTGCGTCTTCTTCTAAGTGAAGCCGTGTGATCCCAATCCTCTTGGTTCGCGCCTGAACCGAAATTTCGATCACTCCATGCTCAGCCAGCGGCTTGTCGTACTGCGAAATCTGATAGCCCTTGGGCAGGTCAGGATAGAAGTAATTCTTACGGGCAAAGATGGAAGTCTCGTTCACTCGGCAATTCAGCGCCATCGCCGCCAAGACTGCAAACTCCACCGCCTTGCGATTCAGTACAGGCAATGCTCCCGGCAAACCCAGGCAAACCGGGCACACGTTGGTATTGGGTGGATCGCCAAAGCGGGTGGAGCAGGAGCAGAAAATCTTGCTCACAGTCTGGAGCTGGACGTGCACTTCCAAGCCGATGACCGGCTCATATTTGGCGCGGGCCGCCACCGAGGTTTCCGGCGTCGTGACCATATCGAAGGATTATAAGGATTATAAAGGCTGTGACTAATGATGGAGTTTTATGCGGTGAACTGATCGTGGCTCTTTTTCAACCAGACTGGCGTCGTCCCTCGCTTTGAAAGGGATCTGGCGTGCAGAACGGCAGCGAGCTCAGCGAAGCTCTGCGCAAGATCCCTCGCCCGGCTGTAGTACGCCGGCTTCGGGATGACGCCTAGGCAGAGATCCGAGATTCCAACTGACTGCGCCAGAGAACTAGTAAGGATTTGACTTCGCCGGTGCGCTCAGATATTTCTCCAGCGGAATTTCGAAATACATCAGTTCATTGCCCTTGCCGTCCCGCACCCCGGTCAAGTACAAATGCGCTCCCGCCATTGGCGTAGAGATGCCGGAAACATCAAAAAACAGAAATCCCGCCTGTGTACTGCGGGGTTCGACGGCTTTCGCGGCAAACTGCGCGTTCTGGATTTCCTCCCGCGCCTGCTTGCTGACGCCGCCCTTCACCTTGGTGGGAAAGGGCAAGGGATATCGCTTGGTGTTGGCCGATGGGGTGCGATAGCGCCGCTCAATATCGTCCTCGGTCGCAGGACTAAGCTTGCTTCGGTCCACCGTGACCAGTTGAGCCCGCATTCCCGCCAACTGCAAGGGATGATCGCCATCATTAGTTACCACCAGAAAAATTGGCAGACAACCGAGCTCACGATAGTGGACCGTGAAAATACTGGCCTTGTCCTCCATGTCATACGGATCGGCTGCAATGGCCACTGCTTCCGTAGGATGTTCGTCGTGCGCGGGATAGGTCCTGGCAGGCCGAGGCTGTGGGCATGACGAATTCTTTCCCAGCCAGACAAATCAGCGGGATCAAGGACAATAACGGTGAGGATCGCCGTCCGAACGGAACCAAGCCTTACCCGATGTGACATGGTAGTTGATTATAGGATGCGTGCGGCCTTCCCGGTGGTGCCTCAGGCGATGCCGATACGTTTAGAATGTCCCTTCCTTCATGTACTTGCTTTACAGCGCGCTGTTGGCAATCGGTCTGCTGGTGAGCCTTCCCTATTGGCTGCTTCAGATGCTCCGTCACGGAAAGTACCACGAAGGGCTGGGTGAGCGCCTCGGGGGATTGCCGAGACGGTTTGACAAAGTATCTGACCCGCGAACCATCTGGGTTCATGCTGTATCCGTAGGCGAGGTCCTCGCAGTTAGTGGCGTAATTGAGGAATTACGACGACACTTTCCTCAGCATCGCGTTGTAATTTCGACCACTACGTCGACCGGCCAAAGGCTCGCTCGCAAACGCTTCGGCGAGGAAAGCGTCTTCTATTTCCCTCTCGATTTCGCCTTTGCCATCCGACCTTATCTACGCGCACTGCGCCCCGAGCTGATCGTGATCGCCGAGACCGAGTTTTGGCCGAACTTTCTGCGGCTGGCACACGCGAGCGGGGCGCGAATTGCGGTAGTGAACGCCCGAATTTCCGATCGCTCCTGGCCAGGATATCGCCGTTTCGAGCTTTTGTTGTCCGGGGTTCTTCGGCCGCATTGATCTCTTTCTCGCTCAGACCGACGAGGATGCTCATCGGCTGCGGGATATCGGCGCTCCTGCGCAACGGATCCAGGTTAAAGGGAATCTGAAGTTCGACGTCGCGCCACCTTTCTCCGCCACCGATCATCGCCAGCCTGCGTACCGCATTTCAACAGGCGGAAGCTGGCCCCATCCTTGTCTGTGGCAGCACAATGGAAGATGAGGAACCGTTGCTGCTGCGGGCCTTCGAGAATGTCCTCGCAAGTTATCCGCGTGCCATGATGATTCTCGCGCCCCGCCGCCCGGAGCGCTTTGGACAAGTTTCGGGGCTGCTGCAACATCTTGCGATCCGTTTCTGGCGCCGTTCTCTGTGGAGCGGAGATCCGCTTTCGGGAGGAGTCTTTTTGATCGACACGATCGGCGAGCTTGCCTCACTCTACAGTTTGGGAGACGTTGCTTTCGTCGGTGGCAGCCTTGTACCGCGCGGTGGACACAATATCATCGAACCGGCGCAATACGGAGTGCCCATCATCGTCGGTAATCACACGGAAAATTTTCGCGACATTGTAGGACTGTTTCAAAGCAGGGATGCAGTGCGCGTGGTCGGGCCAGCAGAGTTTCCACTGGTGCTGATGGAACTCCTCTCTAATGATCAAGACCGAATCGCGCTGGGCCGTCGTGCCGGCGAGACATTGCAGTCACAGACCGGTGCCACGCAGAGAACTTTGGCGGCGTTGGAAAAACTACTGGAGCCAGCGACGGTGTCTGTGGGTGGAAGCAGCTAAAAATCGTCCTGGCTCGCGTAGCAGGGCCATGGTACGCCAGCAAATTCGGCGGCTAGGGACAGGATGAACTTGTTGTCTTCGATCTTCGGCGCAGCCGTGCGAGGCCGCAATGCGCTCTACGACCGTGGCATATTTCGCGCCCGGAAACTGCGCGGCGCTGTGGTCAGCATCGGCAACCTCTCGGTTGGCGGCTCAGGCAAGACTCCGTTTGTCATTCTGCTCGGCGAGTTACTGAAAGCGCGCGGGAGTGAAATTCGACATCCTCTCACGGGGCTACGGACGCCAGTCGCGTGGAGTGGCGGTGGTGGACCCGGCTGGCGCTGCCCGCGAGTTCGGAGACGAACCGCTGCTGCTGGCCCGGCGTCTCCAAACACCGGTGATCATAGGAGAAGACCGTTATGAAGCGGGCACCTTCGCAGAAAGAAAATTCGGGCCTGAGCTTCATCTCCTGGACGATGGCTTCCAGCACCGCGCTCTGGCCCGCGACTTCGATATCGTCCTGGTCACGCCTGAGGACGCGCGCGATCGCCTGCTGCCCGCCGGACGCTTGCGAGAGCCGTTAACTTCATTGCGTCGCGCGGATGCGGTTGTGCTCACCAGCGGCTCGTCTCCTGAAGCTTTTCCTCTGGATGGAAAGCTGATTTGGCGGGCGCGCCGTGGCATTTCGCCGCAAAGTGTTCCCAGCCGCCCCGTGGTGTTTTGCGGAATCGCACGACCGCAGAATTTTTTAATGCAACTGCGCACTGCAACGATAGAACCGGTCGCGCAAGCCTTCTATCGCGACCATCACCCCTACACGGAGCAGGATATCCACGATTTGTTGCAACTCCGCCAACAAAGTGAGGCAGACGGCTTCGTCACCACCGAGAAGGATGCCATTAACCTTGGCGGATATCTATCTGCGCTGGACGCCATTGGCTGTTATTCCGGTAAAGATGGAACTGGTGGATGCAGCTAACGCCGTGGATACCATGTTGCGCTTGGTCACAGAACGAAAGGGCCGGGCATGAGAAAATCTCTCTTGCTTAATGACTAAGCATCCAAAGAGAGCCTGATCGACTGCGGAAGATCGTCGAATCATTTCCCAAGGTGACGATCACCGTAGTGGGCGATCTGGTAGCCGATGAATTCGTTTTCGGCGAGATATCCCGCGTCTCCCGCGAAGCGCCTGTCTTAATCCTCAAACATCGCGAGCGCAGCGTTTCACCGGGTGGCGGGGCGAATGCGATTAACAATCTCGCCGACCTCGGCGTAAATGTTCTTCCCTGTGGGCGTAGTAGGCGACGACGAGGCCGGACGCTTGCTGCTTAAGGGATTCCGCCATAAACACATTCCGGTGGTAGGGATCTTGAAGGATAAAAGCTACGCCACCGTGACCAAGACCCGCATTCTTGCCGGCATGGCGCACACGGCGCGCCAACAGGTGGTCCGCGTGGATCGCGAGCCCGAGGCCGAACCCAATCGCCATCTCCAGCGCGAACTGGTGCTGGCGGCGCGCGAGTACGCACGCGCTTCGGACGCGCTGCTGCTTTCGGATTATGGCTACGGCGCGGCCACGCCCGCAATCTTGAATGCAATCCGCTATCGCGGTGGGCTGGATGGAGTGCCCGTGGTCTTGGATTCACGTTACCGCATGCTGCAGTATTCTGGCGCGACAGCTGCCACACCGAACGAACCGGAGGTGGAGGACGCTCTCGCGATCAAAATCGGTCACGATTGGACCCAGTTGTGTTCGGCCGCCGAGCAAATCATCTCACGCATGAAACTGCAGTCTCTGGTGATCACTCGTGGCCGCGACGGCATGGTAGCCTTCACACGCCGGCACAAACCGATCGACATTCCGATCTTTGGCTCGGACCAGGTGGCCGACGTGACTGGCGCTGGCGACACCGTTATTGCCACCTTCACGGCGGCTTTGGCAGCCGGCGGCAACACGGAGGAAGCCGCTCATCTGGCTAACTATGCGGGCGGAATCGTGGTCATGAAGCGCGGCACCGCGACCGTCTCGCAAGAAGAACTGTTGTATGCGATCGCCCAGGCTCCGCCCGTGACCCGGTCGCACTAGAGAATGCGCCTCACAAAATAATGGCCAGCAGATACGTTCTAATACTTTCGCTCTGCTTAGTTATTGGTGTTCTTGTCCCGCGGGCTTTTCCGCAGTCGTCTAAAGCCCCTGCAAGCACAGCCGCGGCTTTCGACAAACTGGTGGACGAATACTTTAACTTTGATTTCCAGTTCCACCCTACATCGGGGACGGCGGCCGGCTTCCATCAATACGACGACAAGCTGGAAGATTACTCAACCTCCGCCGTGAATTCCGAAATCGCTGGCTGGATTAGGTTGCAGTCGAAATTCGACGTCTTTCAGAAGTCACTGCTGCCAGCGGACGAAGCCGCTGATTTCGATTTTCTCGATAGCAACATTAAGAGTGCGCTGCTCGAACTGCAAACTGTTCAGACCTGGAGGAAAGACCCTGACCTCTACAGCTCGGGCGTGACCAACAGCATATTCTTGATCATGAAGCGTAACTTTGCACCGCAGGAGGAACGCCTCCGCTCGGTCATCGCACGGGAAAGGCAGATTCCCGCGGCGCTGGAAGCTGCCCGGCGCAACCTCAACCATCCGCCCAAGGTCTACACCGAAGTGGCGTTGGAGCAACTGCCGGACACAATTGACTTCTTCCAGAAAGATGTTCCTGCCGCGTTTCCAGGGGTCAGAGATTCCAAGTTGCTGGCCGAATTCAAGGCAAGCAATGGGTCTGCGGTTGATGCCCTGAAAGAATATGAGAGCTGGCTGCAAAAGGATTTGCTGCCAGCCTCCAACGGCGATTTCCGCATCGGAGCCGAGACTTTTCGCAAGAAACTGCTTTATGACGAAATGGTGGACATCCCGCTCGATCGCCTGCTGGAAATTGGTTATGCCGACTTGCGGCACAACCAGCAGCGGCTGAAGGAAGTTGCGGCGCAGATTGATCCCAAACAAAAGCCGCGTGAGGTGCTCACTGAACTTGAGAAAGATCACCCGGCCCCTGATCAATTGCTGCAAACATTTCGTGACATCCTGGGCAGCTTGCGGCAATTTATCGAGCAGAAAAAGATCGTCACCATCCCTTCCCCCACTCCTCCAATCGTCGAGGAGACGCCACCTTTCCTGCGGGCGCTGAGCACCGCCTCCATGGACACGCCCGGCGCCTACGAGACAAAAGCCACCGAAGCGATGTTCAATGTCACCTTGCCGGAGCGTGGGTGGACGCCGGAGAAGACCAGGCAGTGGATGGAAAGTTTCAACCGCGGAACGATCGTCAGTACCGCCACTCACGAGGTTTATCCTGGGCACTACGTTCAGTTCTTGTGGATCAAGAACGCACCTTCGAAGACTCGCAAGCTGCTGTTTTCCTCCAGCAATGCCGAAGGTTGGGCGCACTATTGTGAACAGATGATGCAGGATGAAGGCTATGGCAACGGTGATCCGAAGTTGCGCATGGGCCAGCTGCAGGATGCTTTGCTCCGTGACGCCCGTTTCATCGCCGGCATCGAAATGCATACCGGAAAAATGACGATGGAGCAGGCCAAGGAATTTTTTATAAAAGAGGGGTACCAGGTTCCGCCGGTGGCCGAAGAGGAAGCCAAACGGGGAACTTCTGATCCGACATACCTCGTCTACACATTGGGCAAACTCCAGATCCTCAAGCTGCGGGAGGACTATCAGAAACTCCGGGGCGACAAGTTTACTTTGCAGGAATTTCACGACCGGTTCATGCAGCAGGGTGGCGTGCCTCTAAAGATTATCCGCAAAGCGATGCTGGGAGACGATAGCCCGACCTTATAGCCGCAACCTGATATTTCCGCATCAGAGGGTTTAAGATCACTGAGGTCCTGGGTTGATTGGTTGGGAGCGCGAAGGTAAATTTCACAATGAAAATGAAAGTTCGCAAAGCGGTATTTCCCGCGGCTGGTTTAGGCACTCGTTTCTTGCCCGCCACCAAGGCCCAACCCAAGGAAATGCTGCCGTTGGTGGACAAACCCATCATTCAATACGGCGTCGAGGAGGCGGTTGCCGCCGGATGCGACCAGATCATCATCGTCACTGGGCGCGGCAAGCAGGCCATTGAAGACCACTTCGATGTGAGTTACGAACTGGAAAAGATGCTCGAGGAGCGAAAAAAGACTGACCTTCTTCAGATCGTCCGCCATATCTCCGACATGATCCACATCGCTTACGTGCGTCAGAAGGAGGCGCTCGGCCTCGGGCACGCCATCCTCACTGCGCGCGAATTGGTGGGCGACGAGCCTTTTGCCGCCCTGCTGGCTGATGATGTCATCGACGGCGATGTTCCTTGCCTTAAGCAGATGATGGGGGTGTTCGAAGAAGTCCAGTGTTCCGTAATTGCCACCCAGGTAATCGAAGGCCGAGCGATTTCGGCTTACGGTGTGCTGAAGGTAAAGCCGGCGGATGGGCGTTTCAACGGAAGGCTTTACGAGATTCTCGATCTTGTGGAGAAGCCGCAACTGGAAGATGCGCCTTCCAACCTCGCCGTGATCGGACGCTATATCCTGACTCCTGGAGTCTTTGAAACCCTCGCCGAGACTCAGGCTGGCGTTGGCGGCGAGCTGCAGCTCACCGATGGACTACGCCAACTTCTCAAGAAGGAAAAAATGTATGGATACGTCTTCGAGGGTAAGCGGCATGACACCGGGGACAAACTGGGGTTCCTGAAGGCGACGGTGGAATTTGCGCTCAAGCGTCCTGACCTTGGAGAACAGATGAGGCAATACCTCAAAGACCTAAAGTTGTAATCGGTCGAGAATGCTCTAGACTCCCAGAGTCATCTTCAGTTTCCGAGATTTCTCTTCCACGCTGTTGGCCAGCTTTTCTTTGTGGGCGTCCAGTTTCTTTGCCAACGCCGCGCTGGAGAGGGCGAGAATCTGCGCCGCCAGGATCCCGGCATTGGTCGCGCCTGGCTTCCCAATGGCTACGGTGGCCACCGGAATCCCCGCGGGCATCTGCACGGTCGCCAGCAGCGAGTCCAGACCGTTCAAAGATGTGGAAGGAATGGGCACTCCGATGACGGGTAGGGTAGTATGTGCAGCGATTACTCCTGCCAGATGCGCCGCGCCACCAGCCCCGGCAATGATCACGCGGATGCCGCGTCCGGCCGCCTTACGGGCATAGTCAGCCGTGCGATCGGGCGAGCGGTGGGCCGAGGTGACATCGATCTCGTAGGCGATGCCGAATTCGTCTAATGCCTTGGCCGCCTCGCTCATGACGTCGAGGTCGGAAT
This sequence comes from uncultured Acidobacteriota bacterium, assembly GCA_963729325.1. GTDB lineage: Bacteria > Acidobacteriota > Terriglobia > Terriglobales > Acidobacteriaceae > JABCYV01. The sequence goes on from CAVSNS010000054.1 coordinate 37,256, forward strand.
CGCTGCCCATCACAATCGAAACCAAAGGTTTTTTGCCCATCCATTGTCCTTCTCAAAAGAGTGCTCTAACTCTCGCCGAGGCCTAGCCTTTCTTCAGCGCCCGCGCTGCGATGTCCTTGCGGTAATGTGCGCCCTCAAATCCGATCTTGGACACTGCGGCGTACACGCGATCAACAGCAGTGCGGCAAATCCGCGGCGCGTGCTGTTACCCCCAACACCCGGCCGCCGGCCGTGTAATACGCCCCATCGCGCTTCGAAAGTGCCGGCGTGAAAGACCTTCACACCTTCTATCTTGCCAGCCTCTTCAAGGCCCATGATCTTTTTCCCGACTTCGAAGGTTCCGGGATAACCTCCTGACGACATCACTACGCACACCGAAGCATCGGGTGACCAGCGAAAGTCGCCATCACTGACCCGGCCGTCGATGGAAGCTTCCAGTGCCTCCACCAAGTCGCTTTCGAGTCGCATCAGAATCGGCTGCGTCTCTGGATCGCCGAACCGACAATTGAATTCCAGTACCATGGGGCCGCGCGCGGTCATCATCAGGCCACAGTAAAGGATGCCTTTGTACTCAGCGCCCTCCGCCTTCATGCCAGCCACGACGGGTCGAGCGACGTGCTGCACCAGCCACTGGCTCATTTGTTCATCCACGATAGTCTTGGTGCTGTAAGCGCCCATGCCGCCAGTATTCGGGCCGGTGTCGCCGTCGCCGATTCGTTTGTGGTCCTGGGCCGCCACCAGAGGCGCCACGCGCTCGCCATCGCTTACTACCAGGAAGGAAAGCTCGTCACCTTGCAGGCACTCCTCCAGTACTACCCGCGACCCGGCTTCTCCCACCATTTTCCCACTGAGCATTTCCGCCGCGACGAGGCCACCTCTTCTTTGGTCTTGCAGATCACCACACCTTTACCGGCGGCCAGCCCGTCAGCTTTCACGACCAGGGGCATATGAAAATGCGGCAATGCTTCCTGGATGTCATCCATGGAGTTGCAGATGGCGTAGGGGGCGGTGGGAATGTGGTGGCGCTGCAGAAACCCCTTGGCGAAACTCTTGCTCGATTCCAGTTGCGCCGCCGCTTTGGTGGGGCCAAACGTACGCCAGCCAAGGCGGGTGAATTCATCCACGACTCCAAGCATCAGTGGCAACTCGGGGCCGATTACGGTTAGATCAGGTCGGACCTGATTGGCCAGCGCCAGCAATGAGTCGACACTTTTCACGTTGGCGGGCAGACACTCGGCGTCGTCAGCTATGCCCCCATTGCCGGGCGCGCAATACACCTTGGAGACACGCGGAGACTGGCGCAGCTTCCACACCAACGCATGCTCTCGCCCGCCGCTTCCGATGACCAGCACTTTCATACTTGGGATAGACAAGGTTAGGAGGCCGAGGGAACGATGTCAAACGCGGGGGTCTTTCATTCGTCAGACGTGCAATCTCCAACCAGGCCGTTTTGAGTTAAGTCTGCTCTGATGTTGAAGCCGCAAATTTATTAACCATACTTAACTGTTTCTCTATAATAGAGACTCGGATGATAACCGTTTCCAAAGAGGACTATCTCAAAGCGATCCTGGAAGCCGAAAGTGAAGGCGAGACCGTTATCTCGGCCACTTTGGTGCATTGGCTATCGGTGTCCGCGCCGGCCGTAACCATGGCTCTGCGCCGATTGAAAAAGGACGGGCTGGTGCGAGTGCAGGCGGGTGGCCAAGTCGCCCTCACCGCGGCTGGACGCAAGATTGCGCGCAAGCTCACTTTGCGGCACCACCTGATCGAGCGCATGCTGGCGGAAATTTTCGGCATGGAATGGTACAAAGTGCACGACGAAGCCGAGCGCCTGGAACACGCTGTTTCGCCCGATTTCGAGGGCAAGCTGTTGGCCAAGTTGGGCCGTGGAGGCGCTTGTCCGCACGGCAACCTCAGCGAACTGGAAAGCCCGGTCAGCCGCCGGCGGCGGGGCTTGCTGTTACTTTCTCATGCCGAGGCCGGAAAGAATTATCAGGTCAGCGGAATCTACGAGCGCGACCGCCATCTGCTGGAATTTCTGCAACAGCGGGGCATCCGTCCAGGGGCGCATCTGCACGTCTCCGGACGAAATTACGACCAGACTCTCACCTTGGCCACCGATGCCGGGACCGTAGCACTGGGAGGTTCGGCCGCAGAAAAGATTTGGGTCGCGAACGCGGGCCACCGTGTCCGGCGACGGTCCAGCTGATAATCGAGTTTCCTCGTCAACTAAGTCTCCGTTAACCGTAGTTTATCTGGTGATGTATACTTACGCTAACTCTTGCCGGTGACCATGAGTATAGGTTCAGAATCCCAACAAACGCGGATTGGAACCGACGCCGAAGTCGTCGTCGTTACTCACGAGGATGTCGATCGGGCGCACGATCGAGTGCGAGTCTCGGCAGCACGAGCCCAGCGCGGCTTATTCTCTAGAGCGCGGCTGCTGTGGTTGCTGGTAGGACCCGGAGTGCTGGTCATGCTGGGAGAAAACGACGGGCCCAGCATGCTGTCCTACGCCGCCACTGGCGCGAAGTTTGGCATCGGATTCTTCCTTCCTTTTGTCGCCCTGACGTTTTGCATGGCGATTGTGGTCCAGGAGATGACGGTGCGCCTGGGTGCGGCGACCCATCGCGGACACGCCGAGCTGATCTTCGAACGCTTTGGGCCATTTTGGGGCTGGTTTTCGATGATCGACCTGGGAATCGGGAACTTCCTCACTCTGATCACCGAGTTCATAGCCATCCGCGCCGGCCTGGGTTTCTTCGGAGTTCCTCCCTGGATGGCAATTCTCATTGCGCTGGTCATCTTGTACTCGGCCCTGATGAGTCACCGCTACTGGACGTGGGAGCGGATCACGCTCGCCGCAGCCGCCTTTAATTTGGTGTTTATTCCAGTCGCGCTGATGACCCATCCGAACTGGCACACGGTTGGCCATGCATTCATCAGCTGGCAACCGCTTCCCGGCTTTAACAAGGACACGCTGCTGATCGTGTTGGCCGACATCGGCGCGACGGTGACACCCTGGATGCTTTTCTTTCAGCAGAGCGCAACCGTAGACAAGGGACTTACCACCAAAGACATCCGCTTCGGCCGCATTGATACTGTATTGGGAGCCGCATTGGCAACCGCGGCCGCGGTTGCTACGATCCTGGCGACCGCACCGTTGTTCGCTCATCAGATGAGCGCAGAAAATTTCCAGGCGGCCGAGTTTGCGCAGGCCCTCCAGCCGTTGATCGGCCGATTTGGCGCTTCCCTGTTTGCTCTCGGGATGGTGGAAGCTGGAATCGTGGCATCAATCACGATTTCAACTTCCTCGGCGTACGCCTTCGGAGAGGTGACGCACAGACCGCATAGCCTTAACCTTCCCATGGGACAAGGCAAGGCCTTTTACTCCGTGCTGACCCTGTGCGCGGCGGCCGCGGCAGCCATCGTACTAATCCCAGGGCTGCCCCTCGTGTACGTGGTTCTCGTGGTAAACGTGGTCGCTGTTTTGGCTATGCCCCCGGCCCTAGTGTTCTTGTTCATGCTGGTGAATGACAGGGAAATCATGGGAGACCTGATCAGTCCGGTCTGGGCAAATCTGTTGTCCACGGCGGTGGTTGTTATCCTGACCGCCGCAGGCGTGCTCTTCGGGATCAGTGTTATTGCGCCCAACATCTTTGCGGCCTTGGGCGGGAAGTAGGGAAGGGATATTTTTTTGTCATCCCGAGCGGAGCGAGGGATCTGCAGTTCGGAGGACTAGGATGATGTTGAGAAAAAAAGAAGCGCAAGGTTTGGATTCCAGCTCTGATGAGAGCTGGGTTTTGTCCTCACTCGAACACGATCAGCTGGTCGGGGCAAAGAAGCACCACATCCCGAGGCGGTACCTCAAGGGACCGGAACTTCTTGTTCTCTGGGCACTCCGAATCTATCTCTTGTTCATGATGGCAGTCGTCGTGTACCAGGTGTGGACTGCTGCGCATTAAACCAACCTGCCAAATCTTTCCGCGGACGGCCTTGTCAATTCTGAACATTCGGAGTTCTCCACCGCTCGGCCCAGCCCCTAACACAATCAACGATCACAGGACTAAACTAAAATGTTCGGGTGAGCATTCAGCCGTTCACTGTCGCTGACGCTCGCTCACGGCTTACTTCTTCGGGAGGGCACTTTTTCTATGAATAGTTTCAACACCCGCTCCAGCCTCCGCGTTGGCAGTAAGGAATATGAAATCTATCGCCTCAATGCGCTCGATAAGCAGGGCATTTCGACCAAGCATCTGCCTTACTCGCTGCGAATACTGCTGGAGAACCTGCTGCGTACAGAAGACGGGCGCAATGTCACGGAGAAAGACATCCGCGCCCTGGCGGCCTGGAATAGCAAGTCCAAGCCTGACAAGGAAATTGCCTTCACTCCCAGCCGCGTTCTGCTACAGGATTTCACCGGCGTGCCCGCCGTAGTTGATCTGGCCGCCATGCGCGACGCCATGAAACATCTCTCCGGCGATCCCACCTTGATTAATCCGCTACAGCCTGCCGAATTGGTCATCGATCACTCGGTGCAAGTGGACGAATTCGGTACCCCGCAAGCGTTTCAGCTCAACGCCGAGCTTGGAATTCATACGCAACAAGGAGCGCTATGCCTTCCTGCGTTGGGGACAAACCGCTTTCCGCAATCTGGCTATCGTCCCGCCCGATACCGGCATTGTGCACCAGGTCAATCTGGAGTATCTGGCCCGCGTAGTCTTCGTGCAGGAATCGAACGCAAAACGCGTGGCGTATCCAGACACGCTCGTCGGCACCGATTCACATACTACGATGATCAATGGGCTGGGGGTGTTGGGCTGGGGCGTGGGCGGAATCGAAGCCGAAGCGGCCATGCTCGGCCAGCCGGTTTCCATGCTGATCCCGCAAGTCGTCGGAGTGAAGCTGACGGGAAAACTCCGAGAGGGCGCTACCGCGACCGATCTGGTTCTCACTATCACCGAGATGTTGCGTAAGCACGGAGTAGTCGGCAAGTTCGTCGAATATTTTGGTCCTGGCCTGCATGAGCTGCCGTTGGCTGACCGCGCCACCATCGGCAATATGTCGCCTGAGTACGGTGCAACCTGCGGCATCTTCCCGGTCGACCAGGAATCTCTCACCTACCTCCGCCTCACCGGCCGCTCGGAGGAACAGATTGCGCTAGTCGAGGCCTACTGTCGCGAGCAGGGACTGTTCCATGACGAAAACACACCGGAAGCGGAATACTCCGAGTTGCTGGCGCTTGATCTCGCGACGGTTGAGTCCAGCCTGGCCGGTCCGAAGCGTCCTCAGGATCGGGTAGCGCTTTCCCAAGCCGGCGAAGTCATTTCGAGCATCTCTGCCGTCGCTGATAAAGCCGGTGGTGGCCAAGGCAACTTCGCAGTCTGCCGCCTCGGCAGCGGTCAATGCCAGTGGCGAAACGCGCTGGGAACAGGAGGGCGGCAATACAGCCGTCGGAGTGGATGATTCCCTGCACGCGGAACACGTTGCTCCGAATGTGAAGGACGCTTTACGCCACGGGAGCGTGGTGATCGCGGCCATCACCAGTTGCACCAATACCTCGAATCCTTCGGTGATGATTGCTGCGGGCTTGCTGGCGAAGAAGGCGGTCGAGCGCGGGCTGCAAGTTCCGGCCTGGGTCAAGACTTCGCTGGCGCCCGGATCGAAAGTTGTCCGCGACTACCTCGAACGCGCCGGACTGACGTCCTACCTGGAGAAGCTCAAATTTCACATCGTCGGCTACGGCTGTACCACTTGCATCGGCAACTCCGGCCCGCTACCGGAGGAGATCTCGAAGGCCATCGACGAAAAGAATCTTGTAGTTGCCTCGGTGCTCTCCGGGAATCGCAACTTTGAGGGCCGCATCAATCCCGACGTGCGAGCCAATTATCTGATGTCGCCGCCGCTGGTGGTTGCTTTCGCGCTGGCTGGCCGGGTTGATGTTGACCTGCGCAAAGACGCTCTCGCCCAGGACAAACAGGGCAAGCCGGTTTACCTGGCCGACCTCTGGCCTTCGCAGCGCGAAGTTGAAGATGTGATCAAGAAGTCCATCTCCTCGGATATGTTCCGCCGCAGCTACGGCGAGGTTTATCACGGCGACGAGCGCTGGCGCGGGCTGCCCGTCCCCAAGGGCGAGACCTACGCCTGGGAAAAGAATTCAACCTACATCCGCCGCGCTCCATATTTCGACGGCATGACGCTGAAGCCTTCCGCCGTCGAAGACATTAAGAACGCGCGCGTGCTGGCTGTGTTGGGCGACAGCGTTACAACGGACCACATTTCGCCGGCGGGCTCGATCAAGAAAGACAGTCCTGCAGGAAAGTATTTGATCGAACATGGTGTGACGCCGGCTGAGTTCAACTCTTACGGATCACGGCGCGGCAATCACGAGGTCATGGTACGCGGAACTTTTGCCAACGTACGCCTGCGAAACAAAATGGTTCCTAACCTCGAAGGTGGGTTTACCCGTCATCTGCCCGATGGCGCGGAGATGAGCATCTTCGGGGCCTCGGAAAAATATATTGCCGAGCGTGTGCCGCTGATCATCATTGCGGGCAAAGAGTACGGTTCGGGTTCCTCGCGCGACTGGGCGGCGAAAGGCCCGCTTCTCCTGGGTGTGCGCGCGGTGATCGCGGAAAGCTATGAGCGCATTCACCGCTCGAATCTGGTGGGTATGGGCATTCTGCCGTTGCAGTTTGCTGCTGGAGAAACCGCGCAATCTTTGAAATTGACTGGTGAGGAGGTTTTCGAGGTTGCGCAGATTCGCGAGTTGGTCGAGAAGTTTACTCCCGGCCGTCAAGTCAAAATACGGGCCACGGCCAACGGCAAAACCACCGAGTTCTCAGCACTGGTCCGAATCGACACTCCCCAGGAAGCGCTCTACTACGCGAACGGCGGTATTCTGCAGTACGTGCTGCGGCAGTTGCTGGCGGGCAAGCCCAGCGCGCAGCCCGTGGGGGCGTAAGGAGCCAACCTCTTACATACTTTCGAGGGTGCCCCGTCCAAGCTCAGCTTGGGCGGGGTTCTTGATGTTCCCCGATCACAAACACACTCCCATCTCCGGCTTTCGCCATTATCTGAGCGGTCACCTGGTCCGGTGGAGATCGAGTCGCAACCACGTCCGCCTGGCAGCGAAAACCCCCGCTCAAGCGAAGCTTGAACGGGGCACCCTGGGGAGAAATCGGCAGGTTAAGTTACCAGCCCGAAAATTCCGCCTCTCAGTTCACTCCCTTCGCCGGATTCCATGAGCCCTGCTCCTTGCGGACATAGACGATCTGCCCGATGTGGTAGGCATTGTGCGTGCCGATGCGGGCGATGGTGGAATACCAGTCCTTTAACTTGCTGTCGTCCGCGGCCTCGACGACCTTTTCCCATTCGGTTAGTACCTGATCAAGCTGCTGCACGGCGGCGTTCCATTGCTTGCTGTCGAAGCTGTTAAAGGTCTCGTCGTTGTTGCCGCTGAATTTTTCAGGCGGCTCGCCCTTGAACTTGGCCAGTGACTGGCGGTTCCAGAAAATCAAATGATTGGTGAGCTGGCCGATTGAGTGGTTTCCCTTGCCGTCCGTCCAACTGGCCTGCTCCGGAGTGAGACCTTCCACGGCGGTGTTCGCGGGCACAAACCATTCTGCCTTGTTGTGGGTGGACCGCAGTTGCTCCAGCAGGATGCTCTTCAGGGTTGGCGCAGGCTTTTGAGTTTGCGCGTAAACGGGTAATGATAGAGCCAGAACGAGACAGCAAATTGTTTGCTTCATATCGGATTTGCCCTCCTCGCAGCTGGGTTAGACGGAGATTCTTCAGGTTGGTTTCTCGGGAAGTATAGTTCGGGGCTCCCACGCGTGCTGAAAGCTCCGTGGGCTGGCCCAGCGCTTTCGCCCTGTCCCACTGCTATAATCAAAGATTACCCTCATGCCGCAGAAGCGTCTGATTCGCTCCACTACAGTTCTTTGTGTGCGCCGTAACGGCAATGTGGTCATGGCCGGAGACGGCCAGGTCACTCTGGGTGAGGCCGTGATCAAGCACACCGCCAAGAAAATCCGCCGCCTGTATCAGGACAAGATTCTCGCGGGATTTGCCGGCTCGACCGCCGATGCGTTTACGTTGTTCAGCCGATTCGAGTCGAAGCTGGAGCAGTATCATGGCAACCTGGGCCGCGGCGCGGTGGAATTGGCCAAAGACTGGCGCACGGACAAGTTTCTGCGTCATCTGGAGGCGTTGTTGCTGGTTTCTGACAAGGAACAGACCTTTCTGCTCAGCGGCCAGGGTGACGTGATCGAGCCGGACGGCGGCATCGCCGCGATCGGCAGCGGCGGGCCCTACGCTCAGGCGGCGGCGCAGTCATTGGCCGAGCACACCCAGCTTTCCGCGCGCCAGATTGCAGAAGAAGCGATGAAGATTGCGGGCAGAATGTGCATCTATACAAATGACAAGGTAACGATTGAGGAACTGTGAACCCGGACGTCAGACGTCAGCCCTCGGACGTCAGGCAACTCCATGCCGAGGTCTGACGCCCGAGGTCCGAAGTCCGATTTTATGGCTATTTACTTACCCGGAACCGTAGACGAAGAACAGATTGCGCTGGACGAGCTCACGCCGCGTGAGATCGTTGCTGAGCTGGACAAGCACGTAGTCGGCCAGAACGCTGCCAAGCGCGCTGTGGCTATTGCCTTGCGCAACCGCATGCGGAGGCAGAAGCTTGCCCCCGATCTTGCGGAAGAGGTCATTCCCAAGAACATCATCATGATTGGGCCTACGGGCGTGGGCAAGACCGAAATCGCGCGTCGACTGGCCAAGCTGGCTAATTCGCCTTTCATGAAGGTGGAAGCCTCGAAATTCACCGAGGTCGGCTACGTGGGCCGCGACGTCGAATCCATGATTCGCGATCTGGTGGAGATCGCGATCGACATGGTGCGCGAGGAGAAGCTCGAAGACGTCTCCGACAAAGCTGAGCTCAATGCTGAAGAGCGCCTGCTGGACATTCTGCTGCCGCCGGTTTCGCCGCCGCGGTCTGGAGAGTCCGCAAGCGGCGGAGTAGTCCTCGAAGGCAGCACCGGCCTGACTGAATCCGCAAGCCGCACCCGCGAGAAACTTCGCCAACAACTACGCGAAGGCAAGCTCGACGATCGCATGGTCGAGATCGACGTGCGAGAGCGCAATTTCCCGTCTTTCGAAATCATCTCCAACCAGGGTGTGGAGGAGATGGACGTCAACATCAAAGACATGCTGCCGAACATCTTTGGCCAGCGCACCAAGAAGCGGAAGATGAAGGTCAACGAAGCGTTCGAGTATCTGATCCAGGAAGAAGAGCAGCGTCTGATCGATATGGACCAGGTGACGCGCACCGCCATTGACCGCGTCCAGGATTCTGGAATCATTTTCCTCGATGAGATCGATAAGATTGCCGGCCGCGAGAGTGGGCACGGTCCCGATGTTTCCCGTGAAGGCGTGCAGCGAGACATTCTGCCCATCGTCGAAGGCACTACGGTCAACACTCGCTACGGGATGGTGCGCACTGACCACATCCTGTTCATCGCCGCCGGAGCGTTTCACGTTTCCAAGCCCAGCGACTTGATTCCCGAACTGCAGGGGCGCTTCCCCATTCGCGTGGAATTGCAGTCGCTCACCATGGACGACTTCATCCGGATTCTGACCGAGCCCAAGTCTTCGCTGACGAAGCAGTACACTGCCCTGCTCGAAACCGAAGGCGTGAAGCTGGAGTTCACGCGCGAAGCGCTGGAAGAAGTGGCCCGCTTTGCTTTCCGGGTCAATGAAGGCACGGAAAACATCGGCGCGCGCCGCCTGCACACCATCATGGAGCGGGTGCTGGATGAAATCAGCTTCGACGCGCCCGAGAAAAAAGGCGAGCAGATCAAGATTGACGCGGATTACGTCCGCCACATGCTGGCCGACATCGTGAAGGACCAGGATCTGTCGAGATATATCCTCTAACCGACGGGGACGGGCGTCCTGCGCCCGTCCCAGTTTTAGCCCTTCAGTAGTTGGTTTTGATCGTCAGAGAGTCGAATACTCCCGGTGCTCCCTTTTTCGTACTCCCAGGATCGGGCACGGCCACGTAGTCGCATTGGATTTTCTTCTTCGTCACGGTGATTCGCAGATAGCCATGCTGGTTGTCGCAGAAGTTCTCCAGGATGCCGTCTCCACCAGCCATTTGTATCGGAAGCTTGCCGCTGTGAAAGACCTTCGAGAGCGTGTGCAGCGCAGGATTGTAGCCTCCCGCGCCCGCCACAATCATCGGGACTGCCTGCCCATTTAATGAACCCTGAAAACGCTGGTAATTATGAACGTGACCGGAAAGCACCAGTTCCGGCACACGGCCGGCAGAAGCTGACGCTTGCTCGAGCACGCCCTTCAGGTGCTGGCTGCCTGGTTTGCTGCCATAAGCGGAATAAATCGGATGGTGGACGGCTACGATAAGCGCCCGGTCATTCGGAGCCGACTTCAGTTCTGACTCAAACCAGTCGATCTGGGCCTGGCTGAGCTGGCCGCCCTCGGGACAATTGCTGTAAAGACCGATTATGGTCACCAGCGGTGTCAGCAGAGTCCAGTAAACGTAGGGCTGGGTCATGGTTGTTCGCGGGGCGTCGTGCCCTTCTGGGGTATGGGTGGGAGCCTGGCTGCAGAAGTTCCGGACGAAACCTTCAAGACTGGATTCTCCGGTCTGAGGGTCGACATCGCCATCGTGGTTTCCGGGGATGGCCATGATCGGCGCCGGATAATTCATGTAGGGCTCGTAGAATTCGGGATAGTAGTTGTCCAGTTCGCCATCGTAATAAACCACGTCGCCCAGGTGATAAAAGAACGAGGGATGCATGGTCACGTCCGGCGTGCCGAAGTCCATCTCCATGTAGCTTGCAACATTTTCAATCTGGCTCGGAGTGTTCACCCCTCCGGTATCCCCGACCGAGTGAAAAACCATGGTCCCCGAGGTTTCTATGGAATTCATAGCGTCGTTGGACAGGACGCTGTCCAACGAGAGACGGAAGGGTGCTGCGCCTGTAGGCGGTGGAAGATCGCGCCAGGGCTGCAGTGGATGCTTGGTGGGATCGATGACGGTCTGGAAGGTTTGCGGTAAACGGCTTGCGCCAAACGCTCGTCCCGGCCTGGGCGTCGGGTGATGCTTTTGTTTGTTCAACAGAGACGTGGCGTCTATGATCGTGGCTTTGCGGGCACGGGTTTTCATAACTCATTCACCTCGAAGAATTGAATTTCGAGCCGGGGCCGAACGGGGAAAGCGCAGGGAAGTGTGCCGACAACTCTAATCCAGTTGGCCTAAATGTCAAGCGCAATTCGCGGCAGCCGTGGCTCGGTTTAGATCTCCGGACCGCTTGCCGAAGCGTCATCCCGAAACCCGCCGCAGTTCAGGCGGGTGAGGGATCTCGCGTGGGAGCCTATCGGAACACGTTGCCGTTCCGCACGCCAGATCCCTCGCAGAGCTCGGGATGCGCCAGATTGGATGAAAACGAGCCACTACCAACCTGGCGAGCTCGAGCCGAGACGAGAAAAATAATAATGAAGGAGAAGCTTCGTGAGCACGATAGAACGCCAACGGCTGAAATCTTTGATGCAACGCGAGCAGAAGCGGTTCGTCGATGAGCGCCCCAAATCCAAGGCCTTGTTTGAGCGCGCGGGCAAGTCATTGTTGGGGGGCGTGCCCATGAACTGGATGGTGAAATGGGCGGGAGCATTTCCGCCATTCGTGCGCGAGGCCCAGGGTACGCACTTCTACGATGTGGACGGACACCGCTACATCGACTTTTGTCTTGGCGACACTGGCGCCATGACCGGGCACTCGCCTTTCGCGACGGTCAAGGCGGTCGAGGACCAGATACGCCGCGGTATTACCCTGATGCTGCCCAGCGAAGATTCAGTCCTCGTTGGTGAAGAGTTGCAGCAGCGTTTCGGATTGCCCTACTGGCAATTCGCGCTCACCGCCACTGACGCGAACCGCTTTTCTATCCGGCTGGCACGACAAATTACCCAGCGTCCAAAGATTCTAGTTTTCAACTGGTGTTACCACGGCACGGTGGATGAAACCTTTATTACTCTGAAAGACGGCGTTGCCCAAGCCCGCCGCGGCAATATCGGACCACCCGTTGATCCTGCGGTCACGACCAAGGTCGTCGAGTTCAATGATCTTGTCTCGTTGGAACAGGCTCTCGCTCCCGGTGACGTGGCCTGTGTCCTGGCTGAGCCGGTCATGACTAACGTTGGCATCGTGCATCCCGCGCCGGGCTTTCATCAGGCTTTGCGCGAACTGACCCGCAAGCATGGCACCCTGCTCATCATTGACGAGACTCATACCATCTGCGCCGGCCCCGGAGGTTACACTCGTGCCGAGAGTCTCCAGCCGGACGTCCTGGTCTTTGGCAAGCCGATAGCAGGAGGAGTTCCAGGCGCGGCTTACGGATTCACCGAGGAGGTCGCGAAGCGCATCGCCGACCGGCAGAATCTGGAGGACTGCGACACCGGTGGCATTGGGGGAACGCTGGCAGGTAACGCACTTTCGCTGGCCGCTATGCGGGCTACGCTGACAAAAGTGCTGACGAAAGACGCCTTCGACCGCATGATTCCGATGGCAGAGCGATGGACGACGGGAGTGGAGAAGGCCATTGCGGAATTCGCCTTGCCCTGGCACGTGACCCGGCTGGGCTGTCGCGCCGAATATTTATTCTCGCCTGCCCCGCCAACAAACGGCACCGAGGCTCATGAGGCGATGGACTTTGAACTGGAACGGTTCATGCATCTCTATGCCATGAACCGGGGCATCCTGCTGACTCCCTTCCACAATATGGCGCTGATGTCGCCACAGACCGATGCTTCGGACATCGACCAACACACCCGCGTCTTTCGCGAAGGGGTGAAGGAACTGGTGGCGTAGTTGGCGGATCCCACGGTGCTGCGATGGCCGGTCGCCTGCAATCCTCTTCTGTTATTCTGTTGCTCCCCTTTCATGAAGCCAGCGCTCGTCAGGCTCTTGTTTGCAATGGCGTTTACAGGGTTGCTGGCTGGCTGCGGCACACCGGGTCCCCCTCTGCCGCCCTCGCTGGAGCTGCCCCAGCCAGTGACTGATCTGAGCGCGGGACGCAAGGGCGACAAGGTTTCACTGTCGTGGACCGTTCCTAACCGCACCACGGATCAAGAACGGGTGCGTCACCTGGGCGTCACTCGCATCTGCCGCAGCTCGACAGCAAACATCAGCGGATGTGGAACTCCGGTGGCAGAAGTTCCCGCGCCCCCTCTGCCGCCACCACCCGCGAAGAAAAATAAGTCGAAGAAGGCCACTGAAAAAGTTCGGGCCAGTTATGTGGACACCCTTCCTCGCCAACTTGAGGAACAAGATCCCACGGCTCAGATTGCATATGCCGTTTCAGTGCTGAACACCAGGGGCCGCAGCGCGGGACTTTCCAATCAGGTTCTGGTGCCGGCTGCGCCCACTCTTCCCCCTCCAGCGGATTTCACGGCCGAGGTCACAGCCAAGGGAGTGCGAGTTTCATGGTCGTGCGGACCGGCCATTCCTGCGCCAACGCCGATTCTTCAATATCGAATCCGCGTCTACCGTCGTGTCGAAGGGGGTAAGACCGAGACGAGAGTCGGTGAGACCGATGCGCAAGACTGCGCCAAACTCGAATTGCTGGATCCGACGATCGAGTGGGAGAAGAATCACTTCTACCGTGGGACGGTGGTCACTGTGATTTCAGCACCCGGCAGGCCGGAGGCAGAGGTAGAGGGCGATGACACACCGGTAGTGAAGGTGTTTACCCGCGATATCTTCCCTCCGGCTGTCCCATCAGGATTGCAGGCCGTCTTTTCAGGGGTTGGGCAAGCGCCGTTCGTGGATTTGGTCTGGGCAACGAACGCAGACGTCGACCTCGCCGGCTATAACGTCTATCGCCACGAAGAGGGCGGGCAGCCCGCGAAAGATCAACTCGGAATTGGTGAAGACTCCGGCGTTTCGTGACACGAATGTCATTTCGGGCAAAAAGTATTTCTATTCTGTTTCGGCGGTTGATCTGCGTGGAAACGAAAGTGCGAAGTCGGATGAGGCCAGTGAAGTCATACCATGAAATTGCCTGGCTTAAAACCCTGTCTCTGAGGTGCTATGAAATATTGCCGCTTTCAACTCGATAGTCAGGCTCACTACGGCCTGGTCGAATCCGTTGCGGGGAAAGACGAGATTACCCGGCTGCTGCTGCGTCCGCCAGAAGAGGTAGGCGGAGACATTGAGGATTTGCCCACCAAGCGGATGGATCGTCTGCCTTTCGCTGAGGCCAGGCTGCTGGCGCCGGTTCGACCGTCAAAAATTGTTTGCGTGGGCCGCAACTACCGCGAGCATGCCGCCGAGCTGGGAAATGAAGTCCCGGCGGAGCCTTTGATATTTTTCAAACCGCCATCCTCGTTGCTGGCGCCGGAGCAGCAGATTCGCCGGCCGAAACTCTCGCAGCGGGTGGATTTCGAAGGCGAGCTCGCGGTAGTGGTGGGCAGGAAGTGCTACAAAGCCGGCCCCGGCGAGGACGTTCGTCCCTATATTCTCGGTTACACCTGCCTCAACGACGTAACGGCGCGCGATCTGCAGAAAAATGATGGCCAGTGGACCCGCGCCAAGGGCTTCGACACTTTCTGCCCTGTCGGTCCACTGGTCACCGACGAGATTGACCCCTGGGCGGGCGTCAGCGTCGAAACCCGGGTCAACGGGGAGACCCGCCAGCAGGGCAACACGCGGGATTTCATCTTCCCCCTGGAGGTCGTGGTCCGTTACATCACGCAGGTCATGACGCTGTTCCCCGGGGACTTGATCGCCACGGGAACACCGAAAGGCGTGGGCCCGGTTGTCGCGGGAGAGGTGATCGAGGTGAGCGTGGAGGGAGTGGGGACGCTACGGAATCCAGTGGTGGATGAATAGTGAAGTGCTTGATATAGCGTCTACTGGGGGAGCGCTGGCATGGAACATGCAGTTTTGGGCGCCGGAGCCATCGGAGGTCTGGTTGGCACCGCAATCGCATCGCTTGGCGAAGGCGTCACCGTATTAGTTCGAGCAGAGAGGCTGGCGGGTTATCCCGCAAACTTGTCACTGGAACGCCCGTCAGGCACCATCGATTACTGCGCCAGCGAAAGTCGCGACCACGCTCTCAAGTCCGGTTGACGTGCTTTGGATCGCAACCAAAACCTATCAACTAAACAAGGCGCTCGAAGCCGTGCAGTCATTGCCAAGCTGCATAGTTCCGTTGCTGAACGGAGTGGATCACATCGAGCTTCTACGCGCACACTTTGGCCGTGATCGCGTGCTGCCGGCGACGATCGCGGTTGAAGCCGAGAAGATTGCCCCGGGACGGTTCGTGCAGCGCTCCCCGTTCGTAAATCTCAACCTTGCCGCCAGTGGAGAGCAAGTCCTGGGCGCAATCGTCGCACGATTGCGCGATCTCGAATTTACGTGCAGGTTCATCCAGAACGAGCAGACTTTGCTGTGGAGCAAGCTCTGCTTCCTGGGACCGTTTGCGCTCGTGACGTCGGCATCAGGTATGAACAAAGGGGAGATCTACGCGGACGCGGAGTGGAAACGCAAATTGATTTCCGCCATGGCTGAGGCCTGCGCCGTGGCGAAAGCAAGCGGCGCAGAAGTTGACGCGGCCCAGATCCAGGCGATCTTCGACGGCTTGCCCTCGGGCACACGCAGTTCCATGCAGAAAGACCTTGCCGCCGGGCGGCAGCTCGAGTTGGATGCTATTGGCGGTCCGATTGTGCGCGGTGGGGAACGTTACGGCATCGACGTCTCAACTACGGCAGCCCTGATTTCTGCGATTCGCGCCAAGGCCACTGAATAGACGAATGCAGGCGCGAGCTTTCTCGCGCACCGCAGAGGCCTCAGTTTGTGCTATCGCCCTGGTCTCGACAGTAAGCTTGTTCCCGGATGCCAAGTTGCCTAAGATGAATGCATGCCTGGATTCGGACGGTTGAGACGTCCCCGTAAACCCCTGATGATTGCAGTTGGCGCGGTCATTTTGCTGGTTGGGGGCTGGGTTGCTTTTGCGCGGCTGTCCGCGACCTTCAGTGACCGTTTCGAGTCTTCCTACCCCTCACTTGCGGAAGCCAAAAAAGACGGCGCTATTGATCGCGGCTGGGTGCCCGACGATATTCTGCCCAGCAGCTCTCGTAATATCCATGAAGTGCATGATCTTTCGCCATCAAGGGAATGGTGTGCCTTCGAGTTCGCCCCTTACGATTCGGAAAGGCTTCGCAAGAGTCTCAAGAGCATTGATGTCCTACCACCGTCAGTTCGCCGTGTACGAGACCCGAAAGTGCCCTGGTGGCCCACTGCGCTGAAGGGAAATCTTGATGCGCAGGGGATTCGCAACCAAGGTTTCGATCTCTACGCGATTGAACGGCCAGCCAACTCCGTTCAGAGCTTCATCCTGCTCTTCGCAGTTGATTGGTCAAAAGGCCGAGCATTCTTCTACAGCACGTACAAGTAGTACAACGAGCACGGGAGTTGGCGAACACACCTGAGTTTTCCACGGCACAACGACAGCGAAAGAAAGTCGAGGCTTTGTTTGCTGAACTGAAGCATCAGATCGGGCTGCGCCGGCTGCGCTTGCGTCGGATGAAATTCGTCCGCGAGCAGTTCTTTCTGGCAGCGGCTGCGCGGAACATCAAGCGACTGGTGCGCTTCCTCAGCCAGCCAACAGCACCGCTGCCAGTCACCGCCAAGAAACAAGAAGAATTCGGCAGTATCCACTTCGCCTGCACAAAGATCCGTCCAGTCCCAGAGTTTTTCAACACCCACGCCCTGATTGCAACAATTGGCCCGATCGGGAGTTCGGATTCCATGTTGGCGTCCCTCCGCACCGAGGCGTGAGCCTTGGTAAAAACTCATCAAGTCGCACTGTTACAACCGTCCCAGGAAGAATGCAGCCATCGCCAGGGTATCCACGACACCGTGGGCGAGAATATTGCTCCAAAGGCTTCGCCTTTGAATAACATAGAGCGTTCCCAAACACAGCCCGACACCTGTATTTGAAAGAATGCCGCCGGGGCCTTCATAGAAGTGGACCAGGCCAAACCCAATCGACGACAACATCACGGCAGCGATCGAGGCCCACGGCTTTCCTTCAAACACCGCGTTCCATTGATCGATCAGAAATGCACGACTTATCAACTCTTCACTTGGCGCGATGAAAAGCCAGACGGCAGCGATCCACACGGCAGTCAGTCGGGCATTGTTATGCAAGATGTGAAACCTGGAGAAATCAACGGGCGGCAGGCCGGGAAAGTTCAACAGAAGATAATCGATCGCCACCATTAGAAACGCGGTAATCAGGCCACCGAACAGCAGCTTGGAGATGTTCATCCGACGAAACCAAACTTTAATTCCGCCTGGGGATTGAAGTCGCGTAAGCAATAAGACCAACGCCACTCCGATGAAGTGCCCACTAAATGGAAAGATCTTTATTAATATTGCGCCTGTCACCGCCCCAATTGAGACGAGGGACCTTGTCCGAGTGTTCATCGAAGACAAACAACCTCAGGGGCAAAATGCCCACATCTCTAAGTATAGACATGGCTCGACTCTGGTTTTGAGTGGCAAAGCGTTAGCCCAGCCCTTCAACGCTGGCGACGAATGGTGTGTCTTCTATGCAGGCGTACAGCCTCGCGATGTTAATGTCCCCAGGGTTCAAGGAAACGACATAGGAGCCACTCGCGCGACAATTGGCGAAAAATCGCGATTACACGCAATATAAAAAGGCGCCCACTTTTGCGGTACGTTGAGATTGTTCGCATCACCAACCTAGCGAAAGGGAGCGCCTTTATGAGTCAGGAAAAGTATATCGGTATGGACGTTCATCAGGCCACTATCTCGGTTGCCGTGATGGATGCTCATGGCAAGCTGATCATGGAAAGCCTGCTGGAAACCAACGCGGCCACGATCGTAGAGTTCATCCAAGGATTGCATGGAACTTGTCGCTGACCTTCGAGGAAGGAACTTCGGCTGCTTGGCTACACGATCTCCTGAAACCCCACGTCGAGCCGGCTGGTGGTTTGCGATCCGCGAAAGGCTGCCCTGTTGAAAGATGGCAACAAGAGTGACCGGATCGACGCCCGAAAGCTGGCGGAGTTGTTACGCACCAACCAACTCAAGCCGATGTACCACGAGGAGCATGGAGTACGCACCTTGAAAGAGTTGGGGCGGAGCTATCTGACGCTCACCAAAGATGTCACCCGCGTGATGAATCGGATCAAAGCCCTGTACCGTAGTTGGGCCATTCCCTGCGGTGGCACCAGCGTCTATGCTCCCCGTCATCGCGCCGAGTGGTTGGCCAAGATCGCAGGAACCTGGAGTTCGGGTTGCGGGCCGAACGGCTATACCAGCAACTGGATGTTGCAACCGGTGCGTCTGCAAGCCCGAGGTGACTACTGCGGGAGAGCCACCAGCATCCTGCGGTGAAGTTACTTCGTCAGATTCCTTCGATCGGTCCGATTCGGGCTGCCTTGCTGGTGGCATTACTGCAGACACCCCACCGTTTCCGTACCAAGCGACAGCTGTGGGCCTACAGCGGTTTCGCGGTCGAGACTCACGACAGCGGCGAGTACCGCTACGTGCAGAGGCAAACTGCAACGCAACCGAGAGCGCATCACGGTGCGCGGTCTGAATGACAACCACAATAAAGATCTGAAGAGTCTTTTCAAAAGTGCCGCCATCTCTGCCAGCACCCGTCCTGGTCCTCTGCACGACTTCTATGTGGCTCGGGTGGAGAAGGGGATGCGGCCGACGATGGCGCGTCTGACACTGGCACGCAAGATCGCGCGATCACCTTAACGATGTGGAAGAAAGGAGTGGGTTTCGACCCCCAACAGTTGCATCGACAAGCAGCTTGAGCATCTCCGGTGAAGCAGGCTTTCCATCTCTGGGATTCTCTCCGGTGGTGGTCGGTCGCGTTCTGGAGATGCTCGGTTCGAGAGGAGTATCAGTCAATGAGATCGGCCCCGCGTGCTTTGGCACCGAGTCACCCATTACACGTTATGCCCTCTCGGATAACCAGAAATAGCCATAGGCCACGAGCCTCGGATAGAACCATGGTTGCCTTTAAAGCAACCGGCTCGCTTGCCGCTCTCTCGAACTCGATGGCATCGCCACCATCAGCAGAGAAACTCTACGAGAATGGACAACCAGCCAAACTTCTCCAGAGAAGCGAAACTACAGTGGGCTGGATCTCGAGAAAGAATCTCGCCCTCCGGTCGAGGCGGAGTTTTTTTCTTGACATCCCTTTTTATAGAACTCATTGACCGAGAAGTGATCGGAGATTGCCTTCAGCAGAGTGCCAGGAAGGCCAGAAAACCCACTACCGCAAATGCAATCGATAATGCTCATTAGACTGTTAGGGCGAATGTAGATCGCCTCGTAGGCTTTGCCAGGCTGCACAACAATGCGCCGATGGCTATCAGCCAAGGGTGACATCGTAGGATGAATCGCATGACGCAAGAATTGGAATTAGACTGCCTCGACCAGTTGGAAGCGACCCCCGCGATCCTGCGCGGATTGATGTGCGACCTGTCGGTCGAAGATACCGAATGGAAGCCCGCGCCCGACCGCTTTTCGGTAGCGGAAGTGCTCGCGCATCTTTCCCATTCCGAGGGCCACTGCTATCGAACACGCGTGGACCGGTTCGTGAGTGAGGAACTGCCGGAGTTCGAGCCGGATGATGCGCAGATGTACCTGGAGTTGTACCGCAATGCCAATGCGGAAGATGCCTTCGACCATTTTGAAGAGCAGCGCGAGACCAACGTGGAGTATCTGCGCACCTTGCCGCGAAGCGCCGGTGAACGCCGAGCGAGGCACCAGGAGGCCGGCGAAATCACCCTGCAGCAAATGCTGCATGAGTGGACCATGCACGATCTGGGACATATCCGGCAGATCGCTGAGCTGGTGAGAGCGCGAAGACACCTGCAGGCAGCGGGAAAACTGGGCGATAGCTACCGCCTGAAACCATAGGTCCGCCGGCGCTGCCTGAAACCTCACGTTTTCCATTTCGGCTCGGCGATCGTGGTCGGATGCGGCTCGTGCTGGACTACTGGCGCGGCGAAAACGATGGCGTCTGCAAGTTTCCGAAGGGTAAGAAGACAACCCGCTCGAAAATCTTGGTGTGAATTGATTAGCACCAGCATAGTTGGGTTTAGCACGATAACTGATGTCATAACGACGTCGGCCTCACAACGGACCGAGTAGACTTTGCGGTATCCAACCAAAAAGGCTCGGGACGAAGGAGGCCGAGATGAAAATTGTAGGCTGTGATCTGCACGCAAGACAACAAACCATAGCCATGGTGGACACTGAAACCGGGGAGTTCGTGGAGAGGGCACTTTCCCACGAAGGCAACGCCCTGCGAGAGTTTTACGGGGCCTTGGAGGGTCCGGTGGTGGTGGGCATCGAAGCCACGGGATCCATGCAGTGGTTCTTGGAACTGTTGCAAGAGTTGGGAATCCAATGCCGTGTGGGACATCCGGCGAAGCTCCGCGCGAAAGAAACGCGGAAGCAGAAGCATGATCGGCGAGATGCACGGTTGATATTGGAACTGCTCATCGAAGATCGCTTTCCGGAGATTTGGATGCCCTCGATCGAAGAGCGGGACTTGCGAACCTTGCTGCGGGACCGACATCAGTGGGTAAAGATGCGAGCACGATTGCAGCACACATTGCAGGCGATCGCCCTCAATCACGCCCTGCGCCGAGGCCGACGCGCTCTGGAGTCAGGCAGGGCAGAACACACTGCAGGCACTGCCCTTGCCACGCTACACCAGTCAAAGACGGACAGAGCTGCTGAGCTTATATGTGACAGTTGCAGCAACGAATCCAAGAACTAGATAAAGCAAGTGGAAACCCAAGCCCGACAAAGGCTACAGGCGCGCCGGCTGCTAACCCATCCGGGCGTAGGTGCGGTGACGGCTTTGGCGACCGATGTTTTCCTCGGTGACCCAAGTCGTTTCGACACCGGCAACCAGGTGGCCAGCTACATCGGGATGATCCCGTGTGAGCACACCAGCGGGAAGCGACAACGACTGGGAAAACTGACCAAGCAAGGCAACTCCCTGCTGCGCTATCTGTGGACCGAAGCGGCGATCCATGCGGTACGAAAAGACCCGGAGTTGAAACGCTTCTATCGGCGCAAGCTCATCCAGAAAGGGATGGGCAAGGCAAGGATCGCGGCGGCACACAAACTGGGTATCCGGCTGTGGATCATGATGCGTGACCAGATTGACTACGAAGAGTTCTGTCGCCGCGGAAAGTTGCGGCAGAAGGGGAAAGCCCATGCGGGGATGCCTGATTACAACAGTGGTCCTGCAATGCAGTGACCGGGTCAACTGAATAGGCTACCCGCCTCCCCAATGGGAGGGGAGTTTGCATAACACATCATGATCGAAGGTGACCGAAGAGATGTCTGGTGGGCTACGCCACCACAATGATGAAGTGAAACGGGCCGGAGCCATGCGGTTGGATACAAATCATCGAAAGCAAAGATCGTTACTCTCTTGAAGGAACCAGTGCGTCTGCGCTGACGGGAAAAGTATGCACCGAACTTACTAAAATGAACAACCCCAAGTACCTTGACACGACCGACGTCGTTAGAGATGTTGATAATATCGCGATTACACTCAGTGAACCAGCCAACAGACTGATTTCGGCTGCAAAGGGGGTGAATAAACGGCGCAAGTTGCGCTAACGCCTGGTCTATAAAAGGGAATGTCAAGGAAAATAGTTCTCCCTCGACCGGAGGTGGGGAAGATTTCCTTGGCTTCCAGCCCCTGTCACCATAGAAGGCGCTGGTCTGGTGTCGTGCCCCTGGGATTGGGTTTAGGTTGTTCCGTCTCAGCAACTGCATCTTCATCTGGTGGCGACGACGCCGATCGGTCTGGGAAGCTTGGCAAGCGCAGCGGTTGCCGATTGGCAACACATGGATCTATCTGAGGCTCGTGGCCTAGTGCTTTTTTGGGTTGTCCGAGAGGGTATAGGGATTACACAGAAGCTAAGTGCCAGTGGCACTGCGCGCCTACAGGCGTTAAGGATACTCACTCTCGAACCCGAGCGTCTCAAGAACCAACTGGCCACCACCAGAAGAAGATCACCGGAGATGGAGGGCTCTTCACCCAAGACGCTCAAGCGGCTTGCGATTTCAGTTTCTCAACGTCGAAGTTTTCTCCCTTCTTCCATAAAGTGAGCGTAATGGCTGCAATCTTGCGAGCCAACGTGAGACGTACCATGGTTGGCTTGATGCCTTTGGCCAGTGATCGCTGGTAGAAATCCTGAAACGGTCCGGGCTGGAAACTGGCCCTGGTGGCGGCAGCTTTGAACAGACCTTTCAGATCGTGATTGTGGTCCTTGTTCAGACCGCGAATGGAGATCTGCTTTTTAGAACGTCGCAGTTGTCCGTTTACAAACCGGTATTCTCCGCTGGTGCGGGTTTCCAGGGCCAGTCCGCTGTAGGCCCACAGCTGGCGCTTGCTGCGAAAACGGTGTGGAGTCTGGATCAGCGCCACCGCCAGGGCGGAGCGAATCGGCCCGAGTGAGGGAATCTGTCGTAGCTTGGCGGTGATGGAATGTTTTCGACTCTCCGCTAACAGTTCTCGCCGCGATTGCTGGCGCAAGTGCTGCAGCATGTCCAGTTGCTGATAGAGTTGCTCGGCTCGCCGGCGGACACCGGCCTCCTTGATTTTGCTCAGCCACTCGTCTCGATGACGAGTGTAGTAGACATCCCGTCCGGCACAGGGAATCGCCCAGCTCCGATACAGAGCTTTCAACCGGTTCATCACCCGGGTCAGATCTTTGACGATGGTGAGGTAACTGCGGGCCAACTCGCGCAGCGTGCGCACGCCGGTCTCGCCATGGTAAACCGGCTTCAGATCATCGAGGCGCAGCCGATCGGCCAGTTTGCGGGCATCGATCTTGTCGCTTTTGTTGCCCTGTTTGAGCAGAGCATTTTTTCGCGGATTGCACACCACCAACTTGGCCACATGCGGCTTCAGCAAATCGTATAACCAAGCCGCCCATGTTCCCTCTTCGAAGGTCACTGACAAAGTCCCGCGCAGTCCCGCAAAGAACTCGAGAATGGTCGCTGCTTTCGTCTCCAGGATGGATTCCATTACTAATTTGCCTTTGGAATCCAGAACCGCCACCGAGATCGTTGCTTGATGGACGTCGAGACCAATATACTTTTCACTGTTCATTGAGGGTGCTCCTTTCGTAGGTGATGATGTCAACGATCACAACCTACTCCAAAAGGGGCGCCCTTTTATAATGCGATTTAAACAGTTAGCCGGCACGAGAAGAGAGGGTCGGCTGTTTTCCCAGAGTGCGCGCCTACGCACCGGTTGCCGATACCTGCTTGACAGATTGCTTCCCCGGAGCTAGCCCGATCAGGACTACACCGATGATAACGAGGACGGCTACGCCCATCAGTTCCCCGCGTCCGATCCTATTCTCGAATACCTGCACCGCCATAACAGCGCCGTGAGCAAAACTCGACCATGCGGTGAAGGCGATGAGGCTGCGATTCGCCGATGGGTTACGTGTCGCCAGCAGCAAGAAAATCCCGAGTGTAGCGTAGAGACTCAGCATCATCGGTGCGAATTCCGACTCATGCCATCGCCATAGAAACATCGTCAAAGGATAAACTGCTGCCAAAAAGAGCAATCCCACCAACACCATCACAGCCTTCAGCGCCCGTTCTCGAGTCATGGTGGCCTACCTCAGAATCACGTAATGTGGAAGAGATATGTACAGCCGCGCTAGCAAACACCCATGCCGCCGCCCAGATGTAGTGCTGCAAGCTTCTGCTCGATTATTGGGCTGAAATGTTAGGTGTAGAGGTACAACAAGTCAATGAAGGGTAACCCCGCTCAATTGTGCAAATTGCCAATTGCAAAGCGATCCTCAAGTAACCACTGCAGCCTCTTCCCCGATTCTCCATCTGGCATTATGCTGAATCAGGCAACAGTTGCATGTTGCGGCTGTTCCTCCCGCTACACATGATTCCACTTCGTCTTTATGCTTTGATTCTGGGCGGTTCTGGCTGTGCGCTGGCCGCGTATTTTCTGCTGCGCCGTAAACCCAAGAGCGCGGAAAACCTGGAGCGAGAGCGGCGAGCGTGGCTCGACCGCGTCGGACGCATCACTGATGGTACTGTGATCGATGTGCAGGAGATGCTGGACGGGGGACAGCGCCCGGCAACATTTCTGATCTACCACTATGACGTCGCTGGAGTCTCCTATGAAGCCTCGCAGGACGTCACCTATCTCCGTCAGTGGATCAATCTTCATTCTTGCCGCTTAGGCTTGCCCACGTCGGTGCGCTACGATCCCCAGAATCCGGGGAACTCGATAGTACTTTCGGAGAGATGGATGGGATTGCGACAGTAGAGAGCGGGCGTCAGACCTCAGACCCCAGACGTCAGACCATCAGACCCCAGGCCGTCAGACCTCAGACCCCAGACGGCAGACCCCAGGCGTCAGACGCCAGACTTTGAACCTCTTATTTCGCGCTCAAAGATTCTAGATTCGAATCCGAGGCCTAAGGTCTAACACCCGAGGTCTGAGGTCCGTTCTAAACTAGCTTCCCGCTGAGAATCCGCCGATGTTCGCCACCGTCAGCCGCAGATATTTATGCGGATTGACCGGGGTGTCGTTGATCCGGACCTCGTAGTGCAGATGGGGACCGGTGCTGCGGCCGCTCAGACCGATAAATCCGATGGTGTCGCCGCGGTGTACTCGCTGGCCGGGGGTTACCGCGAAGTTGGCCAGGTGACCGTAGCGCGTGGTGATGCCATGGCCGTGGTCCAGCGTAATGGCACGTCCGTAGCCGCCCAGGAAATCAGCAAAAGTCACCGTGCCGTCGGCGGGCGCGATTACCGGCTGCCCATAAGACGATGCAATGTCGATGCCGCTATGGAAAGCGCCTTCACCGTTAAACGGGTCAATGCGCTCGCCGAACGACCCAGTAACTGGACCTTCCACCGGCCAAAGATTCGGAGCCGAGTTGGCCCTGACCCAATCAGCCGTAGTCACGTTACGGGTGAGGCCGAGCGAAATCCCGGTCATCGTGGCGCCGCTGAGCGCCGAAGTTCTAAGAGCATAAAGCTGATTCAGCGAAGAATTGACCTGCGCGTCCTGGATGCCTGAGGAAGATGCCGTCACCAGGTTGGGATCCTGCTTCAAGCCGTAGAGAGAGGAAACCTCACTCGCCAGAGATCCTAGCGAGGCTACCTGGATGTCCCTTTCCTTAGCCACCTGCTCCAGGCGCGTGTAGCGGTCCTTCAAGTCCTCTTGTTCGGTGCGGAGCTGATTGTAGTTCGATACCTTCAGCAGCATCCGCAAGTAGGAGCTGGCAATCCCGGTCAGGCTCAAGACTCCAATCGTTGTCCCTACCAGAAATACGTACAGGTAGTGAACCGGAATGTGAATCTTTCGCAAGTGCCCATCGTTACCGGGGGCAACAAAGAGAATGTAAGAACGTTTTCGCAATTATTGTCCTTCCGTTAGTCATCAGGATCGGACCCTGGGGGCGGCTCGCGGTTACGAGAACCCCTTCAATTCCATCCTGAATCCGGGCTATGCCCCATCTCTTGCGATAAGGCGCTTACATGCCCGTGTCCTACCGGAACCAGGAAGACCCGAAACCCTTGTGGCTGCAATCCATACCGAATGCAGCACTTAAGTGCGACAAAGGTGCCGGAAACAGCTTGGTCACGGTAACAAAGTAGGTTCCTCCCTGTCAACGGCGGAACAGCCCGTTTTGGATTACCAAGGGTGGGTAACGGAGTAAGCCCACCCGGACGGGTTACCACCCGTTACTTTTAGATGGCAATTCTGGAATTGAGGCACACTCGCAATTTTGGCCGAAATGGATTGTCATCTATATTGGCTTCGCCGTGCCCCTCGCTGAGAAAGCGTTGATTTTTCGCCTCCGAAGTCAGGCGGCTAAGGGAAGTAACGTCGTAACCGGCATCGGCGACGATGCAGCCGTGCTTCGGGTACCCGCCGGCCACGAGGCGCTCGGTGACCACCGACTTCACGCTGGAGGGAATTCACTTCCGGCGGGACTGGCATCCTGCCAAGGCAGTCGGACATCGCTGTCTTACTCGCGGCTTGAGTGACATCGCGGCCATGGGAGGCGAGCCACTGGCGGTATTCCTTTCCCTCGCCCTGCCACGCGACTTGTCGCAAAAGTGGGTGGACGGCTTCATGCGCGGCCTGTTGGATCTGGCTGGAAAATTTGGGGTGAGCCTGGCGGGTGGGGATACAGCCGAGTCTCCCAATGGCATTTTGGCCGACATCGTAGTGTTGGGGTCGGCGCCGAGGGGGAAGGCAATCCTACGATCGGGTGCTCGCCCTGGAGACCGAATCTATGTAAGCGGTGCCTTGGGTGGCTCTGCCGCCGCTGTGCGAAGGATGCTGGCGCACCCCAAGCGCAGGCTGAAGCCAGTGGAGTATCCCCAACACTTCTTTCCAGAACCGCGGCTGGCGTTAGGACGCATGCTTCGGGAGAAGGGCCTCGCCTCTGCGATGATCGACATCAGCGACGGACTTTCCACTGACCTCGCTCACATCTGCGAAGAAAGCGGCGTGGGCGCTGAACTTCAGGCTGAAGCCATTCCGAGGGCCACCGTGGGCAAGCCGGCACGCGAAGTGGAGTTAGCACTTTGCCCTGCATGGGGGAGAGGACTACGAATTGCTGTTCACCGCGCCACGCGGCAAGCGCATTCCGGCGCGCGTTGCTGGCGTCGCGTATCACGCAGATTGGCCACGTCACGCGTGGTAAGCGCGTCTTTTTGATGAATAAGAACGGCGAGCGCTACGAATTGCGTCCGCAGGGCTGGGAGCATTTTCGTTCTAAGAGCTAGGGCAGTGGGCTTCCAGCTCGGGGCCTCCTAAGATGGTGACTTCCGTGCGAATGTACCTTTTCTTTCTCTATTGCGAGAGCGGCGACGGGTCTAAAGTAGCAGCATGCGGTCAATTCGTATCGTCTCTTCTGTACTGATGGTGCTTCTTTTTGCAGCGATTGCCTCTGCCGCGCCGCAAGTGCCGGCCACGGCCGCTGTGGACAATGATTTCATTCAAAAGCAGTTCGGATCGACTTGCACGATGCTGCTTGGGCCGCCGGTTCTGAAGGCGGACCTGGACGAAGATGGAATCGAAGACCTGGTGGTTGCTGCGCGTTGCACCAATCCGCTGATCGACCAAGCGGAGAATAACTTCAGGGTGATCGATCCCTATAACACCTTTTTCGGCTACGGCGACACTAAGATTACGACGCAGTTCGCTTCTGAGGATCCGTTGACCCGAGGCGTGGTGCTGCTCGTCATCCATGGCGCTGGTCCAGAGGCATGGCGCTCCGCTACCCCAAAGGCGAAGTTCGTCATCATCAATTTGCCCTTCAAGCAGATCGCAGTGAAAAAGCTGGCGCTGAGAAAGAAAACTGTGATGGCGATCTACGCGGAAGAAACCGGCGGAGATAAGACGATCTCGGTTACGTATTGGGATGGCAAGAAGTACCGCTATCAGCCGCTCGGCTCCGGCATGGAGTAGAAACCCGGACGTCAGCCGTCCGATCTCAGACGTCGAATCCCAGTCTTTGATGCCGAATCACGGCCCCGACCCGTCAATTTCATTCAACCCGCTATAATCTTCCCGCGATGAATCTGGAACAGAAGCTCGCCGAACTGAAAAAGCGCGACCACCTCGCTGAAGAGGGCGGAGGAGAGCAACGCCGCGAGCGGCAGCACAAAGAAGGCAAGATGTCGGCACGGGAGCGTATCGAATTTCTGCTTGATGAAGGCTCGTTCGAGGAGACCGATAAGCTAGTCACACATCGCTCTAACGACTTCGGCATGGCCGAGCAGAAATACTACGGCGATGGCTTTATCACCGGCTACGGACGCATCGACGGCCGGCTGGTATTCGCTTTCGCCCAGGACTTTACCGTGTTTGGCGGGTCTTTGTCGGAAGCCAATGCCGCGAAAATTGTGAAGATTATGGACCTCGCCGCCAAGATGGGTGCGCCCATGATCGGGCTGAACGACTCCGGCGGCGCCCGCATTCAGGAAGGCGTGATGTCCCTGGCGGGATACGCCGACATTTTTCTGCGCAATACTCTTTACAGCGGAGTGGTACCGCAAATTTCGGCGATCATGGGACCGTGCGCCGGTGGCGCCGTGTATTCGCCCGCCATCACCGATTTCATCGTGATGGTGGACAAGACTTCCTACATGTTCATCACCGGTCCGGATGTGATCAAGACCGTCACCCACGAAGAAGTCACCAAAGATCAGCTGGGCGGCGCTCACACCCACAACGAGACTTCCGGTGTGGCCCACTTCATGGCGCATGACGACGCCGAATGTTTGTCCATGGTGCGCGAGTTGTTGAGCTTTCTTCCGTCCAACAATCTCGACGATCCGCCACGCAAGGCCTGCGCAGACCCAATCGACCGGGCTGACGCTACTCTGGACAAGATCGTTCCCGACCAATCGAACCAGCCCTACGACATGAAAGATGTGATCCACGCGGTGGTGGATGACGGCTATTTCTTCGAGGTGCAAGAGCTGTACGCGAAAAATATTGTGGTGGGCTTCGCCCGCCTGAATGGACGCTCCGTGGGCATTGTCGCCAATCAGCCGGCATTTCTTGCAGGAACGCTGGATATCAATGCGTCCATCAAAGGCGCGCGTTTCGTGCGCTTTTGCGATTGTTTCAACATCCCATTGGTCACGTTTGAAGATGTACCCGGATTTCTGCCCGGGACCAACCAGGAATACGGCGGGATCATCAAGCACGGGGCCAAGCTTCTGTTTGCGTTTGCGGAGGCCACAGTCCCGAAAGTCACGGTGATAACGCGCAAAGCCTACGGCGGGGCATATTGCGTGATGGCGTCCAAGCACATTCGCACAGATGTGAATTATGCCTGGCCGACGGCGGAGATTGCCGTCATGGGCCCCGAAGGCGCGGTGGACATCGTCTACAAACGAGATTTGGAGAAAGCTGAAAATCGCGAAGCGGTCCGCCAAAAGAAGATCGAAGAATTCCGCGAGCGCTTTGCCAATCCCTATGTGGCGGCTGACCGCGGCTTTGTGGATGCCGTCATCCAGCCGCGCGAAACCCGCAAGAAGCTGATCCAGGCACTGGCCATGCTGGAGACCAAGCGGGATAAGAACCCGCCTAAGAAGCACGGGAACATACCGCTGTACAGGATCTGCTGAACAGTGAAGGGCAGAATGAGCACTTCGATGAATATCCTCAGCGCGTTACAACTAACTTCTGACCGTACGAATGCTTTCTAGGGAGCCATCTGATTCGTTTCGCGAGCGCTCGTCAGCTCACAGACTAAGCGGAGCGACAGATCTCCACGGTCGCGGACGACAGCGCCAAATTGGCAGGTCGAAACCCTTCACTCCATTTCCGGATCTTGCGCCTGAATGGTTTCGCATTGCAGCGATAGCGACAATCTTATGATTCTGTTTCGATCCTCTCGCCATTCACCATTCACTGGCCGCAGCTATATATGGTTCGGGCTCGCGGCAAATCCAACATCAGCTTCTTCGCGGGAACGCGAACACGGGAAAGGGCGATATCCTGAAAGTCAGCGGCGGGCAGAGAGCTTCAGAAATCACTCGCGTCTGAGCTGCTGCCGCGATTCGTTCAGGGAGGGGAGGGAGAGACCATCCGTAGGCACCAAAAATTAAGAGTCCCGAGGTGATGTTGAACTCATTCGTCTCGGCCAGTAGCTCGCGTTAGACCCTTGCCGACCTGACCTCACTGCTTCCCTTGCGGGACGCTGGAGCGATCTTTGCTTGGGCTCCGGGCTTACCGCCAACCGGAAAAACCTGTTCAACGCCTCGGGACTCTATCTTGCCTTTGACATGATGTTCGTGTTCGCCTCAACCAGCGCTTTGCTATAGACCCTTACTGGCCCTCCCGGCCTCATCTTGCGATGTTTCCGAGTGACCACGCTCGAGTCCCGGACGCTGCACCAACTGGGTAAACTTGGAACGTGTCAAAGAACGAGTATGTTTTTACTCCTTCCATTTTTAGAGTCAATGAAAAACGGGGAACTCTATGTGCTTTGTCTGCAATCGAGTGCAGCCTCTCCACAAGCATCTGACCAGATTTGGTGCAGCTTCCTCATCGAGGAGCCTGCAAGTTCGCTTTGTGAGCGGATTTCGCTTGTCTTGAAGGTTCGGGTAGGAGTCTGAACCACAATTCGTCAATGTGGAAAATGAAGCGCAATCCGCGAGAGAAGCGGATTCCACAAGAACACTATCTCTTGGCCGACCGCTTCAAGTTCTTCTTCGGAGGCGGGATGGGGAACTCGCCGTCTTCGTCGTAAAACTTTCTCGGTCCGTGGTCGGATTTGGCGTGAGGCACTGGCTTTTCGCCCTTTGAACTGAAGTATGCACTGTCGGCAGCCGCTACCAGAGGGCTGGTCGTGGTGTACATCGCCTCGTCGAACACACCGCCGGACGGAGCGTTGGCCACTGCGAATACACCGAAGGGCTGACCGTTCACGTAGGCGGTCGAGAGGTAGTCGGCGACCATCAGCCCAGAAAACGTGTTGGGGAGCCAACTGGTGCTCATCGGTCCAGCCAGTTGAACGGGGGCGCTCCAGGTCTGGCCGCCATCCTGGGAGGAAACAAAACCGACATCCATGTTGCAAACCGTCCCGCAATTGGAAACTGGATAGTAGTAGTAGGTGAGCGTGAGGTGCGCGGTGGGGCCGGAGGTGGCCGGATCGACCCCAGCCCGGGAATGAAGTGATCGACCGTGCTGGTGATGGGATCGATCGGAATGCGGGCCGGAGCCGTCCAATTCGTGCCGTTATTTGAAGTACTGAGCACAAGGTCATTGGAGGGGCATCCG
This sequence comes from uncultured Acidobacteriota bacterium, assembly GCA_963729325.1. Taxonomy (GTDB): domain Bacteria; phylum Acidobacteriota; class Terriglobia; order Terriglobales; family Acidobacteriaceae; genus JABCYV01. Next base: position 68,164 of record CAVSNS010000054.1, read on the forward strand.
GCGCGGAAGCTGCAATCGGCCCAGACCACGTACACGTTCCCCGCGCTGTCGATTCCCGCAGAAGGGAGAGGGCCGCTACGCAAGTTGCCAGCCTCGGCATGATCGGTAATCGGGGCGATGAGGACGGAGTCGTTCCAACTGGCGCCGCCGTTCGTAGAGCTAAACGAAAGCATCGAGGCCGGGTTCGACAAACCTTCAATGGGGACGATGACCGTCCCGTTGGGCTGGACAAGCGGCTGCCCTCCGACTCCGTGCGCCCGATCGGCTGTAGTCAGTGCTGGTCCCCAGGTGAGTCCTCCGTCAGTGGAGGTATTCATTTCGATCAAGGTCTTGGCTCGATGGGTCGTCCCACTCCACATAACAGTTACCGTAGAACGGGCTGCTGGCAGTGTTATCGCAGACAATCCAGTTCTTGTCCGGAATGCCGGTGGTGGTGACGGCGATGGGATGTCCCCAGTTGATGCCATCCGGAGACCGGCTAACCAACACCTGGGTGGCAGGCCCTATGGCCAGCGAAGAGATCAGCCACATGGCGTGGGCGGCGTCATATGCGACCGAAGCGTCACTGACGGCAGTGAAGGTGCTGCCACCCTGGAAGATGGTGATGCCGGGAAGAACTCCGCTGCTCCAAGTGGCGCCGGCGTCGGTGGATGTGGCGAAGCCGATGTCTCCTCCACCTCCGCCAAAAATGCGGCCAACCTGAAATGCGGTCACGATGGTTGAGCCAAAGGCAAACGTGCTAGGTTCCACTTCGGTGTCGTGCTGGCCGCTGGAGTTGGTGCACGTGTCGCTGCTCAATTTAATAAGTGGTCCTTGAGACGGAGCTACGGTTTGCACCGTCCCCGAACCACAGGTCTGAGCGGCTGGTGTCATTTCCCTGGAAGATCCGGAACCGCAGGCCGACAGCAGTGCCAGGAGCAGTCCGATCGCAATCAAAGCGGGCAAACATATTCGTGTGTGTCCACTTTCGAAAGCGGCATATGGCTTCATAACAGAGTCCTGGATAGCGTCGGGCTAAGCGCCGGGAAAGATTGCGGCGCGGCGCAGTTTGACGAAAGTACCGCGTCGCGAGCGCTCGGTCAATGTGAAGAAATGTTCACAGGCCAGCGAGCGACTGGAGTCAGTGTCCTCTCCAAGTCACTTATCGTGCCGCTTCCTTGCCCGCTACAATCGCCTTGGGGAGAAAATCTATGACGATATTCAATGAGGGACGCCCCAGGGTGATTGACGCGAATCCAGGCTCGCTGTTCCGCCTGGTCGGCATCGGGGCAGCGGCGTTTCTGCTGGTGATTTTATTGTTTGCTTCCATCACCAAGGTGGGCACTGGCCACGTGGGCGTACTAACGCTGTTCGGACGAGTGACGGGCGAAATGCTGCCTGAAGGCATTCATCTCATCAATCCTCTTAAGACTAACAACGAACTTTCCATTCAGACCCAGACCATCAAGGAATCAGCCAACGTTCCTTCCAGCGAGGGTTTGATGATGAACCTGGATACTTCACTCATCTACCAGCTCAACCCGGATAAGGCCGCTGAAGTCTTCCAGAAAACCGGTGCTAATTACGAAACTGTGGTCATAGAACCCATGCTGCGCGCCGCGATCCGCGAGGCCACGGCATCGCACTCGGCGAATGCTCTTTATACGGGTGAACGCGAGATGGTGGCCAAGCAGGTGCAGGATCAATTGGTCACCCAACTTGTACCCCGTGGCATTGTGGTCGAAAATGTCTTATTGCGAGACATCCAACTGCCCGCTACTCTGAAGGCTTCCATCGAGTCCAAACAGCAAGCCGAACAAGAAGCTCTTGCCATGAGCTTCCGTCTACAGAAAGAAACCCAGGAGGCACAGCGCAAGCGGATTGAAGCGGCCGGTATCCGCGACTTCCAGCAGATCGTGGCCCAGGGCATCAGTCCGCAGTTACTGGAGTGGAAAGGCATCGAGGCCACAGAGAGCCTGGCCAAGAGCGGGAATGCAAAAGTGGTCGTCATCGGCAACAACAAGAATGGTCTGCCGCTGATCTTGGGGCAGTAGCGCGCACAGGTCAGAGGTCTCAGGTATCAGGTTTCAAATTCACGAGCCAACAACTGAGACTGAGCCCAGGATTATTCGCTGCTACCATGACTATGTGTCAGCCCTCCTAGATGTCCGGCAGTTGACAGTTGAATTTCCCACTACGAGCGTGGGGACGGGCGTGGCGACTCGCTCGTCCCGAAGTTAACTGCCGTTCGCGATCTCAGTTTCGCCATCGGAGCAGGCGAAGTTCTCGGGCTGGTCGGCGAATCGGGGTCAGGCAAGTCCGTCACTTCCCTCGCCGTGATGCGGCTTCTTCCGCCACAGGCGCGAGCCACCGGAGAAATTCTCCTGTCGAACAATGGGAATTCAGAGCACGATCTTTTAAAACTTGCGGACGAAGAAATGCGTCCTTTCCGGGGTTCTCGGGTCGCCATGATCTTCCAGGAACCGATGACGGCGCTGAATCCGGTGATGAAGGTGGGTGACCAAGTCGCGGAGGCAGTTCTCGCGCATGGCAAGATTTCGCGGCAGGAGGCCTGGTCTCGTGCTGTGGCCGCGATGAACGATGTTGCAATCCCCGATGCTGAGCGCCGAGCCCGAGATTATCCCTACCAGCTTTCGGGAGGAATGCGCCAGCGCGTGATGATTGCCATGGCAATCGTGAACCGTCCGCAGTTGCTCATTGCAGACGAGCCTACCACCGCGCTCGACGTTACCATCCAGGCACAAATTCTCGACTTGTTGGCCGAACTGCGCTCCAAGTTTGGCCTCACCATGCTTTTCATCTCGCATGATCTGGCCGTGATTTCGCAAGTCGCTGACCGGGTGGCAGTGATGTATGCCGGTAGCCTGGTGGAATTGGGTTCGAAACAAGAAATCTTTCATGCGCCCGCACATCCCTACACACGCGGTCTTTTGAACGCGGTGCCCACGCTTACGACTGATCGCACGCGTCCGCTGGAAACCATCGAAGGGACAGTGCCACCACTGCACGCGGTTCCCACCGGATGTCCCTTCGAACCACGCTGCAGTTTTCGCATGGCAGAATGTGCGCAAGCACTGCCGCCGCTGATCGAGATAATGCCCGGACATTGGGCGAGGTGCCCCGTGGTCAATCGAACCGTGTAGGCGACAGTGTCCCATCGCTGTTCGGCAACCACCGGTCGTGCCTACATCCACCCATGGGTCTATAATCGCCAGTTTGTCCGGTGATACGTGCGTCTTCTTCTTCTAAGCGACATTCACAGCAACGTCGAAGCTCTGGAAGCCTGTCTTGCGGCCGCCCCGGCCCACGACCTGGTCATCAACCTGGGTGACATGGTGGGCTACGGCGCCAGCCCTAACGAAGTGATCGAGCGTTCTCTAGGCCTGGGAAACATTTTTGTCCGCGGTAATCATGATAAAGCGGCCAGTGGCGCCATGGATCTGAGGGACTTCAATCCCATCGCTGGTTTGGCGGCGCTATGGACCCGTGATCAGCTCATCCAGAAGAATCTGGAATGGCTGCGGGCCTTGCCTCGCGGGCCCATCCAAATTGCCGACTTGCCTGACATGCAGTTCGTCCACGGCTCGCCGGTGGACGAAGATGAATATGTAGTAACTCTGCGCGATGCGATTGAGCCGCTGACGGTGTCAGCTACGCCGTTGACATTTTTTGGGCACACTCATCTACAGGGAAGTTTCTCGACCAATGATGTGGCAAGCGATGCCTTTCGTCCTGAGTACCGGACGATCGGCCAGAGCGAAACCACAGAGTACCCAATCAAAGATGGCGTGCGCTACATGGTGAACCCGGGGTCGGTAGGACAGCCGCGCGACGGCGATTGGCGAGCTGCCTTCGCCCTGTATGACTCCGATGCCCGCATCGTCACCTTCTGCCGCGTTCCCTACAATCTGAAACAAGCCCAGGAACGGATCATGGCAGCAAATCTGCCGCAGCGACTGGCCACGCGCTTAGCGACGGGAAGATAGTGTGTGGAGTAGCTACGCGGCAGCGTTTCCGACCGCCGTTGTACACTTTCGTCCATGCCTTCTTTCTCCCGCTCAGCCCAGGGAACCAGAGATCTCTTTGGTCGCGAAGCTAAGGCACCCGAGCATTACCTGATAGCGCACAGCGACGGCGGCGCCCGCGGAAACCCAGGCCCTGCAGGATATGGAGTTGTCCTTGAAGATGAGTCAGGCAAGAAGGTTGCCACGCTCAGCGAGTACCTGGGACACCAGACCAACAACTTCGCCGAGTATCAAGGCCTGATTGCCGCGCTTGAATACGCGACTCCAACATGGATACAAGGCGCTCAAGGTCATCAGCGACTCGGAACTGCTGGTGCGCCAGATCAAGGGCATCTACAAGGTGAAGAACGCCGCTTTGCAGGAGCTGCACGGCCGCGCCAAGCAATTGATTGGACAGCTTGAGTGGTTTTCCATCGGCCACGCGCTGCGGGAGCACAATCAGGAAGCCGATCGCCTGGCCAATGATGCGATGGACAAGGGCATGGGACGAGTCAGTGCACCGCCGCCGAAGCCTGCTCCAAATACGCCCGCAACACCGCAGGAGTTTGACGGTGTCGTTCGCGACGGCAGCGGTGAAGCTCTTGAACGGCGAGTTGCCCGAAGGGCGGGAAAGCGGCACACACCTCAAGAGAGATGCCGGCAATGATCAGCTTCTTGCGGCCCGTGGCCTCAATCGCTGCAGCCACCCTGGGATCATCCCAGGCATTGACCGTCGATCGGTCGATGATCTTGATGCCAGGTAGAGCCTCCACCAGCTCAGGGAAGGTCGGCCCCCACATGCTGTCTCGGGCGGTGGTGGTAACGACGATCGGCAGCTTCAGCGCTTTCGCTGCCTTCGCCAGCGCGACCACATTGTGCTTCAGCTCGCCCGTCGAATAATCGCGGACGCCTGTCATGAGGCCGACCTGGTGGTCGACGAGAACGACAGCGGCATTTTCCGATGTTAGTGGCTGATAGGGTTGGGCTTGACTGTTCATAGTGTTCTCCTTAAGGTTTTGGGGGTTTGAATGTTCATTTCTTCTTCCTAATGCAGTATTGCCGACGAAATATCGCTCAGGCGATACCCGTCCGTGACTTTGGGCGAGTGCAGCTTCGATCGCTTCCTTTTCGTGTGCCAGCAACCCACTCTAGGGCAGTGAGCGCTGTTGCCCGTTTACAGCAGCTGTTTACAGCAGTTGTCGTGTAAACCGCAGGCCCAAGCAGAGCTCTCCCGTGCTCGGGCAGACTTCACCCCGTGACAAACACTATTGGCATCGAGAGGCAATCCCTCCGGGGTTACTAAGCGGCGAGGGAGGTCTTCACACTCTTGGCGGCCTGTTCGACAAGGGCCGCGACAGCCTCGGGCTGCGACACGTAGATGGCGTGGCTGCCCTTGACCTCAACGACCGTAGAGCCAGCCCGCTTGGACATGGAACGCTGAGCATCAGGTGGAATCATTTTGTCGTCGGTAACGATCAGATACCAACTCGGCTTGGTTTTCCACGCCGGTTCACTGATCGTGCCGCTGAGAGCCTCCACGCCCCATGGAACTTGGGAGTCGGCCATAAACGCAGCTTTCTCCGCGTCCACGTCGGCTGCGAAGGAGGCAGCGAACTTCGCCCTGTCGAGGAACAAATAGCCGTCCTGCGGCGGCAGTATCGGCGGTACGGGGGCGCCGGGCGGCGGATCCTTGATAAGCGTGGCCACGGACTCGCCCTTGTCCGGAGCAAAGGCGGTGATATACACGAGCCCTGCAACCTTAGGATCGTTCCCGGCTTCGGTAATCACCGCTCCTCCATAGGAGTGGCCGACGAGAATTGCCGGCCCGTCCTGCGATGCAAGAATGCGCTTGGTAGCTGCCACGTCGTCCGCCAACGACAGGGTAGGGTTCTGAACGATGCTGACGTTGTAGCCCTTCTTTTTTAGATTCCTGTAGACGCCCTCCCAGCCAGAGCCGTCCACAAAGCCGCCATGGACCAGAATGATGTTGTTCATTGTTCGCCACCTCCTCTCCTTAACGGTTCGCCAGGGCTCTAAGATTTCCCCGGCTGGTGGGAAAGTGTAGCGGGCCGGTAAATTAGCTGTCAATCGTGAGGCGTACTGGAGAGCGTTTGCGAAGGACTGAACCCACCAGTACAGGTTAGGGTGAAAGTGACGGTCCGGTTCACTCTGCGGCTGACGTGTGGTCGTGGACGATCTTCCATCCATCGGGGAGTCTCCGAAAGACCAGTGTGAACAATCCGTGCGGCGTTTTCCCATCAGGCATTGTCAGCTTCCAGGCGCCGCGCACGAATGCGGCATCCGGACCGAGAGTTTCGATGTTCAAATCCGAAAATTCCAGTTTCCCCATCTCCCGGCCTTCGCTCTGGTAGGACTTGCGATAGCGATCAAGCGTAGGTTGCCAACCCGCAGGTCGTCCGTGCGCCGGAGAAAAACGTCAGCTCGGGCGAATTCCAGTAGCCAGCCATGAAACCTTCCAGATCGTGACGGTTCCAGGCATCCTGCTGATGCTGAAGGACCCGCTGCACTGCGGATGTCGCCTCTAAGGCTGAGTCTTGCGCCCTCGCCGCAAGCGTCGGAAACAATAGAAGACCCAGGACCGAGATCCATGAGATAGTCCGCATTCTTCCCTCCGAGGCGGACAGTGTCGCACAGATTGAATGTTGAGGAGATGCTTCTAAGCGGAGGGATTTTCAGACGCGGGAAGAGTTGTTGTTTACGCCCGGCCCTTCTTGGCTAGCCGCCGCCTTGGCGCCTGCAACTTCCCAGGGACGCTTCGGCTTCTCTGCGGCGCGGCTTGTCGCGGTCTACGACGCGGTCATATTGGTAGGATTCGCTCACCGTGCCGAGCGATTCGTTATACAGGCTTGGCAGTCCGAGACCCTCTTTCAATTCTTCGGTGAACTGCTGCAACGCCTTCAAATGATCTGCAGTGGCTGGGACTTCGGTCTTGGCGGTCTTTAGAAATTGCTGGTATCCACGATTGACCAGCTTGGAAATTTCGCTGCCGATCAGGTAGCCCGGGTAGGCGAAGATTTTTACGCCGTCATCTCCGTTCTTTTGGATGGCGGCGGAGACATTATATTTCTTGAGGAACACGCGCCCCTGCGTGCCCGGGGCTTCGAGTAAATCAAAGCCGTGCTCGCGCAACCAACTTAGCGCGTCTTCATAAGTACGATGTTCCACCTTGGTTGACATTTCGTTGTACTCAGGTCCCTTCGTTGTTCCTCGATAACTTAGATGCTGGATTTCACAAAAAGTGCATTCTTCTATTCTCTGAGGATCGAATTAAGCTCCTTTATAATCTAACCTCTCATAGTTGACGCCTGCTTTTGCCATTTGTGCAGATTACGATAGTCACGATTTCGTGCCGCAATTTATGCGACGAGTGTCTTCTAAACCGACGAAAGCGCACCATCCCCATGCAAAGGCCAGCAAAGGAATGCGTCCAGTCGTGCATGACTTCGGTCCGCTCGGCCAGCGCAGTCTAGAGCGCATCGGGAATACTCCGTTGCTGCGTCTGGAGCGCGTGACTCGGGACCTGCCGGGCATCGAGATCCTGGGCAAGGCGGAATGGTGCAATCCCGGAGGATCGGTGAAGGACCGCGCCGCCTCCAACATCGTGGCTGAAGCCCGCGCCAGCGGGAACTTCGGACCGGGCAAGATCCTGCTCGATTCCACCAGCGGAAATACTGGCATCGCGTACGCCATGATCGGGGCAGCAGAAGGATTTCCGGTGACGCTATGCATGCCGGAAAATGTTTCCGTCGAGCGCAAGCGCATCCTGCATGCCTACGGCGCGAACATTATTTACACCGACCCGGCTGATGGCTCTGATGGAGCAATTCGGGCGGCGCGCGAACTCTACGCCAAACATCCCGATAAATATTTTTATGCCAATCAATATGGCAACGACGCCAACTGGCGGGCTCATTACCATGGCACAGCCAACGAAATCTGGCAACAAACAGAAGGACGTATCACCCACTTTGTGTCGATGATGGGCACCAGCGGAACCTTCGTGGGCACCACGCGACGTCTGAAGGAGCTGAATCCGAAGATTCGCTGTATCTCGCTGCAGCCCGATTCGCCCTTCCACGGAATCGAAGGCGCGAAGCACATGGCCAGCGCCATCGTGCCGAAAATTTATGATCCCACGCTGGCTGATCAGGATATTGGAATATCCACCGAAGACGCCTACGCCATGGCGATACGCTTGGCGCGCGAAGAAGGCCTGTTGGTCGGGCATCTCCGCGGCCGCAGCGGTCGTAGGCTGCCTGCAAGTCGCGCGGCAGCTCAAGAAGAACGAGCCCGCTGTTTTTGTGACCATCCTGTGCGACTCTGGCGACAAATATTTGAGCGAGAGGTTCTGGGAAGAAGGATGAGGGATGTTCGAATTTTCGGATTGAAGAATTGACGAATTTGATTTCGTCCATACGCTTTACAATCCGTCAATTCGCACATCCGACAATTCGACAATCGGTCCGCATGCTCAAAGTTCCCCAATCAGCCTACGATTCGATTCGCGGCCACGGCGAAGAAACTTATCCGCACGAATGCTGCGGAGTTTTGCTCGGCCGGATGGATGGTGACGAACGCGTCGTGACTTCCGTCGCTCGCGCCGGCAACACGCGGACGGATTCCGCACACAACCGTTACAACATCGATCCCAAAGATTTGATCCGTATTCAGCGCGAAGGCCGCGAGCGCGGAGAGGACATCATTGGCTTCTACCACTCGCATCCGGATCATCCGGCGCGATGGTCTTCGACCGATCTCGCCGAAGCCCACTGGTTCGGCTGCTCCTACGTGATTACCAGCGTGGAAAAGGGCAAAGCTGTGCTCACGAATTCGTTCGAGCTGACCGGCAGCGATGAGAATGACAAGAAGCTGGTGGATGAGAAAATTGAAGTGTTATGACCTGTGTGTTTCGCGGGCGCCCTCGCCCGCGAAGCTTGGACGGGGCCGCCGCCTTTTTATGAACGAAGCCTGTAGGCCCCCCTGTCCGTGAAATCGAGGATTTTCAAGTCCCGAAGCACTTGAAGTTGCTGACGGATTTTCGGCCGTACGTTCCGATTGCGAGGATGCGCCGCTTGCAGCTCCGTCTCCAGTTGGTATAGCTCCTGAAGAAAAAACTGAGACTTTCCCAATCGGCGGATGGCGCTGAGAACGTCTACAGTCCACCCCCTCAAAGACGGGGGCAGTTCGGCCAACCCTCTGACACGCTCAAATTCTCGCCGAACCTGTTCTTCTGGCTCAGGCACGTCGGACGATACAATCGCGATTTTGCCGTCTTCAGGAATGCCGCTCAGCAGAATATTGCAGCCCACCCATCCTGCCCTGCGCGCCGTCGGGCTGAGTGGTTTGCGCTTTTCAATGACACTCTCCGAGAAACACATTCGGGGAATCAGCAGCACGTTCTGGATATGCCACTCACTCGTGTACTGAAGCAGGAGGAGATGTGGGGCCCTGTCTGACCTGATCGCTCGAATCAACGTGTCATATGCGGCATCAGGAATCTTCCTCGGATTCCAGACCCTTGAACTCTTCAGCTGAAAAGCCTGTTCGCACCTCGGGCAGGTAAAATCGAAAGCAGGTGTGTTCACTCTTGATGGCGATATACGGCTGGAATCGCAAGCGGGACAGTAAAGCTCGCGGCTGCACCAGTGTTCGCTCAGCACACGCGCGATTTGCGGACCAGCTTTGTAAGCGGCGGCGAGCTTAATGCTGCATCGCAAATTCATGAGCTAGAGGGACGCTAATTTCATCGCTTCGATACGGCTCAATCTCTGAATTGCAATTGGGGCATTTGTCATTACACATGGAAGACCATGCGTTTGCCCATTGCGTTCCCTCCCTAGGACAACGGTAGTAATTCACATAGCTGATCATTCTGGGGACGCCTCACTGAACATGTCTATTCTGTTTGGACATCCTTCGTGCGCTCCGCAACAGTCTACACTTTCCTTACTCCTCTTTATCAACGCGGCTGCACCGATCTTTCCGAACTCGAAAAACGTCCGTATTCCAGCCGGCGGCCTCTCGCGGGCGGGGGCGCCCGCGCCACACCAACCTGCATCCTCCACCCTTTCTGTGGCATCATCTATCCATGCCCAAGATTCACATACCCACGCCTCTACGTCAGTACGCCGGGAAACAGCCTGACATCGAGGTCAAAGCTTCAACCATCGGCGAGGCGCTGTCAGGATTAGTGGCTCAGCACCCGGATCTGCGCCGCCACCTTTACACCGACGAAGGGAAACTTCGTGCTTTCGTGAATGTTTACCTGAACGATGAAGACGTCCGCTACCTGCAAAAGGAAGCTACGGCAGTGAAGGACGGTGATAGTATTTCCATTGTGCCTTCGATCGCGGGAGGCCGGAGTTGATTGACGAATTGGCAGAATTCAGGGATTGTCGAATTGGAACCCAGAGCTCACAAGCCGCTGTTGTTGTCCCTCCTGTCGATAGTTGCATTCAATCCGTCAATTCGTAAATTCGACAATTCTCCAAATTTAAGAGGTTCTCATGGCCACCATCACTGAAGTCAAACCCGAAGTTGCCACTCTCTCGAACGACGAAATACTGCGTTATTCGCGCCACCTGATCATGCCCGAGGTTGGCATGGAGGGACAGCTTAAGCTTAAGGCGGCGCGCGTGCTGTGCATCGGGGCAGGCGGGCTGGGTTCGCCGCTGGCGCTTTATCTCGGCGCCGCGGGTGTGGGTACGCTCGGCATCGTGGACTTCGACGTGGTGGATTACACCAATCTGCAGCGCCAGATCATTCACTCGACCGCCGACGTGGGCCGGAAGAAGCTCGATTCCGCAGCGGAGAAGTTGAAGGCGATCAATCCATTTCTCAACATACGCAAATTCGAAACCCGCCTCAGTAGCGACAATGCACTCGAGTTGTTCCGCGAGTTCGACATCATCGCCGACGGCACCGATAACTTCCCTACCCGTTATCTGGTGAACGATGCTTGCGTGCTCACCGGCAGACCCAATGTTTACGGGTCGATTTTCCGCTTCGAGGGCCAAGCCAGTGTCTTCGCTACGGAAGAAGGACCATGCTATCGGTGCTTATATCCTGAACCGCCGCCTCCGGGGCTGGTTCCTTCCTGCGCGGAAGGGGGAGTGCTCGGTATTCTTCCGGGACTCGTCGGTGTGATCCAGGCGACGGAAGCCATCAAGCTGATTTTGGGCAAAGGCGATGCTCTGATCGGACGATTGCTGCTGGTCGACGCTCTGGGGATGAAGTTCCGCGAGCTCAAGTTGCGCAAGAATCCGGACTGCCCGGTTTGCGGCGAACATCCAACAATCACGAAACTGATCGACTACAACGAATTTTGCGGTATTCGCGGCGAGGAGAAGCCAGTGGAAACAGCGGTTCCAGAAATTCAAGTAGAAGAGCTCAAGCGCCGGCTGGATACGGGCGATGACCTGTTCGTGCTCGACGTGCGCGAGCCTCACGAATACCAGATCTGCAATATCAATGGCTATCTGATTCCTCTCGGCGATCTACCCAAGCGGGTGAACGAGCTCGATTCCAGCCGGGAGATTGTGGCCCATTGCCGTTCCGGCGCACGCAGCGCCAAAGCGGTGGATTTCCTGCGGCAGGCGGGATTCAAGAAAGTGCACAATCTGTCGGGCGGAATCCTGGCCTGGGCCGACCGCGTGGATCCCAAGATGCCGAAATACTAGAACCGCTCCCCGCGCTGGTATTGTCTGTTTCCGGGCGACGCGCTCTCTCCCGCCCGTTCTTCCGATGCTAAACCCCGTACCCTTAGTGGGCTAGATTAGGACAAATGCTGCGCTTTTGAGGTCTGGCGACTAGCCCCAACTAATGATTGCCCGATTCGTCAACTTCTGATATCTTTTGCGGCCAACAGCGAACCCACCAGACTGCAGAATCTCCGATCGTACGTGGGCCCCTTTGGTTTCCGCTTCTGGTCTCCCTGGGTTCTCCCTTTGATCGCATGATGCCTGGCTTTTGGACTGGCTTGAATGCAATCAATCCGGCTTGCGGAATCGACAGACTTGCTAAGGGAAGCGCAAGCGCCGACCGGAAACTCCTGATCAGGAGGCCACGGTCGTGTTCGGCGATTGAGGTAACTGTCTTGTCAAAGGTAAGAGAGCATTCAAAAGACCTTTTCCCCTGGCAGCGAATAGGTGTGCACGACGACGCGGGAATAAAAAACAGGGTTTAGGAGTCCGCGATGAATTTGATCAGCCGACGTGAAAATATCCGAGCGAGCTGGGCGATCCTTCCGATTTTGCTGATTACTTCGGCAATGGTGTTGGCCCAGGCTCCGAATGACAAGAACAAGAAGAGTACGCCACCGCCGCCTGCCCCGGCCAAGCCAGCTGCGCAAAACCCGCACGGTCCCGCCAGCCCTCAGTCGGGAAACGCCGCTCCTGGGGCCAACACTGGTCACCCTGCGAACACGACCCACGGAACGAACGGCGCAACCGGACCGAACGGTGGGCACCCTGCGAATGCCGCGCCCGGAGCGAACAACGCACATGGGCCGAACACGGGACGGCCAGGCAGCCCAACGCCTGGAACTGGTGCCGCGCACGGAGGCAATGCTCCCGCAAATGCGGCGCATGGTGGCAACGCCAATGCCTCCCACGGAGCTCCCGGAGCAAATGGCGGTCGGCCAGCGGCGGCAGCAAATCGCCGTGGCCCACCGACAACAACTCGCGAGATCACCAGCCGCTCAGGAGCCAAAATACAGGCGAGCTATCGAGGTGGGCACGTTCGTACGGTTCAAACCCACAACATGAGAATCGACCATAAAGCGCACGGCGAACGAAAAATCGTGAGCCAGCGCAACGGACGCCAGATCGTGGCCACAGGCCGTGGTCGAGGCTACATGCAGCGCCCGTACTATTCGCACGGGGGCCGCACTTACGTCCAGCGCACGTATTACGTGGGTGGACGTCCATACGTCTACGCGTATCGCACCTATTACTATGGCGGACAACCCTATTACGGCTACGCCCCGGCTTATTACTATCAGCCGGTTTATTACGGATGGGCCTACAATCCGTGGCCTGCGCCTGTTTATTACAATTGGGGTTGGAACGCCCAACCCTGGTACGGCTACTACGGTCCGTACTACTCCCCATATCCCGCTTACCCTACCGCTTCCTTCTGGCTTACCGACTACTTGATGGCTGAGAGTCTCCGGGCTGCCTATGAAGCCCAGCAAAGCTGGTTCGCTGGGCGCGCCGGGTCTACCAGGTGTCGCACCAGACTCGGCGGATGCTATGGCCTCATTGTGGTCGACCGATGATCTGATCGCCACGAACCTGATGGCCGCTTATGGAGTTCAGCCGTACGCGATGACCGGAGGGACTCCGCAGGCGGCGGGAAAGGCACCCGCTGCGCAAACGCAGATCAGTCCCGAGGTGAAGCAAGCAATTGCTGACGAGCTGAAGAAGCAGATTGCCGCTGAGCAGGCTGCAGCCTCGAATTCTCAGCAGGCGGCCGCGAGCGGAGAGGAAGTGCCGCCCGCGTTAGATCCCAACAGCCGCATCTTCGTCGTCTCCAGCAACATTGACTCCACAACTTCTGAAGGTCAGGACTGCTCACTGACTCCCGGGGATGTGATTCTCCGAACGGGTGATACACCCGATGATGACCACAACGTCGACGCCACCGTCAAGAGCAGCAAGAAGGACGAGTGCCCCGTTGGCTCTACCATCGCGGTAGACGTGAGCGACCTGCAAGAGATGCACAATCACCTCCGCGAGACGCTGGATGCCGGTCTTAAAACGCTGGCAGAAAATTCGGGGAAGAACGGACTGCCTGCCGCTCCGGATACCACTACGAAGGGGGGAGAAGTGCCACCGCCTGCGGCAGATACCAACGTGGACAGCGAATTACAACAGGCACAGAAAGATGCTGACCAGGCAGAGGCGGACGTCCCGCAAGATTCTGGTGGGCAAGGATCGTCGCAATAGGACGCTTCAGAACGGCTGGGAACGGGAGCGTCACGTGCGAAAGCGCTCCTCCCGAGCTAGCTGGGAGAGCAACTTTGGAGCGGTGTTTTTGAGTTCTAACTAGGCTGAACCCGACAGCTTTACAGGAGGATTTTGTCATGCGGGAGAGAATCGTAATTTCGATCCTGGTTTCGGTTTTGATTCTGGTCGTGATCTCGCCATCGCTGCTGGTTGCGCAAGCTGCACCGGCGGTTTCTCTGGAGGAACAACTTAAGGCGCAATACACAATGGTGAAGATGGGTGGCGATTCGAACGGACCTGCCGTATTGGAAGCTGGCACTCTGCTGGCCATCCAAAAGGGCGGGATTCTCGGTGTCCCCTACGGAAACATGAACTTGCTACCGGCGCATTACCAGGACGGAACCCTCCATCCTCCCGCTACGGCAACAAACAATACGACTACCGCCATGGGGCAAAAGGTCTGTGGCCTTTTCGGTAAATGCAACAGCATGAAGGATCAGGTCGGGAAGCAGACAACGACGCGCTTATTCCAGGTGGGCGAGAAGGTCTACCCCTCGAAGATTGAGGTCAATCCCGGCAAGGACATGATCGCACTGAGCGTTATTTCGTGCGACTCGTGTAACAAGATCGATCCGCCGACGTATTACAAGTCCGAGGTGATCTTCCAGTTCGCCAAGGGATATCTGGCGAAGGCCAGCGTACCCCAAGTGGAAGATACAATCGCCCAGGTGTTCTCCATGGACACCGGTGATGACGCACAGAACCAGGCGCAGAACCAAGGTGGTCAGCAGGGCGGCGGTGGCGGAGGCCAGGGCGGCCAAGGTCAGCAGGCGCAACAGCAACAACCCGAGCCCCAGACAATTCAGTTAGGACAAACTACCGACCAGGTGCAGGCGGCGCTGGGTAAGCCGGAGAAGGTAGTCAACCTTGGTCCCAAGATGATTTACGTCTACAAAGACCTCAAGGTGACGTTTGTAAACGGAAAGGTATCGGATGTGCAGTGAAACCGAGTAACGCCGAAAATTGCTTTTCCATGAAAAGAAAAAGACCGTTCTGCTAGGCGGTCATGTTTGCCAATCAATCCGACGCACAGTCGATTAAAAAGGGGAGCCTTTGGCTCCCCTTTGTTTCACACTCAGTCAGAAAATCTAACTCTTATTTGTTACCGTCGGTCGAATCTACTTTGGCCGATTCGTTGCCGATGGCCAGCGAATACTTCTTGCCACCGAACCGAATTTCAGACAATGCCTTGCTACCGTCTGCGTTCATCCTGACGATGGTTAAGTCCGCCTGCGCTGGACGATCCAGATCGACTAACCGCGCCGGGACGGAGGCAACGACGGTCTTGCCCCGGAGAATGCTCAACTCCACGCTGGAGCCAGTACCTTCCCATTGCAGGCGATACTCGCCAGCCGCCAGTTGCTTCCCATTTATCGTTAAGGGATCGTTCAATTGCAACGGACCCTTGTTGGCCGCGAACACGCTTGTCGCCAGCAGCAAAGTTAGTCCCAGCAGCAAGCCCTTAGAGATCTTCGATACTTTCATGCGACTCCTTTTGTCTTTCCCGAAAACGTCGGGAACCGGTTTTGGGCGGCGGGACAATCGCTTTTGCGGAATAACTTGCGTTTGTCCGCGAAAGCCCTACAATGCTGCGTTGGGGTTAAGCGAAAAGAGCCAGGCCGCAAGACTTTGTGCTCTCTCCTTGAGGATGGTTCTCACCTGGGCCGCCAAACCGAAAGTGAGACCGTCCCCTTAACCCCTTAAACTTTTCTTTCGACGACCAGGTTAGGTTGTTCATCAACCCGGTTTCCGATCCGTTGCCTGAAGATACGTTGCTCACAACCGAAAAGTTCCGCGATTGCGATTTTAGATTCATTCACCTCTTTGGACGATTCACTTACTCAGGCGTTAGCAATTCCCGCAAGAGGCTAAGTCGCACAACGTCCTTTTGTTTTGTCTAGCGCGTTCGTGCTGTATTGGTGCAACAAATCCGGCCGCATTTGATGCGCATAAAATTGTTGTGATGTTTGTTTGCTTGTAGAGACCTGTTTAGGAACTTCTGCGCGCTGCCGCGGAATCTAAGGTATCGTCAGCACTACTTTTCCAAAATTCTTCCGCTCCAATAACAGCCGATATGCTTCAGCAGCCCGCTCCAGCGGTAACACGTGTCCGACGACAGGATGCAAATGCCCTTGCGAAGTCCATGTGGAAAGCTTCTCCCAGGCATCTGCCATCAACTCGCGTTTCGCTGAGAGGTAGGTTAGCCATAGTCCATGTACACTCGCGCCCTTGGCGTAAAGAGCGCGGACATCGATCTCCGAGCGTTGGCCGGTCGCGTTCCCGTAGACAATCACGCGGCCGAAATCGCGTACGCAGCGAATGCTCTTGGCGGTGTGCTCACCGCCGAGCATCTCGAACACCGCATCCACGCCCTCGCCGCGGGTTAGGTCTTTTATCGCCTGCTCATAGTCCGTCAGCTTGTAATTGATGCTATGTTGCAGGCCAAGCTGTTTCACCCGCGCCAACTTTTCTTCGGACGAAGAAGTTCCGTACATTTCTACGCCCAACAGTTTGCCGATCTGCACCGCGGCAGTTCCAACTCCTCCTGCGACCGCGTGGATGAACACTCGCGGCGCGTTGGCTTTTGGTTGTTGCAACAGGCCCGCCTTCCAGTAAGCGAAGTATGCGGTGAAGTAGTTGACTGGGAAAGCGGCTCCCTGTTCTGCGCTCCAGTCCGCCGGAACCGGCCAGAGCAGCTCGGTTTGAGCAGCAATGCGCTCAGCAAAAGCGGTCCACTGCGCGTATCCCATAACGCGCTGCCCGTCGGCTTCACGCACGCCGCAGAACTCGCGCCCGGCTACCAGAGGTGGCTTCGGCGCTCCGGGATAACCGCCCTGCGCGGTCATAATGTCGGCGAAGTTGACGCCGCCTGCTTCCACTCGGACCATTTGCTGTCCTGGACCGGGGACGGGATCCGGAACCTCACGTACTTCCAGTACTTCGGGTCCACCCAAGCGACTGATGACAAGAGCCTTCATTCTGGAGCAGTGTACCAGCGCCCTAACTCCGACGGCTTCCAGGCCGGCACGCGAGAGATTTCGAGCGTTTTGCGCCAGTCCCAAAGGCTTTACGTGGGGTATATACTGCCTGTCATATTGCTGTTCGTTCGCCCGGCTTTCCGGGATCGGAGCTGCGTTTCATCGTTAATTTATAGGCTCCGCTTAACAAGCCGCTGGCACCATTTAATTGAGCAGGCTGGGTAAGCCAGGGCGGGACCTTAATGCGCGGCTGGCGGTGAAGCTGCAATAAGGTCCAGGGGAGGCTACTTGTGGACTTATTCGTGGTTCGTCTTTTGTTCGTTATTATTGTTGCCATAACTTGTTATCTTATCGGTCCTTTTGGGCTCCCTCCGAAGTTTGATGCCGGTGTAGGCGCGGGCATCGGCCTCGCCATCGTGCTGTTTGAGTGGAAGCTGCGCGCCGTCAGTCTGACCCGGCTGATTGGGGCCGCAATCGGGAGCGTGCTCGGTATTTTCGGCGCGTACTTGTTTGCCTTGGTTATCCGCAATAGCATTCCGCCTGGTCACACCCAGAGTTTCCTACAGATCATGGTCATGTTGCTGATGGCTTACGTCGGCCTGATCGTGGGTGCCAACAAAGGCGACCTGCTCAACCTCGCGGCCTTGGGCGGCGTCTTCGGCGGCGAGAAGCAGTCGAGGAAGAGCTACAAAATACTCGACACCAGCGTCATCATCGATGGCCGGATCGCCGACATCGCGGAGACCGGATTCCTTGACGGCATCATCGTTACTCCCCAGTTTGTGCTCCGCGAGCTGCAGCTGGTGGCCGACTCGGCCGACTCCCTGAAACGCAACCGGGGACGCCGCGGTCTCGATATCCTGCAGCGTCTTCAAAAAGTAGCTTCGTTGCAGATCCAAATCGTGGAAGACGACTTCCCCTCGGTCCGCGAAGTGGATTTGAAACTGATCGAGCTGGCTAAGCTATATGAAGGCAAAATCATCACCAACGATTTCAACCTGAACAAAGTTGCGCAGCTGCAGGGCGTCGAGGTCTTGAACATTAACGAACTTGCGAACTCACTCAAACCCATCGTGCTCCCCGGCGAGACCATGCGGGTCTTCATCCTGAAAGAAGGAAAAGAATACAACCAGGGCGTGGCTTACCTCGATGACGGCACCATGGTAGTCGTGGACAATGCACGCAAGATGATAGGGAAGACGATCGACATCTCAGTAACCTCCGTCCTTCAAACCACGGCGGGAAAAATGATCTTCGGGAAGTGGGATGAGCGCGCTGGAGTTCGAGCCGAGCCGCGCACAGCAGTTAACGTCGCAACTGTGCCAGCGGCTCCAGCCGTGCCCAGTCCCGATCCCAAGAAGCCGCAGCCTATGATGGTGGAGAGACCCGCAGAATAAAGCTCGTGAGACCTGCTCGGGTGTGATGTGGTTGTCTTTACTGGGCGGAGATAAAACTCACCCGAATAGTATCTCCAACCAGCGTGCCCTGGACCGTGGCTCTCTCGCCCGCGAGTTTTTCCAGATCGCTCGGGCTTCCGGCGAGGAAGTATCGCGCATCACCACTCACTAGCGCGTACTTCGAACCAGCGCGTATGCACATCAGAGCGCATTGTGTGGCAGTTTTTCCGGAATCCATCGCGTGACGCGCGCCGCAACGGGAGTCAGTGATAATTCCAACGAAAGTTTTCCCGGTGGCGGCGCCCTCTTCGACTGCTGGTTTGTCGTCGGAAACTTGCGACGGTTGTTCCGTTGAAGACCCGCGCACCGCGAAGGCTACGGTACCGCCCGCTATCAGAATCGTGAATCCAAGCGCAGCAGCTAACGTCATTGCCGTACAAAAGGCGATCAGAGCCAGCCAGGAAGGTTGCTTTTTCACCGTGCCTCCGATACTCGAATCCGAAGCCCTTAAGCTCCAGCGTTTCGTAAGCCGCAAAGTGCCGCCTACTTAGTCATGCAAACTGATGGCCGCGGTTTGCACAGGAATGGCTTTGTCCTAAGTCCATGGCGGCGCAGGGCGCGGAAGGAGCAAGCAAAGCAGAATGGAGTTTCCGGAGGCAAGAAGTTCACCTAGCGTGCAAAATGCGCTTACGGTGAATACTGTAGGAAAGGCAATAGCGACTTCTCGGTGGCTCCGACAAGAAACTCAGCGGCGCCATCTCGGCAAATCGTGCTGATTTGAACTCGCCTCGCCTGCCCCTTATACTTACAGCCCGCTATGAAGGTGGTGGTGATTATTCCTGCGGCGGGTCTGGGGACGCGTATGGCGCCAGCGACCGGCACTCGTGGAAAGAAAACTGCGCCGTCCAAACAGTTCACGGAGCTTGGGGGCACGCCGATCCTGCTACATACGCTACGAAAATTCGCGGCCAGCCCCGAGGTTTCCGAAATTTACGTGGCCTTGCGCAAGAACGAAATCGCCCCCTTTCGGGCTCGGCTGGAGAGGGAAGCAAAAGACATTCTCGATAAGGAAGTGAAGGTGGTCGAAGGCGGCGAACATCGCCAGCAATCCGTGGCGAACGCAATTGCGGCGGTGTCAGCGGCGGCAGACGACGTAGTTCTGGTACACGACGCGGTTCGCCCGTTTGTTACGGCGGAAATTATTCGCGCAGTGATACAGGCCGCCAAAAAATATGGCGCCGCTATCGCTGGATTGCCGGCAGTGGATACGGTGAAGCAAGTCGAGCGTACTGCGGAAGGCGCTGTAATCACAGCCACTTTGCCCCGTGAACGTGTGGTCATGGCACAAACCCCGCAAGGCTTTCATTTCAACGTGATCAAGAGGGCGTTTGACGAGGCCACGGTGGACGGCTTTGTCGGTACCGACGAAGCCGCGCTGGTCGAACGCTCAGGACATCCCGTAGCGGTAGTGATGGGTTCGCCACAGAATATTAAGATCACAACCCCGGCGGATTTAGAATTGGCGGAGTTCTTTCTGAAAGTCACTACAACTGCCACACATTGACACCGTTGAATGCAGTCTGATCATTTAGCTTTACAGTGCGAGGTTTTCCCAACGACCAACGACCAACGACCAACGACCAGAATTGGGTACGGCTGGGACTCGCACGAGTTCAAGCGTGGCATTCCACTCAAGATTGGCGGAGTGACGCTGCCATATCCCAAAGGCCTGGGCGGGCACTCCGACGGCGACGTTTTGCTCCACGCGCTAACTGACGCTCTTCTCGGAGCTGTTGCCGCACCTGACATTGGTTCATTGTTTTCGCCATCCGATCCAAAGTGGAAGGGCGCTGACTCCGCCGTATTTCTGGCTGAAGCTCTGAAGCGCGTCCAAGCGGCGGGCTACGTCCTCGCCAATGTGGATTCAACGCTTATACTCGCAGCGCCGAAAATCGGACCGCATGCACCGCGGATCCGCAGCCGAGTGGCGGAGCTGCTGCGGGTTCCGCTGGATTGTGTTGCCGTCAAAGCCAAGACACCGGAAGGCATGGGAACGGACAACGCCGCGATAGCTCATGTCGTGGTGCTGTTAGAGAAGGCTAAAACCGGCCATCCACGGAAGAAAAAAGCCTAATGTGAGCAACGTCGTAAATTACGAATCCGCACTCGCACATGCAGATTCAAATTTTCACGTCAGCTTCCATGCCGGGCCCTCGCCGCCTCGACTAGCGCACGAAAAATCGCTCGCGAAGGCTCGTCATTGTCCACGGAACGCTCCGGATGCCATTGCACCGCTAGGACGAAGTGATCAGGTGAGGTTCCTTCCAGCGCTTCGATAATTCCGTCCTGCGGAGAACGCGCCACAACTCGCAGGCCGTCGCCGACGGATGCCGCTGCCTGGTGATGGCTGGAATTTACGGGTAGGACAAGCTCCGTTTCCTCAGGGGCTAAAGCCCCGGAACCCGCGGCCGATTTATTGGCACGGCTAAAGCCGTGCCCTTCCACGGTGCTGCCGGGAGTCGAAGAGAGAGCGGGACGGGCGGGGGGCGAGGAAAAAGCGGGGCTGGCGGGCGAGAGAGGGGCTTTAGCTCCTGAAGCGACAATGTTCGCCAATTTCGATTCCGGGTCAACCTCGACGGTGTGCGCTACGGGAACTGTGCGTCCCGCGGCATGATTGACTTGCGACTCGATGTGCTGCATGAGTGTCCCGGCGCGATGCACATTCAGGCTCTGCAGGCCGTAGCAGATGCCGAGCACTGGCTTGCGCATCACATAGGCGTCCCGGAGCAGCAATTCGTCGATGGCGTCACGTTTGAGATCGGCATCTGCGGTCTGAGGATGTTTGGGTGCAGCGTACTTTGCGGGATCGATGTCGGCCTTGCTGCCCGGGAGCAGAACTGCATCGCAACCCTCGATCAACTTCATGACATCTGTGGAAGACTGATCGAGAGGGATGCGCACCGGCTCTCCGCCGGCCATTTCGACGGCGCGCTCGTATTGCGGGAAAGCCCTGTCGGTGTAGGAAGAGTCGCCTGAATGCGGGATCGGAATGGCGATGCGCGGTGCCATACGTAGATTGTAGCTCGTGGGGAGAGGCGGCCGACTTTAACGGCTTGCCTTTTCAATCTCATCCAGCGTTCTCGCCTGGCGGTAGTGCCGGATCTCCATGGAAGCGGCGGAAATCAGCACGATAGCTCCAACCATCGCAGCGGCCGGAGCTGCGATATTTTTGTAAGCCAGCGTCATGTTGGGTGGCACGTGTCGGAGCCGCGCTCCGATCACGATTCCAACGATACCCAATAACAGGCTCACAGCGAAAGCCAGCAAGGTCAGCAGGAAAGTGACCAATAGCACGCGGACTGGAATCATGAACCAACGCGGTTTGCGAGCGGGCGTTCTGGCGGGTGACATCAACGCTTAAGCTACAACATTGAGCGGGTTCGGCGCAGCCACTTTGCGCGTGGGTTAGAATACAGTTCATGTCACAAGCTGCTGCGCCCATCACGCGGCCCCCCGCGGAGGTGGTCCGCCATACTCCGGTTTCGCAGGCGCCGAATGGCATCTGTTACGCCGTTTCCGGGGAGATCACGGTCCCGGAGTCCGATCTGGAGCGGATGGTGGCCGCTGTCCCGGATGCTGCTGCTGCAGCCTTGAAGCGCAAAGCCTATTACTTTGTGCCGCTCACGGTGAACCAGGGCGATGAAACCGTGATCGCCGACCGCTATGATGTCGCCCTGAGCGACAACGCCGTATGTCACCGCAACCTCGATTTGGGCGACTCCCAGTGCGTCTTCATCTCGACCCGGCTGATGGACGACAAGTTCTCAGTCGCTTTTGAGTTTTATATCAATGTAGGGCACGCGGTCGTGGAAAAGGCGGGAGTGTCACAGGCTTTCGCCGATCTCGCGTGGAAACAGGTTGAAGCGGGTGTCCGCGGAGAAACTTCGCTTGATGCCTGGGAATCCCGCAAACTGGCTCTTGCTCCCGGCCCGGACTCGGAAAAGTATAAGAACGAATACTTCGCGGCCGCTTTTGCCGACGCTATTTCCATCTATTTACTGTCGTTGTTTATTGACGTGGATTATTACGATCTGCGGGAGCGCGACTATCCTCTGCTGGCGCCAGCGCAGATGGCCGAGCGCTTGAGAAAAGTTGCGGAGCTGTTCCCGGCAAATCCGGGATTTGAGTTTGCGGTGTACTACAAGCGGCGGAGCTGAACGCACAAATTTTGCTCGCTCCATCTTTCCTTCCAGCGCCACTCGGCGAGGCTCTTAAATTCCGTTTGACCGCGGCAAGTCTTGGGTATATGAATGTCTCGCCACCATGTCTAAGCGCGTTCTCTGGCTGATACCGCTGCTGGCAGTCGTGACTGCTTCAGGTCGAGAAAAGGCAGAAAACTGGTTGGAAGTCGGCAGCCAGCACTTCATCGTCATAACCAACGGCAACGAAAAGCAGGGCCGGCACATAGCGGACCAATTCGAGCGCATGCGCGCAGTTTTTCATGTGGCGTTTCCGAAGATGCAGGTAGATCCGGGCTCTCCAATTGTTGTGATCGCGCTCAAGAATGAAAAGGATTTCCGGGCACTTGAACCAGAAGCGTATCTAGGAAAAGGACAGCTCCAACTAGCGGGACTTTTTTTGCGCGCTCCCGACAAAAACTATATTCTGTTACGCCTGGACGCACCTGGAGAGCATCCCTACGCCACGATTTACCACGAATACACTCACCTCCTAACCAGCAAAGCGGAGGAATGGCTTCCCCTATGGCTCAATGAGGGATTGGCCGAGTTCTATGAAAACACCGACATTCGGGACAAGGACGCAATCCTGGGGCAGGCCAGCCCGGGGATGATTATGTTTCTGAGACAGAGCCGTCTCATTCCCCTCGCCTCCCTCTTCGGCGTCGACCGCACTTCTCCCTACTACCACGAGGAGAACAAGGGCTCCATCTTTTACGCTGAATCCTGGGCACTCACGCACTACATGAAAATCAAAGACTGGAAGGAAAACACGAACGAACTCGGCGAGTACGCAGCTTTGCTCAGTCAGAAAACCGATCCGACTGCCGCCGCGAGTCGCGCTTTCGGTGACCTGAAGCAATTACAGACAACTCTGGAAAGATACATCGGCCAGTCGAGTTTTAACGCTTTCAAAATGTCGAGTTCCACTATCGTGGACGACACCGCTTTCAAGGTCCAACCGCTGAACCCGGCGCAAGCGGATGCGGTGCGCGCGGACTTCCTGGCCTACAATCAGCGATCAAAGGATGCGCGTTCTTTGCTGGATGAGGTGCTGCGGGAGGATCCAAGCAACGTCCAGGCGCACGAAACTATGGGATATCTGGAATTCCGCGAAGGTCATCTCGACGAAGCGCTGAAATGGTATGACCAGGCTGTGAAACTGGATTCGCAGAGCTTTCTTGCGCATTATTATTTTGCCGCCATCTCCATGAACCGCGGCCCGAACGGAGAGGATGGGGTAGAGAGCAGCCTGCGCACCTCCATTAAGCTCAATCCATCGTTCGCCCCCTCCTACGACCGGTTGGCCGTGCTCTATGCAATGCGTAACAGAAATCTTGACGAAGCTCATATGTTGACCGTGCAAGCAGTGGCACTAGACCCTGCCAATATCAGCTACCGAGTGAATGCCGCAAATGTGCTGCTTGCGGCTCAGCAAGAGAAGAATGCGATTGGGGTACTCCAGCAAGCGCTGAAGGTGGCTAAGTCGCCCCAAGAGGTTGCGGTGGTTCAAAATGCCATAGAGGCAGTGCAAAGGTCTCAGGCAGCCCGACAGGAGGTGGAAGAGGCAAATCGCCGATTCCAGCAGGAGATGGAATCGGCTTCCTCTGAAACACAGACTTCTGCCGACGCGTCGGACAGCAAGTCGAAGCCGACGCAGGGCGCCATCCAGTCGAGCGATGAAAGCCTGAAAGGACCCCACCATTCAGTTAGTGGAACAATCAAAAATGTGCGTTGTACACCCCCGGCGATCATGGATTTGGAGGTCGAACTGGCGGGCGAACCGTTGCTCTCCGCGCCCGCAACTATTACAAAATTCAGTTCACAGCAACCAACTTTGTCCCAACGGGAGATCTGCATCCCTGCTCTGATCTGGAAGGTGTGCACGCGCGGGTCGAGTACGTGGAGCCGCCTTCCAGAGAACCCAAGCCCGGCGGCATTGTTTCGGTCGAGATGACCAAGTAGAGACCGGGCGAAGATCGATCCCTGGGCCAATTCACAGATCATCCTCCATGCCTGTCACCGTCCGATCGTTCGCCAAGATCAATCTCGGTCTGCAGATTGGCGCGCTGCGCCCTGACGGATTTCACGAACTGCGCACGGTCTATCAGACCATCGCGCTGCACGACATGATTCGTGTGCGCGTCGAGCGTGGGACGGGTACCGAGATTCGTTGCGAAGATCCCCGTGTTCCAAAAGACAAATCGAACACTTGTTATCGCGTTGTCGAGAGAGCGATTGCGGCGCTCGGCGCGCGCTGCCGGGTAGTAATCGAAATCGAGAAGCGTCTTCCGGTGCAGGGAGGGCTCGGAGGGGCGTCAGGCAACGCCGTCGCATCGCTTCTGGCGCTGGAACGGACGCTGAAGAAGAGGTTGCCGGGGCCTGAGAGACTGCGAATCGCGTCGGAAGTCGGATCGGATGTGCCGCTTTTCCTTGTGGGTGGGACGGTTCTCGGGATTGGACGCGGCGAGGAAGTCTATCCGCTCCCTGATCTGCCATCGACTGCGTGCGTGGTCGCGACACCTGAGATTGGAGTTTCCACGCCACAGGCTTTTGCCGATTGGGATGGGATGACAGGGTCCCCTCAGGGGCTAAAGCCCTCTTCTCATGGCGACCTTTTCGGCACGGCTGAAGCCGTGCCCTTCCACGGTGAGGTAGGCATTTCGGGTGGGGCCAGCACTTCAGGTAGAGCAGCAGTCGGGTGGGCAAACATTTCGGGCGGCGTCTGGGACACCGAAAAAGAGCTAGCCGAGCGGGGCTCGGCCCGGACGGGCGAGGGCGCCCGCCCCCACATGCTCTCTGCAGATTCACGACATCCCAAATTGACGGTCCCATCTTCCTCCGATAGAATGAATGAGTTCAGCCGCATCGTTTCTGCGTGGCTGAGCGGCACTTTATCCGGTGTCCCTGTGAGTAAAGGCAGGGGCCGGGCCGAGACCCCGCTTCTCGACCTCGTCCGTACCGGGATAGAAAACGACTTTGAACGAGTCGTCTTTCCTAAGTATCCCGAATTGCGTGAGGTCAAGCGTGTGCTGGAACGTGCGGGTGCGTTTTATGCCTCGCTCTCGGGCTCCGGATCAGCCATTTATGGACTGTTTGTTCCAGGACATCGGCTGAAAAGGCGGCGGCCAAAATACGGCAAGCAAGGCATTCGGGCGGTCACTACGAGTACGCTGACGCGTCGGCAGTACTGGAAGAAAATTTTCGATTGACGGTCTCGGATTTCAGATTGCTAGTGCCGAAGACGATGTTTTCAATCTACAATCTGACATCGGGCAATCTGAGATCGAGGAAACTGGGCCGTCGACTAATGGTAGGTCAAGTGCCTTTGGAGCACTTTGTCTAGGTTCGAATCCTAGCGGCCCAGCCAGAAAATCGGCTTTAGCTGTCAGCTCTTAGCTCTTAGCACAAACGCGGAGTTAAAGAGTTTCCAGCTAGAGGCTAAAGGCTAAAAGCGAAGAGCTGAACTTATGGCAACTCTTGCGACAGCGACGGAAAAGAAGGCCCAGATGAGCGCCGACGAGAAGCCGGAGCGCAAGCCTCAACGCGGACGCGTGGACGATAAGTTCAAGATCTTTTGTGGGTCGGCTAACGAACCGCTGTGCGAAGAGGTGTGCGCATTCCTGGGGCTGCCGCGCGGCCAGGCGATGGTCACGCGTTTTAGCGATGGCGAGGCCTATGTCCAGGTACAGGAGAACGTGCGCGGGGCTGACGTCTTCGTGATGCAACCGACTTGCCGTCCCGTGGACGAGCATCTGATGGAACTGCTGTTGATGATCGACGCACTCAAACGCGCTTCGGCGCGGCGGATCACATCAGTAATTCCGTATTTTGGATATGCGCGGCAAGACCGCAAGGACAAGCCGCGGGTCCCAATTTCCGCCAAGCTGGTGGCTGACCTGCTGACTACGGCGGGCGCGGACCGGGCGCTGATCGTGGATTTGCATGCGCCCCAATTGCAGGGATTTTTCAATATTCCGGTGGACCACCTGTTCGCGTCGCCGGTGCTGGTGGATCACTTTAAGCGGCTGAACTTGCCAAACCTTACCGTCGTTTCCCCGGATGCCGGAGGCGTGGAGCGCGCCCGCTTTTTTGCCAAGAAGATGGACGCGGCCCTCGCCATCATGGACAAACGGCGGGTGGAAATGAATGTCGCCGAGGTCATGCACGTGATCGGCGAAGTCAACGGTCGCACCTGTCTGGTCATCGACGACTTGATCGATACGGCTGGCACGCTGGTTAAGACTGCCAGCGCGCTCTTGGAAAATGGTGCCATCGCGGTTCACGCCTGCTGCTCGCATCCTGTGCTGTCCGGTCCGGCAGTTGAGAACATCGCCGAGTCCGCCATTGTGGAGGTTGTAGTTACCAATACCATTCCGCTGACTGATGCGGCCGTGAAAGAACCCAAGATCAAGGTTCTTTCTATCGCAGGTTTGATCGGACGCGCGATTCAGTCGATTCACGAAGAGACGTCCGTCAGCAAATTGTTCTTATAGGAAAGAAATTATGGCAACCGCAAGCGAAAATAACATTACCGAAAATAATCTTTTGGAAGCGCAGCCGCGTACATCGGGTAACAAGAACGACGCACGCCGGGTGCGCCGAGACGGAAAGCTTCCGGCTGTCCTCTATGGCGCCGGTAAAGATGCGCTGTCAGTCAGTCTGGATCCGCGCCAAGTGACACGCATCCTGCATTCCCAGACGGGGCACAACACAATTTTTGACCTCGCCCTGAATGGCGGGAGCGCACCAAGGCCATGATCGTCGACTGGCAGTACGAGCCCATCAAAGGGGCCTTGTTGCATATCGACCTGAAACGCATCGCCATGGACCAGAGGCTGAAGGTTGCAGTCCCAATCGTGTTGAAGGGCGAAGCGGCAGGGGTAAAGCAGCAGGGCGGCATTCTGGAGCAGATCTTTCGGGAAGTGGAAGTTGAGTGTTTACCCAGCGACATCCCGTCCTCGATCGAGGTCGACGTGAGTGAGTTAGTCTTCGGCACGGTGTTGCGCGTATCAGACTTGCCGCATGACCCGAAGCTGAAGTTCCTCAGCGACCCTAACCAGCCGGTGGCGCACATCATCACAGTGAAGGAAGAAGTGGCGCCCACTCCGGAAGCAGTTGCTGCCGAAGCGACTGCCGCTCCGACCGAACCCGAGGTCATCAAGAAGGGCAAGCAGGAGGTCGAGGGCGAAGAAGGCGCCGCCCCCGCTGCCGAGAAGCCCGAAAAGGCGGAAAAGGCCGAGAAGAAAGAAAAGAAAGAGAAGTAGAGGTACGGTTGTGTGGCGACGGGCGCCCTCGCCCGTCAGGTCGAGCGAAGCTCGAGGTTACGGCGTCGGGGGAGATTGAGAGCGCGTGAAGCTGATTGTGGGCCTGGGCAACCCGGGTATCGAATATCAGTTCACTCCGCACAATCTGGGCTTCCTGACCATCGACCGCATCGCGAGCGAATGCGGGGTGGAAGTAAGAAACCGCCACTGCCGGGCGTTGACGGCACGCGCGGTGATCGGTTCAGAACCGGTTCTCCTGGCTAAGCCTGAGACTTTCATGAACCTGAGCGGTATGTCAGTGCGTGAGTTAGTCGCCGAGCACGAGATTAGACCGGAAGCCGATCTGATCGTGATTTACGACGAACTGGACTTGCCCTGGGGCGCGATCCGTATCCGCCAACGCGGAAGTTCGGCGGGACACAACGGTATGGAGTCAGTGATTGGTGCGCTGGGCACGCAGGAATTCTTGCGAATCCGGCTGGGCGTGGCGCCAGACCGGAAGGTCGCGGATGCGATGACTTATTTGCTGGCGCCGTTCCGGAAGGTGCAGCTCAAGCAGGTGGATGAAGTAATCGACAAGGCCGCGGAAGCGGTTAATGTGATTCTGAAGGAAGGCCCGGCCGCGGCCATGAATCGGTTCAACCGCAAGGCCGAGCCGGAGGAAGACGAAACAAGTTAGCTGCGGATTTACATGCATGAAGCTGGATCTGATTTTGGATTTTGATCCGTGCTGATCCGTGAGAATCCCTGGCGGATGGAGACAAAGTGATGGATCGTACCTATGAGTTGATGTTTATTGTTCGCCCGGACATGGTGGAAGAAGATCAGGACAAACTGATTTCCACTCTCGAGTCTGCAGTAACTTCCTCGGGCGGCAAAGTGAAGAGTGTGGAGAAAATGGGCAAGCGCAGGCTGGCATACATGGTGCGCAGATTTCACGATGGCATGTACATTTTGCTTACGGTTGAAGGCGGTGGTGGCCTCATTCACGAGTTAGAGCGCCGCTTGCGGGTCAGCGAACCGGTGATCAAGTTCCTGACCGTGCGGATTGACGAGGAGCAAAAGCGCCTTGACAAGATTAAAGCTATAAAGGAATCGCGGCGCAAAGTTGCCGCCGCGCCCACCGAAACTGGTGGAGAGAGTACTGCGGTTACGGCATAGACAATCATGTCGGTCGACTAGCAGAAGACTGACGGCTGAATTTAAGGAGCATCATGGCTGAAGAAAACAGATCCACTGCAACACCTACATCCGAGCACACTTTCGGTGGAGATCGTCCCGACCGAGGAGAGCGGCGTCCGCCTCGTCCGGCTGGACCCGGCGGTGGGCGCGAAGGTGGCCGCAAGTATTTCCGCCGCAAGAAGGTTTGCAAGTTCTGCGTGGAGAAAATCGAGGCCATCAACTACAAGGATGTGCGGTTGCTGGCGCAGTTCGTGGCGGAGAGCGGCAAAATCGTTCCCCGGCGCCTGACTGGGGTCTGCACTCCGCATCAGCGGCGCTTGTCCACGGCGATCAAGCAGGCGCGCAATATTGCCCTGCTGCCTTTTGCGGGGCGGGCATCGTGACAGGACCTGGCGAGGGATTGAACGGATGACGGATCACCTTGGATTTAGGCCGATCCGTGAAGATCGTCGTAACAACTGCCAAAGACTTTTTTTGAACGGGAGTCATTCATGGAAGTCATACTGAAAGAAGATGTACCCAAGCTGGGCTCGCGGGGCGACGTGGTGAAAGTTGCCGAAGGCTTCGGGCGCAATTATTTGCTCCCTCGCAAGCTGGCTATCGAGGCCTCCATCGGTAACAAGGCGGTCATTGAACAGATGAAAGCCGCGTCGGTTCGCCGCTCAGCCAAGGAGAAAGCCGGCGCCGAGGCGCTGGCGAAGCAGTTTGAAGGCGTGTCCATTGCGTTCCAGCGGCGGTCGGGAGAGCATGATCAGCTTTTCGGTTCAGTTACGTCCAGCGACATCGCTGACGCTTTGGCGAAGAAGGGCTTTGATATTGACCGCCGCAAGATCCAGCTCCACGAGCCGCTAAAAACCTTGGGTGAGTTCACCTTACCCATCAAGCTGCACAAAGACGTGACCACCCACCTGAAGGTCGTTATCGAGAGGGAAGTGGTGGTGGAGTAAGTACGCAGTGTGTGGGCGGGCTTCGACTTCGCTCGGGACGGACCCCGCCCGCCGATCCGTGAGCCCGCCTAAATCCTTCTCCGATGGTCATCTACGCCAGCAAGAATCCTGCCAAACTCCTATAATTTCTGCTCACGGTTCCACCGCTGACACGTCTATGGCTATGCGAACCGGGAAGGACGGCAAGGCACCCGGTTTAGGCGAGGACAACGAGCAATGCCGGCCGATGTTTGGGCAATACCTTTAGCGGTTGGCGCATGTTCCCATCCGGACGCGAGAAGCGAGCGGGTGGAAAGAGGCAGCGGATCCCGGGACCCCATCATGCGGGGCCACATGGCTGGGCAAGGTCCAGGCCGTATCGACGACACCCTGCTGGTTCGCGAAGCGCAGCGCGGCAATCGCGCGGCCTTCGAGGAGCTGGTGCGGCACTATGACCAGGCGGTACTGCGGCTAGCCATGCATCTGACCGGCTCGGAGCACGAAGCCCAGGATATTTATCAGGACGCGTTTCTGAAGGCGTATAAGAGCGTGGGTAACTTCCGCTTCGAGTGCTCCTTCTACACCTGGATCTACCGCATTGTTACCAACCTCTGCCTGGATCACTTGCGGAAAAGGCAGGTGCGGAAGGAAGATGCGCCTGTCGCGGTGGATGCGGATGGCGAAGCCTACGATGTGCTGGAGCAGGTCCCAGACGCGCGAGCCGGAGCAAATCCCGAGCGAGACTTGATGCGCCGCGAACTGGGTACGCAGAATCAACCGCGCTCTGGAGAGACTCACGCCCCGCGAGCGTATGGTTTTCGAGTTGAAGCACTACCACGGACTGAAGTTGCGGACCGTTGGTGAAATTTTGAATACGACAGAAGAAACAGCGAAGAATACTTTGTTTCGCGCCACCCAAAAATTGCGTGGCGCTTTGGTGGACATGCGATGAAAATTGAATTCTTCCCCTTTCCGGGGGTGCAACTATGAAGTGCGAATGGGTTCGAGAGAACATTCTGCTGCACATTTACAACGAGCTGCCCGATGACGCTCGTTACGAACTGGAACAACACCTGGCGCGCTGCACCGATTGCGCCGCCGAACTGAAGGCCAGCCGCCAACTCCACGCCACGCTCTCCCAGTATCCGGTGGACGAACCGACGCCGAACCTGGTAGCGGCTTCTCGAATGCGCCTGCAGGAAGCGCTGGAAACGGCTGAGCAAGGTGGCTTCTGGCAGCGCCTGACGTTCGATCCGGGGGCCTGGCTTCGCCAGATCCGTCTCTCTCCCGCCCTGGCGGCCATGCTCTTTATCGTAGGCTTTGCCGGCGGCATCGGAGCCACCTACAAGGTAGTGAAGGGAGGCCCTCCAGACATTAGTCAATTATCAGTCCCGAGCCCGGTAACAGAATCTTCCATCAGCGGCATTCGTTCCATCTCTCAGGAACCGGGATCCAACCAGATCAGCATCAAGTACGACACCGTCTCCATCCAGGAAGCGCAGGGCTCGCTCAATGATCAGCGCATTCAGCAGTTGCTTCTGTTCGCCGCGCGCAACAACTACAACTCCGGCGTGCGCATGGATTCGGTGGACTTGCTGACCCAGAAGCCCAACGACACCCATGTTCGCGAGGCATTGCTTTACGCCTTGCGGTATGACTCGAATCCTGGCGTGCGATTGAAGGCATTGGAGGGGTTGGGTCCTTACGTGAAGGATGATGTGCGTGTCCGGGACGCAGTACTCGAGGCTCTGATGCACGATTCCAATCCTGGTCTCCGGACTCAAGCTTTGCATTTGCTTGAGCCTTGCCGGGCTGACAGCAGCGTGCGTGTGGTCCTGCAGAAGCTGGCGGAGAACGATCAGAATCCATACATCCGGTCGCAGGCCCGCAACTGGCTGGCCCAGCTTCCAGAAATTGACTAGGTTGCTGAGACTGCATAGGGACAGCCGTTTTTGGCTGTCCCGCTCGAGCGCAAACTCGACAGCAAGACTGACAAGACAGAAGGTGCATGTTGAAGAAGTTCTCTAAACTCGTTGCGGCGCTCCTCCTGTTGCTTCCACTATCGGCAGCGCAAGAGGCGCGGGTTTACCGGGACGGGGGAAACTGGGCCCGGGACATCACCGGTACTCTCGCTGCCGCAAAAAATATCAGAATCAAGGTGGACATGGGCTCGGTTCGTGTGGCAGGCGGTTCGCAATCAGGCATCAGCTACATGGTTCGCAATCGTGCTTATACGTCTTCCGAAGAGAGCGCCCGCCGCGAATTCGACTCCTACAAAGTTAGCGCTTACGTCCGGGGAGATACGGCCTGGATCGTCGCCGAATGGCAAGGGGGCAGGGCACATCGATTCTCAGGCGAATTTACGGTCAATGTTCCCCGCGATACGGATGCGGTAAAGCTGGAGACCGATGGTGGCAGTGTTTCGACCACTGGCATTGCTGGCCGGGTCGACGCCCAGAGTGGCGGCGGTAGTATTCATCTCGACGATATTGGCGGTGCGATTAATGCCGAAACCGGCGGTGGCGGCATCGATGTGGGCACGACTGGCGGCGATCTTAGCTTGCGCACAGGCGGGGGAAGTATCAAAGTTGTGTCCTCCAAAGGCAAGATCAGCGCTGAAAGTGGCGGCGGCAGCGTGGTGGTGGTTTCCGGTCTGCAGGGTGCTGTCCTGGAAACGGGAGGTGGCAGCATCGAGGTTGATCGTTGCGCTGGGCGTGTCAAGGCCACTACCGGCGGGGGCAGCATCGATCTGGGCGAGATTGGCGGTCCGGCGGAGATTGAGACCGGAGGGGGCAGCATCCGGCTGGCGTCGGCGAAAGGACCAGTGCACGCGGAAACGGGCGGCGGCAGCATCGAATTGAACGGCGTTCCCTCAGCCCGCGCGGAAACGGGAGCTGGTGGCATCATAGCCAAGTTTGTCTCGTCCACTGGCGAGCGTACCGATTCTGTGCTGGAGACCTCCGCCGGGGACATTACGGTTTACCTGGCACCGAGCCTGGCGCTCAGCATTCGAGCCTCGATCGAAGTGGCCAATGGCCATAGCATTCGCTCGGACTTCTCGGAAATCAGAGTGACAACGGAAGGTGGCGACTACGGTCCGAAGACGGTCACAGCAGACGGCAGTTTGAACGGCGGGGGCCCGGTGTTGAAGGTGCGCACTACCACTGGGGATATCTGGTTTCGCCGCGCGAAATAAGTGATCTTTCTGTGGAAGGAGGGATGAACATGCGCAAGTCAGGCTCACGTAACGCTGCTAATCCTGCCGTTTCTGGCCGTCGTAACCTATAGCGCACAGTGTTTTTCCTTTGAACCACCGAAAGAAGTATTCGGATTTTCGAGCGACGAAGCCTACGGCGGCGGATCTTACCTGGGTGTCGATACCCGCGATATCACACCCGATCGCTTGAGGGAACTCAGATTAAAGGAAGAGCACGGCGTGGAAGTGACCCTGGTGGACCAGGACGCCCCTGCTGGCAAGGCTGGGATCAAAGAGCATGATGTCATCCTAACCGTCAATGGATCTGGGGTGGAAAGCGTGGAGCAATTACGACGGATGATCCACGAAATCCCGCCGGGACGAGTGGTCACGCTGGGCATCAGCCGCGATGGTCAGTCGATAACCCTCAAAGCCCAGCTTGCCGACCGCAAGAAAACCTTTCCGATCCGGGCGTGAGTCCAAGGAGTTCAAGTTCGCGATGCCCAGCGATGCCTGCTATGCCAGCGATGCCAGCTATGCCTGATATTGATATTCCGGTCTCGGTTGTGGTGGTGCACTCCTCCGCGCGTAGCGGTCTGATGGTGGAAAACCTCACCCCTCAACTGGGAGACTTTTTCGGGGCCAAGAACGGCCAGGGAGTGCTGGTGCGCTCCGTGGACAAGGGAAGCCGCGCCGAAAAGGCGGGATTTCGCGCTGGCGACGTGATTGTCCGGGTGAATGACGAGCCGATCCATGACGCCGGAGACTTTACCCACGCTTTGCGGGGACGCAAAGAGAACGCCGTCCAGATCAGCATCATTCGCGACAAGAAGGAACAGACGCTAACTCTCAGCCTTCCCGAACGCCGGCAATCAGGGTTTCTCGACGAAAAGTTCGCGATTCCCTCTATCGACGTGGAAACTCGTATTGATCTGAGCCGACTGGAATCTGAGATCGCTCGCGAAGAGCCTGAACTGGAGCGGGCGGCGCGCGAGATGCAGCTGCAGAATGGAACAGGCGAAACCCGAAATGGAGCGAGCCGCGAAAGAACTCCGTAACAATCAAGAAGAACTGAAGAAGGAAATGCGGGAACTGGAACGCGAACTCCGCGAACAGGGCAGCGAAATCCGGAAAGAGCTCGAGCGTGAACTGCACAGCTTGAGCGAAATATGAGCTGGTTAGTCCCTGAGGATTGGCACGGGCATCCTTCCCCGGGCCAAATTCTGTAGACTACTTGCCGCTGTCCGGGCGATACTTTTTTGGGGTTCTGGAGTTAAGCATACCCGGTTCCGTCCCGCCTGCTTGGCTGCGTACAAGCCCGCATCTGCTGATTTCACCAGTTCGTCGCGCGTGTTTCCGTGATCAGGGCAACTGGCAACACCCGCGCTGATGGTGACCGATCGGGGCACGCCGGGAAACTGCCAGGTCTCGATCAGACGCCGTAACTTCTCGGCAACGGCAAGCGCATGCTGCGCGTTGGTTTGCGACAGCAGGATAGCGAACTCCTCTCCTCCGTAGCGGCACACCACATCAATCTTCCGAAGTTGTTGATGGAAAACCGAAGAAACCTGGCGCAATACTTCGTCGCCCAGCAGATGGCCGTATTCATCGTTCAAGCGCTTGAACTGGTCGATGTCCACCATGATGACCGCCATCCCAGCCCCGAACCGCCGAGCGCGCTCGATTTCTTCCGCGATGCGCAATTCGAAGAAACGGCGATTGAAGATTCCGGTCAGTCCGTCGAGGTAAGCGAGTTGTTGGACGCGCTCGACGTAGTTGGCATTCTGGATGGCGGTGGCGCAAATGTCGGCGCCGGATTCAAGCGACTGAGTGTCATTGGCGTTGAAAGCTCCTGCTCGAGCGCTGTCGAGCATTAGCACTCCCAGCGTTTGTCCGAAAGAAACCAGAGGAATACACATACGAGAGCCGGTTTCCAGGTAGAAGCCAATGTAATCTGGATTGCTTGCTACGTCATTTTCAATCAGAGTTTTGCCAGTCTGGAGAGCTCGTCCCCAAAGCCCTGTCCCGGCGGGAAGGCGTCCACCCTCAGGGATACGAAGCGTGAGGTCTCCGTGGTGGGCCCGCAGCACCAGGTCTTCTTCATCTTTCAACAGGACTGAAACGTGAGAGACCTGGAATTTTTCCTGGATCAGCAGGCAAACTCTGGCCAGCAATTCCTTTATGTCGAGGATTGTCGTCGTCTGCTGCGCGATGGCATTGATGGCTTCCAGTTGCGCCGCCCGGCGACGTTCAAGCGTATAGAGGCGGGCATTTTGAAGCGCCATTGAGGCTTGAGTCGAAAACAGCGTAAGCAGATCAATAGTTTCCGAGTCGAAGTGGTCGAGGTTCTCACTCTGGCAATCCAGCACTCCTACCACCTCGTCCCTTACCATCAGAGGGATCGCCAGTTCCGATCGAGTCTTCTTTCCGCAGGCGATGTAACGCGAGTCTTTGCTAACGTCGGGCACGTACAGCGGACGCTTCTCTCGCGCAGCCGTACCGATAACTCCGGTCCCGATGGCCAAGGGGATAAGGTCAAATCCGTCGTCCCAGCCGATTTGGGAGCGAGTGCGCAGTTGGTTGGTTTCCTGGTCCAGCAATAGAATGGCCACATTCTGCAGGTGGAAGTATTCGCGCGCAATGATGAGGATCTGCCGCAGCACCTCGTCCAGATCAAAGGTTGATAACACCGCCTGGCTGGCGTCGTAAAGGATGGCTATTTTCTGCATACCACTCGCCGGATTGTAACCCGCGGCTTAGGGTTACCGAGGTTCCGAAAGTAACTCCTGATTTCTCTGTGGGCAGGGCGTTGCGGAAGGCACGTTAAGAATCGTTGCTCGGCTTACTAGCGAACATTTTCACAACGCCGAAAACTGCCAGGCAGAAGCAGAAGTCCACCACCAACCCAACATCCAACCGAAGTGGCTGATGCCGTGCACTGGGAGGCAGATGTGGCATGAGCAAGAAATAGGCCGCATTTCCTGCCAGAACTGCGACCAGAGCATGTATGAACCTCGTCACGTTTACAACGTTCCTAAACACCGTTCCCGTGGCAAGACTAAACGCCACTTGCCAAGGCTTAGCTACTGCTTTTGTTACCATCCCCTCAGATGCTGGAACCGGCCACCTCCGTGCAGTACGTAAAAGGCATTGGTCCCCGCCTGGCCGAAATCTTGGCGGCCAAAGGCATCCATACAGTTGACGACCTGCTCCACTATCTGCCCTTTCGGTACGAGGACCGGGTAAACCCGAGAAGCATATCGGAACTGCGCTCTGGAGAAATGGCGACAGTGATCGCGGAGGTCCGCAATTCAGGCCTGTTCCGCACACGCCGCATGCCAATCTTTCAAATGACTGCCGGCCAGGGCCGAAGCCGCCTGAAAAGTATCTGGTTCAACGCCACCTATCTCCGTGACAAATTCAAGCCGGGACAAATGATTGCCCTCTACGGCAAGGTAGAACAGGACCAATACAGCGGCGAACTGCAGTTAGTCCAGCCGCAATTCGAGATTATCGGCGATTCCACCGATGACGGCGCGACCGATGCTGCCGAACAGAAGGTCGCCTCATCCCTGGAGGTTGGACGAATCGTTCCAATTTACGAGTCGGCCGGTCAAGGCCGCCTGACCCCGCGTTGGTTTCGCCGCATCATCCGCACAGCTCTGGATAATCTGACCCCGGACCTACCTGATCCTATTCCCGCCATGGTGCGCCAGCGCCTCGGCCTCATCGCCCCGCGCGAAGCGCTGTGGAAAGTTCACTGGCCCGATCCCGGGGAAAGCCTCTCGGACCTGCAGGCGTCGCGAACGCCTGCACATATTCGCATGATTTTCGAAGAATTGTTTTTCCTCGAATTGGGATTGGAACTCAAACGGCGTGAGCAGAAAGCCCAAACCGGTATTGGATTTAAGCTCGACGATCGGGTGCGCGAGGCCATCAAGAAGATCCTGCCCTTTCATCCCACCGCTGCCCAGAAACATGTGCTCAAAGAGATTGCCTCCGACATGGAGCAGCCCGTCCCTATGCGGCGGTTGTTGCAAGGCGATGTGGGCTCGGGCAAGACCATCGTCGCCTTCGAAGCGGCCATCATTGCGATGGAAAACGGATTTCAAGTAGCGCTGATGGCGCCCACGGAAATCCTTGCCCAGCAGCATTATTTTTCGGCGCGGCAAATCCTTGAGGCCACCGGCTACCGGGTCGTGCTACTTACTGGGTCGATGGAGGATGCTCGCAAACGTGACATCCGCCGCCACATTGCCCAAGGAAACGCGCAACTGGTCATCGGAACTCACGCCCTTATCGAGCAAAAGGTCGAATTCGCCAAATTAGGCCTGGTGATCGTGGATGAGCAGCACCGTTTCGGAGTGCTGCAGCGTTTCAAGCTGATGAAGAAGTCGGGCGACGTAGGCGCGGGCGTCTCACCCGCGCAGACTGCTGAGCCAGATGTCCTCGTCATGACCGCAACTCCAATCCCTCGGACTCTCGCTCTTACCCTCTATGGCGACCTCGACGTCAGTGTCATCGACGAGATGCCGCCCGGCCGCGTGCCCATCATCACCCGTCGCATTTCTGACGAACGCTCGGCTGAAGTCTGGGAATTCGTGCGCAAGCAAGTCGCCGCCGGACATCAGGTATACGTCGTCTATCCCGTCATTGAGGAAAGCGAAGAGAAGGAGCTCAAAGCCGCGATCAAAATGTATAAGGAGCTGGACCAGCGAATCTTCCCCGATCTGAGGGTAAGCCTGCTGCACGGCCGCCTCGACTCCGATCTGAAGGATCAGACCATGCGGTTGTTTCAAAAAGGCGAGATCGATGTTCTGGTTGCTACTACGGTGATCGAAGTCGGCGTCGATGTGGCCAATGCTACGGTCATGGTCATCGAACACGCCGAACGCTTCGGGCTATCTCAGCTCCATCAGCTCCGTGGTCGAATCGGTCGCGGAGCGGCCAAGTCCTACTGTGTCCTGATGACCGGGGGAAAGATTTCCGAGGACGGCGAACGCCGCCTGGATGCCATGGTCCGCACGAACGATGGTTTCCAGATCGCGGAACTCGATCTCGAACTTCGCGGCCCAGGAGAATTCTTCGGCACCCGTCAAGCCGGTCTGCCGAGTTTTCAGGTGGCGAATCTCATCCGCGACCGGCAGCTGCTGGAAGCGGCTAAACGTGAGGCTGCTGCGGTCCTGTCTGGTCCTAGCCAGGAAATCTCCAAAGGTGAGATCGCTCTCGCTCTGCGCCACATGCGCGCCCGCTGGCAGCGCACATACGGGCTGGTGGAAGTGGGTTAGCAAAGATGTAGTGCCAACGTTGGTGTCCTCCAAATTAACCACGAAGGGCACAAAAGGGGCTGAAACCTCGGGATTCAACCCCTGTGTGACTCCGTATCTTGGGTTCATGAATTTAGAACGCTTCGCCGGCGCGGCGGGTGGGATAATCGTCAATCGTGAAAGCCATTTCGAAGGCAGACCTCTACCGCAGACTGCCGTCCGTGGATGAATTAGTGCGGCATGGCCAGCTGTCGCGCCTGGTTTCCAGCGAAGGCCAAACTGCCGTCACAGACGCCGTTCGTGTGGTGTTGGGTCGCTTGCGCGAAGAAATTGCCGCCGGCCGCCTGGAGGCGGATGGCGTGGATCTTGCTCTTTCTGGCCTCGCCCAGGCAGTCGAGCGCGAAGCCCGGCAAGCTTTGAGCTACTCGCTTCGTTCAGTGATTAACGCGACCGGAGTTATTCTGCACACGAATCTGGGACGCGCTCCACTGTCCGCCGCTGCGCTTGATCACATTCGCGAAGTCTCCTCTGCTTATTCGAATCTAGAATTCGATATCGCCACCGGCGAACGGGGCAAGCGGGACGTTCACGTCGATCGCCTGTTCGGCAAACTTTTCGCCGATCTCAATGTAGGCGCGGGCGTTCCCGCCCGTGCGAACGAACCGAGCATCTCCACCATCGTTGTCAACAACAATGCTGCAGCCGTCCTGCTCGCGCTGAATACGCTAGCGGAGGACGGCGAGGTCATCGTCTCGCGAGGGGAACTGGTCGAGATCGGAGGCTCATTCCGCATTCCGGATGTCATGTCAAAGTCCCACGCTAGTTTTGCGGGAAGTGGGTACGACCAACCGCACGCGCCTCGCTGACTACGAGAATGCGATCACCGAAAAGACTCGGCTGCTCTTGCGCGTTCACCGCTCGAATTTTCAGATTACGGGATTCACCGAGCAGCCTCGGGTTGACGACTTGGTGGAATTGGCCCGCAAGCGGAATATTCCTTTGATAGAAGATTTAGGAAGCGGCGCGCTCATCGACTTGCGCTCGTTCGGAGTAAGCGGCGAGCCCGGCGTGCTCGACAGCCTGCGCGCAGGCGTCGACATCGTTACTTACAGCGGCGACAAACTGCTAGGCGGGCCACAGGCGGGCATCCTCAGCGGCCGCAGCGACCTGATTGCCCGCATGCGGGCGAATTCCCTGTTCCGCGCACTGCGTGTCGATAAGCTTACCTACGCTGCGCTCGAAGCCACGCTACTGGCCTACGTTAAGAAGGACCATGATTCGATTCCTGCTTTGCGAATGATGCGATTGTCAGCAGAAGAAATTGGGGCGCGCGCTGAACGCATCGCTGAAAAAGTTCAATTATCGAAATTGTCGGTCGAAGTAATGGATGGAGAATCCGTAATCGGGGGTGGTGCTGCTCCCTCCGCGGTGTTACCGACGCGCCTGTTGGCGATCAGCCACAAAGATCTTACCGCTGGAGACCTCACAGCTCGACTTGCGCGGGTCAGATCCGCCTATCGTTGCTCGCGTGGAAGAGGGTCACGTACTGTTGGATTTGCGTACCGTATTTCCGGAGCAAGACGAAGCGCTGGTTAAAGCATTTCAAGTCCTGGGTGGATAATCTTAGATTGTTCGAGCTTGCGCCCACGCTTCTTAGATCTGCAATCTGAAATCGAGCCGTGGCGACTCTCTACACGATTGGGCACTCTACCCGTGGTCTGGATGAACTGATCCAGGCCCTACAGGCACACTCCATTCAAGCGCTCGTGGATATCCGATCGTTCCCAATGTCCCGCCGACTCCCGCATTTCAACCGTGAATCACTGGAGAAGTCCCTGCCCGAAGCTGGAATCCGCTACGTTTGGCTGAAAGAATTAGGCGGGCGCCGCAGAAAAATCCGCGATGACTCGCCGAATATCGCGCTGCGGAGTCCGAGCTTCCGGAATTACGCTGATTACATGCTGACTGCGGAGTTCGAGCACGGGCATCGCAGAACTCCTCGATTTGAGTGAGTTTACTCTCCAACGGCCTACATGTGCGCTGAACGACTCTATTTTCGATGTCACCGCATGCTGGTCTCAGACTGGCTGGTGGCGCACGGACACGAAGTGCTGCATATTGACGGGACGGCACCTCCGAAGCCTCACAAGCTCACGCCTGAGGGGAGATTAGTGGACGGCAAACTGATTTACCGTGGGGACCGGCTGCTGTGACAACGATTTGTTAGTCAACGTCGACCACACTTCATCAGTCGCCCGGATTCATTAGCTTGTCGTTGTATTTTTATTCTAGAATGGCGCAGCATCGGCGGGGCCGGAAAACCCCTTCGTGAAGGGCGGACACTCTGCAACAGGTCGATTACAAACGTGACGAAACCCTGCGTACTTGGCTCACGTGGGTTGTGAGCTTCGGAGTTTGGACCGTAATCGGTTTGGCCGAGACGGTCTCTCGGTATCAGTATCAAAAGTCGTTGGGGTTCCCGATCACCCTCTATGATTTTGGTGTCCCGCTGGTGAATTCGTATATATGGGCTCTACTGACGCCCCCGGTCCTAAGTTTTGCAACCCGTTACCCGGTGGAGCGTAATCACATCGCTCGCCGTTTTTTAGGATACTTTCTTGGCGGTGTGCTTTTCACGATCGTCCATGTTGTGCTTCGCGGCGTCTTGTTCCCGGTCAGAGATCCCAGGGTTGGTCAGGTTCCCACGGTCGGGTGGCTTCTTTTTAAGAGGTTATTTCTGGCGGCCGGCGCCGAGGATATGTTTCAGATTTACATGCCGATCGTTGTGTTCGGACAGATGATCGCGTACTACCAGCGGTTCAAGAATAGAGAGGTCCAACTCGCTGAGGCACAACTCGAGGCACTTAAGAGCAGGCTCCAGCCGCACTTCTTATTCAACACGCTGAACTCCATTTCGGCGTTGATGTTCTCCGACGTGAAAGCAGCCGACAAGATGATGTCGCGTCTGGGCGATTTATTGAGATCTATCCTGGAAGAAGGGGGCATCCAGGAGACGACCCTGAGTAAAGAACTGCAGTTTCTGGATATGTATGTGCAAATAGAAAAGGTCCGCTTCAATGGTCGCCTGGAGGTCGTCATTCACGCTGACCCGGCTACTTTGGACGCGCACGTTCCTCAATTGCTGCTTCAGCCGCTGGTGGAAAACGCGATTCATCATGGAATCGCAAAACTCTCTGGAGGAGGCAAAGTTCGCGTTACTTCCTTCCACGACTGTACCCAGTTGCACTTGCGGATCACGGACAACGGCCGCGGCCTTGAGCCGGGTTCCAGTGCAATGGGTCAGCGTCACGGTGTCGGACTTACCGCAACGCGCAAGCGCCTTCAGGCGCTATATGGAGACTTTCAAAACTTTAGCGTCGACAACGTGCCCGAGGGGGG
This sequence comes from uncultured Acidobacteriota bacterium, assembly GCA_963729325.1. Classification (GTDB taxonomy): domain Bacteria; phylum Acidobacteriota; class Terriglobia; order Terriglobales; family Acidobacteriaceae; genus JABCYV01. The sequence continues at coordinate 110,046 of CAVSNS010000054.1, forward strand.
AGTCGAGGTTTCGATCGACATACCGTTTTCCGTCGAAGCGATGGCCGTACGGCAAGTTTCGAAGAGCATGCTGAATGGAGCCTACGCCGAATCTTGAACTCTATTGCATAGGTACCTTCTGCTCCAACTCTGCAGCAGCTTGTGCCACATTCTCCGGTGTTCCGAGATCGCGCCAGTAATATTCGTCGGCACGAAAACCAAGAATTTTTTCTCCTTTAGCAGCGAGACGCAGATAACAGTTGATGATGGAAAAAGCGCCATCTTCTGTCATCATCGCTAGAAGACGAGGCGAAATGACGTGAATGCCAGAAAAGGCCAACGCCTGCGCCTGCGGTGAGGATCGGACCAATTCTGTTTTCTGATCGCGCCCGGATTCGTCGCCCGCAAAGCTGCAGGCTGTCGTCGAATAGGAGGTAGCGGGAGGTCTTCCGGTTTTGTACCGCGATAGTGGCGAGAGCCCGTTTGTCAACGTGAAATTGCACTACGCGCCCGAGGTCGATGGTGCTGATGACGTCGACGTTGTGCAGAATAAACGATTCGTCAGGACTGCTGGACCGCTCGCGAAAAAAATACGCGGCTTTTTTCAGTCCCCCGCCGGTATCGAGCAGAACCTCCTCGCGAGAGATTTCGATACGCATTCCGAAGTTATGATTCGTCTTGAGATACTCGACAATCATGTCGGCAAAGTGATGCACATTGACAATCACCTCGCGAATCCCAAAAGACCGTAAGCGAATAAGCGTGATCTCCAACATCGTGCGGCCAGCGACTTCCACCAGGGCCTTGGGACGGTTGTCGGTGAGTGGACGCAGTCGGGTGCCCAGGCCCGCTGCCAGAATCATCGCCTTCATTCGTGTACATTCTCCAACTCACGATGCCGCACTACTACCTCCACTCCATTTCTGCTACGCAACCGCTTCGCCAATTGCTCTGCCAGATAGACCGAGCGATGTTGTCCACCTGTGCATCCGAACGACACCATCAAATCCTTGAATCCGCGACGCTGATATTCGCTCACGCTGGCATCCACCAGCGACAGGACGCTAGCCAGAAACTGATGCACACTTTCCTGCTGATTCAGGTACTCGATCACCGGCGCATCTTTGCCTGTGAGCGCTTTGAAGCGTTCATCGCGGCCGGGGTTGGGAAGGTTGCGACCGTCGAAGACGAATCCTCCGCCGTTTCCGGTTTCGTCTTTCGGCCAACCCCGATGGAAGGAGAAGCTGAAAATCCGTACCGTTAGATTCTCTGCATCCGAAGCCAGGCTCTGCAGTTTCTCCGATCCGAGCATGCTGTTGAACGCCTCCATGAGCGTGGGAAGGGCGATCGGTAGCGTGACGTTGTGCAGCAGCCAGCGCAGGTTTTTCAGCGCATAAGGGACGCTTTGCAGAAAATGGGCTTTGCGTTCATAAAAGCCGCGAAACCCGTAAGCGCCCAAAGCCTGCATGATCCGAACGTAAACGTAGGCGTAGTAGTGCTGCATGAATACTGCGCGTTCCAACTTGATGAAGCTGGCGAGACTATCGAGATAATGATCGAGCAATTGCTGGCGCAGTTCCGGCGGCAAGTCGGCCTTGGCGTCGTACAAAAGAGACGCGACATCGTATTGCAGCGCGCCTTTGCGTCCGCCTTGATAGTCCAGGAAAAAGGGCTGGCCATCGCGCCACATGATGTTGCGAGATTGAAAATCCCGATACAGAAAATACTCATGCGGGGCGCTCAACAACAACTTCGTCAAGCGGCCGAAATCGTTCTCCAGCGCCTGTTCGTTGAAGGGAATGCCCGCCAGCCGAAGAAAGTAATACTTGAAGTAGTTCAAATCCCAGGCGATGGATTGCCGATCAAAACTGGCTCGGGGATAGCACAGCTTGTAGTTCAAATCGCGACCAGCTTCGATCTGAAACCGTGGCAACACCGCCACAACTTTCCGATATGCTTCGATCGCGAGCGGAGCAATGTTCTCCCCGGCACGGTTTGTCGAAAGAAACTCAAAAAGCGTCGTGCTTCCCAGATCTTCTTCAAGATAAGCACCCTCGCCCAAATCTTCCCCATAAATCTCGGGCACCGGCAGGCCATGGCGGCGAAAATGTCTGGAGAACTCCAGGAACGCAGCGTTTTCTTCACGAACATCGTAGAGAATACCAATCGCGCTTAGCTCTTCGTTAGCCAGCCGAATAATCTTTCGGCCAGAGCCGCCGAGCTGGCCCTGCAGCGGCTGCACCCGCGCGACTGGTGAGTGAAAATGCTGCTCAAAAAGCTTCTTGAGAACGTCCATGAATACCGTGGTCAGGGATTTGCCCTCACCAAGATACCATCCAGCATACCTGGCGGTGAGGACAGTGTGGCAAATCGATCCCTGGTTGGCGCTTGGCGTCTTTGCATCCACAGCTGCGATCGACGAGGTGTATGTAATGTTCAATGTGCTAACGTAATTCCTCATGATCGTCGGGACCGGAATTGACATCGCGGAAGTCCCGCGCATTGCTCAAGCCATAGCGCGTCATGGCGATCGTTTCCTGCATCGAATCTTCACCGAAAGCGAAATCCGTTACTGTGAATCGAAGGCCAACCGCGTGGAGCGTTACGCCGCGCGCTTTGCAGCTAAGGAAGCTGCCATGAAGGCTCTCGGCACAGGCTGGAACCACGGTGTGCGCTGGCGTGACGTGGAAGTGTGCCGCGAACCCGGAGGCCGGCCGACCATTGCTTTCCATGGCAAAGCCGCTGAGTTCGCAGCCCGGCTCGGCGCTGTGCACACTGCGCTTTCGCTTTCTCACACCACGGAACAGGCCATCGCGCAAGTAATCCTAGAGAGCTGAGTCCTGGAAAATCGACACTCAGCTTCTGTTAGACTGTCGCATTCTCATCGAACACCTTTGACCAGTGAGACTTTCCTCGCGACCCCTGCCAGCGCGGCAGAAAGAGTCTGCAATGGCGCGTTGGTAGCCGGTATTGGGCTGAGCAGTTTTTCCGCTCTGCTTCTCGAACTTGCGACTGACTCGATTGTTCTCGGTTGTCCTCTTCTATCATTTTGCCTTTCTAGCCATTTCGATCGCGTTGCTCGGCCTGGGCGCGGGTGGGGTGTTCGCTTACTTGAGAAAGGGCTACCTGGGACGCTTTGAGACTCGCAGCTTGGTATCCTGCCTGTGTGCCGTAAATGCGCTAGTCATTGTCCTGGCGCTTTTGGTGGTACTGCGCATTCCGGTGTCGTTGGAACTATCCCGAGGAAATCTGCTCCGACTGACCGCGATATACCTGTGTTCGGCTGTGCCATTCTTTATTACCGGCGTGGAGTTTTCGGTTATCTTTGCGCGAGAGTCGGCCCATATCCCGCTTCTTTACGGAGCCGACCTCACGGGCGGAGCGCTGGCGTGTCTCGGAATTGTTCCGCTTCTCAACTGGCTCGGCGGGCCGAACACGATCCTTTTTGCGGGGGTCACGGCCGCGATTGCAGGTACCGTCTGGGCGCCAAGCCGCAAACGTTGGAAGATGAATCCCATCCTGGCCGTCGGTTTGCTTTTGCTGATTGCGGTGAATTACTCCGGAAGGCTGATTGACGTTGTCTATGCTAAGGGCGAGCTCCGCGATGGATCCTGGGTGGAGTTCGCGCGCTGGAACGCGATCTCACGCGTGGAGGTAGACCGCCAGGGCGACGCAAAAACCATAGTGATCGACGCGGATGCGTCCACGTCCATTATGAATGTGGATCCGAAACACTGGCAGGGTACGGTGTGGCAGCAAGACTTAATGTCGGCGCCGCCGGCCTTGGCTAATGTCCTCCGGCCCCGCGGCGACTATGCCATTATCGGGCCAGGCGGCGGGGTGGACGTCCTGCGCGCCGTAGCCAATGGAAGCACCAATGTGACTGGCATAGAGATCAATCCCATCATCGCGAACACCATCATGCGTCGCCGCTACGCCGACTACGCGTTTCATTTGTACGACCTTCCCGAAGTGCACATCCACGTTACCGACGGCAGGTCCTTCATTCGCAACTCGCAGGTGCACTACGACGTGGTGCAGATGACCCTGGTCGACACTTGGGCGTCCACGGCGGCGGGGGCATTTGCCCTCAGTGAAAATAGCCTCTATACAGTCGAAGCGTTCCGCGAATATTTCGAGCACCTGAGGCCCGACGGGCTGATCGCCATCACGCGGTGGGAATTCCGGCAGCCACGCGAAGCTTTACGCGTGGTCTCGGTCGCCATGCAAGCTCTCCATACCTTGGGCATCGAGAATCCTGCGAGGCACTTCATTGTGGTCTCCCAGGGCGATCTGGACGAAGACGGAATCCCGGTTGCGGTATTGGCGAAAAAGAGTGCGTTTACGATCGAGGAAGAACAAGCAGTCCAAGCTGATCTCAGCCACAATCCTCCGCTGGTAGCGCAGTACTTGCCGTCCGCGCCCGGAACGAATGCGTTTTCAGCCCTGATCGCGAGCAATGACCCCTACGGTTTCGCGCAGCACTATCCATACAATGTCTCACCGGTGAACGACAATGCACCCTTCTTTTTCTTTACCATGAAAATTGGCCAGATCATGCGTCAGGGAGAATCGCAGCAAGGCATCGACTGGAAAGTAAACTTGGGCGTAGCAGTGCTGGGAACGGTGTTGGTCATTTCCTTAGTTGCAGTGCTCGCCTTCCTGGTGGTCCCGCTGGCGATGCGGCGCGGACGCAGACAACAACGCGCCACTCGACTCTTGTACTTCATTGTCGTCGGGTTGGGATACATTCTGGTGGAGATTGCGTTCATCCAGCGCTTCGTTTTATTTCTGGGTCATCCCACATACGCTCTGACCGTGGTTGTGTTCTTGCTTCTTCTTTCGAGCGGTGCAGGCAGCTTGGCGTCCCGCCGGTGGCTAGACGACGTCCTGCGCGTGCGCCTGCCTCTGATGCTTATCGTGGCGTCGCTGCTACTCTACGTGCTCATCATGCCGGCACTCCTGAACCGGCTAGTCGGGCTTCCGTTTGTACTTAAGCTGCTGGTAAGTGCCGTGCTCCTGGTCCCGTTAGGGTTTGCCATGGGAATGCCATTCCCTACTGGCCTTCGCGCACTGGTACGCATTTCAGTACCGGAGACGAGTGATGCCAATGAAAATTCTGTGGAGTGGGCTTGGGCCATGAACGCCGCCTCCAGCGTGTTGGGTTCGGTTCTCGCCATGGTGATTGCCATCCAGTTCGGGCTCAACATCACTTTGGCTTGCGGAGCTCTGGCTTATCTGCTGGCCTTTTTTCTGATCAGGACGCTGCAGCCGCACCGTGTCTGACGTGAATCCGAGGCCGACGGTCTGCTATGATGCGAAAAATCTACTTGTGCTTGGGATTCACCGTGGAGATTGCCTGGAATGGCGCTGCTTGGGGGAATGATTGCCTAGCCAGAAGCAGTTGAAGTGGTCACAACTGAAGGTCGGAATCACGGTACTAATCGCCAGCATTACGCTCGGCGTTTTGATTTTCTTAATGAGCGGCACGGGCGGGTTCCTCACTCCGAAGATTAAACTAAAATCATACTTTGACAATGCCGGCGGCCTGCGCGTGGGGGCGCCTGTGCGGCTGAACGGAGTGGATATCGGCAACGTCAGTGCCATCCAGATTGTGCCCGACAGGGACAAGCTCCTGACTCCGGTCGAAGTTACGATGAAAGTAAGCACAAAGTATCACTTTAATCTCCATAAAGATTCTGTGACTCTGCTTTCCACTGCCGGAGTACTAGGCGAAACTTACATCGATATCGACAGTTCACAGGCCAAAGCGGGTGAAGTCCAAGACGGGACAGTTTTGTCCAGCCGCAGCGTTCCCGATTTTCAGGACGTCGTGCGCGCCAGCCAGGGTTCTCTACAGAACCTGGATTCGTTGATCAAACGCCTCGATCGCATCGTCACCTTTGTGGAGAGCGGCAATGGTTCGGTGGGCAAGCTGATCTATGATCCCAGCCTTTATAACCGATTGAACACGACGGTTAGCGAATTTCAGAAGCTGGTCAACGAAGTTACCGAGGGCAACGGCACGTTGGGCAAGCTGGTTTCAGACGATGAACTGTATCGCAAGGCCAACACCGCGGTTGACGATGTAAATACAATCATCAACGACCTGAACGCAGGTAAGGGGACGGCGGGGAAATTCCTGAAGGATCCCGCACTCTACAACAGTGCCAATGACACTATCGCTAATGTCAAGAAACTTACCGACGATGTGAACGCGGGCAAGGGCGCCTTGGGCAAGTTGACCAAAGACCCGGACTTTGCCAACAAGCTGCAGGACACGATCAATAAACTTTCAGCGATTACCGATCGCCTGGAAGCGGGAGAAGGCTCGGCAGGAATGTTTCTGAGAGACCCCGCAATCTTCAACAACGCAAACCAGTTGTTGGTCGAGAGCCGGGAACTGGTCAAAGCCGTGCGCGAGAATCCCAAGAAATATCTGACGATCCAGCTTAAAGTTTTTTGAACCCCGGATTTTCCCGCGAAAGATTCCCGAGCCATGGTCAGCTCGGTCTTAGCAAACTTGAGCATGGGCAGCCGGCGAAGTGGCCTCTGCCTGCTCATGCGCATGATAGCTGGATCGCACCAGTGGCCCTGATTCCACATGCCGGAAGCCGAAGCGCAAAGCTTCATCTTTCAGCGCACGGAATTCGTCCGGGCTGTAGAAGCGGGCGATGGGTAAATGGTCGCGCGACGGCCGCAAATACTGCCCGACCGTCAAGATGTCCACACCGCGCGATCCGAGATCGCGGAAAACCTCCACCAGTTCGGAGAACGTCTCGCCAAGCCCGACCATGACTCCAGATTTAGTCACCATTCCGGGGAAGAATTTCTTGGCACACTCCAAAAGTCGTAAAGTGCGCTCATAACGGGCGCCCGACCGCACTACGCGGTAAAGGCGCGGAACAGTTTCCGTGTTGTGATTCAGCACGTCCGGCTTGGCTTGAAGGACAATCCGCAACGCGTCGTCGAGGCCCTGGAAATCTGGGATCAAGACCTCGATGCGGCAGCTCGGGGACAATTCTCGAATCTCGCGGATGGTTTCGGCAAAAATGCGCGCCCCGCCCAAATTGTCGTCATCGCGATTCACGCTAGTTACAACCGCGTGTTTCAATCCGAGCGTGGCGACGGCCTCGGCAACGCGGCGCGGCTCGCCCCAATCAATAGCTGCCGGCCTACCCTTGGGCACCGCGCAGAAACCGCAGCGGCGGGTACAGATGTCACCCAGCAGCATGAACGTGGCGGTGCCATGATTCCAGCACTCGCCGATGTTGGGACACTGCGCTGATTCACAGACCGTGTGCAGTGCGAAGCCTCGAGCCAGCTTCTTGAGATTATGGAAGTTCTCGCCGGTCGGGGCTTTGGCTCTCAGCCATTCCGGCTTCGGCTGCCGAATGGGAGGTCCGAGGGCAATCTGCACAAGTTGGGGAGCGCCAGCCATGTTCGTGGCTTAATTCTACCTTCTGGCGCGTGGAGCTGTCTCGGAGCGGAGTTTGGTGAACGCTTCAGCTTTCCAAGTACGCGTCGATCCACTCTTTGATCCGCACACGGCGATCATCTTGAGGGTCATAGCGAACACCGAAGGTTTTGTCAGGTTTGCGCCAGGTCACGGTGCTGCGCACCCAGGTGCGAGGCAACGTAAGCAGCGCGAAAGAAATTTCCACGTTCGTGCCCACGGAGACGTCTTCTGCGCTTTTCATTGACATGCCGCCAGAGCTGATCTCCTGGCTGGTCGCAGTGAAGCGGCGACTGTCCGCGGTTACGATAGAAATCTCCGTAATCACTGGAATCCGCACGTAGCGACGAAACTCATGCAACACCAGCATCTGCGTGGCCCGCACCAGTTTCAGCGCTGCCTGTCGCTCGAGGGGTTCATGGAAAACCGCGTTGATTCCATACTTGGAGTAGCGCATCGCTTCCTGCGCGTTGCCGCCCAAACCATAAATCACCATGCGGCTGTTCGAGGCCGAAGTGCGGGCCGACTCCATGGCCGCCTCTGCGTCGGGACCTAACTTCAACACGCAGGCTTCAAACTTCTCCTTCTTCAAGCGTTCCGGCACATTGGCCGTCATCACGACGGTTTCAACGCCGAATTGGCGGAAGCAATCCGACAGGATCATCCTGGCGGGTTCTTTGAGGCCAACCAAAGCCACCCGGGCCGACGCCTTCTTGCTGGGAGGGATAGGCGTCAGGGTAGTTCCAAGGGATTTGTTCATGAGCGTGGCGATGTTGCCTTGAAACCCTATTCTGGGCTGCGGTTTCCGGGTTGGCAAAGGGTTAGAAGGTCAATCCCTGGGTACCAAGGTGTCATTACCAGGAATGCACTGACGAGTGAGAAACAGCTCTTGCCAGGGCTAAAGTTTTTGAGGAATCGGCAGGTGAATGTTATTCGGCATGTCCACGTATCCAACTACCACGAAGCCTCAGCGCCCGGGGCTTGTCCGGCCACTCCATTTCTGCAGGTTTTTGGTTTGCATGACGTGTGTTACATATATAACATATATGCAATGACTGTAACCGCGGATGCTAAACAAATGCCCTGGCTGCTGCTAGTCTTTAGCCTTCCAGCAAGGAATTCCAGTCAGCGGGTTGCGATATGGCGCAAGTTGCGGAGATACGGAATGCTGGCTCTGCGCAGCTCAGGGTACGTTCTCCCTAATTCTGCTACGAACCAAGAACGCATGGAGTGGCTTGCGGCGGCAATTCGTAGCTACAAGGGCCACGCGTCCGTTGTTCAGGTACAGAGTTTTGATGATCTACCGACGGAACAATTGAAGCGGCTCTTTGTGGAAGCCCGCTCACGTGACTACCAGAAACTGATGCACGAGGCGAAGCGGCTCTTAGCACTGCCTACGGCTCGGAGGTCCACAGCGCGGGTGAATGGGATTCGGCGTCGATTTCTGGAAATCACAGACATCGACTTTTTTGAGAGCCCCTTACGCGTCCGGCTTGAGAACTTACTGGCTCACGCCGACGACTCTGAAAAAGCAACGCCCGGTAAAAACCGCAAACAAAAGTCCGGCGAATACCTCAACCGTCTGTGGATGACGCGGCCTCGTCCGGGAATCGACCGGGTGTCGTCGGCGTGGCTGATACGACGGTTCATTGATCCGAAGGCACGATTCGTTTTTGGTACGGAGCCGAACCTGCACCCCGGCGCTATGCCCTTCGACATGTTCTGTACCCAGGGTTTCGGCCATCGCGGAGAGGACTGCACATTCGAGACACTGTGCAAGCAATTTGCTATCCGAGACAGCAAAGTGAAGAGGATCGCGCAGATTATCCACGATGCAGACCTTGGCGATGAGAAATTCGGTCGCGTTGAAGGACAGGGATTGGACAAAGTCCTGAATGGCTGGGCAAAGCAGGACCTGCCAGACGATGAACTTCTAAAGCGAGGGATGGATCTGATCGAAGGTTTATATGAGTCACTCGGGTGAGACTCGTGAGGTGCAGTGATGAATACTGGCGCTAGCAGCAGCCTATTGCTCATCAGCAACTCGACCCTGTACGGCAGCGGTTATTTAGACCACGCGGAAAAAGAAATTCGAGACTTTGTTGGTAGCCGGACTAGGGTCGTATTCGTTCCGTTCGCAGTCCATGACCGCCAGCGCCTACGCGGCGAAGGTCCAAGAACGCTTTCGCGACATGGGTCTTTCACTCACTTCAATCCACGATCTTTCCAATATGCCGCGGGCAGTCGACGAAGCGGATGTGATCTTTGTTGGCGGCGGCAATACGTTCCGGTTGTTCAAGGGACTCTATGACTACAACCTGCTGGGCCCGATCAGGCGGAGAGTAGCAGCGGGTGTGTCTTACATTGGATCGAGTGCCGGCTCCAGTTGTGGCTTGTCCGACTCTGAAAACAACAAAGGACATGCCCGTAGTGCAGCCTCCATCCTTCGAGGCTTTGGGCCTGGTTCCATTCCAGATCAGTCCGCATTACTTGGACCCTGATCCCTCGTCCCCGCACATGGGAGAGACACAAGAGGAACGGATCATGCAGTTCCTCGAAGAAAACGAAGAGACTGTGGTCGGCTTGCGGGAGGGGTCGATTCTGCGAGTAGAGGATAGCGCGGTTACGTTGAAAGGGCCAAATGCTGCACGCATTTTTCGGCGTGGTGAAAAGCCTGTCGAGGCTACACCGGGTTCCAATCTCTGCGCACTGTTGGAGGAAACAGTCTCTCGGGTAGGTAGAGTCGCATGAAATCGGAAGAAGTCGTGATACTAACGTCATGTGAGATTCAAAGCTTGCTGACCGTTGATGAGTGCATCGGGGCAGTGGAACACGCATTCTGCTTGTATGGAAAGGGCAAGGCAGTCCCACCGGCGGTTTTGAGCATGCACACGCCAGGCGGCGGGTTTCACGTGAAAGCAGGGTTGCTGGAACTTGATCGGTCGTATTTCGGTGCGAAAGTGAATGGAAATTTCCCGGAGAATAGCACCCGATTCGGGCTACCCGCAATTCAGGGAGTAATCGTTCTCTGCGATGCTGAAAAGGGAACCCCACTGGCGGTGATGGACTCCCGCGAAATCACGTCACTGCGGACTGGTGCGGCGACGGCTGTGGCGGCAAAATACCTGGCGCGCCTGAATTCGCGGACCGTCACCATTTGCGGTTGCGGTAATCAAGGCCGTGTTCAGCTGAAGGCACTCTCCCGCGTGTTCCAGCTCCAAGCTGTGTTCGCTTACGACAAGAGCGGAGAGCAAGCGTTGCAATTTGCGCATGAACTGGGATTGGATCTGAAAACCCCCGTGAGGGCGGTGGCTGATCTCGCTGCCGCTGTGCGGCAAAGCGACATTTGTGTAACGTGCACGCCGTCACAACAGCCCTTGCTCGGCCCGACGATGATGTCAGGCAAGGAACGTTCATCGCCGCTGTGGGCGCGGACAACCCTGAAAAACAAGAACTCCACCCAAGCCTGTTGGCAAGGAGCAAGATCGTATGCGACATCCTCGAACAATGTGCGGTGATGGGAGACTTGCATCATGCGTTGGATGCGGGTGTCGTGACCCGAGCAGATGTGCACGCAGAACTGGGTGAGGTTGTAGCCGGAAAGAGGCCGGGCCGCGAATCGGACCAGGAAATCATTGTTTTCGATAGTACCGGAATGGCGCTGCAAGACGTGGCTGCGGCTGCCTTCGTGTACGAGAAAGCCGAGAGGCAGGGGTCGGGCGTTCGGTTAAGTTTTGCAACCTAGGAAAAGGGAGACTGTGACCATGCTTAAGATAGTTTTGCAAGGAAACCTGTCAGTCCGAATCTTGAAGATCTTTCTAACGGCGCTTATCACGATAGCGTCCCTGTATTGCGAAACTGTGGCGACAGCGCAGACCACCAGTTCCGCTCCCACGAATGCTACCGCGAGCAACTGGAAGCAGGTCGAGGAGGCGATGGGCCGTCCGGGGCAGATACTGCCCGGCGATGTGATCAGGTTCGGTATGCCGAGGAAAGACCTGCATGTCGTACTCGATAGTGTCGAAATCAAGGCGGGACTCGCTTTAGGTTCGTGGGCAGCCTTCAAGCAAGATCGCGGCGGAGCCATGGTCATGGGCGACTTGGTTCTCACTGAGGATGAAGTTGAGCCCGTAATGACGAAACTTCAAGAAGGCGGCATACAAGAATCCGCCGTCCACAATCACCTGATCGGGGAGTCGCCGCATGTGATGTACGTGCACATTGCCTGCCATGGCGATGCGGGCGCAGATGGCGAAGGCCATCCACGATGCAGTGGCATTGACTAAGACTCCCGGCCCAGATGCCGCTCCTGCAGCCCAACCAGCGGCCGAACTTGGTTTTGACCAGAAGCAGGTTGAGCAGGTTCTCGGGCATACCGGGAAGGTCAATGGTGGAATTCTTCAGATCGGAGTGCCGAGGGCGGAGGCAATTACCGACTCGGGTATGACAGTTCCGCCATCGATGGGCGTGGCCACTGCCTTGAATTTCCAACCGACAGGCAACGGGAAAGCAGCGATTACGGGAGATTTCGTCCTGCTCGGCAGTGAAGTCAATCCGGTGATCAAAGCCTTGCGACAGAATGGCATCGCTGTGACTGCTCTACATAACCACATGTGACGGAGGAACCTCGCCTGTTCTTCATGCACTTTTGGGCGAATGACGACGCGTTAAAACTGGCGAAGGGACTGCGAAGCGCGTTGGATCTCACCAATTCCGGAAAATGAATCCGAAAGCCGAGCCTCGCCCAGCAGTGCACTTGCCAGCACGAGCCCCTCTACCTCGTTTCGTCGGCTATTTTCTATGGCTCGGAACGGTCGGCTTCGGGGGCCCTATCGCTCTTGCGGGGCACATGCAGCAGGACCTAGTTGACGAACGCGGCTGGATCAGCAAGGAGGACTATCTTGAGGGGCTGGCTCTGGCGCAACTAGCGCCGGGTCCTCTGGCCGCTCAACTTGCGATTTACCTTGGCTACATTCGCGCTGGCGTGCTGGGAGCTACCGCCGTCGGGGTCGCCTTTATCTTGCCATCGTTTCTGATGGTGTTGGGTCTCTCGGCCGCCTACGTTCGCTTCGGGGGACTGCCTTGGATGCAGGGAATGTTCTATGGAATTGGCGCAGCCGTGATCGGGATCATCGCGCGCTCGGCGTTTAAGCTTACCAAGCTTACGCTCGGGAAAGACAAGTTGTTGTGGGGCATCTTCGCGGTGCTGGCGGTCTCAACCGCGTGGACTTCGCGGGAGATCATCTGGCTGTTCTTATTGGGCGGTGTCGTCACTCTGATAGTCAGGCTTTTCCGGCACCCGCTCAGGCCAGAACTACTGTCTCGCTGGTGTTCTCGCTAGGGACGGTCGGAGCGAGCAGCAGCACTCTGTCGCAGATTTTTCTTTATTTCGCAAAGGCTGGAATGTTTGTGTTCGGGAGTGGACTCGCTGTCGTGCCATTTCTCTACGGTGGAGTAGTACAAGGACATCATTGGCTCACCGACCATCAGTTCGTCGATGCGGTGGCGGTGGCGATGATCACGCCGGGACCGGTCGTCATCACAGTTGCCTTCATTGGCTACATTGTGGCGGGTGCGGCAGGAGCGACCGCGGCTGCCCTGGGCATTTTCCTGCCGGTTTACCTGGTGGTTGTTTTGCTCGCACCTTCGTACAAGCGGTGGGCCAAGAATCCTCAGCTGAATGCTTTCGTGCGAGGCGTCACAGCTGCGGCGACAGGGGCGATTGCGGGGGCGGTGATCGTGCTGGCCCGACGCTCGGTTTACGATCTGCCTACAATTCTGATCTGTTTGCTAAGCCTTGCCATACTGTTTCGCTGGAAGGTACCCGAGCCAGTTCTTATCGCGTGTGCTGCCGCTGCTGGTTTGCTCTTACACCATGCTTGAAAACCGACACGTCACTGAGGGCCGCTTAGCTCTCTTATCCACAGAACGAGGCGGGGCGGGAGGGGCCTCCCACCCTTGCCAAGAAAAAAGCGAAGGATGGGCACCCTCGGTTGGATCAGTGCCAGCGAGATCAAACTCGCAAAGGTGGGCCGTTAAATGGGTTCTTATTCTGTCCAGCGCCGGAACAGCAATGCGCCGTTGGTTCCCCCGAAGCCGAAGGAGTTTGACATGGCGTATTCCAATTCTGCTTTTCGGGCGTGGTTCGCAACGTAATCCAAGTCGCACTCGGGCTCGGGATTTTCCAGGTTGATGGTAGGAGGGAGCGTTTGATCGCGCAGCGCTAACACCGTGATGCCAGCTTCCAGTCCACCGGCGCCGCCCAGCAGGTGCCCGGTCATGGACTTGGTCGAGCTTACGGCCAGCTTGTAGGCGTGATCGCCGAAGGCGCGCTTGATGGCGATGGTTTCCAGCTTGTCTCCAATGTCGGTTGAGGTGCCGTGGGCATTGATGTAGTTCACTTGCTCGAGGCTGAATTTTGGCATCATTCAAGGTGTTCAGCATGACCCGGTAGGCGCCGTCACCATTCTCGGCCGGTTGCGTAATGTGATAAGCGTCTCCGCTCATGCCATACCCCACGATCTCGGCCAGAATCTTGGCTCCGCGCCGCCGGGCAAATTCCAGATCTTCGAGGATCAAGATGCCAGCGCCTTCACCGATTACGAATCCGTCGCGCGCGACATCCCACGGACGACTGGCTTTTTCGGGAGCATCGTTCCGCGTGGAAAGCGCTCGCATTGCGGCGAATCCGCCCACGCCCATGGGAGTGATGGCGGCTTCCGTGCCGCCCGCGATCATCACGTCCGCGTCGCAACGCGCGATGATCTTGTAAGCGTCGCCTACCGAATGCGCGCTCGAGGTACAAGCGGTGCAGGTAGCTTCGTTCGGTCCCTTAGCGTTATAGCGGATGCTGACGTGTCCGGCGGCCAGATTCACAATGGAGGCTGGAATGAAAAACGGGGAGATTTTACGCGGCCCGCCGTTCAACAGATTGCTGTGCTCGCGCTCTATGACATCGAACCCACCAATTCCGGATCCAATATGCACGCCTATCCGGGCGGACATGTCCGGTGCGACTTCGAGGCCGGAGCCTTTCATGGCTTCATCCGCGGCCGCCATTGCCAAGTGGATAAAGCGGCCCATCTTTTTCAGTTCTTTTTTCTCGATAAACTTCAGAGGGTCGAAATTTTTGACTTCCGCCGCGATGCGGCAGGCGAACTGAGACGCATCAAACTGAGTGATCGAGGCTACGCCACTCTTGCCCGCGCGCAGGTTGCGCCACACTTCCTCGGTCGTGTTGCCTACGCCACAAATCAGGCCAATGCCAGTGACTACAACCCTACGTCCCAACTACTTCCCGCCTTTCGCGTGCTTCCCGATGTAATCAACCGCATCCTTCACGGTACGGATTTTCTCCGCGTCTTCATCGGGAATCTCAATTTCGAAGGCTTCTTCGAAGGCCATGACTAGTTCCACAGTGTCGAGCGAGTCGGCGCCGAGGTCGTCCACGAAGGAGGCGGTGGGCGTGACTTCGCCCTCGTCTACTCCCAGTTGTTCCACGATGATCTGCTTTACTTTGTCGTCAACGGCTGCCATTGCTTTTCCTCGCTCCGCTTGTAGCGCCGGCGTGGCTCATCTTTGCTCCTGGGAGGATCGCCGGCAGTCCTCCGCTGGCCGTGGTATAACCCGTTCGCGGCTATGACTTGCTTACCTTCGCGTGCTTGTCGATGTAATCGATGGCATCTTGCACGGTGCGAATCTTTTCTGCATCCTCATCAGGGATCTCGACGTCGAAGGCTTCTTCTAACGCCATCACTAGCTCGACCTGGTCCAGCGAATCAGCTCCTAAGTCATCGACGAAGGAAGCACTTGGCGTGACCTCGCCTTCATCCACTCCCAACTGCTCCGCAATAATCTGTTTTACCTTTTCGACGCTCTCTTTTTTCTCATCGCCAGTCATGTGAGCTCCACCTCCAAGTGCGTTCCGACCTCTGAAAATGAACGAGTAGTGTAATGGGCCGCCCGAATCGCTGTAAAGGAGAGTTCCGTCACGCCGGACAGGCCCTGGAATCGTCCCAATGGAATCCTAACCGCTGCCCGTTACCCGGTCAACGTCTGGAAGTGCAACCTGATACCGGCGTCCGGCTTGAAACCTGAGGTAAAAAGCTGGAGACTGCGTTCATGCGCGCCGTTGTGCAACGAGTGAAGCGTGCCCAGGTCACGGTGAACGGCGAGATCACGGGAAAGATTGATCGGGGCCTTCTGGTATTTGTCGGCGTTGCCCACAATGACGCTGAAGCGATGCCAACTATCTGGCAGACAAGGTCATCGGGCTGCGAGTCTTCGAAGATGAGAATGGAAAGATGAACCTGGCCGCCGGTGATGTCGGAGGAGAAATTCTTGCGGTATCGCAATTCACACTTTTCGGAGATGTCCGCCGTGGCAAGCGCCCATCTTTCGACGAGGCGGCTCCGCCACAACGGGCTCGCGAACTGTATGAGTACTTCGCGCAAAGAATTCACGCCATGGGCCTCCACTGCGAAACTGGCCGCTTTCAGGAGATGATGCAAGTGGATCTGGTTAACGACGGGCCGGTGACAATTCTCATCGATTCCGCGAAGACATTTTAGAAATGCGATTTGAGCCGGCGCCCGCTTGGCAACTGCAAATTCAAATCCACAAAGTAATGCATCTACTATCGAACGAGAATGCAAAGAATAACCGCGTGTTTAACTAACCACCAAGTCTGCGATCCGCACCGCATCCGCGCACGCTCGCACATCGTGGGTGCGAATGATGTGAGCTCCTTTTAGGATGGCGGCCGTTTCTGCCGCTAATGTACCGTACAGACGGTCGGTGACGGCGGCGTCTTTTCCATCGCGTGCCAGGGCGCGACCAATGAACGATTTTCGGGAAACTCCGACCAGTAACGGATACCGGAGCTGATGGAACTCTTCAAAGCGCTTCAGCAAGGGGTAATTTTCCTCGCGATTCTTGCCAAATCCGAATCCAGGATCGAGCACGATGCGCTCTCGCTTTACCTCTGGCTATCGTGGCGGCATCAGCCCATTCCCTAAGTTCGCGCTTCACTAAGGTGACGATATCCCCAGCCGCTGGCAGATTGCGCCACTCCTCCGGACGTCCGCGCATATGCATCAGCACCGCGCCACAATTTAGCTCTGCCAGCGTTTTCACCATTTTCGGGTCCCAGCGAAAACCGCTCACATCGTTCACAATCTCTGCCCCAGCATCTATTGCTGCACGGGCTACGCTGGCTTTGTAGGTATCAATCGAGATAAGGGCATCGCTTCGCTTTTGCTTCAGTGAGGCAATCACGGGAATCACCCGCTCCAATTCTTCTTTCTCGGTAACTGCGGGCTTGGCTTTGTTCTCACTTGGATCGGAGGCGGAAGTCTCGCTATCAGCTTCAGTTTGGGAGAGTACGCTGGCCCCTGGCCGAGTGGACTCTCCGCCCACATCGATGATGTCGGCGCCATCGCGCAGAAGTGTCATCGCATGCTCGACAGCGCGGTCGCGATCGAAGTGTATCCCGCCGTCCGAAAAGGAGTCGGGAGTCACGTTAACCACGCCCATAATGAGCGTGCGCCTTCCCAGCTGCACCGCGCGTGAACGCAGATGCCACTCGAACACCGGCCGCATGCGGGTGATTCTAAATCAGGCCGCTAAACAGTTACTGTCTGGTTGCACCCTTTGCGGTGCTACAATGAACGGTTGTATGCGTCACAAACGCGCGCACTTAGCGATCGTTCTATGCCTGTTGCTAGCGACGCAACTGCAAGCGGCCTCACACAAATCTCTTGCTGACCGTATCGATACGATCCTTGCTGCGCCCGATCTTATCCGGGGTTTCTGGGGGATTGACGTAGTATCCCTCTCAAGCGGCAGAGTTCTTTACGCGAAGAACTCCGAAAAGCTGTTTACCCCTGCTTCCAATACCAAGCTGTTCACCACGGCGGCGGCCCTTGCGCTGATCGGACCAGATTACAACTTCCGCACCACGGTCGAAACCAACGGCACGCTCGACAAACATGGACGCCTCACCGGTGATCTGGTGCTGGTGGGACGCGGTGACCCTAATCTTTCGGGCCGTGAATTGCCCTACGCACTGCGCACAGAACGAAGCAATCATCCCATTCAGGTGCTGGAACAGCTCGCGGATGAGCTGGTGCAGAAGGGCGTGAAATACGTGGACGGTGACATCATCGCCGATGACTCCTACTTCGCTTTCGAACGCTATGGCGAAGGCTGGAGCCAGGATGATCTGGTCTGGGCTGATGGAGCTCCGGTTTCCGCGCTTACCATTAACGACAACGTGGTTTTCGTGAGCATCCTACCCGCCGATCGCGCCGGGGACCGCGCTTTCGTGAGCCTTTCCCCGTTCGGCGATTACTATCGCATCGACAATCGTCTTATCACCACGCCCGCGGGCACTGGCCGCAAGATTTTCATCAACCGCGAACCCGGTTCGATCGTCCTAACTCTGTGGGGGAACATGCCGTTGGATGACCCCGGCGCCAATGAAGCTGTCGCCATCGAAGACCCAGCGGAATTCGCCGCCAACCTCTTCCGTCAGTTGCTGGAAGCCCGCGGCGTCGCCGTTTATGGCAAAGAGCGTACTCGTCACACCGAGCTGGCCAGCCTTTCGACGTTCACGGTTACGACACTGGCGCCTGCTAGGGGTGGCGACGAACCGGCGCGCGCCCTACAGAACCAGCCCCTGGTGCTGGCCAGTTATCAATCGAAACCTCTCATCGAAGACGTGCGGGTCATCAACAAGGTGAGCCAGAACCTACATGCGGAAATCCTGTTGCGTCTATTGGGACGGGAAAAAGGCACGGCAGGAACCGTCGAAGGCGGCCTCGAAGTCCTGCGCGGCTTTCTGAATCAGGCAGGCATTCCCGGTGATCAGTACCTCTTCTACGATGGCTCAGGACTGTCGCGCCAGAATCTGGTGACGCCTCACGCCATCGTGCAGTTGCTGACTTACGCGGCAGCGCAGCCCTGGGGCGCGAGCTTCCGCGACACGCTCCCAGTTGCCGGAGTGGATGGCTCGCTTTCTGACCGCTTCAAAAGTATCCCTGCCCAGGCACGGATTTACGGAAAAACAGGTTCACTCGGCGGGGTCAAAACGCTCTCCGGTTACGTCACCACGGATCAGGGTGAGCAGGTAGCATTTGCCATCCTCTCCAACAATTTCAACCTACCCATGAAGCGCGTACTCGATGCGATTGACGGCATCGTAGGAGAGATCGTGAGCGATGGGGCAGCGAAGAAGACGCGCAAGTAGAGTTGTGCCAGGGTCCTATCTTCAGCTTGGCATCCGCTTGGCGCGGCGCTCCCGCGCTGCGCGCACAGCTCCGGGCCCCGTGCCAGTCGGTGGTTTTCGCATCCCTTCCAGCAGATCTTTGAGCACTACTGCATTGTTGTAGTGTTCGTTCTTCGATGCAAACAAAAGGGTCAACTTCTTTTGCTTGCCAGCCAGCCGATAAAGTTCGCCAAGCTCGTCCGCTGACTGGGGACGAGCCAGCTCTTTGAGGTAGCGTTTGCGGAACGCCAGCCAGGCTTCAGGATGTGCGTGAAACCATTGCCGCAGAGCGTCCGATGGCGCCAGGTCCCGGAGCCAGGCGTGCAGCGCGGCCCGGTCCTTGTTCACTCCCCGCGGCCACAGTCGATCGACGAGCACTCGTGTACCGTCGGCGCGCAGGGCCTTCTCATAAATTCGTTTTACCGCAATTCGCCTGGCGACCTTTGCTTTCGTCACAACGCGTTTGTCCGCATTCGCCATTACTGCTCTATTATTTATTGTACGTCGGATGAGATGGCGATGCTTTTGGGAGCCGAATGAAGGCACGTTTTAGGAACCCTGAAATCTTCAATTTGAAATCAGCTCTCTGCCTCTTTGCGTCCGTCGCAGCCTTGTCTCTATCCGCCGCGTGCGACGTCGAGCTGCGTAAGAGTGACGCTCAACTCGGGCTTAATCCTCAGCAGGCCGCCGGACGGCGTGTCTACGACGAGCGTTGCGACCGCTGCCACGCGCCTTATTCCTCACGCGGCAAAAAGGGCCCGAGCATGAAAGGCGTTTTCAAAAAGCAGTTTCTTTCGCAGAGCGGACTGCCAGCAAATGATGAGCGCGTGGTCGAGATTGTTCGTTACGGCCGGAACAACATGCCCGGCTTTGGACAAGTGCTGAACCAGCGGCAAGTCGAGGATCTTCTCGCCTATCTACACACGCTGTGAAGTAGGTCAGCGCGAATCTGGCTCTGAAGAATGGGGAGCACGCTGGCATGACCGCTAGACACACGCTGCCCATGGCTCCGCCCAACGGTACAATAACGGCGTGAGTGCCGCACCAACATCGGCCGTCTCTGGCGAAACGTCTGCTCCGGAACAGCAATTTACCGTAAAGCAGAGACTTTTGTTATGGATGATCACATGGGTCGGGTTTCTAGTGATCCGCCTGATCGGACCGACTCTGCGATTGGGAGTGTCCTATGAGGAAGGCAGCCCCGGCAGCCTGGACGCACGGCCGGTGATTTTTTCATTCTGGCATAGCTGCATCTTTCCAGCCATGTATGCCTGGCGCAATAGGCAGATCAGGGTCCTGAGTAGCGATAGTTTCGATGGCGAATGGACTGGCCGCATCATCCGCAAATTTGGCTTCGTAAAGGTGCACGGATCGAGCAGCCGAGGGGCGGTACGTGCTGTGCTCGGCATGCGGCGTGCCGTTGAGCAAGGCGCAACGGTAGGGTTCACCATTGACGGTCCACGCGGTCCGCGCTTTGTAGCCAAGCCGGGGCCAGTGCTGCTGGCACGATCCACTGGGGCACCGATGGCGGCATTTCACATCGCGGTGGAAAATGCCTGGGTCTTAAATACCTGGGACCGAGTCATGATTCCGAAACCGTTTTCGCGGGCACTCATGCGCGTTAGCCGGCAGACATCCGTTCCGCCGGATTCGGATAACATGCAGCGGGAGCGCTTTCATCAGGAGTTGCAAGCGGCGCTCGACCGAGTGCGCGAATTTGCAGAGGAGAATGTCGGGAAGGTCGGAAGTGAGGAGTTCCCACTTTTCCGGCAAACAGGAAATTCGTAGGTTCAGAAGGAAAATTTGCCGTTAAGGTCGGTCCGGCTCCACGCCTAGCATCTCGAGTTGATTGACATCCGCTCAGCGAGCGAGTAGATTTTGCCAACGATCCAGTTCAGCTCTTTTACAACTTCTTTGGTTTGCGCATCCTTGTCAGCCTTGACGGGGAGGGAAGCGGGTGAGAATCCCGCGCTGCCGCGCAACTGTAAGCGAGGAAATTTGCAGCCGGCCACTGGGTAATTCCTGGGAAGGCCGGTTGCGGAAGTCGGACAGTTAGTCTTGTCCTTACTCGCGAAGCCAGGAGACCGGCGCGAACCGTCCACACCAACCCCTTGCGCGTGACAAAGGAGGAGTGCATGCGGTTTTCTCAGGGTTTCGCTTGCCTGGTTGTTCTATCGGTGGCAGCTTCGGCCGCCGAACTAAGAATCAAAGTCGTGGATCCCCAATCCGCCGCTGTTTTCGGTGCGCAGGTCGAATTGCTGCCGAAGGACAGTGGGATCCCAGCTGCGGTCGAAACTACTTCCGCCGAGGGCCTGGCCGTTTTCCGCAACGTCCCAAGCGGTCCGCTTAGCATGCGAGTGTTGGCCGCAGGTTTCGGGGCTCAAGCCATGGACGCGCCGACTTCCCAGGATCTCTTCACCGTGCGACTCCAGTTGGCGCCCGCCGCAGAAACCGTCGTCGTCACTGCCACCCGCAGCCCGGTTTCTAGCCAGACCTCAGGTGCGAGCGTGGCAAGTCTTACCGGCACACAACTGGAAGTTATGAGGCCCATCGCGGCCAATGATGCCTTGCGCTTTTTGCCCGGCGCGGTCGTTAGTACCTCAGGGCAACGTGGTGGAGTGTCGTCACTCTTCGTACGCGGCGGCGACTCCGATTACAACAAAGTAATCGTGGATGGCGTCACCATTAACGTTCCCGGTAGAACCTTCGATTTCGGAAACCTTCCTGTGACCCAAGCCGACAGCTTGGAATTCATGCGCGGCGCCCAAAGCACTCTCTACGGCTCCGACGCCATGACCAGTGTAGTCCAGATCTGGACTCGGACCGGAAGCACTCGGGTCCCCGAACTGCGACTTGGAGCGGATGGAGGAAACTTCGAAACCGCGAATGGCTACGCTTCCCTATCTGGAGCCCGCGGCGCCTTCGACTACGACCTGTTCGGCGATCAGTTCAACACAAGCGGCCAAGGGATTAATGACGCTTACTCTGATTCGTTGAAGGGCGCCAATGTTGGAGTTGCGCTCCGAGACAGCATGTCTCTGCGCTTTCGCGTCCGTCAGTCCAACAGCCATACCGGCGTGCCCGGCGCTTGGAACTTCAACGGACAACCGCTTCAGCCACCCGATCCCAGCGAGTGGTCTCAACTCAACAACCTGCTCGGAAGTCTGCAACTCGCGGTTGTCGGGCCGTCCGGGTGGCAACACCAATTCACCGGGTTCGCGTACAACTACCAGTACACGGAGCTGAACTTGACAGGCGATCCGGATCGCATCAGCGACTTTGCATCCCACGAGGTCGACCACGTCAATCGCGCCGGATTCGAATACCAGGGCGACTACCTGGAGCGCGAGTGGGCGCACACCACCGTAGGCTTTCGCTTCGAGGATGAAAACGGCTTCATCGGAGATGTGAATTTCCCTCCGCCGACCCATGGCCAACGCTGGAATGATGATGTTTTTGCGCAACAACAAGTCACTCTTGGACGTTTGTCGGCGATTGCCGGGGCGCGTTTTGTGCACAACAGCGATTTCGGCAATACCGGCGTGCCACGGGTGGCTCTCACTCTTCTAGCGCTGCGCGGCGGTCAAACATTTTCCGGCACCCGTCTCCGGTTCTCTTTCGCCACCGCGTTCAAGGAACCGGGACTGGAGCAGACCTTTGCCGGGCCTCCATTTTTCGTCGCGAATCCGGGCCTAAAGCCAGAGCGGAACCGTGGGTTCGATGCTGGAATCCAGCAGAATTTCTTTGGCAAGTATTCGGTGACTGCGACCTATTTCAACAATCTGTTTCACGATCAGATCGAGTTTGGAGTTGCTGACCCGCAGACCGGAGTGGGTCAATTCTTCAACGTCAACAAATCCTTCGCCCAGGGGGCAGAACTCGAAGTCCAGGGAAAAATCCGTTCCCGGCTGCTGCTGAGCACGGCTTATACCTACACTTCGACCAAGATTCTCGATGCTCCCCTCTGTACTCCGGCGAATTTCTGCGATCCTGTCTTCGACCCCGGAAATCCATTTTTACGACGCCCGAAACACTCGGGGACTCTTCTGCTGACCTACCTGGGAAATCGCTGGGGCGCGAATCTTGGCGGCAGTTTTGTGGGCCGGCGTTTCGACTCCGATTTTCTGGGTCTAGGGATCAATCATGCCGCCGGATATGCGCGCGTGGACTTGGGCGGCTGGTATGCGCTGAATTCGCGAATCACTGCTTATGCAAATATCGAGAATGCGCTGGACAAGCACTACAACGAGGTGGTCGGCTATCCGGCGCTAGGAGCTAATTTTCGCGCGGGCCTGAGATTCCGGATCGGCGGTGAATGAAAGGTTTCTCCCGCGGCAAGTCAGCGAGAGCGAGCAGCCACACGCCGCGACTTGGAGGCATCGTGAGACGAGGAAACAGGCTGCGGGCGATCGTGGTTGTTTCCGCTTGGCAAGCTGTGGCGCACCGCCAACGGCATGGGAGCTGAAGATTTCGATCCCTGATACTTGCTGCGCACTAGCATTAACTTTTCCAAATCCTGACTGCCCAGAGGCTGCTGGCGGCCCAGGAGATGCGTCACCAGCGCGATCTGTGCAAAGTGCTCGACCGTTTCCATTTTCATGTAGGCATGGTGGAGATCGGCCCCGTATGTGACCACGCCGTGGTTCGACATGAGAATGGCGTCGTATTGAGGGATCAGCGGTTCCAGAGCCTCTGACAGCTCGGGGGTTCCGGGCGTACCGTATTTGGCCAGCGGGATTGAACCCAGCCCGATGACCACCTCGCACACCAGCGGCTGGTTCAGTGCTATGCCAGCCGCAGCAAAACCAGTCGCGGTCGGCGGGTGCGCATGCACGACGCCCCGGACATCCGGTCGCCGCTTGTAAATCAACAAGTGCATGGCGATCTCGCTGGAAACCTCACGACGCCCTGCGAGGCGGCGGCCCTCAAGGTCAACGATGACCAGGTCCGCAGGCCGCATCATGCTCTTGCACATGGAGGTAGGCGTAGCCAGGATGCGCTTATCGTCGAGCCGTACTGATAGGTTGCCGTCCATGGCCGCGACCTGGCCGCACTCATGCAGCTTTCGGCCATAAAGGACAATTTCGCGGCGATGTTGCCGTTCGCTGGGCATTTCGGGAACAGTTGAGCAGCAGCCCCTTGTTGGGCGTATGGTACAGCAGGTGGCCCACCTCAAACAATCCCGTTTACAAAGGTTTACAAGATATTTGCGGTCGGCTTGTTAGCGGTGGAAAATCTATAATCAGATAAGTGCTGGTCTCCGATTTCAGCTATCAACTACCCCCGGAACTGATCGCCCAGGAGCCACTAGCGGAGCGAGCAGGTTCTCGACTTCTGAGCCTTCATCGTGCCGCGGGCAAGATCGAGGATCGCTGCTTTCGTGACTTTCCGGATCTTCTCCGCCCAGATGATTTGGTAATTTTCAACGACAGCAAAGTGTTTCCCGCCCGTCTTTTCGGCCGGCGAAGCGGAGCCCAAGCGCAGCCGATCAGCCGGCGCAATCCCGCCGCACGTGACTTCCTAAAGGGCCAGCTGGAAGTCCTGCTGACCCGGCAATTTTCCAAAGAACCAAACCAATGGGAGTGTCTGGTGCGGCCGGGACGAAAGATCGGTGTGGGCGAGCATTTGTTCTTTGGAGATAAAGACGAACTTGAGGCAGAGGTAACAGCCCGAGGTAGTTTTGGAGAGCGTCAGATTCAATTTCGTCCGGTCGCAGATTTCTTCGGAGCGATCGAGCGACTGGGGCATGTGCCCCTGCCGCCATACATCAATCGGTCAGACCGCGCAGAAGACCGGGAGCGTTATCAAACAGTTTATGCACGCGAGCGCGGTTCGGTGGCAGCACCCACTGCTGGACTTCACTTCACCTTGGCCGTTCTTGATCGCATCAGGGAGCGTGGGGTGGAGACCGCGGAAATTACTTTGCACGTAGGCCTCGGCACGTTTCAACCAGTGCGAACTGAGCGAGTCGAAGATCATCAGCTTCATGGGGAGTCATACCACATCGATTCCCAGACCGCGGCGAAGATCAACAGCGCCCTGGACGCCCACCGCCGCGTGCTGGCGGTGGGGACCACAACGGTTCGGGCGCTTGAGCATTCGGCGAGGGCGTCCGAGAGCAGCCGAGTACAGGCCGGCGGTGGCGAAGCTGACCTCTTTATCTTTCCAGGCTTCGATTTTCGCGTGGTGAGCGCGTTGCTGACCAATTTTCATCTGCCGCAGTCAACTCTGCTTATGCTGGTTTGTGCGTTCGGGGGGAAAACCAACGTCCTTAGCGCTTACCAGCATGCCGTGAAAGAGAAATATCGGTTCTATTCCTACGGCGACTGCATGTTCGTCGAGTGATAAGGAGAACTGAGAACCAAGAACTGATAACTCGTTCAATTCAGATCTGCATTTGTGCCTGAAGGCCCGCGGCACAGCGCCGTTCCTTGATAGTCTCTGGCTCGGCCATCGCAGGCGATATACTGTCCTCGGATAGGAGTGGAACATGAGTACACAAGCCGTGTATCGGCAGGCATCGATCAAGGACTTTGCCGCAGAGCTGAGGAAATTTCCGGAGGCGGCGTTCGACCGGACCGAACAAATCTTCAATTTTCTCCAGAATACGCCGGTCGCGCCCGACACACTGTCGCCCTACCTAACCTGGGACCGCCAGCATTACACCCGCAACCTGGTCGACAAGACTCCTCTCTATGAATTGGTCGCCATCTGCTGGGAAGTTGGTCAGATCAGTTCAGTGCACAATCATCGCGATCAGAACTGCTGGATGGCGGTGCCCGTCGGAAGACTGCGCGTGGAAAATTATCGCGTGCTCTCGCAAGATCTCGATAAAGGGACATGTCAATTGAAGTCCGCGGAAATTGTGGAGATGAATCCCACGCATCCCTGTGCTGTGGATCCGCTGGAACCGGTGCACCGAGTGTTGAATCCGCGCGAGTTTAACCAGCGGGCTGTAAGCCTGCACGTGTATTCCCGGCCGTTTGATACCTGCGTGGTCTATTCGCCCGAGCAAGGTACGTGCGGTGAAATCAAACTGCACTACACCACCGAGTATGGCAAGTCAGTGCAGACTGCTCATTAATGATTAGACTTCGGCAGCTAGTCAAAGCATGAGTCCCGAACTCTCGGAAGAGCAGATTTGCTTGAGATCAGCGGTAAGGACCAAGAGCGAGTATCTGCCTCCTGCTAAACTTATCTGTTGCCCCCTCGAAGGAAATCATCGGCGGTAATAACCGAAGGCGCTGGCATTGCGACAGTACCCAAGCCGCCATCGTCCGCATCGAAGCCGAAACCCGCCCAGAATGACCGTGGCAGCATCTTTCTGATGGACGCCATGTCGTTCATCTTCCGTGCCTATCATGCCATGGCGCGGCAGCGTGGCATGTCGACCAAGACTGGCCTGCCGACTGCGGCGACTTATGTTTTTGTCAACATGCTGCGCAAGTTGCGGGATGACTTCTCGCCGGAATTTCTGGCGGCGGTCTTCGATGTGGCGGCGCCCACCTTCCGCGATCAGCAGGCGGAAGGAATCACCAGCGTCCGGCGTTTTGATCTGAAGACGCAGACCTTTCAGGAAATCAAGTACCACGGTTACAAGGCGAACCGTAAGGAAATGCCCGGCGAACTGGCTCAGCAACTGCCCTACATCAGGAGAGCGCTCGAGGCCTATCGCATTCCTATTCTCGAACTCGCGGGTTACGAGGCCGACGACGTGATCGGTACTCTGGCGCGTCAGGCCGCCGAGAAATCCTACAGCGTGTACGTCGTATCCAGCGACAAGGACATGTTGCAGTTGGTGAACGATCGCGTGTGCGTGCTGAATCCACCCAAGGACAATCTCATCTGTGACGCGCGCAAGGTCGAAGAGATTCTGGGCGTGCCGCCGGAGCGCGTGGTCGACGTGATGGCCCTGCGCGGCGACAGCATCGACAATATTCCCGGCGCTCCCGGCATCGGCGACAAGGGTTCGGTCGAGTTGATCAAGCGCTTCGGCACGGTGGAACAGGCACTCGATCATGCCGCCGAGGTGGAAAGGAAGACTTATCGCGAATCCCTACAAAATAACCGCGAGAATGTCCTGCTGAGCAAAAAATTGGCAACCATCGATGCTAACGTCCCCGTTGAACTGGACGTCGATGCGATGAAAACAGGCGAGCCCCACGTGGAGGCGCTTGCGTGCACTCTTTACCGAGCTGGAATTTACGTCCCTATTAAAAGAACTTCTGCCCGTGGTCGAGGTGGGCGAGACTGATTACACCGAGGCCACGTCAGGGGCAGACGTGGAAGCCGTGCTGGGTGCCATTCCGCCAAATGGAGCGCTTGCGGTTGCGGTCGAAGCGGAGTCGAGTGTTGCCGCCGAAGAAGAGGAAAAAGAGGAAGCTAACCAAGGCGACGACCTTCAGAACGGTCTATTGCCCCTCGCCTCGCAGCCGGTTAGCGCTCAAGCCTCACGGAACATTGCGATTTCCGCTGCACCCGGTGCGGCTGTCGTGGTTTCATTTGAACTGAAAGACGCAAGTTCCCGTCTCGTCGCCGCTCTCGCCGACGAAGACACTCCCAAAGCTATTCATGATTACAAAACCGCGATTCATGTTCTGGAGCGACAAGGAATCATGATGCGTGGGCTGCGACATGATTCCACGCTCTATTCCTACCTGCTCGATCCGACCTATTCATCTCACCGGCTGACCGACGTGGCGCTGCGCCATTTCAACCTCAAACTCAGTGGGACACTGGCGGAGTCAGCTGATATCACCGGTAGACTGGCAACTGCGCTTAGCCAGGAAGTGGAACAAAGCGGGCTGCGCAAACTCTACGAGGAGATTGATCTGCCCCTGGTGCCGGTTCTGGCCCGCATGGAACAAGCGGGGGTCAAGATCGACCGTAAGGCTTTAGCGGGGATGTCGTCACGCCTGGAACATGAAATTGAAGCCAAAGGTAAAGAAATCTGTGATCTTGCCGGATGCGAATTCAACATCAATTCCCCCAAACAACTTGGCGATGTGCTCTTCAACAAACTGAACTTGCCCAAGCCGGTGAAATACGGCAAAGGGAAGACGATCTCAACCGCCGTAGATGTGCTCGAAGCGCTGGCTCTAACTCATGAGGTGCCGCGGCTGGTGCTCGAATATCGGCAGCTTTCCAAACTCAAATCCACTTACGTGGATGCCTTGCCCGCATTGCTTAGTTCAGCTAGTGGCCGACTACACACTACTTTTGGTCAGACGGGCACGGCAACCGGCAGACTGTCATCCGCCAACCCTAATCTGCAGAATATCCCCATCCGAACCGAGCTAGGCCGTGAGATTCGAGCGGCGTTCACCGCCGAGCCGGGTCACGTGCTCTTGGCGGCGGATTACTCCCAGATCGAGCTTCGCCTCTTGGCGCACTTTTCCAAGGACCCGCTGCTTGTGGAAGCTTACCGTCGCGGCGACGACATCCATACCTTGACCGCATCACAGGTGTTTGGCGTGCCCCCGCTCATGGTTACTCCCGATCATCGCCGACAAGCCAAGGTGGTGAATTTCGGCATTGTATATGGCCTGTCTGCGTTTGGATTGTCACAGAATCTGGGGATCGAGCCAGGCGAGGCCAAACAATTCATCAATGCTTACTTCGACAAGTACAAAGGCGTGCGGGCGTTCATCGATAGAACGCTGGAGGAAGCTCGGCGCGAGCAGAAAGTTAGGACGATGTTCGGGCGCGTCCGGCCCATCCCCGATATCAACAGCAAGAACGCCAATCTGCGCGGCTTCGCCGAGCGCACCGCGGTGAACACGCCTTTACAGGGCACAGCGGCAGATTTGATTAAGATGGCGATGATCCGCATTGATGCTGCGCTGCGCGAGCGCGACCTACAGTCGCGAATGACGCTGCAGGTGCATGACGAACTGGTATTCGAAGTTCCAGAAAGAGAGATCGAAGTCATGCGGACGCTGGTGCGGGAGCAGATGGAAAACGTACATCCGCTCACGGTGCCGTTGCTGGTCGAGATTGGTGTGGGCAAGAATTGGCGGGATTTGGATTAGCATGACCGAGTGTCGCAAAACACATTTCTAGTGATTCCGCGAGCAATCGTTATTGATCGCTGCCTGCTTCCCGTTCTGCGGCCTCGCGAAGCAATCTTCGATCCCGGGCGCTGGCAATCTTTCTTGCCCGAATGATCCTTCGCAACGCGAACCAATACAAGAACCCGACCAGAGTTCCGACCGCTGCGACGAGGAGAATCAGATTCCAAACTGCTGCGGCATTGGAGAGAAACGTCATAGTGAGGTTCCCCGGCCCGAAACGTCGTTGCCGAGCTTTGTCGGAGTTCGACGCGTGATGGCAGCGCTACTGTCCTCAAGCGCCTAGTGCATTCTTGATGGCGCCGCAAATGGTGCTCGCCAACATTTTCATTTTTTCCTCTGACTCGGCCTCGATCATGACCCGGGCCACAGGCTCCGTACCCGAATAGCGAACTACCACGCGGCCATTGCCATTCAGTTCGCGTTCCGCCGCTTCGATCGCGCGCTGGATTTCCGGTACCTGGGCAAAGGGAACCTTCTCGCGCACGCGCATATTCTGAATGGTCTGCGGGAAAACCTTGAGATCAGAAATCAAATCCGCAAGCGACTTGCCACTCTGAGCCATTATTTCCATCACTCTTAAAGCCGTAAGCAAGCCATCGCCGGTCGTCGCCTTCCCATCCCGAAAGATGATGTGTCCAGACTGTTCACCGCCTAGAATCGCTCCTGTCTTCAACATTTCTTCGAGCACATACTTATCCCCGACGTTGGCTCGCAGCATTCGAATGCCGGAGGAGCGCAACGCGATCTCCAGACCCATATTTGACATGGTAGTTGCGACAATGACTGCTCCCCGCAGTTTCCCCTGCGCATGCAGATGACGGGCGACAAGCAAAAGGATCGCATCGCCATTAACCACCCGGCCATTGGCGTCACTGAACAGCGCACGGTCAGCATCACCATCAAAAGTCACGCCGAGATCGAATCGACCTATTTTCTCTGTCACCGCTGCCGCAACTCGTTCCGGGTGGAGTGCACCACAATTCTCGTTAATGTTCTTGCCATCAGGAGACGCACTGAGAAATGTCGCCTGAACGCGGCAGGCCCGAAACAACTCTGGCGCCTCCGCGGTGGCCGCGCCATTCGCGCAGTCCACCAGCAGCCGAACCCCGCTCAAGTCGGCACTAATGTTCGTGGTCAGCCAGTGAATATAGTCACGGCGAAGCTCTGCTTCCCCG
Source organism: uncultured Acidobacteriota bacterium (assembly GCA_963729325.1). GTDB lineage: Bacteria > Acidobacteriota > Terriglobia > Terriglobales > Acidobacteriaceae > JABCYV01. Next base: position 139,995 of record CAVSNS010000054.1, read on the forward strand.
GGCAAGCTGGGTGCGAAGCTGGTGGATGGCTCGGTGAGAGACTGTGGATTTTTCAGCAACGAAAATATTTCCTGTTCGATGGCGAGTTCGTGACTGTCGGGCAGCTTGTACCCATCACCGGAGAAAACCTTAATGCCGTTGTCCGTCCAGGGATTGTGCGACGCAGAGATGACCACGCCAGCGGCGTATCGGCGAGAGCGCGCGAGATAAGCCACGCCTGGAGTAGTTATGATCCCTGCACTGTGCACCTCGACTCCAGAAGAAGCCAAGCCTAGCGCAACCCGATCGGCAATCCACGAACTCGACTCCCGCGTGTCCTGCCCGATCAACGCGCGCGCTCGCGAGTTGGTTCGAATCAGGTCATGGCCGAGGGCGCGGCCGATCAGATAGGTGCTTTCCAAAGTTAGAGGGAATTCGCCAGCCACACCGCGAATGCCATCGGTTCCAAAGAGTTGTCGGCTCGGAGATGTCATGGCGATGCGCGACGTCTAGTGCCCGCTGTTGGCGCCAGGAGTCCTTTCCATGATAACCGTCACGCGCACCGGCTTTGGATTGGTGACCTGAACCAAAGGATCAGAAACATAAGCATGTCTGGCGAATGTTGCCCGGTCCATGGTTCCACTCACGTCCAGCGGATCCGTGATAGCAGCCTCGACCGCCTCCACGCGCTGCCTCGGTCCGCTGATAGCTATAGTGGGAGGCTCGACGACGATGCGCTCGATGCTGTACCCGGCTGCAAAGCTGCCCACCACCCGGGGATGGATTGCTATCTGGCGAGTAAGTCGCGTGTCGAACGCGAGGTGAAACTGACTTGGCACTACCTGCACAACCTCCAGGTCCCTAGGGTGCTGAATCTGTTGTGCGGTCAGATCGAAAGTCCGTTCACCCGGCTTCAGGCCGTTGAGGTCAATTGCGGCAGTGACATCTGAGGGCTGAAGCCGGTGCGCAATCCGCCCCGGACCGCGCAATCGAATCTCGGCGCGAGGAATGTTCTCTGAGCTGATTTCCAGGTTCTCAGGAATGTTATGGAATTCAATGGGCACATCGACTGCCACTTCGGCCACGGGATCGCGCACGACAGCAAGCCACAATCCCACCGCTAGCGCAAGGGAGATCAGTTTCAGGCCCAGATTATTTATGACGTAACGATAAAGAAAGTCGCTCATAATTTAGCGGTCTGCTCGATGGCGAAGGGGTGCCTCTGCGGTGCGTGGCAGAACCGGTCTTTGACCTTCCTCGGAGGTTTCCCCTGCATCCCTATCCGTGATTGGCGTCGGCAGAGTGGAGGAGGGCACATAGCGACGCAGCAATCCTCCCAGACGTTCGCGCAGCTGTTCCACAGTAAGATCGCGCTCGATCTTCCCCCCGACGGCCAGGCTGATGGCCCCGGTTTCTTCCGATACGATTACAGCGATGGCATCGGTTTCTTCAGTTACACCTATGCCGGCGCGATGCCTGGTTCCCAGTTGAGTCGACAGGACCGGGTTCATGGAGAGCGGCAGGAAGCACGCCGCGGCCGCGATGCGGTCTTTCTGGACAATGACGGCGCCGTCATGCAAAGGGGCGCTGGGCCGGAAAATGGTCGCCAGCAGGTCGTAGGAAATGTGAGCGTCGAGCGGCACACCGCTCTCGATGTATGTACGCAGCCCGATTTCGCGCTCGATAATGATCAGCGCTCCGGTTTGATTCTGGGAAAAGAGATTGGCCGCGAGCACGATATCGTCATACGCGTCGGCTTCTGAGGCTGCCGCGCGGCTAAAGGTAAGCCCACGGCCAAGGCGCGCCAGTGCTTGCCGTATCTCGCCGGCAAAAACCACGATCAGCGCGAAAACGGTGTAAGGCAACAGCGTGCTGATCAGCCAATTCAGCGCGGTCAGTTCGCCCAGCCGGGAGAAATAGAAGGCTAGTGCCAGCGCCGCGACACCTATCAGCATCAGCGCTGCCCGCGTACCCTTGATGAGGGCGAGAAACTCGTAAATGATGACGCCGACCAGCACGATATCGATGATTGAAATCACCGACACATGTGGCCACGGCGCTGAAAACGGCGTCACCAGACGAATCCTTTCCCCGAAAACTTAAGACCAACACCTGCTTCATTGTAATCCAGGATTTGCAGCCTGATTCATCAAGGGGCAACCGCCTACACATTCTTTCTCTTGACGGTCGCGGTAATACCGCCTCGTGCCAAACGAGCCGAGATTTCGTCTCCGATGTTTACCTGCATGGCATCTTTGAGGAGTTTTCCCGAAGAGTCGAAAACCAGGACATAACCGCGCTCCAAAATGGCAAGGGGAGACAGCGCCTCAAGCTGACCGGAGAGTTGATCGGCTCGCGACCGGCGTTGCAGAAGTAGATTTCGGATGGCGGCCGCGATCGCGGCCATCCGAGCCTCGATTTCCTTGCGAGTGCCTGCCAGCATTCGGCGCACATCATAATGCCGCACCGCGGCGGCGGCCATTTCCCAGCGCCGGCGATGCTGCTCCAATATCGTGCGCTCGGCGCGTTCCAGGCGATGCTTCAAATCATCGAGCTTTTGCTGGCGCCGGTTAAGGGCGTCAGTCATGCGGGCAAAGGCTCCATGCTGCGCGAGTTCGGTTAGTTTCTGGCGAGCCATCAACAAGTAATAGCGAAGCGCCTTCCCCAAGCGATGATGCAGGCCCTCGAGTTGTTCGTCCACTTCCTGGCGCGCACGAATCACCAACTCTGCGGCCGCGGAAGGCGTGGGCGCGCGCAGGTCGGCCACAAAGTCGATAATGGTGAAGTCAGTCTCGTGTCCAACGGCGGAGACGACCGGAATCTCAGAAGCGGCCACAGTCCGGGCCAACCCTTCATGATTGAACGCAGCTAAATCTTCCGCCGAGCCTCCGCCGCGAGCCACGATGATGACATCGACACTGCGGGACCGATTGAAGTAGCGAATTCCGGAGATCAGTTCGACCGGCGCAGCTTCTCCCTGAACCTGTGCAGGGAAAATCAAGATATTTGCGCTGTGATGGCGCCGCTCGAGGATGTTCAGGATGTCGCGCAAAGCGGCCGCTTGCGGCGAGGTGATAATCCCAATGCGCCGAGGCAAAGTCGGAATCGGTTTTTTGCGCGCGGAATCGAACAGCCCTTCCGCCTCCAGCTTGGCCTTGACCTGCTCAAACGCAATCTGTAATGCACCCGCGCCCTTGGGTTCAAGGTATTCCGCGGAAATCTGCAACTGACCGCGGTCTTCGTAGATCGTGATTCTTCCCCGGACCACGACTTGCATGCCATTGTCTGGCCGAAAGCGAAGCAATTTCGCTTGCGAGCGGAACATCACCGCGCTGAGCTGTGAATTTTCGTCTTTCAGAGTGAAATAAAGATGGCCGGAATCATGCGCCCTGAAGTTCGAAATCTCACCTTCCACCCAGGTATCGCCGTATTCCCGTTCAATATGAGTACGAACCGCCGCGACCAGGTCGCGCACCTTCCAGACACGCCGATCCGCTGGTCTAAAACTGAATCCGAGTTGATCGGCAGAAGCCATGGACAGGAGTTTACCGCAGACCTGGGGCAGCGATTCAGTACTGGGTGGTCAGATTTGGCAGCGGAGAGCTGGATGAGAGAAGTTGCTAGGTTGAGGATTGGATGAATCAGAAAAATGTTCAGTCAGCCTCATCTATCGTCGAAACCTGCTGATCACGTAGAGCAAAATCGATAGCACCACGCTGAGCAAGATGGAGGTGGCCAGCGGAAAATAAAACGTCGAGTTCTTTCCGCGATAGACAATATCGCCCGGAAGCCGTCCCAAGGGGAGGTTCGTACGCCCAAGGAGGATCAGAAGCAATCCTCCCACTGCGAGTACTACTCCGACAAGAACTAGAACTTTGCCTAAGTCGGCCATCGCCGTTAGCTCAATTCAGGCGTGCGCCGGGCCGATTGCCCGAGCACGGTAGCCAAAGACAGCACGCTCATCAGGGTAATCGTCCCCAGCGAAATCACGCAGTAGACGCACCAAACGCCCAGAATGTCCCGTTCGATGTGAGCCAGATAAAGAGAAAATCCCAATCCAATCACAGCCGCTCCCAACAGCAGCCGATAGGCGCGCTTCAACGCGAGCACAGCCATGAGCAGATATCCCGCTATTCCGATCACTGGCTACGGGAATTCCGCCCAGCATCGCATAGGGACTCTGGTTCACAATCCCGCAGTCCCATTTGGCGTTGATGTCGCAAGGCGCGAAACCTTCCGTTCGGTAATGTTCCCGCAACGCCAGCGAGGATGCGACAATCCCGACGACGGCCAGAAAAACAAATGCGTATCTCATATTCACCCAGTTACTGCCGATAAGTTTAACTTGTTGCGACATTCCTCGCTATCCGGCGGTAGTCCGCCAATCGCCGCAAGCCGGTGTTAGAATTTCGCCTCATGAGAAGCCGACGACTGCTTTGCGCTCTTTTGTTTCTTGCCATCATTCTTGCGGCGCAAACCGCATCCGAAGTCGAGATCACGGCCGAACCGCACCATCACGCGGCACTTGAGAATGCTTACGTCCGTGTTTTCAAGGTCGAGGTCGCGCCCCACCAAGCCACGCTGATGCACCGTCATCGCCATGACTATGTCTTCGTGTCGCTGGGCGCGTCGGAAGTCGAAAACGACGTCGCAGGGCAAGCCGCCAGTCACGCTCAAGCTGCAGGATGGCGAAACTCACTTCACGCCAGGAAACTTCGCCCACATCGCCAAGAATCTTGCGGATACGCCCTTCCGCAACGTGACGATCGAATTCCTGCAGGACGAGAAGGCCCACCAGTCGCCTCCGCCGAAGTGGGATGAAGAACGCGGACTGCAAGTGCTGCAGGGCGGGACAAAAGACATCATGTTTGTGCAGGACGGGGTGCGAGTTTCAGAACTCGACCTGCAGCCGGGCGGCGTGATCCCCAAGCATCATCATGCCGGCCCGCATCTGGTGGTGGCGGTCACCGATCTCGGTTTGCGCAGCGACGTCGAGGGCAAACCCGCTACCCTCCGCGTACTGAAGGCCGGCGACATCGCCTGGATCGAGGGAGGCTACACTCACACCGTAACGAATGTAGGGCAGCAGCCAGCCAAGTTTGTGGCGCTAGAGTTTCAGTGAGCGCGTAGCCAGAGCCGTGTTTTGAACGAAGCCGAACAAGCCCGCGCGCACGAAATCGCCAGAGGCTCTTCACGTGGAATATTTTGGCGCTGGGAATTTAGCCGCGAAGCGGCGTAAGAATGCAGCCCAGGGCGTAAGCCCTGGGTGGTCGTGAAATGATTCTCAAGCCCCGGAGGGGCGAAAGACCTAATCCCAAATATATTTCTCGTCATAGGCCACGTTGTTCTTCTTGAGGAACGCGACGAACTCCTCCTGAAACGAATGCTTCTGATGATGTTCTTCCTGCCCGGCGATATACTTTGTGACCGCCGCGACGTTAGATTCGCTGACGCTGAATACACCGTATCCGGTTTGCCAGGTAAACTCTGAACTCCATTTCGCACGGACCCATTTCGAGGAGTTCGCTTTTATGACTCGCGCGATTTCTGCAGCCGAGTGGATCGGTCGAATACGAATTAGCATATGAACGTGATCGGCCGTACCGTTGATGATCAGCGCTGTTCCCTGCATCTCGCGGACGATACCTCCAAGATAGGCAAAAAGATCAGCGCGAAAGTGCGGTTTGATCAGGGTGCGCCGCCCCTGCGTCGAAAAAATCGAAATGAAGCAAGATGTTGCCGGATGTGTGGGACAAATGTCTTCCGCCCCTCTGGGGCTTTTCCATTCTTTCTTCCGCACACCCACGGCTTGCGCCGTGGGCTGCATTCTTGCGCCGCTTCGCGGCTTCCCATGTTCGTCGGTTAGAAAGGCGCAAAGCTGTGATATCCGTCACATCATTCCTCCGATTTAGGCAGGCAGGCCTGGGCACGTTGGCGCGGGGGAGGGCGCGCCCGACTCAAATTCGTAAACATTTCCTTGCGCTCGTCCCGATTCATCTGGTATAAACAATTCACCGAGAGCAGTGTGTGGCTAGCCGGGCGTATTTTGTGAAACTCTCGTCGCGCGTCCGGCATCAAATACGGAAACTAGTCAATTTGCCCCGGCCACGGGGTTTCATTCGGGGACTGAGTTCCTCGAAGGGTTTAAGCGTTTTTCGCAAGAACCTCCATAAGATCTTTTACCAAGTGAATAGTCTTCCGTCTGCGCTTGCGTGAAAAACGCTTCGTGCCGAAAAGGCACTGAGTGGGCGGAAGATGCGTTCTGTTGCGCGCTCAATGAGCTTTGGTAGACGGGCGAGGGCGCCCGTCGCTCCACGAGCACAGCTCCCCAGTTGTGAAAAACAGGTGGAAATCCTGTGGGCACAATGGGTTGACAGCGAGCGACAGGACGAGTAGCTTGAACAGGTTTCGAGGACAGGCGGATTCAGCACTTCGTGTGTCTCCGCACTGGACTGAAAGCGCGCCGCTCAGGCGGAAGGCGATTCGGTTCTTTGACAACTAGGTTGAACGTGCCAGTCGTGAGAGGAAGACTCGGGTTCGAATCCGAGCGATCTCACAAGATAGGCCACCACGTGCCTTCGAGCGCGATGGTGGCGGTCTGCCAACTACCCGTCGGCAGACAACAGGTTTCAAATGAGAGTTTGATCCTGGCTCAGAATCAACGCTGGCGGCGTGCCTAACACATGCAAGTCGAACGAGAAAGTGGAGCAATCCATGAGTAAAGTGGCGACCGGGTGAGTAACACGTGACTAACCTACCCTTGAGTGGGGGATAACCTCGGGAAACCGGGGCTAATACCGCATAACATCTTTGGATCGGAAGAACTGAAGATCAAAGGAGCAATTCGCTTAAGGAGGGGGTCGCGGCTGATTAGCTAGTTGGCGGGGTAACGGCCCACCAAGGCTTTGATCGGTAGCCGGCCTGAGAGGGCGCACGGCCACACTGGAACTGAAACACGGTCCAGACTCCTACGGGAGGCAGCAGTGGGGAATTTTGCGCAATGGGGGAAACCCTGACGCAGCAACGCCGCGTGGAGGATGAAGTCCCTTGGGACGTAAACTCCTTTCGACCGGGACGATAATGACGGTACCGGTGGAAGAAGCCCCGGCTAACTTCGTGCCAGCAGCCGCGGTAATACGAGGGGGGCAAGCGTTGTTCGGAATTATTGGGCGTAAAGGGCGCGTAGGCGGTGCGGTAAGTCACCTGTGAAATCTCCGGGCTTAACTCGGAGCCTGCAGGCGAAACTGCCGTGCTTGAGGGTGGGAGAGGTGCGTGGAATTCCCGGTGTAGCGGTGAAATGCGTAGATATCGGGAGGAACACCTGTGGCGAAAGCGGCGCACTGGACCACATCTGACGCTGAGGCGCGAAAGCTAGGGGAGCAAACAGGATTAGATACCCTGGTAGTCCTAGCCCTAAACCATGGATGCTTGGTGTGGCCGGTACCCAATCCGGCTGTGCCGAAGCTAACGCGATAAGCATCCCGCCTGGGGAGTACGGTCGCAAGGCTGAAACTCAAAGGAATTGACGGGGGCCCGCACAAGCGGTGGAGCATGTGGTTCAATTCGACGCAACGCGAAGAACCTTACCTGGGCTCGAAGCGCAGTGGAATCCGGTGGAAACATCGGCGCCCCGTAAGAGGCCGCTGCGGAGGTGCTGCATGGCTGTCGTCAGCTCGTGTCGTGAGATGTTGGGTTAAGTCCCGCAACGAGCGCAACCCTTATCGTTAGTTGCCAGCGGGTTATGCCGGGCACTCTAGCGAAACCGCCCCGGATAACGGGGAGGAAGGTGGGGATGACGTCAAGTCCTCATGGCCTTTATGTCCAGGGCTACACACGTGCTACAATGGTCGGTACAAACCGTCGCAAACCCGCGAGGGGGAGCTAATCGGAAAAAGCCGGCCTCAGTTCGGATTGGAGTCTGCAACCCGACTCCATGAAGCTGGAATCGCTAGTAATCGCAGATCAGCACGCTGCGGTGAATACGTTCCCGGGCCTTGTACACACCGCCCGTCACATCACGAAAGTGGGCTGCACTAGAAGCCGGTTCGCTAACCCGCAAGGGGGGCAGCCGTCCAAGGTATGGCTCATGATTGGGGTGAAGTCGTAACAAGGTAGCCGTAGGAGAACCTGCGGCTGGATCACCTCCTTTCTAAGAGAGAACGTCATGGCACTCACGCTTCGGCGTGGGAGGTTGCCATGTACCCCTTTTCCATCCACATAACCTGAGGAGAGAAGAGGGAGTCTCGTTCGGACCTCTCTTGCTCGAGTCCATCCGCATGATGGTCAGCTCCGGCTTAGCTGGAGCGCGCGTTCAACCTTTGTCCTCGAATCATTTTTGCCTTGTCATGCTGAGCGGAGAACGAGATTCGCGAACGCGAAGCTCGTTTGCAGTCGAAGCATCCCTGCCCAGTAATGTGCTACCGCGGCTAGGGATCCCTCGGCTTCGCTCGGGATGACAAGATGGGAAAGAGTGATTTTGGGCTCCGGGTCTTCTGGTTTATCCTAGAAATAACAACCGGGCCTGTAGCTCAGGTGGCTAGAGCGCACCCCTGATAAGGGTGAGGTCGGTAGTTCAACTCTACCCAGGCCCACCACGAAATCAGCTGGCTAGTGATCAGCTTTCAGCTGGCTAGTAAAACTAGCTGATACTCACTGGCTGAAAGCTGAGAGCTGAATGGGGCTGTAGCTCAGCTGGGAGAGCGCCTGGTTTGCAACCAGGAGGCCACCGGTTCGATCCCGGTCAGCTCCACCAGAGTCTCGCTAGTTGGGCGGCAGATGTGAGAAACGCGAATCAAGTGCACGCTCACGACTGGCACTGACGGGAATCACGGATGCAACAACGAATCAGTCCGTCGAGGCAGTCGGTGGTTCGATCTAGCGTGGGCATATTCTCGCCTTAATGGCTTGCGCAATCTGCAAGGCGGTATCTGTGGTGCCTTAGAGATTCTGGGTACGGAGCGTGGACTCTTGGGATTGTTTCTGGAGCTGAGTCAAAAGCTGACAACAGTGGGCCAGTGAGTTGACGTAAGGACAACCGTGATTGTTGGTCAATGAAGTCGCTTGGCGCCGAACATTGGGTTGGAAAGAAGCTGTCAGGATCAGCTGTCAGCTTTCAGTAAAACCCAAGCCTGCTTAGGCGGGTGAGTGGACCGTTGTAAGTCGCAGGTCTTAGCTGACGGCTGAGAGCTGACGACTGAAAGCGGTTTCACGAGGACGATATTTGACAACTGAATAGATTGGGCAATCTACAAGGCTGTAAATTTTTATGAGTGCCTGAGAGAAAACCTGCTGGTGTACGCAGCGCGGATTTCTTCTGAGCTTTTTATTCTCTGGAGTTAAAGTCAAAAGCTTTAACCACAGAGGACACGAAGGTTCACGAAGGAAGACCTATGTTGCGTGCGATGAGCAGGATCTAGGCCCATAGAGTTTCGCGGCGTGTTCGGAGTTTTAGCTAAAGGCTAATAGCTAATAGCTGAGAGCTCCGAATGTGTCGAGTAAATTTTATGGTCAAGCTACTAAGGGCGCATGGTGGATGCCTTGGCAGAAGCAGGCGATGAAGGACGTGGCAAGCTGCGATAAGCCTCGGGGAGCCGCAAGCAGGCTTTGATCCGGGGATTTCCGAATGGGGAAACCCACTAGGGTAAAACTCTAGTACGCCCCAATGAATCCATAGTTGGGGACGAGCGAACCCAGGGAAGTGAACCATCTCAGTACCTGGAGGAAAAGAAAGAAACCTCGATTCCGAAAGTAGTGGCGAGCGAAATCGGAATTAGCCTAAACCAGTCATACCTTCGGGTGTGGCCGGGGTTGTAGGGTCGGCAACAGTAGAGTTACCAATCCAGTCGTTAGCTGAAGCCCGCTGGAAAGCGGGGCCATAGAGTGTGATAGCCACGTAAGCGAAAACGAACTGGACTCGAAGCCGATACCTGAGTACCGCGGAGCACGAGAAACTTTGCGGGAAGCTACGGGGACCATCCCGTAAGGCTAAATACTAGCTTCTGACCGATAGTGAACCAGTACCGTGAGGGAAAGGCGAAAAGAACCCCTGCGAGGGGAGTGAAATAGTACCTGAAACCGTGTGCCTACAAACGGTGGGAGGACTATGCGGCGCAAGCCGAAAGTCTGACCGCGTGCCTATTGCATAATGAGCCGGCTAGTTATTCTTGTCAGCAAGGTTAAGCGCAAGCGAGCCGCAGCGAAAGCGAGTCCTAATAGGGCGAATCAGTTGGCAGGAATAGACGCGAAGCGGGATGATCTACCCTTGGCCAGGCTGAAGGTGGGGTAAAACCCACTGGAGGGCCGAACGGCTGTTTGTTGAAAAAAGCTCCGATGAGCTGAGGGTAGGGGTGAAAGGCTAATCAAATTCCGTGATAGCTCGTTCTCTCCGAAATAGCTTTAGGGCTAGCCTCGGATGATTTGTCGTGGTGGTAGAGACCTGGATGGACTAGGGGGCTTTCCAGCTTACTGAATCCAACCAAACTTCGAATGCCATAGAACAACCAATCCGGGAGTCAGACGGCGGGGGCTAAGCTTCGTCGTCGAGAGGAAAACAGTCCAGATCGCCTGCTAAGGTCCCCAAATTCAAGCTAAGTGGGAAAGGAAGTCGGAACGCCCAGACAGCCAGGAGGTTGGCTTAGAAGCAGCCATCCTTTAAAGAAAGCGTAATAGCTCACTGGTCAAGCGGTCCGGTGCCGACAATTTAACGGGGCTCAAGCTTGGTACCGAAGCAGCGAATGCATCGTCGAAAGATGGTGCGTGGTAGGAGAGCATTCTCAACAGTTTGAAGCCAGACTGAGAAGACTGGTCGACGGTTGAGAAGAGACCCTGCCGGCATAAGTAGCGATAACGGAGGTGGGAACCCTCCGCGCCGAAAGTCTAAGGTTTCCTGAGAAAGGTTAATCCGCTCAGGGTCAGGCGGTCCCTAAGGCGAGGCCGAAAGGCGTAGCCGATGGACATCCGGTTAATATTCCGGACCTCCCTTGTGTTCGTTATCACGATGGGGTGACGCAGTAGGATAAGCAGGCCGTCCTATGGCTATGACGGTCGATGCGTGTAAGTCGTTTCCTGTAGGAAAATCCGCAGGGAAGCTATCGATGAGACGCAAAGCAGTACTCCGTATGGAGGAAAGCTGCCGATTCCACACTGCCAAGAAAAACCTCTAAGGAGAACGTAAGGGAACCGTACCTCAAACCGACACAGGTAGACGAGGAGAATATCCAAAGGCGCTCGTGAGAACAGTTGGTAAGGAACTCGGCAAATTAACCCCGTAACTTCGGGAGAAGGGGTGCCTCACTAGGGTTCATAGCCCGAAGAGGCCGCAGAGAAATGCGCACTGCGACTGTTTAACAAAAACACAGGTCTCTGCAAAGTCGAAAACGACGTATAGGGGCTGACGCCTGCCCGGTGCTGGAAGGTTAAAGGGAGAGGTTAGCCGCAAGGCGAAGCTTCGAACTGAAGCCCCAGTGAACGGCGGCCGTAACTATAACGGTCCTAAGGTTAGCATTCGCTAGCCTTAGTAAAACTGAACTATATGCGGGAAACTCCTCACACAGCCGCTCGGTACTCGCTGTCCTAACCGGCAGCAGTCAAAATCCGACGGACAAGGGGACAATCCGCAGGGAAGGCTCCAACCATGGAGAACCCTCAGAGACTTCACGTTCAGCCGCATCCTGGGAATTTGGAAGCGCAATGGGTGGTCGGATTTGTTGACGGCGAAGGTTGTTTCTTCGTCGGAATCAATCCGCATCCGGAGATGACTTCTGGATTTCAGGTGCTCCCTGAATTCACAGTGGTACAACACCAACGAGATATCCAGTTACTTCACGCGCTCAAGAAATTTTTTGGGTGTGGCGTGGTTCGAACCAATCACGCTGAACGAATGGCATATCGCGTACGGAGTCTGGATCACCTGAACGAAAAGATCATTCCCTTCTTTGACGAGCATCCGCTCAAATCGAAGAAGAGAGTTGATTTCATTAAGTTCAGAAAGATCCTGCTGCTGATGAGTAACAGAGAGCATTTGTCAATCGCGGGTATCTCGAAAATTCGAGAGATCGCAGCGACGATGAACACAGGGTGCGAAAGATAAAGTCCAGCTTCTCTGGAAACAGAGTAAGACGAACTGAGCGAAATTCCTTGTCGGGTAAGTTCCGACCTGCACGAATGGCGTAACGAAAGTGCGACTGTCTTGCCGACTGACACGGCGAACTTGTAGTGCCGGTGAAGATGCCGGTTGCCCGCAACTAGACGGAAAGACCCCGTGCACCTTTACTATACCTTTACTATGAACTATGGCCCTTGCTGCGCAGGATAGGTGGGAGGCTTTGATTCCAGGCTCTCGGGCTTGGAGGAGCCAACGGTGAGATACCACCCTGCGAGATCTGTGGTTCTAACCTACTCCCGTGAACCGGGAGAGGGACATAGTAAGGCGGGTAGTTTGACTGGGGCGGTCGCCTCCTAAACGGTAACGGAGGCGCGCGAAGCTACGCTCAGGCTGTTTGGAAATCAGCCGACGAGTGCAAAAGCAT